>JOKI01000020.1 GCA_000722615.1 Pseudorhizobium pelagicum | reverse complement strand
ATCAGCCGATCCTCTACGGGATGTTCTGCGTGCTGATGGCCGTGGTCACCGGCTGGGGTGCCAGCCTGATCTTCCGCAAGGACTGACTCTTGAGTTAACGTTGACTGCAGTGAAGAGAAATGGGTGGGAAGGTGCAAAGACCAGCCATGGTTGCGGTGGCTGCGGGTCGACTATCTACGGCAATTTGCGACGACCGCAGGAGGAGGGGTCGCGGTTTCGATATCTAAGGCTGGCGCCCGAGATGCTGCCGCTTGCACCTCATTCAATGAAAGAGAGTAACGAGAGCAGGTTTCTGATGATCAACGCGGAGGCAAGGTCAGTTCATTTGTTCCTTCCCTAATTCTTGAATGCGGTGAACAGCGTCTCGTCAGACGGCCGACTGCCGATCGTATGGATGGAGTGCCGAAGCGCATGATGTATGTCGGTGCCGGCATTGCAGCTGATGCACAACGTCTCCAGTTCCACGTCTTCTTCGCGAGGGTGCGGCTCCCGTCGCCAGAGGGTATGTCGCCTGTCAACGGTTCGGACGAAAGGAGAGATCGCTGGAGCGATCGGATGTTCACTGTACGTCAAGAAACATTACCGGCAGTTCATGCACCTTACCAAAATTTAAGTGGCTGCCTTCCTAGTTTCGCTATAGCTCCGGTTTGTACCGCAATCATGCATACTTTCCCAAGGCTTACATATGACAAAGTCTCTAGCATCCACCATCGCCGCCGCCTTGATCGCTACCGCCTCTTTTGGCGGTGCAGCGCTCGCATCCGGTGATTATTATGAAGGCGTCTCCCACAACGCTGTTGCCAACGGCATCGACCGCACGCAGACCAACAGCATCGGCGAGCATCAGCAGCCACTCACGCAGGCCCCGGTGCAGACTGTTGACCACGGCGACTACTACGAAGGCCCAAACCGCCCTAATTAACCACGGCAGTTCATTCAAGACATCAATCCATGCAAGTCAGGTCGCAAACTTCAATGCATGGCATCAATTTTCAAGGACAGAAATATGCACAAGTCTCTCGCATCCGCCATTGCTGCCACCGTGATCGCTTCGGCCATCTTTGCAGGTTCCGCTATGGCGCAGTCGACGCAGTATCAGTCTGACGTTGGCTCGCAGCGGAACCTTGACAACAGCAACGTTGAGCGCTCGGCCACCGGCAGTATCTACCCGGACGCCCGCATGGGCGAGATGTCCAACACCGATATCGACAACTCGCAGGACCGCGGCGACTACTACGAGGGCGCTCTGCGTCCGACCAACTAAGCAGCTCCGCTAGATCACCGTTCCCGCTTCGGGTCGCAAGCCGAGAGCGGGACTGAAATGGGAAAGTCGGCGAAAGCCGGCTTTTTCTTGAAGCATCCCAGATTCGGCGCTGCCGAACCTTCACGGTGCCCTCTTCCATTCCCGCCCCTCCTGAACTGAACCGAGTTAGCTCTTCGCGTGGCCCAGAACAGAGCGACGCTTGCTCTGGACCTCTTGCGTAAGCGCCGCATTGGGAGGCATACAAGCATAGCCTCGGTTTCTACAGGGTCTCTCCGACGGCCTCGCGGCGACGGCGGTCCAGTTCCTCGCTGTAGCGACGTAGAGTGTGAGCCTCGCTCAGCTGGCCCACCACACGGCGTTCGATCAAATTGTTGACCACGGCTAAAGCTTCACTCCTGGTCTTGTCGAAGATAGCAGCGGCTTGGCGGGCGTTCATCTGAGGCTGAAGAGTGTCGTTGCGAAGACGAATAAATCTACCGATCCCCCCATCTTGCGTATTGTCGCTCTCTTCGGCATAGACTTCCGGCACAAAAATAATTCCGAGATATCTGTCATCATCGTCGACCAGAATGGCGCGCTGTGTTGAACCAAGGGGAAACTGGTGTCGAAACTCCTCCAGCGATAGGTTCACGTTGGCTTTCTTCACGTCTGATCGCATCAGTTTGTCCACCGTCAGATTTCGGATCCAGCCTATATCGTGAGCGCTGCGGATACTCTCTCCGCGCAAGTGGAACCGCCATGTGGCAAAGGAGTATCCGAATGTCGTGCGCACGACGACCGAGGATGTGATGGCGGCGGCCAGGACCAAGGCCGTGATCGGAAAGTCGCCAGTGATTTCAAGGGCTAGGAAGGTCATTGTCAACGGCCCGCCAATCAAAGCGACAGCCAGCGCGCTCATGCCAACGACGGCGAGAACGGTGGGTGCCAAGGCGTCGTCCAGCAGGAAGTCCACGGGGAAAGCAAAGATCTTCCCTATCAGTGCACCCATGAAAAGTGAAGCGAAGAACAGACCTCCCCGAAAACCGGAGCCAATAGAGACTGCTGACGCGACCGCTTTGAGCACAAGGATGATCGCGAGGATGCCGATACTGCTTTGGACCTCCAAGTTCAGATGGAGCGCGCCGTGACCAGCAGAAAGAACCTGCGGAGTGACGAGGGCGAGTAACCCCACAACAATTCCGCCTAGTGCCGGGCGCAAGGCCGGGTAGATAGAACTTTCGCGCGCAAACTTCTCCGTGAAAGCTACGCCTTTCATGATGACGATACCGGACATTGCGCAGAATGCCCCCAGTAGGATCGCAGGCAGAAAATGCCAAGGTGCGATCAGACCGATGTCGCCAATCTCGATCAGGAACGCGTCGCCAGATAACGTACGCGCCACCAAAGTCGCAAGAATCGCGGCAACGACGACAGGAGCGAGAGCTATGCTGCTGTAGGTGCCTATGATGAGTTCGAAGGCGTAGAAGGCCCCCGTCAGCGGTGCATTGAAGGCTGCAGCGATGGCCCCTGCCGCGCCACAACCCACTAGCAGGCGGAGGTCCTCCCTCCGCAAGTTCAATTTCGCGCCAAGCTTCGATGCAAGCCCGGACGACAGTTGCGTATAACCGGCTTCAAGGCCGACGGACGCGCCGAAGCCGTTGGAAACGAGGTTCTGTACAGCAACGATAATGCTGTCTGTCAAAGAGATACGACCACCATAAAGGGCATTTGCCTCGATTGGATCGACGATAGGGCGACTTCGACGATTGCGTAGGGCAAGATAGAGGCAGCCCATGAGACACCCGCCAAGGACAGGCGAGCAGAGCAATAGCAGCTTCTCCTCGATGATCGAAGAGCTCAGCCAGCTATTGTGGGGAATGCCAAAGATCAGACTGTGCAGCGCCTTGGAAAGCCAGCTCATGGCGCTGACCACGACACCGGCGGCCACTCCAATGAGAGCAGCGCAAAAGATCAAGCCAATTTCGCTGCCACGTGCGAAGGCTTTCTTGCGAAGAAGCTTCGTACGCACCTGAATCGCGTGAGCCAGGGTTGACTTGATTGCAAAACGAATAGGCATAGCTGTCCTGATTACGTCGTTGATAAGGTGGCCAAGGTGCTGGAACTATTACCATGAAGAGGAATGAGTTCAGACTTTGATAGCGTCTGGGGGCGTCCGCGCCCAAGACGGTTTGCAAGACGGTCAACGGGATGGGGCTAAAAGCAAGGCACCTGCAGAAAGTTTGCCACTTCTGCATTTCGATGCCGGTGGGCCGGGCAACGGTTGAGTCATCCGTGATAGCTTTTCGCACTGGCCTGGCAAGCCGTAAGCAGGGCCGTTTTTGGCCCTTGCCTTGTCCAGCGGCACTGGGTGGCTGTTTGGACTGTCAGTTGGCGGCGTCCAGTATGAGCTTGCTCAGCAGATCCGGTGCATCGACCATAATGTCGTGTCCTGCGTCCTCTGCGGAAACGCCGTAGGTGTTCCAGGTGGGATCTGCTTTGGTGGCCTCGTAGTTGGCGGCAAAGGCAGGTTGAGCAAAACCCTCCGCACGAACGAACAGCTTCTTTTTGACGCGTTCGCGGGCGCCGCTGAGCGTTGCCTTGGTGTAAGCTGCGGCCACCGGCTGTGGCGTAGTTTTCGAATCGACCCAAGCCCTGTTTTTATCAGTTTTGACGCCGAATGCTCGGGCTGGGGGTGAGGGACGGGTGATGACACCGCTGGCGCGCAGTTTGTCGAGCTCGACCTTCTGATCGGGGCTGTTGGTGTCATAGGCGCTGGTGCCGTCCTCGGGCAGGAAGGCGTCGACCATGACCAGCGAGGAGACGTTACGCTCGACCGCCTCAAGAGCGCCGGAGCAGACCCAGCCGGCATAGGAATGGGCGACTAAGGTCACCTTCTCTAAGTCATACCAGCGAAAGAGATTAACGACGTCGACAATATGGGTGTTCATATCGACATCCGCGGTCAACATGTGGGAATGCTCGGCAAGCCCGGTCATGGTAGGGGTGTAGACGCGGTGGCCCTCGCCCTCAAGACGGCTTCGTACGTCGCGCCAGCACCATCCGCCGTGCCAGGCGCCATGGACGAGGACGAAGGTGTTCTGCTTACTCTGCGCGAGTGCAGGCCTGGGAAGACCCGTCGCGAGTGCGCCGGCAACCGACGCCGATGCGGCGAAGAAGGTCCTCCGGTTTATGCCTGTCTCGGGTGTAGGCCTACTGCACCTTTTTTTGATCTTCATGATGCTAATCCTCCATGCATAGTCGGTCGGCCCAACAAGGCATCCAACCGGGGGGCATTGCTGACAGCGCAGGCCTCAGGCCTGAGCTGTGGGGAACGGTGAGCGGTCCACTGAGGCGATCTCCGCGCGGGCCAGCAATTCCATAACGCTGGCGCGGGCATCGGCATAAGCTGGGTCATCCCACAGATTTACCAGTTCCCCCGGATCCTGCGCCAGGTCGTAGAATTCTCCCCAGTCGATCGAATCGAAGATCGACAGGCGGAATAACCCAGTTCGGAGAGTGTGGACACGCGGGCCAGTTCCGATCCCCGGATTGTCTTTCTGGTGATCGTATTGGATGAGGGCGCTGTCGCGCGCATGTTCGAGAAGCGAGATGCCCTGCATTCCGATTGCCGCTTCAATCCGCCCCCGGTCCAGGATGGTTGTACCGATGTCCATAGTCTGGCCGAAGCGGCTGCGCCTGACGGCTCGTTCCTGGTCCGGCTCGCACCAGATGAAAGGCACCTTCGTTACCTGTTCATATTGCTCAGCGCCTTTGAAAAGCAGCCGGTGATCACCCAGGTTATCTCCGTGATCGGACGTAAAGATCTGGATAGCCTTTGCAGCGCCGGGAGCGCTTCGGATCCGACCGATAGCGTCGTCGATCATCGTGATCATGCCGCAGGTCAGAGCTTGAGCTTCCTGTGCCTCGCGGGAAGAAATACCAATGGTACCCATGCCGCCGATAGCAGCCTGACCCGCCTCACGCTGCCCGATCACACCCGCCACATGCGGCGGCGGCGTCCAGTCATTGCGCAGGAAGGCGTCCGGAACAGGCATATCGGCCGGGTCGTACATGTCCCAATATCGCCCCGGAGGGTTGAACGGATGGTGAGGATCGGGGAAGGACACCATCAGGAAGTAGGGCTGATCGCTGTCTTCCTGGGCAGCAAGCCAAGTGGCGGCGCGGTCGGCGATCCAATTGGTCGAATAGAGCTCTTCCGGAAGAGCCGTTCGCACGGCCTGGGGGCAGGTATAGTCATGGGGCATCTGATTTTCCGGTCCCATCAGGCTTTCTGCCTTGGGTTCTCTCCTCAGTAGCCACTGGCGGTAATCGCCGCCGCAATTGTCTCCGTGACCGGTGATGAGTTCGACGTGATCAAAGCCATAGAATGGTGTTTCCACCGAATGATCATGGCCTGGTGCCTCTTGTCCATAGGTCGCATGCTCATGCCGAATGGCTTCGGACAAGGGTCCATTTGCTCGATGATAGCCCTCTCGCGTGCCGGGCTTCTTCAGAGTTGGGGCCTTTCCCGAAAAGTTCTGCAGATGGCTCTTTCCCACGAGAGCAGTCCGGTAGCCGGCGTCGCGCAGCAATTCAACGAACGTCACATTTCTACGGTCCAGCGGGATCCCGTTGCAACGCACGCCGTGGCTAGACGGCATTCTGGCGGTCATCAGGCTTGCCCTGTTGGGCATGCAAACAGGGCTGCAGACGTAAAAATTCTCCCAGGTGATGCCCGATGCCGCCATGGCATCGATGTTTGGTGTCTTTAGAAATGGATGGCCCGCGCAGCCGAGGTAATCTGCGCGTTGTTGATCCGTGACGAAGAGAATGAAACTCGGACGTTTATCAGACATGTGCAGCGATTTTCCTGCTTAGGGTTATGCGGGAAACGACGAGGAAGACCCCTAAAAGAAGACCGGTTAGATCTAACAACTCGCCCATCGGGATAGCGCCGCCGGGTACCAGACATGCAACGCCGGAGATCAGGAACAGCACCCGCCAGGCCGTGGTCAGCCGATATGCAAAATACGCGATCCAGGCGACTGAGATCAGCCAGACGCCGGCCAGGGACAACAGGAGGATCCGGAGGATTTCGAAGCCCGTACCCTGCCATAGCATTTCCGGCGACATCACGAAGATGAAGGGGACGACATAGGCGGGCCATCCAAAGGCCATGGCCGTGAATCCGGTTTTCAGGAAATCAGTACCGGAGATGGTCGCCGCCGCAAAGGTGGCGGCCGCTACCGGCGGCGTGATCATCGACAGGATGCCAAAGTAAAAAGCGAACATGTGTGCGGCAAGCGGCGTGACACCCGCTTCGACCATCGATGGCACCACCAGTGTGGCCAGAAGGAGATAAACGCCGACGGTGGGCATTCCCATCCCGAGGATGATCGAGATCGCCGCAGCCATCAGGAGAATTAGGGCCAGGTTCCCTTCTGACAGCTGGATAATGGCTTGAGTCAGGGCAAACCCAAGCCCAGTGATGTTTAGCACCCCGATGACGATGCCGGCCATGGCCGAAACGACGATGAGATTTATGACTGCGATGCCAGTTTCGCCAAGCACGCGAAAGAAGGCCTGCCAGGGCATGCGCTGGCCACGATAGCCGAACAACAGGCCGAGGGGCAGGACTGTTGCCACCGCACACATCGCCGCAGTCTGGGGCTGTAGGTTGAAGACAAAGAGGCCGATCAATATAGAGCCGAACGGCAGGATATAAGGCCAGCCGGCGGCCAGAACCACCCGGGCGCGAGGGCGCGCCTCGTCAACCGGCTTGATCTCGTCACGTGCCGCGTAAAGATCAGCCTGGATGAAAAGTGACGCGTAGTAGAGAAATGCCGGTATCAACGCAGCGAGGATGATATCTGTGTAGGGAATGCGCAGAAATTCGGCGATCAGGAAGGCTGCTGCGCCCATCATCGGCGGCATGAGTTGGCCGCCGGTGGAAGCAACGGCTTCTATCGAGGCTGCCTTCTCGCCGGAGTAGCCGCCTTTGCGCATCATCGGAATGGTCAGCACGCCGGTGGAAACCACGTTAGCCACAGCCGATCCGGATATTGATCCGAAAAGTGATGAGGCGAGAATCGCGATCTTGGCGGAACCGCCGCGATACCCCCCCATGAGTGAGGTGGAGATTTCGGTGAAGAAGTTTGCGCCGCCGCTCGCGTTTAAAAGATTGCCGAAGAAGATGAACGCTATCACGACGGATACCACGACCGCGATGGGGAGCCCGATGATGCCGTTGGAATCTATGCCGAGATAGATCACGAGCCTGTCCACTGCGACATCACGGCCCTGAAAGTGGCCAGGGATGAAATGCCCGAACAAGCCGAAGAGGATGAAGAACAGCACGAAGGCAAACAGCATTGTTCCGGCTGTTCGACGGATCGCTTCCGCAACGGCGACAACGATGATCAGACCCGTCAGAACGATGCCTGGACCTGCGTCAAAAAACGCGTCCATTATATTGAGGTAGTCGAAGGCGACATAGGTGCATGCAGCGAAGGAAATCACTGCCGCGAGCAGGTCATACCAGGGTAAGCGCGTGCGGGGGTGGCCGCGGTGAAGCGGCTTTAGCAGGAAGACCGTCGCCAGCGCTAGGCCCAGGAGCAAAGCCAGCAGCTGCTCGTTGATGAAAAGAAGGCCGAACGACCGGTAGACGTCTAGCGCCGAGGCAAGCGCGAGAGTGACGAGCGTCCCGCCCATTATCTTCCCCGCAAGGACGATGCGAGGGTTCTCCAAGGCGATTTGCTGCGTATCCGGTGTCGACGCATCGCCCTGATGATGGCTTGAATGCTGAGGTGTCTGAGACATGCGACTGCCCTGGCAATGAGAGGTGGCGGCTCGCGCGGCGGCCGGCGAGCCTGATGAAGTGTTCAGCATGCGAACCGAAAGGTGTCAGTTCCCGGTTTCTGCGTAGAATTTGAGCGCGCCGGGATGGAACGGAAGGCCGATGTCGCGCTTCATCTGTGCCGGATCAAAGCTGGAAAAAGCGCCAGCAGATGCTTCGAGAGCAGGCTTGTTCTCGTAGATCGCCTTCACCACGTCGTGGACGGTCTCGTCAGAGACGTTCTTTGATGTCAGGAGAACGAAGGCCGCAGTATAGACCGGGGTCGCCTCGGCGATCCCAGGAAAGCTCGGGTCAGGCTGGAGAACGGTGACCCAGGCACCGGCGCGCGATTCAGCAAGCTGCTTTGCAGCTTGTTCTGTATCTGCAATCGGTAGCACGCGGGTTCCGCCCAGAGCAGCATCTGCCTGAAGCGTGCGGCCGGAGTTGAGGGAGAAGAATGTGGAATCAACGTTGCCTGTTTCAAAATCCTCGACACCGCTCACGCCATCAGTCACGGGAACGCGTACGACATCCTCGAAGCTCAGCCCTACGGTGGCGAGTACCGCCCCAGCGTTCTCGTGGACGGTTGCTTGTTTGATGAAGTCGGAGGCGACTCGTTTGCCCTTGAGGTCCTCAAGCGTTTTGATGTCGCTGTCAGCTCGCACCATGAAGCCGCTGTAGAGGTCCAGCAGCACCGCAGCCACCCGAAGGTCGGGATTTGCCCGGCGGAATTCACCTGTTCCCTCAATCGCGCTGTTTGATGTGTTGCTGTCGGCGATGGAGAATTCGAGCTCGCCTGCATTCACGAGTGGCACGACTACGTTCGGGCCGCCCTGTGGCACCACGCGCATCTGAACGTCGCCTTTTTCGATGGCAACCTTGGAGATCGCGGCTCCCACCGCATAAGCGAGCGAGCCCTGCGGGTTTGTCCCGATGGAGACGGTCTGCGCGGCAGCGTTACCTGCAATCACCGGAAGCGACAACGCGATAGCGTAGATTGAATTCCTGAAAAACATGACTTCCTCCCTGAGAATAGTCGTCTCCTCCTCGAGACGTCATGGAATTGGTATCAGACGCGAAAACGTATTTTAAATTCTATTTTCGTCCGTTAATTTACTTTTTCTGATACCTCCCCGCCTGTTCCTTGATTTTCGTGACGAGAAACTGCGCGTGCTGAGATAGCCTCGCTCCCTTTTGAGAGGTAATGCCGACGGTTCCGTAGGTTGCGATGGTGGGGAGGGGGAGCGCGATCACCTCGCCGGATTCCAGGTCATGGGCAACCGTGCCGCGGGGTGTCATCCACATCACGTCACTGATCGACACGTAGGTGCGCCCGAATTCAACTGATAGAGTTTCGATGGCGTTCTCCGGATCACTCAGGCCCAGGGTCAGCAATAGACGTTCTGCATCCTGGCGGATGATGGTGCCCTTCAGTGGCATCATCAGCGGGAACTGCGAAAGGTTCTTTCCGCCATGCATTAGGAGCGGGTGTCCGCGGCGCACCACGAGAACCAAGTCCTCATCATAAAATGGGTCGAAGTCCAGGCTGGAAAGATCTTCAGGGGCCGCCAACCGGCCGACCATAAAATCCAGATCGCCGCGCCGTAACTCATCTGAGAGCAAGCGGTTGGTGCCGGTGATGATTCGAACGAGAATGTCCGGCTGTGCCTGCTTCAGCTCGTTGACGGCCCCCGGCAGCAGAAGGGCAGCAACGTTTGGTAGCACACCGACATTGATGACCCGTCGTCGTTCAGAGCCGCTCATGCTGACCGCTCGAACACCCTTATCCAGAGCAGCTACACAGGCGTTGGCATAGCGCAGGAAGACCTCTCCCTCCGGGGTCAGTGAAACGCCCCGGCGCTGACGTTCTATCAGCCTTACCCCCAGCATCTCTTCAAGCTCGGCCAGAGTGCGGGACACGGCGGGTTGAGAAAGGCCGAGTGCGTTGGAAGCACCAAGAATGGAGCCCTGGTGGACCGTGGCGAGAAAGCTATCGATGTGGCGCTGTTTGGGTCTCATGTGCTTCTTCTTGCACGTTTCGGACATGCCGAACATGCCGAGCATCTCGCGTGGTTCGAAAAACGCTCAGCGCCAAGCAATCCGCCTCGACATCTGCAAACAGCGCAGCAACCAGTGCGTCCACAAGCACGGAACCGCATCTTGGATTGGTTTTGGCCGTGAGGCCGAAAAGACCTTGAGCGCTGCCGGCCTTGAGCAGACCTTATCTAGGACGCCGCCTTGCCAGATGCGAGCGATCATAACCTCGCGCTTTTGGTGTTGCGCATAGGGCGTGCTGTTCGCTCGTGCGGCTAAGTCCGGGACGGGGATTGGCAGAGGCTTTACGTCCTTCTAAGGGGCGGGCTCATTGGCTCGGTGATGCGCTGGGCCTGGAAGGTGTCGGGAAGGGGTGTGAGTTCTATTTCCCGCACCACCGCGGCCTTCGCGTAGGGGTCTCCTTCCGCGAACCTTCGTGCGTCAGTCTCGCTGTGCGCTTCGATGATCCCGAAATTACCTTGCGCTGCGCCAGCACTGTCCGTCAGTGCCGAACCGATCAAGACGCTGACCAAGCCGTCGCCGCCGGACGAGACCCATTCGCGATGCTGCGGCCGGTGCTTTTCACGAAGGGCCTCCATGCCGCTGTTGTGCATACTGCGCATGAGGAAATATGCCATCAGGTGTTCTCCAGAACGATGCAGCCCGCGCCGGTCATTGAGGCTGGAAGGTGGTAGTGCGTGTGCTTTACCGTGACATCGCTGTTCATCGCACCGCGCATGACAAGCCACATGATCAGTTCGGCACCCTCGGACCCGAATTTCTCGACGTAGTCCTCGCGGCGCATCGAGCGCCATTTGTCCGGGTCACGTGCAATGGTCGAGAGCCAATCGCGATCGGCTGCTTCGTTGAGGAAGCCCGCCCGTGCACCCTGCAACTGGTGGGACAAGCCCCCGGTCCCGAGAATCACGACACGTTCATCGCCCGGAAAGCTCTCGATGGCGTCACGCAGGATCTTGCCCATGTCCCAGCAACGCTGGGGTGTCGGGATTGGATACTGCACGGTGTTCACCCATATCGGCAAGATCGTCACCGGCCAACAGTCCTTCGGGCGCCCAAAGCATAGCTCCATGGGGACCTGAAGCCCGTGATCAACGGTGATCTCGCGGGCAATCATGGGGTCGAAATGGTTCTCGACGAGCTTATCGGCGAAATGCCAAGACATGTCTTCGGCGCCGATGAAATCGGGAATATCGCGCGGACCCCATCCTTCGTCCGCAGGCTTGTAGCGGTCCGCGACCCCGACAGTGAAGGTCGGCACCCGGTCCAGGAACATCGCATTACCGTGGTCGTTGAATACGACGACTGCAACGTCGGGCTTGTGCTCCGCTATCCATTCCTTTGTATAGTCGTAGCCGTCGAAGAAGGGTTTCCAGACCGGCGTCTGGTCCAGGCCCTTGTCCAGAGCGACGCCGATCGAGGGCACGTGGCTGGTGCCAATGCCGCCAATGATTTCAGCCATTTTTCTTCCCCAGTCTTTGAACCATGAAGTCTTCCACACTCATTCCCGCCTGCGCTGCACCAATGGCGATGATTGGTGTTGGGTCGACCGCCGAGATCTTCAGGATGAAGAACAGATTTCCGCCCAGGCGTACCATCTCGTGCCAGTTACGTGACATGACGGCCGTCTTGGTTTCGTCGTCGAGACCATAGCTGTCGAGGAAAGCTTCCTCATCAGCCAGGAACGCTATCCTGTTGGGCGCTTCCCCCAAGGACATTGCCATCTTGTTCAGCTTGTAGCCGCGGATCGAAGCTTTGCGGTCGAATAGCGGGGTTTGCGCGATTGGGGTATTATTCGACATGGATATCCTCCCAGCGTCTCTCCATCCACCGGGTGATGGTCTCGACTGTTTTCGTGGTTTGCTCCATCGGCAGGAAATGCCCCGCACGGTCGATGACATGCAACTCGGCGTCAGGAGCCAGATCAGCAATTTCGCGATGCTGTGGCTCGGGCGACCAACTGTCCTGCGCGCCTGTCAGCAACAGAACAGGGCAGGTGATGAGGGGCAGGTAGGCTGCCGCGTTAGGGCGTGCCAGAAGGGCTTTGATCTGCCGTTCATGCACCTCAGGGCCAATTGATACGACCATGTCTGTCAGATCGGCGATAATCGCTTGATCGTCGATCCGACTAGGACCCAGCATAGGCGGCACCCATTCGGCAGCAAGCTTCGCCATGTCCTGATGGGCCAGATCAACCTTGAGCTGGCGTTTCACTTCCTCGCCGGGCTTTTTCGCATCATGACCTGTGTTTGACAACACGAGTGCCCGCACACGACCCGGCGCCTGGTGGGCCATCTCCATCGCGACCCGGCCGCCCATCGAGTGGCCGATCGCAACGATGTCACTCCCCACCTCCTGGAGAAGACGGCCGGCCATATCTTTGATCCGGTCGTCCCGCTGCACGTTCCCGTCGTATATTGCATGTCTTTCGGCTAGAACGTCGGCAAGGCCCTTCCAGACGCGAGCATCCGAGACGAGTCCCGGGATCAGTACGATAGTGATGTCCGCCACGGTCCGCTCCTCCCGATGCCAACGCATTCTGAGAGATGTTTGCATCACCACTGTTATTGTACAATCCGATGCGGTAGATTCACGATATCTGAATTCTAGATCTGATAACGGTGCCAATAATCGCCCACGACCCCTACAAGCTCGACTTCATGGCGCTGCGGATCCTCAAAACCGTCCACGCCCTCGGTTCCTTCTCCAAGGCCGCCGATGAGCTTGGCATCAGCCAGTCTGTCGTCAGCTACACGATCGACAAGTTGCGCGACGTCCTGGATGACCTCCTGTTTCTGCGGCAGGGTGGGGGGATTGTTCCGACGGAACGATGTAACGCAGCCGTTATCGGCGCTGAAGCCGTCTTGGAAAGCTACGAGACACTGATCGTTCCGGCCGACATTGAGCCCGCTAAGTTGCGGTGCCGCTTTACCCTTAGTTGCAATCACTACGAGAGGCGCTGGCTTCTGCCGCCGATCGCGCGGCAGATCCAGCGCGATGCGCCTCTCGTAGAGCTCGTCGTCATTTCTTCTGGAACTGAGGGGCCACGACAGCTGCGCAACGGCGAGGCGGATCTGCTGCTGGGTCCGATGCGGCCAGATGCTGAGGGATACTACCGGCGCAACCTCGTTTCTGAGCGCTATGTCTGCGTCATGGCCCGAGGCAACCGCCTGGCAACCCAGGACCTCACTCTCTCCGAATATGCGAGGGCGCGACATATTGGAATCGTTTACGGCAAGGGCTGGGTGTCCAGCTATCTCAAGGTGCTCGACTCGCTCGGTGTGGAAATCATACCCGCCATGACCGTGCCGGACCCTGTCGGAATCGAGGCTTTGATTGAAGGAACAGATCTTGTCGCCACAGTGCCAAGACGTTTCGCACAGACGGTTTCACCGCCACTGCATGTCACTGATTGTCCGGTGTTTGTGCCCTTCGAGGTTGATCTCGTCTGGACGCTTCGCACGCATATGTCACCGGCACACAAGTGGTTTCGCGGATTGATTGCGAATGCGCTCAAGGCAGACTTTCCTGAATCTCCTTAGGGTAAGCTCGCTCATAGAGTCGATTACGAATTGCCGAGGCGACATCTTGGCGAGCAAAAAGGCCGATCACTGTACTATCCGAGCAGGCGCCGATTGTTTGCGGCCATTGCCGGGGCCGCCCACGCATTCCGGCATCGGAACATGCTATGAGGAGAGGCTGTCAACTGATTGGCAACCCTTGCAGCATCCTATATTCGGAACTGGAAGAGGAGAAATCTCCGTCACCAACCATCTCGACATCATCTGATCTGCATTGGATAGCAGCCAGCCCGATGCGGCGGCAGATTTGGACCGCACTTCAAATCTGCGCATCGCTGCGGGGCATTGACCTGCACGGCGGTTCAGAAAAGGCTGTGCTCGCCTGTCCGAATCATGTCGAGCGAGACGTCCTCGGGCCCAACGGAACAACAAGCCAGGAAAGGAAGCCATAAATGCCGAGCAGCGTGAACCTTCATCGGATTTGCGCCACAAGTCTCGAAAAGTCTTCCGCGCCTTCGTCGAACCCGATGCGCTTGCCAGTTGATTGCCGCCTTGCGGGTTCCTCTGCACCGTACAAGAGCTCGATGCTCGAGCCGGCGGCAAACACCGGATGTCCTGTCGCAACTTCACGACGGGGAACAGCCATTCCTTTGGCGGAACCTACCGGAGTTCGTCCAAGGCGAGCGACTCGTCTACACGGACAGCTTCGATGATCCGAACTTGCCCGGCGAGATCCTGGTTACCGTCACCTTTAAGAAGGTTTCGGTGGGGAGGTTGACATCGAGCAGGCGGGTATCCCCGACCTAATCCCGCGCGAAGCCGGCTACCTCGGCTGGCAGGATTCGTTGGCCAAGCTGGCAAGGCTGGTCCAGCGGGAGTTAAACGAGTAGGCGGGCCGCAAGATCTGCACTTGGCAAGATTAGACTCGACGACCACTCGCTCGAGTCTCGGCGGAGCGGCTGGCGTCATCAATCGCCTTGATGCGGGAAGGTTCTAACGTTGGACGGAAGATCCTTGTTACTGAAAATCTTGTTGCGGCCGAGACGCTTGGCTTCGTAGAGCGCCCTGTCCGCCATCTGGATGAGGCCTTCGGGGGCGACGCCGGGAGCATCCGCAGTCGATATACCGATGCTTACGGTCACGCGCTCCCACGGGTGGTTCCCGGTATGCGGACGCTGGCGCCGGGCAAGCATGTCCTGAATACGCACGGCAATGGCTTCGGCGGCCGTACCCTCCGTTCGCGGCAGAAGAACCGCTAGCTCCTCCCCACCGTATCGAGCGGCGACATCGTTCTGCCGCACGACCTGCCGCAGAATGTCGCCGATTTCCCTCAGGCACCTGTCGCCGGCGGCGTGTCCATAGGTGTCGTTGAACTGCTTGAAGCGGTCCGCGTCGATCATGATCAGAGACAATGGCTCCCACTCCCCGTTCTGCTGCCGCAGGAGGGCCTCCAGTTGCCGATCGAAATACCGTCGATTGGCAAGACCGGTAAGGCCGTCACTATGGGCAAGCAAATCCAGTTCGTCCTGACGTCTCTTGTGCAACGTCACATCGCGGGACACAGCGACCGCACGAGGCGTTTCTCCCTCCTTGGTGGTTGGCAGGCGGCTCATTGCCGTATCCAGCCAGATCTCCTCACCGGTCGGCTTGCTGTGCCGCGTCAGGATCGATTCCTGCGGCGATCCCTCCTTCAGACGGTTTGCGGCGTCAAAAGCGCTGGCCATATCCTCCGAGCGTAGCCCGGCAAACACCGATGTTCCGATCATCTTGTCCGCCGAGATCCCCAAGATCCGAAGAGACGACGGCGAGACATATTCACGGATGCCGTGCTCATTGAAGCGCTGGATGAGGTCACTCGACGACTCCGCCAGCAGACGGAACTCTGCCTCCCGCGATGCAAGGAGAACCTCCCCCGCCTTGCGCATGCGGGCCTGATGGTTCCAGCGCGTTGCAGCCAACAGTGTGGCCATCAGCAGAGTCACACCGTAGAGCCAACGGGATCGTGCTTCCTCGACCCATGCCTGAAACACGTCGTCCTGGGACGCGGCAGAGAGAACCACCAACCCGGTACGTGTGCTTCGGAAGTAGCCTCCAAATCGCGCCGTGTCGTCGATCGGCGAGCGGTAACGGTAGTTGCCCTGGTCGCCTTGCTTGAGGTATTTCGTGAACAATTCGTGCGAGCTGATGTTTGTCCCCAGCAGCGAGGGCTCCAACGGCGCCCGAACGAGGACGAAGCCATCGCCGCGAACCAGTAGGAAGGAGCCGCAGTTTCCAAGGTCGAAGTGGCGCACGAAGTCCACAAAGTGATAGACCCTGACCGTTGCGACAACGACGCCACCAAAGGATCCATCCGACTGCACGACTCGTTGCGATACCGGGATCAGCCATTGCCGGGAGCTTTCGTCCTGATAGGGGCGTCCAAGGACCGGAAGCGCGAATCCACTGAGCCGATGGAACCGGAAGAAGTCCTGTTCTGCAACGTTATGCCTGGATGAAGGCTGCACCGAACTCGCGACGATCTCTCCCGATGCGTCCGCGAATGTGAGGGTATCCAGCGTATGGGAAGCTAGCATCTGTCGTCGCACGACCGCCTCCAGCTTCCGAGACGCCTCCGCATGCCCTTCCTCATCGCGGATCTCGGTCAGAAGGCTCGCCAGGGGTAGCCGGGTCATCTCGACGACGTCATCCGCATGCCGTGCGAGCGCTTCGGAGGTGCGCACGAGATCCGCTTCCACCCGGGCGATCTCGCTATTCCAGTTGGAGAACTCTGACCATGCAAACAGTCCGATAAAGCAGCCGAGGCCGATCAGCAGTCCAAGGAAAAATCTCATGCGCACTCCGAGCATGGAAAGTCGCGCCTTTTCACGACCTGTATCGTATGGTTCTTAAAGACGCTTTTAGGAGATAGGGGTTGATGTCGAATTATGGTGCAATGTGCCCGCGTTCTCAGCGCCGCGTACCAGAGGTGCTTCGTCCACGGATATATTGGCGATCATGCTCCTGGCTTGAAGCGACGAGGAGCAGCTGGCGGATCCAGCTACCTTAATCCGCGCCATCTGGCGCTCGCTCAATAGAAACAAATCAGTCATCACGGCCTCCTTCTGCAAACTGTGAATCACATCTCAAGCCAAATTGATAGGTCCTGAGCCTAGCCGTAGCACCGCAAGCAATTCCCCTGATGTCTCACGAGGCCGCAAAGCGGCTCACCTCGATGCCGGTTCCGATCGGCAACAATATGCTGCTCATACCTGGCTTGGCGCGTATCGCCTCTTGGTACCGGCGCACATCCTCGCCGCCGGGACGAAGCATATTGTCGGCGACAACGATAGCGCCGGGATTGAGCTGCGGATATAGCGCCTCCAGGCAGGGAAGGTAGAGGTCTTTCCAAACGTCGAGGAAGACAAAATCCACCTTTTCGCGGAGGGTGCCGATCATCTCTACGGCATCGCCGACCATGAACTCGATATAGTCGACCAGTCCCGCATCGCTGGCCTTCCTCTCGGCGAACTCGGACTTGTAGCCGTGGAATTCCATAGTCGTAACATGTCCACCTGCTGCGCGAGCAGCATCTGCCAGCCAAAGGCCGGAATAGCCGAAAGAGGTCCCCAGCTCCAACACATGTGGCCGATCAAGACCTCTCACCAGTGTGTTGAGAAAGCGTCCGGTATCGGGACCAATGGCCCGCATGCGCAGGTCCTGGCCACCGTCCCGACCACCAGGCGCCTCTTCACGAGGCCCCTGCCGTTCCGCAGTCATGCGGCGATGATAAGTCTCCAGCACGGCGACAAGCGCCTCGCTAAGTCGATGCTCACCGAGCGCCACCTCGGTGGGATCTGTCCATGAAACCGCCAATTCCTCACGAAATGCAAAGTCAACGAGATGCCTGATAACGACGTCCTTGAGTTGCTGGAGAGCGTCCGAATTTGAAGCGTTGAGCGTGATGCAGAGGCTTTCGCTGCCAGCCACGAGCCGGCATTCGCCGCTGTCAAAGGAGATGCGGCCGATCTGGGCACCCAGTTCGACGGGTCGCTTATGTCCGAAATGCTTGCAAAGCTGGAGCAGGTATCGGGACGCATGTTCGGTGCGGATCAGGGTTCTGGCTTCAGCGCTTCCGATCGTCATTTGGATGTCTCCACGTCTTCGGCTGCTTTGTTGATCACGTCGACAATTTGGGCGACGGATTGGTCAGTGAGCGGTCCGTCCTTGAAACGCATCCTCAGTGCGGCCTTAAGTTTGCCCATAGCTTCAAGTACCTGGGGGGACGCGTTCCTGCGTCCGCTCTGCGTCGCAGAGATGCCCCGTGCGATCAGTTGATCCACGCCCTTGCGATTGGCGGTGAGGAAGGCCTTTCCCTCCGGTGTGATTGCGTAGGTCTTGCGACCGCTTTCCTCTGGTGCGACATGAGCGAAACCCATGTCGTCCAGCCAGGAGAGGGTGGGGTAGATGACGCCGGGGCTTGGAACATAGGCTCCGCCGAACTTCTCCTCGATCGCCTTGATGAGTTCATATCCATGGCACGGATTTTGGGCGATCATTGACAGGATGAGCAGGCGCAGGTCGCCATAGTCAAAGAGGCGGCTCGCCGGCTTGTGGCCGCGGTGGGGTCCGCGCGCGTGATC
Organism: Pseudorhizobium pelagicum; assembly: GCA_000722615.1. GTDB lineage: Bacteria > Pseudomonadota > Alphaproteobacteria > Rhizobiales > Rhizobiaceae > Neorhizobium > Neorhizobium pelagicum. The sequence goes on along the minus strand of JOKI01000020.1, from coordinate 82,741 downwards.
GGGACCCGAATGGTCATCGGGCGGCGAAAATGTGCGACCGAAGCCGCGATGATATTGGTGTCTCATGGAAACACCATTAATCCCGATATATCGTAAGTCAAGTTATATCGGGTGATGGGATGATTCGGAGTTCGCCGTACCCGATCCCATCTGGCTGAAAGAACCACCCTACCTGGACGCAGCGGGCAGATCTTCGACCGGTTAACGTCGGAGCTATGGTCGGTCGAGTGCGGACTTGGAGCTGTATCATCGCGATCCTATCATGCGGCCGATGATATTGGTTCGCCACACGAGTCGGTGCCCTGCAATCGCGCTTAGATGGAGAAAGATCAGGCTCCACATTGCCAAACGCAACGGCTCCCCATGCAGATAGTCTGCGCCTTCTATTTCAGCATAATACGTCGCCAATCCTGTTGCCGGCATGATGATGAATAGCAAGTAGAAGGCGGAATGGACAACTTTAGCGGCAATCCTGGCGGCTTTCGGTTCATGCGGTGGCGGCGTTGGCACTCCTCTGGTCAGGCTTAGATAAAGCCGTACCAGCGCGAGCAGCAAGACGGCACATCCCGCTGCTACATGCATATTGCCCATCACAACATCATTGAATGCGGGTGCCGCGCCTGTTTCCGCAGCGTCAGATAAGGCCTCTATCCCCTCCGCCAACAGCAGATTGAAGATGATAAGAAGGGCCATGCTCCAGTGCAGAACCTTCTGGGCGCGCGTATAGGTAGATGAGGAGCTCGTCATCATATTCCCTTCTAGTCGAATCAGGAGAGCGCGCTTGCGCTAAGGATAGCTCGCCGTGCCTGCCCCAACGAAGGCTAGCGCTCTACAGGATGATGATGGCCATGACCGGGATTGTCGGCGTGATCCGCATAATGCTGCCGCAATAGATCCTTGCCATAGTCGTTCCCGTTCGGCGTTCGCACCACGGTGTGAATATGCCGGCGAGTGGGGAGGGAGCGAGGTCCGTCCAAGGCGATGGGTCCCTGATGGTCAAACTCAATCAGGATGACGGGGCTTTGGATCCGATAGTAGAAGGCGGCATCACCATCGATGTCACCCTTCCATGCAAAGTACGTTGCATCGAAATGGGCGTTCACCTCTTCCATCTTGATCTCTGCATGTCCGTCGTCGACATTGCCGACAAACAGGCGGATGATCTCGAGCAACCTGTCCCGATTTCTTTCGTCCATCAATTTTGCAGGAAGGCCTTCGGGAGCCAGGACAAGATTGTCCTTGAACATTTCCGCGACGTTCTCCGAACGGCCCTGTTTTGCCCCGAGCAAAGCCTGCTGTTGCTGTTCCACCGGCAGAACCTGCATCAGGTTAAGAGCAGCCTGCTGCTCCGGCTGAAGGATCGAGGTGCCGGCATAATCCCCGCTCAAAGCCTCAACCGGCTCCGACCCCATGAAGGTTGGCGTCATGACGACCTGGTCGCCAAGCACGAAGTAGTTCACGATCAGGTGGTGACCATCGATCTGCCACCCCCAAGGCTCGCTGTGCGACGGTTGACCCATCAGCGTGAACCAGTAGAGGTGTTCGCCGTATTCATCAAAGTTCGAGACCAGTTCGGCGAGATGATGATTGAGCTTCATGATGTCACGGGTCGTCGCGTAGCCCCGCGCGCTGAGCGAGGCCTTCAGCAGATTGTAAGCCGATTCCCGCTGTGTCGATGTCATTTCCCGGAGCGACACGCCCTGCCTTTCAAAGCGATGAACATTGGCCCAGTTGCGCCATTCGCTGTGGTCGACGGGGAAGAGCGTCTTGCGGCGCTGCTCCGGGGTTAGGGAAGCAAGGAAAGCCTCTGCAGCGTTGATGACTGGGGCCGTGGAGACTCCGGTCGACCTGATTGCAAACAATCCCTCTTGCGGCTTTCCCTCGGTGGTGACGCCAACGAAAGGCTGCGAGAGCATGTCGCGAGCCATCGCCTCGGGGTCGAAGCCGCCTTGTTGTTGCGCAAAGGCAGAATGAATCGGCATTGCAAGCACAAGGCTTGCCAGTGCAACCATCGTTTCGTGCTTAGCAGTTCTCGTCATCGAGCATCACTCCTCTTGCCGTGGCAGATTGCGGGGGAAGACTGGCGGTGATCGCTTCAGCCTCCATTCATCTTCAAGATCGAACCTAGACGCCGTCTGTCGCAGGGATGTGTTGATCAGCAGGGCATTTGTAACGGTTTGTCGCAACGGCCGGTTCTGCGACGCACCGGTACAAAAAAAGCATGTACCGGCAGCCTCCTTCGCCTAGACTGTTGTCCATGAGCAGAGCCCCCCACATTCTGATTGTCGATGATCATCGCGAAATTCGTGACGCGCTGAAGCGCTATCTCGAACACAACGGGATGCGTGCCGATGCGGTCGAAAATGCGACGGCGATGGACCGCATTCTCTCAAGCGGTGGGTATGATCTCATCATACTTGATATCATGATGCCCGGAGAGGACGGGCTTTCTGTATGTCGTCGATTGCGCAGTGACCTTGGCATTCCGATCCTGATGCTATCTGCTCTGGGAGAGGAGACCGACCGAGTCGTCGGCTTGGAAATGGGAGCTGACGACTATCTGGCGAAACCCTTCAGCCCGCGAGAGGTGCTCGCCCGTATAAGGGCCATTCTCCGACGGACGGAACGAACAGAGCGCGTAGGCGGCACACTGGGGGGCAAATGGATGAAGTTTGGCCGCTGGCGCCTCGACGTCGATCGGCGCACGCTTGTCGATCTTGATGGACAGGAAACCTCCCTTACTACTGCCGAGTTCCGGCTACTGATCGTCTTTCTTGAGCGCCCCCGTGTCGTTCTCTCGCGTGACCGTTTGCTCGACCTGACGGGTGGCGGAAGCGCTGGTCCATTTGACCGCGCCATCGACAACCAAGTCAGCCGCCTTCGGCGCAAGATTGAGGATCCATCGTCCCGGCACGGGATCATCGCGACAGTGCGTGGTGGTGGGTACAGCCTGGCCGTCGATGTGACGGAGCAGCCATGCGCATAGGCTTCGCCAGACCACGAAGAATGCGCGGCCAACTGATCCTTACTCTGTTCGGTATCTTGCTTGTCGTTCAATGTGCCAGCACGTGGGTGTTCTTCGAAGAACGCCGCAGCGCTATTCGCGCCTTTATCGCAAAGGAAGGAGCAAGCCGCGTCCTCAACGTGGCGCGTGAGCTTGAGCGGGCGTCCGACGAGACGAGTACGACGATCCTTCGGGCCGCTGAGTCGCGCGAACTGCGCCTCGACGTCGCCCTGGCTGCGCTGACTGAGCGTGCGGACGCAGAGCCGCTAGCCCGCCTGACCCGAGAGATAAGGCGTCTTCTTGAGCCGCGGGCGGCCCGCCATTTAACCATGGCGCTTGCAAAGCCGGCCACAGCCGGATTGTCACGCTCACCTTCCCACGAAGACGATTGGGACGATGACCCCTACATGTTGGTGATCTCGGCGGCACTTGATGACGGACGGTTCCTGAACGCTCGGGTGGATATCGGGGAGCCGCCGCTGCAATGGGCGTGGCCAGCGCTCATCTCGATCTTGTTGATGGCGTGCGGGGTGGTCGCTGCGGTATGGACTCTCGCGGGGCACATGGCGGCGCCGATGGCAGCCCTTGCCGTTGCGTCAGCCCGCCTAGGCAACGGAGAGGCGCTTGAACCACTCGTCCTGCGAGGGCCGACGGAGGTGAGGCAGGTTACCGAGGCTTTCAACGAGATGGCTCGGCGCCTAACAAGATTGCTGAAGGAGCGAGCGCAGATGCTAGCCGCTCTCGGCCATGATCTGCGTTCACCGATTACAGCGATGCGGCTACGGGTAGATATGCTTGAGGATACCGACTCGCGGGAACGACTGGAGACCTGCCTCGATGAAATCCAATCGCTGGTGCAGGCAGCGCTAGCGCTCGCCCGTGGAGCGTCGACCGATGAACCGCGCGTTTCAGTCAACCTCCGTGACCTTCTCAACGGGCTAGTTTGCGAGCTCCTGGAAGCCGGCGGTAAGGCGACACTTGACGCGCCAGGCGAGATGTCAGTGATGGCTCGGCCGAATTCCCTCAAGCGGGCTCTGCGCAACATCGCCGAGAATGCTGTGCGCTACGGCGACACGGCAATCATCCGCGCCTTACGCTGTCAAAATCACGTGCAGATCGAGATCGAGGACAACGGTCCAGGCATTGAGATGGCTGACCGCGAGCGGGTGTTCGAGCCTTTCGTTCGGCTCGAAACGTCGCGCAGCCGCGATACAGGCGGCTCCGGTCTTGGCCTCTCAATTGCTCGAACGGTCATCGAAGCCCATGGTGGCAGCATCAAGCTCACGCAGGCCGTAACCGGGGGGGCCTGCGCTATCGTCGTCCTGCCAGTGCTCTAGACCGGACGGATAGGACGTTTTTTTCACGGGGAGCATGCGCGAGCTCCCCGTTGTGGGGGTCAGGCCAGGTGCCGATTGAACCACTCGATCGTCCGTTCCCAGGCGAGCTTGGCTGCCGCCTCGTCGTAACGTGGTGTGGAATCGTTGTGGAAGCCGTGATTGACGCCAGGATAGATATAGGCTTCGTAGGTCTTGCCGGCCGCCTTCAGCGCGGCTTCATAGGCAGGCCAGCCCTCGTTGATGCGCGTATCGAGTTCACCATAGTGGATCAGCAAGGGCGCTTCGATCTTCGGCACGTCCTCTGGCCGCGGCTGACGCCCATAAAAAGGTACTGCCGCGCCAAGTTCCGGATAGGCAACTGCGGCGGCATTGGAAACGCCGCCGCCATAGCAGAAACCGGTGATGCCGACCTTACCCGTCGTCATGTCCGATTGCATGAGGAATTCGATGGCAGCGAAGAAGTCGTTCATCAGTTTTTCCGGATCGACGGCCTGCTGAAGCTCGCGCCCCTTTTCGTCATTGCCGGGATAGCCGCCAACAGAGGTCAGACCATCGGGTGCCAAGGCAACAAAGCCTGCTTTGGCCACGCGGCGAGCAACATCTTCGATGTAGGGATTAAGGCCACGGTTTTCATGAACGACGACAACGCCAGGTACCGCGCTCGTCGCGTTTGCCGGTCGCACTAAATAGCCGCGAACATCCCCGTGGCCTTTCGGCGAAGGGTAGGTGATGTATTCCGCGACAATGTCAGGATCAGTGAACTCGATCTGCTGGGCCAGAGCATAGTTCGGGCTGAGTGAGGAGAGCATTGCCGCTGCAGTCAGGCCACCAACGGTGTATTTACCAGCGCGCTCCAGAAATTCGCGCTTAGTGATTTTTCCGTGTGCATAGAAGTCGTAGAGCTCGAGCAGTTCCTGGGGGAAATCCTTGGCAGTCAGGCGAGTCATGAGTCGATCCTTTTGCGTTCCAGAGGTCAGGTGGCAGTCTACTCAATTCGCCGCTATTGTACCTTCACGAATAGGTCAGCGGGTGGCAAAAATTCGGTTCCTTCATCCTTCAGCCGAATATCCGGCGCGCCGGAGGGCAAAACACTGGCCGCTTTTGTGGTGACTAATACGATCGGCTGAAGAAACTCCACAGCGGCGTCGATGACGTGCTTTGCCCTGAAAAAAGATAGAATAAGCCCAGTATCGAATGTTCAATCACACCTGCGCTCAAATCAGCAATCAGCGTCTTACGTTGTCGCTGCGTGAGGCTTCGAATGCCAGAGATGCCAAAGGAGGAGCGAACTGCACTTCAAGCTTCATCATCAGGGGCACCGCTTTACGACTGGAGCCCGTCCGCGTCGAGCGTCGAGCGGAAACGGATTTTTGAGCGCTCAACATGGCGAAAGAAGGCTTCCTGGGCGCGTTCACGGTTGCCTGAGGCAAGTGCATCGACCATCTCGCGGTGCTCGCGGTTCGAAACCGAAAGCCCGCCGGCCTGAACAAGGCCCCGCGCACGCGCTAGGTGCAGCTTATTGACGAAAGCCTTGTACTCCTTGACGAGCGTCCCGTTTCCGGTGGCGGTGACCAGATAGTCGTGGAAAGCGAGGTTAATCGGATAGTAGTCGTCAAAGTTCTTGCTCGCGGCGACATTGTCCATCTGGTCGAGATAGTCATTGAGCCGGGCCAGCATCTGATCGGTGACGAGATCGGCGAGCAGCCGCCCCGCAAGACCGAAAATTGCTGCGCGAACGTCGTAGATCTCGAGGGCTTCAGTCGGTGACACGGAACGGACAAAGACGCCGCGATTACGGATGCTTTCGACGAGGCCCCTGGCCTGAAGGCTGCGCGTCGCCTCGCGCAACGGACCGCGACTGGTGCCGAATCGCGTCGATAGCTGAATCTCGTTCAGCCTTTCGCCCGGCTTCAGTTCCCCGGTCAGGATCAAGTGCTCGAGCTCACGCTCGATGACGCCCGTCAGCGACGACGTTCTCAGCACCGCGAGATCGTTCAGCTGCACCTTTGGTTCCTGATGATACATGGCACGTTCCATTGCATACGATTGCTATTGTAGGCAATAAACAATGGGAAGGTGAGCTGCAACTAATATCGGTTGCCTCGCCTTATCGCGTCCAGAATGGCTTGCGTGACGGCGCGCGTATCAGCTTGGCCGCCAAGGTCCGGGGTATGCGGTCCCGACCGGCTGACGGATTCGATCGCGCTCATGAGTTTTTCAGCCGCTGCCGCCTCATCGAGATGTTCCAACATCAACGCGCCGGTCCAGAAGGCTCCGATGGGATTGGCGATGCCCTTTCCCATGATCTCGAAGGCCGAGCCGTGAATCGGCTCGTACATGGACGGGTGTTTTCCCGATGGATCGACATTGCCCGTCGCACCATTGCCCAGGCTTCCCGTCAGCGCCGAGGCGAGGTCGGACAGAATGTCGGCGTGGAGGTTGCTCGCAAGGATCGTGTCGAAATCGCCCGGTTTCGTTACCATTAGCGCGGCCATGGCGTCGACTAGCTTCCAGTCGACGTCGAGCTCCGGAAAGTCCTTCAGCACATCGCGGCAGGCCTCGTCCCATAGCACCATACCGTGGCGCTGGGCGTTTGACTTGGTGACGACGGTGAGCCGCTTGCGCGGTCGCGCGATCGCCGTCTCGCAAGCAAAGCGGCAGATGCGTTCCACGCCGGCGCGGGTGAAGACCGCAACGTCCATGGCCAGCTCAATCGGAAGCCCCGCATGGGCGCGACCGCCGACGCCCGCATACTCGCCCTCTGAGTTCTCGCGTACGATCACCCAGTCGATCTGATCTCCGAGTTCGCACCGCAATGGCCCGCGCATTCCGCCGATCAGCTTCGTCGGGCGCACGTTGGCATATTGGTCGAGCCCCTGGCAGATGGCGAGCCTGAGATCCCAGAGCGTGATGTGGTCGGGTATGTCTGGATCGCCGACGGCCCCGAAATAGATGGCGTCGAAACTCTTCAACTGCTCCACCCCGTCCGCCGCCATCATGCGTCCGGTGCGGCGGTAGTAGTCCGAGCCCCAGTCGAAGCGGGTGACGTCGAGCGTGAAGCCTTCGCGCCCGGCCAGGTCCGAGAGAACAGAGAGCCCCGCCTCGATTACTTCTGGCCCGACGCCGTCACCGCCGATCGCGGCAATCCTATATCGGCGCATGGGCTGCCTCCATGCCGCGCAGGATGCCGTTAACCATGTCGGCCTGCGTGCCCGTGCCGCGGATGTCGGGTGTGCGTGTCGTGGGGTTGGCAAGGGCCACGTCAATGCCGGCCTTCATGATGCGCGACATCTCGAGCGCCGCATCGATCTGGTGGTGATGTCCCATCCAGTCGAAGAGCATACGGGTCGATTCGATCATCGCAAAGGGATTGGCGATGCCCTTGCCGGCGATGTCGGGGGCCGAGCCGTGCGTCGCCTGCGCCATCGCGATCGAGCCGCGGCCGATGCACAGCCCCGGTGCCATGCCAAGACCGCCGACAAGACCGGCGGCCTCGTCGGTCAGGATGTCGCCGAACATATTGGTGGTGACGACCGTGTCGAAGCTTTGCGGATCGCGCACCAGCCGCATTGCCATGGTGTCGACGATCACCTCGTTCACCTCAACGTCTGGAAACTCCTTGGCCACCTCGTAGCAACTATCGACGAACATGCCACACCCGAGCTTGTAGACGGTGTTCTTGTGCACCAGCGTCAGCTTCTTGCGGCGCGAACGGGCGATTTCGAATGCCGCGCGCGCCACCTTGGACGAGCCCTCGACGGTGATGACGCGGACCGAGATCGTCACGTCATGGGTCGGGCGGAATTCGCCGGAGCCCATCACGACGTTGCGGTCCGGCTGGAAGCCCTCGTTGTTCTCGCGCACGATCACCATGTCGATGTCGTCGTGCAGGCAGCCGATGCCGGGAAACGAGCGCGTCGGGCGCACGTTGGCGAAGAGGTCAAAGCGTTTGCGCAGGATCGGATGCGGATTGATCGCCTCCGGCACCTTGGGATATTCGCGATGGCCGATCGGGCCGAGGATGAAGCCGTCCAGTGCCCCTAGTATCTCGAGCGTTCCCTCGGGCATGGTGTGCCCATGCGTATCCAGCGCACGTCGGCCGATCGGCACATCGACCCAATCGATGGCCATCCCGGTCGCGGCCGCCGCGGCCTTTGCGATCCGGACCGAGGCGGGCACGACCTCGTGGCCGATGTCGTCGCCTTCGAGGATGCCGATCCTGAGTGATGTTTTCTTTGTCATCTGGTTCATTCTGCTGCTGCCGTCTTGGCGGTGGATACGGGAACGCTGGCGCGCGCGACTTCGGCGGCATCCTTCAACTCTTCGAGCTTCCATGATGTTTCAAGAAGTGCCTTCGTCACCGACTCGCCGACGACCAGCGCCGACTGGACCGTGAACTTGTGATTTATCTGTGCGTCGGTGAGCGGCACTTCCTTCGAGCCGATCGCCCGTTCGACGCGCTTGGCAGCGGTCGTGCCGTCATCGAAGGTTAGGAGAATGTCGACGGAGGCCTCGTGGCATGTCTTGTCAGCGGTCGCTTTGATGCGGTCGCGAAGTGCGATGATCTCCGGATTCCTGACGATCTCGTCGGTGAAGGCGGTCGGTGCGCCGTCGCCCTTGAGAAGGGCCGCCGCCGCCGCGTGATAGACCGAGAACTTGCCCTCGAGGCCGGTCTTCGGCGCGGTCTTGCCGGTCAGTTCGAGCACCAGCGGATGGGCCGTCAGTTCGACGGAGCGGATATGCCGGATTTTTTCTTCGCCGAGTTCGTCGCGGAGCTGGATGCAGCCGTCGATGGTCGGGTGGATGACGATGCCGCAGGCGAACGGCTTGTAGCTGTTGAGCGCCGATTCCCAGCGCGTGCCCAGATCGTCGAGTATTTCGGAATAGTCCTGCTTCTCGGACGTGACGTTAGCGAAGCCGCGCGGCGCCTCGATCGCGCGCTCCGAGCTGTCGAAGTCCGCCTCCGCCAGAAGTGCTGCGAACATGCCGTTCTGCGCGGCTCGGCCGGGATGGAAGCTCTTGGTCATCGTGCCGAACATTTCGCGCAATCCCGAGGCCTGGGTGGCGGCCAGGCCGAAGGCCCAGCGCATCTGCTGCGCATTGAGCCCGATCACCTTGCCGACGGCAGCGGCCGCACCGAAGACGCCGGCCGTGCCGGTTATGTGCCAGCCGCGGTCGTAATGGTGTGGGTATACCGAATTGCCGATCCGGCACTCGACCTCGATGCCGACGATCAGCGCCGTCAAGATGTCGTAGCCGGAAATGGGCCGCATTTCCGCCAGCGCCAGCAAGGCGGAGGCAACGGGGCCCGCCGGATGGATGATTGTCTTCAGGTGCGTGTCGTCATAGTCGAGCACGTGCGAGGTGATGCCGTTCAGAAGCGCCGCATGCAGCGCGTCGAGCTTCTCGTGTCGTCCAAGAACCGTCGAAGTCGGCTTGCCGGAGAAGGGCGTGACGGCCGCCAGCGCCCGGTCGACCGTCTCGTGGCTTGCGCCGCCGACAGCGCAGCCGGCCCAGTTGACAAAGGTCCTGAGCCCCTCGCGGCGAACATCGGGTGCGATGTCGCTACCCCTGATAGTGACGACCCAGTCGGCGAGCGTTTCTGTCACCTTGGGAATGCCGGGGGCGGTTGCCTGGTGCTGACTCATTTCATTCTCCTTGTAACTTAGAGAAGACCGCGGGCAATGCCGCCGTCCACGTTGACTGTCTGGCCGGTGATGTAGCTGGCGCGCGGGCTTGCGAGCCACACCACCATCGTCGCCACCTCTTCGGGGCTGGCGAAGCGGCCGAGCGGAATGTCCTTCGAGAAATCGCTAAGGATGTCTTCCCGCGTCCGGCCCTGTTCGCCGGCCATGGTGTCGGCGCGCTTGGTCCAGAGCGGTGTCAGCGTGCGACCGGGCGCGACGCAGTTGATGCGGATGTTGCGGTCGGCGAGTTCGGCGGCGAGCGTCTTGGTCAGGCCAAGCAGGCCGGCCTTGTGCACGTTCGAGACGATCTGGTGCTGGTAGGGCATCTTGGAGGCCGCTGCGCCGAGGGTCACGATCGCCGGGTTCTCGCCCTTTGCGAGCGCCGGCAGCAGGGCGCGGATGGCGCGCACGGTCGAAAGGATGTTGAAGGTGTAGTTGCTGAGCCAGTCCTCGTCGGTCAGGTCCTCAAAGGAGGAGCGGATGCTGCCGCCGACGGCGGTGACGAGCAGATCCAGCGCCCCCCAGCGCTCTCTTACTGCCGTTGCCAGCTTTTCGCCAGCGCCGGGCTGCGTCACGTCGCAGACCAGCGTCGCCGGCCGGGCGGCTCCCGATGCGGCGATTCCGTCTGCCGCTTCATTGAGATTGTCGGCGTAGCGCGAGGCGATCACCAAATCAGCGCCCTCGGCGCCCATGATGGCGGCCGAGGCCTTGCCGATGCCGTAGCTGCCGCCAACGATCAGCGCACGACGCTCCTTATATCCCAGGTTCAATGGAGCCTCCCTTTAGTCGAAGATAGAACTTGAAGACGATGAGCACCGTCGACGAGACGACGGCAATGCGCGTTACATGGAAGGCCGTCACGACTTCCGCCTCCAGATGCATGACCTGCGCGGTCACGACCATTTCCGTGACGGCGGCCGGCGCCAGCGACAGGAAGCTCGTTGGATAAGGAAGGCCGGTCGTGAGCGTGAGCACCACGGCGCCCACTGCCGCGCAGCCGATCATGAAGAGCGAGATGATGAGCGCCGCTAAGGTGACGCGCGGCAGCGCCGCCAGGAGATCGCGCTTGAACTGGCAGCCGAGCCAGGTGCCGAGCATGATCTGCGCGATACTGATCAGTAGGGATGGGATCCTGACGGAGTAAAGTCCAAGCACGCCAATGATGATGCCCATGAAGATCGGCCCGACGAGCCAGGGATTGGGCAGCGGCGTCGGTTTCAAGAGCCGGGCCATCAGGTAGCCGAGCGCCAGCGTGACGATGACGAGGGCCCAGTGCGAGTCCACGGCCGCCGAATCGGGTGCGTTTCCCGGCTCGCCGAAGAGAACGACGAGGAAGGGCACGAGCGCGACCACGCCGGACACGCGCATGGCGTGCACGACCGCGACCGAGCCGGCCGCGCCGCCGTAATCCTTTGCCACCGTTGCCATGTCGGCGACACCGCCGGCAGCGGTTGCGAAGAAGGCGGTGATGTCGTCCACCTTCGCTAGCGGCTTGAAGAGAAATGCCGCCGCCATGGTGAAGATAACGACATAGATCGTGCCGAGCACCATGGCCGGCAAAAGGCCCGTCATGGCAGCAAGCACGGCCGGCGTGAAACGCATGCCGACAGCGACACCGATCGCAACCTGGCCAAGTTCACGTCCCATCGGCGCGAGAACCGACCGAAAGCCGAGAACCGAGAGCGCCGCCATGACGAAGAACGGGCCGAGCATGAAAGGCAGCGGCATGTTGACGGCCTTCGCCACGAAGCCGGCCGCCGCTGCGACGGAATAGGTAAGTGCAAGCATCAGCCACCAGTGCGGAGGGCGAAAACGCCTTGCCGCATCCGGCTGCTTGCCCGTTTCTGCAAGCGTTGGTGGTCGAGGCTTGTCATCCATCGCGGTGATCCGTGCCATGATTTCAGTTGCTGACCAGCGCCATCAGCTTGCGGATGTCTGCAAGCTTTTCGAACTCGGACACCATGCCGACGACCTCGCGGGCCTTGCCCATGTCCCACCGTGCGAATTCGGCGCATTCGAGGAACTTCGTCGCGACCTCGTCGTAGCTCATCGGGTTGGCCGGGCTGCCCTTGCCGAAATCCGCCCTGCCGGAGATTGTGCGGCCGTCCTTCAGTGTGATGTCGATATAGGTGGTCATCAGGTGATAGCCGGCGGCCTCGGCGCGCTCGTCGACCACAAAATCGACCTTGGATATCATTGCCTTGACGTCGTCTCGCAGCACAACTTCATCGGTGAATTCGTTGAGCCCGGCGCGGCCCTCGATCAGCAGGATGGCCATGCAAAACTGCATGGAGAATTTTGCCTGCAACTCGTTCTGCGGCCGGTGATGGATTAACGCGTTCGGCATGTTGTGGTTGGTGCCGACGCGCACGTGCTCGACGTCCGATGCTTTGATGCCGTTTTCCTTGATGAGGCGCAGCATCTCGGTCATGCCGGGATGGGTCAGCGAGCCCGATGGATGCGGCTTGATGGATATGCCGGGGCTGTCGAACGTCCAGGGATTGCCGAGCTTGCCGCGAATTGCGTTTTCATCGTAGCCGCCGCCGGCGGCCGAGAAGAAGCCGCGTGGCGCTTCGAGGATCGTCGGCGCGGCCGTCCAGCCATAGGAGGCGAACTGCGCAGCAGCCACGCCGCTTTCCGAGGAGCGGCCGGCATGGAAGGGCTTTGTCATCGTCCCGAAATTTTCGCGCAGGCCTGCCGACTGGCTGCCGGCGATGGAAAGGGCGCGCAGCAACTGCTCGACGTTCAGGCCCATCAGGCGGCCGGCGGCGGCGGCCGCGGCATAGGTGCCACAGGTGGCGGTTGCGTGGAACCCGGTCTGGTAGTGGCGCGGATTGATCGCCTCGGCGATCTTGCATTCAACTTCGACGCCGATGTGGTAGGCAAGCATGACATCCGCGCCGCTGGCGCCGAGCGTCTCCCCCATGGCCAGCGCCGAGGGCAAAGCAGGCGCCGTCGGATGTGTCAGTAGGCCGTAGACACGATCCTTGGCGACGGCGAGCTGCGTGTCGTCATAGTCATCCGCATGGATGCCGACGCCGTTTGCAAAGGCGGCAAAGCGCGGCGGGACCTTGCGATCTGTGCCGATGACGGTGGCCGTGCCGGTTACCGCACCGATGTCGTCGAGGTGACGGCGGACATATTCGCCCGATGTGGCGACGGATCCGGACAGCGCAAGGCCGAGGCCGTCAAGGATCGATTTCTTGCCGTTTGCGACGACGACTGCCGGCAGGTCGGCACTTTTTGCGGCATGAACGAAGAGGGCAACTTCATGGGTCAACCCGGTTGTGTCGGTCGCGGTATCGATCTTGGTCACGGCAGTCATTCTGGTCCTCCCATTTTTGCTTCCGCGGAGAAGCCTGCCTGACCCGGACTCAATGAAGCGCATGCGCGCGAAGCCGGTTCGGCGCTCCCTCGCCGTCGCCGCCAAACAAACGGAGTATCTGTCAATTGTCAACAACTTTGGGACGGTGTTAGGATTTTCGTTTAATTAAGCCGAAAAGCGGCATATGGGGGGAATTTGGATTGTCCAGCTGCTGAGAGAACGCACACGAGGTGGGGGAGACCCGATTCGTGGAATTATTGTTGACAGTTGACTAATTCGTTTCTAGCCTTTGCGCAGGCCTTGGGAGAGGTCGCCGTCATCCCGCTCACATCGGGCTGGCAAGGGAGAGGGAGCCTGCAAAGGCCTTGGAGGAAATTAAGATGATATCCAAAGTTTCGCGCCGTACCATTCTCAAGGCGAGTGCCGGAGGTGTTGCCTTTGCAGCGCTCGCGTCGCCGTCAATCTTGCGCGCCCAGGGTGCCTATCCAGATCGTCCCATCAATATTGTCGTGCCATTTGATACCGGGGGCTACAACGACCGCTTGGCGAGGGCCTTCGCCCCGTTCCTCCAAGAGGAACTCGGGCAGCCGTTAACGATCATCAACCGCGGCGGCGCTGGCGCGCTGCTCGGACACACGTTCTTTCTGCAGCAACCTGACGACGGCTACACCATCCTCTGCACTTCGGCCGCGCCTTATCTGCCGCTCAACGTTCTGACGCAGGATGCCTCCTTCAAGCTGGAGGACTTCTACATGGTCAACCTGCCGTCGCAGGACTACACTCTGATGGCGACCAGCGCAGGCTCCGACGTCAAGTCGGTCGAAGATGCGATTTCCCGCCTCAAGGCGGATCCCGGCAGCCTTTCAGTCGGCCTTCAGCCGGCATCGGCCGACCTGGTGAATTTTAGCATCTTGTGCGCGGCGAACCAGATCGATAGCAGTGCCGTGCGCGTCGTCACCTATGATGGCGGCGGTCCTGCCCGCAATGCGGTCGCGGGCGGTGTCGTTGATGTCGGTTTCGTCGGTGGCGAAGGCTTCCTGCCGCTGGCGGAACAAATTCGCCCTCTGCTGACCTTCGACAGCCGCAAGCGTGACAACTGGGAAGGCGCGATCGTAACGGATGTTCTCGGTGCCGATGCCGACTTCGTGGTGGGCTCTCAGCGCGGCTGGGGCTTGCATCGCTCGATGCAGACGTCCAATCCCGAGATCTTCAAGACGCTCGTAGGCGCGATCGAAGCTGCCTCCAAGAACCCGGCCGCGATCGAAGCGCTGAAGAACCAGCAACTCGCCACCGACTGGTACGGGCCCGAAGAGTCCAACAAGATGCTCGCCCGTACTGCACAGGTGATGGAACAGTATATCGAACTGTTGAAGGGCAACTAGTTGCCTGGCAACGTTTGCGTGAAGCGTGCGCCTAGGCGGACACTTCACGCAAGACGGGAGAGCACGTCCATGAGCACCAAATCAGGTCGGAAGGTCATCTGGGGTCACCTGATCCTCCTGACCGTGATCACCGGGGTCGTCGTCGCCTATCTTCTGGATGCGCGGGGCGTGTCCCTGCGCACCAACAACCTCCTTCTGGTACAGCCGGCGGCAATCCTTGCGTTCGTGCTTGCCGCTTTTGTGCTGCCGGGCATTTTCCCGCGTGCCGATGCGGCCGAGGAAGCGGAAACGGAAGGCGAGACACGCGGTGACCTTGTGCGCGTCTTCATTCTGATCGCTGCCCTGGCCGGTCTCGCCTTCTCGCTGGAAGTCGTCGGCTTCGACATTGCGACCTTCGCCTTCATGGTGATCGGGCTTGCTGTCTGCGGCGAAAGACGATGGTGGGCCAACCTGCTGTTCAGTGCAGTCTTCACCGTGGTCCTGATCTACGGATACGGAACCATCACGCCATTTCCTTTCCCTCTGACAATTCTTTGAGCGAGGCGCCGTGATCGAGCTGAATTCTGTTTCCGGAGCCTTCACGCTGTTGTCGTCCGACATCAACGCCTGGCTCTATCTGCTTCCCGGCCTGGCGATCGGGCTCGTCTTCGGCGCAATGCCCGGCATATCCATCACGATGGCCATGGCCTTTGCCTTGCCGGCAACGCTCTACATGGAGTTTCTGCCGGCCATCGTTTTCCTGACCGCGATCTATACGGGTGCGGGTTTCGGCGGATCGGTTCCGGCAGTCTTGATGGGCATTCCCGGCACGTCGTCGGCCGTTGCGACCACTTTCGACGGCTATCCGATGGCACGCAAGGGGCAACATAGCGAGGCCCTCGGTATCGCGCTTGCCTCCTCGGTCATCGGTTGCCTTGCCAGCTATGTCATGCTCTTCGTACTGATCGTCCCGATCTCCGGCGTCGTCCTAAAGCTCGGGCCGCTCGAAATGTTCGCCGTCGCCGTGTGGGGCATGCTGCTGCTCGGCTCGCTTGCGGGTACACAGATGAGTCGCGGTCTTCTGGCCGGCACGTTCGGCGTGCTGCTCGGAACTGTGGGCATGAACACGGCCGGTTTCGTCCGCGGGACGATCGGCATTCCGTGGCTTCTCGACGGCGTGCCCCAGATCCCCGCGATGATGGGGCTACTTGCGGCCAGCCAGTTGATCGGTCTTATCAATACGACCTATTTGATCGAAGACGAGGGCTCGCGAAACATCAGTTTCGCCAAGATCCTCGGCGGGGTCCGTCAGGCATTCCGCTACCCGACGATCATTTTCCGCGGCTCGCTGATCGGCGTCATCATCGGCGCCATCCCCGGCGTCGGTTCGTCGATTTCAAACCTCCTTTCCTATTCGGAAACGAAGCGCAACGCCGCCGACGGTGATACGTTCGGTCAAGGCAACCCGAAGGGCGTAATTGCGGCCGAGGCAGCAAATTCCTCGTCCGAGGGCGGCGCAATGGCAACGATGCTGGCGCTTGGAATTCCTGGCGGTGGCGCAACAGCAATCCTGCTTGCAGCCTTTGCCATGCACAATATCGTCGGCGGTCCGAGCTTCATCGCCCACAACAAGGATATTGTCTACGCCGTCATCTTTTCCAACTTCGCGCAGGCTGTACTGCTCTTCTTTGTTGGCCTCGGCTTCGTCTATGTGGCGGGTTATGTCGTAAGGGTTCCGCTTCGCTTCCTGATTCCGAGCGTCCTCGTCGTTTCGACATTCGGCGCCTATGCCATAGAGGGTAGTTCCGCGGGGCCGATCACGCTGTGGGTGTTTTCGGTGCTCGGCTGGGCCATGGTGCGCTACGGCTATCCTGTGGCGGCGGCCGTAGTCGGGCTTCTGCTCGGCAGCCTGCTCGAAGGCAACCTGCTCAGAACGAACCAGATCAGCGGCGGCGACTTCATCGGCTATGGGCTCGAACGGCCTTGGGCGCTGGTGATCTTCGCACTGATGCTTGGTTCGATCCTGCTGCAGGTAATCTCCAAGCGACGCCGCGTGAAGCAAGCGGCCCTGGCCGCCGCGCAGACGGGCTAGCGTTCCAGGAGGCCAACGAACAAACGGGCCGGCAGCCACTCCAATTGGTCGCTGCCGGCCCGGTGCGTTTCCGGTCATGGACGGTCGAGCCGGTACTCCGCGCGCTCGACGTCATCAAGCTGATCGATCAGGCCGGTTTCCCAGGCGAGGTAGCGCCGGGAGGATTCCAGGTTGCCGTCATGGCGGTCGTGGACGAAGAAGAGGTGGTCGATGGCCCTGGCGTCTGAGGGCGTGTCCGGTGTCGCAACGGTCGGCGCGCCGGCATAGACAAGGGCCTTGTGGCCGCCCTCCACCAGATGCAGCGCCACAATCCCGCCCTCGCGGAGGTCCATGGCAGCCAGTTCGGCAACGCACAGATCATCGGCGATCAGCAGCGCCGTCCGGGCGCAGATGGTACCGGCGAAGGCTTCGGCGTTGGGCCGCACAAGCCAGATCGCGCCATCGACATGGTTTTCGCGATAGGCGAACGATCCGCGCAGGTCGACGAAGACCGCTGTGCGGGCCGCGACATGCCGGAGCGCCTCTTCAGGCATGATCGACGGTAGGGCAGGCGATGGCAACGGCATAGCTGCCGCGTCTCGGTGCACCCGCCGACGCATTGCGTCGTCGATGATCGCAACATGAGGGTGGTAACCCAGTTGCCGCAGCCAGAAAGCGGCAAGCGCTGCGCGCATGCCAAGGTTATCGATGAGAACGAGCCGCGCATGGCGCACCGCGATCCACTGGTCGGTCGCCTGCACGAGCTGGCCCGACGGTGCATGCTCCGCGCCAGGAATTGGATCGGCCGTAGCTTCGGCGGCCGAGCGCACGTCGAGCAGATAGGTCGTCATGCCATCGTCGGCGAGGAAATCCTCGATCCCGGCCGCATCGACCGTCGCGATGCCGAAGCGTTCAATCAGCGAATGCGCGGAAGCGCGGGTGCGTTCGGCCTCGGCAGGCGAGAGTTTAGGAAAGGCAGCAGCCCTGTTGCCGCGTTCCAGCGGTCCGCCGGCCAGCGCCCAGCCCTGCGTGCCGTTTTCGAGCGCCAGAACCGGACCCGTGTGTCCCGCAAGGTTGACGCCTATGGCGCCAATAATGCCGCGCGTACGGCCGGCGCAGGTAATGACGAGAGGTGTTTCTGGATCCGCTGCCACGGGGAGGCGGTGCGCCAGTTCGCCGTTCGGCAGGCAGGCAGCACCGGGCACGCGCATCTTGACATATTCATCAGCCGGGCGCGCATCGAAGAAGCCGAACTTGCGTCCCTCGGCTTTCCATGCGGTAAGCTGTTCCGGCGTGATCATCGACGGATGCCAGATCTGTTCGGCGAGTTCGCCGAGCGTCTTCGAGGGCACGTTGACGCCCTTGTAGACAGGAAAACCGGCCGCCGCCCAAGCTGGCATGCCGCCGGCAACGACGCTGACATTCGTGTAGCCGAGGGCTTCGAGCCGCTTTGCGGCGCGCGCTGCCAAACCGTCGCCGGCGTCGAGAAGCAGCACCGGCGCCGTCCGTCGCGGCACAACTCGGGGCACGAGAATTTCAAGCCGGGAATAGGGGCAGGGCGTGGCAAAGAGCGGATGCGCCTCGCCAAACTGCCCTGCCTCGCGGACATCCAGCAGGGCGATTTCGCCGCCGTCGTGCAGGCGGCGGCGTGCTTCCTCGACCTGGACGATGCGCGAACTCATGGCGCATCGTCCCAATGCGGGTTGCGGCCGGTGAAGAACTCCCAGAACAGCGGATAGACGATGTCCGGGCGATGTTCCGCGGGGTAGTGACCGGTTGGGATGCCGAAGCCGCTGACATCGTCGGCCCATTCGCTCCAGGCCTCGACCGGCTTGAAATGACGGCCGCAGTGGCTGTTGGTGCCCCAGATCACCATGACGGGGCATGCAATCCGGCGCCGGCCGAAGTCGGCCGTATCCATGGCGAGGTCAAGGGTCACCGTCGCTCGGTAATCCTCGCAGACGGCGTGGATCTGTTCGGCCGTGGTGCAGCGGACATATTCGGCCATGGCTTCTGGCGTGAATATCTCAAGACCGACGCCCTTCTTGTTTAGCTTGTACTGGATGTAATAGTCTAGCTCGGCGCAAATCAGCCGCTCGGGGAAGGGCGCCTTCTGCGCCATGAAGAACCAGTGATAGCTTTCCAGCCCCCAGCCGAGCGTGACGTTGGTCAACACGTGATGGGTCGGCACGATGTCGAGGGCGGCCAGCCGTTCCACACGCCCCGGCCGGTCGAGCGCCATGCGGAAGCCGACGCGCGCGCCGCGATCATGGCCGGCGATCTGGAAACGGTTGAAGCCGAAATAATCCATCACCTCGAAATTGTCCTCGCCCATGGCGCGGAACGTGTAGGCCGCATGGTCTTCACCGCCGTCGGGCTTGGAACTGTCGCCGTAGCCGCGGAGGTCCGGCGCAATCACCGTGAAGGTCTTGGCGAGAGCCGGCGCAATTTTGTGCCAGCTCACCAGGGTCAGCGGATTGCCGTGGATCAAGAGGAGCGGCGGACCGCTGCCGGCGACGGCGACTTCGATCTCGGCGCCTGACGTCTTTACCGTTTCGCGTCTGAAGCCTTCCATCAGCGCGAGATTTTTGGTGAGCATCGGCATTTCGATGGTATGCATTTCCAATCCCTCAATCTGTAGATTGTCTACAATATTGAAATGCGCTAGACAATACCTCGACTCCATCGCGCGGGGAGCGCGCTTCTCATGCGCGAGTTTGTCGAGCACCAGTCGCTCGACATCCTGCAGCCCAATGTTACCTATTGCGGCGGCGATAGCGGGCGCGGAAAATCGCGCATCTCGCCCAGATCTACAACATGCCGATCGCCAATGGCGGCGGCTGGCCGCTTTTCAACATGCATCTCCTGGCCGGCATGATGAACGGCTGGATCGTCGAGTGGCACCTCGGAATGGTCGCCGTCGGCGAAACACTTTTCACCGACGCGCCGAAGCCGAAGGATGGCTTCCTCGAGACACCCAACCGTCCGGGGCTCGGCCTGACGCTCGACCAGAACGCTTTCCGAGATACGCGCGTGGCGCTCGAATGACGAAGAAACGCCTCCGATATTTTTTAGATAGAATTGTTGACACTTGACAATGTAGAGGCATAGGCTTGCCATATCCGGACTGCCGAAAGTGCCTAAAGGCCTGATCAAACGACTGAACGGGAGGTTCGGTCACAATCTGGGAGGATTTCACCAATGAACAAACTGCAACTCGTGTCCGCGGTTGCCGCCGCTGTTTTGGCGGGCGGAATGACGGCCGCGCAGGCCCAGGAATATCCCGTCGATACCGTGACGCTCGTCACCCATTCCAGCCCCGGCGGCGGCAGCGATGTCTTTCTGCGTGAACTGTCGCGCTACCTGTCGCCTTATCTCGGCGCCAACGTCATCGTGGAAAATGTCAGCGGCGGCTCGGGCGCCAAGGCGATGGCCCAGCTTGCGCAGGCTCCGGCCGACGGCTCGACCTTCTATGCAACGACGCCGACCTTCATTTACACGTCGCTGCTCTCTGATCCGGAGTACAAATACACCGACCTTGAGCCGCTGGTGAACTTTTTCATCGATCCTGAGGTGATCTACACCTCGGCGAAAGGCGAATTCAGGACGCTGGAGGATGTCATCCAGTATGCCCGCGACGGACGCGGCCAGTGGGGGGCGGCCAATCCGGCTTCGCTGGAGCGCCAGGCGCTGGAGCAACTGAAGGCGGCAGCCGGTGTCAACGCGGCCGTGGTCACGCATGAAGGCGGCGGCGACATGATGATCAACGTGCTCAACGGCACGCTGCAGATCGGCGTCGGCGAGGTGCAGGAGATCCAGTCGCAGATCGAGGCTGGCGAACTGAGGCTGCTTGCCACCTTCAGCGAAAATCGCCTCGACTCTTTCCCTGACCTGCCGACCGTCAAGGAAACCGGCTACGACGTCGTGGTGCGCAAGTTTCGCGGCCTAGCCGGGCCGAAGGGCCTTCCGGCCGACGTGATCGCCGCCTGGGAAGCTGCCACGCAGAAGGTGCTCGCGGACCCGGAATACAGGCAAGCCTATGAGGGCGCAAATCTTCGCGCCGAATTCATTCCCCATGCCGACTATGTCAAGTTCATCGACGCCTTCGGCGCGGAAACGGCTGACTTCCTGAAGAAGACCGGCGTCATCGAATAGTCGTTGTTTTCCAGAACGCGGCACGGCTTTAGGATCGTGCCGCCTTCGTTCTTCGCCCTTGTCCGAAGCCGCGTCTTCCATGTGAGGCTGTCATGCTAACCCGGGACTTCGTCGGCGGTGTCGCGTCCATCGCAATCGGTGCCGTCTACCTCATTTTCTCCTATCAACTGCGCACGAGTGCGCTGGACGACAGCATGGGGCCTGGCGGCCTGCCGCGCGTCTATGGCTGGCTCCTTGTCGGCCTCGGCGCAATCCTGACGACCCAGGGGATCGTGTCGCGACGCCTGGCCGTGGCGGGTGGGGAAAAGGGCACCGGGGAAAAAGGTGAATGGGACGGGCAGGGGCGCAAGCTGCTTTTCGCGGCCGGCCTGCTCGCAATCGGCGTCGGCTACATCTTCGTCGTCGAGACGCTCGGCTACCTTCTCTCCGTCGCCGTGCTGCTTCTCGTGACCGCGCTCTATCTCGGAGCCGGCAACAAGGCGCGCGTCCTTGCGGTGGCGACACTCGGTGCCGTTTTCCTCTGGGTGATGTTCGTCATCGTGCTGGGCGTGCGTATGCCGTCCGGCCTTCTCGCCAGCCTTGGCCTCTGACGGTCCCGGAGTTCCGATCCATGGAAACGCTTACCCATACCGCTGCCTTCCTGCTCGACTGGCACGTGATCCTCGCCGCGCTGATCGGCGTCACCTGGGGTATCATGGGCGGCGCGCTGCCCGGCATTTCGCCGTCGATCACGATGGCGCTGCTTTTGCCCTTCACCTATACGCTCGACCCCACGAGCGCGATCGTGCTGCTCGCCTCCACCTATATCGGCGCCGAATATGGCGGCTCGGTTCCGGCCATCCTGATCCGCACGCCCGGCACCAATGCGGCAGCGGCGACCGTCATTGACGGTTACGAGATGAATCGGCAGGGCAAGGCGGGGCTGGCGCTCGGCATCTCGCTCTATTCCGGCGTCATCGGCAGCCTCTTCGGCCTCGCCATGCTGATGACGCTCTCCGGCCCGCTGGCGCAGGTAGCGCTTGCTTTCACGCCCATGGCCTATTTCGCGCTTGGCGTCCTCGGCCTCTCGGTCATCGCGACGCTGTCGGGCGAAAATCTCGTCAAGGGCCTCATCGCCGCGATCCTGGGCCTAATCATCGCCACCATCGGCAGCGATCCCGTCACCGGCGGCACCCGCTTCACCTTCGGCTCGCCGGAGCTTCTCGGCGGCATCGAGCCCGTGATGATCATGGTCGGCCTCTTTGCCATGAGCGAACTGCTGGTGCAGGCCGGCAAGCGCGGGCAGGACGAGCGAGTGACCTCGCGGCCGCGCATCCAGTTTCCCGACTGGCCGCTCGCCAAGAGGCTCATCCCGGCGCAGTTGATCGGCAACGGCATCGGCACCGTCGAAGGCGTCATGCCTGGCGCCGGCGGCACCATCGCCTCCTTCATGTCCTACAACGAGGCGCGCCGCTGGTCGCGCTATCCGGAGGAGTTCGGCAAGGGCTCGCCGGAAGGCATTGCAGCACCCGAGACCGCCAACAACACGGTCGCCGAAACCGCGCTGGTGCCACTCCTCTCCTTCGGCATTCCGGGCTCCAACTCGACGGCGATCCTTCTCGGCGGTTTCCTTATCCACGGCATCGTGCCGGGCCCGATGCTGTTCCAGAAGTCTGGCGAGGTGGTCTATGGCCTTTATGCCGGCCTCTTCACGGCGGCGATCGGCCAGCTCTTCATCGGAATGGCGATGCTTCCGGTCTGCATCTGGCTCGTCAACCGGCCGCGACCCTATCTCAACGCCTTCATCTTCGCGCTGATCCTCTCCGGCATCTATTCGATCCACAGCGAGGCCTTCGATCTCGGCATCATGATTGCAGCCGGAGTGCTCGGATTCTTCATGCGCATGCTGCGCTTCCCCTTCCTGCCGACCGTGCTGGGGCTGGTGCTCGGCTATCTCGTGGAAAGTAATCTGCGCCGTTCGCTGGTGCTGTCTGGCGACGACTGGATGATCTTCGTCGACGACCGGATTTCGCTCGGCCTGCTGATCCTCTCCTTCCTCTTCATCGGCGGCTCGATCGCCAAGCGCGCCTACGGCGTACTGCGCCATCGCTCCTCCTCGACCTTTGCCGAAAATGCCGAAAGCTGACCAAGAAAGCCGATATATGACCTATGACAACACCCAGCCCTCCGTCTCGGAACGCCTGGCCGCCTGGGGCGCCACGATTGCGCCTGACGACCTGCCGCCGACGACCCTTTCCAAAAGCCGCGACATCCTGGTCGATATCGTCGGCCTCTGCATCTCCGCGCGCCGAACCGGGTATGTCGCGGCCGCGAAGGCTGCCGCAGAGCCGGGCCACCACATCATCGTCGGCCACGCCGACCGCGTCTCGGCCTCAAGTGCCGCCCTCGTCAACGGCACGGCGGCGCATGGCGAGGATTTCGACGACACGTTCGAGGGCGGCCCGGTACATTCCGGCGTCGTCATCATTCCCGCACTTCTTGCCGCCGCGCAGAGATACCATCTGACCAACGATCGGGTCATGCTTGGCATCGCCGTCGGCACCGAAGTGCTTTGCCGGTTGGCGCTGGCGCTGCCCAAGGCCGTGCACAAGGCGGGCTTTCACCCGACCGCCGTGCTTGGCACCTTTGCCGCCACCTTCGGGATCGCGGTCGCGCGCGGCGCGTCGGAAAGAGTCATCGTCGATGCGCTCGGCATCGCCGGCTCGATGGCCTCGGGCATCATCGAATATCTCGGCGACGGAAGCTGGACGAAGCGTATGCATCCGGGTTGGTCGGCGCAGTCGGCGTTGCGCGCCGTCGCCATGGCGGAGGCGGGCTTTTTCGGCCCGCGCCTGGTCTTCGAGGGCAAGCATGGGGCCTTCAAGACCTTCGCCCCGTCGATCGAACCAAAGACCGAGCGCCTGTTTGACGGCCTCGGCAAGACCTTCGTGATGGATGGCATCACCTTCAAGCCCTATCCCTGCGGTACGATGGTGCAGCCCTATATCGACGTCGCCATGAAGCTGCGCGCGCGGAGCGTCCCGCTAGACGGCATCAAGCGCATTGTCTGCAAGACGGCGGAAGGCATCGTACACCGCCTCTGGGAGCCGATCGAGCTGAAGCGCCGGCCGCCGACGGCCTATGCCGCCAAGTTCTCGACCCCCTTCGGCGTGGCGCTCGGCCTGGTGCGCGGCCATGCCGATCTTGGCGATTTTACCGAAGAGGCGATCCGCGATCTGGACCTGCTGCGCCTCTGTGAAGTCGTCGATTTCGAGATCGACCCCGACAATCCCTATCCCGCCGCCTTCACCGGCCATGTGCGCATCGAATACGAGGACGGTCGCGTCGAGGAGGCGCAACAGGGTCATATGCGCGGCGGCGTCGAGGAGCCGCTGACGCGGGCCGAGATCGATGCGAAGTTCCGCGCCAACGTCGCCTTCGGCGGCCATGGGAATGCGGACGCTTTGCTGGCGGCCTGCGATGTCATCGCCGCAATGAAGGGCGGACATGAGATGATTGCGGAGCTTGCAAAATGAACTTGAACGATCTTCACGGACGGGTAGCCCTCGTCACCGGTGCCTCGCGCAACATCGGGCGAGCCATCGCCACGGCACTTGCAGGGCGTGGCGCCGACATCGTCGTGCATGTGGCGAACGACACGGCGGCCGGCGGCGAGACCGTGGCAGCCGTCGAGGCGCTCGGGCGGAGCGCCGTTCTGGTCAGCGGCGACCTGTCGGACCCGGAGGTGGCGGCCCGGGTCGTGCGGGAGGCAGCGGACGCCTTTGGCAGGCTCGACATCGTGGTCAACAATGCCGCGATCCGCCCGGAAGGCGCCTTCGCGGAAATCACCTATCCCGAATGGCGCCGGGTGATGGGCGTCGCGCTCGATGCCGTCTTCCTTGTCTCGCAGGCCGCCCTTGTGCATTTGGAACAGAGCGACCAGGCGGCGATCATCAATCTCGGCGGCCTGACCGGCCACACGGGCGCGGCGCACCGGGCGCATGTCATCACCGCCAAGGCCGGCGTCGTCGGGCTGACGAAGGCGATGGCGCACGAGCTTTCGCCCAAGGGCATCACCGTCAACTGCGTCGCGCCGGGCCTGATCGAGACCGTGCGCATCAGCAATGACGGCGCGGCGCCCAGGCACCACGGCAACCGCAAGAACCTCGTCGGCCGGCACGGAAGGCCGGAGGAGGTGGCCGAGGCCGTCGCTTACCTAGCGGGCGCAGGCGGGCGCTACGTCACCGGCGAGACGCTGCATGTCAATGGCGGCGCCTATCTGTCATGACCCTTGGAGCCAATCTCACGCTGGCCGGCGGCGTCGCGACATCGGCGGTCGTGGGTTGGCTCCTGTCCCTGACCGGCGTTCCGCTCGCCTGGATCCTCGGCGCCATGGCCGGCAGCGCCGTCTACTCCAACACGGTCGGGCTCGGCGGCAAGACGAAATATGCACGGCGTCTCGGGCAGCTGATGATCGGCGGCGCGACGGCGGCGGTCCTGACGCCCGGCATACTGGGCGAGCTCTGGTCCTTCCTGCCGGCGATGATCGCCGCCGCCATCGTTGCCAATGCGCTCGGCGTGGCGCTCGCCTTTCCGCTGCAGAAGATCGCCGGCGTCGACCGTAAGACCGCGCTGCTCGCGACCCTGCCGGCCGGCATGTCGGAAATGGCGTCGCTGGCACGCGAAACCGGGGCGCAGGCGGATGTCGTCATGGTCGTGCACACGCTGCGCGTGGTGATGATCGTCGTGCTGGTGCCCTTTCTCTTTGGCATCGACCGCAGTGCCGTCGCTGATGCGGCCGATCCGCAGGCAAGTCTCGTGGCGCTCGCCGCCTGCATCGCGGGCGGGCTGGTGCTTTCAGTGGTCACGGCGCGGCTCGGCGTGCTGAACCCCTGGGTCATCATGCCGATGGTGGTCGGCATCGCGCTGGTGGCGATGAACGTCTCCATCGCGCCTATGCCCTGGTGGATGATCATCGGCGCGCAGGTGCTTATCGGCTTCTCGCTCGGCGCGCGGCTGAAGAAAGAGGATTTCGCGCGCGTGCCGCGTGCCGCACTCGCTGCCGTCATTTGCAGCGGCGGTCTCATCCTCATCATGGTGTTCGGCTTCGTGCCGGTGCTCGCCCTCCTCGTGGATGTCGCGCCCGTTTCGCTGGCGCTCGGCGTCGCCCCCGGCGGCCTCGGCGAGATGATTGCCTCGGCGAAGGCCCTTGGTGCTGCCGCCGCCATCGTTGCCGGTTTCCAGTTCATCCGCTCCTTCCTCACCAACATCATGGCGCCGCCGCTGCTTGTGCGTTTCGCGGTCGGTCCGAAAGGCAATGACCCATGAAGATCGTCGACATTCGCGAGGCCGTGGTCTCGATCTCGTCCCCCGTCCGTAATGCCTTCATCGACTTCTCGAAGATGACGGCAAGCGTTGTGGCGGTCGTGACCGACCAGGTGAAGGACGGTAAGCCCGTCTTCGGCTACGGCTTCAACTCGAACGGGCGCTATGCGGCCAGCGGGCTCTTGAACGTTTCCTGCCGCGCCTGCGCGGCGCGAAGCCGGAGAGCTTCGTCAACGACGCCGGCGACAATCTCGATCCGCACCGGATCTGGGCGGCGATGATGGTGAACGAGAAGCCGGGCGGCCATGGCGAGCGTTCGGTTGCCGTCGGTGTCGTCGATATGGCGGTCTGGGACGCCGTTGCCAAGATCGCCGGAGTGCCGCTCTACAAGCATCTGGCCGACACCTATGGCGACGGCAGCCACGACACCTCCGTCTTCGTCTATGCGGCCGGTGGCTACTATTATCCGGGCAAGGACGACAACCAGCTCCGGGACGAGATGCGGCGCTATCGGGCAATGGGCTACGAGGTCGTCAAGATGAAGATCGGCGGCGCGCCGCTTGACGAGGACATCCGCCGCATTGAGGCGGTCCTGGAGGTGGTGGGCGAGGGCAGATACCTCGCCGTCGATGCCAACGGCCGCTTCGACCTCGAGACGGCGCTGGCTTACGCCGAGGCGATGAGGCCCTACAATCTCTTCTGGTACGAGGAGGCGGGCGATCCGCTCGACTATCATATCCAGGCGGAACTGGCGAAGGTCTATCCAGCGCCGATGGCGACCGGAGAGAACCTGTTCCCCCATCAGGATGCGCGTAACCTCGCGCGCCACGGAGGCATGCGGCCGGACCGCGACTGGCTGCAATTCGACTGCGCGCTCTCCTACGGGTTGGTCGAATATCTGCGCACGCTGGAGGCAATCGGGCAGGAAGGGTTTTCCAGCCGCAACTGCATTCCCCATGGCGGGCACCAGTTGTCGCTGAACATCGCCGCCGGCCTGAAGCTCGGCGGCAACGAGTCCTATCCTGAAGTTTTCAAGCCCTTCTGCGGCTTTGCCGACGCAACCCCCATCGAGGACGGCCGCGTCGGCCTGTCTGAGGCAACCGGCATCGGCTTTGAGCAGAACGCGGCGCTGATCAAGGCGATGCGCGAGGCAACGAACACCTGAGCGACGGCGAGAGGAAACAGCGATGAACGAGGAGCAGCGAATGATGGTCGATGCCGACACGATCCGCGAAATCCGCCAATCGGTGGCGGCTCTTTGCGCCGGCTTTCCCGGAGAATACTGGCGCGCGCTCGACCGGGAGAAGGCCTATCCGACCGCCTTCGTCAAGGCGATGACCGAGGGCGGCTTTCTAGGTGTCCTGGTGCCGGAGGAATACGGCGGCAGCGGGCAGGGCATCACGGTCGCCGCCAACATTCTGGAAGAGGTCCATGCACAGGGCTGCAATGCGGCTGCCCTGCATGCGCAGATGTACACGATGGGCACGTTGCTGCGCCACGGCAGCGAGGCGCAGAAGATGCAATGGCTGCCGAGGATCGCCCGTGGCGAGACCCGCCTCCAGGCCTTCGGCGTGACGGAACCGACAGCCGGCACCGATACCACCTCGATCCGCACCTTTGCCGAGAGGCGCGGCGACACCTACGTTATCAACGGCCAGAAAGTCTGGACATCAAGGGCCGGGCATTCCGACCTGATGATCCTGCTCGCCCGCACGACCGCAAAGGACAATGTGGCGAGGAAGCGCGACGGGCTCTCGGTGTTCCTCGTCGACATGAAGGCTGCACTCGGCAACGGGCTTTCGATCAAGCCGATCCGCGCCATGCTAAATCATGCGACGACGGAGGTCTTCTTCGACAACCTGGAAATCCCGGTCGACAGCCTGATCGGCAACGAGGGCAAGGGTTTCGGCTACATTCTCGATGGCATGAATGCCGAGCGCATCCTGATCGCCGCCGAATGCATCGGCGATGCGGCCTGGTTTACGAAAACTTCGTCGCGCTATGCGAACGAGCGCGTCGTCTTCGGCCGTCCGATCGGCCAGAACCAGGGCGTGCAGTTCCCGATCGCCCGCGCCTATGCGGCGGCGGAGGCGGCGAAGCTGATGGTTTACCGTGCGGCGGAGCGCTTCGACCGGGGCGTGCCCTGCGGCGCGGAGGCCAACATGGCGAAGTTGCTCGCCTCCGAAGCGTCCTGGCAGGCGGCGGATACCTGTCTTCAGACCCATGGCGGGTTTGGTTTTGCCGAGGAATATGACGTCGAGCGCAAGTTCCGCGAGACGCGGCTCTACCAGGTGGCGCCGATCTCGACGAACCTCATCCTCGCCTATCTGTCCGAGCATGTGCTCGGCATGCCCCGTTCCTATTGAGGAGCGGGAGGATGGCCGGACCACTCGATGGAATGCTTGTCGTCTCGCTGGAACAGGCGGTCGCAGCCCCCTTCTGCACATCGCGACTGGCCGATGCCGGGGCGCGGGTCATCAAGGTCGAGCGGCCGGAAGGCGATTTCGCGCGCAATTACGACCGGTTGGCCAAGGGCCTATCCTCCTATTTCGTCTGGCTGAACCGCGGCAAGCAGTCAATAGCGCTCGATCTGAAGCAGGCGGATGACCTGGCGGTGCTGAAGGCGATGCTGACGAAGGCAGACATCTTCGTGGAAAACCTCGCGCCGGGCGCCGTGGCGCGTCTTGGGCTCGGCGTGCACGTGCTGGAAAGTCTCAACCCGCCGCTGATCCAGTGCCATATCTCCGGTTACGGCGACCACGGGCCGCACCGCGACCGAAAGGCCTATGACCTGCTGATCCAGGCGGAAAGCGGGCTTGCCTCCATCACCGGCACGCCGGAGGAGCCCGCGCGGGTAGGCATCTCGGTCTGCGACATCGGCACCGGCATGTATGCTCAAGCGGCGATCCTCGAAGCGCTGATCGAGCGGCGTTCCACCGGCCGCGGCGCCGTAATCGATGTCGCAATGTTTGACGCCATGGCCGACTGGATGGCCGTGCCGCTGCTCCAGGCCGAGGGGGCGGGGAAGAACCCGCCGCGCATGGGCCTTCGCCATCCGTCGATCGCGCCCTATGGGGTCTTTACCTGCGCAGACGGCCGCGGCGTACTGATCTCCATCCAGAACGAGCGCGAATGGCGTTCCTTCTGCGCGACCGTCATAGGCGATGCCGAGCTCGCCACCGATCCGCGCTTCAACGACCCCTACCGACGGATCGAGAACCGGGCCGTGATGGACGAGCTGATCGCGGCGGCCTTTGCCGCAGGGCTGCACGAAACGATGATCGAGCGTCTGGACGCGGCAGGTATTGCCTATGCCATGGTCAACACGCCGCTAGAGCTGGCGGAGCATCCACATCTGAGACGGATCGACGTCGCGACGGATAGCGGAGCGGTCGCCGTGCCTGCGCCGCCAGCGCGCAGACGGGGCAGCTTACAGTCCTTCCGCGCGGTGCCGGCCATCGATGCCGACGGCGCGGCGATCCGCCGGGAATTCGGCTGAGCCGATGAGACATGCGCAGACTTGCGATGGGAGGAAGACCGTGAACCAGCATCCGAAGACAACAGCGGCGAGCAATGATCCGCACGCCCATCTCTCCGGCCTCACAAAAGCGGCCGCAAATTTCGTTGCCGATCTCGACTATGCGGACCTCGACAGCGAGACGCTCCGGCTCGCGCGGCGTTGCGTGCTTGACGGTCTTGCCGTCGCACTTGCTGGGACGGAGCAACCCGGCATGAAACCGCTTGGCGCCTATATCGACAGCCTTGGCGGCACGCCGCAGGCACGGCTGATCGGCGGGGCGGCAAGGCGGGTCCCCGCTCATCTCGCGGCGCTTTGGGGCGGCACGGCCGGCCACGCGATGGACTGGGACGACACGCAGCTCGCCGAAGGCCCGGGCAGGCCCTATGGTCTGCTGATGCACCCCACCATGCCGCCACTGATCGCGGCGCTGACGATGTCGGACCTCGTGGCCACAGAGACGGGTCGGCCGGTCGACGGCAAGCGCTTCCTGACGGCCTTCGCGGCGGGCTTCGAGGTCGGCTGCAAGGTCGCAGAGGCGATCGATCCGGACCACTATATGCGCGGCTTTCACACCTCCGGCACCATCGGCACCTTCGCGGCTGCGGCTGCCGCGGCGAAGATGTTCGATCTCGATGCGGCGGGCGTCGCGCAGGCGCTCGGCCTCGCCGCCTCGATGGCATCGGGCATCCGCGCCGGCTTCGGCACGATGACCAAGCCGATGCACGTCGGCCGCGCGGCCGAAAACGGCGTGACGGCGGTACTGCTTGCCCGCCACGGCCTCTCGGCGAGCCCCGAAGCGCTCGACGGGCGCTGGGGCTATCTTGCTATCGCCGGTCCGGGCGGCGAGCCGGCGTTGGTGCGCGATCGTTTCGGCCAGCCGCATACGATGGCGAGCCCCGGTGTCTCGATCAAACCCTATCCGTCCGGCGTGCTCACCCATCCGAGCATGGACGCGATGCTATTCCTGATGCGCGACAACGCGCTGACCGCCCGCGACATTTCGTCGGTGACGCTGAGGGCAGGCAGCAACGTGCTTGGTCCCATCCGCTTCCGAATCGCGACGACAGAGCTCGAGGGGAAATTCTCCTTCGCCTTCCTGTTGACGGCGATCATCCTTGCCGGCCGCGCCGGCAAGGCGGAGTTCACCGACGAATTCGTCTCCTCCAAGCCGTCGCAGGACATGCAGCGGCGGATCGAGACGTCCTTCGACCAGTCGATCGAGGACATGGGCTGGGACCGCATCCGCTCGAGGATTCAGGTGACGACGAAAGACGGCCGCTATTTCGAGCGCTGGGCCGACGAGAATTATCGCGGCAGCCCACACAATCCGCTCTCCGACGCCGAGCTCGAAGACAAGTTTCGCGATTGCGCCGACGGCCTGATCGACGCGGAACGCATGCAAAAGGTGTTCGAGTTCGTCTGGTCGCTCGACGAAGCCGGCGATGTCGGGCGTATCTTCAACCTGCTGGACTGGCATAGCGGAGCATAGATCCGGCCGTTCGGACGAGCGCTGAAAGGGAGAATGATGTCTTCGGAAGTCACACTGGACGGCAGGGACGCCATCGGTCTGACGGACAGCCGGCGGGCCGTGATCGCCGCCGACCGCGTCGCGGCGCTGGCCGCGGCGCTCGACCTCGACGGCGTCCCGGGCGGCGGCGGATCTCTGCCGCCGGCCTGGCACTGGATGTTCTTCAATCCCATCGCACGGCACAGCGAACTGGGGCCGGACGGGCATCCGAAGCGCGGCGCTTTCCTGCCGGACCTCGGCCTACCGCGCCGCATGTGGGCCGGCGGGCGACTGACCTATAATGCACCGCTGCCGGTCGGGGCGGAGGCGAGGCGCGAAAGCGAAATCCTGGATGTCGTCTCGAAGGGCGGCCGCTCGGGCCGGCTCGGCTTCGTGACCGTCCGCCATCGCATCTTTCATGGGGCGACGCTCTGCATCGAGGAAGAGCAGGACCTCGTCTTCCGCGCCGCGGCCGTGCCCGGCGCGCCTGGCGCTGCTCCTGTTTCGGCACCAAGCAATGCCGGGTGGTCGGAGCCCTTCACGCCGGACCCGGTGCTGCTCTTCCGCTATTCGGCGCTGACGGAAAACGGCCACCGCATCCATTACGACCAGTTCTATGCTCGCACTGAGGAGGGCTATCACGATCTCGTCGTGCACGGCCCGCTGATCGCCACCCTGCTGCACGGCCTTGCCGCCCGTTGCCGGGGCGATGCCCCGCTCCGACGTTTCAGCTTCCGGGCAACGGCGCCGCTTTTCGTTGACCGCCCGTTCCATCTCGAGGCGGCGCCACTGGACAGCGACGGCGCCCTGTCGCTCTGGGCGCGAGGACCGGACGGTGAGCTTGCGATGCAGGCGGAGGCGCGGTTCGATGACTGAGACAGGGAGCCCGCTTCATGCAGATCGCCGGCAGCCGGTGAGCTATCTCTTCGTGCCGGGCAATCGCCCCGACCGTTTTGCCAAGGCAGCAGCCTCGGGCGCCGGCAGCATCATCATCGACCTGGAGGATGCCGTTGGGCCGGACGACAAGGATCACGCGCGGGCGGCGGCTGTCGACTGGTTCGTGCAAGGCGGGGCAGGGGTGCTGCGCATCAACGGTGCCGATACGCCGTGGTTCGCGCCGGATCTCGCGGCGATCGCCGCCTGTCCGGAAGCGGGCGTCATGGTCCCGAAGGCCACTGTAGCTGCCTTGCACGCGGTGTCCAGCCACCTGCCGGGCCGTCCGCTGATCGCGCTTCTCGAAAGCGTCGAGGGGCTCCTGCAAATGCATGATCTCGCGGCCGCGCCCGGTGTCTGCCGCATAGCCTTCGGCAATCTCGACTTCGGACTCGACGCGCGCATCCCTGGAACCGGGGCAGGACTCGATCCGGTGCGGCTCCAGATCGCCATCGCATCGCGCCACGCCGGCCTGCCGCAGCCGATCGATGGCGTCACGGTGGACCTTGAAGACACAGACGCGCTCGCCGCTGACATTGCCCGCGCCCGCGCCCTCGGCTTCACCGCGAAGCTTTGCCTACACCCGCGGCAGGTGGCGGTTGTGAACAGCGTCTTCGCGCCGACGGCGGAGGAGATTGAACAGGCTCGTCGCATCGTTGCCGCTGACCACTTTGCGCATGGCGGAGTCTTAGTGTTAGGCGGCAGGATGATCGATCGCCCGGTTCTCGAACGCGCGAGGGCACTTCTCGTTGCGGCGGGCATTCCACACGACCCGTCCTTGATCTGAGTGTGCACAGGTGCGGTATGATCGTGGCCAAGTAAGGTGACAACTTGTTGCCAGGAGCTGCTGCGTTTGATCACATGTCGTGGGCACGGCTTGTTGCTAATGCGCAAGAGCCTTCGTATACCACCTTTGATTTCGGCGTCCGAATGGGACAGGAAAATGCCAACCGAACCCTGGGAACGGTGAAGCGATGGAACTCAGGCATCTGCGATACTTCGTTGCCGTCGCCGAAGAGGGCAGCATCACCCGCGCGGCGGAGCGGCTGAACATCCAGCAGCCGCCGCTGGGCCAGCAGCTGCGATTGCTCGAGGCCGAACTGGGCGTGCAGCTCTTTGACAGGGCGCCCAAGCGGATCACGCTCAATGCCGCAGGCATGGTGTTCCTCATGGAGGCGCGCGAAGTTCTGGCGCGCGCGCAGAAGGCGATCGAGCATGTCCAGCGTTTCGACCAGGGCGAGACCGGAACGCTGCGGGTAGGTTTCACCAGTTCCGCCTCGTTGCACAGCCTGACGCCGCATGTGCTGGGGCGGTTCCGCCAGGCCTATCCCTGGGTCGGCATTGCCGTCGAGGAAAGCGAGACCTACGAACTTGCCCTCGCGCTGCAATCGGGCCGGATCGACCTTTCCTTTTCCCACGTGGCGACCAAGGGTCCCGGCGATCTGGCAAGCAGCGTCCTCGCCAAGGAAGGCATGGTTCTCGCAATGCCCGTGCAGCATCCGTTCGCGCAGGAAGGCAGCGGCCCGCTCGACATTCATCGCCTGGCGGGGGAACGGCTTGTCGTCTACCGCCGTCCCGAGGGTTATGGGATTTTCGAGGGTATCCTGCGCAAGCTCGACGATGCCGGTATCGGGACCGAGATCATTGACGAGGTTACGCGGATGGTTGCGGCCATCAACCTGGTGGCTGCCGGGCGAGGCGTCAGCATCGTTCCCGTGTCCATGACGATCCTGCATCCGGGACGCGTCATCTATCGGCCATTGTCCGGCGGTGTCCTCCCGCCCCTGCCGCTCTATATCGCCTATCGCGGCGACGAGCGGCTGCAATTGGTGCGCAGGTTCGTCGAGATGACGCGCTCTATCGCAGGCGATGAGTGGACGGCGCCGGACAGCCCGTCGACCTGATCGCCGGACATATCGCCGAATGCTGCATCGCGGCATTTCCGGACATGGCGGCGGGTGCGGTGCGGCAGCATCAAAAACGGCGTGTGCGACGCCAGCCGCCAATCGTCTCGTTCGCCCGACAATTTGAAATATACTCATATACCGCAAGGACTTACGCAATTCTTTCGGAACAGGTAATAAATGTTCAAAGTACTAAACTCAGATAATAAATATATTTTACATACACATTTGACGCCTCTACGTTCGGATCAATTCCACAGATCACCGAGGTGTCTCATGACGAAAACGAAGCCATCCATTGCAATCATTGGTGCCGGAATGGGCGGGTTGGCCGCGGCCATTACCCTGCGCAAGATCGGCGTCGATGTCACGGTGTATGAACAGGCGCCGCAGTTTCTTCGCGTCGGCGCGGGCATCCAGATGTTGCCGAACTCGTCGCGCGTCCTCAACGGCATGGGGATCCTGGACAGGCTGCGCAATGTCTCGTTCGAACCCTATTCGCACCTCAATCGCGTGTGGGACACGGGCGAGGTCAAGCGCGAGCTGCCCATGCCGGAAGATCTCTACGGTGCGCCTTTCCTGTGCATGCACCGTGCCGATCTTCACGAGGCGCTGTGTTCTGCGCTTCCCCCGGAGGTGATCAAGCTGAACAAGAAGCTGGCGGGTCTCGACCAACGCGGGCGGCAGGTCGACTTGGCCTTTGCCGACGGCACAAGGGCGACCCATGACGCCGTCGTTGCTGCAGATGGTGTGCATTCGTTTGTTCGCTCGATCATCGTGGGCAAGGACGCACCGCTGCACAAGGGGCGCATCGCCTATCGAGCGGTGTTCGAGGCCAGCCGGATGCCCGGCGAGATCGCCCCTTCGCGCACGAAGTGGTGGGGTATCGACCGCCATATCGTCATCTACTACACCACGCCGGATCGCAGCCATCTGTATTTCGTAACCAGTGTTCCCGAGCCGGCCGACTGGATGACGGCCGAATCCTGGTCCGCCAAGGGCGATGTGAAAGAATTGCGCGCCGCCTACGAGGGCTTCCACCCCGAGGTGCGAATGGTGCTGGATGCCTGCCCCGATTGCCACAAATGGGCGATCCTCGAGCGCGAACCCTTGCCCCATTGGAGCGATGGGCGCGTGGTGCTTCTGGGCGATGCCTGCCACCCGATGACGCCCTACATGGCGCAGGGCGCCGCGACGTCGATCGAGGATGCCGCTGTGCTCGCCCGATGCGTCGAGGCCGCCGGCGGCGAAGATCTGGACCGCGCATTCCGCGACTATGAAGCAAACCGGAAGCCGAGAACCTCGCGCATCCAGGCCATCTCCAGCGCCAATACCTGGATGTCGGGTGGCAATGATGATCCGAGCTGGCTTTATGGCTACGACGCATGGAATGTTCCGCTGGTCGAGGCCGACGCTTCCCACACCACCGCTTCGGTTGGCTAGGGACGGGCCGATGACACACAGCATAACGACCACCGTTCTGCCCGACGGGCTTGAACTCGCCTACCGCCGCTGGGGCGCGGGCCAGGCCGCAGGCCGCGCCCTGCTGATACATCCGCTGGCGCTGGATGGCAGCCTCTGGGCTCCGGTGGCCGCGCGGCTGGCCGAAGCGGGGCTCGATGTCGTCGCGCCCGATTGCCGGGGCCACGGCCAGTCAGGCAAGGCTCCGGGACCTTACAGCGTGCAGCAGTTCGGCAGCGACATGGAGGCGCTCCTCGAGCATCTCGGATGGGAAAACGCGATCGTGGCCGGCTGCTCGATGGGCGGCTGCGTGGCGCAGGCGTTTGCTTTGGCGGCGCCGCGCCGGCTGGCCGGGCTGGTTCTCGTCGATACCACGGCTTGGTACGGGCCGGAGGCTCCAAGGAACTGGGGCGAGCGCGCCGAAAAGGCCCGCACCGGCGGCCTTGCGGCAATGAGCGGCTTCCAGGCGACCCGCTGGTTCAGCGATGCCTGGCGCGGGGCCAATCCCGGGGTCGTGGCCAACGTTGCCGGGATATTCGTTGCGAATGACCTTGCCTGCTACGCAGCATCCTGTGACATGCTCGGAAAGGCCGACCTGCGGGAGGGACTGGAGCATATCGCCGTTCCGACCACGGTCATCGTCGGCGAAGAGGATTATGCAACGCCCGTTTCAGCCTCCGAGGATCT
The DNA here is from genome assembly GCA_000722615.1 of Pseudorhizobium pelagicum. GTDB lineage: Bacteria > Pseudomonadota > Alphaproteobacteria > Rhizobiales > Rhizobiaceae > Neorhizobium > Neorhizobium pelagicum. The sequence goes on along the minus strand of JOKI01000020.1, from coordinate 46,485 downwards.
GGTGCGCCGTATCCCCGGGGCGACACTTTCCATTCTGCCCGGTGCGCGACACCTGACATTGGTGGAATGCCCCGATGCCGTGGCGACGGCGCTGCTGGAGATCGCATCGCTCGCGCCCGCCCGCGCCTGATCGGCGTCGAAGGGGTACGGGCGCACATCTTTCCGGGTCGCGACAGACCCGGGCACCAACGAGACAGGCGGCGCGTAGCGGGCCGCCTGTCCGCCCATATCGGCGCGGAGGAACTGACAGGGCGCCTGTCTGGGCAAAACTGAAACGAATAGCTCAGGAAGGAGGAGCATATGCTGACTTTTCGTAGGATTGCGGGTGCCTTTGGCACATGCGCCGCATTGGCGCTCGCAGGCGTGACGGGACCGACCCAGTCCCTTGCGCAGGATTATCCGACCAAGCCGGTACAGATGATCGTGCCGTTCTCGCAAGGCGGCGCCACCGATCAGGTCGCGCGGCTGATGGCGCAACCGCTGGAAGCGGCGCTGGGCCAGCCGGTCATCATCGTGAACCAGCCTGGCGCGGGCGGTGCAATCGGGCTTGCCAACCTGGCGATGGCCCGAGCGGACGGCTATTTCGTCGCCATCGGTTCAGACTCCACGCTGGGCGCCCGGCCGATGATGTCGGAAACCGGCTATGACCTGAGCAGCCTGACGATGATCGCCCGGCTGGTGGAAATTCCCTCGGGCGTGGCGGTGCGGGCCGATTCCCCGTACAAGACGCTGGCGGAACTGGTCGAAGCGCTGAAGACCGAGCGACTGACCTATTCCGGGTCGGGCATCGCATCGGGTCCGCATCTCGCCATGGCGGCGTTCCTTGCCCAGCAGGGGGTCACCGCCACCTTCGTCAATTCCGATTCCAATCAGGACGGGCTCGTCAAGCTCCTGTCGGGCGAGGTCCAATTTCTGACCGGCGGCGGCTCGAATTTCCCGGCGCTCTTCTCGGAATCGGGCGAAAGCGACATCCGTGTCCTCGGCCTTGCTGCGGAAGAACGCTGGCCGTTCATGCCGGACGTCCCGACCTATCGCGAACAGGGATTCGATTACATCAACTCGCAGTGGTTCGGTATAGTTGCGCCCGCTGGCGTGCCGCCGGAAGTGGTGGCGAAGCTCTCCAGCGCCGTTGCCGAGGTGGTCGGTTCCGACGCGTTCAAGGAGCGGATGAAGGAATTCTTCTTCAACCCGGCCTATCTCGATTCCGAAGACATGCTTGCGCGTGTGATTGCGGATTCCGAGGCGGTGCGGCCGGTTCTGATGGAACTCGGCCTCCTGAAAAAGTAGCGTTGGGCGAGGTTGGAACGGACGGCACGGGAGGAGAGAATGAACATCACACATCAGGACACCGTGTCGGGGCTGGTGCTGGTCGCGCTGGCGCTGGCAGTCGTCTGGCTGTCGCTCGATATGGGCACCGGCGCGGGGGCCGAGACGCTCAGCCCCAATTTTGTGCCGCTGGTCTGTGCAGTAGGCCTGGGTGCTTGCGGCGTTGTTCTTACACTGCGCGGATTGCGTCAAGCAGGGCGGTTTCCCGCCCTGCTTGACCGTCGGGTCGGCATGGTGCTTGCGGTGCTGATACCTTTCATGTGGTTCTTCGGGCAGATCGACGTCCGCTTTGGCATGTGGCTGGTCACTCTCGTCACGCTGATGGCATTCGGCGTGCGCAGGCCCATCCTGCTCGCTCTATATCCGCTGGCGCTGTCGGCTGCGCTTTATCTGGCTTTTGCCTACGGCTTCGACATGGTGCTGCCCACATGGATCTGATCAGTTTTGCGGACATCTCGACAGGCCTTGGCAATGTCGCCAGCCCCTGGGTGATGATCTTCCTGTTCATCGGCGTCATCATCGGCATGATCTTTGGCGCAGCACCCGGCCTGACGGCGCCGGCAGCCATCGCACTCTTTCTGCCGGTCACCTATGCCATGGGGCCAACCACCTCAATGGCCCTGCTTCTCGGGATCTATTGCTCGGGCTATTTCGCAGGCTCCATCCCAGCCATCCTGATTAACACGCCCGGTGCGCCAAGTTCGGCCGCGACCGCGCTCGACGGCTATGCGATGGCGCGCGAGGGGCAGGGCGACCGCGCCCTCAGCCTGGCGATCTGGGGTTCGTTTCTGGGTGGGCTGTTCTCGCTGATACTGCTGATGACCGTGGCGCCGCTCCTGGCGAAGGTGGCGCTGAAGTTCACGTCGGTCGAGTATTTCTCCTTCGCGCTTGCCGGGATCGTTTGCGTGGCCGGCATCTCGCAGGGCTCGATGATCAAGGGGCTTGCCGCGGCCTTCTTCGGCATCCTGGTCAGCACTGTCGGGCTCGATCCGGTCAGCGGCGTGGGACGGTTCATGATGGACCAGCCGAACCTGATGGGCGGCGTTTCCCAGACCGTGGCCCTGATCGGCCTTTTCGCGATCTCGCAGATGTTGCTGTTGTCCAAACATGGAGAGCAGCATCATGCCATCCTGCCGACGCAGCAGCGGGCCAGCCAGCTTGCCGTTCTGGGCGAGTTGTGGCGTAACCGCTGGCTGTCGCTTCGCTCGGCGGTGATCGGCAGCATGGTCGGCGTGCTGCCGGGGACGGGACCGGCCATCGCCTCTTGGCTGAGCTATAGCGACGCAATCCGCACGGCGCGACCCGGCGATCGCTTCGGCAAAGGGGAAGCCAAGGGGGTGATCGCCTGCGAAGTATCGAACAATGCCGTGACCGGCGGGGCGATGGTGCCCCTGCTGACGCTGGGCATTCCGGGCGATCCGGTGACGGCGGTGTTGATCGGGGCGCTGATGATCCAGGGCGTGCATACCGGGCCGTTCCTGATCCAGCAGGACGGCGGGCTCTTCGTCTCCATCCTTGTCTTGCTGTTCCTGTCGAACGTGCTGATGGTCGTCGTCGGGCTTTCCGGCCGCGGATTGATGTCAAGAGTGTTGAACCTTCCGGCGGCCTTCCTCGTGCCGGCGATCTGCCTGACCGCGGTGATCGGCGCTTTCTCGGTATCAAACAATGCCTTCGACGTGCGGCTCCTGCTGATCTTCGGCCTCGTCGGCTATGCCATGCTCCGGCTCGGCTTTCCACCCGCCCCGGCGGTCCTCGGCATTGTGCTCGGCCCGATCCTCGAAAAGAACCTGCGCAACGCGCTGACCGTCAGCGACATGGATCCAAGCGTGTTCGTGCTGCGCCCGATCAGTGCGGGAGCCCTGCTGGTAACCGTGGGCCTGCTCTATCTGTGGCTTGGACCACGCCGTCGCAGCGAAGCATCAAAGACTTGACGCCAATAGCCGCTGGCCCTCACTGCGACGTCACCTATGCCCTCCTTTGCCGGAGGCGAGCTTGCCGACGGGCCGGACGCGCTTCGCCGGGCCGTGCGGGAGCGTGTTCGCCAGGGGGCGGATTTCATCAAGCTCGGCCTGTCCAAGGGCGGCGTGCACGTTCGCTATCACGCCTGGGGCGACGATCCGCTGAAACAGGTTCCGGCCTATAGTCCCGAAGAGGTTAAGGCGGCTGTCGAGAGGCGCATCGCAACGGCCTCAAGGTAAGCGCGCATGCGATCGGCGAGACGCCGTTCGCCTCGCGCTCGATGGTGCCGTCGACATCATCGAGCGCGGCTACGGTATTTGACCGGAAACCCGGCAACGGCTGGACTTCCGCCTCGGGGTTGAGGCTGGTGTTCGCTTCTCACTCGGTACCGACCTCATCGGCGGGCCAACCCATCCGCTTCACGAGGCGCGAATGGAGTTTCTTCTGACGGTGGAGCTTGGAATGACCGCGACAGAATCACTCGTGGCCGGAACCATCGTTGCCGCGGAGATGCTCGGACTGGCCGCAGAGAGCGGATCGATCGAGGTCGGTAAACGGGCAGACATCATTGCCGTTGCGGGGGACCCGACCAAGGATATTACATCGGTTCGACGTCCCGTCTTCGTTATGAAGCAGGGCGTCCCGTCGATCTGGCGGCGGATTGAGGTCATGCGACGCTGCGGAGGGTTCCGGTCATACCTTGCGCAGTCTCGACAGGGACGACATTTCTTCCGGGTCCAGGTGTTCCCAGTAGGAACCTTCCTTGCGTGCGATATGGCGCACGAGGATATGGGTGGCGCGAGAAAGATCGCGTTCGTGAATTGCCTCGACGATTTCGACATGCTCGCGCATGGATTTTTCCATGTGATGCGGATCGTCGCCGAGACGATTGCGCAGGGCCGCCATCTTGGCACCGATCAGCGCATAGGCGCTCAGGATATAGGGATTGCCAGATGCGGCAATGATCGTGTCGTGAAAGGTGGTGTCGAGGGCGAGATACCGCTTCACCGCACCGCTGTCCTGCGCCGCACGCATGTTGTCGACGATCGTGTCCAGCGCCTCGGCGAGTGTCGAAGCCGGATCCTCCATGGCCAGTTGAACGGCTGCCGGCTCCAGAGCGAAGCGCAGTTCGCAAAGCTGGTTGAGCTCTCCCGGCTGCAATTCGAAGACGTAGGTGCCCGACTGCGGCTGCACCGTTACCAGCCCCTCCCGGCGCAGGAGCGCGATTGCCTCGCGCACCGGCGTCGTCGAGACGCCGAGTTCGGCGGCCAGCGCATTCTCCGACAAGCGCTCCCCCGGAAGCACGCGTCCCTCAACGATCATCTCGCGGATCGCACGCACGACCTCGTCCACCAGAAGCCCCGGTCGTGTCAGTTTCCCAGCTCTTTTTTCCGGGTTTTCGCCTGCCGCCTGTTTGCGCGACGACGGTTTGAGCGACGATTTCATAAACAGCCCCTTTACAGCAGTTCGGAAACTGCTACCTTAGTTTTATCTGACGCCTAAGGTAGCAGTTTGATGTCGTAAAATGAAGACATCTGTTGGGGAGGGAAATAGCATGAAATCTCTTGGGAAGACGATAGCCGTCGCCCTTGGGGCGATGGCGCTTGCGGCGCCGGTTTCGGCGCAGGATATGGCGGTCGAGCCGATCGCGCGCATGAACAGCCTGACCTACCAGGTCGAGGACGCCAAGCTGCGCGAACGCTGGGATGCAAGTGCGCTCAAGGGCAAGGCGCTGGTCCAGGGCCTGAAATTCGATTCGGCCGGCACCATGTATGTCACGACGGCCCGCTGGGGCGGGGCGGACATCCCGGCAACCGTGTCGAAGCTTGTAAAGGCCGGTGACGGCTACGAGCTTCAGGCCTTCCCGTCGGAGGCGCTGAACGACGTTTCCAATGTCGCCGGCCTGAAGGCCGTTCTCGGCTTCGAGATCGACGAGAACGATGTGATGTGGATTCTCGACCAGGGCCATGTCGCCGGCCAGAAGTCGGGCGAGGGCGACGAGAAGCTCGCTCTTTGGGATATCAAGGCGAACAAGGAAATCCAGCGTCTCGCATTTTCCGAGGAGGTTTCGAACAGGACCTGCTCGTTCCTCAACGACGTCGTCGTCGATAACGAGAGTGGCTTCGCATACATCACCGACAGTGGCATCTTTGCCGATCCGCTCTGCGGCGGGCTGATCGTCTACGACAAGAGCAGGAACACCGCCCGCCGTGTGCTCGCCGCGACGAAGTTCACCAATGACGAGGCGCAGTTCAGCTTCACCATCAACGGGCGGCAGGTCCTGAAGAACGGCCGGATGCGCACGGGTGCCGACGGCATCGCACTGTCCGGCGACAAGCGCACGCTCTACTGGACGAACCTGACCGGCAACACATTGTACTCGCTGCCGACGGCGCTGCTGCGCGACGCAAAGGTTTTGGAATCCGAATTGCAGGCAGCCGTTCGCGTCGAAGTCGTGCTGCCGTCGAACACCGACGGTTTGACGGCCGACAAGGACGGCAACGTCTACCTGACCGCGCTGCAACTGAACGGCGTTCTCAAGTGGGACCCGTCGACGCGCCGCCTGACGCAGGTTGCCTATCATCCGGAAATGGCATGGCCCGACACGCTGGCCTGGGCCCCTGACGGCGCGCTCCACGTGATCTCCAACAATCTGCACCTGTGGGTTGACGGCGACATGAATTTCGACAGCCCGGAAAATCCAAACTTCACCATCTGGAAGCTTCCGGTGAAGGCAAAGCCGTACCTCAACTGACCCGCACACGGGGAGGGATGTCGTAATCCGGCACCCTCCGGAGACAATTCAATGCTTGCGACGTTCGACCGGCGCTTCATCTGGGCAAATCAGGCCCTGATCGGTTGCCTCATGCTGGTGATGACGGTTCTTGTCTTTGCCAATGTCCTTCTCCGCTACTTTTTCGGGGTTTCCCTGCCATGGGTCGAGGAACTGACCCGTTACATGATGATCTGGGTCGCCTATCTCGGCGCCGGGCTCGCGCTTCGCGCCGGAGCGCATGTCGCCGTAGAGATTGTTCAGGATCTGTTGCCGGTTCCCCTCATGCGTATCCTGCGCCATGTCATCGCGACCGCGATCCTGGTCTTTCTCGCGGCCGTCGCCTGGCATGGTTTCGCCTATGCGCAGTTCACGATGCGCCAGACCACCCCGGTCCTGAACGTCCCGCTCGGTCTTGTCTATCTTGGCGTTCCAATCGGCTGCCTGATCGCGGCGATCCACCTGCTTCTTGGCTTCCGGCATTTCATCGACCGCTTCAGCGACCATGACCCGTCCACCGGGGCATCCGCCGAACTCCCGTTGACCGAAAGGCCTTCGGCATGACCGCTGTTCTCGTCCTGGTTTTCGTCGTGGCGCTCATCATCGGGGTTCCCGTCTCTATTGCGATGGGTGGTGCCGGCATGGCCGCGCTCGTCTGGGGCGGCAGCTTCTCCCCGTTGCTGGTCCCGCAGCGTCTCTTCAGCGGCATAGACAGCTTCCCGCTGATGGCCGTGCCGTTCTTCATCCTGGCGGCAGAGCTGATGACGGGCGGGCGTATCACCGATCTGCTCGTGCGCTTCGCATGCCAGCTCATCGGCAACGTGCGCGGCGGACTGGGCTATGCTAACGTGCTGATGGCGATCTTCATGGCCGGCATCAGCGGCTCGGCACTCGCCGACGCGGCCGGCCCCGGTTCGGTCATCATTCGCATGATGCGCCAGGCCGGCTATCCGACGGCCTATGCGGCGGCGCTGACCGCGTCGGGCGCCATCATCGCGCCGATCATCCCGCCCTCGATCATCATGATCATCTATGCGCTGACCGACAACAGCGTCAGCGTCATCGGTCTGTTTCTGGCCGGCATCGTGCCCGGGCTCATGCTTGGAACCTCGCTGCTTTTCGTCAACTGGTGGATCGCCAAGCGCCGCAACTTCACCTTTCCGCTGCAACGTCCGGCGTGGGGCCAGTTCCTGAAGGAGTCCTGGAAGGTCTTTCCGGCGCTGCTGATGCCGGTGATCATCCTGGGCGGCATCCATGGCGGCGTCTTCACGCCGACCGAAGCCTCTGCGGTCGCGGCCATCTATGCCTTCTTCGTCGGCCGCTTCGTCATCGGCACGCTGTCGATCGCGCAGGTTCCGCGCATTCTGGTCAACACCGCGCTGATGACCTCGGCAGTCCTGCTGGTCGTCTCCATGGCCAGCATCTTCGCCTACATGCTGACGGTGCTGCAGATCCCTCAAGCCGTCAGCCAGTATATCGCCTCGCTCGGCCTGTCGCCGACGATGCTGCTGATCGTTGTGTCGCTCTTCCTGCTGGTCTGCGGGTTGTTCCTCGACACGCTGCCGGCCGTCATCATCCTCGTGCCGATTCTCGCGCCGCTCGCCCAGAACGCCGGCATCGATCCGCTGCACTTCGCGATGGTGGTCATCCTCAACCTGACGATCGGCATGATCACGCCGCCGGTCGGCGCGGTTCTCTTCGTCATAACTGTGGTCGCCAAGGTTCCGATCTTCACCCTGGCACGTGCGATCATTCCGATGCTTGCGGCCGAGTTCCTCGTCTTCACGCTCATCGTCTTCGTTCCGGCACTCACGCTGTGGCTGCCAAACTTCTTCGGCTACGCCCGATGAACCGCTCTCAAACAGGAGGTAGAGAGATGCTCAAAAAACTGTTCCTGACGACGACTGCACTGGTCATGTTGGGGGTCGGCAGTGCCGCCGCCGATGGCAAGGTGCTGAAATACACGCATTACCAGCCGGGCCGGGAGGACCAGCCGAAACATGCGGCCGCACTCGCGTTCGAGACCTGCGTCGAGAAGGCGACATCGAATTCGATCGATGTGCAGATCTTTCCCGCCGGTCAGCTCGGCAACGCGACGAGCGCCCTCGAAGGCCTGAAACTCGGCTCACTCGAACTGGCTGTCGTTCATGACGGCGGCATCTCGAGCGTCTATCGCCCCTTCGACGTCTTCGCGCTGCCCTACATCTTCCCGGACCACGAGACGGCCTACAAGGTGCTCGACGGCGATTTCGGTAAGGAATTCGGCGATGCGATGCTGGCTGAAACCGGCATCCGGCTGCTTGCCTATGCCGATAACGGCATCCGCCACTTCACCAACTCCAAGCATCCGATCAAGACGCCGGATGACATGAAGGGCCTGAAGATGCGGGTGCAGCCGGCGCCGGTCTTCATCTCGCTGATGGAAAGCCTCGGCGCAAGCCCGTCGGCGATCGACTGGGCCGAACTTCCGGCAGCGCTCGCACAGGGCACGGTCGATGGACAGGAGAACGGCGTCACCAACATCATGGCGGGCAGCCTCTACCAGAGCCAGAAATATGCCTCGCTCGACGGTCACGTCTACAGCCTGCACGCCTACCTCATGAGCGATGCCTTCTATCAGGGGCTGGCAGATGCCGAAAAGCGGGCCGTGGATACCTGCGTCGTCGAGGCTCGCACGATCCACCGCGACATGACGCGGGCGCAGGACCTCTCTGCCGAAAAGGTCCTGACCGAGGTCGGCATGGAAGTTTATGTGCCGACGGCTGATGAAATCGCCGCCTTCCGGTCGGTGGCGCAGCCCGTCGTCGAGAAGCAGCTCGAGGAGTCCGTCGGCGCCGAGTGGGTCGCAAAGCTCAAGGAAGCGACTGCATCCGCGCAGGGCGCACAGTAACCGAGGCCCTGGACACGTCATGACGCTGGAAAACGCTCCCCAATCGCCCCTCGTCGTCGTCCTCGACGAGGGATACGACGGCACGGACATCGAGGAGGCCGTTCTGGCGTCATTTGGTGCGCGCCTTGTCGAAAGACCCTGTCACGGCAGGTCTGACGCCGTGCGAAAGGCGGTCGATGGCGCGCATGCGGTGCTTGTCCGCGAAAGTCCCGTCGATGCCGGTGCCATTGCCGCGATGCCGGATTGCCGGGCCATCGTGCGCTACGGCGTCGGCGTCGATAACATCGACCGCGCGGCGGCAGCAGCGTGCGGCATCTATGTTGCCAACGTGCCGGACTATGGCGTCGAGGAGGTCAGCGATCACGCGCTTGCCCTGCTCTTCGCCGTCGCCCGCCGCGTCGTCTCCCGCGACCGCGCCGTGCGCAACGGCGCGTGGAACGTGGCGCGTGCCGAGCCGATGTACCGGCTGCGCGGCGGCACTGTTGGCCTCATCGGCTACGGCCGCATCGCCCAGGCGTTCCATCGCAAGGCGAAGGCGCTCGGCTACGTCCGCACGCTGGTCTTCGATCCCTATCTCGAGGCATCGCCCGATGGTGCCGAACGTGTGTCACTGGAACGGCTCTGCCGCGAGGCCGACGTCATTTCGCTGCACGCGCCGCTGACATCCGATACGCATCACATCATCGATGCCGGTAAACTGGCGCTGATGAAGCCAACGGCGATCCTCGTCAACACCTCGCGCGGCGGGCTGGTCGATACCGTGGCGCTTGCGGCAACGCTTGCAGACGATCGGATCTTCGGTGCCGGCCTCGATGTTTTCGAGCAGGAGCCGCCGCCGCATGACCACCCCCTTCTCGCCGCGCCCAACCTCGTCGTGAGCGATCATACGGGCTGGTATTCCGAACAGTCCGTGTCCGATCTTCGCCGCAAGGCGAGTGAGGAAATCGCCCGGGTCTTTTCCGGCGGCACACCGATCAACTGGGTCAATGCGTGGGACGCTGCGAAGCCCAACGATATGAACATAACCACTATCAGGAGTGTATGACATGATGCTTGAAGAACTGATCGCCGGCTTTCGCGGCGTCGCCACTGCCTCGGTCGCCGATGCCGTCGACAAGGTTGCGGGAAAGGGCGGCTTCATGGACGAAAGCATCAAGCCGCGCATCAACGACAGGAAAATCGTCGGGCCGGCCGTGACGGTGATGGAGAGCGCAACCGACGAAATGCTGCCGCCGCAGCACGCACTCGACCTGATCGACGAAAGTCCGGCCGGCAGCGTGATCTGCATCGCCGTCGCCGAAGAAAAGAATGTTGCCGTCTGGGGCGGCCTGATGACGGCAGGGGCCGTCGCCAACAAGCATGAGGCCGCCATTCTCGACGGCGGCGTGCGCGACATCGTCGAAATCCGCCGGGATTACGACTTTCCGGTGTTCGCGCGGTCTGCCTCGCCGGGCACGACGCTCGGGCGCTATCGCACCTATGCGTCGAATGTGCCAGTGCGTATCGGCGGCGTGACGGTCCATCCCGATGACATCGTCGTCGGAGACATCGACGGCGTCGTCGTCGTGCCGCGTGAGCATGCGGAGGCCGTTCTCGCCATGTCCATCGAGATCGACCAGCGGGAACTGGAACAGGCCCGCCTCATCATCGCGTCAGGTTCGCTGCGCGAAGGTCTTGCGAAGTACGGGCGCATCTGAGCGATGACGAACATGCTGGATATTGTCGCGCTCGGCGAGCCGCTGATCGAGTTCAACCAGTCGGAAACGTTGGGCGAGGGGGTCTTCTATCGGCTTGGCCACGGCGGCGACACGTCGAATGCGGCGATTGCCGCAGCACGCCAGGGTGCGCGCGTCGGATACCTGACCGCGCTCGGCGACGACGCCTTCGGCGGGATGTTTCGCGAGCTTTGGGCGCGCGAGAATGTCGACGCAAGCCGCGTCATAGCGAGTGCGACCGCACCGACCGGCATCTACTTCGTCAGCCATGGCGAGGCGGGGCATGTCTTCACCTATCGCCGCGCCGACTCGGCGGCTAGCCTGATGGTGCCGGATGACCTGCCTGCTGACTATATCGGGCGCGCGTCCTTCCTGCATGTTTCCGGCATCAGCCAGGCGATCAGCGCGAGCGCCTGCGACACGGTGTTCGCCGCCATCGCGCATGCCCGTGCTGCCGGTGTGCGGGTCGCCTACGATACGAACCTGCGCCTCAAGCTCTGGCCGCTCGCCCGCGCCCGCGCGATCGTGGACGCGACCGTGCCGCTCTGCGACGTTCTCCTTCCAAGCCTCGAAGATGCATCGGCGCTGACGGGGCTCGACGATGTGAGTGCAATCGCCGATTACTATCTCTCACTCGGAGCGCCCCTGGTCGCCTTGAAGCTTGGCCGGGAGGGCGTGCTCGTCGCGACGGCGAGCGAGCGGGCGCATGTGCCGGGCTTCTCCGTTGAAACGGTTGACGCGACCGGTGCGGGCGATACGTTCGACGGGGCGTTCCTGTCGATGCTCGCCCGGAAGGAGGATCCCTTGTCCGCTGCGCGTTATGCCAATGCCGCCGCCGCACTTTCTACATGCGGCTATGGCGCCGTGGCGCCGATACCGCGGCGCGAGTCCGTCCTGGCCTTTCTGGCGGAACGGACCCCGTCATGAAGCAGGCGATCGTCACCGGCGGCGGCCGCGGCATCGGGCTCGCCGCGGCACTCGCGCTCTGCGATGCGGGCTACCGCGTCATTGCCACGGGCCTCGACCGGTCGGAAATAGAGGCCATGCCTGTGCGGGACGGCCTGAGCGGCGCCGTTCTAGACGTGCGCGACGAGGGCGCCATCGGTGCGCTTGTAGTCGGCCTCGACCGGCTGGATGCTCTCGTCAACTGCGCCGGACTCATCCGTCGCGGCGGCGCGGAGTATGACCCGGCGACCTTTGCCGAGGTCATCGACATCAATCTCAACGGCACGATGCGCATGTGCGTGGCGGCAAGGCCGCTTCTCGCCGCATCGAAGGGCTGCATCGTCAACACGGCCTCGATGCTGTCCTTTTTCGGCGGTCCCGCCGTTCCGGCCTATACCGCGAGCAAGGGCGGCGTGTCCCAGTTGACGAAGGCGCTTGCCGTTGCCTGGGCTGCCGACGGCATCAGGGTCAATGCGGTCGCGCCGGGCTGGATCGCGACCGAACTCACACGCCCGCTCTATGAGGATACGGTCCGGTCCGATCCGATCCTCGGCCGCACGCCGATGCGCCGTTGGGGCACCCCGGAAGATGTCACAGGCCCCGTCGTCTTCCTGTGCTCGGAAGCCGCCCGTTTCGTGACCGGCGCGATCCTGCCGGTCGATGGTGGCTATGCCGCCGCCTGATCAAGGAGAAGACCATGCCCTATGTTTCCGTCCACCCGATGTCGCCGCCAGAGATCGTCACCACGGCCCTGCCGGACGACGAGCGGATCTGGGTGCCGCAGGCGCCGGACGTCTGGTTCCGGCCGCTGATGCTGAACACGCTGCAGGGCGGCTGGTGCAACCTGTTGCGCGTGCGGCGCGCCGGTGTTCTCAGCCGCCATCGCCATCCCGGTCCCGTGCATGGCTACGTCATCAAGGGCCGGTGGCGCTATCTGGAACATGACTGGGTCGCCACCGAGGGATCCTATGTCTTCGAGCCGCCCGGCGAGACGCATACGCTAACGGTGCCCGATGACGTCGAGGAAATGATTACCTTCTTCAACATTTCCGGCTGCATGTACTATGTCGACGAAGACGGCAAGCATACCGGCTTTGAGGACGTCTTCACCAAGATCGACATGTGTGCCGACCACTACGAGAAGGTCGGCCTCGGCCGGGACTTTGTTCGGCAGTTCGTCCGCTAGTTTAAGTCGCGGCCATCAGCGTCGAACCGTCCTACATGTCAATGTTCGATAGTGTTGCCTGCCCCTCGACGGAGACATGTAGATCGTTGATCTTCATTTCGCGTCAGCGACGATCACGCCGGAATTCAACGTCATTGTCGAATTCCGGCGTGGCCGCGCGCGGGTTGATCGTCCAATGGGCTCGCCCTGCAAACCATGAAACAGTCGAAGAACTGCGCCTGCGCCGCATGGGCCTCAAAGGGTACTACATGCGCTACATGCTGGTCGGGCCGCACGATGACGAGGCACCCCTTTTTCCGGTCTATGCCTCTCATGTCGAAGATATGCCGTCCCTGCACGGACACCGCGCAGAAGACTTTTTCGTAGTCGATGAGGCCGTATCGGCCTTGTGCGGGAAAAGGAAGGCCGGCAGGGCGCTCCAGCGAAAGGTCGCGGCTCTGCTGCTGGAGTATGACGCGAAGATCGATCACCGCGTCGATGTCCTCGTCTGGCCGCGTATAGGCTAGAATAGGGGACGCCGGCGATGTGGCAAGGAAATCGCAGAGCCGGCGGATGGCCGAATTGCTGGCCGACGGGTCTTCATCTGGGCAGAAAGCAAAGCGCCGCCAGCGGGCGTCGACCTTGATCAGATGGCCAAGTGCCAACGGTTTCGCATCGGCAAGCCGCACCACTGGCGAGGAATGAAAGCGGGTTCCGATGCCGAAGCCGGGGAGCGCGGCGTCCTCTTCATTCAAGCATACGCTGCCTGCGGAAACGATACAGGAGGAACTCGCCGCGCTGGTCAATGCGTTGAACGCGGACGAGACCGTGCATGGCATCCTCGTGCAATTGCCCCTGCCGAAGCATCTGGACGCCCAGTGCATCACCCTGGCCAGTTCTCCTGTCGCTCTGATGCCGGATCAGAGACGTGTTGACTGATTGATGAAGGATTCAGCGCCCGTTACGACTGCTACAGGCCCATCCATGGATGCACTCCAAAGTAGAGTCGTTGATATAAGGCTAGTGGTATCACTGGCCGGATCAGAGAGTCCGCCAGCCCGGATCCTTGCGGAGAAGCTGCGCAGGATTCGCAATTGAATTCATGGACATCAACCTTGGCTTGCTGTTGCCGGCCTTGGGAGGATTCAACGCATAGCGGCGATGGATTGGATCCATGTCCGCTGCTACCTGTCCGAACAACTCTAGCGGCGGCGCAGACAGCAGGTGCATGTCAACAATGCTGCCGCGTTGCCCCGGTCACCTGTGAGGAATTTGAAATGCACGCATCGGCGATGCGGCTACCGAAGGCCACGGGCAGAGTAAGCTAACAGGCGGACGCGAATCACTTCCACGCGGCTAGCCGCAGGAACCTGTTCAGAAGCGACGTATTCGTATCCGCATCATGCTTGATCTGCGTTTCCGGACGCCCCGGATCCATCTCCGGCGGCGAGGCAGGCCAAAGTATGCTCACAATATGTTCCGTATGTCATCACCTTTGGCTTTAATCTTCCAAGGATGCCTGTCATGGTTGTGTTCACTTCAGTGCCCTCCGCCGGAGCCGCTCGCCGCTACCTCCGGAAGGTACTGCCTTCGTCTGGTTCTTCGTCCGGGCTGGGTTCCTCAATATCGAATGCGTCCCGGACGATGGCCTCCACCTCGGACACTTCGTGATTCAGCATCCTCTCGAAATCCTTCCGGCGACGCTTCTTCGAGAGGGTTCCTCCGTTCTGCCGGATGAACGTCACGAGGCTGGAGATCTGTGCGTCCGGCATCTCAATCATGTCCTGAATACGCGCCTTCGCCTCATCATAGCGGGCGAGATGATCGATCTCGTTGGGCAGGTCGTTCGTGATCGTCTGGATGACGCAGCGATAAAGGAACTCGGCGAGTTCGGTACAGTCCCCGAAGCGGTACAGATCGGCGGTCTGGTTGAGCACGCGTACATTCTTGTCGGCAGTCGGCACCCACTCGATAAACGGAAGGAGCGGCCCGGTGAAGCTCTGGAGCCGCTGTGCGTACTCCTCCTGCCTTTCAAGCAGAACCGATGAGACCGGGAAGATCATGCCGGGTGTCGTGTAGCCGCGCTCGGACAGAACATGATGGATCAGGTAGCGGTGAAGACGTCCGTTGCCATCTTCGAACGGATGCACGAAGACGAAGGCGAAGGCGACCGCAGCGGCCTGCACCACGGCGTCGACGTCGCTTTGTCCCATGCGCTCTCCTGCAGAAAGGATGCCTTCCAACAGCGCGGGAACGTCCTCGTGTCTGGCGGAGACGAATTCAGGTAGCGGATCATCGTTCCGGTCCCGGTCACCAATGAACCCGCCTTTTTCCCGCAGTCCTCTTTGTATGAAACGGCCCTCTTCGATGACGATGTGCTGGAGTCGGACAATCTCCTCGATTGAAAGCGGCCGCCTTCCAGCCTGCGCGACAGCGCGCATCCAGCGCTCCAGGCGGTTGCGGGGTGGACGCTCGCCTTCGATCTGGTAGGAGGCTTGCGTGTCGGCGAGCAGCAGGAAGCTAGCGGCTCTCGCTACTATTCCCTTGCCGATCCTGCCCACCAGATCCCGCGCCCTCACGTCCCAGCGTTGCTCGACGGCCTCGTTCAGGTACTCCGTCCGGCGGATGATGGGGCAGAAGGCGGAGATGCCGAGCAGGTTGTCACGCACACGGTGGCGGGAGGAGTTAGTGGGCGATGACGTGAAGTAGTGCCTGCTGTCCAGCAGTTCGACGTAGTTGCCTCGGTCGAGATCGGGTATGTCGAGGCGGTTGCCTGTCAGCCATTCATAGAGGAACCACGTCCGGCGGGCGGTGCCGCCTGTCATCTCGGCCGTGACGATGGCTTCGATGTCTGCAGTGGCCACCACTTCGAAGAGCTTCTTGAGGGCATACAGATCGACCGTCTCGTGACGCAACGCGAATGAGAGATGGCCGCGCAGGCTGTCCTCGGTACCGTATCGCTTGTCGAATATTGTCCACTCGTCTGTGGTTCTCCGCGTGCCGCCTATAAATCCGGAAGACACACAGGATGGCGAGCGCACAGGCACCGGAAGGTCGTAGGCGTGGACCAGCGCCGCATAACCTGCGAGGGAGCTGTCACGAGGAACTATCCGTTCCTGAAAAAGAGCAGGTCTACGAGCCATTGCCACCGCCATCGATAAAACGTTTATGCCATCGTAAAGCGATTATTGTGTCGGCTCAATATCGAGAAACATTTATTGTGGCCACGGGCGACCGTCGCGGATCCGGTTCTAGCGTCGAGAAATGATTATTTATTTGCCCTCTTGTCGAAATATGAGTTCTCGCCGTTGCGGACTAGGCTGAGCGCAACGCGGTATTCGATCGCACATCTGGGCCCAGGCTCGCATTGCGCCTGAGTGAAGGAGGCTACGCGCGAAACTCCGCTGCCGCGCGGGATGACGGTGGTTGCGATTGCCTCGTTCCGCAGCAAGTCGACCTTGGTTTCGTGATCTGTCGATCGTGCGGCAAGCCTGCGCGGCCGCTCACGAACCGATTTCGTGGGGGAGGCCGCTGTGCGCGCCGCAGAAGAAGTCGTTATGGAGCAGGGGCTCATCCGCATGACCCGGAAGGCTTCGCTGATTTCATGGTTGTCTTGTCCCTGCCGGCCGCTCCGGTTCCCGAGATGGTGGAACTGGCCAGGCGGCCCGCTCCGTGGGAAGCCGGCTACAAGCCGAAGCAATAAGCTTTTGTATTATCGGCTCCAGAAGCGCTTACGGCCGCGCATGAGCCGAATTTTCCTGCGGCAAGCCGACGCTCGATCATTGGCTGAAGACGCGCGCGCTTTCCAATCAGGAAAAAGGTTTCACGGCGGTTCTCGTCGTCCACGAGACGGGGCGCGTCGCAGGATATTAGGGCTTGGCGCCGACCGCTGTCGTTCCTGCGATCCTGCCGCGCTCAATCCGCACCGGGCAACCGCCCGATCCGGTTCCCTGCCTTCTCCTCGGCCAGCTTGCGACGGACAAGGAGTGGGCGGGAAGGGGCATCGGTACAGGTCTGGTGAAACATGCCCTTGAGCGATGCGTCCAGGCCGCTGCTCTGATCGGTGGCCGAGCGTTGATGGTCAATGCAGTCGATCAGGAAGCGGCTCGGTTCTGGCAGCGCCGAGGTTTCATGCCCTCGAAGGACGATCCGCTCGTCCGGTTTCGCTCCATCGCCGCAATCGCTGCATCGCTGGCGGAGGCGCGGTCGCAAGGGCAGGGCAAATAATCTGCGAACGCGAATGTCATGGCAATTTGGGCAAGGTCGCCGAAGATGCCGGCCTGGACCGAAAGGATCAGGCTTTTCGTGTCGGCCGGAACCCTCTGCGGTAGATCAGGGGGAGGTGTCCGCGGTCTCGCTAGCGAGTATCAGGGGTGGTCGAGGCGAATGCCGCCTCAGTCAGCTCAACAGGAGCAGCTTCTTTGCTAAGAGACTATAGATCGCCTCCTGATGCGGGCTGCGGTCCGATAGGCGCGAGGGGTGAGCCCTGTTTCTATCCTGAAGTAACGATTGAAGTTGGACAGGTTGTTGAAGCCGGCTTCAAAGCACACGTCGGTGATGGGAATCTCGGTCTCAGCGAGAAGGGTGCGCGCGCGCCAGACGCGGACAGATCGGCTATAGGCCGAAAAATGCATGCCAGTAAGGCGCCGGAAGGCGCGGGGAAAAGCGGAAGGTTCGAAACCGACCTGTGCCGCCACTTCGTGCATTTGAGCGCCCGGAACCGATTGCAGGATCTGGATAGCTTGGTCGATGCGCCGGTGCCTGCGGTCCGACATCTGGTTATAGACTGAAAGGAAGTGCTCGCTGGCAAGGAGCCGCTTCTGCGACGCGGCCTCAATGTCCTGCAGAATTTCCAGAAAAAGCCCCAGTCCGCCAAGGTGGCTGAACGCGTGTAATTTGAGGATTTTCGCCCCGATCAAAGAGGCCTCCGGGCCTAAAACCGTGGGCTCAAGGTAAATTCAATACAGCGCGTGCGCTGCAGAAAGTCAGCCCGAGCAGAGGCTCGGCCAAAGAGCCGCGGGCAGCGGATCGAACCCCGTCGACGCGGGCAAGAGTGTCGAATGACTTCCATACCAGCAGCGGAATTAGCAACCTTCGAGCCCACAGCGTCACCTCTGCCTACTTAACTCCCTTCGCATGCATTTTTGCGTCGCGGGCAGCAACCAAGTCCTTTAAATGTCTGCCGGTCGCCTTCCAGGCGCTTGTCTTTGATGTTCATTGCCGCTCAGGGCGTTAGCCTCTGCGAGCTAGCCAGGAGATACTGATGCTTCGGGACCTAAGTGACACGTTGGCATTTCTCGAGGTGGTGCAGCGGGGGAGTTTCACTGCCGCAGCGGACAGCTTGAGAACGTCCAAGGCCCGGGTTAGCAAGAAAGTTCAGGACCTAGAGCGGAGGCTGGGGGCGAAGCTCCTCCATCGAACGACGCGGAGCATTCGATTGACAGAGGCCGGTTCCGTCTATTTCGAACATTGTCAATTCCTCGGGCGTCTGATGGCGGATGCAGAAAGTGCGGTTGATCAGGTACAAGACAAGCCATCAGGCTGGCTTCGGGTGACCGCGCCTCACTGGCTGGTCACCAAAGCGTTGGCGCCACTGTTTGTTGGTTTTCGCGCGGCCTACCCCGACGTTAAGCTGCAGTTGCTGCTCGACCACGATGTCAAGAACATCGTGCACGAGGACATTGATGTAGCTTGTCGCCTATGGCACGGGCAGATGCCAGACTCCGATCTCGCGGCCCGTCGCCTTGTCGAGATACCAACGGCGCTATACGCTTCAAAGGAATACCTTCAGAAGAATGGCACGCCGGAGCACCCGTCGCAGCTCGTAGATCATGGCTGCCTCGTAACGCAGCTGTACTACGGCCGTCTGCACCATTCCTGGCCGCTGAAATCGAAGGGCGAAATCCAGGATTATCCCATCAATCCGGCCGTCGTCGCCACAGACCCGGAAGCATTGTACGAATTTCTGGTTAGAGGTCAGGGGATCCAACTCACCAACCCATACCTTGTTCAGCATGCGGTGCAGGCTGGAGAGATCGTTCGCATCCTCCCGGAGTGGTCCGGTCCTGATGCCACTTTATACGCTGTTAGAGCCGGCGGCCGCGTCCAGCCTCTAAAAGTGAAAACCTTCCTGGACTATCTCGCCGACCACCTCAACGAGGTGTTGCACGACCCGCGTTAGGACACGCCTGGCGGTGGATTGTAGCTGGATTGTTTACAGCGCGATCCGAAAACAGAGGCTAATTGCCTGCGCTCCGCCATCCTACCTTCGAACGGTCACAAGCCGTCGGCTCCCTCCATCCCCGAGCCGGACCAGCCAAGATTGTCGAAGGAAATCACTATGAACAACGTTACGAGAAGACATGTCCTGAAGGGTGCGTCAGCAATCGCCGCCCTTGCCGCTACTGCTGGCCCAGCGCCGTCATCCTTCGCGGCAGCGTCGAGGCAGAGCTTTCAGGCACCGGGGTTCTACAGGACATCTGTTGGCGAGTTAGAAGTCACCGCTTTGCTGGACGGCACATTGCCGCTTCCGCTGCCGGAGATGTACAGAAGCATTCCGCAGGAGGATGCAAAGCGGATTCTGCAAGAGGCATTTCGTGAAATCCCCACCGATACCTCCGTCAATGCCTTTCTGATCAATGACGGCGAACGCCTGGTGTTGATCGACGCAGGCACCGGAGCCTACTTGGGGCCGGAGGCAGGACATCTGCTCAAGAACCTAGAAGCGTCAGGTTACAAGGCATCGCAGGTCGATCATGTGATCCTGACCCATATTCATACCGACCATTCAGGCGGACTGATAAGCGACGGGAAGGTCGTTTTCGAGAAGGCCACCCTCCATGTTCCCCAAAGGGATTTAGACTTCTGGATAAAGACGCCGGCTGGCGCTCGGCCCCAAGGCGTGACGGAGCAGCTGTTCATTGAGGCAGAGGAATGCCTGCGGCCATACCTGCAGCGCGATAAAGTAGTCTACTTCAAAGATAATCAGCAGGTCATCCCGGGCTTCAATTCCATCCTGCGTACCGGACACACCCCGGGCCATAGCTCCATCGTCGTCGAAAGCGGAGGCAGGAAGATCGTGTTCTGGGGTGACATCACCCACGGCGATATTGTTCAGTTTGATCAACCAGGCGTGACCATAGAGTTCGATGTCGACCATCCTTCGGCCGTCGCCTCTCGCCAAGCTGCATTCGCCGAGGCGGTACGGGAAGGCTATCTTGTCGCCGGTGCACATATCGCTTTCCCCGGGATCGGCAATGTTTTGCAAGATGGCAGCACCTTTCGATGGATGCCGGTCAATTATTCGGACGGGGAAGGCGGATTAATCAGGTAAACTGCGAACGTTCTTGGTTGTTCAGCGGCGTTTCTTCGTGATCAGAAGCCGCAGTGCGCGTAGGGTATTCAGGTCTGACCGGTTTGCTTTCATCCCGCCCCGAAACGGCCTCTCATCCTATGGCAATCATGATCCTGAAGCATTGCGGAGGGATTACATGCCACGGCAGTCCCAAGGGAATTCTACGAGAACGGACGAGACGGTTGCGAGCTCGGCGCGGCGATCGAGTGCGTGAAGGACTTGAACGGAGCAAGGGTGGAGGTCTGCCCTTACTCCGTCCACAGGCCGGCAGGCGAGGCCGCTTGCTTTCCGCCAACGATATCCTGCCGGAACCGTCCGCCTTCGTAGGATCGCGATCTGCCATTGTCTTCCGATTAGCTCAGTGGCGTAGTCCGTCGGCGTCCGTCAGTCCCACCTCCGAGAAGAACCTCTGCAGTATGGAGGTCTCATCCGGGGTTAGATAACCGCCTGCGAACGGTATTGGGGGCGTCCAAACCCTTCACCCTGAGGAGACCCTGGTCGCGAAGTGTCTGTTCGACCGCCAGCGGCGTGCCATACAGTGTTTCTGCACGGCATTCCCGATCCCAGAGGTGATGGGCTGCGTTCAATCATCCCGGTATTTATGGATCGTCGTTCCAGAATTGCAAGGATGTTTTAGCCCACTGAGGGGAAAAGTCGGCTGCCCTGCCTGTACGCCCTGTAGTGCTATTGTAGTAGCCTTGATGCCACCAGGATCGCGTCAGAGCCCCGTTACCACCGATTGACAGATCGAGCTTCCAGGGGGATCGACATCGATATCGCCACTCAATGCTATACTTCTAATCATGTGTGGGTCGATGGTGATAACGTCACCTCGCTCACCGCGACCGACCGCACCCTGAACCACGCAACTTTTTCTCTCAGCAGCCACATTGCCGCTCGTAAAGCCCCACACTGGCGACCAGCTCATCGCCGCACCACCAGCCGAAGGAGACGACGCTTGGATCATGCCCCAGCCGGTCAAGGGGCGAGACATCCACTTGAAAGATGTCCATGATCAGCCGCGCGAGCTCCCGCTGAACCGCAGTGGAACCGGCAGACATCGATCGAAACTCTAGCTCCTGATGCCCCTCGTGCTCATCGCGGACTGTGCTGCCAGCTCCCGGAATTAGCTGATCCCGCCGGGAAACTCAATTGGCACCTGAACGGGTGCTGCCGCCGCCGCTCGGCAAGCTTTAGAAGCTGGGCCATCTCTTGGTGTGGCCTCAGCATAACCACCGGCACTGCCAGGCCCTGTTGGCTGATCTTCTACATGAAGATTGGCGCGCTCTGACGATGATGTAGCGGCCGTCCGGAGTTTCGAGAACAGGTTCTTCATGCTCCGGCTCCGGCCTCCGCCTTCGTCAGCCGAAAGAAGTACCTGCGGGAGTCGTGCTCGACGACCATCATTCCGGCGATCTCGTGCTCGTTTACGCGACGGAAGTAATCTGTGATCGGCTGCCGCTCGTACGCCATTGCCGCAGTCATCACGCCGTCGTCCGCCAGCGTCCGCAAAGTAGCCGTCGCTCCTTGGGCACGGACCCGCGGCCTGATGTGCGAGAACAGATTGCGTGCGCGGGTGGACCGGCCGAACGCAGCGAACCTGTTTGCGAAGCTGTCGGGAAGAACTTGGGATCAACCGGAACCAGGCGCCCGGGTTCTCCCTCGAACAGAAGGGCGTCCGCGCGCAGATCGGTATGAATCCGCTTCCCGAACCAGTGCAGGTTCTCCAGCACCCCGTCGAGCGGATGTCCTGAGGGATGTCCGACACCCTTCCACACTCCTATCATATCTTCCGGCCGCACTGGATCAAGTGAATGAAACCATTGGGCGACCTCGGCCTGCAACGTCGCTTGCAGCGGGCTTTGCTTCACGGGCGGCACGTCACGACGACGATCCAGACGGACGAACCGTCAGTCACACTGAAGTGGCCGTTCGCGCCGAACAGAAAAGGTGCCGGCTCGCAGAGTACGAGGTCCACTGGATCCTTCATTTTGGTTCTCCTCCCGTGATCGTTCGCCTCCTGCGGCCATTCTGGGTGCAGGCTAGGCCTGTTGCTGTTGCAGACGGGGAAGGGCATCCCGGCGCCACCGCATCTGCAGCCTTGGACGGCTCGCCACGGCATCCGAGGATGAGACTCGCACACCCACCTGACGCCGCTGCAGTTGTCGCAGCTGAAGGTTATCAACCCGCCTTCCGGTCGTTCTTGCGTTCGGCTGCGAGGCTTTGCTTGAGTGCGGCCATGATGTCGACGACGTTGGACGTGGGCGTATCCTCGGCCTTCGCCTTGGCCTTCTTCGCAGGCTTCAGCGCCTTCTTCTTCTCCGCGATGATCGACAGTAGGGCTTCCTGAATCGGGTCGCTCACCATTGTCGGCGACCAATGGGCGGTCTTCTGCTTGATCAGCTTCTGTACGAGGGGGACGAGTTCTGGATCGGCGTCGTCATCGATGTCTTCGAAGTAGCTCTCCTCCCGGCGCACCTCGTCGCCGAAGCGGAGCGTCCAGAGCACGATGCCTTCGCCGCGCGGCTCCAGAACAACCGCCCGTTCGCGCCGTCCTATCACCAGCTTGGAGATGCCGACGACGTCGTCGGCCTTCATGGCGTCGCGGATCACCGCGAAGGCGTCCTGACCTACGGGATCGTCGGGTGCCAGATAGTGCGGCTTTTCCAGGTAGACCCATTCGATGCTGTCGGCCGGGACGAACTTCTCGATGTCGATCGTCTTAACCGTGTCGAGCTGGACGGCGTCGAGATCGTCGTCCGTCAGGATCACATAGTCGTTCTCGCCACGGGCGTAGCCCTTCGCCTCGTCCTCGTTCTGCACAGGCTCGCCCGTGACGGAATCCACGTACTGCGACACGACGCGGTTTCCCGTTTCCTTGTTGAGGGTATGGAAGCGAACCTTCTCGCTCTCGCTGGTGGCCGGCGTCATTGCGACAGGACATGTCACCAGGGAAAGCTTCAGGTAGCCGCGCCAGTATGGTCTGATTGCCATGACGATCTCCTCAACCGGCCTTGCGCTGCGGGGCGGCTTTTGCTGCAGCTTTCCCAGCCGTCCCGCGCGCCGCGCGTGGCCGCCCGTCACCAGCGTTGGCATTGGCGGCTGTCCGTCTCGGCTTCTCTTCTTCTGTCTTCTTTAGGCCCGCGCTCTCGCGCAGCGCCGCGAGCAGGTCGTTCGGCTTTGATGGCTCAATCTTCTTACGCTTCGGCAGGGCCTTGCCCTCGATCTTCGCCTTGACGAGTTCCGCAAGTGCCGTCTCGTACCGGTCGTCGAAGGTTGCCGGATCAAATTCGCCCTTCTTCGTCCCGATGATGTGCTTGGCGAGGTCGAGCATCTCGCCCTCGATCTTCATCTTGGGCATGTCCTCGAATGCCTTCACACTCGAACGTACCTCGTAGTCGAAGTTCAGCGTAGTCGCGATCAGCCCTTTGCCATGCGTCCGGATCAACACGCTGCGCATCCGGCGGAAGAGGACCGTCCGAGCGATGGCAGCGACTTTGGATCTGCTCATCGCCTCGCGCAAAGCAACGAAGGCGTCGGCGCCGGTCTTGTCCGGCACCAGATAGTAGGGCTTGTCGAAGTAGACGTCGTCCACCTCGCGGCACGGGATGAAGGCTTCGATCTCCAGCATCTTGTTGCTCTGGGGGATGGTCGCTGCGATCTCCTCGGGGTCGATGACGATGTACTGGCCGCTCTCGACCTCGAAACCCTTGGTCTGACCCTCCTTTGGAACAGTCTCTTCGGTCTCGCTGTCGATGAAGACGCGGTTCACCCTGTTGCCGGTGGCCGTGTTGATGGTGTTGAAGGCGAGCCGGTCGGAGGTGCTGGCGGCCGTGTAGAGGCCGACGCCGCAGCTCACTTCACCGAACTTTATGAAGCCTTTCCACTGTGCCCGATGCCCTGCCATTACGCTGTACTCCGAATCACCTGATCGGCGACTCAATCGGATTCGAAGTGATTCGTTCCGACTCAAAATGAATCTAATTTCAATGGGTTGAGGCACGGAATTGAGAGTCTTCTCTGATTGGGGTCGTTGAAGTCAAGCTGCTCCCAGTTAAATTTCGGATCATACCGCCCCGCGAGGTCACTCGCTTCTCTTCGCGGTCGGCGCAGGGGCCGCCGCATGATGGGATCAGGAGGACAAGGCGTCTCAATCTGTTTCACGATTAGCTGGCAGACCCACACCCCGCAACCCGTCATGCAACCAGGCCGTCAAAGAGCATGCTTCCAAGCCAATGCGATCGATCTGCAAACCAGTATCGCCCAACGCTAGGATCAGAGCTTCTGGGTCACTAGCCGCCCGGAACTCTTTCGCGATCCGGCCCGTCTCATCGACGATACAGATCGATGTTTCTTCCAAAGACACGTCCATTCCGGCATAGTATTTCATGGCTGCTTCCTCTTGATGTTTGTGGCCGCTCAACAGGGACCACGTTCCTACATCTTGAAGGGAGCAGCCACGCCCTCGGGGCAGACCCCAATCACCCCATCTGATTCACGTTCGTGGTTGGGCCGGCCCGCTCGGCACTAGAGACTCCTGCGCCACCAGGCGCTGTTGCGAGGTGCACGAGGAGGCCGATCTTGTGGTCCACCTGCATAAGCACCATCTAAATCATGCCGCCCCGAAGCACGCGACTTCCGCACCGACCCCCTCGTCGTGCGGAGATTTGCGCGGGGGGTGTGAGGGCGCTCCCCGCGGTCGAGCGCGCTCAACGATGTTCACCGAACCCTTGGATCAACATGCACGACAAGTCTCTCATCATATTCTTCCACGGCATCGGCGCATCCTCGGCGCAGCTCATGCCTCTCGCAAACTCCTACCAGGACTCACTGCCGGACGCCCGGCTGGTGGTGCCCGACGCGCCATTTCGCCACCAGTACGGGCGCGAATGGTTCAGCATTCACGGGGATCCGCTCGCTCCGGACAGGATCTGCCGCGCCCGTAAAGCCTTCGACGCCACGGTGAACGAGATCGTCATGAGGGAAGGGTTCGAAAAGTCGTTGGATCGCGTAGCGTTCGTCGGCGTTTCGCAGGGTGCCATTGTGTCCCTGGACGCAGTCGCCTCGGGCCGCTGGCAGGTGGGCGCTCTGGTGTCATTTGCTGGGTTGCTGCCCCCCGTCACGGTTTCCACCGAGAGCAACAGGACGCCTGTTCTGCTCGTGCATGGTGAGGATGATCGGACCATACCTGCGTTTGCATCAAGCATCGCCGCTGGGCAACTCAGCGCCGCCGGCTTCCAGGTCGAACTGGAACTCCAGCCGACTGTCGGTCACACAATCTCGTCCAAAGGTGCCGACCGCGCGCTTACCTTCCTGCAGAAGACGCTCTCTTGGAAACCTGCAACTTCGCCAAACGTTTTGGTGGCATGAGAGACGAAGTATCTGAAGACGAACAGGAGCCGATGCCGGAAGCGGTGTCCTTTCCCTTTGACCGGATGACCGTAGCCCGGTTCCGCGAAACGTTCCCCCGCGCTCGATGGAGCGACCAGCTCCAGGCGTGGACGGTTCCCGGCACTACGGCCCGACGCCGCATCGACCGATGGCTGGCGGCCCAAGCGAACCGGACGAGGCCGTTCGAAGAGGAGCGCGGCCGCGATGCCTTTGAGTTCGAACCCATCCTCAGCCCGTACCTGTCTGTCTATGATCATGGCTTTCGCATCAAGACCCCGTACTCAAAGACGGTCGTCGAGGAGCTGAGGAAGATCCCGTTCGCGCGCTGGAACAGCGAGGAGAAGGTCTGGGAGGTTCCTTATGCTTCCTACGACGACCTGCAGCACCGGTGGGAAACCATCGAGGAGGCCGCGAAGCGTTGCGAGCCGGAGGAGCGTCGGAAACGTGCCGAAGCACGCAAGGGGACCGAGGAGGAGGCGAAGGCGAGGCGCCGCGCTCTGGAGCGCCGTAAGAGGCGCCTTCCGGTGCCGAGCGACAACCTGCCTCCTTTGGACAGGCCGGTCGCCACGGCCAGCTACGGAATAGTTGTCCTCACGGAGGTCACGGGCGAACTCGTAGATCCGGAAGAGGTTGCCGAGGCCTATGCCAAACAAGAGCATGTCTGGGCCATATGGCGGTCGCCGACCCTGGAGGAACTTGTTCAAACTTGGCCGGCACGGATGGAAGCTGCCGAAGAGGAGCGGCGTCGCAGTTGGTGGCAGCCTACTATTGACGAACTTCGCGCCGCCCGGCGGAGAGCACGTTCGGCTGAGAGGCGGCTTGAACGGATCAACGAAAGCAGAAACTTCACTTCGTAGGCGTCGATTTGGGTGGCGTGGTTTTCTAGGTTGAGTAGCGGGCTCTTGAAGGGACGGCACTCCACCCACACCTTCTTCAGTATGAGCAAACCTCAGGCCACGTGGCCGTCGTTGACAGAATTGTAAAGGTGGTCAAGCGGCACCCGCCTCGCCAGCGGAACGCCACGTGGAGAACGCCAAAGCCGTCGGCGGCTTTCGTCCACTAAGACCAGATGCATGCAAGAATAAGTAGAACGGAACATGTGCCCCATCCCTGCATTACACCGGCACTAACGAACCCGGAGAACAAAAAATGTCTGATCGTGGACCCACAGTGATCAATACAGGCCGAAGCAGCAGCGCGGGATGGGCTGTGGCTGTTATAATTGCGGTAATAGCCGTTGGAGCGTTGCTGATGTTTACGGGTGTCATCAACATCAATGGTGGTGGCGGCGGCACGGACGTGAATGTCAACGTTCCGTCCGCAGGCACAGCAGCCCCTGCCGCACCAGCGTCAGATGCCGCACCGAGCACAGCAGCCCCTGCTGCCTCGCCAGCTCCTGCCGCTGCACCAAGCGCGCCAGCGCCAAGCAACTAAGCACCTTCTCAGAGAATTACATCCAGCCGCTCGGCCGAAAGGTCGGGCGGCTTCTTCCGTTGCTGTGAAAGCGTTCGATTGGCCACAGAGCCTCTTGTAAAATCTGACAGCGGACATATTGTCGCAGATGAGGGCCTGGGAGGGGTCCTCTGGTGGTATGCCGTTCGAGGAGGCGAGATTGGCGACGCTTCGGCGTCGCCTCCCATCATCACGATCGAACGAAGCAAGCAATACGGGAACCCACGCCTATATCGTCAGTTCGACCAACGCGCCGGAACTGATTCTCCACGGCGCGGAGGGCGCGGAACCTACGCGCCTGGGGGTTACCCGCGCGCTCCCCCTCTCTGCCATGACGCCGACGCCGAATTAACCGCAACCGTCAATCTGGGTTGCCCCTATCAGAGCAGCGCCTATCGTCCGCGTGGTGGCCTGGGGAGCATCTCCTGGTGGTCGTACCTCAAGGACAGAGGCGGCATCAAATGAAAAAGCCCGGTGCAATGCACCAGGCCTTCAGTAATAGGTCGAAACTTGGATCAGTCGAGAACCTGGATGACCGTGTAGTTCTGGGGATCCACGATCACACGGCGCTCATTAACGTACGCGTAGGAGTAGGACGGGGATTCCGGAATAGGCGTCAGGACGACAGTCTGCGGCAACGGCTGACCAACTGAGATCTCTTGCTGGACCATGACAGGCTGTGCCGGAATGGGCTGTTCGCGGACGTAAGTCACGACACGCTCTGGTGGCGGGTCGATGGCCGTCCCAGCTGCTGCGCCGACGATGCCGCCGACTGCGGCGCCGATGGGGCCACCAACAATTGCACCTGTGACCGCGCCGCCGACCGCACCATTAACAGTGCTTTCCTGGGCCATTGCGCCGGTGGCGAACATTGCGACTGATGCACCCAATACTATAAATTTATTCATGACCATCTCCTTTTGGTTGTGGCTGGTCAGTGAACGCGGACGGGTTCCTTGTGTTCCGCCTTAGGACTTAGGTCTGACACTTGGGAGATCGTGAACTGTTGCGAGGCCGCTGCTGGATGAGCTCACGCACGGCAGCATCTGCCTGCTCAAGGCGACCGACATCGTAGCAGAACCCGTTGTGCAGCGCCGCCTGGTTCTTCAGCGGAATTTTCCTCCGCCCCGCCGCAGTTCCAAACAGGCGTCTCCCCGCCGCTCGGAACGCGCGGCAACATCTTCTCATTGTGGCGTGCACCCGCCGCTCGTTCCGACTTCCATTCATCCACGATTCATGTGGCACGCCGCATATTAGACGAATGACAGAATCAGAGAACATCCCCTTCGCGCCCGAAGACCTCCAGTTGCTCCAAGACGTCTACGAAGAAGTCTGCGGTATCCGTAACATCGAGAAGGCCGATGCAGGAGCGGTCGCCAGCGAACTCGTTCAGCTATACCAACTGGGAGTGCGGGACGAGGAGCAGCTAAAGGCCTTGATCAATTAAAAGGCTACTTCAGCTTTCGCGCCTTGGCCTCCGCGAGTAGCACATCCTCTTTCGCCATGCGCAGCGCCCGCAAGCGCTCAGTTTTCTTCTCGCGCTTTAAAGCCTCTTCTGCGCGATGTAGGTTCGACCTCGCTCATGGTGCACTCCTGTTTGTCCTCGAATATAGGGCCAGCAGGGCAAAGGTCTGACTTGCCTTCCTGACGATCTTCAGGCTCTGCTAATGCTGCACGGCCTCGCTGGAGACCAAAATGACAGGCACCCACGATCTCATCCTGGTGGCGCTTTCTATTCTGATCGCTGTGGCGGCGTCCTACACCGCACTGGATCTCGCAACACGGGTGAAGGCATCCACCTCGCGGGCGGCCTCATATGCCTGGTTGGCGGCAGCCGCCGTCTGTATGGGCGGCGGAGTATGGTCGATGCACTTCGTTGCCATGCTGGCCTACGTCATGCCTAATATGGAGATAGCATATGACCCGCCGCTGACAGCTCTGTCTTTGGCGACCGCTATCGCCGTGACGGGAGGCGGCTTCGCTGTCGTCAGTCGACCCCAATCCGGACCAGTAGCACTTGTTCTTAGCGGACTGGTTATGGGTGCCGGGATTCTTGCCATGCACTACATGGGCATGGCGGCGATGCGCATGCAGGCGACGCTAAGCTATGACGCCTTCTGGGTCTCCGTGTCCGTATTCGTTGCTATCGGAGCAGCCATCGCGGCTCTGTGGCTAGCGTTTCGCAGCACGCGCTTCGTCGAAAAAGGAGCGGCGGCATGTTTCATGGGGCTCGCCATCTCCGGCATGCATTTTGCCGGCATGCAGGCGGCCACGATTGGAACGCACGATATGGCAGCCGGGTCCAACGCCTCGGCAGTCGTGAGCCAAAGCAGTCTCGCGTTGTCCGTGGCCGCGATCACATTTCTTATCCTGCTGGCTGCGATTGTCGCTGCCATGTTCGACCGGCGATTTGCAGTTCTGGTCGAGAACGAGGCCCGCGCGCTGAAAGTCAGCGAGGAACAGTTCCGGTCTCTGTACAGGCGCACCCCGCTTCCGCTGCATGCGCTGGATGAGCTGGGTCGGGTTGAGGAAGTCAGCGACGAGTGGCTGACACTCATGAAATACGGGCGAGACGAAGTACTCGGACGACCGCTGATCAATTTCATGGCCGAGGAATCGGCGCGCCAGCGTGTCCAGGATGACTGGCCGCGCCTGCTGGCGGAGGGAGAACTCAGGGAGAAGGAGTATCGCTTCGTCACCAAAGACGGTCAATTCCTAGACGTCCTCTCCACCTCGACTGTAGAGCGCGACGCCAGTGGGGCCTTCAAGTGGGCTGTCGGCGGCCTGGTCGACCTGACCGGCCGCAAGCGAACCGAAGCTGCTCTTCGACAGGCGCAGAAGATGGAAGCTGTCGGCCAGTTGACGGGCGGGATCGCGCATGACTTCAACAATCTCTTGGCAGTGATCATGGGCAGCCTGAGCATACTGAAGAAGCGACTTCCTTTTGAGGAACGTCTGCATGGCCTCGTAGACAATGCCTTGGAAGGAACCCGCCGAGGAGCAGCGCTGACCGAGAGAATGCTGTCATTCGCACGCCGCCAGAACCTCGAACCGCGTGCCCTTGAGGTTCCGACACTTGTGAAGGGAATGCAGGATCTGCTGGAACGCTCGCTCGGACCGAGGATGACGATTCAGACCGAATTCCCTCTCTCACTTCCGCAGGTTACTGCCGACCCTAACCAGTTGGAGATGGCTTTGCTCAATTTGGCGGTAAATGCACGCGATGCGATGGACGGCCAGGGCACCATCACGGTCTCTGCAGAAGCAGGTGTGACCAAGCCCGAGGGCCTGGCTCCAGGGAACTACGTCTGTCTCAGAGTTGTCGATCACGGGGAAGGGATGGACGAGCAGACGCTCATCCGAGCGAGGGAGCCGTTCTTCACCACCAAAGAGATCGGAAAAGGCACAGGACTGGGCTTGTCCATGGTCGCAGGTTTCGCTGAGCAGTCAGGCGGGACGCTGGTCATCCGCAGCGAGAAAGGCCACGGGACGACAATGGAAATCTGGTTGCCGGTGGCAGAGGAGGGGGCAAGCATCGACGTACAGGCAACCCCGCTGCAGGTTCATGATCGGAGGTCACTACTGAAAGGGTGCCGGGTTCTTGTCGTCGACGATGATGCGCTCGTTCTGTGGAGCACGCAGTCGATGCTCGAGGAGATGGGAGCCGATGTCATTGCGACGACGTCGCCACTTCAGGCACTTGAAGTCGTGCAGGCGGCCGAGACGTTGCACTGCGTGGTGACGGACTACGCCATGCCGGGGATGTCAGGCGCTCAACTGGCGGCGGCAATAAGAGTGAGATTGCCCGAGGTGCCGATTATCGTCGCCACAGGGTATGCAGAGGTGCCGGCAGAAGTCTCCGACTACCCCAAGGTGCAAAAGCCATTCACGGAAGAAGCCCTTGGTAAGGTACTGTCGGAGAGCCTGAAGAGAGGGGCGAAGGTCGTTCCCATCGGTGCGAAAGGCAGAACCACCTGAAGCCCAGCAGAGATCGAGAGATGCTTGGTAGCGGTTCCAATAGGAAATGGTCTTTGTCTGCTAAAGCCAGAAGTCACGCGGTCCGGCGATCCGCCGAATTGTCTTGAAACACCCGAACACCGTTCCTTCCTGCGGCTTTGGCAGCATACAGCGCTTCACGGGGACATCCCGATTGACGAGTGCCTTGACCGCCGCGCGGCCCAGAAAGTGTCCGTCCGGCAACTAACGCAGGACGTGCTCGATGCGTTCGACGTGCTCGCTGGGTGCTCCACCTTCCTCGGCAGCGCCAATCTCCTCGATTGTAAGGCCGGTCGCAACAGCAAGATCCTCCAGGCTGTAACCTCGGGCCATGCGCCGGGCGGTCAGGCTGGCAGCGGCAACTGGTGAAATGCTCGTCAGTTCCGTGCCGCGCTCGCCGGCTCACTCCGAACAACGGCGTCTGCACCCGCAAGCCGAATGTTCTGGAGCGGCAGATGAGGATCCTCCAACTGCGGACTCGACTAAGTTGATGGCAAGCCGAATATGCAGTGCCGCGCTGAGGCAGTGGGAGGAGCGAGCGCGCCTTTACCTCGAGCCGCACGAAACTGATCTCCTCTTCGAACGGCCAGAGGATGACGCGTTTGACCTCTCGGCGTTGCCAAGGGAACGAGGGCGCAACCGACGGGGGTACTCCTACGGCAAAGAAGGCTCACAGCTTGATGATGGCATCAGTCGGAAGCGCGCCGATACAGGAGTTTGCGTTTAAGGAGGATGATCAAGCCGCCGCCCATCACAACACAGAGCACCTCTACTACCCAGCGTGACGCGCCCCCAAAAATAAGATGCGGGAGTCCTGTCGCTATTCCCATGCCCACGAGCGCCATGGCAGGGATCAAGGCCAGGGCGACCATGACGCCGGTGCCAAGAACCTTCATGCGTGAGGACACGATGATACCGCCTGCGAGGCCAGCAACAAGAGATGTGGCAATGCCGCTCGCTTCGATCCTGGACCAGTAGTTCGCCCAGTGGCCTGCTGCCAACTGATCTACCGTTGTACCGCTGAGTGCTAGCGCAAAAGGCGTCGCGACAGCGGCTGAAGCTGCCAGTGCAAGGTATCCATAGGTGTTTGCCCTGAGCCCGGCCGTGACGCTGTGGCGGTCGCCAAGAACGCCGTAAACCACGCGCAACAGCGGCTCGAAACCGGGGGCGATCAACATTGCGCCAACGACGATATGGACGGTATCCGAGACAATCCCGAAGGCGGCTACCGCCCCTGCCAGGCCCATCAAGGCTAGGAAATTGAAAGAGGGATTGGTGTCCTGGCGCATCATCGCACCGGTCTCTTCCCATATCGCGTCGTTGCCTTCCTCGCTGATGGTCTGCGACGCCTGTGCGCGGATCGTAGCATTTGGCTCGCTGATGCTCACTGCGCCGCTATGGAGCAAATTCAGTTCGCGAAACAGGTTCAGGATTTCCCCCGCCACCTGATTGGCAGCTTCGACAATGAGTACATCGCCTTCGGGAACCTTTGATGCGCCAGAATGAAGTGTGATCCGCGCAACGCCCGGATGATCGTGCAGCCGTTCCAACAGTAGCAGGCACTCGCCTGGCGCCCCCGCGAACTCAATTTGACGTGGCATCTGTCTGTCCTAATCATCTGCGGATGTTGTCGGAAGCTGTTCCGGCGCCCGTGAGCCGACGAGTGCGTTTCCCATCTCGTAACTGCGGTTAGAGCCGCTGCAGGCGATCTCGTTTCGTTGCGAGCGCCACGACGATCTCCATCAGACCGACGAGCAGGTGCGGCCACCAGATGGCGTCGGCAAAACCGAAAAGCCAAGGCGAGGCTGCTAGGAGCACACCGCCCAGCGCGTCAACGGACAGGTGGGCCTTCAGCGGGATCACCTTGGCGGCACTGAGCTCGTAGTTCGTCATCAAGCTCATGACGATTATCATCGCGCCAAGAACTTGCGGGAGCCACTGCTGCGCTCCTCCAGTTGCGAATCCGAAGAGGTAAGGCGCGACGAGGAGAAGAGCGCCGGTAACGTAGTCGATGATTCCATGAGTCCGAGTGTTGATCATTGCGATCCTCCTTCATTGCCATGAGCGGAGATTTAACAACCTGATTCTTCAGGAGTTCCCGTTGCTTTTTCTCCTGTTCAAGCGCGCGCCTGGGCTTCTACGGGAACTCGAATCGCTGAGGCCTGTTTGAGCGTCGGCGGCAGCAAGGAGCTCGTGCCGCCCTAGTCTCGCTTTCAGTTGCCTCAGTGGCAGACCGAAAACGTCGATCTCACGGAATGGGAAATTGGTTGTGAATTTGGTCGCATGGAAAATATCCGCACCTGACAGACCCGATACGGAGGGGATTTCCAACCTCGGCGAGTTGGAGACGTTTCTGGAGAACTCGGACTTGCCCCGCATGCGCAGCGCAAACGATATTATCATGCAAACCCGCGCCATGCAGCACCAGGGGCAAGGGGTGTATAGGCATAGAGTGCCCGGAGAAGAATGGACTTTGCTGTGGGTTGCGATCGGAAGCGCGGGTCCTAGTGTCTAGCGGCGGTTGCCGGCATTCGGTGAGCATACCTTTCGATCGTCGTACCAGGTGAATCTTGTGTCTATGAGGTCACCTGGGGGGCAGGTATTCTGCGGTTGCAATCGATGCCATTTGAGTGCCGGGTCAGTCATGGACCAGCCACCTCTCCCAGTCACTTCCTGAACTGGCTCACCTGCCGACCATTCTGGCCAGATGATTGAAAGAGATCGCCTGCGTTCATGTTGAACATGCGGCACCTCCTTGGTGTGCCCAGAGGCGCAATGAAGTGGAAGGTGCCGGCCTTGGAACTTGAGCGGACATCCGGTTCAACTCCTTTCAACGCAGGAACATACGCGAGGAAGCTGATCGGGTCGCGAAGCTCGCGAAGCGAGCTGGATGCCGGACAATGGAGCCCATGAGGGTCTAGTAAACGGAACGGCTCAGCCGGGGGCAGTCGGTCCCGCCTTCCGCTTTGGCGTCGCTTCTCTAATCGGCGGGGTGAGGTCAAGCTCTTTTCGTTATCGTCTTCGCGCTATCGGATCACGAGCCAGCCGGAAGCGGTCGGACATAATTGTCATAAAACGCTGCAGGACAGGCATTAGTATCGAGCAATGCGCAACCCCTTGTAATCATCGACCTTCAAAACGACTTTCTCAACCAATGGGCCCCGGCCGATGTTGATCGATTGATAGCGAATGCCAATTCGCTGATAGAACATTTCAGAAGAGCAGCCTTACCAGTGATCTGGGTGCGCCAGGAATTCGAGATGGACCTCAGCGAAGCGTTTCTGGAGATGCGGGAGAAATCCGTCGCGGTTACTATTCGGGTACGCCAGGAGCGGAGCTGCACTCGCGGCTCGACCGACGCCCGCACGATCATAACATTGTCAAAAAGCGTTACAGCGCATTTTTCAAGACTGGACTCGATGATCTACTTGCGAAGCTCGACATAGCCGAGATCGTGCTTCGAAGGACTGAAATTCCTCGAATTCCTAGATTTCCATCACTTTGATCCCGACGAACGAGCGACGATCATCCGCGAGATTGGCTGGCTGGTAAACGCAACACCGGGCACCGACTAACACCCCAGATCTGGAGACTGACGTGACCAAAAGCAACGACGCAGCGCAAGCTGCGGCGGCCGATGCCGCCTTGCCCATCAACCGCATATTTCTGACAGGAGGAAGCGGGAGCGGTGCCGGCGAGGCGAGTTGCCGCCTTTGCATCAAGCATTCCGACGCGCGCGACATGGGTTGGCGAGAGCGAGGCAAGGGGAGCGGGGACGCCATCTGCGGGCGGCCATGAGACCGAGCCGGGCGCGCGAGGGATGCGGCGGATAGCGCCTGAGCAGGTCGGTTGACTCTCATTGTCGCGTAAGGACGGGCCTTTCTTCACAAACGGCTCTCCCAGGACCCGCGCTTGGCAGGATCATCCGCGCGGAGCGGGATTGCAGGGCGGAAAGGCGGGCGACGGAGGGCGAGATGGAGGGAAGCGAGGAGGCGTGATGCCGTGTATTGAACCGGCTCAGGCATAGCTGTCGAAACGGCCGCTCACCGCCCTCCATGCGTCAAGCAAGAGCGCGGGATCGTCCCAGATCATCCATGCGCCGACGGCCAGCGCAACCAGCAGCGCCAGCATGAACAGCTTGCGCACCACGGTGAAGATGAACCACAGGACCACGGCGGCCACCAGGCCGGTGATGATGAGTGAGTAGTCTGGGATGTCAGTCTCCTGGATGCGGTGGACGTCGTCTCCACTCCGCGATCTCAGCGCGGCTTTTTGATGGCCCGGGACTGCTCATCTCAAGCCGCGCGCTTATGGCGCGCCCTGCGGGGTGAGAGCAGCATATTGTTCGTCGCTGACAGGCTCAAGCCAGTTGGCACTGCTGCCGTCTAGGGCCTCATGGATTGCAATATGCGTCATTCCCGTATTGGGGGCGGCTCCATGCCAATGCTTCTCGCCTGGGGCAATCCAGATGGAGTCGCCGGCATGGAGTGGCTGGATTGGTTCTCCGTCCTTCTGGATGAGGCCACAGCCGGCAAGAATGTGCAGCGTCTGCCCCAGAGGATGCGTATGCCAGTTCGTCCGCGCGCCGGGATCAAACCGGACGATCACCGACCAGACCCGCGCCGGCGCCTGTGCCTCAAAGACCGGATCCTGCCAGACGGACCCGGTGAAATACTGTGAAGGGGGACGTTGTGACGGTACCGAGCCGCTGCGTCGAATATCCATTGTGGGTTCCTCTGTGACCGTGCGAACGCCTCTCTTGCCGGTTCTCGACGACAGAAGAGCGTCCTCCAGTAAGGCCTGCATCCTAGAGAATCTCACGGGCTTTTAAAGCGATGATCGGCAGCCTCGATGATATCAGGAGACCAGGGAGCGCCACGCAAAGAGGCGAGGCGCGTTCGCAGGCACGAACCTCGGAGGTTGCTGCGCCCGAGCACTGAAATCGCGGCTGATCGGGCTGCTGCACGTCCGTTGCACCGCAGCGACCCGACGTCCGTGCCGCTGTGGCTCGACCGTCGGGAGCAAAACCGATCGTTTGCGCTATCGCCCGCACCATCGGTTTCCCCTGTTCAGCCATGGCTGGGCAAGGCCTTCGGCCATCAAGACCTGTCCGGCATCGCGTCCGTCGGCCAGCACGACGTGCACCAGGTCACGGCGGTCTGACGTTCGATCCTTCCTGCCGGGGCGTTGAAGCCGATAGCCGCTCGCCATCAGTTCCCGCAGGCGAGCGGTAGCCCTGTCGCCGGTCGATTTCTCGGCGGAACACTCGGCACCAGAGGTCTCGGGTGCATCGATATCGAGCATGCGCCATTTGACACCTTGCTCCCAGCCGGTGTCGCCGTCGACCAGACAGGTGACCTCGCGCGCGGCTCGGTTTGCCCCTGCGCATATCCCGATCGCCTGGCCCTCGGAGGCAACCAGCATCAGCGCGAGGGCAAAAACTCCTCTCAGTATCCCGTCATTCCTCCTTTCGGTCCGCCCTTCGGTCTTCCACCGGTGCCTCGCCTGAGGGCGATGGGTGACCTGCCGCTCTCCTGCCCCAGCGCCCAGGGCGTTTGGTTGCAGCAGTTCATCGCACAAGACCGGTATCATGGCGACCATTTCGCCGCATGACGTGGCGCTTTGCGAGCCGTGGACGGCAAATGTCTGCGCATCGCTCTGGGATCTGGCTGGACAACCGACCGGACAGGGAAGGCGAGGCAGCCTCCCTGGCGCTGGTGGGCGCTGCCGTCCCGGCCGTCTGAATGGTTTCGAGCAAAGCCGACCCCGCATACTGCCTTGCGCCGTCGACCTCCACTGCGGACACACTCGGGCTCCTAGAGCAGCGACCCCTGGTCCGTCGGCGGGTTGTCTGCCTCCTGCTCGACCTTTGCCAGAAGCACCAGTTCTGAGTCCGGGAGAGGCCGCTGCAACGATCGGGCTATGGTCCACGGCGCCGAAAGCCAGATCTCGACCTCGGCTTCGTCGCGCAGGATAACCGGCATGGCCTTCGGGTGGATCGGAGCGACCACGACGTTGGGCTCCGTCGTCAGGAAGGCAAACAGGTCGCAGGTGACCATGCCTTCCTTGATCTTTCGAACGCACTGCCAGTTCGGCACCCAGAAACCTGCAAAGAACATCAGCGGTTCGCTCTGGTCGCCGGCAAACCAGGCGTTCGGCGTGCGGCCGCCCCCGGCCTTGCTTGCAGGGTCGGGTTCGGCAAAGCGCGTGAACGGGACGACACAGCGGTTATCGACGCCGGTCCAACGCATCCAGTGCTTGCTCGCCGTGTTGCGGATGTTGGTCGTGCCCCCATCCGGCTCCATCTTGAGCAGTTCCTGGAAGTCCACCTCCTTGCCCTTTGCGCGCAGCCTGTCGGCGCGCTTGGTGGCGGCCTGGTAGATTGCCTGCTGCGAACTTGGCATGCCCCAGCGAACGCGCGCAAGTTCGCGCTCACCCCCAATATTGCGGACGATCGGCGCCAGCTGATCCGGGTAGATGTCCAGCGAAGGCTCCAGGTTTCCAAGCCGGTCAAACGCCTTGGTAACGGCGCGAATGGCTTCCTGGTTGGTGGTGATATTGTAGAGATTGCACATCGACGCGGATCCTCATGCCGGCACTGGCTTCCCTTGCGTGCTGCCGATCACTCCCTTGAGATCAGCAAGGCCGTCGCCGCCGTTTCGTCACCCCGACCGTCGGCATAACGGCCGTGCTGGCGATACCACGAGCCGCGGCCAGTGCATCCTCCCGGTCCAGCCCCGGTCGCTGCCGGCCCCGATATCAGACGACACCGCAATCGCGGTCAAGTGCATTTCAGATTGCTCTGCCGGTCCGCGGTTTGCGAGATCCCATCGAAGACAAACGACGAGGCCGCTTCCGTGAAGGTGATCCGCGCAAAGATGCTATGCAACAGCTGCGTCTCTTGTAGTCTCGGTGGCTGTTGTGTGCGCGCTTGCTGGTTCGTTTGGTGAACCGGTCCACCCGGTCGGTCGTCGCCTGCTGACCGGGCAGGGATGGGTGTCGTCGGTGGAGGCACGGGGTGCTTTACCTGTCTCGTCTGCCACTGGAACCCTTGCTCGTCGCATATGCGTTTTGCCAAAGTCGACGAAATGCCAGCTGAACGCGCCAGTTCTCGGTAACCTATGGCAGGATCAGAGGCAGCCTTGTGCACCATCTCGATCGTCTTTTCATCCTTGCGGTTACTGGGGGTGCGTCGCTTGTTCAGCAGGTGCGGAAATCGATTTCGCAGTGTTTGATGGTGCACGCCGAGAAGGGCAGCAGCCGCAGCGGTCGACCGTCCCGGGAGTGCTTCACGAACCTTTTGCGCAGATAGCTTCTTGTCGCCGCCATCGTCTGCAGCATCAGAAACCATGTAACCGCGCGATGAGCTTCGTTCGACCATGCGTCCGCACGACCTGCAACCGTGATGCCGACCGCTGCGCAACCCGATTCATGGCAGATCACTCGATTGCCCCGATCTGCGTCATCTGCGCGATCAGCGATTCGGGTAGATCGTGTTGCCTGTTGAACACGGGCAGCAGCAGTTCCAGCGTTATCGGGTGCAGGTCGAGCTGATATAAAGCGATCGGCGGGTGCAGGGGACTGTCTTCATCGCCCAGAGCCTGGCTTCTGATCAACTGTTTTCGATGAGCCGCCGCCTTGGTCACGGCTTCCTCCAAGGTGATGCAGTAGCCAAGCAGGTCGTCCGAACCAGGGACGATCTGGAAGGCAAACAGATAACTCATCATGTCACTCCAGTTGCACGACGTGGCACCAGAGCAAGGCCTGGCAGAAGGAGAAGGGGAGGGTATCGTAAGGTGTCGTCGGGTCAAGAACCGACAGCCGACTGATTGCCGTCCACTGAAAAAGCCCGTCCGTGAGAACGGGCTTTCAATGCCGGTGGACGGGAGGTCCTGTTGAACAGCCCTGGACGGGCCAACGGTTTGCGCCACCACTATTGCGGAACGATGACGGTGCTCTCGGTCCGATCCATCGAAGGCTTCTGCCCGGGAACATGTGACATCGTCCGGGTTCTGCTCTGCAGTTCGCCGTCTGAGACGCGCGTTTTCGTTTGCG
Organism: Pseudorhizobium pelagicum; assembly: GCA_000722615.1. GTDB lineage: Bacteria > Pseudomonadota > Alphaproteobacteria > Rhizobiales > Rhizobiaceae > Neorhizobium > Neorhizobium pelagicum. The sequence goes on along the minus strand of JOKI01000020.1, from coordinate 7,464 downwards.
ATTTGCTGAAGGTGCCCTGATCCACGGCCTGCGCCCTGGACTGGGCCTTGAGGTGAGCCGGGTTTTCGTTGATCTTGGTGCGGCTTTGAGCCTTGCCGTCTGCGCTCGCCGCACTCGCGCCAGAAGCGATGGAGGAGGTTGCTCCCTCGTCGTTCAGACAGGTGCCGGCGGTGCCAAGAGTGCTGGCGGAGGTTCCGCCTGCCGCTGCGCTGCCGCCTGTGGCGACGGTCCCCGCCGTGTCACACTCCTGGGCAGATGCCGGAGTGACGCTGGCAATGGCGAGCGCGGCTGCGACTGTAAAAAGGATCTTGCGAGACATGGGATACCTATCAAGGTTGCGGTTTCGTGATGTCACAGGTGCCATCCGATCGGCGTGTGACGACGGTGCCATCCGGGTGGGTCACACTGGACGTCGAGACTGACCGGCCGTTGCTGGAGCCGGCCGTCGCGGTCACACCTGTGGTGGATGTCGAGGTGCTTGCGGCGGAGGATGCTGTTTTTCCGCCGGAGTGGGTGGTGATCGTCCGTCCGTCGATTGCCGTCGACGATGACACCCTTCCCCCGCCGGCTGTCACCGAGGACGACAGCCGGCTTCTGGCTGTCGTCCCGACGCCTGAGGCGTCGGTCACGGTGCAGGTGGTCCCGTCATCGAGGGTGACCTCCTGCGACGAAGCAGCGACAGCAATGCTACCAATCAGAATGATCGGCAAGGCGATTGGCCGTGTCAAAAGCGCGTGAACGTATCGCATTTTGTTCTCCTCCGGGAAGGCTGGTCCCGGTGTTCACCGGAACCAGCGCGCGCTTGGATCAGCAGGTGGCGCCGGTTTTCTTGGCCTGGCCAGGAGGGCAGTCCCTGTTGCTCGTGTCGTCCTGTGCGGCGCCTGCTGCACTGCCACCCGTGCCAACCGAACTGCTGGACGCACCGCCGCCAGCCGACGTGCCGCCCGTGCCCACCGTAGAGGCGGAGCCGCTTCCCGTACCGGCCGCCGATCCGCCGGTGCCGACGGAGCTGCTGGATGCACCGCCTCCTGCAGAGGTGCCACCCGTTCCAAGAGTGGAAGCAGATCCCGAACCGCTGCCCGAGCCTGCGGCGGATCCGCCAGTCCCGACCGTGCTGCTCGACGCCCCACCCCCAGCAGAGGTCCCGCCGGTGCCCAGCGTCGTGGCTGAGCCGGCGCCATCACCGGATCCGGCCGCCGATCCACCGGTGCCGACAGAGCTGCTCGAGGTTCCGCCTCCCGCTGACGAGCCTCCCGTTGCCAAAGTCGAAGCAGAACCTGATCCACAGTCGGTGGCGCCGGCTGCGCAATCGCCGCTGCCTGCAGAACTGCCGGCGGTGCCCAGGGTGCTGCTGGAAGTCCCAGCGCCCGCACTGGTGCCGCCGGTACCGACTGTGCTGCTCGTTTGGGCATAGGCTGAAAAAGCCGTTCCGGCGAGAAGCGCCGTTGCAAAGGCAAGGCTGGTGACGATCTTCATGTGTTCCTCCTGGGTTTGGCGAATGCCTCTGGCGACACCTTCGCCGAAGCTGCAACCGGAACACCTGGTGTGGATGCCTGTTCCTGCCGTGAGGCTTCAGTCGCACAGCAGGTAGGACCTAAGTCCAGCGCCATGCCTGCTCTGCGCGATTGCCGTTTGCTATGACCGGCAACTGGCACCCCCGGTGCCGGGTTCGGTCGTCAGTGCAAGCGCGGTTTGCGGCTATCCTGCAGGATGTGCAGATCGCGGATCATTATTGCCGCCTTCAGCAGAGCTTGACGAACGCCTTCAGCGTCTGCAACGCCGTAGTGCAACTGATAGCAGGCTTCCAGCAATTCTGCCGCCTCGTCAGTGTTGTCGGGCCGCGGCGGGATGCCGCCTTCCATGCGCAGGTCGCGAATCGTCCGCAGCGCGCTGCTGAGCAGCCGGCGCGCCTCAGCCTCCTGAAGTGTCTCCACCTCGTTGGCCGCCCGAACCAGTCCGGCGACAAGGTCTGTGACGGTCGACATCAGTGGTCGCCTTCGCCAGGTTGTTCCCGAATGCGGTTGGAATGCAGCCGGGTTGCTTCATAGGCCGTCGCCGCGACCTGTCCACCGCCGTCAGGGGCCGGTTTCTCTTGAATCCGCGTCATCGCTGCTCCCGAGCGCCGAAGACGCCTGTCGGAAAAGTTTGTTCAGCCGCTCCAGGTACTGGCGGGCGCGTTCCTCGGAAACGCCGCTGATCATCCGGGCTTCGCGCCCAGTGGGTGTCGAAGCATCGAAGACGGTCCAGCTGCCATCGTTTTCCTGCCGGCTCTGATATCTTTTGCTCGTATCATTGTCCATGGTCGCCTCCCATCGACGAAGTCATCAGCTTCCGCTTTGTTCCCCCTCACCCCCCTCTGGATCCAGCGAAGGGATCCGCAGCGAATGCAGCCGCTGGCGCCTGAGTGCGACGCGGCTGCAGGGCCAACCATGTCGGCTGCCACCGGACTGAAGATCTTGCTCTTCAAACACGAGGCGGTCGAAAACCAGAAAGGCCGTCGATGAAGGTGACATCGGGTTGCAAGGACAAGCCAGGCAGAGTGACGCCATATGATCGGGCTTGACGCCGGATCGACCGCCGTTTGCTCTGGGGGGCGCATCAGCGCCATTCCTGAATTGGACGTCGTGATGAGCGGCCGAGCCTGCTTTCGCAGCTCACCGCGTCGTCTAGTCCACCAGCAAAGGTTCCAGCATGGCTTCCAGTTCAGCCGGGTCGCTGACCCCGAACAGGTGCCAGTCGACGAGTTCGCGGGCCAGCATTTGTGCCCGCGCACCGCCAAGGGGGATTTGTTTGGCATGACAGGCCCGTTCGAGCACCTGGCGCAAAACCGCCAGGTCTTCCGGGCCTATGGCATCGAATGAGGCAAACGGCATAAGGCGACCCCCCCGCATCCGGTGCACCACCGGTTCGTTGAACGGCAGGATAGCGCAGGACCGACGCGGGTCAACTGGGCCCTAGGTCTGAAGGTCGGGCGCAACCGTGGCGACAAGACCAATTGAAAGCGATCACGGCGTCCAGGTCGACCGGAACGTAAGCCCCGACCGGGAGTTCAATAGAGGCTGGAGCTGAGTGAAATGAAAGGACGTTGGCGGATGACCCATGATGGGGAAGATCTTGCTGCGATGCATCCGCGGCATCTGTCGCGTACCGATCTCCGGCAGCGCCTGCAATCATTGCCTGCGTTTCAACTGCCGGCAGACCCAAGCGACAGGATCCAGAGGTTGTTGACAGACCTAGCTGCGGCGGAACGACAGCGCCGGCGCTGAATCGGCCTCTTCCAGCGCGGCTGCCCGGTTGCCAGACTATGAATGTTTGGCCCGCTGCGCCGTAGCAATGGCGGGCCTGGCTGCAGTCATAGTACCGCTGCGGTGAATGGCGGCTGTGCAACCTCCGGTGACATGCTCGTCACAGTCACCCTTCCAGCGATCAGGTTACGTCGAAGGTCTCAGCGCCGTTCGCCAAAAGGAGAGCCATAATCTTGTCCATGACCATGGGTATACGCCTTGCAATGGCTTCGTTCTTTGCTCACAAACGGTGAATCAGGACGAAGATTTGGAAGCGTTGGAAGGAATACTGATGAACGAGGGTGGTGAGACGGGCGAGAATGAACAGCTCGCACAGCTTACGGCAGGCATTGTTGCGGCCTATGTCGGCAACCACGTGGTGCCGATCGACGATCTGAGCGGCCTGATTGCCGGCGTTCATTCGGCGCTGGCGCGCGCGCGCGGCCCGGCTGTGCCGGAGCCCGTCGTCGTCGAACGGGCCAAGCCTGCAGTTCCGATCAAGAAATCGGTTGAGCATGATTGCATCATCTGCCTCGAGGACGGTCTCAAGTTCAGATCGCTCAAGCGCCACTTGATGACCTACCACGACATGAGCCCGGATGATTATCGCCGCAAATGGGAACTGCCGGAAAGCTATCCGATGGTGGCTCCAGACTATGCGGAGCGCCGCTCTCAGCTGGCTAGAGACATGGGGCTGGGAACGCGCCGGAAGAAAAAGGTGAAACAGGCCTGACGGCAGCAGGCCGATCTGCGCCTTTGATGGCAGTCTTTTGCCATGAGAGGCGCGACAGGCCTCGCGCTCCTGTCGGCTGGGCTGACGGCGACGCGCGCCACGGCGTGCGGAGCGGATCGTTGACGCGCGCAACAGCCCTGCCAGTGAGACACGCGGTGCTGCAGCGGCTTCGACGGCCGCATGCCTGGGGTGATCGCGCAGCCCCGCAGCGGTTTGCAGCTGTTGCCACCAATCGATGCCCCGGCGTGCCCGGGTCGCGGATCCGGTGCCTGCATTGCACGACACACGGTTTGGCGAAGGCCTCTGGCGGCGGCCACTCAGACACGTCACATTGTTTCGATAAAAGCGAACGAATCAATCATCACAGGGAAGTTCGATGTCGAAGAAAGTACTGGTGGTCGGAGGGGCCGGCTATATCGGCGCACATAGCTGCCTGCTGCTGGCCGAGCGCGGTTACGATCCGATCGTCTTCGACAATCTTTCCAATGGTCATTCCGAGTTCGTACAGTGGGGTCCCCTGGAGATCGGCGATATCCGCGATCGCGCCCGCCTGGATGCCGTGCTGGCCAAGCACCAGCCGGATGCGGTGGTGCATTTTGCAGCGCTCATCGAGGTGGGCGAATCGGTCACCAATCCGGCCGCCTTCTACGACAACAACGTCATTGGCACCTTGACCTTGTTGTCGGCGACGATGGCAGCCGGCATTGATGCCTTCGTGTTTTCGTCGACCTGCGCGACCTATGGCCTGCCCGATCGCGTCCCGATGGACGAATCGCACCGGCAGACACCGATCAATCCCTATGGCCGCACCAAACTGATCATCGAGCAGGCGCTGAAGGACTACAGCGACCACAAGGGTCTGCGGTCCGTCATGCTGCGCTATTTCAACGCCGCCGGGGCCGATTTCGAGGGGCGCGTCGGGGAATGGCACACGCCGGAGACCCACGCCATTCCGCTGGCCATCGACGCCGCGCTGGGGCGCCGCGGATCCTTCAAGGTCTTCGGGAGCGACTATGACACGCGGGACGGCACCTGCGTGCGCGACTATATTCACGTGCTGGATCTGGCCGATGCGCATGTCAGGGCCGTCGACTATCTGCTGGCCGGCGGAGAGACCGTCGCGTTGAATCTGGGAACCGGCACCGGCACGACGGTGAAAGAACTTGTCGACACCATTGCCGCGGTCACGCAACGGGATTTTCCCGTGGAGGAGGCCGCGCGCCGCCCGGGCGATTCGACCGCGCTTGTTGCCAACAACGACAAGGCGAAGGCGGTCCTGGGATGGCAGCCGACCTATGACCTTGATGCCATTGTTCGGTCCGCCTGGAACTGGCATTCGCGCACCAACCACTAGGGGCCGAGACCTGTGCCGGTGGCATGGCGATCCTGGTGATTGACTGTTGGCTGACAGGGCACATGTTCAGCTTCCAGGCCTGACTGCGATCGTGTTTGCAACGGTTGCGGGCGATAGGTCTCGCAGCCTGTCCTTGCGACGCTTAAGAGTGATGTCTGATGCTGATATCCGATCGTCATGCACCGCTCCCCGCCGCAGACATCTGCGTGGTCGGCGCCGGCCCCGCCGGTCTGGCTTTGGCGTTCAAGCTTGAAGCTCTGGGGCTGAGCGTCCTTGTGCTCGAGGCGGGTCCAGGCGAGGCGGACGATGCCGTAGCGACCGAATTCTCCAATGGCCACCATGCACTGCCTGGCGCGGCAAGCCATCGCGGCATCGGCGGGACCTCGGCGCTGTGGGGCGGGCGCTGCGTCCCCTTCGACGACCTCGACTTTGAACAAAGGGAGCATGTCCCGGTTCCCGGGTGGCCGATTGGCCATGCACAAATCGCCTGCCACTACGACGAGGCAGCGAGCTTTCTCGACGCCGGCACGATTGCCGCTCGCCCTCCCGGTGCCGCCGCCGGCCCGGTCGTGACGGATGCGCTCGAGTACTGGAGCAAAAGTCCGGCGCTGGCGCCGCTTTACGAAGAGCGGCTGCGCCAGTCGCGCCGCATCTTTCTGGCACCCCGGTCATCGGTGAGCGAGCTGATCTGTGCCCCCGGTGGCGACCGGCTGACGCATGTGCGCGTGCTGCGCCACGATCGGCGTGAGGTGATTGCCGTGTCTCGTCTGGTTCTGGCCGCCGGCGGCCTGGAGACGGCGCGCCTTCTTCTCGCCTTGCAACAACGACAACCGCAGTTGTTCGGTGGCGTGGATGGCGCGCTGGGCCGCTATTATCAGGGCCATCTGACCGGCTATCTTGCGGTGATCCATCTCGCCGACAGCGCCCTGGTCGGGGATCTGTCCTTCCAGACCGATGCGCAGGGCTATCGCTTCCGGCGCCGTCTGCAGGTTGCCGCTCCCGTGCAGATGCAGGAACGTCTGCTCAACGCCGTTTTCTGGCTCGACGCGATCTCCATCTCCGATCCGATCCATGGATCCGGCAGCCTTTCCCTTCTGTATCTCCTGATGACGGCATCGGGCACCTATCGATGGCTGTCGCGCGGCCTGGCACCACGGCCGACGCAGAGGCGCAAGGGTCAACTTCGCGGGCACCTGAAAAACATCCGGCTGCGCGGGGTGTCTCTGCGGCGGGCCTGGCGCACCCTGGGGCAGATCTGGCGCGGCGTTGACGGCGGCGTGCTTGCCAATCCGGCGGGGCGATATCTTCTGCGCTATCACGCCGAGCAGGTGCCGCAGCCGGGCAGTCGGGTACAGCTGACAGAGGCCGCGGACGAACGACCCCGGTTGACGGTCGACTATCGGGTCGGGGAGGACGATCTGACATCGGTGCTGCGCTCGCACGTCCTGCTCGATGCCTGGCTGTCGCGCCATCAGCTTGGCCGGCTCGAGTATCTGGATGACGAGGCAGAGCGGCGCGGGAGTGTGCGCGCACAGGCCTTCGACGGCTATCACCAGATCGGCCTGGCGCGCATGGGCGACGACAGCCGGACAAGCGTGGTTGACCGCGATTGCCGCGTTCACGGCCTGGCTAATCTCTATCTCGCCGGCGCCAGCGTGTTTTCGACCGGAGGTCAGGCCAACCCGACGCTTCCTGCGGTGGCCCTGGCGCTGCGGCTGGGGCAGCACCTGGCCAAGACCCACCGTCTCGACCATCAAGGGCGCAAGAGACCCATGGCGGGCCGGCGCGATGACGACGAACGGGTCGCACCGCAGGCCAGGCACCCAAATGCGCCCGATCCGGCGTAACCGGTGACACCATCCACCCTGGCCCTTGGTGCCGGCTGCTGCAAGCCGCGGCGGACGCGGGCGCACCCCTGTCCTGCGCCAGGACCAGACCGGTTTTCTCGACTCAGCTGTCGGCAATCCCCCGGTATCAGCGTATGCGGCGTTTTTCTCGCACATTGACCAAGCTCGAAATGCCTCTACGACATTGATGGCAACAGTGCGCCGATACCGTTGAAAAAGTCGGCGTTGCTGTCGGTGCAAAGTTCT
>JOKI01000019.1 GCA_000722615.1 Pseudorhizobium pelagicum | reverse complement strand
AGAAGCGGACGGTCGCCGATCATCGACCAGATCTGCCAGTAGAGATCGGMGCGGACATTSGCMGAGGACTCCACCGATTCCAGTCTCTCCACCAGGCTCCCGCCATAGAGGAAGAGCAGGGCCGCCAGCAGGGCGGCAACAGCCACCGTGCCGAACGACAGCGCCCTGATGCTGAGGTGCCGCTGTCCCTGCCAGGCGGAGAGAAGCAGGACGACTGCGACACCGCAGACGGCCGCCGCAAATCCCATGCGCGAGGTGGTGAGGGCAAGCGTGACGCCGATGATGAGGCATCCGGCGACTGTGACGATGACGCCGTTCTTGCCTTCGAGGGTTTCCACCAGCCGGCTTTGGCGTCCCGTTTCCCGCGGGCAAAAGAGGGTGTTGCCGAGGAGGCTTGCACCGATCGCGGCACCGATGGCCAGAAAGGTGGCATAGGAGTTGCGGTTGACGAAGCCGCCGGTCGCCGAGCCGCGATAGGCCCACTTCTGGATGAACAGGATGGCATCCTCGAACTCGAAGAACAGCAGAAGCCCGAAGGCCGCATGCGCGACGACGATCCAGAACAGCACCTTCAGGAACGCCGTCGATCGAGAACTGTTGGCGGCAATCTGGAGGCAGAGATAGAACATAAGGCCATAGCTCAGCCAGCGGAGCAGGCCGAGCAGGGTGTCGCCGGGCGTGAGCGAGATGCGCGTGCCCGGATCGACGCCGCCCGGAAGATAGAGCCAGGAGCTCGGAAGGAGATTCGCGACGGGCAGGATCTGCAGGACCATGTAGCCCGCCAGAATCCAGAAGAGCCAGGCGAGGACGGCATAGATCGACACCGTTGCCCTCAGATGCGCTTCCGCCAGTCCCAGCCGGGCGAAATAGACCACGCTCCAGGCGAAGAGGCAAAGAGCCGAGAGTGCCCAGATCGCCGGCCGATTGCCGCCAAGTGCGACGGGCGTCAGCAGGACGACGGCGGCAACGACGCCGGCGCTCCAGTTGTTGAGCCGGTAGCGCAGGGTCGAGCTGGCAGTTCCCCTCATTCCTTCAGTCCCCGTTGCAGTTCTTACCGGACGACGCGCCGCACGTTGTTCAAAAAGGCTCTCTGTCTCTCGGGAGGCAGCCGTGAAACGACATCGATGATCCTCTCCCGGAAACCCTCGTCGGAGGCATAGCGCTCCGCCAGCGTGCGGGTGCCGCGGCGGCTGTTGGCAAGCATCGTCAGGTCTGCCTCGTGATAGGCGAGACTCTCCGCGTCCAGCTGGGCAAACATGTCTTCCGCCAGCCGCGCGCGGTTTTCCGCGATCCACTGTTCATTCGGCCCGGTTTCCCGCGACCGCCTGTAGCTGGACAGGAAGCGGTCGACGTTTCCAAGCCGTGCATGGGMGAGAGCGTTGACATACCAGGCCTGCGAATTGGTCGGCATYGCGCYYGCGATCTCSTGGCTGATCTGCTCGCAACTCCGCGCCAGGGCCGATTGCTGTTCGGCCCCGCCGGCACGGGCAATGGTGAGGAGAGCGAAGCTGCAGTCGCCGAGCACCAGTTTCCGGGAATAGCTGGAAGGCGCATACTGCATTCCGCCCGAAACGATGTGGTCGTAGAACCCGGCCTCGGCGCGTTGCGGCTGAAACAGCACCCGGATTTCCTGGAGCAGAAGCGATACGCTGGCGAGCGCTGCGAGCAGGCAGGCAAACGACATAGACAACAGTTTCAGTCGACGCATCCAGCCTCCATGACCGGCTTCGCTTCTCAAGACCTGTCTCAGATCAGCAAAGCTTTTGAAGATTGTTTGTCAAGTCTGGACAGTAAGAAGGGGCCCGCGGACCCCTTCTTATTGTCAACTATTCGTATAGCCGTCAGATCTGGCCGCGGGCAAGATCAGTTTCCCTTTGTCGCTCCTGCTTGTTGTAGCGAAGCGAGGACCACAGCGAGATGCCGATCAGGGTGGCGCCACCAAGACCAGTGATGACTTCCGGAATGTGGTAGAGCGTCTGCACGTACATGATCACCGACAGGATCAGGATGGCGTAGAAGGCGCCATGCTCCAGGTAGCGGTAGTGCGTCAGCGTCTCTTTCTCCACCAGCATGATGGTCATCGACCGAACGTACATGGCGCCGATTCCGAGACCGATCGCGATCACGAACAGGTTCTGCGTCAGGGCGAAGGCGCCGATGACGCCGTCGAAGGAGAAGCTTGCGTCCAGCACCTCCAGGTAGATGAAGGCGCCGAGGCCCCCGCGGGCCACTTCCGTCATGGTTTTCTGGGACGCGTCCAGCAGGCCGCCGACAAGCTCTACGGCGAGGAAGGTCAGAAGACCGTAGATCGCCGACATCACGAACGTGTCTGCGTCTTCGCCCTCAAGCATGCTGGAGAAGAGCAGGACCAGAAGCAGGACAAAGGCGATCTCGATACCCTTGATGGTCGAGTATCGCGACATGTGCTTCTCGATGATGGAGATCCAGTGGATGTCCTTCTCGTGATTGAAGAAATAGGTGAGGCCGACCATCATCAGGAAGGTGCCGCCGAAGGCGGCGATGGGCAGATGCGCATCATTCATGATCCGGGCATATTCTTCCGGCCGGCTTGCTGCGAGCACGATGGCATCGACGGGGCCAATCCCCGCGGCAACGACAACGATCAGCAGAGGGAACACGATCCGCATGCCGAAGACGGCAATCAGGATGCCCCAGGTCAGGAAGCGGTGCTGCCAGACGGGGGTCATGTCCTTCAGCTTGTTGGCGTTGACGATCGCGTTGTCGAAGGACAGCGAGATTTCCAGGACGGCCAGAACGGCGCAGATGAAGAAGATCGTCAGCATGCCGCCGATGGTGCCGGTGGACTGCCATCCGAGAGCGGCCCCGAGCAGGAGGCCGACGACGGTTACGATGAACGACCATTTGAAGTAGCCATAGATCGAGGTGTGGGACTGTGGCTGGCTCATGCCCGTGCCTCCCGGGAGAAAGACTGATACGAGATGGATCCAGCAATGCCATTGTCGGCTTTGCTGCAGACCAGAGAATTGAATATCATGAGTTAAAGTCCGCCGGCTTATTGCAGGCGGTACCGACATCGCGAGAGCGCCGTAAAACTCTCGCCAGAGGGGCCCGGCACCATGTTCTGATCCACGCGATTTGCGGCACGGAGAAGATGCTCTACTTGTCCATTTCCCGACCGTCGTCAAGATGCCAGGAGAAACAGGAGCAGCCAGGCATGTCTTTTGCGCCGCGGAATGACATTTGGATGACAGACCGTCCTTGACCTTTGCCCCGGCACGAGTCATTGACGCCTTTACTTGACACGAGCGTCGTGCCGCCCCTTGGGCATGGCACCGCGAAAATCGCTCCAGAAGAGAATTACAATGACCAAAGCCACCTCCTCGGCGCCATCCCAGCGCATGCTTCGCGTTGGCGAGCAGGTAAGAGCCGCCATCACGCAGGTGCTGCAGCGCGGCGAGGTTCGCGACGACCTGCTGGAAAAGACGGTCATCTCCGTCTCCGAAGTGCGCATGTCCCCGGACCTGAAGATCGCCACCGCCTATGTCACGCCGCTGGGCATGCCGGATCACAAAGCCGTGATCGCAGCCTTGAACAAGAATGCCAAGTTCATCCGCGGTCGGCTTTCCGGCCAGCTGCGGCAGATGAAGTACATGCCGGAGGTCCGCTTCCGCGACGACACCAGCTTCGACAACTACCAGAAGATCGACCAGTTGCTGCGGTCACCCGAGGTCCGACGCGATCTCGACGGGACGGCCTCCGAAGACGAAGAATAAGAAGACAAGATGTCCAAACCGCGCAAACCCAAGGGCCGCCCCGTCTCGGGATGGCTGATCCTCGACAAGCCCGAAGACTTCGGCTCGACGGAAGCCGTCTCCAAGATCAAGTGGCTGTTCAATGCCCAGAAGTGTGGTCATGCCGGGACGCTCGACCCGCTGGCCTCCGGCATGCTGCCGATCGCGCTTGGCGATGCCACCAAGACCGTTCCCTACGTGATGGATGGCCGCAAGGTCTATGAATTCGCCGTCAGCTGGGGCGAGGAGCGCTCGACGGACGATCTCGAGGGGGAAGCGACGCTCACCTCCGACAAGCGCCCGACGGAAGCGGAAATCAGCGCGCTCCTGCCCAATTACACCGGCACGATCAATCAGGTGCCGCCGCAGTTTTCGGCCATCAAGATTGCCGGCGAGCGCGCCTATGATCTGGCCCGCGATGGCGAGACGGTCGATATCCCCTCCCGCGAGGTCGAGATCCATCGCATCACCCTGCTGAAGGCGGAGACGGACCGCGCCCTGTTCGAGGTCGAATGCGGCAAGGGCACCTATGTCCGTTCGCTGGCGCGCGACTTCGGCCGCGACCTCGGCTGCTACGGCCATGTTTCCGAGCTACGCCGGACCTTCGTCGCGCCCTTTTCGGAAGAGCGCATGGTGCCGCTCGCCGATCTCGTGGCGCTCGAGGAGATCGAGGACCGCGAAGAGCGCCTGGCAGCCCTCGACGCCTATCTGATCGACACCGCGGAAGCGCTTTCCAGCCTGCCGCATCTTCCCATCACCGACGATCAGGCGCATCGGCTGCGCATGGGCAATCCGATCATCGTGCGCGGGCGCGATGCGCCGCTCGAGGAGGCCGATGCCTATGCGACGGCGCGCGGACGGCTGATTGCGATCGGCGAGATCGGCCAGGGCGAATTCCGCCCCAAACGCGTCTTCGGCTGAACTGCCGCTGGCCCCCTTCCATTCCGGGGGTTAATGGAGTATAGGCAGCGCCAGCATGGCATGCCCGGGCCGTAAACCCTTGGCATTTCTCTTTGCTTCCACGGCCATGGCTGGACGACATCCCGGCCCTTGGCGACCCAATGATCCTCATTAAGAAAGGACCTTCCGATGTCGATTACTGCTGAGCGCAAGACCGCGCTGATCAAGGAATATGGAACTGTCGAAGGCGACACCGGTTCGCCGGAAGTCCAGGTTGCGATCCTCACCGAGCGCATCAACAACCTGACCGAACACTTCAAGGGCCACAAGAAGGACAACCACTCCCGCCGTGGCCTGCTCGCGATGGTTTCCAGCCGTCGCTCGCTTCTTGACTACCTGAAGAAGAAGGACGAAGGCCGTTACACCAAGCTGATTGGTAGCCTCGGTATTCGCCGCTAACAATTTCTGGCGGGCGCCTCCTCAAAAGGCGCCCGCTTTTCTTAATCTTCGGGAGACCGAAGGGTGGCCCCAGAGGCCGCGACTGGCGAGAACCGGATGGGCCGGCTTCGCCAAATCAACCGCTGACCTGCCATGGGGCAGGATTGCCGGATGCTTTCGCCAGGTCGTGCCTGGCGCCGATGAATGGACGCTCCGAGCCTCCATCTGCAGAAAGCCTCCCGTTGTCTTGCCCGTGTCGCGTCAACACCGCGCGCCGTGCCGTCTCTGTGGCATCGGCAGCGCTTTAGAGGACAAGATATGTTCAATTCGCATTCCGTTGAAATCGAGTGGGCAGGCCGCCCGCTCAAGCTGGAAACCGGCAAGATCGCTCGTCAGGCTGACGGCGCCGTTCTCGCCACCTATGGCGAAACCGTCGTTCTGGCCACCGTCGTGTCGGCCAAGTCCGCCAAGCCGGGCCAGGACTTCTTCCCGCTGACCGTCAACTACCAGGAAAAGACCTATGCCGCCGGCAAGATCCCGGGCGGCTACTTCAAGCGCGAAGGCCGTCCGTCGGAAAAGGAAACGCTGGTTTCCCGCCTGATCGACCGTCCGATCCGCCCGCTCTTCCCCGACGGCTACAAGAATGAGACGCAGGTTGTCGTGACCGTCGTCCAGCATGACCTCGAGAACGATCCGGACGTCCTGGCGATGGTGGCCGCTTCGGCTGCGCTGACCCTGTCGGGCGTTCCCTTCATGGGCCCGATCGGCGGCGCGCGGGTTGGCTACATCAACGGCGAATACGTCCTCAACCCGCATCTCGACGAGATGGATGAATCGACCCTCGACCTGGTCGTTGCCGGCACCGGCGATGCGGTCCTGATGGTTGAATCGGAAGCCAAGGAACTGAACGAAGACGTCATGCTCGGCGCCGTCATGTTCGGCCACCGCGGTTTCCAGCCGGTCATCGACGCGATCATCAAGCTCGCCGAAGTGGCTGCCAAGGAGCCGCGCGAATTCGAGCCGGAAGATCATTCCGCTCTCGAAGCCGAAATGCTGCAGCATTTCGAAGCCGAACTGCGCACTGCCTACAAGAACACGCAGAAGGCTGAGCGCTATGCAGCCGTCGACGCCGTCAAGGCGAAGGTGAAGGCGCATTTCTTCCCGGAAGGCGAGGAGCCGAAGTATCCGAGCGAAGTCATCGGCGCCGTCTTCAAGCACCTGCAGGCGAAGATTGTCCGCTGGAACATCCTTGACACCAAGAGCCGCATCGACGGTCGTGACCTCGAAACGGTTCGCGCCATCGTCTCGGAAGTCGGCATCCTGCCGCGCACCCACGGTTCGGCCCTCTTCACACGCGGCGAGACGCAGGCGATCGTCGTCGCCACGCTCGGCACCGGCGAAGATGAGCAGTATGTCGACTCGCTCACGGGCATGTACAAGGAACGCTTCCTTCTGCATTACAACTTCCCTCCCTATTCGGTTGGTGAAACCGGCCGCATGGGCTCCCCGGGCCGCCGCGAAATCGGTCACGGCAAGCTCGCTTGGCGCGCAATCCGTCCGATGCTGCCGACGCCGGAGCAGTTCCCCTACACGCTGCGTGTCGTCTCCGAGATCACCGAGTCGAACGGCTCGTCCTCGATGGCAACCGTCTGCGGCACCTCGCTTGCACTGATGGACGCCGGCGTTCCGCTGGCCAAGCCGGTTGCCGGCATTGCCATGGGCCTCATCCTGGAAGGCGAGCGCTTTGCGGTTCTCTCCGACATCCTCGGCGACGAAGACCACCTCGGCGACATGGACTTCAAGGTTGCCGGCACCGCTGACGGCATCACCTCGCTGCAGATGGACATCAAGATCGCCGGGATCACCGAAGAGATCATGAAGGTCGCACTCGGCCAGGCACAGGGCGGCCGCAAGTACATCCTCGATGAAATGGCCAACGCCATCACCGAGAGCCGCGGCCAGCTGGGCGAATTCGCTCCGCGGATCGAAGTCATGCAGATCCCGGTCGACAAGATCCGTGAAGTCATCGGTTCCGGCGGCAAGGTCATCCGCGAGATCGTCGAGAAGACCGGCGCCAAGATCAACATCGACGACGAGGGCACGATCAAGATCGCATCGTCCTCCGCCAAGGAGATCGAAGCGGCCCGCAAGTGGATCCACTCGATCGTTGCCGAGCCGGAAGTCGGCGCCATCTACGAAGGCACCGTCGTGAAGACGGCCGACTTCGGCGCCTTCGTCAACTTCTTCGGTGCCCGTGACGGTCTGGTGCACATCTCGCAGCTGGCGGCCGATCGGGTTGCCAAGACCCAGGACGTCGTCAAGGAAGGCGACAAGGTCTGGGTCAAGCTGATGGGCTTCGACGAGCGTGGCAAGGTTCGCCTGTCCATGAAGGTCGTCGACCAGGCCACTGGCCAGGAAATCAAGAAGGCTGAAGGCGAAGCTGCCGAGTAAGGCGCCTCGTATCCGATCCTGGAGGCGCGGGAGAATTTCCGCGCCTTTTCTGTATCTATCCATGGAAAGCCAGCCGCGATGAGCCGTGACGCACTGAAGACCCTGTTCCATCCCTTCGCCACCGGCGCCGTGCCGGTGCCGGCCGAGGGCGACCGCGTGTTGTTCCTCGGCGCCGAGGGCGGCCATCCGCTGCCGGAGGGCTTCTCCGGAACCATCTCCGCCGTCCAGCCCTTCCGGCCGCTGTTCAGGACCCTTGGCGACGGCGCGGTGCCGCTCGCCGAAGGCGAGGGCTACGACATGGCGCTGGTGCTGTGCGGCAAGCATCGCGGCGAGAACGAGGCACGCGTTGCCGAGGCTCTGCAGCGCGTCACCGAAGGCGGCATGATCGTCATCGCCGGCGGCAAGGAAGACGGCATCCAGACACTGCGCACGACGCTTCTGAAGCTGGAGATCGATCTCGACTACACGCCGAAGTATCACGGCGTCGCGATCTGGTTTGCGCGGCCCAAGCATGTAGAAGCGACGATTACTGCGTTGACGAAGCCGACGGTCCAGATCGAAGGCCGCTTCGAGGCGGCGCCGGGCATGTTCTCGCACGACCGGATCGATCCGGGCTCCGAGCTTCTGGTGAGCCGTCTGCCGACCGATTTCGATGGCAATGCCGCCGATTTCGGCGCCGGCTGGGGTTACCTGTCGGTGGCCTTGGCCAAGGTCTCGCCGCGCGTGAACCGTATCGATCTCTTCGAGGCCGATTACCGGGCGCTGGAGTTTGCCAAGACGAACATGGCCCGCAACTGCCCCGAGCTGCAGGCCCGCTTCTTCTGGCAGGACCTCAGCAGCGAGCCGCCCAAGGAGAAATACGACCTGGTGATCATGAACCCGCCGTTCCACGAGGCACAGGCGGCCGATCCCGAGCTGGGCAAGGCGATGATCCGGGCAGCAGCCGGCGCCTTGCGGAGCGGCGGCCGGTTGATGCTCGTCGCCAACCGCGGCCTGCCCTACGAGCCGGTCATGGCCGAGGTGTTCAAGGAGAGCGGCGAGCTGTGCCGCAACGCCCGCTTCAAGATCCTCCAGGCACGCAAATAGACCCGGTGGAAGCTGTCACACGCGTGTAGAGGTTCTCTGCCAGCATTCTCCCGCAGAAGTGGAAGAGGGTGACTGGAGGGTAAACCCATGCGGTTGAAGCAGCTTCGCATCGCAACGTTCAATCTCTACAATCTCAACCAGCCCGGCCTGCCCATCTATACGGGCAAAGGCTGGACCGAAGAACAGTACGACCTGAAGATCGGCTGGACGCAGCGGGCGATCCGGCAGCTGCGAGCGGATGTCTTCGGCTTCCAGGAGCTCTGGCACGCGCAGGCGTTGTCGGACGCCCTCGAGGCGTCGGGACTTTCTGACGAGTATGATCGTGTCGTTCCGCCGGACGCCGATGGCGGGCGGATTGTCTGCGCGGCGCTCGTCAGAAAGGGGCTGATGTCGGGCTCACCCGACTGGATCGTGCAGTTCCCCGATGATTTCGTGCTGCAGAGCTCCGGCGATGATGCGCAGACGCCCGCCATCAGCGTCAGCATCGACAGTTTCTCCCGGCCGGTGCTGCATCTGACGATCCGGCCGCGTGACGAACACAGCGATGTCCACGTCTATGTCTGCCATTTTAAGTCGAAGGCGCCGACGCAGGTCGGTCGCGAAGACTGGTTCAAGGACAATCCGGTCTACAGCAAGCACGCCACGGCGTTGGGTTCGGCAATTTCCACCATCCGGCGGACGGCCGAAGCGGCCGCACTGCGCTTCATGCTGACGGAGCAGATGAAGGGGACCAGAACCGGCGTGATCGTGTTGGGAGACGTCAACGATGGGCAGCTCAGCAATACGGCCAATATCCTGACCGGCCAGCCGCGCTTCCTGGTGGGCGATTCGCTCGGCGGTGGCGATGTCGCCCTCTACACGGCGCAGACGCTTCAGGAGTATCGCAGCACGCGCGACATCTACTACACGCACATCTATCAGGATGCGATGGAGTCTCTCGACCACATCTTCGTCAGCGAGGAATTCTACGACAACAGCCGGCGCCGGATCTGGATGTTCGACGGACTGACGATCAACAACGACCATCTGCACTACGACGACCACAAGGAAAGCGGCACGAACGATCACGGGATCGTCTGTGCCACCTTCAAGTACAAGCCGATCAAGGCCGAGGCCGAGGCGATCGTCGAAAACGCACCGAACTGACCGCCGTCGTTACTCGACGTCGGCCTTGCGCAGGCGCTCGAGGGTCGGCAGCGACGTGATGTTGTAGCCGGCGTCCACATAGTGGATTTCGCCGGTGACGCCGCGGGACAGGTCGGAGAGCAGGTAGAGCGCCGATCCGCCGATGTCCTCGATCGTCGCCGTGCGGCGCAGCGGTGCGTTCTTCTGGTTCCACGAGTAGATGGCGCGGGCATCGGCAATGCCGGCACCGGCAAGCGTACGGACCGGGCCTGCGGAGATGGCGTTGACGCGGATGTCCTGTGGTCCGTAGTCGGCCGCCAGGTAGCGCACGGAAGATTCCAGTGCGGCCTTGGCAACGCCCATGACGTTGTAGTTCGGGATCACCCGCGTGGAGCCGCCATAGGTCAGCGTCAGCATCGCCCCGCCATCGGTCATCAGTCCGGCGGCGCGCCTGGCGATCTCGGTGAACGAGAAGCACGAAATGACCATCGTTCGCGAGAAATTCTCCCGCGTGGTGTCGGCGTAGAGTCCCTTCAGTTCGTTCTTGTCGGAAAATCCGATGGCATGGACGATGAAGTCGAGCTTGCCCCAGCGCTCCCCGATGGCCTCGAATGCGGCGTCGACGGTTGCCAGGTCTTCCACGTCGCAGGGCAGCAGGAAATCCGACTGAAGCTCTGCGGCGAGCGGCTTGACCCGCTTGCCCAGGGCCTCGCCCTGGTAGGTGAACGCCAGTTCGGCTCCCTGCGCGGCGAGTGCCTTGGAGATCCCCCAGGCGATGGAGTGATTGTTGGCGACCCCCATGATCAGGCCGCGCTTCCCCTGCATGATACCCGTCATCAGATCTTATCCGTTCATGCGCTGGAAGACGAGCGTGGCATTGGTGCCACCGAACCCGAAGGAATTGGACAGAACGGTATCGATCTTCGCATCGTCGATGCGCTTGCGGACGATCGGCACGCCTTCGAATTCCGGATCCAGCGTCTCGATGTGCGCGCTTTCGCCGATGAACTTTTCCTGCATCATCAGGAGGCCGTAGATCGATTCCTGTACCCCGGCGGCGCCAAGCGAATGCCCCGTCAGCGACTTCGTCGACTGGATGTGCGGGATCTTGTCGCCGAACACTTCGCGGATGGCGCCGATCTCCTTGCTGTCGCCGACCGGCGTCGAGGTGCCGTGGGTGTTGATGTAGTCGACATCGCCCTTCACCGTGGCAAGGGCCTGCCGCATGCAGCGGATGGCGCCTTCGCCGGAGGGAGCCACCATGTCGTAGCCGTCGGAAGTCGCGCCATAGCCGACGATCTCGGCGTAGATCTTGGCGCCGCGGGCCTTCGCGTGTTCCAGTTCCTCAAGCACGAGCACACCGGCGCCGCCGGCGATGACGAAACCGTCGCGCGAGACGTCATAGGCGCGCGATGCAGTCGCGGGCGTGTCGTTGTACTTCGAGGACATGGCGCCCATGGCGTCGAACAGGTTCGACATCGTCCAGTCGAGATCCTCGTGGCCGCCGGCAAACATCACGTCCTGCTTGCCCCACTGGATCATCTCGGCGGCATTGCCGATGCAATGCGCGGACGTCGAGCAGGCCGAGGAAATCGAGTAGTTGACGCCGTGGATCTTGAACCAGGTGGCCAGCGTCGCCGAGGCGGTCGAGGACATGGCCTTGGGCACCGCAAACGGGCCGATACGCTTCGGGCTGCCGTTCTTGATGGTGATGTCGGCGGCTTCGATCAGGGTGCGGGTCGAGGGGCCGCCCGAGCCCATGATGATGCCGGTGCGCTCGTTCTCGCTGTAGTCCTTCTCCTCCAAGCCCGAATCCGCCAGCGCCTGCTTCATGGCGACGTGGTTCCAGGCTCCGCCTTGGCTCAGGAAGCGCATGGCGCGGCGATCGACGAGATCCGTCGGGTCGAGGTCGGGCTTGCCCCAGACCTGGCAGCGGAATCCGTGCTCGGCGAAATCAGGAGCAAAGGAGATGCCGGACTTTGCCTGGCGAAGAGATTCGGTGACTTCGGAGGCGTCGTTACCAATGGAGGACACGATGCCAAGACCCGTGACTACAACCCGTCTCATCTTATGGACCTTTTCTGCTTGCTAGAACCATGGCGCAGGGACGCTCAGGCGTCTTTGTCTTTTGACAGACCGACGCGCAGGTCGGATGCTTGATAGATGGTTTCGCCGTCCGCCTTCAGCCAGCCGTCCGCAGTGCCGAGCACAAGGCGACCGCGCATGACGCGCTTGAAGTCGATGCCGTATTCCAGCAGCTTGGTCTCAGGGCGAACCATGCCCTTGAACTTCACCTCGCCGGTGGAGAGCGCCATGCCGCGGCCCGGCTCGCCGAGCCAGCCGAGGAAGAAGCCGGTCAGCTGCCACATGCCGTCGAGGCCGAGGCAGCCGGGCATGATCGGATTGCCCTGGAAGTGGCAGGGGAAATACCAGTCGTCGGGACGAACGTCGTATTCGGCACGGATATAACCCTTGTCGAAGGCACCACCGGTCTCGGAGATATCGGTGATGCGGTGGACCATCAGCATCGGCGGCAGCGGAAGCTGCGCATTGCCTTGACCGAACAGCTCGCCGCGTCCGCAGGCAAGGATCTCTTCGTAGCTGAAGCTCGACTGTCTTTCTGTCATGTAAATCAGGTCCCCCTCATGCCGATGTGCGACCTTTATTGCAAAATCGGCAGAAATTGAAGCACAACGATCATTTCTCGGCCCAGGTTCTCGCGTGGATGCGAGGGCGGAAGGCCGCAATCTTTCGTTCGCATATAGGAAGCCTGCAGGCCAAACCAGAGGCCCCGCGTCAATTATCCATTTTTTGCTGCCCTTGCAGGCTATTGAAAGCTGCGGCCGCAAAAGTTATATCCGCAAGTCAAGATAGCGTATTGCGGACAGACGTGGGGCATAACGGCAAGATGGCAGACGCCATGATCAGCATTGAGACGAGATTGCGCGACTGCGGCTTGCGGCCGACCCGCCAGCGCGTGGCGCTTGCCGATCTCCTCTTCGCCAAGGGCGACCGCCATCTGACTGTGGAGGAGCTGCACGACGAGGCCATCGATGCCGATGTTCCCGTATCGCTTGCCACCGTCTACAACACGCTGCACCAGTTCACCGAGGCCGGTCTGATCCGCGTTCTCGCCGTGGAGGGCGCGCGCACCTATTTCGACACCAATGTGTCCGACCATCACCACTTCTTCGTCGAGGGCCGCAACGAGGTGCTCGACATCCCGATCAACAACATCGAGATCGGCAATCTGCCGGAAGCGCCGCAGGGCATGGAAATTGCTCATGTGGACGTCGTGATCCGGCTGCGCGAAAAGAAGGCCTGAAGCGGCCTTCACCGTTTCTTCAAGGCATCGTCGGGATCCCGACCGGGCCGCGGCCGGTAGCGCGGGATCGTCCATCCGTAATGGATCGCACCGCCGCGCAGGGCAAGCGCCACCGCAAAGCCTGCAGCCGAACTGACATGCGCCGGAAAGCCGAGCGCATCGGCGGCCGTGAAGGCGCCGGCCCCGGCCAGTGCCGCCGAGATGTAGATCTCTGGCCGCAGCAGGACGGAAGGCTCTTCGGCAAGCAGATCGCGCAGCACCCCGCCGCAGGTGGCGGTCAGCGTTCCCGTGACCATGGCAATTGTCGGCGATCCGGTGGCGGCAAGCCCCAGCGCCGCACCCATCACGCAGTAGGCGGCAAGTCCTATCGCATCGAGCCAGATCAGCAGCCGGTATCGCCATTCGATCAGATGCGCGGTGAAGAACACCACCACGCCGGTCGCGACGCAGGCGACGATGTAATTCGGCTCGACGACCCAGAACACAGGCACCTGGTCGAGCAACAGGTCCCGCAGCGTCCCGCCACCGACACCGGTGATGGCGGCGAGAAACAGGAAACCGATCAGGTCCAGCTGCTTGCGCGACGCGGCAAGGGCGCCGGTTGCCGCAAACACGACGACGCCTGCGTAGTTGAGGACAGTCAGCACTTCCACCTCCGAACGGCTCAGGCCACCAGCGTCGCACAAGTGCGGGATGCTAGCCTGCAGATAAGAATTTGCCTTCTTACGCGTGCTGTCGACTGAGGCGAAGAGGGTCAAGGAGCTGCCGCCATGAAAAAATACCTGATGATCGCCGCCCAAATCCTGATTCTGGCCCTGCTGCCTGCCGCCGCATCGGCCCAGCAGGAACTGCTGAACGATCCGGAGATCTACGAGAAGGATCATTTCCGCAAACAATGCGCGACCGCCCAGTTCGGGAGCGGCTTCCTCACCCGCCTCGACATCAACAATGACGGCATCGTCGACGCCTTGACCAACCATGGCGAGCTCACCTGCAACGGCGTGCGCGGCAAGGACTGCAACGAAGACGGCTGCCCCTATAATTTCTATCTGCGGGCCAAGGAGGGCGGCTACTTCATGATCGCCACCGCCCGCATCTACGGCTACGACTTCATCAAGCGCTTCGGCAACATGGTCTTCGTGCTGAAGATGCACCCGCGCTTCTGTGAGCGGACCGACGAGAAGCCCTGCGAGACGACGGTGCGCGTGCGCGGCGGCCGTTTCGTCACCATCTCCTCGAAGTAACGTTACTCGGCCGGGAAGACGGCGTCGATCCGGCCGGTGAGATAATAGGCGACGAGGCCGATCCATTCGCGCACCGCCGTCGAGGTGATCTGTGCGTTGGACGTCGGCTGGCTGAAGTCGACACCGAGCCTGAGGATCCCGCTCGTCCGGTAATCCACCGGCCAGGGGGTGACCGGGATGCCGGCCTTGCGAAACAGCGCCATCGAACGCGGCATGTGAAAGGCGGAGGTGACGAGAACGCAGTCGGTGAGGCCTTCGCGCGCCAGCACATCCTTCGTCTGGAGCGAGTTTTCATAGGTCGTGCGCGAGGCGTTCTCCTTCACCAGGCGCTCCGGCGAGACCCCGAAGGCAGTGAACAGCCGTTCCGACGCTGCCGCCTCGCCCTCGTAGTCGCCGGTCATAGAGCCGTCGCCGCCGGAGACGACGATGCGGGCATCCGGATGCCGGATCGCCAGGCGCAGCGTTTCCAGAAACCGCTCGCCCGCCTGGTTGAGCTCGATGCCGCCGCGGCTCGTCGTCACCTCGTTCTCCAGCGCGCCGCCGAGCACGATGATGCAGGAGATCCGGGCAGGCTCCTCGGCAGGCCTGGCGAACCGGGCTTCGAGCACCTGCAGGGCCACGCCGCCCGCCGTCGTGTAGAGGACGACGAAGAGCAGAGCCGCCGCGAGACCGGACAGAGTCGCGCCGATTCGGCGCCAGCCGGCGAAGGCGACGAGCGCTCCGAGGGCAGAGAGCAGGAAGGCGAGCGAGAGCGGCTGCACCGCCAGCCAGAAGATCTTTGAAACAAGGAACATGCCGCAACCTGTCGCAACAATCGGCGGCGCCTGTCAACGCCGCCGGGGCGCGCCGGTATCGATCCGCTGCTGGAAATGCAGATGCAGGGGGCGCGGCAGGAAGACCGTGGCAATCGCGACGGTGACGATCGACAGCGCCACCACCCAGAGCGCATCCTTGCCGAGCGCATTGGTGAGGAAGGCGCCGGTTACGGCCCCGCAGGCCATGCCGGTCCAGGGCACCGTCTGGATCACCCAGCCGGTCGGGTTGCGGTCGCCCATGAACCACCGGCCGATGCCGCGGCCGAAGCGGGACAGGGCGCCGGTGATATAGGTGAGGCCGATCGGCAGACCCTCGATGTGCTCGACGGTGGCGTTGATCATCCCCATGGCCAGAATGATGAGGTAGAACTGCACGCGGGGATAGCCCTCATCCGGCACCAGCGCTGCCAGGGCGATGGTCAGGGCGACACCGGTCAGAACCACGAATGTCCTGCGGCTGGACAGCGTATAGGCCAGGATGATGCCCAGCGCATTGCCGATGACGAAGACCCAGAGCGCGAGAAACAGGATCAGCGCGTGGCCGTAGTCGCCTTCCGCAAAGAAAAGCGCCGCCCGCGTCGTGTTGCCGGTCATGAAGGACACGAAGTCGCCGGAGAGCAGCAATCCCACCGCGTCCGTCATGCCGGCCACGAAGGAAATGGCCGCGACCAGGACAAGCCCCGTCACGGTGCGCCTCGTGCGGACGAGGTGTCGTCGTCTGGCAAGGGTCATGCGTTGTCGGTCCCCCGGTCCGGCCGTGCGAAATCCGCATGCCGCCCGCCCCACTCTAGGCGCGGATCAGGCCCAATTGGAAGCCATTCCAAGGTATGACGACTTGTCGCGCCGTCAGAGGCCGGAAAGCCATTCGATCATGCCCTGGCCCGCCGCCCGTCCGGATGCGAGGCAGGCGGTGAGCAGATAGCCGCCGGTCGGCGCCTCCCAGTCGATCATCTCGCCGGCGACGAATAGGCCGGGCATGCGCGCCATCATGAACCGCGCGTCGATCTCCGGCCACGCAATGCCGCCCGCGGACGAGATCGCCTCCGCGATCGGCCGCGGTCGCAGGAGCGGGATCGGCAGGGACTTGATCGCCTTCGCCAGCGTCTCCGCCGTCGCGCGCGGGGATTCCGGCAGCAGTTCCCGCAGCAGTGCCGCCTTCACGCCCTCAAGCCCGGCCCCCTTGCGCAGCCGATTGGAGAAGCTGGTCTTGCCGCCCTGGCGGGCGAGGTCCAGCACAAGCCGCTCCTCGCTGCGGCCGGGCGTGAGGTCCACCGAAAGCACGGCCTGCCCGTCGTTGTCGATCTGGTCCCGCAGCGCCGCCGAATGGGCATAGACGAGGCTTCCCTCGATCCCATGCCGCGAGATGACGAACTCACCCTGGAAGGTGCCGGCCGGCGAACGGGTGACGACCGATTTCAGCGGGGCGCCCGCAAAGCGCTCGCGAAAGCTGTCGCTCCAGGCGACGTCGAAGCCGCAGTTGGAGGGCTTGAACGGGTTGATCTCGACTCCCTTGTCGTGGAGCCACGGCACCCAGGCGGCGTCGGAGCCGAGCCGCGGCCAGCTGGCGCCGCCCAGCGCCAGCAGCGTCGCATCCGGACGGATGACGATTCGGCCCTCCGGCGTCTCGAGGTTAAGGCCGTCACCCTCGAAGCCCATCCAGCGGTGGCGTTTCAGGAGCCGGACTCCCATGGCTTCCAGCCGGGCAAGCCAGGCGCGCAACAGCGGCGAAGCCTTCATGGCTGTCGGAAAGACGCGGCCGGAGGAGCCCACGAAGGTTTCTGTCCCGAGTTCTGCGGTCCATGCGCGGATGTCGTCCGGCGTGAAGGCGTCAAGCGCCGGCCCCAGCCTTTCGGACGCGGCAAGGAAGCGGGTGCGGAAGATATCGAAATCCTCCGAATGGGTGATGTTGAGACCAGACTTGCCGGCGAGCAGGAACTTGCGGCCGAGCGTCGGCATCGCCTCGTAGACCGTCACGGCGCAGCCGGCGGCGCCAAGCACCTCGGCGGCCATCAGGCCGGCAGGCCCGCCGCCAATGATTGCAACATTCTTCCCGCGCATGCACTCGCCTCTCGTCGCGCGCGTCCTATCACGCGCGGCGGTGCGATGGCAGATGGTTTGTCAACCGGCGCCGCCGACGGGCGTCAGGACCTTTCCCGTGCCGCTGCAATCCGGGCAATCCGTTCCGTCGATCTCACCCGTCCCGCCGCAGCGGCGACAGATGTTTTCCCCGGCATTGGGGGTGCCGGGCGGGACGGCATCGGTATTCTCGCGGTTCCCCGCCGGAAAGCGTTCCTCAGCCATGGGGTCCTCCTTCTAAAAGAGAAAGGCCGGCCTCCAGGGGAGGCCGGCCCGTGGGATGTTACTCGGCCGCCTGGCTCTGCGCCGCGTTCTCACGGGGCAGCTTGCCCATCAAGACTTCCTCGGCACTCGCCTTGTGGTTCTTGACCGAACTCGTCCACTGGCCCCAGACGGAAGGATCGATCGTGTCGCCATTGCTGCCGAGGCTCTGCAGGCGGCGCTGGTCTTCTTCCGTCAGCACCTGCTTCGGCAACGGACCGAGCTTCGTTACGTCGGCAGCGGAAATGCCGAGTTTCTCGCCGACACGCTTGCCGTAGTCGTCGTGCACCAGGAAGAAGTGCCAGACCATCCGTTCCTGCACGTCCCGCTCGCACTGGCCGAGCAGATCGCCCATGTTGAAGATCAGGTCGTCGCGTTCCCAGTCCATCATCGTGCAGAAGCGGCCGCGCGCCTGGACATAGTCGTTGCGCCGCTCGATGACGCTGCGGGTCAGCTGCCCCTGGATCGCCGGCGGATTGTTCGGCTGCTCGACCGGGCTCTCCTGCAGGCCGTCGTGGATCGACGGCTCGTAGTTCACATGCGGGTTCTGCCCCGGCGCGAGATCGCGCTGGTAGCTCATCTGGCCGCCCGACAGATTGGTCGAGACCTTGGCGCTCTTCGGCTGGTTGACCGGCAGCTGCAGGTAGTTGGTGCCGACGCGGTAGCGCTGCGTGTCGGAATAGGAGAACGTCCGGCCGACCAGCATCTTGTCGTCGGAGAAGTCGAGGCCGTCGACCAGGACGCCCGTGCCCATGGCGATCTGCTCGTTCTCGTTGAAGAAATCCTCGACGTTGCGGTTCAGCGTCATGGTCCCGACGTGGCGCAGCGGGAAGTCCTTCTCCGGCCAGATCTTCGTGTCGTCGAGCGGATCCCACTCGAGCTCCGGATGATCGTGATCCTCCATGATCTGCACGAACATGTCCCACTGCGGATATTCACCGCGCTCGATGGAGGTGAAGAGGTCCTTGGAGGCCGAGCCGAAGTCCTGGCCCTGCACCTTGGCGGCTTCCTCGGCCGTCAGGCTGGCAAGCCCGGCGCGCGGGTGGAAGTGGTACTTCACCAGGAAGGTGTCGCCCTTGTCGTTGACCATCTTGTAGGTGTTGACGCCGAAGCCTTCCATATGCCGGTAGCTTGCCGGAATGCCGCGCGGCGAAAACAGATGCGTCAGCATGTGCATGGATTCGGGCGTCTGGCTCATGAAGTCGAAGATGCGGTTCGGCTCCTGGCGGAAGGTGACCGGATCCGGCTTCAGCGAGTGGATGACGTCGGGGAACTTGATGGCATCACGGATGAAGAAGACCGCGAGATTGTTGCCGACGAGATCCCAGTTGCCGTCCTCGGTATAGAACTTCACGGCGAAGCCGCGCGGGTCGCGGGCGGTTTCCGACGAATCACGGCCGCCGATGACGGTCGAGAAGCGGATCGCGAGCGGCGTCTTCTTGCCCGCCTGCTGGAAGACCTTGGCGCGCGTGTAGGTGGATGCCGGCTCGTCGCCGATCTTGCCGGTCACCTCCAGCTCGCCGTAACAGACGAAGCCGCGGGCGTGCACGACGCGCTCGGGAATGCGCTCGCGGTCGAAATGGGTGATCTTCTCCAGGAACTGATAGTTCTCCAGCGTCGCCGGTCCGCGCGGCCCGACGGTGCGCTGCGACTGGTTGTTGCTGACCGGATGGCCCTGGCGGTTGGTCAGGACGCGGTCATCGGTGCCGGAGGGCATGCCGGTGCCGCCCTGAGACATGTTCTTCTTGTCCATCGTGTTCGCTCCTAGATTTTGGATTGGCCGTGGGACGAGCGCGCCGCGCGCACCCTCTCGTGAGAGAAACCAGTGGGACCGTGAACAGTTCCAGGGACTGCGCCCTTTGACAATTGCGGGGGCGCTTCGTAGTTGTGCTGAGGGAAATGATGGGATGCGGGACCTGGCACGGTCTGCCGCGCCGGTTGCCGAGGGAGCTGGAATGGCGGATCTGCAGGGCATCGTCGACGAGATTTACGAAGCGCTCGTCCCCCGGCTGGGCGAGGGCAGGGTTGCCGACTACATCCCGCAGCTGGCGCACGTCGATCCGAGAAAGTTGGGCCTCGCCGTCGTCGATGTCGACGGGTCCGTGTACAAGGCGGGCGATTGCGACGAGACCTTCTCCATCCAGAGCGTGTCCAAGGTGTTCACGCTGACGCTGGCGCTCGGGAAACACGGCGAAAACGTCTGGAGACGCGTCGGTCGCGAGCCGTCGGGCTCATCCTTCAACTCCATCGTCCAGCTGGAGAACGAGGAGGGCAAGCCGCGCAACCCCTTCATCAACGCCGGTGCCATCGCCATCAGCGACCTCGTGCTGGCTGGCCATACGCCCCGCGAAGCGATCGGCGAGATCGTCCGCTTCGTTCAGTATCTGGCCAATGACGAACAGATCGCGATCGATCCGGCCGTGGCCAAATCCGAGCTCGCCACCGGCTATCGCAACATCGCACTTGCCAATTTCATGCGCAGCTTCGGCAGGCTCGATCACCCGGTGGATCATGTGGTCGGCGTCTATTTCCACCACTGCGCGCTGGCGATGACCTGCACGCAGCTGGCGCATGCAGGCCTCTTCCTCGCTGCGGCCGGTCGCAACCCGCTGACCGGCCACACGGTGGTGTCGCGAGAACGGGCGCGGCGCATCAACGCGCTGATGCTGACCTGTGGCCACTACGACGGCTCGGGCGACTTTGCCTATCGGGTCGGTCTGCCGGGCAAGAGTGGCGTCGGCGGCGGCATCCTGGCGGTGGCGCCCGGCAAGGCCTCCGTGGCCGTCTGGTCCCCGGGTCTCAACCACAACGGCAATTCGCTGCTCGGCTCGCTGGCGCTGGAGATGCTGGCGCATCGCACCGGCTGGTCCGTGTTCGGGCCCTGACATTTCCGGCCAATAAAAAAGGGAGCGCAGCCGAAGCCGCGCCCCCTTCCGTCCTGGGAGGACTATCTCAGTCTTCGTTTGCTGCCATCTGTGACAGGACCTCGCCACGGCCGCGGGCGCGCAGGATCAGCGGCACGATGAAGGCAAGCGCCGCAACGACGAAGAGCACGACGGCGATTGGCGATGTGAAGAGATAGGTGACGTCACCCTGGCTGATGGCCAGCGCGCGACGAAGCTGCTGTTCGGCGAGCGGCCCGAGGATCAGCCCGACGACGACCGGGGCGATCGGATAGCCGAACACCCGCATGACATAGCCGAGCAGGCCGAAGGCCAGAAGCATGCCGAGCTCGAAGACCGACGGATTGGCGCCGATGGTGCCGAGCGTCGCGAACACCAGGATGCCGGAATAGAGCCAGGGCTTCGGGATCGTCAGGAGCTTCACCCAGAGGCCGATCAGCGGCAGGTTCAGGATCAGCAGCATGCCGTTGGCGATCAGGAGCGAGGCGATCAGGCCCCAGACCAGCTGCGGGTTGGTGGCAAACAGCAGCGGTCCAGGCTGCAGGCCGTACTGCTGGAAGCCGGCCAGCATGATCGCGGCCGTCGCCGTCGTCGGCAGGCCGAGAGTCAGCAGCGGAACGAGCGTACCCGCGGCCGACGCATTGTTGGCTGCTTCCGGGCCGGCGACGCCCTCAATGGCGCCATGGCCGAATTCTTCCGGGTGCTTGGTCAGCCGTTGTTCCGTTGCATAGGAGAGGAAGGTGCCGATTTCGGCGCCGCCGGCCGGCATGGCGCCGATCGGGAACCCGATGAAGGTGCCGCGCAGCCAGGGCTTCCACGAACGGGCCCAGTCCTCACGGTTCATCCACACCGATCCTTTGACCGCCTGGACGATCTCCGGACCGCGAAAGCCCTGCGCCGCGATGAACAGCGTTTCGCCGATCGCGAACATGGCAACGGCCATGGTCGTCACCTCGATGCCGTCGAGCAGGTCGGGGATCCCGAAGGAAAGCCGCGCCTGACCGGTCAGCTGGTCGATGCCGACGACGGAAAAGGCAAGGCCGACGAAAAGGGCTGTCAGCCCCCGCAGCGTCGAATCTCCGAATGCCGAGGAGA
Source organism: Pseudorhizobium pelagicum (assembly GCA_000722615.1). GTDB lineage: Bacteria > Pseudomonadota > Alphaproteobacteria > Rhizobiales > Rhizobiaceae > Neorhizobium > Neorhizobium pelagicum. The sequence goes on along the minus strand of JOKI01000019.1, from coordinate 97,919 downwards.
CCGTCACGAAGGCCAGCAACATCAGCGCGAAATACTCGCGCGGGCCGAACTGGATGGCGAACTGCACCACATAGGGGGCGAGGAAGGCCAGCAGCAGGGTGGCGATGAGACCGGCCACGAAGGAGCCGATGGCCGATGTCGCCAGCGCCGGCCCGCCGCGCCCGGCGCGGGCCATCTTGTTGCCCTCCAGTGCGGTCACGATCGAGGCGCTTTCGCCCGGCGTGTTGAGCAGGATCGATGTCGTCGAGCCGCCGTACATGCCGCCGTAGTAGATGCCGGCGAACATGATCAGCGAGCCGGTCGGGTCGAGGCGATAGGTGACCGGCAGAAGCAGGGCCACCGTCAGCGCCGGGCCGATGCCGGGCAGAACGCCGACGGCCGTGCCAAGCGTCACCCCGATCAGCGCATAGACCAGGTTCATCGGCTGCGATGCGGAGACCAGTCCCTGGAGAAGGAATTCAAACGTGCTCATAGCGGACTTTCGTGGCGTCGACGATCATAGGAACAGGCGTTCCAGGGGTCCCGCCGGAAGGGAAAGCTGGAGAAGTCCGGCAAAGATCAGCCAGATGGCGAGACAGAAGGCGATGCCCACGGGCACCGTGAGCCAGAGCTTGCGGCGCCCGAAGCCTGCCGCAACAAGGGCAAAGAGGATGCCGGTGGCAATGGAGAAGCCGGCGGTCTTCAGGAGCAGCATCTGCGCTGCAAGTCCGGCGACGACCCAGACCACAGGCCCGAATTCCTGGCGGTCGCGCTTGGGAAAATCGCCGCGGAAGCCTTCGATCGCCGTCCAGATGGCGAGGCCGATCAAGCCGAAGGCGATCCACTCGGGAACCGTTGCCGGCCCGACCTGCGAATAGCCCGCCGTGCCTTTGACGCGCGCGACGTCGAAGAAGATCACGGCTGCAATCACCGCAAGGACCGCGGCAATGGCAAACGCCGCCCAATCAGGGCGACGCTTTTCGGTGGATGTTTCAGGATGGTCCAAGCTCATTTGACCAGCCCGATGTCCTTCAGGATCGTTTCCGTCGCGCTGATGTCCTTGGCGAGCTGCTCCTCGAAGGCGTCGCCTGCGAGATAGGTATCGGCCCAGCCCTTGGTCTTCAGCGTTTCCTGCCAGGTTGCGGACGTTGCAAGCTTCTCGACGTCGGCAAGAACGGCGGCCTTCTGCTCGTCCGTGAGGCCGGGAGGGGCAGCAACCATGCGCCAGTTCTGCAGCACCACGTCGTAGCCGGATTCCTTCAGCGTCGGCGCGTCGACGCCTTCGATGCGCTCGTCACTGGAAATCGCCAGCAGGCGAAGCGCGCCAGACTCGACCTGCGACTGGAATTCGCCGTAGCTGGAAATGCCGGCCGTGACCTGGCTGCCGAGGATGGCCGCAAGGGCTTCGCCGCCGCCGGAATAGGCGATGTAGTTGATCTTCGTCGGATCGACGCCGGCAGCCTTGGCCAGCAGGCCGACAGCGATATGGTCGGTGCCGCCGGCGGAGCCGCCGGCCCAGGAGACGGCGCCCGGGTCTGCCTTCAGGGCCTCGATGAGCTGGTCGATGGACTCGATCTCGGACGATGCCGGAACGACGATCGCCTCGTATTCGCCGGTCAGCCGAGCGATTGGCGTGACATCCGCCAGGGTGACAGGCGCCTGGTTCGTCAGGATCGCGCCGACCATGACGTAGCCGCCGACGATGAGTGCGTTCGGATTGCCCTTCTGCTGGCTGGCGAACTGGGCGATGCCGATGGTGCCGCCGGCGCCCGGGACGTTGACGACCTGAACATTGCCGGAGATGCCTTCCTCCTGCAGGGCGGCCTGCAGCGAGCGGGCCGTCTGGTCCCAGCCGCCGCCGGGGGCTGCCGGTGCCATGATGGTGTAGTCGGCGGCATAAGCCGGCAGCGCGAGCGCGCCCGCAACAATCGATGCGAGAAAGAACTGTTTCAAGGGTGTATCCTCCATAGGCGCCACAGGGCGCGCAAGTTTGATTATGCGAAGGGGATGTCTCGCCGTCGCCTGATCATGGCGCGGCCTTCCTCCCATCGCATCGACGCACCGCCTCCACGGACGCCGAATGACCGTAAGCCATCACATCTAGCTGACATCTACCTGACATCGGGTAGCCGATTCGCCCTGCAGGCTCGCTCGGTGGGCATTACTGCAGGCGCAGGACCTCGTTCCAGCGCGAAATCAGCCGTGCCCGCTTCACCTGGTCGAGATAGACCATCAGGCCGAGGCTCACCGGAACCGGCTTCAGCTGCCCTCCGAGCATCTCGCGCATCGTGGTCGCGGTATTGTTGCCGGAGACCTCCGGGCTGACCGCCGGGATCTGCAGCTCGCGCGCCATGATCGTCTGGCCTTCCTTGGACATGAAGAATTCCAGATAGCGGCGCCCGAGCTCTGGTGAAGACGCTGCCTGCGGCACCAGACCGATCCGGGACATCACCACGGTGTAGTCCTTCGGCAGCACGATGCCGACATCCGGATGACGCGAGGCCCAGTCGGCGGCATAGGAGCCGAGGATATTGTAGCCGAGGACGAAGCGCCCGTCGGCCACCCGTTCCAGGATTGCCTGGCTGGTGGAGTAGAGCTTGACGCCGGCCGCGCCCATGGTGCGGATCACCGACCAGATGTCGCCGAACTGTTCCTGGTCGCGCGACATGAAGAGAAAGCCCACGCCGGACCGTTCGATGTCGTAGGTGCCGATCTGGCCGTAGATGGAATCTCCCTGGCGGTTGAGGAAATCGACGAATTCCGCCCGGGTCGACGGCGGTGCCTCGTCCACGAAACTCGGCTTGTGATAGACGAAGACGGCCGGTTCGAAGGTCAGCGCATAGGCCGTGTTGCGCCAGTTGGCCCAGGCGGGCCAGCGATCGCTCATCGGCAGCTCGCTCCGCTGCGCGTAGCCATCGTTGGCGAGCTTCACCTGCAGGTCCATCGCCGACGAGAAGGCGAAGTCGGCGCTCTTTTTCCCGGCATCGGTCTCCCGCACGATACGATCGTAGATTTCGCCCGTCAGCATTTCCTCGTAATGCACCGCGACATCCCTGTTGGCGGACTGGAAGCCGGCAATCATCGGCTTGGCCAGTGGCTCGTCGAGCGAGGAATAGACGACGAGAACGGGCGCATCACCGCGACCGGACAAGGCCGGATAGACGGTCACTGCCGCCTGCGCCGGACGTGCGTCCAGTAATCCCACGAGGGCGATGATGAAGAGCAGCAGCGGCATGGCGCGACCATGCACCAGGCCGATGTCCGAGACAAGAAGGGGGCGGCAGGGCGCTTGTTTTCGCCGCCGCCCAACTTACCTGTCAGCGGTCCCGCAGCCTCGCTGCCTTTTTCAACAAGGACCTCGCCATGTCGCTTTCGCTTTACGACGTCAGCATTCCCGTCTTCCTCCGCGCCTTCCAGAACCTCTCGGAAATCCTGAAGAAGGGCGAGGCCTTCGCTGACGAGAATGCGGTGCCCCATTCCGAGCTGCTCGAGGCCCGCCTGTTTCCCGACATGGCGCCGCTGACGGGGCAGATCCAGCGCGCCAGCGACACGGCAAAATTCGTCGCCGTCCGCCTCGGCGGCATCGACAACGTGCCGATGGAGGACAATGAGACGACGTTTGCGGATCTGCACGCGCGCATCGACAGGACCGTCGCTCTTCTGCGTTCGCTGCCGTCGGATGCCATGGATGGCAAGGAAGAGATCGAGGTGGTGCTGAAGAGCCGCGACAGTTCCAGAACCTTCACGGGCCGCGACTATCTCCTCGGCTTCGCCATTCCGAACTTCTACTTCCATGTAACAACCGCCTATGCCCTGCTGCGGCACAAGGGCGTGCCGATCGGCAAGATGGACTATCTCGGCCGCACCTCGTAGAGCGTGCTGCCACGTCGTGACAGAGCCGCCGCTCCCCGGTAGAATGACACCAGTGGGGAGCAATCGTGCGGATACTTCTAGTCGAGGATAACCAGGCGCTGGCGGAGGGTCTCTCGACGATCCTGCGCGGCAGCGGCTATGCCGTCGATGTCGTGGCCGACGGCGCCTCGGCGGAGGCCGTCGCCGCCGCCGAGGCCTATGACCTGGTGATCCTCGACCTCAACCTTCCCGAGATGGACGGGCTCGACGTGCTGCGCTCCATGCGCGCGCGCCACAACAGGGCAGCCGTGATGATCCTCACCGCCCGCGGCACGCCCGAGGAGCGGGTGAGGGGGCTCGACCTCGGCGCCGACGACTACATGATCAAGCCCTTCGACATTGCCGAATTCGAGGCGCGTATCCGCGTCCTGCTGCGGCGACAGGCGGGCCTGCGCAGCTCCATCATCCAGCATGGCGGCGTCACCCTCGACCTGGCGTCGCGCACCTTCAGCAGCGATGGCGTACCGCTCGACATCCCGGCCCGTGAAGTGGCCCTGCTGGAGCTCCTGTTCCTGCGCGCCGGCAAGGTCGTCTCCAAGGATGCCATCGTCCAGTCGTTGACCGGCTTCGGCGACGATCTTTCGGCAAACGCCATCGAGCAATATGTCAGCCGCCTGCGCCGCCGCCTCAGCCTGCACGGGCTGACGGTCAAGACGGCGCGCGGGATCGGCTATTATCTCGAAACGGTCACGCCCGCGCCATGACCGCACTGGCGCCACCCCCTGCAGTACAGGCCTATTCGCTGCGCCGGCGGCTGCTCGCCTGGCTGCTCCTGTCCACCGCCGTCATCGGCATGCTGGCGCTCACCGATACCTGGCGGGAGGCGGAGAAGACCGCAAACGAGGTTTCCGACCGGGTGCTGATGGGCTCGGCGCTGGCGATCGCCGAGCGCGTGATCGTCTCGGAAAACGGCGATCTGGAGGTCGATATTCCCTATCTCGCCCTGGAGATGCTGACCTCGGCCGCCCAGGACCGGGTCTTCTACCGGGTCGATGGGCCGCCCGGCACCTTCATCACCGGCTACCAGAACCTGCCGTCCATTCCCCGCGCGGAAGGGCAGGAGACCGCCTTCCGTAACGCGACCTTCCGCGGCGAGCCGATCCGCGTCGCGGCGCTGGCGCGCTCCGCCTCGACGGGGATCAACTCGGTGCCCTTCCTCGTGACTGTCGCGGAAACGACGATTGCCCGGCAGCAGCTGATGCAGACCATCCTGATCCGCTCGGCTGTCAGGCTGCTGTTCATGATCCTCGGGGCGGCGGTGATCGTCTGGGTGGCGGTCACCGTATCGCTGCGGCCGCTCTACCGCTTCAGCGAGGCGATCGCCCAGCGCAGCCCCGACGACCTCCATCCGATCGTCGAGCGGGTGCCGAGCGAGGTGCAGGGGCTCGTCGACACCGTCAACTCCTTCATGGTGCGGCTGGAATCGGCGCTCGAGGCACTGCGCCATTTCACCGGCAACGCCAGCCACCAGCTCCGCACGCCGCTCGCGATCGTCCGCACGCAACTGGCGATCGCCTCCCGCGCACCGGACCCTGAGGCTGCGAGAGAGGCCCTGGCCAAGGCCGACGCCGCCGTCGCCGATGGCGAGCGCATCCTCGGGCAACTGCTGCTGATGGCAAGGATCGACGCGGCAACCCGGGCCGCCTCGCTACAGGACACGGATCTCTCGGCCCTGGCGCAGTCGCTGACGGCAGACCATGTGCCGCTCGCCGCTGAAGCGGGGATCGATCTCGGTTTCGAAGGGCAGGATGCCGTGCATGTCCTGGCCGAACCGCTCCTGATCGGCGAGCTTTTGAAGAACCTGATCACCAACAGCCTGCGTTACGCCGGCCGCGGTGCGGAGGTCACGGTCCGGGTGGCGCGACACGCGGGGGCGGTCGTCCTCGAGGTCGAGGACAATGGTCCCGGCATCCCGCCGGAGAAGCGCGATGCGGCGCTGAGGCGCTTTGATCGCGGCGACCGCAGTGATGCCGCGGGCTCCGGGCTGGGGCTGCCGATCGTCGAGGAGATCGCGCGTCTCCACGGGGCAAGCCTCGTGCTGCTCGACGGACCGGCTGGTCGCGGTCTGGTGGTCAGGCTCCGCTTTGCAGCAGCAGCTACCTAGCTAGGCCTGATGCACAACGGCACCGCCGATCCAGGTGCCTTTCATCTGCAGATCGTCGGTCAGCAGCACGAAATCGGCGTCGTAACCCGGCTTCAGGGCACCCTTGCGCTGACCGAGGCGCGCCGCTTCGGCGGGATAGGCCGAGACCATCCGCAGCGCCTCCTCCAGCGGCAGCGCCAGCGTCCGGTGCAGGAAATGGACCGAGGCGAGCATGTCGATATCGGCGCCGGCGAGCGTGCCGTCCGCCAGCGTCAACCGCCCGTCGCGGCGCAGGATCTCGCGCCCGTTGAGCATGAAGCTTGTGAGGTCGGTACCGATCGGCGACATCGCGTCGGTGACGACAAAGATCCGGCCCGGTCCCTGCTTTGCCCGCAGCGCCAAGCTCATGGCCGCCGGATGGACGTGGATGCCGTCGGCAATCAGCCCGGCGTGCAGATGCCCGTTGTCGAGCGCTGCCCCGACCATCCCCGGTTCCCGATGCCCAAGCGGGCTCATGGCGTTGAAGAGATGGGTCACCGTGCTGGCGCCGGCCTTCGCATAGCGCTCGACGGTGTCGAAGCCGGCGTCGGTATGGCCGAGGCTGACGACGAAGCCGGCTGCGGCAAGCCGGGAGACCTGATCCTCCGTGACGTTTTCCGGCGCAACCGTGATCATCATCGCCGGGAAGACGTCCCGGCACGACAGGAGGAGATCGAGGTCCGCCGCGTCCATCGGGCGGATCAGCGCCGGGTCGTGGGCGCCCTTGCGCGCCAGCGAAAGATGCGGGCCTTCGAGATGCAATCCGGCAAATCCCGGCATCCCCTGCGCAACGGCCTGCCGCCCGGCCGCGACGACGGCCGCCGTCGTCTCCCGCGTGTCGGTGATCAGCGTCGGCAAGAGGGCCGTTGTCCCGAAGCGGGCCTGGGCGCTGCAGATGGTGCGCAAGCCCTCGACGGTCGGCTGGTCGTTCAGCATCACGCCGCCGCCGCCGTTGACCTGCAGGTCGACGAAGCCCGGCACGAGGATGCCGCCCCCGGAGGAGACGAGTTCGGCGTCGGCGGGGATCTCCGCCTCCGCAACGATGGCGGTCACCTGGCCGCCAGACACGACGAGCGCCGCGTCGTCGTGCCAGGTCTCGCCGTCGAAGATGCGTGCGCCGCGGATTGCCGAAAGGGTCATTTCGTCTCCGTCACCTTCTTGAGGGCCGCAGGGGCATCGGGGTTGAAGCCGCGCGACCGCGACCAGGCCTCCACGAAGCCGTAGAACGGCAGGATGAGGCAGAGAGCGTCGGTGAGGGGATGACCGGTCGCCACGAAGGGAAGCGCGTTCGCCTTGCCGGCATTGTTCGAGGTGACGAAGGCCAGCGCTCCCTTCTCGACAAGGCCGTCGGCGATCTCGACGACCGAGCCTTCTGCTGCGTCGCGCGCGGCGAAAGCGACGATGGGGAAGCGATAGTCCACGAGCGCCACGGGTCCATGCAGGACCTCGGCCGAAGAATAGGCCTCCGCGTGCATGTTGGAGGTTTCCTTGAACTTCAGTGCCGCCTCGCTGGCGATCGCCAGCGCCGGCCCGCGGCCGAGCATGAAGAGGGACTCCGCGTCGCCGAGCTGGCCCGCAAGATCGTTCCATTCCAACGCCACCGCCTTGCGGCAGACGGTGGGAAGATCACGAAGCGCCGACCGCAGCGCATCGTCATCCACCCACTCCGCCAGCACGGCAAGACCCGCGACGATCGAGTTGAAATAGGATTTCGTCGCCGCCACCGCGAGTTCCGGGCCCGCCTGGATATCGATCGCATGACTGGAGGCATCGGCGATCGGCGATTGCAGCGTGTTGGTGAGCGCGATGCTCAGCGCGCCGGCATCGGTGGCCGCCTGCGCCATGGCGACGATATCCGGGCTCTTGCCCGACTGTGAAATGGCGATAGCAGCGCCCCCCGCAAGCTTCATCGGCGCGTGGTAGATGGAGGCAAGCGACGGGCCGAGCGAGGCGACAGGCCGGCCGGTGGTCAGCTCGATGGCATATTTGATGAAGGTTGCGGCATGGTCGGAGGAGCCGCGCGCGATGGTGACGAGGAAGGCCGGATCGCGCTCCCGCAGGGCATGCCCGGCGGCGGCAAGGTCGGCGCCGGACTGGTCGAGCAGCCGTGCCACCGCCTCCGGTATCTCGTTGATCTCCTGGCGCATGTGGGTCTGCATTGCTTATTCTCCCAGCGTGAGCTCGGCGACGAAGTCATAGGCATCGCCGCGGTAAAGGGACCGCGTGAACTCCACCACCCGCCCGGAAGCAAGGTAGGAGATGCGTTCGATGGAAAGGCCGGCGGCGCCGACCGGAACGGCCAGCAGCCCGGCGTCCGGGTCCTTCAGGTTGCAGGCGGATATCCGCTGGATCGCCCGCACCGGACGCGCCGCCTTCTTCTGCAATTGCGCATAGAGCGACGACGTGACCGCATCCGGATCCGGCAGGAATTCGGCCGAGAGGCTTGCGCGTTCGATCGCCAGCGGCAGATCGTTGGCAATCCGAAGCCGGCCGATCCGCGCCACCATGGCCCCGGCCGTCAGGCCGAGCATCATCGTCTCTTCCGGCGAAGGCGGGAAGAGGCCTCGTTCCAGCCATTCCGATCGCGTCACAAGCCCGCGGCGCGCCATGTCCTCGGTGAACGAGGTGAGCTGGGAAAGCGGCTGCTGCACGCGCGCGACCGGCTTCACGACGAAGGTGCCGGAGCCCTGGCGGCGCATCAAAAGCCCGTCGCGGACAAGATCGTCCACCGCCTTGCGAACCGTGACGCGGCTGACACTGGCGTATTCGGCGAGATCCCGTTCGGCGGGAAGCGCCGCGCCATGGCCGAGCCGTCCGGAGCTGATCGCCTCTTCCAGCGTCTGCCGGAGCTTCAGGTAGAGCGGGCCGGCACTTGCGGACTGCAGGCTGGCGAGCGGCAGGATGGCGGCAAGCGCGTCGCTCATGGGCCGGCGGCCTCCCGCTGAAAGGCCTGCACGGCAAGGGCCACGGCGCCGGTCAAGGCGTCTGCCAGCGGTTCGGCAAGGCGGTTGCGGTGACGATCCGCCAGATAGGCCGGGTACACATGCGCCAGCCCGCCCAGCAGGCAGAGCCGGCCATCGCCGCCCGTCAGGTCCACGATGGCATCCAGCGCATCGTCGACATGCTTTGCCGCCTCGCTCATCAGCCGCAGCGCCGTCGGATCGCCGTCGGCTGCAAACTGCACCACGCGGGGCGCATAGCGGCCGTATTCGCCCGGATGCGCGGCGCGCGCGAAATCGACGACCCTGGTCGGATCGTGGCCGAACTCGTCGAGGATCGAGGCGGTGAGGGCGCTTTTCGGGCGGATCCCGTCATGCGCCAGCAGGCTCTCCTGAAGGGCAGCATGGCCGAGACGTGCACCGCCGCCGAGATCGCCGACCTGGAAACCCCAGCCGCCGAGATAGTGAAGATTGCCATGGTGGCGGGCGATGAAGATCGTGCCGGTACCGACGATCGCGATCGCGCCGTCCGCGTCGCCCACCGCCCCCTGCAGGGCGATCAGCCCGTCCGAGACGATCTGCGCCTGCTGGAAGGGCAGTCGCGCCGAGACATAGGAGACCGCATCGCCGACATTGTTGCCGGCAACGCCGAGCAGCGCGGAGCTTTTCGAAAGGAGATCAGGTGCAAGGCCGGCCTCCACCAGCGCCAGCCGCGCCGCCTCCTCGATATGGCGCAGGGCAGTGTCGGGATCGGTCAGGATATTGGAGGCGCCGCTGCGCCCACGGCCGAGGATGCGCCCGTCGCTTGCCGCAACGGCTGCCCGGCAGCTCGTGCCGCCGCCATCGATCCCGATAAAATAGTCCGTCATCATCGACCTCCGGCGGCAGGATACCAAAAAAATACCAATTACCAATACCGAATAGGAGCCGCGGCTGCTTCTTGAAGGCAAGTCGTTGATCGGGATAGCAGAAATTGCTTCGGCCGCATGGGTCTTAGCGAGCTCTTCATAAATGTTAATTTTGCGGCTGGACAATTGGTATTTTTTTGGCATCATTTTGCCAGAGGGAGAAACGGATGAGCAGAACTGCCACCGAAGCCAGGCATGAGAAAGCGGTAGGGCTTGATGCCCGACCGCCTCGTGAGATTCTGGCGCTTCTCGCATCGGGGCAGCAGGCTGCTGCCGCGGCCGTCGAAGCCGCGATTCCCGACCTTGAAGCAGGCGCAGAACTTGTCGCCCAGGCCATCCGCTCCGGCGGCAAGCTCGTCTATGCCGGTGCCGGCAGTTCCGGACTGATGGCCATGGCCGATGCCCTCGAACTGCCCGGCACCTACGGCATCGCCAAGGAGCAGATCATCATCCTGCTCGCCGGCGGCGTGTCGAGCCTGACGGACCTGGCCGGTGCTCCCGAGGACGATGTCGAGCAGGCGCGCAAGGATGCGGCCATCGTCGAGCCCGGCGATTGCGTCATCTGCGTTTCCGCCAGCGGCTCGACGCCTTCGGCTCTGGCCATTGCAGAGGAAGCGCACCGGCGCGGTGGGAAGGTCGTCGCCCTCGCCAACAATCCGGGCGCCAGGCTGTTTGCGCATGCCGACGTGTCGATCCTTCTGCAGACGCCGCCGGAGGTGATTGCCGGCTCGACGCGCATGGGCGCCGGCACGGCCCAGAAGATTGCGTTCAACATGCTGTCGACGCTTGCCGGCGTAAAGCTCGGCCATGTTCACGATGGCCACATGGTCAATCTCTATCCGGACAATGAGAAACTGCGTGCCCGCGCCGCCCGCATGGTGGCGGAGATTGCCGGCATCGACGAGGGCAGGGCAGCGCAATTGCTGGAGACGGCTGCCGGCTCCGTCAAGGTGGCGGTGCTGCTCGCCTCCGGTGCACCGGATGTCGAGGCGGCACGCGCCGCACTTGCCGGCTCCGGCGATGCTCTGCGGCCGGCAATTGCCGAGTTCAACGACGACCATGGGTTCCACAAACGCGCCTGAAAGCGCGAACAAGAGGGAGAACGACATGAACCGCATACTGAAAGGCATGCTCTTTGCCACCACCGTACTGGCTCCGGCCGGCATGGCCTGGGCGCAGGAGACGACGCTGACCATCGAGAGCTGGCGCAACGACGACCTGCCGATCTGGCAGGAGAAGATCATCCCGGCCTTTGAGGCCAAGCATCCCGACATCAAGGTGACGTTTGCCCCGATGGCGCCGACCGAATACAACTCGGCCGTTAACGCCAAGCTCGAGGCCGGCACCGCCGGCGACCTGATCACGTGCCGGCCGTTCGACCTGACGCTTGCGATGTTCGAGAAGGGCCAGCTTGCGCCGCTGACCGACCTGCCGGGCATGGAGAACTTCTCCGACGTCGCCAAGTCCGCCTGGACCACCGACGATGGTTCGACCACCTTCTGCGTGCCGATGGCCTCCGTCATCCACGGCTTCATCTACAACAAGGCCGCCTTCGAGGAAGTCGGCGTCGAGGTGCCGAAGACCGAAGACGAGTTCTTCGCCGTCCTTGAGAAGTTCAAGGAAGACGGCAACTACATTCCGCTGGCCATGGGCACCAAGGACCAGTGGGAAGCCGCGACCATGGGCTACTACAACATCGGTCCGAACTACTGGAAGGGCGAGGAAGGCCGCAAGGCACTGATCGCGGGCACTGAGAAGCTGACGGACGCCCAGTGGGTCGAGCCCTATGCGACGCTTGCCAAGTGGAAGGACTACCTCGGCGACGGCTTCGAGGCGCAGACCTATCCGGACAGCCAGAACCTCTTTACGCTGGGCCGTGCCGCCATCTATCCGGCCGGCTCCTGGGAGATTGCGCCGTTCAAGAGCCAGGCCGATTTCGAAATGGGTGCCTTCCCGCCGCCGGTAAAGGCCGAGGGCGACCAGTGCTACATTTCCGACCACAACGACATCGGCATCGGCCTTAACGCCAAGAGCGAGAACGCCGAAGCAGCTAAAACCTTCCTGACCTGGGTCGCCTCGCCGGAGTTTGCCGATCTCTACGCCAACTCCGCCCCCGGCTTCTTCAGCCTAAACACGACCCCGGTGGTGATGCAGGACGAGCTCGCCCAGGAATTCGTCTCCTGGCGCCAGAACTGCGAAACGACGATCCGCCCGAGCGCGGCCATCGTCGGCCGTGGCGATCCGAACCTCGATCTGGAGATGTGGCGCGTCTCGGCGAACGTCATCAACGGCACGATGACGCCGGAACAGGCCGGCGAAGAGACCCAGAAGGGCCTCGACAGCTGGTACAAGCCGAAGCAGTAAGAGGCGCTTGAGCTTTTCTACTGCCATTCACCCTGACCCTCTCCCCGCTTGCGGGGAGAGGGGACTTGCCTCGTTTCCTGGTCGAGATCGCGGCGACGGCGCGGCATCTCCCTTCTCCCCGTCGAGACGGGGAGAAGGTGGCGGTAGCCGGATGAGGGGCATTGCCATACGTTCGACCAAAGCCGCCGTTCCGGGACCCCATGATGAACCAGTCTGACATCGCAGAGACGGAGACGATCGTGCCCCGGCACCCCGTGCGCTGGCACATTCTCGTGTTCCTCGCGCCGGCCTTCCTCGTCTACACGGCGGTGATGATCCTGCCGCTGGTCGAGACGCTGCGGCTGTCGCTCTTCAACGTGGTCGACGGCACCATGGCCTTCGTGGGGCTCGCGAACTTCCAGCGACTGTTCGGCGATCCGCGGCTCGCCGCCGACTTCTGGAACGCGCTCTGGAACAACACGATCTTCTTTCTCATCCACATGGCGGTGCAGAACCCGATCGGAATTGCGCTCGCCGCCATGCTGTCGCTGCCGGGCCTGCGGTTTGCCGCCTTCTACCGCAGCGCCATCTTCGTGCCGACGCTGCTCTCCTTCGTCATCGTCGGCTTCATCTGGAAGCTCATTCTCTCGCCGATCTGGGGCATCGCACCCGGCCTGATGGATCTCGTCGGCCTGAAATCCCTGTTCGGCCCCTGGCTCGGCAAGCCGGAAAGCGCGCTGATCACGGTCTCGCTGATCTCCGTCTGGCAGTACGTCGGCATTCCGATGATGCTGATCTATGCAGCGCTCCTCAACATCCCGGATGAAGTGCTGGAGGCGGCGGAAATCGACGGCATCACCGGCTGGGGCCAGTTCTGGAAGATCAAGCTGCCGCTGATCCTGCCCTCGATCGGCATCATCTCGGTGCTCACCTTCGTCGGCAATTTCAACGCCTTCGACCTGATCTACACGGTGCAGGGGGCGCTCGGCGGACCCGATGGCGCCACCGACATCCTCGGCACGCTGCTCTACCGCACCTTCTTCGGCTTCCAGAACCAGATGGGCAACCGGCCGATGGGGGCGACGATCGCGACCGTCATGTTCCTGATCATCCTCGCCGGCGTCTCGCTCTATCTCTTCGTCATCCAGCGGCGCATCCGCCGCTACCAGTTCTAAAAGGAGCCGCCGATGTCGAAAGCCCGCTCCTCGCCGATCCGCAGCAGCCTGATCCATCTGGCGCTAATAAGTTACACGCTGATCGCGCTCTTTCCGGTGTTCCTGACGCTGGTGAACTCGCTGAAGAGCCGCAATGCGATCTTCCGCGACCCCATGGCGCTGCCGACGCCCAAGACCTTCAGTCTAATCGGCTACGAGACGGTTCTCAGCCAGGGTGATTTCCTCGGCTATTTCCAGAACAGCATGATCGTCACGGTGGTCTCCATCGCGCTCGTGCTGCTCTTCGGCGCCATGGCGGCCTTCGCGCTCTCCGAATACCGCTTCCGCGGCAACATGATGATGGGCCTCTATCTGGCGCTCGGCATCATGATCCCGATCCGCCTCGGGACGGTCGCCATCCTGCAGGGCATGGTGGCGACGGGGCTTGTCAATACGCTGACCGCGCTGGTCCTCGTCTACACGGCGCAGGGCCTGCCGCTCGCGATCTTCATTCTCTCGGAGTTCATGCGCACCGTCTCCGACGACCTGAAGAGCGCCGGGCGCATCGACGGGCTGTCGGAATACGCGATCTTCTTCCGCCTCGTGCTGCCGCTGGTGCGTCCGGCCATGGCGACGGTCGCCGTCTTCACCATGATCCCGATCTGGAACGACCTCTGGTTCCCGCTGATCCTGGCACCGGGCGAAGAAACGAAGACGATCACGCTCGGCGCCCAGATGTTCATCGGCCAGTACGTCACCAACTGGAACGCGGTGCTCTCGGCGCTGTCGCTGGCGATCCTGCCGGTGCTCGTCCTCTACGTCATCTTCTCGCGGCAGCTGATCCGCGGCATAACCTCCGGAGCCGTCAAGTGAGTTCTTCAGAAACACCCGTCCGCGTCCTCGTCGCCGGCCTCGGCAACATGGGCCGCAGCCATGCGCTGGCCTACCACAACGATCCCGGCTTCGAGATCGTCGGCCTCGTCAATCGGTCCGAGGTGACGCTGCCGGAGGAGCTGCGGGGCTACACCATCCATCCCTCCTTCCCGGAGGCGCTGGCGGCGCTGAAACCGGATCTCTGCTCGATCTGCACCTATTCCGACAGCCATGCCGACTACGCCGTCATGGCCTTCGAGGCCGGCTGCCATGTCTTCGTCGAGAAGCCGCTGGCCACGACGGTGGCCGATGCCGAGCGCGTCGTGGCCGCCGCGAAGGCGGCCGGCCGCAAGTTGGTGATCGGCTACATCCTGCGCCATCACCCCTCCTGGATGCGGCTGATCGAGGAGGCCCGCAAGCTCGGGCCGCCTTACGTCTTCCGCATGAACCTCAACCAGCAGTCCTCGGGCCCAACCTGGGAAACCCACAAGGCGCTGATGCAGACGACCTCACCGATCGTCGACTGCGGCGTCCACTATGTCGACGTCATGTGCCAGATCACCGACGCCAAGCCGGTGCAGGTGCGCGGCATGGGGCTGCGCCTCTCCGACGAGGTGGCGCCCGACATGTACAACTACGGCCACCTGCAGGTGATGTTCGACGACGGTTCCGTCGGCTGGTACGAGGCCGGCTGGGGCCCGATGATCTCCGAGACCGCCTTCTTCGTGAAGGACGTGATGTCGCCGAAGGGGTCCGTCTCGATCGTCATGGATCCGAACGCCAAGTCAGACGACATCGACACCCACACCAAGACCTCGGTGATCCGCGTCCATTCCGCCGAGACCGGCCCGGAGGGAAAATTCCTGCGGCCGGACGAGGATCTGGCCATGGCCGGCGAGCCGGGACACCAGGATCTCTGCGACCTGGAGCAGGCCTATGTGCTCAAAGCCATCCGCGAGGATATCGATCTCGACCGCCACATGAACGACGCCGTCCAGTCGCTGCGCATCTGCCTGGCGGCGGACCAGAGCGTGCGCACCGGCGCGCCGGTCATTCTGTAAGCCGGTCACAGTTTGAAGGAAGACGCCCTTGGGTTCGCTGCAACTGACCTCCATCCGCAAGGCCTTCGGCACCCATGAGGTGCTGAAGGGGATCGATCTCGACGTCAAGGACGGCGAGTTCGTCATCTTCGTCGGTCCCTCCGGCTGCGGGAAGTCGACGCTGCTGCGGGTGATCGCGGGACTGGAGGATGCCACCTCCGGCAGCGTCCGCATCGACGGCGCCGAAGTGATCAACACGCCGCCCGCCAAACGCGGCATCGCCATGGTGTTCCAGTCCTACGCGCTCTATCCGCATCTGACGGTGAAGGACAACATGGGCCTTGGCCTGAAGCAGGCGGGCGAAGAGAAAAGCGTCATCGAGGCGCGCGTCGCCAAGGCGTCGGGCATGCTGTCGCTCGATCCCTATCTGGCGCGCCGCCCCGCCGAGCTTTCCGGCGGCCAGCGCCAGCGCGTCGCGATCGGGCGTGCCATCGTGCGCGAGCCGAAGCTCTTCCTGTTCGACGAGCCGCTGTCCAACCTCGACGCGGCGCTGCGCGTGCAGACGCGGCTGGAGATTGCAGCCCTCCACCGGCGCCTCAAGGCGACGATGATCTACGTCACCCACGACCAGGTCGAGGCCATGACGCTCGCCGACAAGATCGTCGTCCTGAACGCCGGCGCCATCGAGCAGATCGGCTCGCCGATGGAACTCTACAACCGGCCGGCCAATCTCTTCGTCGCGGGCTTCATCGGCTCGCCGCAGATGAATTTCATCGAGGCCGGCCGCATCGGCGAACCGGGTGCGAAGACGGTCGGCATCCGTCCGGAGCACATCGCGCTGTCGCGCGACGGCGGCACCTGGCAGGGCAGGGTCGAGCATGTCGAGCACCTGGGCGCCGACACGATCGTCTATATCGAGACGGAGAAGACCGGGCTGCTGACGGTGCGGCTCTTCGGCGAGCATCCCTATGCGCCCGACGACCTCGTCTTTGCCACGCCGGACATGGCCAGCCTGCACCGCTTCGATGACGACGGCCGGGTGATTGCCGGCCGTTAGGCCGGGGCGTCAGTTCGCGACGGTGGAGACGATGGTGTTTTCCAGCGAACGACCGACCCGGTTCAACTGTTCGCCGTAGGTGCGCCGCGTGTTGGGATCGAAGACCGCGATCGGCGCGCTGACCGTGGCGCTCGCTACGCCGCCGACCGTCTGCGCGGTGCCCAGCGCAATGGCGCCGAGCCGGTCGCCGAGCGCCACGTCCGAGGTGGTGATCTCCTGGCCGGCCAGCAGCCGCGACCCGATCAGCTGCACCACCTGCGGGCTTTGGGCAAACTTGCCGTGGTTCAGCGGGTCGCCGCTCTTCAGCGCGGTGAGGTCGAGTACCGTGATCCCGGCCTTTTCGAACTCGGTCCGATAGGGCTCCACCGTCGGATCGACCTGGCCCAGCCGGTCGATGCTGCCGGAGATGCGCCGCGACAGCTGCAGCGCCCGGTCGTCACGCGAGACGAACAGCGTGAAATTGGGGCCCGGCTTGCCGATGGTGTCGAGCTGCTGGCTGAAGACGTCGACGTCGAGGTCGGGCGAGGCGAGGATGACGTTGCGGATCTTCGGCGCCACGCGCCCGTCGCGGATCGCCATCTGGCGCAGCGCCTCCACCGTCAGCCAGGAGCCCATCGAATGGGCCATGATCACGATGTCCTCGACCTGCGGATTGTCGGCGATCTGGTCCAGCACGTCCTCCAGCCCGTCGCGGGAGTAGTTGGCGCTTTCCTTGTCGTAATTGTAGTCGAAGATCGAGGCGCGCGACGGCCAGGTGAAGAGCACGGGCGCCGCCTCGGTGCCGGAATCATGGACGATCTGTGCGAAGCGGTAGACGGCCTCCTCGTAGCGGTTGTTGAAGCCGTGCACGAAGACGAAGACCCGCTTGCTCGGTGGCAGGTGCTGCGACAGCCACCGGCCCGCTTCGGCCTCGCCCTTCACCGGTGCGACGCGGACGGTGGCGAATTCCTTGGCGGGATCCGCCGGCAGCCGCTTCGGCCACTGCACTTCGCCCACCTCGCGGTTGGCTGCGGGCGGGATGGAAACCGCAATGTCGGTGGCTTCGAGGCCGCGGCCGCGCTCGCCGGAAAACAGGATGCCGGGATCCTTCGACGGCTGCCGCGTGGTGGCCACCAGGATATCCACCTGCTCCCCCGGCACGGCGGCGGAAGCGGTCGGCACCAGCACGCCCTCGGGACGCCCGGCACAGCCCGACAGGGTTGCCGCCAGAAGGAGAGGGACAAGCGCTGCCAGCAGGCGGCGTGGGTGATGGGCGGCGCCGGTGATCATGGGGGTATTCAGCGGGAATGGGGGCGGATGTCAATGCTGGGGAGGGGAGGGGGTGGATTAGAAAGTTGTCAAAGGCGGCATCTATGGCAGGATGAAGCAGTAGAGGGAGGGGCTGGGCAATGTGGAAGTCGATTATTGCATGTTCGTTTTGGTTGTTTGCAATTAGCGCCGCTGCTCAGACGGATGCTGACTACGCACCGTTCCTGCTTCTGGACGAGGTGCCGAACGTCATAGCTCTTAACGGCGAGATCAACTTCCGCGCTCCCTTGGCTTTTCGCCGCGCACTCGCGGCGAGACCGCAGGTCGACACCTTGATTTTGAGCAGTGGCGGGGGGTCCGTACAAGCGGCACTGCTGATTGCTGAGGAAGTGTTCGAACGAAAGCTGGGAACGCTCATCCTGCCCGAGATGCAGTGCCTTTCAGCCTGTTCGTTGATCTTCTTCGCTGGCCAGCAGCGGATTGTCGAAGGAAGCTTGGGGGTCCATCAGATATCTGGCGGCGGAGACCTGCAGGAGGCGCAGCTTAACCTGTCAGATATCCTTGAGGTCCTCGCAAAGTATGACGTGCCGCAGCCGGTGATCACCCGGATGCTACGGACATCACCGGATGACATGTATGTCTTTTCAGATGCCGAAGTTGCGAGTTTAGGTCTCATCCGTACTCTGGAACCGAAGGCAGAAACTGAAGTGCCCACTTATCCGCCAACTGCAAATTCTGCCAACCAGGAAGAGATGGCGGAGGCTTTCATACTTGGAGTGATAATGGCCGGATCGTTGCCGCGTGACGAACTGATCGGTGTGGCCACCAACATCTACGCCGACAACGTGAATTTCTACGGAAAGGAAGTCACCAAGGAGGAAGTTCTGGCGGACAAATACAAGTATGTCGAGCGCTGGCCCATGAGAGCTTCAACGGCAAGGCCCGCCACTATCCAGTCGTCGTGCACTCAAGACATCTGTCGGATCACAGGCGTATATGACTGGGCTGTGTTGGATACGAACCGGAAAAAATCTGCAAAAGGGAGTGCAACCTTCGAGTATTATCTTCGCGTGGGTGC
This sequence comes from Pseudorhizobium pelagicum, assembly GCA_000722615.1. Taxonomy (GTDB): domain Bacteria; phylum Pseudomonadota; class Alphaproteobacteria; order Rhizobiales; family Rhizobiaceae; genus Neorhizobium; species Neorhizobium pelagicum. The sequence continues at coordinate 79,266 of JOKI01000019.1, read as the reverse complement.
TGGCTACAAAATAATAGCAGAGAACGGAAAGGTTCTTGAAAGAAGCGCAAATCCGTAAAGACACGTTGGGTGGAGAAATTTGGTGGAGCTAAGCGGGATCGAACCGCTGACCTCTTGCATGCCATGCAAGCGCTCTCCCAGCTGAGCTATAGCCCCATCAGGGTGGTCCGGGGAAATCGTTCCGGTCCTGGGAAACTCCAAGCGTTTCGCCCGGAGTGGCGGCTTGATACTTCCGGTTTGGGGAGAGTGCAAGCCATATTTGATGGCCCGGCGAATTTTATCGTCCGCCGGGCCTGGAATTGGTGGATCAGACTTCGTCGTCGTCGCCGGTCACGCCGATGATGCCGCTCACATCGTCGTTGTCGTCGTCTTCGTCCGCTTCCAGGAAGGTGTCGTCGTCGTCGTCATCGCCTTCGATCTCGACGTCGTCGTCGCCCATGTCCGGCAGGTCGTCGCCGCTCGAATCATCGCTGTCGTCGGTGGTCGTCAGCTCGACTTCCGGGTTCTCGGTATCGACTTCCTGGACCTCCTCCTCCTCGGCCTGTTCCATCTTCTTCTGAGCCGTGTTCTCCTCGAAGAAGGAGAGCGGCCAGGATTTGCCGGAATAGGGAGAGACAACCGGGTTGCGGTTGAGGTCGTAGAACTTCTTGCCGTTATCGGGGTCGGTGCGCTTGGTGCCGAGTTCCGCTTTTGCCACTGTGAAAGCCTCGTGAGTCTTGCCGATCAAGGTCGGCTTGCCGCCGGAGCGGCTGTCAACGGGTAATGAAAACTAGCCGGTCCCCTTAAGGCCTGCGCCCTTTCCTGTCAAAGGTAAACTTGCCCGTTTGCGCCAAGGGCGAAATTAGCTGGATGACCGGCTTGCACCTTTATGATAACCACGCCCGCAAATTCAGGACAAGAGACAGAAGGACAAGCCATGTCGCATGGTGTTGCGTTGAAGCCGGCCCGCTCGCTGAAATCCGCCGATCTGAAGGGCACCGTCCGCATTCCGGGCGACAAGTCGATCTCGCACCGCTCCTTCATGTTCGGGGGGCTGGCCTCCGGCGAAACCCGCATCACCGGTCTCCTGGAAGGCGAGGACGTCATCAACACCGGCAAGGCGATGCAGGCCATGGGCGCGAAGATCGAGAAGGTTGGCGCCGAATGGATCATCCAGGGCACCGGCAACGGCGCGCTGCTGGCGCCCGAGGCGCCGCTCGATTTCGGCAATGCCGGCACCGGCTGCCGCCTGACCATGGGTCTCGTCGGCGTCTATGATTTCGACTCCACCTTCATCGGCGATGCCTCGCTCTCCAAGCGCCCGATGGGCCGCGTTCTGGCGCCGCTGCGCGAGATGGGCGTGCAGGTCACGGCCGCCGAGGGCGACCGCCTGCCGGTGACGCTGCGCGGACCGGCAACGCCGAACCCGATCACCTACCGGGTGCCCATGGCGTCCGCCCAGGTGAAGTCCGCCGTGCTGCTCGCCGGCCTCAACACGCCGGGCACCACGACGGTGATCGAACCGGTGATGACCCGCGACCATACGGAAAAGATGCTGCAGGGTTTTGGCGCCGACCTGACGGTGGAGACGGACGCCGATGGCGTGCGCACCATCCGGCTCCAGGGCCGGGGCAGACTGACGGGGCAGGTGATCGACGTGCCGGGCGATCCGTCGTCGACGGCCTTCCCGCTGGTTGCGGCTCTTCTGGTGCCGGGCTCGGAGGTGACGATCGAGAACGTGCTGATGAACCCGACCCGCACGGGCCTGATCCTGACGCTGCAGGAGATGGGCGCCGACATCGAGGTGCTGAACGCGCGGCTTGCCGGCGGCGAGGACGTGGCCGATCTGCGGGTGCGCCATTCGCAGCTGAAGGGCGTTACCGTTCCGGCCGAACGGGCGCCCTCGATGATCGACGAATATCCGGTGCTGGCCGTCGCCGCCGCCTTCGCGGAAGGCACGACGACCATGCTCGGCGTCGAGGAACTGCGCGTCAAGGAATCCGACCGGCTGTCGGCCACCGCCGCGGGGCTGAAGCTGAACGGCGTCGATTGCGACGAGGGCGAGGATACGCTGACCGTGCGGGGTCGCCCGGGCGGCAAGGGCTACGGCAATGCGGCGGGAGAGGCGGTCGCCACCCATCTCGATCACCGCATCGCCATGAGCTTCCTGGTGCTCGGCCTGGTGTCGGAGCATCCGGTGACGGTCGACGACGCCGGCATCATCGCCACCAGCTTCCCCGAATTCATGGACCTGATGGCCGGCCTCGGCGCCAGGATCGAGGCCGTCGAGAGCAGGGCGGCCTGATGGGCTTCGTCATCGCCATCGACGGGCCCGCCGCGGCGGGAAAGGGTACCCTGTCGCGCAGGATCGCCGAGACCTACGGTTTCCAGCATCTGGATACCGGCCTCACCTACCGGGCCACGGCCAAGGCGCTGCTCGATGCCGGCCTGCCGCTTGACGACGAGGACGTGGCCGAGAAGATGGCGCGCGCGGTCGATCTTGGCGGGCTCGACCGCTCGGTGCTGTCGCGCCACGAGATCGGCGAGGCCGCCTCCCGGATCGCCGTCATGCCCGCGGTGCGGCGCGCCCTGGTGGAGGCGCAGCAGGCGTTCTCGAAGCGCGAGCCGGGCACCGTGCTCGACGGGCGCGATATCGGCACCGTGGTCTGTCCGTCCTCGCCGGTGAAGCTCTATGTCACCGCCTCTCCCGAAGTGCGGGCGAGGCGGCGCTACGACGAGATCGTCGCCGACGGCAAGCCGGCGGATTTCGAGGCCATTTTCGCCGACGTCCGCAAGCGCGACGAGCGCGACATGGGCCGTGCCGACAGCCCCCTCAAGCCCGCGGCCGATGCACACTTGCTAGATACCTCGGAAATGAGTATAGAGGCCGCGTTTCAAGGCGCGAAGACCATCATCGACGCTGCCCTGAAGAAAGCTTGATGGCCTTCCGGTTCTGTCCGGGCGTCATCCTATCTCGTAAGCCAGTCCTAGCGCCGGATAGCCTCCAAAGATGAGGCGGGCTTGGCTTCGAGCATCTTTAACACGAACCACCGGCGCATGCGTGTCCGCAAGGGCACTCTCAGGAGATTTCATGTCACTATCTAACCCAACGCGGGATGACTTCGCAGCCCTTCTCGAAGAGTCCTTTGGTCATACGGATCTGGCCGAAGGCTATGTCACGAAGGGCATCGTCACCGCCATCGAGAAGGACATGGCCGTCATCGACGTCGGCCTCAAGGTCGAAGGCCGCGTGCCGCTGAAGGAATTCGGCGCCAAGGGCAAGGACGGCCTGCTCAACGTCGGCGACGAAGTCGAAGTCTATGTCGAGCGCATCGAAAACGCGCTGGGCGAAGCTGTTCTGTCGCGCGAGAAGGCTCGCCGCGAGGAAAGCTGGGTCAAGCTCGAAGTCAAGTTCGAAGCCGGCGAGCGCGTCGAAGGCGTTATCTTCAACCAGGTCAAGGGTGGCTTCACCGTCGATCTGGATGGCGCCGTTGCCTTCCTTCCGCGTTCGCAGGTGGACATCCGTCCGATCCGCGACGTGACCCCGCTGATGCACAACCCGCAGCCCTTCGAAATCCTCAAGATGGACAAGCGCCGCGGCAACATCGTCGTTTCGCGCCGTACGGTTCTCGAAGAGTCCCGTGCCGAGCAGCGCTCTGAAATCGTTCAGAACCTCGAAGAAGGCCAGGTTGTCGACGGCGTCGTCAAGAACATCACCGATTACGGTGCGTTCGTCGACCTCGGCGGTATCGATGGTCTGCTGCACGTCACCGACATGGCATGGCGCCGCGTCAACCACCCGTCGGAAATCCTGTCCATCGGCCAGTCGGTCAAGGTTCAGATCATCCGCATCAACCAGGAAACCCACCGCATCTCGCTCGGCATGAAGCAGCTCGAGTCGGATCCGTGGGATGGCATCTCGGCCAAGTACCCGATCGGCAAGAAGATCTCCGGTACCGTCACGAACATCACCGACTACGGTGCATTCGTCGAGCTGGAGCCGGGCATCGAAGGCCTGATCCACATCTCGGAAATGTCCTGGACCAAGAAGAACGTACACCCCGGCAAGATCCTGTCGACCACGCAGGACGTCGACGTTGTCGTTCTCGAAGTCGATCCGTCCAAGCGCCGTATCTCGCTCGGTCTCAAGCAGACCCTCGAGAACCCGTGGCAGGCATTTGCCTTCAGCCATCCGGCCGGCACCGAAGTCGAAGGCGAAGTCAAGAACAAGACCGAGTTCGGCCTGTTCATCGGCCTCGAAGGCGACGTCGACGGCATGGTCCACCTCTCCGACCTCGACTGGAACCGTCCGGGCGAACAGGTCATCGAGGAATACAACAAGGGCGACATGGTCAAGGCCGTCGTTCTCGATGTGGACGTCGAAAAGGAACGCATCTCGCTCGGCATCAAGCAGCTCGGCAAGGACGCTCTCGGCGACGCTGCAGCTTCGGGCGAACTGCGCAAGAACGCTGTCGTCTCGTGCGAAGTCACGGCCGTCAACGACGGTGGCCTCGAAGTGAAGCTCGTCAACCACGACGACATCACCTCCTTCATCCGCCGCAACGACCTGGCACGCGATCGCGACGATCAGCGTCCGGAGCGTTTCTCGGTTGGTCAGGTTTTTGACGCCCGCGTCACGAACTTCTCCAAGAAGGATCGCAAGGTCATGCTGTCGATCAAGGCTCTCGAGATCGCAGAAGAGAAGGAAGCCGTCGCTCAGTTCGGTTCGTCCGACTCTGGCGCATCGCTCGGCGACATCCTCGGTGCGGCGCTGAAGAACCGCAGCAACGACTAATCGCTGTTCTCGACAATCGAAGGCCGCCGGATGATCCATCCGGCGGCCTTTTTCATGCGCGATTTTAACATTCAGGTCAGATCGGCCATGCGCCAGTAGAGATCTTCGGCATGGTCGGCGTGGCCGTCATGGTCCCCGCCGGCTGCATCCCCTTCGCCGCTGCCAGACGCCTCGTCGTCCTCGGCCCCCTGATCGTCTCCCTGGGCATCCTGTTGCGAAGGCCGGTTTCCGCCATCTTCATCGATGGCCGAAACCCGTTCCACGTCCCGCTCCTCTTCCTTCGGCGGCGGTTGCACCTGCGGATAGGCCACAAACGCCTGGGCCAGCCCTTCGCGGGCCACCATCGGCGCTGCCGCAACAAAGGCCGCCGCTTCGAACGGCAGTTGGGCAGCAGGGGATCGCGTGCCCGCTTCGCCGGCCGCTGCCGGGGGCGGGGGAAGAAGGTCATCCACGCCGCCGCCCATGGAGGCCCGCGCCGCTTGCAGCCCATCGAGATCCGCTGCCGTTCGCATTGCATCGGTCCGCAGAACCGCGGGCAAGGCGTCTTCCGTCTCGGCGGCAATAAGGGCAGCTACGAGACTGCCCGGGCCGTCATCCGCCACCGGGGGAGCCTCGGCCACGACAGGGTCCGCTGCATGGGCGGTCTGGTAGAGAACCTCCTGCACGAACCTGTTGCCGGCCTCATCCGGAACCCGCTGCGCCATGCGGATCAGGGCGGTGGCGTCGTAGATCACGGCGGCGCCTCCGAGACCGGCCATGGCCGCAGCCCGCGCGCCGACGGTTCCGGACGGTGGATCGGCCGCCATGGTTGCATCAGGCTTTGCCGCGCCGCGTGCCTCGGAGTTCGCCGCTTTTGCAAGAGCCTCCACGGCATCGTCTGCCATGGGTTCCAGGGACGAAAGACTGCCGGTCTGTGTGGGAGGCTTGGCGGCATCCTGGGCTTGCGCCCCGCCATCCGATCGGGGCGCCGTCCCTGCCGGTGCGCGCGCTGTTGCGGCTTCGTCTGCGGCACGCGCCAGGACCGACGGCTCGCCGGCATCCCCTGCCGCAAGGGCCGCTGCATCCTGCACGTGGGCCTGCAAAGCAATCGACCGGCCTCCGGCTGCCTCTGGAGCAGGACCAGCCGTTGTGGGCGCGAGAGTATTGGCTGTCCTGCCGGTCCCGTGTTGTCCCGCATCCGCCGCGGCGGCTGCTCCTGAGGGTGACGCCGTGGCGGGCATCGTCGCCGGATCGGCGGCTGCATTCTGGCGATAGGAGCTGACGACGGCGCGCGCAGCCGGATCACGACCCGTCAATTGCGCCGTCTCGAGATAGGCATTGAGTCGGGAGGCCTCGGCGCCGAGCGGGTTGTTGAGGATGTCCGTCAACATCCGCAGGGTGATCCCGCGAACGAGCTGGGCGAGGCTCTGTTCGAGCACCGCCCGCTGCGAGGCCGTCAGCGACTTCAGGGCTTCCGCCAGCCGGTGGGCATAATCGACCAGGCTTTCGCCTTCCCGCCGGCTGATCTTCAGATAGCCGCCGACAGCTTCGGCGAAGATGGACAGACCCTGGGCCAGCTGCAATTGACCCGACAGCGAAAGGATGTCGATCCGCCCGCCGCTCAAGAGGTTCGTCGGCAGCGGAAGCGACGGGTTGCTGCTGGCGGTGCCCAGAGCGATTTGCGCCGGAACGGCCGTCCGGGCGGCTGTCTGGTAATCGACGGAAGCGCTCAAAACGGCGCCGAGGGGCGGCAGCATGACCTGCTCCATGTCTTCGCGTTGGCAAGACAGTCCGGCTACAGCGGTTTTGGAGTTTCACAGCGTTTCCCGCTGCGACCGCGACGCCTCATGGCGTCACAAATGCCGAATGATTGGATAGGATTGCCCGACAGAGGTTAACAAACCGCTAAGGCGGACTATTCATTCGGAAGCAATGGAGATGAGGGTGTTCGGGCAGGGGCACCGCCGCCAACCCTGGCGTCAGGCGGCCAGCTTCTGCTTGAGCAGCTCGTAGAGCCCGATGTCGTCGACGGAAATGGCCAGGATCGGCGTCTGCGCCTCCGTCAGCGCCTCGGCCGCCATCTCTTCCATGGCCTCGGCGTTCATCTCGGTGGTTGCCTCTCCCTCGACGGGTGCGACATCGCCGGATGCAGGAGCTTCGTCCAGCTCGACCGCTTCGGGGGTATCGCTTGTGACGGCTTCCGTGTCCCTAGCCTGCTCGACCGTCGCGCCGAGAAGCAGGATCACGTCAGTCTCGGCAGTCTCGGCGGCAGACGGTTCGCCGGGCGTCGCACCCTCGACCGCCTTGTCGTTGCTCTCCTTGACCGCGTCCTGCATCTCCTGGACGTCTTCGAGCTTTTCGGAAGCCTCCAGAGCCTGAATGTCGTCCCGGCGTTCCGCGCGGGTCTCGGCGTCCTCGACACGGGTTGGATCGTAGCCCTGCGGGCCGAGCTTCAGCTCTTCCAGCGTCTTCGGGTCAGCCACGTCTTCGAGACGCTGAATGACGCGAGCCACGTCGAAGCCCGCCTTGCCGCCATTGGCGACCTTGGTCAAGCCTTCCATCAGACGGGCATTGTCGTCGCCGTAGGGGTTCATGATTGCGGCGATCACCGTATCGAGCGTCACGCCGGCGTCCTTGAGCCCGAGGTCTTTCTCGAGCTCCAAGATCTGCGTGCGATCGAGGTTCTTGACGGCCTCCTCGATGGCCTTGCCGAGCGAGTAGTTCGACCGTTCCTCTTCCAGGTCGATGCCAAGCTTCGCGGCCAGCCGTTCGGTCAGCTGCATCTTCAATTCGTTGGGGTCGACGTTGTTGATGCTGAACAGCGCCTCGGCAATCTTGCCCTCGGACCGCTTGGCTTCCGTGCTGGCGCTCATGTGCGCCTCGGCGACCGGATCCTTTTTGGTTCCGGTTGCCTTTTCCTCATCCTGCTTGCGACGCTCCTCGATACTGTCGAGAGTCGATTGCATCAGATTGGTGGCGGCCAGCCCGAAGGCGGCCTGCGTCGGAAGTACCATGGTCTCGTCCACCCCAGGCGTTCGCGTCGAAGCCTAGGGTGAGCCGCTTAATCGGACGTTAACCCGGGATGGCAGGATACCGCCGCCCTGGACCTGGCGTCAGCTGTGGGCGAAGATGTCGGTCTCTTCCCAGCCGAGAAGGTCGAGCTTGGCCCGGGTCGGCAGGAATTCGAAGCAGGCGGTGGCCATTTCCATGCGGCCGTCGCGCTTCAGGCGCTCGGTCAGGCGCTCGCAAAGCGCATGCAGGTGAAGCACGTCCGAGGCGGCATACTCCAGCTGTGCCGGGGACAGGACCGCAGCCGCCCAGTCCGATTGCTGCTGCGCCTTGGAAACGTCGATGTCGAGCATTTCCTTGAGGTTGTCCTTGAGACCGTGCCGGTCGGTATAGGTGCGCGCCAGACGCGAGGCAATCTTCGTGCAGAAGACCGGCGTGGTGGTGACGCCGAAGGTATGGAAGAGAACGGCGATATCGAACCGGCCGTAGTGGAAGATCTTGCTGCGCGATGTGTCTGCCAGTAGGGCCACGAGGTTGGGCGCCTCCTTCTGACCGGCGGCAATACGGATCACGTCGGCAGTTCCGTCGCCCGGGGAGAGCTGCACGACGCAGAGCCGGTCACGGCGCGGGACAAGCCCCAGCGTCTCGGTGTCGATGGCGATCGCCCCGGTGTAGCGGGCGGCGTCTGCGGTGGAAATATCACCTTCGTGGTAGCGAATGCTGCTCATCATCTGCCTCTTTGTTTGTCGGTGACGGCATGACACAGAGCCCGCTCCGCGGCAAGCACGGCGATGAAAGCGGCAAATGCAGGATGACATAGATGAAGCTTTGCGTCCTGCGCATTGCTGCATTGCAACAGGTCGTCTTGGCAATCGGATCGGTGGGGCATATATCTGTGTCATCGAAGCGACGCACTCCTCCTCCCAGCGTCGTGAGATGAGATCGGCAATCTCCTCCTCCTCCCAATTGCCGATCAAGTTTAAAGCCCGACGCACCTCCTCCCGCGTCGGGCTTTTTCCGTTATGGAGGCTTCTTTCCCGTCATGTTGAAGCTGTTGACAGCCGTGGGCCTCTTCTGACGCTGGATGCGTGAGATGACGTTGAATACGGATCGCAGGCCCGCTTCGGGCCGCGCTATTTCTGTTCAGCGCTGAGCCGGCCCATCACAGGACATGCATGGGTGGCGCCGTGACGATGAGACTAAAAGGGCGATCGGCCGAGACGCACCCGCATGGTCGTCCGGATCATTCACATTTCAGCCCTTGATCCAGATACCTGGGTGCCCCGGCAGGCGGCGCCGGGATCGGTGACGCTCGCTTCACGGCAGAGACGATGTAGTTGTCGATCGCCGAATTGCCCGAAGACCGCGACAGCGACACATTGGTGATATTGCCATTGCCATCGAAGCTGAAGCGGACGGCCGCCAGGCCGGTGTCGTTACCGGGGCAGCGACGGGCGTTGCGGGCAATCTTGGCCTGCACTCTGGATTTCCACCGGGCCGGCGAAACCGAAGGCGTTGAGGTTCCCTGCGATGTCTGCGTCGCCGCGGTTCGATCCGCCTGCCGGGTCTGCAGCTTCGCCTTCTGCGAGGCCTTGGCGGCCTGCGGCTGCGGTTTCGCCCGCTTCGGCGGCTCCTTCTTCGGCTCCGGCGGCGGCGGAGGACGCATGATCGGCAGCGGCACCTCGACGTTGTCGAGCGCCGCAATCATCTGTTGCTCGAGCGGATCGACCTCTTCCACGGGTTCGGGCGCCGGCTCCGGAATGGTTTCGGTGATCTCCGGCTCAGGCTGTTCGATAGGCTCCGGCTCGACCGGCTCGGGCTCGGGTTTAACGGGCTCCAGCTCCGCAACCTCCTCCGGTGGCGGCGGCTCGACGGGCTCGGGCAGCGGCTCCGGAAGCGGTTCTTCCACCGGCTCGACCTGCCGGCTTGCAATTTCCTCGGAGTCCACCTCTTCCGTCGACACCTGATCTTCTTCGGTATTCTGTGCCACGGGTTCCGCAGTCATTTCGATCATGATGGCGGCCGGAGGTCCCTGGTCGGCCGGCGGGGACGGCTCCTGCTTCAACAGCACCGCGGCAGCGGCGATATGTGCCGTCAGCACGACAAGACCCGCCGTGGACCACAGCGCCAGTTCGGCAAAGCGCCCGGAGCGGCTGGATCGGGGCGTGGTGAAGGTCATGGAGTGCTCCCGGCGGCAGGACCGGTTGTGGCTGCGCCGGCGGCCGGGGCCGCAGCCGCAGGCACGCCTTCCAGCCCCACCAGCGCGATCTTGAGATACCCGGCATCGCGCAGCAGGTTCATGACCTCCATGAACTGCCCGTATTCAATGGCCTTGTCGGCACGCAGGAAGATCCTCGTGTCCTTGTTGCCCTCGGTGACCCGCTCCAGAACGGTCGCCAGCTCTGCCCGGTCGATCGTGTCGTTGCCGAGGTTGAGACCGAGATCCTCCGTCACGGTCAGATAGAGAGGCTCGTCGGGGCGCTCTGCCGGCTGGGCCGTAGACGCCGGAAGATCGACGTTCACGTCCACCGTCGCCAGCGGTGCCGCGACCATGAAGATGATCAGCAGCACCAGCATCACGTCGATGAAGGGCGTGACGTTGATCTCGTGGTTCTCGGAGAGCTCGTCGCCGCTATTTTCGCGAATGCCGCCGGCCATGGATCATTCTCCTGCCACGAGGGAAACGGGCGCCTTGCGGCTGCCCGGGGGCACTTTGCGGAAGTCGAGATCGCGGCTGACCAGCCGCTCGACGCCGGCCGCGGCATCGGCCAGCAGCTGGCGATAGCCGGTGATGGAGCGGGCAAAGACGTTGTAGATGACAACCGCCGGAATGGCCGCCACCAGGCCGATGGCGGTGGCGAGCAGCGCTTCGGCGATACCTGGGGCGACGACGGCGAGATTGGTCGTCTGCGATTCCGAGATCCCGATGAAGGAGTTCATGATGCCCCAGACGGTTCCGAACAGGCCGACGAAGGGTGCCGTCGAGCCGATGGTCGCCAGCACGCCGGTGCCGCGCGACATGCGACGGCCGGCAGCCGATTCGATGCGGCCGAGGGCGGAGGAGACCCGCTCCTTGACGCCGCCGTTGTCGGCGTGATCGAGGGCGGCCTCCGAAAGACGCACCTCGTCGGCGGCTGATCGCAGCATCAGTGCCGCCGGTCCGCCGCGCTGGGCGATACCGCCGACGGCCTCGGCAAGCGTTGCGGAATTGCGGATGACCTTCAGGGTACGGCCGACACGGGCGCGGGCACCGGCAAGCTCGAGCGTCTTCGCCAGCCAGACCGTCCAGGTGATGAGGGATGCAAAGGCAAGGCCCAGCATCACGCCCTTGACCACCCAGTCCGCAGCCATGAACATGCCCCAGGGTGACAGGTCGTGCGGGATGTCGGACCGCTCGCCGGCCGGCAGCAGCTGCTCCAGCATCGTCGGCTCATCCGTCGCCGGTTCTTCCAGGGGCGCCTGATCAGGCAAGGGCTGCGTCAGTGTCGGCGCCAGAGGCTCGGCAGGGGCTTGCGATGTGCTCGGTCCGGCGGAAGGGTCAGTCGCGCCAGGAAGCTCAGCTGCCGGCGCTGGTGCAGACGGCTGTGCCGATGCCGGCGGAATTGACGCGCCACCGGTCTCGCCTTGTGCCGCAGGGACCTCGGTCGGGGCCGGCTGCTGCGCGAATGCCATCCCGGGCACCGTGGTCAGCATGCCGAACATCATTGCAGCGAGAGGGGCGGCGAGAGAGAGGGAGCGGCAACGTAGGTGAAGGGTGCGGGCGGTGGCGGTCGGCATGGTTGCGGCTCTCCGGATGCGGGAGCTTTGCCACCCATCAGGGGGAAAGCTCCGACGACTGTCGCAGCCGGATTGCTCCCGGCCCCGATCAGAGCCTTCGATAATAAACATGACTGCGGTTGGCAACAATTAAATCCTGAGCCGCGGCATCAGATTTGCATCATCAACCGCAGCCTGGATCGTCCGGAGGACTGCAGGGCGCCAATCCGCCGCCCGCCGCTCCGTATCGTGTTAGCGGGCGAGCCAGCCTCCATCCACCGGCATGACGACGCCATGGACATAGTCGGACGCGGGGGAGGCGAGGAAGACGGCGGCGCCGCCGATTTCCTCCGGGCGACCCCAGTGACCGGCCGGTATCCGCGCCAGGATGGCGGCGTTGCGGTCGTCGTCGTTGCGCAGGGCTTCGGTGTTGTTGGTCTCGAAGTAGCCGGGCGCGATCGCGTTGACGTTGATGCCCTTGCCGGCCCATTCGCAGGCGAGCAGGCGCGTCAGCCCCGCCAGGCCACTCTTCGATGCGGTGTAGGACGGAATGCGGATGCCGCCCTGGAAGGACAGGAGCGAGGCGATGTTGATGATCTTGCCCCATTGTTTGCCGGCGAGGAGATGACGGGCGAAGGCCTGTGAGAGGAAGAAGACCGTCTTGAGGTTGACGTCCATGACCGCATCCCAGTCGGCTTCGGAAAAGTCGACGGCGTCGGCGCGGCGGATGATGCCGGCATTGTTGACGAGGATGTCGGCGCGGCCGGACCACGCCAGCGTCTGGTCGATCACGTCCTGGACCGGCGCGATGGTGGAGAGGTCGGCCTTGATGGTGAGTGTCCGGCCACCACCGGCGGATGCGATCGCCTCTTCCGTCTCGGCCATGGAGGAGCGGCCGACAAGGGCCACATCGGCGCCGGCACCGGCGAGGGCGACCGCAATGGCCTGTCCCAGTCCGGTATTGGCACCGGTCACGATGGCGGTCTTGCCGCCAAGATCGAATGAAACGGTCACGGTTCGCTCCTCCCAGGATGTGTGTGACAAGAAAAAGCCGCCGGAAATCTCTCTCCAGCGGCTCCTGATGCTTGCTCCGAGCGCTTACAGCGTCCGGGTGATGTGCTCCACGCGGAAGCACTCGATGGTGTCGCCGGCGCGAATGTCTTCGTAGTTCTCGAAAGCCATGCCGCACTCCTGGCCCATGGGCACTTCGGAGACTTCGTCCTTGAAGCGCTTGAGCGTCTTGAGCTTGCCTTCGTGGATGACGACGTTGTCGCGCACCAGGCGGACACCGGCTCCACGCTCGACCTTGCCTTCGATGACGCGGCAACCCGCGACCTTGCCGGTCTTGGTGATGTTGAACACCTCGAGGATCTCGGCATTGCCGAGGAAGGTCTCGCGGCGCTCCGGCGACAGCAGGCCGGACATGGCCGCCTTCACGTCGTCCACCAGGTCGTAGATGATGTTGTAGTAGCGGATCTCGATGCCCGAGCGTTCGGCAAAGGTGCGAGCCTGTGCGTTGGCGCGGACATTGAAGCCGATGATCGCGGCGTTGGATGCCTCTGCGAGCGAGATATCCGATTCCGTGATGCCGCCGGCACCCGAATGTACGATGCGGGCGCGGACTTCGTCCGTGCCGAGCTTGTCGAGCGCGCCGATAATGGCTTCGATCGAGCCCTGCACGTCGCCCTTGATGAGGAGCGGGAACTCCTTCAGGCCGGAGGTCTGCAGCTGGCTCATCATCTGTTCGAGCGAACCGCGCGAACCGGACTGGCGGGCCGCCGCCTTGTCGCGGGTGAGGCGCTGGCGATACTCGGAGATTTCGCGGGCACGGCTCTCGCTCTCGACGACCGCAAAGCGATCGCCGGCAGCGGGTGTGCCCGAAAGACCGAGAACCTCGACCGGAGTCGCAGGGCCTGCTTCCTTGACCTGCTCGCCCTTGTCGTCAACGAGCGCGCGCACGCGGCCCCACTGGTCGCCGGCGACCAGGATCTGGCCGGGCTTCAGCGTGCCCTTCTGGACCAGGACGGTGGCCACGGGACCGCGACCGCGGTCGAGCTGTGCTTCGATCACCATGCCTTCGGCCGTCCGGTTAGGATTGGCCTTCAGGTCGAGGATTTCGGACTGCAGCAGGATCGCTTCGAGCAACTTGTCGAGGTTGGTGCGGTTCTTGGCGGAGACCTCGACGTCGAGGACTTCACCACCCATGGATTCCACGAAGACTTCGTGCTGCAGAAGCTGTTGGCGAACCTTGTCCGGGTTGGCCGTCGGCTTGTCGATCTTGTTGATCGCCACGATGATCGGCACACCGGCCGCCTTGGCGTGGTTGATGGACTCGATCGTCTGCGGCATCACGCTGTCGTCTGCCGCCACCACCAGGATGGCGATGTCGGTAGCCTGCGCACCACGGGCACGCATGGCCGTGAAGGCGGCGTGGCCGGGGGTGTCGATGAAGGTGATCTTCTGGCCGTTATGCTCGACCTGATAGGCACCGATGTGCTGCGTGATGCCACCGGCTTCGCCGGAAACCACGTTCGCATGGCGGATGGCGTCGAGCAGCGAGGTCTTGCCGTGGTCGACGTGACCCATGATGGTCACGACCGGTGGACGCGAGATCTGTTCGCCGGCTTCGTCGGAAACGTTGAAGATGCCTTCCTCGACGTCGGACTCCGAGACGCGCTTGACCGTATGGCCGAATTCGACGGCAATAAGCTCGGCCAGATCGGCGTCGATCACGTCGCCCGGCTTCATCATCTGGCCTTCCTTCATCAGGAACTTGATGACTTCGACGGCGCGTTCGGACATGCGCTGCGACAGTTCCTGAATGGTGATGGTCTCCGGCAGGATGACTTCGCGCATGACCTTTTCACGCGGTTCCTGCATCTGGCTGCGGCGGAACTTCTCCTGCCGGCGGCGCATGGCCGAGAGCGAGCGGCCGCGAGCCGGGCCGCCTTCCTCGTCGACGCTGACCGTGGTGACCGTGAGCTTGCCGCGGCGGCGCTCGTCTTCCGTCTTCGGGCGGGCCGGAACCTTGGCGGGCGCCGGTGTGGCAACGCGGCCACGAGCCGGTGCGCCGCGCGGCGGGCCGCGATCGTCGTCTTCTTCGCCACCCTTGCGGCCACGACCGAGGACCGGCTGCGCTGCAGCGCCAGGCTGGGTGCGGGTGACGGCCGGACGTGCGGTGCCGGCACGCTCTGCTGCCGGAGCGGCAGTCGCTGCGGGCGCTGCTTCCACAGGCGCTTCGACCGGTGCAGGTTCTGCAGCGCGGCGGGCGGCCTCGGCGGCTTCCTCGACCTTGCGGCGTTCTTCTTCGACCTTGCGGCGCGCTTCGTCTTCGAGGCGCTGCTTGGCTTCGATCACTTCACGAGCCTGCGCCTCCACGAGGGCGCGACGACGCGCATCCATTTCGCTGGCCGAGAGATCGTGCAGGACGGCGCCACGTGGGCGCTCCGGCTGGCGCGGCTGCGGTGCCGATGGCGCGGGACGCTGGCTCTGGGTGCCTGGACGCTGCTGGCCATAAGAGGATGGACGCTGGCCTTGGGGCGCAGGACGCTGGCCCTGCGGTGCCGGGCGCTGGCCTTGCGGCGCAGGCTGTGGGGCACGCGCGACCGGTGCCTGGGCCGGCTGCGGCGGTCGTGGGGCCTGAGCTACCGGTTCTGGGGCGGCCTGAGGCGCGGCAGCAACAGGCGCGGGTGTCTGAGCGGCTGCCGGTGCTGCGACGGGTGCGGCCGGCGCTGGTGCTGGTGCAGTGAACGCAGGCTTGTCGTCTTCCGGGCGGATCGGACGGCGCTTGCGGGTTTCGACCACGACCGCCTTGGTGCGGCCACGGCCCATATCCTGGCGCACGGTCCCCTGGCTCACTCCTGACGGTTTCAGGGTGAGGGTCTTCTTAACCCCAAGCGTCTTGTCGTCTTTGTTGTCGGTCATTCCGTTCCTGTTCCTTCGAACGAGGACGGATGGCGACATCAGACCTCGTCTATCAATTCATGTCTCTCGGTACGGCGGCCGGCTGGTGCCGGTGGCCGCGTCATAGGTTTGGCCGGCGGGCGCCGCCAACTGCTCCAGACTGACCGACACCGCGGTACTTATCGAGCATGGTTGCGCGCTTCACTACACCGTCACCCGCCTGCCCTGCAAGCGCGCAGGCATGGATAAACGCATTCTGGCCCATCAGGTCGTCCATTTCCGCGCTCGTGAAGAACGAAAAGGACGGTATGTCTTCTTCGGCGTCGGTGCCGAACTTCCAGGCCTTTCTCGCCTGGTCGATCTTGCGGACACCGTCGGCCGCCGCATCCGCCGCATGGAAGACGGCCAGCGCGGCACCCGAGCGAACTGCGGCATCCACCTTCGTCGCGCCGCTGACGAACTGGCCGGCCTTGCGAGCCATGTTCATCATGCCGACGAGGTCGGCCGCAATCAGCCGGTCGACGAGGGCCCCCAGATCCGGGTCCGCCTTCACATCCTGCTTCAGCGCGCGCGCAAAGATCTTGCGCTGAACCGCACGGTCGACGAGCGTCCGGTCGATCTTGACCCAGCATCCCCGTCCGGGAAGCTGCCGCTTCAGGTCCGGCACCACCTGCCCGTCAGGGCCGGCCACGAAGCGGATCAGGCCTTCCGGCGCCTCCGCTTCGCGTGTGACGATGCAGGTACGGTCGTTCACGGGGAAGTCCCCATCATCGTCCGGCTCCTGCGTTTGACCTTCGGGCATCATTCCTCGACGACGGCTTCCGCCTCCTCGACCTCTTCAGGTTGCTCGGCAGCCAGGTCCTCTTCGGTGATCCAGCCGGCCATCAAACGCGCCTGGACGATCATGGTTTCCGCCTCGGTGCGCGATACGTCGAACTTGGAGAACAGACCCTCGAACTTCTTCGTCTCGCCGTCCTTGCGCTCGCTCCAGCCGACCAGGTCGTCTGCAGCGCAGCCTGCGAAGTCTTCCACCGACTTGATGCCGTCTTCGCCGAGCGCGACCAGCATCGGAGCGGTCAGGCCGTCGATCTGGCGCAATTCATCCATGACGCCCAGTTCCCTGCGCTTGGCATCCATCTCGGCTTCGATCTTCTCCAGGAACTCGCGGGCGCGGGTCTGGATTTCCTGCGCCGTATCCTCGTCGAAGCCCTCGATCGAGGCGATCTCGTCGAGTTCGACATAGGCCAGCTCCTCGACGGCCGCGAAGCCTTCCGAGGCCAGCACCTGGCCGACCATCTCGTCGACGTCCAGCGCATCCATGAACAGGTTGGTGCGTTCGTTGAATTCCTTCTGGCGGCGCTCGGATTCTTCCGCTTCCGTCAGGATGTCGATATCCCAGCCGGTGAGCTGCGAGGCAAGGCGCACGTTCTGGCCGCGGCGACCGATCGCCAGCGACAGCTGTTCGTCCGGAACGACGACCTCGATGCGCTCGGCATCCTCGTCCAGAACGACCTTGGCGACTTCTGCCGGCTGCAGGGCGTTGACGATGAACGAGGCCGGGTCGTTCGACCACGGAATGATGTCGATCTTCTCGCCCTGCAGTTCGCCGACGACGGCCTGGACGCGGGAGCCGCGCATACCGACGCAGGCGCCGACCGGGTCGATCGACGAGTCGTTGGAGATGACGGCGATCTTGGCGCGCGAACCGGGGTCGCGGGCAACCGAGCGGATCTCGATGATGCCGTCGTAGATTTCCGGCACTTCCATGGTGAACAGCTTCACCATGAACTGCGGATGGGTGCGCGACAGGAAGATCTGCGGGCCGCGCTGTTCGCGGCGCACGTCGTAGACATAGGCACGCACGCGGTCGCCGTAGCGCATGGTCTCGCGCGGGATCATCTCGTCGCGACGGATGATGCCTTCGCCGCGGCCGAGGTCGACGATGACGTTGCCGTATTCGACGCGCTTGACGGTGCCGTTGATGATCTCGCCGACGCGGTCCTTGAACTCGTCGAACTGGCGATCGCGCTCGGCTTCACGCACCTTCTGCACGATGACCTGCTTGGCGGACTGGGCTGCGATGCGGCCGAAATCCATGGGTGGCAGCGGATCGGCGATGAAATCGCCGAGCTTGGCGTCGACGTTGCGGTCGCGGGCCAGCTCCAGAGCGATCTGGGTGCCGTAGTCCTCGACCTGCTCGACGACTTCGAGCAGGCGCTGCAGGCGGATCTCGCCGGTCTTGGAGTTGATGTCCGCGCGGATGTTCGTTTCCGAACCGTAGCGGGAGCGCGCCGCCTTCTGGATGGCGTCGGCCATTGCAGCCAGCACGATCTCGCGGTCGATGACCTTTTCGCGTGCCACTGCATCCGCAATCTGCAGAAGCTCAAGCCGGTTTGCACTCACTGCCATTGTCGTTCGTCTCCGTCAGTCGAAAGGTTTCCGGCCTCTGCGGGCCGATCAATCCATTGCTATTCGTCGTCTTCGCCGTTCTGATTGGCGGCCTGGGCCTTGGCGAGCTTGTCGGCCCGCAGTGCGTCCCGGATCAGGTCGTCCGTCAGGATCAGCTTGGCCTCCGAAAGCGCCGTGAAGGGGATGGTGACGCTCGGCGCTTCGCCGTAGGCCACCTGGTCGCGCTCGATCGTAAAGCCTTCGTCGTTCGTCTCGGCAATCTTGCCGCGGAACCGCTTGCGATTGTCGACCATGATCGAAGTCTCGCATTTCACGATATGGCCATGCCAGCGGGTGAAATCGGACTTGCGCACCATCGGCCGGTCGATCCCGGGCGATGATACCTCGAGATGGTAGGCCTTATCTACCGGATCTTCGACGTCGAGAACAGGCGAAATCGCCATCGACACCTTTTCGCAGTCCTCGACGGTCATGGTCGAGTCGTCGCGCTCCGCCATGACCTGCAGCGTCAGGCCGTTCTGGTTCAGCAGCCGAACGCGGACCAGGCGATAGCCCATGTCGGCAATCACCGGATCGATGATCTCGGCAATTCGGAGCTCGACGCCGGTCTCGACGATGATGCGCGGTTCTTTTTCGGTCTGCGACATGAAGTGGTTCCGACATTCCGGCTCCGGAGAGCCTGTGGTTTGTCGATCGCCTAACAAAAAAGAGCGGGTCCCGGTCAGGCCCCACCCTTCATCAAACGATCAAGAATATGATTGCCATATACGCCCTGTGCCCGGCGTTTGCAAGTGTTTGGTAACGAAGCCTCCTTCGGGCTGGCTTCCGGGCAGAGCCGCTCTATACTCCTGAGCGAACTGACGCAGCCGAGTTGGAATACGCGTGATTGCCCCCTCATC
Organism: Pseudorhizobium pelagicum; assembly: GCA_000722615.1. Classification (GTDB taxonomy): domain Bacteria; phylum Pseudomonadota; class Alphaproteobacteria; order Rhizobiales; family Rhizobiaceae; genus Neorhizobium; species Neorhizobium pelagicum. The sequence goes on along the minus strand of JOKI01000019.1, from coordinate 60,537 downwards.
GCCTTTTGCGCCCCTGCGCCACCACAACTATCGCAACATGTGGTTGGCGAGCCTTGCCTCCAATCTCGGCGGGCTGATCCAGGCTGTCGGGGCGGCCTGGATGATGACGGCGCTGACGACTTCGGAAAATCTGGTGGCGCTGGTACAGGCCTCCACGGCGCTTCCGATCATGCTGTTTTCCGTCGTCTCCGGAGCGCTGGCCGACAGCTTCGATCGCCGTCGAGTGATGCTGACAGCCCAGTTCCTGATGCTGGCGGCCTCGATCCTCCTGGCCTTCTTTGCCTGGTCCGGCTGGCTGACACCCTGGCTGCTCCTCAGCTTCACCTTCGTGATCGGCACCGGGACGGCTCTCCACAATCCCTCCTGGCAGGCCTCGGTCGGCGATATCGTCCCCCGGATCGACCTTCCGGCGGCCGTCTCCCTTAACAGCGCCGGCTTCAACATCACCCGCAGCGTCGGCCCGGCCTTGGGCGGCGTCATCGTGGCGGCGGCCGGCGCGGCGGCCGCTTTCGCCATCAACGCGCTCAGCTATTTCTCGCTGATCTACGTGCTCCTGCGCTGGCAGCCGAACTTCCCGAAGAACCCGCTGCCGCGCGAACGACTGGCCGGAGCGGTCTTTGCCGGTCTGCGCTATGTCTCGATGTCGCCGAACCTCGGGAAGGTCATCCTGCGCGCCTTCCTCTTCGGCGTATCCGCAGGTTCGGTCCTCGCGCTCCTGCCGATCGTCGCCCGCGACATTCTCCAGGGCGGTCCGCTGACCTACGGCATCATGTTCGGCGCCTTCGGCGTCGGCGGCATCGTGGGCGCGTTCCTGAACGCCCGCATCCGGGAGTGGCTCAAGAGCGAAGAGATCGTCCGGACCAGTTTCGCCGGCTTTGCGCTGAGCGCCGCCGTGATCGGGATCAGCACGAGCAATGTGGTCACCTTCCTCGCGCTGATTCTGGCCGGCGTCTGCTGGGTGGTGACGCTCTCGCTTCTCAACACCGTGGTGCAGCTGTCGGCACCGCGCTGGGTGGTCGGGCGGGCCCTGTCGCTTTACCAGACCGCGGCTTTTGGCGGCATTGCCGCCGGCAGCTGGCTCTGGGGCTCCTGGGCCGAAGCGATCAGCCCCGCCTCGGCCCTGATCGCGTCCAGCCTCCTGATGCTCGGCGGCGCGGCCGTCGGCCTGCGCCTGCCGATGCCGGATTTCCAGTCACTGAACCTCGACCCGCTGAACCGCTTCGTCGAGCCGGCGCTCGGGCTGGAGATCCAGCCCCGCAGCGGCCCGATCGTGATCCAGATCGACTACGAGATCCACGACGAGGATCTGCCGGAATTCCTGTCGCTGATGGCCGAGCGGCGGCGCATCCGCCTCCGCGACGGCGCCCGCAACTGGGCGCTGATGCGCGACCTGCAGATCCCCGAGATATGGACCGAGACCTATCATGTGCCGACCTGGGTGGAATATGTCCGGCACAACCAGCGCCGCACGCAGGCGGATGCGGAAACGACGGACCGTATCCTGGCGCTACACCGCGGCGACAAGGTGCGCGTCCACCGGATGATCGAGAGGCAGGCAATTCCGGCAACCCGCGACGACGTGTTCCATCAGCCGCATATCGATCCGCACTGAGGCACCTATTTCAGCCGGGCCTTCAGGGAGGCATCGGGGAAGCAGGTCGGCTGCAGGCCGCTCTTTGCCTGCCAGTCGCCGAGCGACCGCCGCGTCTTGTAGCCCGCCAGCCCATCGACGGTGCCGACGTCATAGCCCTGGGCAACGAGCGCCTTCTGCATGGCGAGAACGTCCGACCGCAGCATCTTGCCGACATTGCCCCACGTCGCCTGAAAGGCGCCGCTGCCGTAGGCGATCCGGTCGGCGAGATTGCCGATGAAGAGCGCGTAGAGGTCGGAGTTGTTGTACTGCTTGATGACGTAGAAGTTCGGCGTGACGATGAACTCCGGGCCGTGGCGCCCGGCGGGCACCAGCATCATGCCGTCGGCACGCAGCTCCTGGTCAGGGAAGGGGCGTCCTGAGACGCGCCCTATGCCCGAGGAGGCCCAGGCGGAGATCGGCTTGGCCAGATCCGGCCCTTCCTGCGCGCAGGAGACGCCGGCGGGGATATCAACTTCGAAGCCCCAGTCGCGCCCGCGCTGCCAGCCTTCCTGCGCCAGGTAGTTGGCGATGGAGGCCAGCGAATCGGGCACCGAGTTCCAGATGTCGCGGCGGCCATCGCCATCGAAATCCACGGCGTATTTCAGGTAGCTGGAGGGCAGGAATTGCGGCTGGCCCAAAGCGCCCGCCCAGGACCCCATCATCTGCGCGGCGGAGATGTCGCCGCCCTCGATCATGTGCAATGCCGCGATCAGCTCCGAGCGGAACATCTCCTTGCGCGTCGACATGAAGGCTTTCGTCGCCAGCACCTCGATGGCGGGATGCGGAAGTTTCGCCCGGCCGAAACCGGACTCGCGGCCCCAGATCGCCACGACGATCTCGCCCGGCACGCCGTAGGTCGCCTCGATGCTCCTAAGCGTCGCCGCATGCTGGGCCGAGAGGCTGCGGCCGGTGGCCGCCAGTCCCTGCAGCCGGTTCTCGGCGAAATAGGCCCCGGGTGAGGAGAATTCCGCCTGGCTCTGGTCCTGCTGCCGGGGCGGTGTGCTGCCCGGCGGCACGAGATCCGGCAGCTCCCAGTCGAGCGACACGCTGTTGAATGCGGCCTTCAGTGTGGTGTCGGAAATACCGTTCCGTTTCGCCTCGGCCGCTATATCGCCGGCGATCCATCGCTGGAACTGGACTTCCACCTCCGCCCTGGAAGCGGCCGTGGCTGCCGGCGGCAGAAGGGCGAGCAGGGCGGCGAGCGCCCAGGTGAGCTTGCTCATGGTTTCTCCTCAGATCACGGTTCGGGCGCGCAGCGCAGCCGTCAGTGTTCCCTCGTCGAGATAGTCGAGTTCGCCACCGACCGGAACGCCGTGGGCAAGCCGCGTGATCTTGATCTCCAGCCCGGCGAGCTGGTCGGTTATATAGTGGGCTGTGGTCTGCCCCTCGACGGTGGCGTTCACGGCGATGATGATCTCGCGGATGCCGCCTTCCTGCACGCGGTCGATCAATCCCCGGATGTTCAGGTCGTCCGGGCCGATGCCGTCGAGCGGCGAAAGCGTGCCGCCCAGAACGTGGTAGGCGGCGTTCATCGCTCCGGCCCGTTCCAGTGCCCAGAGGTCGGACACGTCCTCGACGACGATGATCATCGACTGGTCGCGCCGGGTGTCGGTGCAGACGGTGCAGGGATCGACCGTATCGACGTTGCCGCAGCGGGAGCAGACCTTGACCTTCTCGTAGGCCTCGCCCATCGCCAGTCCGAGCGGGCCGAGCAGCTGCTCCTTCTTCTTGATCAGGTGAAGGGCGGCGCGGCGGGCGGAGCGGGGCCCGAGGCCCGGCACTTTCGCCAGCAGCTGGATGAGTTTTTCGATTTCGGGGCCGGTCACGCGTTTTGCCATGCGGGGCTTTTAGCTGATATCTTGCCGGAACGGAATCGCCGGAAGGGCCACATTGATGAAACTCACCGCCATTTGTCTCGGGCGCCCGGAGGTGCTCGCTGGCAAGAGCTACAAGACCGGGATCAACAAGACGGCTCTCAATGTGCCGATCGTGGTGGATGCCGAGGGGCTGGTGGGCGATGCGGTCTGCAACCGCAAGCATCACGGCGGACCGGATCAGGCCATCCTGCTGGAGGGCTCACTGACGCTGGACTGGTGGGCCGCCGAGCTCGGGCGGGATCTGCCGCCCGGCTCGTTCGGCGAGAACCTTATTGTCGAAGGGCTCGACAACCGCGAGGTTTCGGTGGGGGACCGCTTCCGCTTTGAGGGTGTCGTGCTGGAAGCCAGTTCCGCCCGCATCCCCTGCGCCACCTTCGCCGCAAAGATCGGCGATGCGATGTTCGTCAAGCGGTATGCCGCCGCAGGCCGTCCCGGCATCTACTGCCGCGTCCTGCAGGGCGGGATGCTCGCGGCGGGCGAAGCCGTCCGCCACGAGCCCTATGACGGTGAGCGGGTGCTGATGCCGGAAATTCTGGCGACGTTCGGCCGGAAAATGCCGGTCGACGCGCGCGCCCGCTTCCTGGCTGCACCGATCGCCAGCCGGCTGCGGTCCCTGGTGGAAGCCGCCTGACGCGATCTTAGAACGGCAGCTTCATGCCGGGCGGGATCGGCAGGCCGGCTGTCAGATCCTTGGTCATCTCGGCGGCGGCCGTTTCCGCCTTGCCCTTGGCATCCTGATGGGCCGCGACCACGAGGTCCTCGAGGATCTCGACGTCGTCTTCCTTGAAGAGCGACGGATCGATCTTGAGGCCGAGCATTTCGCCCTTGCCGTTCAGGCGTACGGCAACGAGGCCGCCGCCGGATTTGCCTTCGACTTCGAGTGCGGCGATGTCTGCCTGCACCTTCTCCATCTTGGCCTGCATTTCCTTGACCTTGCCCATCATGCCCATGATGTCGCGCATCGGTATTCCTTCTCTTACAGTTCGATGTCGTCGCCGGGCAGGATGTCCCCCTCGGCGGATTCGGCCGCAGCCGGTGCAACCACGTCACCCTCGTCGATCTCGTCTTCGGTCACCCGGATGCGCACGTCGGTGATGCGCGCGCCCGGGAACTGCGCCAGGATGGCGGCGACGTCCGGATCGGCCCGGGCATCGGTGAGCCTTGCCTCGCGAGCAGAGTTATCTGCCTCGACAAGCGTCGGTTCGCCCGCTTCCTTGCTGAGGCTGACGATCCAGTGGATGCCGGTCCATTCCTTGAGCTTGACGCCGAGTTCGCCCGGCAATGTGCCGGGACCGCCGTCCGTCATCCGGATCTCGAGGCGGCCAGGATCGATCTTCACCAGGCGCACGAAATTGCGCACCAGCGCCTTCAGCTTTGCGTCGCGGTTCTTTGCGCAGAGGTCGACGATGTCCTGGATCGAGTTGACGGGCACCTTCGGTGCCGGCTTGTCGGCGGGCTGGGCCTCGGCGCGACCAACCGGCATGGCATGCGCTTCCGGGGTCGGAACAGCCTTCAGCATGGCCGTCGGCCCGCCGTTGCCGCCGCGTTGCGCCGAAGGCATGGCCATGGGCTGTGCCGTCAGCGAAGGCGGTGCGGCAAGCTGCGCCCGGGTGCCGCCGTTGCCGGAGGATGGTGCCGTCGATCCGCGGGCCTCGCCACTGCTGAAGTCGCTCAGCCGCCGGGCCGCATCCTCCGGTGGCGGAAGATGGGCGGCATGGCTCAACCGGATCAGCACCATTTCGGTGGCGCCGGCGGGGCGAGACGAATTTTCGGCTTCGGGTATGCCCTTCAGCAGCATCTGCCAGATGCGCGACAGCGTGCTGACCGCCACCGCATTGGCGAATTCCTCGCCGCGCACGCGCTCGACTTCGCTCAGCGAGGGGTCCTGCGCGGCTTCCGGAATATATTTGAAGCGGGTCACGAGGTGCGTGAAGTCGGCCAGATCGCTCAGCACCACCACGGGATTGGCGCCCGCCTGGTACTGGATCGCGAACTCGGAGAGCACCGCAGCGACATCGCCCCGGACGATATGTTCGAAGAGGTCGACGATGCGCGCCCGGTCTGCAAGTCCGAGCATGCCGCGCACGGTCTCCGCCTCGACACGGCCGCCGCCGTGGGCGATTGCCTGATCGAGCAGCGACAGGCCGTCGCGCGCAGACCCTTCCGCAGCACGGGCGATCATCGACAGTGCCTCGGGCTCGGCGGAAATGCCCTCCATCTCGGCGATGGTGGAAAACAGGTGGACGAGGTCGGCGGCACTGATCCGGCGCAGGTCGAATCGCTGGCAGCGCGACAGGACGGTGATCGGCACCTTGCGGATCTCGGTGGTCGCGAAGATGAACTTCACGTGCTCCGGCGGCTCTTCAAGCGTCTTCAAGAGGCCATTGAAGGCCTGCGTCGAGAGCATGTGCACTTCGTCGATGATATAGACCTTGTAGCGCGCCGAAACCGGACGGTAGCGCACCTGCTCGATGATCTCGCGGATGTCGTCGATGCCGGTATGCGAGGCGGCGTCCATCTCGATGACGTCGACATGGCGACCGTCCATGATCGCCTGGCAGTGTTCGCCAGGGATGCGCAGGTCGATCGTCGGCCGGTCGATGTCGTCGGTCTTGTAATTGAGCGCGCGGGCAAGAATGCGGGCGGTGGTTGTCTTGCCGACACCGCGAACGCCGGTCAGCATGTAGGCCTGCGCGATACGGCCGGTCTCGAAGGCGTTGGTGAGCGTGCGCACCATCGGCTCCTGGCCGACCATCAGGTCGGAGAAGTCCTTGGGGCGGTACTTCCGCGCCAGCACGCGATAGCCGCTGCCTGGGGGTGGAAATGCCGTCGAGGTGGGGCCGGTATCGTTCATGAGTCCTGCCAGCCTGCGCGGGCCGTTCCAGCCTCTTGACCGGACCGGAAGCTGACCAAGATGGTAGAAGGTGGGAGGCTGGCACGGTGACCCGTGCCGGGCTCGTTAGGGCTGCTTCCTTCCGGACCTGACCCGGTTGGCGAGTGGCTCGTCCACCACCAACCTCCCGCCGCACATATCGGCAATTACGCTCGCAAATGCAAGCGAAGCCTGTAAAAAACTGTTAGGCTTCACAGAGAGGAGAATGGACGTTGAGGGATTTTGCGCTGGACGAGAGGCTTGAGCGGGATTCGGAGCGGGTGACGGTCCTGGGGCTCTGCCAGTTGCGCCTGTTGAAGGACAGCCGCTGGCCGTGGCTGATGCTGGTGCCGCAGCGGAAAGGCATCAGCGAGATCTACGAGCTCACGCCGCTCGATCAAACGTTGCTGACCTTCGAGACCAATTCCGTGGCTGCCGCTCTGAAGAAAGTAACCGGTGCCCGCAAGATCAACGTCGGCGCGCTTGGCAATATTGTCGGGCAGCTGCATGTGCATATCATTGCGCGACAGGAAGGCGATCCGAACTGGCCGGGTCCCATCTGGGGCTACGGCAGCGCCGAGCCCTATCCGGACGACGCCAAGAAGCAGGACCTCCTCAAGAAACTGGTTGAAGCCCTCTGACATGACTGCATCCCTTTTTGACACCGACACCCCCCACCCGGAACCAAGCCGACTCACGGCCTTTGCGGGCAATACGCTCGACAGGCAGTCGGAATATCGCGACGAGGGCTGCCTCGAGGCGGCCCTGAAGGTGGAGGGCACGCATATCCTGGCCTTCACCGGCAGCCGGCTGATCCTGAAGCACGACGGACTGATCCTCGACCCCCTGTTTGCCGCATACGAACTGCCGGAACTGCAGCCGGATTTCGAAAATGCCGTCCTTCTCGGCTACCGGGAGAACGGCGAGCCCCGCATCGCGGTGCCGGTCGGCATTCCCGCCGAAGAGCTCGCGACGCACTTCAAGCCGACCGAGGCACGCGCGCTCTTTCGCGACGGCCTGCTGGACGAGGAGCTTCTTGGTGAGGCGGCGCAGGGCGCGGCGCTCATCAACTGGAACGCCGGCAACCGGTTCTGCGGCAAGTGCGGCGGGAAAACGGAAGGCCGGATCGGCGGCTATCGTCGCGTCTGCACCGCCTGCCAGAACATGACCTTCCCCCGCACCGATCCGGTCGTCATCATGCTGACGGTCGACGAGGAGCGGGACCGATGCCTTCTCGGGCGCAGCCATCATTTCCAGGAGGGCATGTATTCCTGTCTGGCGGGCTTCGTCGAACCAGGCGAGACGATCGAGCATGCGGTGCGTCGGGAAACCTTCGAGGAGGCCGGCATCCGCACCGGGCGGGTCCGCTATCACGCCTCGCAGCCCTGGCCGATGCCGCATTCGCTGATGATCGGCTGCTTTGCCGAGGCCGCGTCGACCGAGATCAAGATCGACGAGCAGGAAATCGCCGACTGCCGCTGGTTCTCCCGCGAGGAGGTGGCGCGTATCCTGGACGCCCAGCCGGGTGACGGCAGCACCTTCGCTCCGCCGGCCGGCGCCATTGCGCACCGCCTGATCCGCGACTGGATCGACTGGCCGCGCTAGGCCAGTCGGTGTCATCATTCAGGGCTTCTGCAGCGCACCGCGCATGGGGTGGCCCTTGTAGACGCCAAGGATGCGGACCTTTTCAGAGAAGAAGCGCAGCTCCTCGAGCGCCCGGCGCACCGCCGCGTCGTCCGGGTGGCCTTCGATGTCCGCATAGAACTGCGTCGCCACGAACTTGCCGCCGAGCTGGTAGCTCTCGAGCTTGGTCATGTTGACGCCGTTGGTGGCAAACCCGCCCATGGCCTTGTAGAGCGCTGCCGGAATGTTGCGGACGTTGAAGACGAAGGTGGTGACGATCACCTCCTGGTCGTCCTCCCGCGCGGCCCAATTCTCGTTTCGTGACAGCACGACAAACCGCGTCACGTTGTTTTCGGTATCCTCGACATTCTCCGCCAAAATCTCCAGACCGTAGAGGTCGGCCGCAAGGCGCGGCGCAAGGGCTGCCATCGAGCGGTCACCGGTTTCGGCAACCAGCTTGGCCGCACCGGCGGTGTCGCCCGCCACCACCGCCTTCCAGCCGTTCGAGCGGATGATCTTGCGGCATTGGCCCAGCGCATGGATGTGGCTGTGGACGGTGCGAACGTCGTCGCGCGTCACGCCCGGCAACACCATCAGCTGGAAGCGGATCGGCATGAAATACTCGCCGATGATGTGCAGCCGCGAATCCGGCAGCAGGTAGTGGATGTCGGCCACGCGCCCGGCAATCGTGTTCTCGATCGGGATCATCGCCAGATCCGCCTCGCCGTTTTCGAGCGCCGTGAAGGCATCCTCGAAGGTCGGGCAGGGCAGCGGCTCCATGGTGGGAAACATGTCCCGGCAGGCCATGTCGGAATTGGCGCCGAAGTCGCCCTGGAAGGCGATCTTGTTGGTGGTCTGGATCATGGGGAGCGCCTCAGGAGGATCGGCTGGCGAGGATCGCGCGGGCCTTTTCAAGATCGGCCGGAGTATCGACACCGAGCGGAACCGAGTCAACGATCTCGACATCGATGCGCATGCCGGCCTCGAGCGCCCGCAACTGCTCCAGCGATTCCCGCTTTTCGAGCGGCGAGGGGCCAAGCGAGACGAACCGCTCCAGCGCCGTGCGGCGGTAGGCATAGAGCCCGATGTGATGGTAGAGGGGGCCGGGACCATGGGGTGCAGTCGCCCGGGTGAAATAGAGCGCGCGCAATCGGGTGGCGGAAACCGGCGAGCCGACCACCTTCACGACATTCGGATTGGTCTTCTCATGCTCGTCGCTGATTTCGACCGCAAGCGTGGCGATATCCACCTTTGGATCGTCGAGTGGGCGCAGAGCCGCACGCACGGACTCGGGATCGATCGTCGGCAGGTCGCCCTGGACGTTGATGACAACGTCGATCCGACCCTCCGGGTCGGCCTTCTGCACCGCCTCGAAGATGCGGTCCGAGCCCGACTGGTGATCCTGCCGCGTCATCACCACCTCGAAACCTGCCGCCGCCACGACGTCGAAGGTCTCCTGATGGTCCACGGCGACGATGATTCGACCGACCCTGGCCTCCTGTGCCCGCCTGGCGACCTGGACGATCATCGGCAGCCCGGCGATATCGGCAAGAGGCTTGCCGGGAAGTCTTGTGGAAGCCATGCGCGCCGGAATCAGCACCAGGGTTCGTTCAGGGGCAAGTTCGGTCATGAAGAGCCTTCAAAAGCGCGTCGAACAGTGTCAAAAAGTCTCATGCGCCAGCCTATAATCGTGTTGCAACGGCAATGCAAAAGACATAGGTTCCGCGCGATTTCAAGATGGCCCGCCTGTACCTGGCGGTTGCGAGGGAGCGTTTGCAAATGAACTCATACGTGAACATGGCGGTAGGAGCATTTCTTGCCACCGTTTTCGTAATGATGACGGTTTCGATAGCTTCTGACGGCATCTGGCACTCGGAAGCGCCCGAACAGGAAGGCTTTGCCATTGTTGCTGCGGAAACCGGAGGCGAAGCTGGCGCCGCTGAAGAAGTGGCTGCAGTTCCGATCGCCACGCTCCTGGCCAGCGCCGATGCGGCAGCCGGCGAGTCCTCGTTTCGCAAATGCGCAAGCTGTCACACCGCCGAGCAGGGCGGCGCAAACAAGGTCGGTCCGAACCTGTGGGGTATCGTCAATCGTCCAATCGCCTCGCATGAAGGCTTCAGCTACTCCGCCGCCATGCAGGACTTCTCCGAAGGCGGCTCTGTGGTCTGGGACTATGACCACCTGAGCTACTTCCTGGAAGCTCCGAAGCAGCACATTCCCGGCACGGCCATGGGCTTCGCCGGCCTGAAGAAGGATGATGAGCGCGCCAACGTGGTCGCTTACCTCCGTTCGCTGGCGGATAGCCCGGCTCCCCTGCCGGAACCGGTCGCTGCAGAAGCCGCACCCGCAGCAGAAGCCGCACCTGCCGCTGAGGGCGCTGCTCCTGCCGCCGAGGCACCGGCCGCCGAGGGTGCTGCACCCGCTGCCGAAGGCGCCGCTCCTGCCGCCAGCGACATACAGCCGGCCGCGCAGGCTCCCGGCCCAAGCGGGGAAGCTCCGGCGCCTGCCGTTCAGGAGGCCGAGCCCACTGCCGATCAGGCCCCGCCGATCACGCAGCCCGGCACGACCACTGGCCAGCAGCCGGCTCCAAACAACTAGGATTTCCAAATCCATTGAAAAAAAGCCCGGCCATCGGCCGGGCTTTTTTTGTGTCTGGCTACGGCGAAGGCGGTAGAGCGGGGCAGCCTGCCTCAGCCCAGGAACCAGGCCCAGAAGCTGACGGAAATGATCCCGAAGGCCGTCGTCACGCTGATCGTTGAGGCGGCAATGTTTTGTCCGGACCGGAAGCGGTGGGCGATGAGCCAGGCATTGATCCCCGTCGGCACCGACGAGGTCAGGACCATCGCCGCCGTCCATTCCGGGCTCAAGCCCAGCAGCCGGCTCATGGCGTAGACCGCAGCCGGCAGCAGCAACAGTTTCAGCGCGGCGATGGCGCTGGTCAGCCCGATATTGCCGCGCACCGGGTATTTTGTCAGTGCCATGCCGATAGAGATCAGCGCGGCCGGTCCGGCAGCGCTCGACAACTGCGTCACCACCGTGCTGAGGACCGGTGTCAGCGTCAGTCCGGAGAGATTGAACGCAAGGCCCGCCGCCAGTGCGATCACCAGCGGGTTGCGGACGAGGTTTGAGCCCACCTGCATCAGGATGGCCCGCAGGCCGCGCCTTTCGCCCCCGCCGACCACCACGGCGGCGCGTTCCATCAGGATCGTCCCGACGATCATCATCAGCGGCAGGTGGATGGCGAGCAGGATGGACAGTGCCACCAGTCCGTCCTCGCCGACAGAGCGTCCGACCAGCGGAAGGCCGATGAAGACGTTATTGGCAAACGCTGCCGACATCCCGGATATGACGCCGATCTTGGCGTCGCGCCCAAATACATGCCTGGCGACGAGATGCCCTGCCGTCCAGGTGACGGCGACGCCGGCGAAATAGGCACCCCACAGCCGGAAGGGTGAAGCGCCCTGGAAATGCGCATTCGCCAGCGTGTGGAAGATCAGCATCGGCACGGCGATCTTGAAGACGAATTCGCCCAGCGCATCTCCCGTCGCCTCGTTGAGGACGCCCAAGCGGGCGACAAGCCAGCCGATCAGGATGAGCAGGAAGACAGGGGCGACATTGACGAGAGTGGAGGACACGGTGGGGAGGCTTTCAAGGGAAGGGGCCTTCGCCTTTAAACCATCTCGACGAACGTCACAAATGCGCAGCGGGGAGAGTGTTCGTATCGCTCACTTCCTGAAGCCTGCCTCTAGGGTTTTTGCTTCGCTTGTGCGAGAAGGAGCCAAGATCGGTAAGAAGCAAATCAGGAAGGGCTTGGCTGGATGTCCAAATTCGACGTTCTCGCAGTCGGCAATGCCATCGTCGACATCATCGCGCGTTGCGATGACAGTTTTCTCAGTGAAAACGACATCATCAAGGGCGCGATGAACCTGATCGATGCCGAGCGCGCCGAACTGCTGTATTCGAAGATGGGTCCCGCTGTCGAAGCGTCGGGCGGGTCGGCGGGCAACACCGCCGCCGGCATTGCCGGGCTGGGCGGCAAGGCAGCTTATTTCGGCAAGGTGGCCGAGGACCAGCTGGGCACGATCTTCCAGCATGACATCCGCGCCCAGGGCGTCCATTACGAAACCAAACCGGACGGCTCCAGGCCGCCCACGGCCCGCTCGATGATCTTTGTCACGCCCGACGGCGAGAGATCCATGAACACCTATCTCGGCGCCTGCGTCGAACTGGGGCCGCAGGATGTGGAGCCGCAGGTGGTGGCCGATTCCAAGGTCACCTATTTCGAAGGCTATCTCTGGGATCCGCCGCGCGCCAAGGAAGCAATCCTGGAATGTGCCCGCATTGCCCACGAGAATGGTCGTGAGGTGTCCATGACGCTGTCGGATCCCTTCTGCGTCGGACGATACCGCGCCGAGTTCCTCGACCTCATGCGCTCAGGCACGGTCGATATCGTGTTCGCCAACAAGCAGGAAGCGCTGTCGCTCTACGAGACCGAGGATTTCGAACTGGCATTGTCGAAGATCGCCGCTGACTGCAAGCTCGCCGCGGTGACCCTCAGCGAAGAGGGGGCGATTATCGTGCGCGGCGAAGAACGCATCAAGATAGACGCCTTCGAGGTTGCTGAAGTGGTCGACACCACAGGAGCCGGTGATCTCTTCGCGGGCGGGTTCCTCTATGGCTACACCCAGGGGCGCTCGCTGGAAGATTGCGGCAAGCTTGGGTGCCTGGCCGCGGCCATCGTCATCCAGCAGATCGGTCCGCGTCCGATGCAGTCGCTCCGGGGTGCGGCGGCCCTTGAAGGCCTTCTCTAGGGGCGGCTACTTGAAGGCTTCCCCGGGATAGGCGCCCCAGACCTCAGCCTGGCTGACCCAGCCTTCGGCACCTCCGGCCGAGGCATGGCACCAGTCGCCGTTGCACTCGTCCATCACGATCACGACACCGGGCTGAAGCTTGGCGATGACCGCTGCCGAGCTCTGGGGTTCGCGGCGCATGTTGACGAAGACCTCGCCCTTCTCGCGCATCCATGGTGCTGCGACGGCTGTTCTTTCGCCCGAAAGCAGCGCCTGGTTGACCCAGCCTTCGGTCCCGTCGGCGTCACGCACCCGGCGCCAGTTGTCGTATTCCTGAATGATCTCCATCGGCGTGCCCGATTTCATGTACATCCAGGCAACGGGGTAATCCGTGCTCGGGCCGATGCGGATGTTGACCCGTGCGGACTTCAGGCTGACAAATCGGGGAAGCGGCAGCCCGCTGGCACCCTTGGCCGCGCCCTGGGCCATTGCCGGCGAAGACCCGAAAGCCGCAGGGCCCAGGCCGATCAGGGTAGCCATGAGAATCTTGAGAATGACGCTTCGCATGCGTGCCGTTCCAACTTCTGCCGCACCGGCTGCGCGGGCGATGGAGGGATCGTTGCCGGGCGCAGCCAAGACAGCCGCCTCGCAAGAGGTTTTGTTTGTCTTCGGCGACGGGTCTGGTAGAAACGCCCTGGATACGCCGAATATCGCGCCACTTGGTTAAGGACCTCTGAACACGACGCCATGACGCCCAAGAAGAAGCCCAAGGTCTACATCACCCGGAAGCTCCCGGACGCCGTCGAGACCCGCATGCGCGAGCTCTTCGACGCGGAGTTGAACATCGACGACACGCCGCGCACCCGCGATGAGCTTTCGGCGGCGATGAAGGCTGTGGACGTGCTGGTGCCGACGGTGACGGATCGCATCGACCAGGCGCTGATCGAAGAGGCGGGCCCGAACCTGAAGCTCATCGCCAGCTTCTCCAACGGCACCGACCACATCGATGTCGACGCCGCGGCGAAGAAGGGCATCACCGTCACCAACACCCCGAATGTGCTGACCGAAGATACTGCCGACATGACGATGGCGCTGATTCTCGCCGTCTCCCGGCGACTGACGGAAGGCGCGCGGATTCTGACCGATCATCCCGGCGACTGGGCCGGCTGGTCGCCCACCTGGATGCTCGGTCGGCGGATCTGGGGCAAGCGCATCGGGATCGTTGGCATGGGCCGCATCGGCACGGCAGTGGCACGTCGCGCCAAGGCGTTCGGACTCGCCATTCATTACCACAACCGCAAGCGTGCCAATCCGGAGACGGAGGAAGAGCTCGAGGCCACCTATTGGGACAGCCTCGACCAGATGCTGGCGCGTGTCGACATCGTCTCGGTGAACTGCCCCTCGACCCCGGCGACCTTCCATCTCCTCTCGGCGCGGCGCCTGGCGCTGATCCAGCCGACCGCCGTGATCGTCAATACCGCCCGCGGCGATATCATCGACGAGGCGGCGATGATCCAGCTTCTGCGCGACGGCCAGATTGCCGGGGCAGGGCTCGACGTCTACCAGAACGAGCCGGCCATCGATCCGAAGCTGATCAAGCTTGCCAATGAGGGCCGGGTGGTTCTGTTGCCGCATATGGGCTCGGCGACCATCGAAGGCCGCATCGACATGGGCGACAAGGTGATCATCAACATCCGCACCTTCTTCGATGGCCACAGGCCTCCCAACCGCGTGCTGCCGGGCCGGCCCTGACGCAGCGGACGAGCGAGGACGTCAGCTAGCCAATACCGGTGGCGTGGCGTCGACCGTCCGGACCATTTCGATGAAGGTCACGCGATCATAGCCGGGGTGAGACTTCTCCGCCGTCTTAACGAAGCCCCAATGGGCAAACGTCGCATGGTTGCCAGTGAGTTCGATGCGGGTCTCCAGACGCAGCCGGCTGCACCCGCGCTCTCGCGCTGCCGCTTCGGCTTTTGCCAGGAGCCGCCGCCCGAGCCCCTTGCCCTGTGCGTCCGGGTGAACGGCAAGCTTGCCGATGTAGAGGCAGTCAGCAAGCTCCGGTCGGCAGAAGATGCAACCCAGCAGCTGCCCTTCCTCCACGGCGAGGAAGGCGATCTCTGTTCCCGCCTTCTCCGCCAGCGACGCAGGCGTCAGTCCCTTGGCAGACGACGGTGGATCGATGACATCGTCCATATAGGCGAAGGAGGAATGGATGAGCGCCAGGAGATCGTCCCAGCGGTGGAAGCCCGATCCGACGCTCGTGATCTCGATCATGTCTTGGCCGTCTCCGCGGGACGGCGCTTGTAGCGGATCGTGTCGAAACGGGCCGTCAGCGAGTCGTAGAGAAGCAGGCGGCCGACCAGCGGGTCGCCGATGCCGGTAATGAGCTTGATCGCTTCCATGGCCATCAGTGTGCCAATGACGCCGGTCAGCGCGCCGATCACGCCGGTCTCGGCGCAGGAAGGGATCAGCCCCTCCGGCGGCTTCTCCGGAAAGAGGTCACGGTAGTGCGGATTGGCAGTCCCGTCGGGCGCGGCGGCATAGGGCATCAGTACCGTCAGCGAGCCGTCGAAGCGGCCGACGGCGCCTGTCACCAGCGGAATGCGCGCCTCTGCTGCGGCGTCTGCCGCGGCATAGCGGGTGTCGAAATTGTCGGATCCGTCGATCAGCAGGTCGAATCGCGGAAGATGCGACCTCGCCCAGGGCAGGGAGAAGCGCTCCTCGTAGTCGAGAACCCGGATGGTGGGGTTAAGCCGGGCGATGGCGGCCCGCGCGCTGGCGGTCTTGGCCGCACCCACCGTGCCGGTGTCGTGAATCACCTGCCGCTGCAGGTTGGAGAGCGAGACGACGTCGTCGTCGACGATACCGAGCGTCCCCATGCCCGCCGCCGCCAGATACTCGAGGACCGGCGCCCCGAGACCGCCGGCGCCGATCACCAGCACGCGGGCGCCCTTGAGGCGCTGTTGCCCCGCGCCGCCGATTTCGGGCAGCAGGATGTGGCGACGATAGCGCTCGATTTCGTCCGGGGTCAGTTCCATGCCTGGTTTCTAGCAGCCCTGCCGACGTCGGGGAAGCGGTTGCTAGGGGCGGACGCTGCCGCCGTCGACGGTAAAGAACTGCGCCCGCTCTGCCAGAGCTGAAAACATCGATCGGTCGGTGCCGGTCATGAAGGACTGGCCGCCGAGGTCATGGATCAGGTCGAACAGGGCCCTTCTGCGCCCCTCGTCCAGATGCGCGGCGATCTCGTCGAGGAGAAGGACAGGAGCAAAGCCGGTCATATTGGCGGTGAGGCGCGCATGCGCCAGGATGAGGCCGATCAGCAGCGCCTTCTGCTCCCCCGTGGAGCAGCGTGCGGCATCCATGTCCTTTTCCCGATGACGGACCTGCAGGTCGCTCCGGTGCGGTCCGTCCAGCGTGCGCCCTGCCGCAGCGTCGCGCCCGCGGCTCTCGCGCAGCATGGCGAGATACCGGTCTTCCAGATCTGCCGCCGGTCCCTCGGGGACATCATCCAGGAAACCTTCCAGGGCCAGCACCGGGGAGGGGAAGGGCGTCTCTTCCGAAGTCGCCGACAGGGTCCGCAACAGGCCGAGCATTTCCTGCCGGGCGGCGGCCATGGCGATCCCGAGCCCCGCCATCTGCGCCTCGATGGCGGAGAGCCAGGAGGGGTCATAGCGTCCCTCCGACAAGAGGCGGTTGCGGTTGCGCATGGTCCGTTCGAAATCGCCCGCGCGACGCCCGTGGGAGGGATCGATCGACAGGACCAGGCGGTCGAGAAACCGCCGGCGGTCGGCAGACGGGCCGGTGAAGAGACCATCCATGGCCGGCGTCAGCCACAGCACGCTGAGATGGTCCGAAAGCTCCTCGGTCGATTTGGCAGGCGTCCCGTTGATCCGCAGCCGGCGGACTGAGGTCTCACCCTCGCCGTCGATCCCGGTGCCGAGCGATACCTCGCCCTCCATGCCTTCCAATCGGGCAAAGACGGAAAAGCCGCCCTCGGCGCCCACACGGGTCACATCGGCCAGAACCGCCCGCCGAAGGCCTCGTCCGGGAGAAAGGAACGAAACGGCTTCCATCAGGTTGGTCTTGCCGGCGCCGTTTTCGCCGGTCAGCACCACATGCCGTTCGTCGAGCGTCAGGCTCGCCTCCGTGTAGTTCCGGAAGTTGGTGAGCTTCAGCTGCGAGAGAGAGATCTTCTGGGCCATGAGTGTCTGCTTGCGTCCTCAGAGGGAGCTAAGCGTTATCCGTCGCCATGGCAAGCACGGACCACGATGCGTCTCCTTCCATGCCGCAACGACACGCCAGACGACGAGCCGATCGATGGCGCGGGAACTTCCGCGAGACTGGCCGGTTTTACGCGCGACATGGAAACGGCGGAGAGATAGGCTCCGGTATCCGCCAAGGAGGCACCCATGCTGGAACATGACGACATGACCCCGGAGGAAGCCCGGCGTGACCATCGGGAGATGCTGTGGTTCCTGGCGATCAATGCAGCCTTCGGAATGGCGATCGGGGTGGTGGTGGCCGCTGCCCTGGTCTGGTTCGATCTCTCCGGGCTCGGAACCCATGTCAGTCGTTCGCAGATGCCGATGTTGTCCTTTGCTATGATGGCCGTGCCGCTTGCGTTCACCTTCGGCGGTGCTGTAACAGCCTCGGCCATCATGCTGATGCCCTACGAGCGCAAGACGCGATCTTGAGCGCCTGAACGATGGCGGCACCAGCGGGCAACGCGAGGGACATGCTGTGGCGGACGATGACGAACGGATCATGCGGCTGGAAGAGCTTGCAGCCCACCAGGCAAAGGTGATCGACGAACTGTCGGACCAACTGGCTGACCAGTGGCGGATCGTCGAACAGATGCGGGCAAAGCTCGATCGTCTGACCGAACGCTTCCAGGCGATCGAGGAAAGCGCCCTGGATGCACCCGCAAACACCAGGCCGCCGCACTACTGACCGAACGCAAGATGCAGCAAAGGGCAGCGCAAGGCTGCCCTTTGTGCGATGATCCTAGGACCAGCGAGCTGTTCACCGCCCTTCGGCGCAAGACGCCGGCCTCAGCCCTCGAAGAATTCCTTCATCCGGGCAAAGAAGCCGGTGGATTCCGGATTGTTTTCCTTCGAGGAAATCTCGTCGAATTCCTGCAGCAGTTCCCGCTGGCGCTTGGTCAGCTTCTGCGGCGTCTCGATCTGGATCTGGATATAGAGGTCACCCGTCTGCGACGAGCGCAACACCGGCATGCCCTTGCCCTTGAGGCGGAACTGCTTGCCTGGTTGCGTGCCCTCGGGAACCGTGACCCGCGACTTCGTCCCGTCCAGCGTCGCGACGTCGAAGGTGCCGCCGAGCGCTGCCGTCGTCATCGAGATCGGTACGCTGCAGAAGAGATCCGCTCCGTCCCGCTGGAAGAACTCGTGTGGCTTCACCGACAGGAAGATATAAAGGTCGCCGGTCGGTCCGCCGCGCGTTCCCGCCTCGCCCTCGCCCTGCAGGCGGATGCGGGTGCCGTCCTCGATGCCCGACGGAATGTTGACCGAAAGCGACCGCTCTTCCGCGATGCGGCCCTGGCCGTGGCACTTGGTGCACGGGTCGGTGATCGTCTGGCCACGCCCGTGGCAGGTCGGACAGGTGCGCTCTACCGAGAAGAAACCCTGGCTGGCGCGGACACGGCCAGAGCCATGGCAGGTGGCGCAGGTCTTCGGCTGCGTGCCGGGCTTGGCTCCGGAGCCGGAGCAGAGGTCGCAGGTGATCGAGGTAGGAACCCGGATCTGGGCCGTCTTGCCGGCGTAGGCTTCCTCGAGCGTGATTTCCATGTTGTAGCGCAGGTCGGCGCCACGTTCACGGCCACCCGAAGACCGCCGGGCGCGGCCGCCGCCCATCATCTCGCCGAAAATGTCTTCGAAGATGTCGGAGAAGCCGCCGGGACCAGCGGAACCGAATCCACCGCCGCCGGGACCCATGCCGCCCGACTCGAAGGCTGCGTGGCCGAAGCGGTCGTAGGCAGCCCGCTTCTGGGGATCCTTCAAGGTCTCATAGGCCTCGTTGATCTCCTTGAACTTCTTCTCCGCATCGGCGTCGCCAGGATTCTTGTCCGGATGACACTTCATCGCGAGCTTGCGAAAGGCGCTCTTCAGCTCCTTCTCGTCAGCGGTCCTGCCGACACCCAAGGTTTCGTAATAATCTGCTTTTGCCATGGAGGTAACGGCTCCCGAAAGGATTCCGGCTGCACGATGGCAGCCGGATTTCTAGTCGACTATGTTCTGAGCTTTGCCATCGGGCGAACTCAGGCCGACTTCTTGTCGTCCTTGATTTCCTCGTAGTCGGCATCGACGACGCCATCGTCGTCCTTGCCGCCCTCGGAGCCTTCGGCACCCTCGGCCTGGCTGGCTTCATAGATCGCCTGGCCGAGCTTCATGGAGACTTCCATCAGCGTCTGCGTCTTCGCCTGGATGTCGTCAGCGTCCGGCTCGGAGGCTTCGACGGCAGTCTTGAGCGAAGCCACCGCATCCTCGATCGCCTTGCGGTCGGTTTCCGACACCTTGTCACCGTAGTCGGCGAGCGACTTCTCGGTCGAGTGGATCAGGCTTTCGGCCTGGTTCCGGGCCTCGACGCCTGCACGACGCTTCTTGTCTTCCTCGGCATGCGCCTCGGCATCCTTGACCATCTTCTCGATGTCCGCGTCGGAGAGACCACCGGACGCCTGGATGCGGATCTGCTGCTCCTTGCCGGTGCCCTTGTCCTTGGCCGAAACCTGGACGATGCCGTTGGCGTCGATATCGAAGGTCACTTCGATCTGCGGCACGCCGCGCGGCGACGGTGGCAGGCCGACGAGATCGAACTGGCCGAGCAGCTTGTTGTCCTGCGCCATTTCACGCTCGCCCTGGGAAACGCGAATCGTCACGGCCGACTGGTTGTCGTCAGCGGTCGAGAAGGTCTGCGACTTCTTCGTCGGGATCGTCGTGTTGCGGTCGATCAGGCGGGTGAACACGCCACCGAGCGTTTCGATGCCGAGCGACAGCGGGGTCACGTCGAGAAGCAGAACGTCCTTGACGTCGCCCTGCAGAACGCCGGCTTGGATGGCGGCGCCCATGGCAACGACTTCGTCCGGGTTGACGCCCTTGTGGGGCTCCTTGCCGAACAGCTGCTTGACGACTTCCTGGACCTTCGGCATGCGGCTCATGCCGCCGACGAGCACGACTTCATCGATTTCGCCAGCCGTGACGCCGGCATCCTTCAGCGCTGCCTTGCACGGAGCAACGGTGCGCTGAACGAGGTCGTCGACCAGGCTTTCGAACTTCGAGCGGGTCAGCTTCATCGTCAGGTGCTTCGGACCGGACGCATCGGCGGTGATGAACGGCAGGTTGATTTCGGTCTGCTGCGAGGACGACAGTTCGATCTTCGCCTTTTCAGCAGCTTCCTTGAGGCGCTGCAGGGCGAGCTTGTCGTTCTTCAGGTCGATGCCGTTGTCCTTCTTGAACTCGCCGGCCAGATATTCGACGAGACGCATGTCGAAGTCTTCACCGCCGAGGAAGGTGTCACCATTGGTCGACTTCACTTCGAACACGCCGTCGCCGATTTCCAGCACGGAGATGTCGAAGGTGCCGCCGCCAAGGTCATAGACGGCGATCGTCTTGCCTTCGGTCTTGTCCAGGCCATAGGCGAGGGCTGCCGCAGTCGGCTCGTTGATGATGCGCAGCACTTCAAGACCGGCAATACGACCGGCATCCTTGGTGGCCTGGCGCTGGGCGTCGTTGAAGTAGGCCGGAACCGTGATGACGGCCTTCTGGACCTTTTCGCCGAGGTAGGATTCGGCGGTTTCCTTCATCTTCTGAAGGATCATCGCGGAGATTTCAGCCGGGGAGTAGGACTTGCCCTGGGCCTGGACCCAGGCGTCGCCGTTGTCGCCCTTGACGATCTCGAACGGAACAAGGCCCTTGTCCTTCTCGACGGTCGGATCTTCATAGCGGCGCCCGATCAGGCGCTTGACGGCAAACAGGGTGTTGGTGGGATTGGTCACGGCCTGGCGCTTTGCCGGCTGGCCGACGAGACGCTCGCCATCTTCGGTGAAGGCGACCATGGAAGGGGTGGTGCGAGCGCCTTCGGCGTTCTCGATTACCTTGGAATCCTTGCCGTCCATGATGGCAACGCAGGAGTTCGTCGTACCAAGGTCGATGCCAATTACTTTAGCCATTTTTTCTCTCTCCTTTAAGCGAACCGTCGGAACCCCGCTCAGGCATTCCGCTGACAGTTCCTCGACTGGGATGGTCTACTGTATTCTCGCAGCATGCGCTGCGTCATGCGGCGTATATAAGGACGGGTTTTTTGGACTGCAAGGCAGGACAAGACTCTGATGTCAGCAAAAACACACGGGAATGTGAACGCAACCGCTGCGGCTCACTGACCCATGATCAGGTCGTAGAGCGTCGTCTGGCGCGGCGGGCGGGTAGACGCGGTTGCGCCGGCATCCACCGGCGGCATCGGCCGGCCACCAACGTCTGCGGGCGGTACGGGAGCGCCCCCGAAATCATCGTAGGGACCGCGATATTCGCGATAGTCGCGGATCGGCATCTCGCCTTGCGACACGTCCTCCTGGTAGACATCGGCGGCCGGCGGAGTGGGATAGTTGTCGCGCCGCCCGACGCCGGGAAGCACGCCGGAGATGATGTCGCCGATGCTGGTCGGCTCCCGCTCCGGCTCGATCGAGGCCGGCGGCAGGTCGAAGCCGCCATGGCTTCCAAACAGGGGTGTCGGGGAATAGCCGTCGAGCGCGGCCGTCATGTAGTCTTTCCAGGCTTTGGCCGGAAGTCCGCCGCCGGTCACCTTCTTCATCGACGTGCCATCGTCGTTGCCGAACCAGATGCCGGTGGTCATGACGCTGGTGTACCCGACGAAGAGCGCGTCCCGGAAGGACTGGGTGGTGCCGGTCTTGCCTGCCGCCTGCCAGTCCTTGAGCTTCGCCGCCTTGCCGGTTCCGTTCTCGATGACGCGCGTCAACATGCTGTTCATGGTGGCGACCACCGTTTCGCTCAGCACCCGCGGCGGGCTGTCGTAGCCTGTCTCGTAGATCGTGTTGCCCTCGGCATCGAGGATGCGGCGGACGATGTGCGGCGTTGCCTTGTAGCCGCCGTTCATGAAGGGGGCATAGGCTGCCGTCAGTTCCACCAGCGGCACCTCGGATGTCCCCAGCGCAATCGATGCATTCGGCTGCAGCTCCTGCTCGATCCCCATGCGGTGCGCGAGGCTGACGACCTCCTGCGGTCCGACCTCCATGACGAGCTGTGCAGCGATCGTGTTGAGCGACTGGGCGAGGGCGGAGGAGACCGTCACTTCGCCACGATACTTCTGGTCGTAGTTTTCCGGGGTCCATTTGCCGATCCGCACCGGTGCGTCGTTGCGGATCGAGTCCGGCCGGATGCCGGCTTCCAGGGCGGCGGCGTAAACGAACGGCTTGAAGGCCGAACCCGGCTGGCGCTTTGCCGTCACCGCCCGGTTGAATTGGCTCTGCGCGTAATCCTTGCCGCCGACAAGCGCGCGGATCGCGCCGGTCGCATCCATCGAGACGAGTGCGGCCTGCGAGGCATTGAGCTTTTCGCCGTCACCCTCGAGGATGTCCGTCAGGGCCTCCTCGGCCTTCCGTTCCAGCGACAGGTCGATCGTCGTCTCGACGACGATATCCTGCTTCACCTCGCCGACGAGTTTCGTGACCTCGTCGAGAACCATGTCGGCGGCATAGTGCTCGGCCCCGGACCAGTAACTGCGCGCTTTCGTCGGGGGCTGCGACATCGCCGACTTGATCTCGTCCTCGGTGACATAGCCCTCTTCCTGCATCGCGCCGAGAACCACCTGGGCACGCGCTTCGGCAGCCTCCGGATCGCGCGCCGGCGACAGCCGCGACGGGGCCTTCAGAAGACCAGCCAGGAGCGCTGCCTGGCCGAGGTTGACCTCGCGTGCCGACGTATTGAAATAGCGGCGCGACGCCGCCTCGACGCCATAGGCATTCGACCCGAAGAAGACCCGGTTCAGGTACATCGCCAGGATCTGGTCCTTGTTGAACTTGTGTTCCAGCCAGAAGGCGAGGAGGACTTCCTGGATCTTGCGCTCGAAGGTGCGTTCCGGCGACAGGAACAGGTTCTTCGCCAGCTGCTGGGTGATCGTCGAACCGCCCTGAATGGGCTGGCCCGTCAGGTTGTTGATGAAGGCGCGCGCGAGGCCGAAGGGGTCGACGCCGAAATGGGAGTAGAAGCGCCGGTCCTCGATCGCCATCACCGCCTGCGGGATGTAGGGGGACATCTCCTCCAGCGACAGCGCTTCCCCGCCCGTGGCGCCGCGGTTGGCGATCACCGAGCCATTGGTGGAGACAATCTTGATGTTGGGTGGGCGATCGGGGATTGCCCAGGCGCTGGCGGCAGGCATCTGCGCGCCGTAGTAGAGAACAAGGCCGCCGATCCCGATGCCGGCCCAGATGCCGAGCACCAGGCACCAGTAGAGAAGCGAGCGCACCGGCGCAAAAAGGCCGCGCGACTGGCGGCGCGTCTTGCTTTTTCGGCGGGAACTGGAGGCGGCAGGCTTCTTCGCCGGGCCGGACTTGCGCTTGGGGCGGCCGCCGACCACCCGATCATCAGATCCCAGCCGCAGATCGTCCTCGAAACGGTCTTCATCGTCTTCGAAAGACGGTTCGATCCTGTGTCGCGATTTGCCCTTGGCTGCCATGCCGCGTCGGTAGCCCCATGTTCCTAAAGCCGACCGAGGCCGGTGATCAGATATTCGCCCAAGCTTTGGCTGGACTCTAAATGCGGCGATTTAACGGGGTGTTAAGGGAAACTGGCCGGGCCGACCAAACTGGCCGGGCCGACCAAACTGGTCGGCCCGATGCGATAGGCTATCGACGGCATTCGTCCACATAGCGGTTGCCGTAACGGTCGCGGTAGTAGCAGCGTCCTGGCTGGTCCTGTACGCTGCCGATCAACGCACCGCCTGCACCGCCCACCGCTGCGCCAACCGCGGCTCCACGGACGTCGCCGGATACGGCGCCACCGACCACTGCCCCGGTTGCCGCACCGACGCCGGCGCCGCGTTCGGTTGCCGTGCAGGCTGCAAGCGACATGGTCATAAAGCTGATTGCGAGAACTTTTTTCATAGGTCTTCTCCCTTGGTTGACGATGGAGTTAACCGCTCGGGGCCGCCGTTGTTTCATCTCCGGCGCTGAAAAACCGTTCCAATCACGGCATCCGGTTTCCACCTTCGGCTGATCGAAGGCAAACGGGAGGGGTTTCGGAACAATGCCTGGCCGTTTCCGTTCCGTTTGATAAGCAATAAGGGAGAAGAACAATGCCGAACAGAGATCCCATCCAGAATCCGGCGCCGGAAACTCCTCGCGGGCCGACTTCGACGCCAGGCATTCCCGACCGGACGCAGGGCAAGCCACCCCTCACGCCTGTCCAGGACCCGGGCGACACCAAGAACCCGCAGGATCCCAAGCTCAATCCTGCCCTGATGCCGATCGGAGATCCCGCCGGCGCGGCGTAATGAATTTTGAATGCGACAACAGGCGACGATCCGTCTGTTGTCGTTTCAGTCGTTCATGACGATTGCCCAGGCTCCGGAGATTCGAGAGAGCACTTTCGGTGCTTAATTTTACATTCCGGCGCATCATGCGTAAGTTCTACACAAGACCGCCTTTATAAAGCCAAGTTTCGCGCGATCAATTCGATCCCGGGACTGGGATCAAAAGCCCTATCGGGCTGCAACAGCATGGGGAGGTTGGTGTGCCGACACAACTGGTTCGCAATCCGGTCAATCCGGATCAACTGAACATGCTGCAGCAGGTGTTTGATCAAGCATGTGTTGAGCATAACATCAGCAAATCCAGCCCGGACGGCGAGGCCTTGGCTCTTATTCTCGTTCATTCGATGCAAAAGGGATTGAGTGAGAAGGAAAAGCTGGAATCGCTTGCTCACATCCTGGCTGAAAGCCGTGGCGTCTGACACTTGTTCCTGGCTGCAATGAGAAGGTTCCCGAGGCGGAACCTATCGCTGCTTGACCCGTTAATGGATCAACTGGAACACAATGGAGGCTTCAATGGCCGAATCTACAGGAAATGTGAAGCCGATGGGCAACTTGGATCAGCTCGACAGTGACAAGATGGGCCAGGAGATCGCGTCGCTGCGTGCAGAGATCGCTTCGTTGAGTGCGCGCCTGAGCGAGCGCGCCGGAAACGCCGCCGCCTATGTTCAGGATGAGGCAACGACGGTCGCTGGTGCGATCCGCGAACATCCTGCCACGGCAACGACGCTCTTCACACTGATCGGCACGATCGGATTTGCGATCGGATATCTGGTCGGCGCTCAGTCGGTTGAAAACCGCACTGCCTGGTATCGTCGCTACTCCTAGCGCTGCCGAGCCATCTCAATAAATGGGCGGATGTCGATGTCATCGACGTGCGCCCATTTCGTTGTGCGGGATCGCCTCATCAGGTGGTCGCCTTGAAGCTTTCTGGATGTTGGCGTAGAGCCATGCGCAGATCGCATTGCTGCGGTGCAAAATTGAGGCTGTTTTTCAGGCATGCTCACTGTATGATCAAAACATCGAAGGACGCACTCCTCCTCCCAGTGTTCTTCGATGGGACTAGCAACACCTCCTCCTCCCGGTTGCTGGTCAGTTTCGGAAACCCGGCGCACCTCCTCCCGCGCCGGGTTTTCTGTTTTCGGCGTAAGTGCGAGATTTAGCATAAGCCGCAAACCTTGACAGAGCGGCACCTCGCTTCTATCTCCCACGCATCGCTATTTGTAGACAAGACTGCTCTAAGCACCTCCGGTGCTCTCGACACCCTTCCTTCAAATACGAGACCACCCCGTTCCGGTTCGCTGGAACATCGCCGCTATTTGCAAGAGAAAGACATCGACATGGCTACCGGTACCGTAAAGTGGTTCAACGCAACCAAGGGCTATGGCTTCATCCAGCCGGATGATGGCTCAGCAGACATTTTCGTTCACATCTCCGCTGTTGAACGCGCTGGTATGAGCTCGCTCAACGACGGCCAGAAGCTGTCCTACGAACTCGTGACAGACCGCCGCTCCGGCAAGGTCGCTGCAGACAACCTGCAGGCTGCATAAGTCTGCCGCAGACGTGATCGGAAAGGCCGGCTTGTCCGGCCTTTTTTTATGTTAGCTATTGCAAATCAACGACCGCCGTACCATTTGCTGATCATCAGCGTTTCCGGCGCAGTGAGCAAATGCGGGAAACCGCGCCATCGATGAAACGGTTGCCATATTCGTCTTTTACGAAATGTTAACCAGTTGGAGCGATGATGATCGCCAGGGCCGCAATGGGCACATTGCCTGAAGCGGACGCGCCGGAAATGCCTGTCTCGATTCCTGGGTGACCACGGATGTACTGGCACAATCAGAATCGAGAGTAGAAAAGGTCGGGCTTGCCCGGCCTTTTTGTATTCTGGGGCCGGGCTTCCCCGGCCCCTTTAAGATCTATCTCAGAGTGCTGCCATGATCCGTGCCCAGGACCGGATGCCCTTGTGGAAGGACTTCAGGTCGTATTTCTCGTTAGGCGAATGAATACGGTCATCGACGAGACCAAAGCCGACCAGCAGGGAATCCATCCCGAGCATCTTCTGGAAATCGCCGACGATCGGGATCGAGCCGCCCATGCCGACGACCACGGCAGGCTTTTCCCATTCGTCCGACAGGGCATTCTTCGCCTTTGTCAGCACCGGTGAATCATAGGACAGCTGGATGGCGGGCGAGCCGCCGTGCTCGTGGAAGTCCACGGTGCAGTCTGCCGGGATGCGCGAGCGGACGTAGGCACGGAATGCGTCGCGCACCTTCGCCGGATCCTGCTCGCCGACCAGCCGGAAGGAGATCTTCGCGGAAGCCTTGGCGGCGATCACCGTCTTGAAGCCCTCGCCGGTATAGCCGCCCCAGATGCCGTTCACCTCGCAGGTCGGCCGCGCCCAGGTGAGTTCCAGAACCGAGCGACCCTTCTCGCCAGAGGGAACCGACAGTCCGACCTCGCCGAGGAAGCTTTCCGCGTCACGACCGAGCGTCTCCCAGCTCGCCTTGATGTTGGCAGGGGTCTCCTCGACACCGTCATAGAAGCCGTCGAGGGTGATCCGGCCGGTCTCGTCTCGCAGGCCGGCCAGAATTTCCGTCAGGATGTGGATCGGATTGGCCGCCGCGCCGCCGAAGAGGCCGGAATGCAGGTCGCGATCAGCGGCAGTAATGGTGATCTCCTCGCCGACCAGGCCGCGCAGCGCTGCGGCGATCGCCGGCGTCTCGCCGTCCCACATGCCGGTATCGCAGACCAGCGCGCAGCTTGCGGTCAGCTCCGCGGCATTTGCCTCCAGGAACGGCTTCAGCGAGGGTGAGCCGGATTCCTCCTCCCCCTCGAAGAGGATCGTGACGCGCACCGGCAGGCTGCCGTGGACGTCCTTGTAGGCCCGGCAGGCTTCCACGAAGGTCATCAACTGGCCCTTGTCGTCGGCCGTGCCGCGGCCGGTGATCACCTTCCGTCCCGCGCCAAGGTCCTTGATTGCCGGAGCGAAGGGATCGTTTTCCCAAAGCTCCACGGGGTCGACCGGCTGCACGTCGTAATGGCCGTAGAAGAGGACATGCGGAGCATCCGGCGTGGCGCCGGCATGATGCGCCACCACCATCGGGTGGCCGGTCGTATCGCGTACGGAGGCGTCGAAGCCGATTTCGGTGAGGGTCGAGACCAGCCACTCGGCGGCCTGTCGGCAATCGGCCTTATAGGCCGGATCGGTGGAGATTGATTTGATGCGCACCAGCTCGAACAGCCGCTCGAGGCTTTTCTTGAGGTTCTGGTCGGCACGGTCGAGGACGGGGGAAAGCTCGGTCATCTGGAAATCCTGTCTGCAAGAACAGGGGCGACCTTAGTGCAAAGGTCGTTGTGTTTCGAGAGCCGAGTTGGCGAAAGACTTTAGAGCTTGCGCGCGTTGTCGATGGCCATGCGCATGTATTCCATCATCAGCTCGCGCTCGAATTGCCGGAACCCCTCGAACAGGACGGCATCCGCTTCGGCCGCAGCCTCGACGGCCTGCCGCTCGAGCTCGCGCCCGAGCTCCGTTAGTCGAATGATCTGGGCGCGACGATCGCGGGGGTGTGGCTCACGCGCGATCAGTCCGCCGCGTTCCATGCGCACCAATGTGTTGGCAAGCGTTGCCTGCTCAACCTCCAGCCGATCGAGAAGTTGCTTCTGGGTCAGGCCGTCTTCCTGCCAAAGCTCCAGCAGCACCGGAAACTGGCCCGGAGAAAAGCCGAGGTCTGCGGCCCGGCTCTGCAGGGAGCGTGAAAAGCCCTTGGCCAGTTGGCCGGAGAGATAGGTCGCGCAGTGGGAGCGATTGAATACCATGGGAGGAGCTTTCCTGACGAATGCAGGCGATATATAGCGCTCCATGCTTTCGCCAAGCCTGCGCAGCAGATCGGCAGAAAAGCAAAACCGCCACGGCCGGGAGGGGGATCGGCCGCAGCGGTTCGATGTCTGGACAAAGGCCCTGAGGGGGATGAGGCCTTCGTCCGGTCTGGAGCGGCGGGGGATGAGCCGACTGCCAGACTGCGGCGTGATCATTCGCCGGTACACAGGAAATGCGCAGCCGAACGGGGCTTTTCAAGGGAATCGCAAATTACAAATCAGTAACGTTCCGGTGAGCCTTCGGCAGGCATTGGTGCCGCGGTTTTCCATCAAGTTTTCGTGGACTGGCGAAGTGCTGCAAGCTATTCCATAGCCCATGAAAAAAGGTGATCACCTCTTCCTCGTCGACGGCTCCGGTTTCATCTTCCGCGCCTTCCACGCCCTGCCACCGCTCACCCGCAAGTCGGACGGGCTGCCGATCGGCGCCGTGTCCGGTTTCTGCAACATGCTCTGGAAGCTGTTGACGGACGCGCGCGATACCTCCGTCGGGGTGACGCCGACGCATTTCGCGGTGATTTTCGACTATTCCTCCAAAACCTTCCGCAAGGATCTCTACGACGCCTACAAGGCGAACCGCTCGGAGCCGCCGGAGGATCTCATTCCCCAGTTCGGCCTGATCCGCCAGGCGACGCGCGCCTTCAACCTGCCGTGCATCGAGACCGAAGGTTTCGAGGCCGACGACATCATCGCCACCTATGCGCGCCAGGCCGAGGCGACGGGTGCCGACGTCACCATCATCTCCTCCGACAAGGACCTGATGCAGCTCGTGACGCCCAACGTCCACATGTACGACAGCATGAAGGACAAGCAGATCGGCATTCCCGAAGTGATCGAGAAATGGGGAGTGCCGCCGGAGAAGATGATCGACCTGCAGGCCCTGGTCGGCGATTCGGTCGACAATGTCCCGGGCATTCCGGGGATCGGCCCGAAGACAGCCGCCCAGCTGCTGGAAGAGTTCGGCGATCTGGAAACGCTCCTGGCCCGCGCCGGCGAGATCAAGCAGGTGAAGCGGCGCGAAAGCATCATCGCCAATGCGGATCTCGCGCGCCTGTCGCGCCGGCTGGTCGAGCTTCGGCTCGACACGCCGCTCGACATGCCGCTGGACAGCCTGGTGTTGGAAACGCAGGACGGACCGAAGCTGATCGCCTTCCTGAAGGCGATGGAGTTCGGCAGCCTGACGCGGCGCGTTGCAGACGCCTGCGATTGTGATGCCAGCGTCATTGAGCCCGCCCACGTCGAGGTGCAATGGGGTGCTGCGGCACGCGGGCCTGATCTTGATGCCGGCGCGGACACCTCAGGGGCGCAGGCGCCGGTGAAGGCGGGGATAAGCAAGGCCGCGGCTGCCGATATCTATGGTGCCGCAACACCGGCCGATCTCGCCAAGGCGCGGGCCGAGGCCTTCACATCGGCAAAGATCGACAGAAGCTGCTACGTCACCATCCGCGACGTCGAGGCACTCGACGACTGGATGCGGGCGGCGCGCGAGACCGGTGTGATCGCCTTCGAGGCCGAGGGCACCTCGATCGATCCGATGCAGGCGGAGATAGCCGGCTTCTCGCTGGCGTTGGCCGACAACACCCATACACCCTCAGGCCGTGACATCCGCGCCGCCTATATCCCCTTCGGCCACCGCAGCGGCAGCGACGACCTGCTCGGCAGCGGCCGCGCTGAACATCAGCTGACGAGCGGCGAGGTGTTTGAGCGGGTGAAGCCTCTGCTGGAGGACGCAGCGGTCCTGAAGATCGGGCACAATTTGAAATACGCCTATCTGCTGCTGAAGCGCCACGGCATCGAGATCGCCAGCTACGACGACGTGATGCTGATGTCCTATGTGCTGGAGGCAGGCAAGGGTCCCCACAGCCTCGACGCCTTGTCGGATCGATGGCTCGGCCACATGCCGGCCTCCTTCAAGGAGGTCGCGGGATCGGGCAAGTCGGGTCTCAGCTTCGACATGGTCGATATCGAACGTGCTTCCGTCTACGCGGCGGAGAAGGCCGATCTCACCCTTCGCCTGTCCATGGTGCTGAAGCCGCGGCTGGCCGCGGATCAGCTGACGCGGGTCTACGAGCGGCTGGAGCGGCCTCTGGTCGCGACGCTCGCCCGCATGGAAGAACGCGGCATCACCGTCGACCGGCAGATCCTGTCGCGGCTCTCCGGCGAGCTCGCGCAGAAAGCCGCGGCCATCGAGGACGCAATCTACGAGACGGCCGGCGAGCGCTTCACCATCGGCTCGCCGAAGCAGCTCGGCGACATCCTGTTCGGCAAGATGGGACTGCCGGGCGGTGCCAAGACGAAGACGGGGCAATGGTCGACCTCGGCGCAGG
This sequence comes from Pseudorhizobium pelagicum, assembly GCA_000722615.1. Taxonomy (GTDB): domain Bacteria; phylum Pseudomonadota; class Alphaproteobacteria; order Rhizobiales; family Rhizobiaceae; genus Neorhizobium; species Neorhizobium pelagicum. Next base: position 29,986 of record JOKI01000019.1, on the reverse strand, counting down.
TGCTGGAGGATCTGGCGGCCATGGGCCATGATCTGCCGCGCAAGATCGTCGACTGGCGGCAGCTGACGAAGCTGAAATCCACCTATACCGACGCGCTGCCGGGCTATATCCACCCGCAGACGAAGCGGGTGCACACGTCCTATTCGCTCGCCTCGACCACCACGGGACGCCTATCCTCGGTCGAGCCGAACCTGCAGAACATCCCGATCCGCACCACCGAAGGCCGCAAGATACGCACCGCCTTCATTTCGTCAGTCGGCCACAAGCTCGTTTCGGCCGACTATAGCCAGATCGAACTGCGGGTGCTTGCCCATGTCGCCGATATCCCGCAGCTGCGCCAGGCCTTTGCAGATGGCATCGACATCCATGCGATGACGGCATCCGAGATGTTCGGCGTCCCCGTCGAAGGCATGCCGAGCGAGATCCGCCGACGCGCCAAGGCGATCAACTTCGGCATCATCTACGGCATTTCCGCCTTCGGGCTCGCCAACCAGCTGTCGATCGACCGTTCCGAAGCGGGCGAATACATCAAGCGGTACTTCGAGCGCTTTCCCGGGATCCGCGACTACATGGACAGCACCAAGGCCTTTGCCCGCGACCATGGCTATGTCGAAACGATCTTCGGCCGGCGGGCCTACTATCCCGAGATCCGCTCGTCCAATCCGCAGGTCCGCGCCTTCAACGAGCGCGCCGCCATCAACGCGCCCATTCAGGGCTCCGCCGCCGACATCATCCGCCGCGCCATGATCCGGATGGAGCCGACGCTGCAGGCGGCGAAGCTCGCGGCCCGCATGTTGCTGCAGGTGCATGACGAACTGATCTTCGAGGTCGAGGACGGCGAGATCGAGGCGACGCTGCCGGTGATCGTGGCGACGATGGAAGAGGCCGCCATGCCGGCGATCGCAATGCGGGTGCCGCTGAAGGTCGATGCGCGCGCCGCGTCCAACTGGGACGAAGCGCACTGAGGAGCGCTTTTATTGCGGGCGAGGTACCGGCAGGCAATTGGCAAGCGCATCGACCATGGCCTCGCCGGCGTCTTCGATCGAACCGCTGTTGTCGATCGTGACGACGTCGTAGTCGTCGAGGCGCGTCGGCGTGCTTCGCTGCAGCCGGCGCATGATCTCCTCGCGGCTTTCGCGACCGCGGGCCTCCAGCCGTGCGGCGAGCACCTCCGGCCGGGCGGTAACATTGACGACCGTCATTGATGGGAAGGCAGACTTGAAGTGCGGCAGTGCCGAACGTGATCCGTTGGCGACGACGACACGACCTTCTGTGATCTGCTGCAGCGTTTCCGCCGGAATGCCGTAGTTTAGACCATGCGCCTCCCAGTAGACGGCAAAGCGGCCGGACTGCGCCCGCCGCAGGAACTCTTCCTCGGAGACGGCATCATGATCCTCGCCGCCCGCATTGCCGTCGCGGGTGATCACGCGGCGTACGAAAACCACATCCGCCCGGTCCCGCAGCCGCGCGGCCGCAAAGGCCATCAGCGTATCCTTGCCGGCGCCGCTGGGGCCAACGACGACGACCAGACGCCCGCTTGCGGCTTGCTCGGCAGCGGCTGCGTGATCCATCACGCTACCCGGCGTCCTTCTCGCCAGGTCGCACGCGCGACCGGCACGCCGGTGTCGCGCTGCACCCGAACGAGATCGGCACGAAGACCCGTCGCGATCCGGCCGCGGTCGTCGAGACCGACGGTGCGTGCCGGCGTGGAGGTCACCATGGCCATGGCCTTGGGCAGCGAGATGCTCTCCATATCGTCGGAGAGCACGAAGGGCGCGTGCAGCAGGCTGAGCGGCACGTAGTCCGAGGACAGAACGTCGAGCACGCCGCGCTCGGCCAGTTCCCGGGCTGCGATATTGCCGGAATGGGACTTGCCGCGCACGATGTTGGGTGCTCCCATCAGCACGCTCATGCCCGCCTTGTGAGACGCCTCGGCAGCCTCGAAGCTGGTCGGGAATTCCGCAAGCCGCACGCCGTGGCCGATCGCTTCGTCGACGTGGCCGAGGGTCGCGTCGTCGTGGCTGGCCACCGTGATGCCGCGCTCGGCGCAGAGGCGCGCCAGTTCGTCGCGATGAAGCGCCGAATATTGTGCGGACGCCGCCTGCCGCCGCGCGACGAAATGGGCGAAGGCCTCGTCGCTGAGACCGCGCTTTTCCTTGTAGTAGAGGATGTACTGGTCCATCGACTGGAACTGCCGCTGGCCGGGGGCATGGTCCATCAGCGAGACGAGGCGGACATAGGGATCCTCCTTGAAGTCCTCGAAATGCTCCAGCACGTTGTCGGAAGAGACTTCGCAGCGCAGGTGGAAGAGGTGCTCGGCGCGTAGGCGGCCTTCCTTCTGGGCGGCATGGATCGCATCCGCAAGGCCGCGCATCTCGCCCATCTCAAAGCCACCGTCCTCGTCGGCGCCCATCCGCAGGCAATCGAAGACGGTCGTGATGCCGGACGTGGCGACCTGCGCGTCATGGGCCTGGATGGCCGCCGTGGTGTTCCAGCGAACGCCTGGACGCGGAGAGTAGTGTTGTTCCAGGTGGTCGGTATGCAGTTCGATCAATCCGGGGATGAGATAGTCGCCTTCGACATCCTCGCCGGATCGTGCGGTCCCTTCGGAGATATCGGCGATCTTGCCATCACGGATCAGGAGAGAGCCGGAAAGGATCTGGTCGTCAAGGACGATGCGGGCGTTCGAGAGGACGGTCTCGGCGGTCATGGGAGGATCTTTCTGCTGTGCGCCGGCAGGCCGAGCGGTCGCCAGCTGTGAATGGTGAAGGGCTCGCCCCGGCGGGCTTCGATGAAGAGCGCCAGTCCGTCGATGGCGAGCGGCTGACCGTCCTGGCGGGAAAAACGGCGCTTGAGTTCCGAAAGGATGGTCGGCGCCAGGTCGTCCTCGACGGGTCCGGTCAGCGTCATGTGGAAGCGGAATTCATCCATGACATAGGGATAGCCCCATGCCGTCAGGTTTTCTCGCTGGGTCTCCGTCAGCCGCTCCGGTCGGCGGCGTGCCACGTCGGCGTCTGACAGGGGGGCACGGAACGGCTCGAATGTTTCCACGACGGAGGCGGCGAAGGCCTGCAGTGGAGCATGGACCACGGCGGGAACCAGCGCAAAGAACGGACCGAGTTGCCCGAGAATGACCTCCGGGATGCCGAACGGCGCAACCGATGCGGCAAAAGCATCGAATGCGTCAACCAGTGCGGCCTCCGTCTGCCCGTGACGGAGTTCGAACGGAGCCTTCAGGGTCGCATGGAAGCCATAGCGCTGCGGCTCGGCGACAAGGCCCTGCCACTGCTCGGAAGGCATAGCAAGGCCGCCTGGCGCGCCCAGCATTTCGCCGGAAAACGCGTCGCGGCCGAGCCAGCGCCCGGCATCGCTGGCCAAAGGGCTGTCGGGGGCCGGGGTGTAATAGATGGCGTAGCGCAAGATGGTATCCAGAATCAGGAAGCTGTTTGGAGCCTATCGGAGAAGGAGCGCCAAGACAGGGCCTGCGCTAGTAGATTTCCATGACAGAATGATGATGGGGAACCCGATACTAATGGGATCGTGTTCCCATCAGTCTCGAGCGGAGCGCATTGGAAATGCCGTCGAACAGGAATACCACGAGAAGAATGAGCAGTACCATGTAGGCGACATTTTCCCAGTCGGAATTGGTGCGCATCGCTTCCCAAAGCTTCAGGCCGATACCGCCGGCGCCGACCGCCCCGATGATGGTGGCCGAGCGGGTGTTGGACTCCCAGAAATAGAGCGCCTGGGAGGCGAAGATCGGCATGACCTGCGGCAGCACGCCGAACCGCTGGACCGTGGCGGGCGGCGCGCCGACGGAGCGCACGCCCTCCCGCTGCTTGTCGTCGATGTTCTCCAGCGCCTCGGCGTAGAGCTTTCCGAGGGTGCCTGTGTCGGTGAAGAAGATCGCGGAAATACCTGCGAGCGGCCCCGGCCCGAACGCGCGGGTGAAGAACAGGGCCCAGATCAGCATGTCGACGGACCGCAGGAAGTCGAAGAAGCGCTTGGCTATCTGGTTCACCGGTCGGTTGCGCAGGATGTTGCGGGCCGCGATGAACGACAGCGGGAAGGCGACGATCATGGCAAACAGCGTGCCGATGAAGGCCATCACGATGGTCTGCAGCAGCTTCGTCCAGACATCGAGATGCTGCCAGGACGGATTGTAGAGGATGTCGTTCCAGGCAAGCGACAGATTGCTTTGCGACGGGTCGAGGCGCTCGCCGCTGAAGACGAGACCGGCGACCTCGCTTGCGGACCTGCCGAAGAAGGCGGAATTCGTGTCGAAGAAGAAGTTCTCCCAGCCGAGGAAGCGCTTGCGCACCCGCACCCGGTCGGCGCTGACGTCGGCCCAGCCGGAGAAGCCGAAATAGGCGATCACTCGTGCGCCAGGCGACCGTTGCTCTGCCCAGTCGGGAAGTGGACCCTCGGCCAGGACTTCATCGGCGGCGTGGTCCAGCAAGAGCACCAGCGTCTCGTCTCCACGCGTCATCACCACCCGCTCGGGCTGGATGTCGATGGTCCGCGACGGGCCGAGATCGACAAAGGCTTCCGTCACGACCTCTTCGACACGGGTCTCCGTCGTCGGGGCAGTGGCCGCCGTCTGCTGCTGCGCAGGTGCCGGCGCCATGAAGCTGAAGCTCGACGAAGAGGATGGAGCCGGGGCGGAAGATGAGGCCCCGGGAATCTCGATCGTGCGCGTGACCGTTTCGCGCTTTGCCTCGAGCCAGTCCGGATTGGGGTTCGGGCCGATGGGATCGAAGCGCGGGTAGTTGATCTGGATCGATCCGTCTGCCGCAATCTCGATGTCCGGACGAATTTCGTAGGAGATCCAGTCGGCCAGATAGTTGCCGGCCAGTCCCCAGTTGGCGGTGCCCAGGACCTTGCCCACGGCAAAGAACCACCAGGCAAAGATGAAGTAGAGGACGACGGTTACCGCGATGATCGGAATGCGGAAGCGCTGCCAGGGCGAGCGGTGGAGGAGGGCCGGGTGGCGGGCTGCGAGCGCATCCATTTCGGCTACGTTGAGAGTGGTCATGGCGGAGCCTCTTTCAGATTGCCTGGAAAGCCTGGTCGCCGACAAGCTTGCGGCGCAGCCATGCGGAGAATTGATCCACGGCGATGATGGTCAGAAGCAGCAGGAGAATGATGGCCAGCGTCTTTGCCTCATGTCCCTGACCGATCGAGAGGCGCAGGAGTTCGCCGATGCCGCCGCCGCCGACTGCGCCGATGATGGTCGAAGCGCGCACGTTGATCTCGAGACGCAACAGGAAATAGCTCATGAAGTTCGGCATGACCTGCGGCACCATGCCGAACCACGACCGCTCCACCCAGTTGGCGCCGACAGCCTTGAGGCCTTCGTCGGGCTTCATGTCGGCGTTCTCGATGACTTCGAAGAACATCTTGCCGAGCGCCCCGATGGTGTGGATGGCGACCGCGATGACGGCCGGCAGAGGCCCGAGCGACAGGATGGCCAGGAAGAAGCCGGCGATGACAACCTCGGGAAAGGCGCGAAGCAGTTCCATCACGCGTCGCGCCGTTCCGCGGATCCAGGGGTTGGGGGTCATGTTCTTGGCGGCCAGGAACGACAGCATGAAGCCGAAGATCAGGCCGATCCCGGTCGCGGCGATCGCGATGTTCAGGGTCACCAGCATCTGATGGAAGTATTCCGGGAGGTACAGGCTTTCCGTGAAATAGAGCCGCCCTTCAGGATAGTTGTATTTCAGGCTGCCGTCGTCATAGGGGGAGGGCAGGTCGAACAGGGCGCGCCAGACTTCCATGCCGTCGCGCGGAATAAGCTGCCCCACGAAGTCGAAGAAGTAGGGGAGCCGGTCGAAGAACTTGCCGGAATTGGTCTCGTTGGCGAACCACAGGGACCCGGACACCACGAGCAGCAGCAGGAGGGCGGAGAGTGCCGTGTAGAGCCGCCGCTGTCCCGCCAGCTGTTGCCAGTGGCGCTCGATCAGCTTTCCGCTCTCGCTGAGCGTCGGGGTAATGACAGAGGTTGGCATGGCGGTATCCCGGGATAATGCGGCTCAAGAAAAGGCCGCCGAACGAGGGTACGGTCGGCGGCCTTGCGACGAGGGGGCAGATCAGCCGCCGATGGTTGCCTTGCGGGCGTCGATGATCGGCTTGTAGAAGTCGACGTCGACTTCGGCGAAGCCCGTGAAGTCACCGCCCTGGACGGCCGAGAAGCAGGCCGGATCGCTCTTCGGCAGGCCGACCATGAATTCCTTGAACTTGGTCTTCATGTCTTCGCTCATCGAGCTGCGCACGACGACCGGGCCGTTCGGGATCAGCGGCGACTTCCAGAGCTCGACGAGGTCGTCCATGTTCAGGATGCCCTTGTCCACCATCTTGCGAAGGTTGCCGGACGAGTAGCCGTCCTTGAATTCGCCAACGCCAGAGCCCCAGGTGGTGCCGGCATCGAAGGTGCCCTTGACGACTTCCAGAACCAGGTTCTCGTGGCCGCCGCCGAAGCCGGTTTCAGCAACGAATTCCTCGACCGTTGCACCACCGAGAGCCTCGGGCAGGGTGACGACGGGGATGAGGTAGCCGGAGGTGGAATCCGGGTCCGCGTAGCCGAGCTTCTTGCCCTTGATGTCTTCGACCTTGGTCATGCCGCTGTCCTTGCGGGCAACCATGATCGAGTGGTAGCCCATCGAACCGTCGGTCTGGACCGTGGTCAGGATCGGCTGAACGGCATTGGCATCTTCCAGGTAGACCTTGGCATAGGCCGACGCGCCGAGTTCGGCGTAGTCGAGCGTGCCGCCGAGCAGGCCCTGAACGACGCCGTCATAGTCGGCTGCCGGGAAGAGCGAGACCTTCTCTACGCCGAGAACGGCGGGGAGCTTTTCGGTCATGCACTGGAAATTGCGCAGGCGGTCGGCTTCGTTTTCGCCGCCGAGGATGCCGATGCGGAATTCCTTGAGGTCCTGCGCCATGACGTTGCCGGCAAGAGCAACCAGGGCCACCGTGGCGAGCATAGTTTTCTTCAGCATGAGATCGTCTCCTGTTTGTCCGGACAGCCCGGACTGCTGTTGCAAGAATTGCCTTTGACGCTGGCTTGCGATGAAGCTCGGGTCAGACGCTGGCTGCAGCCAGGGCGTTGACACCGGCCGATGACCTGGCGGGCCTTTCGGCCGACGCGGGAATATTGATGCTGGTGGAGGTCATCGACTCGTCGATCCCTGCGCCATCGCGGTCTGAGCCGTAGATCGCTTGAACGGCTTCGGCCGTCAGCTCTGACGGCGTTCCGTCGAAGACGACATGTCCGTCAGCCATGCCGATGATGCGCTCGCAGTAGCCGCGCGCCGTATCGAGCGTGTGAAGATTGGTGATCACGGTAATGCCTTCGCGCTCGTTGATGTCGCGCAGTGCGTCCATCACGATCTTGGCGTTCAGCGGGTCCAGCGAAGCGATCGGCTCATCGGCCAAAACCATCTTCGGGGCCTGCATCAGGGCACGGGCAATGGCAACGCGCTGCTGCTGGCCGCCTGAAAGCGTGCCGGCGCGCTGCAGTGCCGTCTGCTCGATGCCGAGCCGCTCCAGGGCGGCGATCGCCATGATGCGCTCTTCACGGGTGAACACGCTGAGGAGGCTCATCACCGTGGACCGGTGGTTGAGGCGACCGAGCAGGACATTGGTCAGCACGTCGAGCCGCGGCACGAGGTTGAACTGCTGGAAGATCATGGCGCAATCGCGCTGCCAGCCGCGAAGCGCGTTGCCGCGCAGGCGAGACACCTCGAGATCACCGAAATGGATCGAGCCGGACGAGGGATCGGTCAGGCGGTTGATCATCCGAAGAAGTGTCGACTTGCCGGCGCCGGAGCGGCCGATGATGCCTACCATCTGCCCCTGCGGGATCTCGAGGTTCACGTCGTTTACGGCCGTTCGTTCGCCGAAGCGGCGGGTGACGTTCCTGAGTTCGAACTTCATGCTCGGCGCCTTCTTGTTGCCTGAATTGAGATTGGCATTAACGGCCGCAGATGAAGGCTGAATGTCGGTTTTGTGTCGCCAATGTTACAATTGGCGACCCTTTGGAGGTTCCCTTAGCCGCCATGCCTTGAAAGGAAGTCCTCGGCCGTCAGGGCGCGGAAATCATCGAGTGCGGCGCGCAGTTTCAGGTGGTCCCAGTTCCACCAGGCAAGCTTGTCCATCCGCTCGCCGACGTCCTTCGAAAAACGCTCGCGAATGAGCTTTGCGGGGACGCCGCCGACGATCGTATAGGGCTCGACATCCTTGGAGACGACGGCACCCGCGCCGATCACCGCACCGTTGCCGACGGTGACGCCCGGCAGGAGAGTCGCACCGTGGCCGATCCAGACGTCATTGCCGATCGTCACCCGGTTCTCGCGCCGCCACTCGAAGAACTCCTCTTCGTTCTCCGCGTCATCCCAGTAGTTGGCGGCGCGGTAGGTGAAGTGGTGAAGCGTGGCGCGCCAGGTGGGGTGGTTGGTGGCATTGATGCGCACGGCGGCGGCGATGTTGACGAACTTGCCGATCGTCGCGCACCAGACCGAGCCATCCTGCATGATGTAGGAGTAGTCGCCGATCTCCGCTTCATCGATGCGGCAGCGTTCGGCGACCTCCGTATAGCGACCGAGCTTCGAGTTGTTGACGCTGGCGCTGGGATGGATGCTCGGCTCGATACCGACCTTCACGCTCATGCGGCGGCCTTTCGCGGCGAAAACTGCAGCACGTCGAGAACCCGGTCGGAAACCGCCTCGCGCACTTCCTCGTCATGGAAGATGCCGAGCAGAGCGACACCCTTCCGCTTCTTGTCTGCAATCATCTCGACCACGACGGCGCGGTTGCGCGCATCGAGCGAGGCGGTCGGCTCGTCGAGAAGCAGCACGCTGTGATCCGTGATGAAGCCGCGGGCGATGTTGACGCGCTGCTGCTCACCCCCCGAGAACGTGGCGGGCGGCAGGCCCCAGAGCTCTTCCGGAAGATTGAGCTCGGAGAGAAGCGCTGCGGCCTTCTCCCGTGCGTCGCCGGCACTGGCGCCGCGCGACAGCAGCGGCTCGGCCACGACGTCGAGCGCCGAGACCCGCGGCACGGTGCGCAGGAACTGGCTGACATAGCCCATGGTCTGGCGACGGACGTCGAGCACGGTGCGCGGATCGGCGCGGGCAAGATCGACGATCCGGTCGCGGTGCGCCACGAGGATCTGCCCGGCGTCCACGGCATAATTGCCGTAGAGCATCTTCAGGATCGAGCTCTTGCCGATGCCCGAAGGTCCACCGAGCACGACGCATTCGCCGCTGGCGACAGAGAAGTTGACGTCATTGACGACCGGCAGCTTGATGCCGTCGCGCAGATGCATGGTGAAGCTCTTGAACACTTCCGAAACGACGAGAGGGGTGGCCATGGGATGTCCTAAACCTGCAGGATGGAGGAGACGAGCAACTGCGTATAGGGCTCGCGCGGGTCGTCGAGAACCCGGTCGGTGAGGCCCTGCTCGATCACATGGCCGTCCTTCATCACCATCATGCGGTGCGACAGCAGCCGGGCGACGGCCAGGTCGTGGGTGACGATGATCGCCGAGAGGCCGAGATCGTTGACGAGGCCGCGCACCAGGTCGAGCAGCCGCGCCTGGACGGAAACGTCGAGGCCGCCGGTCGGCTCATCCATGAACACGAGGCGAGGCCCGGTCACGAGGTTGCGGGCGATCTGCAGGCGCTGGCGCATACCGCCCGAAAAGGCGCGTGGGGCATCGTCGATGCGGTCGGCATCGATCTCGACCCGGCCGAGCCAGTCGGTGGCAGTGGCGCGGATGTTGCCGTAGTGGCGGTTGCCAACCGCCATCAGCCGTTCGCCGACATTGGCGCCGGCCGACACCGTCATCCGCAGGCCGTCCGCCGGGTTCTGGTGAACGAAACCCCAGTCGGTGCGCATCAGGAAGCGACGCTCGGCCTCACCCATGTGATAGAGATCGCGGATGCTGCCGTCGCGCATGGTGTATTCGACGCTGCCCGTCGTCGGCAGCAGCCGCGTGGAAATGCAGTTCAGCAGCGTTGTCTTGCCGGAACCGGATTCGCCGACGATGGCCAGGACCTCGCCGGGCCAGAGGTCGAAGGAGACCTCCTTGCAGCCGATCCGCTGGCCGTAGAATTTCGAGACGGACTTCACCTTCAGAAGCGGTGTATCGCTCATTCTGCAGCCTCCTGGCGTCCCAGCATTGCGCCTGCATGGCCGTGGTCGCGCCGGTCCTCGCAGTGGTCGGTGTCGGAGCAGACGAACATGCGGCCGCCCTGGTCGTCGAGGATGACCTCGTCGAGATAGACGTTCTCCGCGCCGCAGAGCGCGCACGGCTTGTCGAAGCTCTGGATCTCGAAGGGGTGGTCCTCGAAGTCGAGGCTCACCACTTCGGTGTGCGGGGGGATGGCATAGATGCGCTTTTCGCGTCCGGCGCCGAAGAGCTGCAGCGCGTCGGACATGTGCATCTTCGGATTGTCGAACTTCGGCGTCGGCGACGGATCCATCACGTAGCGCCCGGCGACCTTTACGGGGTAGGCGTAGGTCTTCGAGATCCGGCCGTTATGGGCGATGTCCTCGTAGAGCTTCACGTGCATGAGGCCATATTCCTCGAGCGCATGCATCTTGCGCGTCTCCGTCTCGCGGGGCTCCAGGAAGCGCAACGGCTCGGGTATCGGCACCTGGTAGACGAGCACCTGGCCTTCCGCGAGCGGCTGCTCGGGAATGCGGTGGCGCGTCTGGATGATTGTCGCATCCTTCGTATGGGTAGTGACGGCGACGTTTGCGACCTTCTGGAAGAAGGCGCGGATGGAGACGGCGTTGGTGGTGTCGTCGGCACCCTGGTCGATGACCTTGAGGACATCCTGGGGACCGATGATGGACGCCGTTACCTGCACGCCGCCTGTGCCCCAGCCGTAGGGCATCGGCATTTCCCGCGAGGCGAAAGGTACCTGATAACCCGGAATGGCGATCGCCTTCAGGATCGCTCGGCGGATCATCCGCTTCGTCTGTTCGTCGAGATAGGCGAAATTATAGGTCGCCAGGCCGCTGTCGGAGGGAACCTCAGGAGACATGATGTGTTTCCCCCAAGCAAAAGGAGCTGATAGTCATGGATACTGGCCTTCTGATCACGATGTTCTTCTCGGTCTTCGCAGCGAGCGGTCTCTGCTGTGCGTATTGGTACGGTGAAACCGACCGCAAATAGTCGCGGAGTAACGGTCTATTCCGCGGCGTCGCGGAGCGGGCCTGCCTTGACCTTCTGCGCCGCCTCGATGTCGGCGCGCATCTTTCTGACAAGGGCCAGCTCGGCCTGGAAGTCCACGTAATGCGGCAGCTTGAGATGCTCGACGAAGCCGGTCGCCTGAACATTGTCGGCATGCGAGATGACGAATTCCTCGTCCTGCGCCGGCGCAGTGATATCTTCTCCCAGCTCCTCCGCCCTCAGCGCCCTGTCGACCAGAGCCATGCTCATCGCCTTGCGCTCGCTTTGCCCGAACACCAGGCCGTAGCCCCGGGTGAACTGCGGCGGCGCCTTTGCTGACCCCTTGAACTGGTTGACCATCTGGCATTCCGTGACCTGGACGCGGCCGAGCGAAACGGCAAAGCCGAGTTCGGGTACATCCAGTTCGACCTCCACCTCACCGATGCGGATTTCACCGACGAAGGGATGATTGCGTCCAAAGCCCCGCTGGGTCGAATAGCCGAGCGCGAGCAGGAAGCCCTCGTCACCACGCGCCAGCGCCTGCAGGCGCAGATCACGTCCCATCGGGAATTCCATGGGCTCGCGCGTGAGGTCGCCCGGCGGCTGGTCGTCCGGCAGTTCCCCGTCCCCCTCGATCAGTCCTTCGGTGGCGAGAATGTCGGACACGCGGGTGGAGGCGCCGGGCAGCGGCTCCTTGCGCGATGGCAGGTCGACATCCTCGTCCGTCAGCAGAGAGGGATCGAGAAGGCGGTGGGTATAGTCGAAGGTCGGCCCCAGAACCTGGCCACCGGGCAGATCCTTGTAGGTTGCGGAGATCCGCCGCGCGATGTGCATCTTCGCCGTATCGATCGGCTCGGAGCTTCCAAACCGCGGCAGGGTCGTCCGGTAGGCCCGGAGCAGGAAGATTGCCTCGATCATGTCGCCGCGCGATTGTCGCACGGCCAGCGCCGCCAGTGCCCGGTCGTAGAGAGATGCCTCTGCCATGACACGGTCAACGGCAAGCGCAAGCTGCTCGACGATCTGCTCGATGGTGACGGATGGCAGCGACCGTTCGCCCCGGCGCCGGTCGGCCAGCAGCCGGTGGGCGGCATTGATGGCGGCCTCGCCTCCCTTGACGGCTACATACATGCGGTTTCTCCTGCGGCAATCCTGGTGGTGCGGGGCAGGCAAAGCAGGGCATCGCCGGCGGTGAGGATGACGTCGGCGCCCCGCGGGAAGAGCGCCCTGTTGTCGTTCCAGATGCTGAGGAAGACCTCCGGCAGGCCGGTGACCTTCACCGTGACCTTGTCCCGGATGCCGGGACCGGACAGCGTTAGCGGCTGCCCGTCCACAAGCGACGCCACTTCGATGACGAGCGTCGTCGAGCGGTCCGGATATTCCTGCGTGCCGAGCGCGAAAAGGCCAAAGGAGCAGATGCCGGCCGGCGACTGCATGAAGGCAAATCGGGCATCGCTCTTTTCCTGTACGACCGGCGCTCCGGTATGGAAGGCGATCCATTGCGGAGCGCCGGACTTTGCCATTGCCGATTGCAGCCAGACCGGCGTATCGGCATCGCAAAGCGCCAGGGCCACGGCGCCTGCGGCCCGTCCGAGGGGCAGGGGCTGCTCCACGTCGATGCCGACGGTCTGGATCGTGCCCGGGCGCGACATGCCGTCCATCAGAAGGCGGAAGACCGCCTGGGAATCGAAAACCGGATCGGAGAAGCCGCCGGCAAGGGCCTGCGCATTCATGCTCATCAATCGTCTCCCCGCACCATGGTGAAGAAGTCGACGCGTGTTGCCGCCGTCTCCTCGGCCTGTTGCCGATCCTCCTCGGCAATCCGCGCCTCGACAGGCGCCAGGATCGCACTTTCCACGAAGCTGCGGGTCTCGCCGTCCTGCCAGAGCGCGTCGAAGACCGCCGCAAGCCGGACCTTGGGCTTGTCCGTTCCCAGTGCATGGGCATGTCCGGCAATGCCGGAGGCAAGCAGCACCGTTGCGCGCGTCACGGTGGCTTCGCCGAGATTGAAGGGACCGCCGCCGCCGCCAATGCGTCCCCGCACCATCACCAGTCCGGTCTCGGGACCGCGCACGGGGGTGTAGTCGGGCTTCGTTGCAAGGGCGTCCCAGGCGCCCGTCAGCTCTTCGCGACTGGCGCGCGCGAGCAGGCCGGCTGCACGCTTGCGGGCCTCGGTGCCTGGGGAGGAAGTGTCAGGAGCGGATACAGTCATCGGCCTCTTTCAAATGTCTATTGTTATAGACAACCATACAATCTGACTGTACAGTTACAGCGAGGACATAACAAGAGTGTGACATGGTCGGGCAGGCGAGCGTTCAACGACAAAGCGGAGTGGCATTGTGGCGCCAGATCGCCGACCGCATCCGTGCCTCGATCGCCAGTGGCGAATATGACGCGACCGGCCGCGTGCCGCCGGAAATCATTCTGGCGGCGCAGTTCGGTGTCAACCGGCATACGGTGAGAAGCGCGCTTGCGGCTCTCGCGCAGGAGGGGATCGTCAAGGCGGTGCAGGGCATCGGCACGATGATCGAGCGCAAGGAGCGGCTGAACTTCCCGATCTCGCGCCGGACGCGCTTCAACGAGGGAATCGGTGCCCAGGCAAGGGAAACGGAGGGGCTTCTGCTGGCCTCGGCCGAGGAGCCGGCCTCGGACGATCTGGCGCGCCGCCTGCAGCTCGAGCCCGGTGCGCCTGTCATCCGGCTGGAGACGCTGCGCAAGGCCGACGGCCGGGCGGTGTCGCGGGCCACCGCCTGGTTTCCGGCAGAACGCTTTGCCGGCATCGAAGAGGCCTATCGGGCCAGCGGCTCGATCACGGCTGCCTTCAGGGTGCTCGGCCTCTCAGACTATGTGCGGGTCTCGACGGAAATCACCGCCAGCCATGCCGACGGCGCCGAGATGGAGGACCTCGGCCTGTCCGCCGGCGCGATCGTTCTCGTCACGCACTCCCTGAACGCGGATCCTGATGGAATCCCCGTCCAGTATGCGGTGAGCCGCTTTCCGGCCGACCGGGTGCAGTTCACCATCGAGAACTGAGGACGGCGCCGATTGCGACGCCGTCGAAAGTCTCAGTGGGCGCCGGACATGTCTCCGAGCACCTGCTTGGAGGCCACGGTGGAGTCGGCATTCAGCTTGTAGACCATAGGCACGCCGGTTGCGAGGTTGAGCTTCAGGATCTCCTCCTTGCTCATCCGGTCGAGCACCATGACGAGGGCGCGCAGGGAATTCCCATGGGCGGCGACCAGAACCGTTTCGCCCCGCAGCACGCGCGGCAGGATCTCGGTCATGTAATAGGGCCAGACGCGCGCGCCGGTGTCGCGCAGGCTCTCGCCGCCGGGCGGCGGAACGTCATACGAGCGGCGCCAGATATGCACCTGCTCTTCGCCCCATTTCTCGCGGGCATCGTCCTTGTTCAGGCCCGAAAGATCGCCGTAGTCACGTTCGTTCAGGGCCACGTCGCGGATCGTTTCGAGATCCGGTTGACCGACCTTGTCCAGAACGATGCGCAGGGTGTCCTGGGCGCGCTTCAGCACCGAGGTAAAGGCGATGTCGAACTTCAGCCCTGCATCGGCGAGCGCCTGGCCGCCGGTCTCGGCTTCCTGGATGCCGAGCGCGGTGAGGTCTGGATCGCGCCAGCCGGTAAAGAGGTTCTTGAGGTTCCATTCGCTCTGGCCGTGGCGAACAAGGACGAGGGTGCCGCTCATGAAGTCAAATCCTCCGGATGATCAGTGGGAAAGCCCGAGCACGTCGAGCATGTCGTAAAGGCCGGGCTTCTGGCCGCGGCCCCAAAGGGCAGCCGCGACGGCGCCGCGGGCAAAGATGGAACGGTCGCGCGCACTGTGGGAGAGGGTCACAAGTTCGCCTTCGCCGGCCAGGATGACGGAATGATCGCCGACGACGGAGCCGCCGCGCAGGGTAGCAAAGCCGATGGTACCGGCGGGACGGGCGCCCGTATGGCCGTCGCGAACCTTCACGGCATTCGCTTGAAGCTCGATACCTCGCCCCCTGGCGGCAGCGTCGCCGAGCAGAAGTGCGGTCCCTGAAGGCGCATCCACCTTGTGCTTGTGGTGCATCTCGAGAACCTCGATATCCCAGTTCTCTGCCGGAAGCGCCCGGGCGGCCTGTTCCACGAGCACGCCGAGCAGGTTGACGCCGAGGCTCATGTTGCCGGACTTGATGATGCAGGCATGCCGTGACGCCGCCTCGATCTTCTGGTCGTCGGAGAGCGAGCAGCCGGTGGTGCCGATGACGTGCACGATGCGCGCCTGCGCGGCCAATCCTGCAAATTCGACCGTAGCTGCCGGGCTCGTGAAGTCGAGGACGCCCTCGGCATCGACGAAAGCCTGAAGCGGGTCGGCGGTGACCGGCACGCCGATCGTTCCGACGCCCGCCAATTCCCCGGCGTCCTTGCCGATGAAGGGTGAGCCCTCCCGTTCGATCGCCGCATGCAGCATGGCGCCGTCCGTTTCCTGGATCACCCGGATCAGGGTCTGGCCCATCCGGCCGCCGGCACCCACCACCACGAGTTTCATCGGATTGTCGTTCATGCCGGCATTGCTTTCATGGTCACGCGCCTGTGTCGGGCGCCTGCAGATTGTTGAGGCGAGCGTAAAGACCGTCCTGATGCTGTGCAAGCGTCTCGTGCGTGCCTTCCTCGACCACGCGACCCTCATGCATGACGATGATCTTGTCTGCATTGACCACCGTTGACAGCCGATGCGCGATCACCAGCACGGTGCGTCCGCTCATGGCCGATTCCAGCGCCTTCTGAACGGCCGCTTCCGATTCGTTGTCCAGCGCCGACGTCGCCTCGTCGAGGAGCAGGATCGGAGCCTTGCGGACAAGGGCTCTGGCAATGGAGAGGCGCTGGCGCTGGCCGCCGGAGAGCGTCACGCCGTTCTCGCCGACAGGCGTCTCGTAGCCGAAGGGCTGCGCCAGGATGAAGTCGTGTGCATGGGCAAGCCTTGCCGCCTCTTCCACCTCGGTATCCGTCGCCTCCGGCCGCCCGTAGCGAATGTTGTCGCGGATCGTGCCTTCGAAGAGATACGGCTGCTGCGAGACATAGGCGAGGTGGCGTCGAAGCGATGCCTTTGTGACCTCGCTGATGTCCTGGCCGTCGATCAGGATGCTGCCCTCGGACGGATCGTAGAACCGCGGAATGAGGCTGATGATCGTCGATTTTCCGGCGCCGGATGGCCCCACCAGGGCCGTCGTCTTGCCGCCAGCCGCCACGAGATCGACGCCGCGCAGGATAGTGTCGCCGCTGGCGTAGGAGAAGGACACGCCACGCAGCTCGATCCTCGCCTCGGTGACCACCAGATCCTTGGCGCCCGGCTTGTCGCGCTGGAGCGGTGCCTGGTCGAGAAGGGCGTAGATCATCCGGGCGTTGACGACCGCACGTTCCATCTGCACCTGAAGTCTTGCCAGCCGGCGCGCCGGATCATAGGCGAGCAGGAGGGCGGTAACGAAGGCGAAGAAGGCGCCCGGCGGCACGCCGTCGTAGATCGAACGGAAGGCGGCATAGGCGAGTACGCTGGAAATCGCAAAACCCGCGAAGGTTTCTGTCAGCGGCGCCGTGCGCTCGGTCAGCCGCGCAATCCGGTTGGCGCGGTTTTCGGCCTGGGAGATCAGGTCCTCGACCTTGCGCCCGAGCTGGTCTTCCATCGTGAAGGCCTTGACGATGGCAATGCCCTGGATCGTCTCCTGCATGGCGCCCAGCACATGACTGTTGAGCTCGATGGATTCACGCGTGGCGCTGCGCAGCCGGCGCGACACGTAGCGCAGCGCGAAGATGAGCGGCGGCGCCACGACGAAGACGATCAGCGACAGCACCGCATCCTTGCTGACCATCACCCCGATCAGCGCGATCAGCGTCAGGAAATCGCGGGCAGTGGAGGTGACCGTGAGGTTCAGAACGTCCCGGATGCCGTTGACGTTCTGACTGATCTGGGCCGCAAGATGGGCGGACCGGCTTTCGCTGAAGAAACCGACCGACAGGGACATCAGGTGCGTGTAGAGGCGGCGCTGGTAGACCGCCACGATGTTGTTGCCGATCTTCGACAGCGTCACGGACTGACCGTAGGTTGCAAGGCCGCGCAGCACGAAGGCAAGGAAGATGGCGCCGCAGATCAGCCAGACGATGTCCGCGCGCTGATTGGCGAAGGCCTCGTTGACGACGGCTTCCATGATCCAGGCGGTGAAGGCGGTCGTTGCGGCCACGACGACGAGGCAGAAGATCGCGAAAGCATAGGCCTTCACGTGCTCGCGACCGTTTTCCGCGATCACGCGCTTCAGCACACTCGTCACAGTGCCTGAATCCAGATGTCGCTTCTTGTCTTTCGCAGAGCCCAATAAGGATGATCCCGTATCTCGACAGCGCTGAAGGCGGGCCGCCGTGTTTTGCGGGCTCTATACCGAGGGATGTACTGCTTGACTAGTGCACAGACGCCTCGCCGCCGAAGGAAGCGATCAGCGCTGCCAGCGGCGTCCCTGGGTAGAGATGCCGTAGGCGCCGGGCGTGCGGGCGTAACTGGCAAGTCCGGCAAGTGCCGCAAGCGGGTGCGTGACCACGAAGGTCGGGATCAGCCGCATCAGTTCCGTATGCGGCGCCTTGTCCTCGAAGGCGGCGCGGAATTCGGGCTGCTTCAGCGCCGGGATGATCTTCTGCGAGATGCCTCCGGCCAGATAGACGCCCCCCTTGGCCATGAACACCAGCGCCAGATCGCCCGCCAGCCGGCCGAGATAGGTTGCAAACAGCGAGATCGTTTCGGCAGCCTGGGCATTGCCTCCGGACTGCCAGCCGGCGGTCACCTCGGAAGGAAGGGTGAGGCTCGGATCCACGCCGTCTGCCGCACAGATCGCCGTATAGATGTTGACGAGGCCGCGACCGCAGAGAAGCTGCTCGGCCGAAATCCGTCCCTCGATCGCTTCGAGATGCGGGAAGATCTCGAGGTCGCGCCGCGTCCGGGGCCCGATGTCGACATGGCCCCCTTCGCCGGGTACCGGAAACCAGGTGTCGCGGGCATGCACGAGGCCTGCCACGCCAAGTCCGGTACCGGGCCCGAGCACCACCCGCGAGGCGGTGGCGGGCTCGCCGGCCGTGCCGACGACTTCGCGGTCGTCTGCGGTCAGGCAGGCAACCGCCAGTGCCTGGGCCTCGAAATCATTGAGGACGAGGACGTCGTCGAAGCCGAGCTCCATGATCAGGGCCCGCGGCTTGACGATCCAGTCGCAGTTGGTCAGGTCGATTTCGTCTCCCTCGATGGGACCCGCCACAGCAAGAATGGCCGAGCGTGGGCGCATGGCGCTTTTGTCCAGGACCTCCCGCTGGATGGCCTCGTCGATCGTCGCGAAATCCGCGGTTCGGACGTTCGGAAACTGGATCGGTTCCGACGTGTCGTCGACGAGGATCGAGAACCGGGCATTGGTCCCGCCGATGTCGCCGATCAGGATCGGGAAGGGCAGGCTCTCGTTTTCAGTGGCGTGATGCATCGGTCCCCGGTCGTCGTTTTTTATTGGAAGTCAATCAGTCGTTCGGCGGTGGCGCGGTTGAGCGCCATCGGGATGTCGTAGACGGTGGCCAGCCGCGTCAGTGCCTTGACGTCGACGTCGTGCGGCATCGATGTCAGCGGATCGACGAAGAAGATCAGCATGTCGACCTCACCCGTTGCGATCATCGCCCCGATCTGCTGGTCGCCGCCGAGCGGGCCGCTCTTGAGGCGGGTCACCTGCAGTCCGGAGCAGGCGTCCTGGATGCGGCCACCGGTCGTGCCGGTCGCCACCAGACGAAACCGCGACAGCGCCTGCTGGTGCTGCTGCGCGAACGCCGCCATGTCGTCCTTCTTCTGGTCGTGCGCGATCAGCGCGATGCAGGGGAGGGTCAAGGGCAGGTCCCACGCTCGGATTAAATCGGTTTGATGGGTTCTACAGCGGCATCTTCCGGTTGGAAAGTGGGGCAGCCGTTTCCTTAGTCAAACGGCCGCGGTCGCGGCAAGGGTCCGATTTCCGGCAAGGACTGCGCGTTGGCGATGATCGCCTCGATGTTCTGGGCAGGAACAGGCACGGCACCGACGGCGGAATAGGCGGCGACCATTTCCTGGCCGGCGGCGTTCGCAGGAGCGGCCAGCACGGCGGCACAGGCCCGCGGCAGGTCGGAAAGCATCACCTGGCGCGGCTTGACCGGCTTGGCGTTCGGATCCGTCTTCGGCTTCGCCCAAGGCTCATCGGTGAACCACCACGCCAGCGACTTGTCGCAGCCGTCGCCCTGGCCGACGGCGGCCTGCGGCTTGCAGCCGGTCGCACCCGGCGTGCAGCCGATGCGGATATGGAAGTGCTCGTCATGACCATAGATCGGTCGTACTTTTCCAAGGTTGGAACGGTCGCCGCGCCAGGTCTCGCAGAGCTTCTTCTTGATCGCCGGATTGACGAAGACCCGCTCCACCTGGGGATAGCTTGCCGCCTGCATCACCACCCGGGCATGGGTGTCGGACCAGCGCCGGGTATCGACCGTCAGGAACTTGCTCTTGTCCAGCATCGAGGTGAACGGCATGTCCTCGCGCTGCTGCGGCGACAGCGGCTCTGCCGGCTTTGGCGTGAACCAGACGTCGGCATCGAGGCCGATCTGGTGGGAGGCGTGACCGAACAGCATCGGCCCGCCGCGCGGCTGCGAGATGTCGCCGACCAGGATGCCGGTTCCCCATCCCAGAGAGGCTGCATCCTTGGAGAAGCGCTCGAGCAGGGAGATCATCTCCGGATTACCCCAACGCCGGTTGCGCGAAAGCCGCATCGCCTGCCAGGTGGGGCCGTCTGTCGGAAGCGCGACGGCGCCTCCCATGCATCCCTTCGCATAGGAGCCGAATGGGGCGGCCTGACCCTGCGACGGCAGCTTTGCGCCGCCAAACAGCTCCTTTGCCGGTCGCGTCTCGGCCAGGCCCTGGCCCGCGAGTTGCGCCAGGCAAAGCCCTGTCGCCAGAAGCCGTATCAAATGTCTGGATGTCCTGCGCATGCTCTCGCCGCCGCCCTGCAAATCACTTCGTCAAGCTTACCGTGAAAGAGAACTTTGGTGAAACGGAGATGGCGGCGCCGACCGATCCCTGTCCGATAAAACGCTTGTGAGCGCGCAAGCCTGTATTTCGCCTGACTTTGCCCTATGCTTTGCGGCAACGAAAAGAGAAACAGGGGTATCTGCATGTTGGCTCGCCGCATTGCCGCATTGACGTTGTCTTTAGCTCTCGCCTGGCCCGCACTGCCTGGGCGAGGTCTGGCGCAGGAACCGGAGCGCCAGTGGCGGCACGGGATCGCAACGGTCGGCGACCTCAAGTACCCGGAGGGATTTCCGCATTACGACTACGTCAATCCCCAGGCGCCAAAGGGAGGTTCCCTCAGGCTGGCGGTAGAGGGCAATTTCGACACGCTCAATCCGTTGCTCGCCCGAGGCGAACCAGCTTCCGGTCTGGAGCAGGTATTTGAGCCTCTGATGGTGTCTGCCAGTGACGAGCTTTCCTCGATGTACGGCCTTCTCGCGGAGTCTTTGAGCCACCCCGACGACTATTCCTCCGTCACCTTCCGGCTTCGGCCCGAGGCGAAATGGGCCGATGGCGAGCCGGTAACGCCGGAGGACGTGATCTTCAGCTTCGAGAACGCCAAGAAGAACGTCCCGCAGATGGAGTTCTACTACCGGCATGTGACGAAGGCGGACAAGACTGGCGACCGCGAGGTGACCTTCACCTTCGACGAGCCGAACAACCGCGAGCTGCCGCAGATCGTCGGGCAGCTGACGATCGTGCCCAAGCATTGGTGGGAGGGCACGGGCATGAACGGCGAAGTCCGCGACATCGGTCGCACGGCGCTTGAGCCGCCGCTTGGCTCCGGCCCCTACAAGGTCGCCTCGGTAACCCCCGGCTCGGCGATCACCTATGAACGGCGCGACGACTATTGGGGCAAGGACATCAACGTCAACGTCGGCCAGAACAACTTCGGCACCATCACCTATCGCTACTATGCCGACCGCGACGTGATGTTTCAATCCTTCCGTTCCGGCAACGAGGACTACTGGTGGGAAAATACGGCCCGACGCTGGGCCACCTCCTACGATTTTCCAGCCGTGAACGACGGACGCATCAAGCTCGAGGAGCACGAGAACGAACTGCGCAAGGTCGGCGTCATGGTCGGCTTCGTGTTCAATACGCGGCGGGAGAAGTTTTCCGATCCCCGTGTCCGGGAGGCGCTGAACTACGCCTTCGATTTTGAAGAACTGCGCCGCACGATCTTCTACGACACCTATGACCGGGTCGACAGCTTCTTCTTCCGCACCGACATGGCGTCATCGGGTCTGCCGGAGGGGGCGGAACTGGAAATCCTCAACGAGGTGAAAGACCTGGTCCCGCCGAAGGTGTTTACCGAGCCCTATCGGAACCCGGTGAACGGCGACCCGCAGAAGCTGCGCGAGAACCTGCGCATGGCGGTCAGCCTGCTGCGGGAGGCCGGCTACCAATTGCAGGGCAATCGCATGGTCAACACCAAGACCGGTGAACCACTGACCTTCGAAATCATGCTGGGCGGTCCGACCATCGAGCCTGTCGCGCTCGCCTTTGCCCGCAATCTGAAGATGATCGGCGTCGAGGCGACCGTCCGCAGCGTCGAGCAATCGCAGTTCACCAATCGTTGGCGCTCGCGCGATTTCGACGTGATGTACAACGCCTGGGGCCAGTCCAGCAATCCTGGCAACGAGCAGGCGGAATACTGGGGCTCGGAAGCGGCCAAGCGCGACGGATCGCAGAACTACAGCGGCATCAGCGATCCTGGTGTCGATGCTCTGGTCCGCAAGGTCATCTTCGCCAAGGATCGCGACGAGCAGATTGCCGCCGTCAAGGCACTCGACCGCGTGCTTCTCGCCCACCACATCGTCGTGCCCACCTACACGGCGAAGACATCGCGCATCGCCTACTGGGACACCATCGCCCATCCAGAGACGCTGCCGGAATATTCGCTCGGCTTCCCGGCGATCTGGTGGTCCACGACCGCGGCGAACTAGCCTCGCTGCGGGTGGTATGGCATCACTAGAGACGCGAATCATTGAAACGCGGCCATGCCGCGAAGGAAGGACCACACCGGTTGACGTTGACCATGCCGCGCTTGTCTGCTTCCGCACCGCCCGGATGTAGCTGCTGATGGGGGCCTATATCCTCAGACGCCTGCTGCTGATGATTCCGACTATGGTCGGCATCATGGGCATCTCCTTCCTGGTGATCCAGTTCGCGCCGGGGGGGCCGGTCGAACAGGTGATCGCGCAGTTGACGGGTCAGGGCGACAGTGCGTCCGACCGCCTCTCCGGCGGTGGCGATCTCCTGGGCGCGCAGGGCGGCGGCTTCGAGGACAACTCCCGCTATCGCGGCGCCCAGGGACTGGATCCCGATTTCATCGCAAAGCTCGAGCAGCAGTTCGGATTCGACAAGCCGCCGCTCACCCGTTTCCTCGACATGATGTGGGATTATATCCGCTTCGACTTCGGCGAGAGCTTCTTTCGCAATGCCTCGGTGATCGACCTGATCATCGACAAGCTGCCGGTCTCCATCTCGCTCGGCTTCTGGATCCTGATCATTTCCTACGTCATTTCCATCCCGCTCGGCATCCGCAAGGCGGTAAAGGACGGCTCGGCCTTCGACGTCTGGACCTCCGGCATCGTCATCGTCGGCTATGCGGTTCCGAGCTTCCTGTTCGGCATTCTGCTGATCGTCGTCTTCGCCGGCGGCTCCTTCTTTGACTGGTTTCCGCTCAGGGGACTGGTGTCGGATAATTTCGCGCAGCTGTCCTGGTGGGAAAAGATCATCGACTACTTCTGGCACCTGACCCTGCCGCTGATCGCCCTGTCACTCTCCGCCTTCGCCACCACCACGCTTTTGACCAAGAACTCCTTCCTCGACGAGATCCGCAAGCAGTATGTGGTCACCGCCCGCGCCAAGGGTCTGCCGGAGCGGCGGGTGCTCTATGGCCACGTCTTCCGCAATGCCATGCTGATCGTGATCGCGGGCTTCCCCGGCGCCTTCATCTCCGCCTTCTTCACGGGGTCGCTGCTGATCGAGAACATCTTCTCGCTCGATGGGCTGGGACGTCTCGGCTACCTTGCGATCGTCAACCGCGATTATCCGATCGTCTTCGGCACGCTCTACATCTTCTCGCTGATGGGCCTTGTCGTGAGCCTCATCTCCGACCTCATCTACACCTGGATCGACCCACGCATCGATTTCGAGCGGAGGGACGTCTGATGCAGGCTCAGGCACTTGCAGCACCGCCCACGGTGACCGCCGCTCCGCCAAAGCGCGCCTGGCTGTCGCCCACCAACCGCCGCCGGCTCCAGAACTTTCGCGCCAACGGGCGCGGCTACTGGTCCTTCTGGATCTTCATGGTGCTCTTCGTGCTCAGCATGTTTGCCGAGCTCATCGCCAACGACCGCCCAATCGTCGCCTCCTACAAGGGCGAGATCCTGTTTCCGGTGCTGGTGGACTATCCGGAGGAGAAGTTCGGCGGCTTCCTCGCCACCACCGACTACCGCTCGTCCTTCATCGCCGACGAGATCGAGGCGAACGGCTGGATGGTCTGGCCGCCGATCCGCTATTCCTACCTCACCGTCAATTCCAACATCCCCCATTCGGCGCCCACCCCACCGTTCTGGCTGATGGAGCCGGAACAGCGCTGCGCCGGCTACGCGCTCGGCGATGAAGATCCCGCCTGCATTCTCGGAAACCTCAACTGGCTCGGCACGGATGACCAGGCGCGCGACGTTGTGGCCCGCATCATCTACGGGTTCCGCGTGTCGGTCCTGTTCGGCCTGGTGCTCACCATAGCCTCTGCCGTCATCGGCGTGACGGCGGGCGCCATCCAGGGCTATTTCGGTGGCTGGACGGATCTGCTCTTCCAGCGCTTCATCGAGATCTGGTCGTCGATGCCGGTGCTCTACATCCTGCTCATCATCGCCGCCATCCTGCCGCCGGGCTTCTTCGTGCTCCTGGGGATCATGCTGCTGTTTTCCTGGGTCGGCTTCGTCGGCATTGTGCGGGCGGAGTTTCTGCGGGCGCGAAACTTTGAATACGTCAACGCCGCACGGGCGCTCGGCGTCGGCAACTGGACGATCATGTTCCGGCACCTGCTGCCCAATGCCATGGTCGCGACGCTGACCTTCCTGCCCTTCATCCTGTCGGGGTCGATCGCGACGCTGACGTCGCTCGACTTCCTCGGCTTCGGCATGCCGCCCGGCTCGCCATCACTTGGCGAAATGATCGCCCAGGGCAAGAACAACCTGCAGGCGCCGTGGCTTGGCCTGTCGGCCTTCTTCACCATGTCGATCATGCTGTCCTTGCTGATCTTCGTCGGCGAGGCGATCCGCGATGCCTTCGATCCCCGCAAGACCTTCCGGTGAACCCATGACAGAACCGCTCCTTTCCGTTCGCGATCTGTCGGTGGCCTTTCATCAGGGCGGCAATACCTCGCTGGCCGTCGACGGCGTCTCCTTCGACATCATGCCGGGCGAAGTCGTCGCGCTGGTCGGCGAATCCGGCTCAGGCAAGTCGGTGACCGCAAACTCCGTCCTCAGGCTGCTGCCCTATCCATCGGCGAGCCATCCGTCGGGAGAAATCCTGTTCGGCGGGCAGGATCTCCTGACGGCGCCGGAGCCGGTGCTGCGGCGCGTGCGCGGCAACCAGATCACGATGATCTTCCAAGAGCCGATGACTTCGCTCAATCCGCTCCACACGATCGAGAAGCAGATCGGCGAGATCCTCGACCTTCACCAGGGCATGACGGGGCAGGCGGCACGGGCGCGCATTCTCGAACTTCTGAACCAGGTCGGCATTCGCGAACCGGAAAAGCGGCTTCAGGCCTATCCGCACCAGCTCTCCGGCGGTCAGCGCCAGCGCGTGATGATCGCCATGGCGCTTGCCAACCGGCCGAAGCTTCTGATTGCCGACGAGCCGACGACCGCGCTGGACGTCACGGTTCAGGCGCAGATCCTCGATCTGCTGCGTCGTCTCAAGGGCGAGCATGGCATGTCCATGCTGTTCATCACCCATGACCTCGGCATCGTCCGCAAGTTTGCGGACCGAGTCTGCGTCATGACCGGGGGCAAGATCGTCGAAAGCGGCAACGTCGAGGACGTCTTCGTCAATCCGCAGCACGAATACACCCGCCACCTGCTGGCATCGGAACCGCGCGGGGAGCCGCCCGCCGCCGATCTGTCCAAGCCGGTGGTCATGGAAGGCAAGGACATCCGCGTCTGGTTCCCGATCAAGGCCGGGCTGATGCGCAAGGTGGTGGATCACGTCAAGGCGGTCGATGGCGTCAGCCTCTCGCTGCGGGCGGGCGAAACGCTGGGCGTCGTCGGCGAATCCGGTTCCGGCAAGACGACGCTTGGGCTGGCGCTCGCCCGCCTGATCTCGTCGCAGGGGCGGATCGCCTTCATCGGCAACGACATCGGCGAATACAGCTTCAGGCAGATGCGCCCGCTGCGCGATCGCCTGCAGGTCGTCTTCCAGGACCCCTTCGGCTCGCTCAGCCCCCGCATGTCGGTCGGCGAAATCATCGCCGAGGGTCTCAAGGTGCATGAGCGGGCGCTGTCGGCCGACGAGCGGGATGCGCGGGTGTGCTGGGCCCTGACCGAAGTCGGCCTCGATCCCGAGACGCGGTGGCGCTATCCGCACGAGTTCTCTGGCGGCCAGCGGCAGCGCATCGCCATTGCCCGGGCCATGGTTCTGAAGCCGCGCTTCGTGATGCTCGATGAGCCCACGTCGGCTCTCGACATGACCGTGCAGGCACAGGTGGTCGATCTGCTGCGCGACCTGCAGAAGAAGCATGATCTCGCCTACCTCTTCATCAGCCATGACCTGAAGGTGGTGAAGGCGCTCGCCAACCACGTCATCGTCATGCGCACGGGAAAGGTGGTCGAGGAGGGGCCGGCAGAGCAGATCTTCCGTGCGCCGCGGCAGGACTACACGAAGGCGCTCATGGCCGCAGCCTTCAATCTCGAGGCGGTGGAGACGGCCGCCATCAATCAGTAGCTCAAGGGGTTCCGGATGTCTGCCAAACGCGCCGTCGTCATCGATCTGAAGTTCGAGCGTCGCGAGATCGACGCGGCCCTCCGCAATGCCTTTCAAGGGCGCGACGTCCTGCGGGCATCCGACCGGGATCAGGATCTGTCCGCTGCCGGCTATGCGATCGTCTGGAAGCCGGACGCCGATCTGTTCCGGCGCGCGCCGAACCTGCAGGTGCTGTTTTCGGGCGGCGCCGGCGTCGATCACATCCTGGCCATGCCGGACCTGCCGGATCTTCCGATCGTACGCTTCGTCGATCAGAGCCTCACGACCCGGATGAGCGAATGGGTCGTGCTGCAATGCCTCTCCCACATGCGCCAGGCGCCACGATACCTGAAGCAGCAGCGCGAGCGGGTCTGGCGTGAATTGCCGCAGCCGGAAGCAAGGGATCTGACGGTGGGCGTCATGGGCCTTGGCGTTCTCGGTCAGGATTCCGCAAACAAGCTGAAGATGATGGGCTTTGACGTGGTCGGCTGGTCGCGACGCAAGAAGGAGCTGCCGGGCATCGAGACTTTCGACGCGGACGGAATCGACGCCTTTCTGTCCCGCAGCGATATTCTGGTCGGCTTGCTGCCGCTGACGCCGGAAACCCGGGGCCTCTTCAATGCGGCGCTTTTCTCGAAGCTTCGAAAGGGGGGGCGTTTGGGCGCTCCCGTCTTCATCAATGCCGGCCGCGGCGGCAGCCAGGTGGAGGCCGATGTGCTCGCGGCCCTGCAGGAGGGCACCCTCGGCGGCGCCTCGCTCGACGTCTTCGAAACCGAGCCGCTGGCTACAGACAGTCCCTTGTGGGCGATGGACAATGTGATCATCACACCGCATGCCGCCTCCGCGTCGGATGCCGCAGCCCTCTTCCGCCATGCGGAGCGCCAGATCGATCGCATCGAGGCCGGCCAGCCGCTCGAGCATCTCGTCGATCGTGGAACTGGGTATTAAGGGAAGGCGGAACCTCGCGGCGCGCCAATCGTTGCCTATCCAAGACCGTGGCCGAATGCCGCCGCGGAAAGGAGCGATGATGAACACCCCGAATGACCCAAATACCCCCCGTACCGGCACCGGAAAGCCACGTCCTGTTGGCTCGCCGCCCGAACAGCCGATGAGCGGCACCGAAGCCAGGCAGGGCCGTGGCGGTTCTACCGTGCTGAAGGTGCTGATTGCCGGCTTGGTTCTGGCCATGATCGCCTGGGGTGCCGTCGAGATTTTCGGTGAGTCCACCGATGCGCCAGCCGAGCAGACCGCAACGCCGCCGACCGGCGATACCACGCCTGCCGCTCAGGAGGCCCAGCCGACGGCCGATCCCGCCACCGCACCGGCACCTGCGCCCGCCAACTGATCCCCACGAGGTGATCCTCCTCGGCCGCGGCATGCCGCGGTCGTTTGGCGTGTGGACTTCCAGGGTATTTTTCCATAAGTCTTGCCTCCGGATGGCGGTGGGTCGTCGCCTTCGGGCAGATCTGACCAGACACAGTTGGCCTCTCGATAGGCCGGGGCAGGGCAGGCATGACCAAGACCGATATCGCAAGCAGGGTCTACAATCACACCTGGAAGCTCGATCCGATCATCCGCAGCCTGATCGATACGGATTTCTACAAGCTGCTGATGTTGCAGATGATCTGGAAGCTTTATCCGAATGTCGATGCAACCTTCTCGCTGATCAACCGGACCACGAAAGTTCGCCTCGCCGACGAGATCGACGAGCACGAGCTGCGCGAGCAACTGGACCATGCGCGCAGCCTTCACCTTTCCAAGAAGGAATTGATCTGGCTTGCCGGCAACACCTTCTATGGCCGCAAGCAGATTTTCGAGCCGGAGTTCCTCAACTGGCTCGCGACCTATCAGCTGCCGGAATACGAGCTGTCGAAGCGCGACGGGCAGTATGAACTGACGTTCCATGGCCGCTGGATGGAAACCACCATGTGGGAGATCCCGGCGCTTGCCATCATCAACGAGCTGCGCTCGCGGGCCGCCATGCGGCACATGGGGCCGTTCACGCTGGATGTGCTCTATGCGCGCGCAAAGGCGAAGATGTGGGAGAAGGTCGAGCGGCTGCGCGTGCTTCCAGGCCTGCGGATCTCCGATTTCGGCACCCGCCGGCGCCACAGCTTCCTGTGGCAGCGCTGGTGCGTCGAGGCTCTGAAGGAGGGCATCGGCCCGGCCTTTACCGGCACCAGCAACGTCCTGCTCGCCATGGATTCTGATCTCGAGGCCGTCGGTACCAATGCGCACGAGCTGCCCATGGTGGTTGCGGCGCTGGCAAATTCCGACGACGAGCTGCGCGCTGCCCCCTACCAGGTTCTCAAGGACTGGAACCGGCTCTACGGCGGCAATCTCCTGATCGTCCTGCCGGATGCCTATGGCACGACCGCCTTCCTGCGCGACGCGCCGGAGTGGGTGGCGGATTGGACCGGCTTCCGCCCCGACAGTGCGCCGCCGATCGAAGGCGGTGAGAAGATCATCGATTGGTGGCGGAAGATGGGCCGGGATCCGAAGGACAAGTTGCTGATCTTTTCCGACGGCCTGGATGTCGATGCGATCGTCGATACCTATCGCCATTTCGAAGGTCGCGTGCGCATGGGCTTCGGCTGGGGCACGAATCTGACCAATGACTTCGCCGGCTGCGCACCCCAGCACGTCGAAAGCCTGAAGCCGATTTCGCTCGTGTGCAAGGTGAGCGAGGCGAACGGTCGTCCGGCGGTGAAGCTGTCGGACAATCCACGCAAGGCGACGGGCGAACCCGCCGAGGTGGAGCGCTACCTGCGCTTCTTCGGGGAGCAGGATCGCGTCGATCAGGCGGTTTACGTCTAAAGGCCTCAGAAAAAAGGGCCCCGCAAAAGCGGAGCCCTAATGTTCTATCCTGAGCCGATCTAGGCTTACTGGATGATCTGGACGACGGTGCCCGTCTGCGGGTCGACGATCACGCGCTGCTCGTTCACCACCGCGTAGGAATAGTTGCTGTGGTCCGGTACGGGCGTCAGCACGACCGTCTCAGGAATTGGCTGGCCGACCTCGATCTGGCGTTCGACAACGACAGTCGTAGCAGGAGCCGGCTGCGCCTGAACATAGGTGACGACTTCCGGCGGCGGCGGATCAATGGCCGTGCCGAGCGCTGCACCGGCAATGCCGCCGACGGCTGCGCCGATCGGACCGCCGACGATGGCGCCGGTCACAGCGCCCCCGGCTGCGCCGCTCATGGTTCCCTCTTGGGCGACGGCTGCGGTGGCGAAAGAAGCTGCGACGAGTGCGCAGGAAGCGAGAATGACGTTTTTCATTGTGGTGTCTCCGTTTCTTTGCCCTTCTGGGCATGAGAATGCGTCAGGAGACACCTGGTTCCGGAGGATCGGTAACCCTTGATGAACGCATGTCATCTGCGGAGAGCACAGAGGCTGCGACCGGTATCCGGTCGGCCGGACTGCCGTAAGGGTCAGTGTACGGTTTCGAAGGCGATCTCGTCGCGCAGGATGCTGAGCGTTTCCTCCAGCGACTGGACCAGGATGTCCGTCAACGGATCCGCGTCATTCTGCTCGAGGAAAAGGGCAAGCGTCTGTTCCGAGATCAATTCGGACTGTTCAACGTCGTGGGTCACAATCATTGTTCTCCTTCGTAGCCGACCAACCGGCATGGAAGGAATGGGCGATGAGGCTTGTGCGGGCCTAACGGCGTTGCCGTCAGGCGCTGAAGCGCTCCTTGAAATCCGCATAGGCCCTGGCAATGCCATCGCGCAGGCCGGTGCTGGCGG
>JOKI01000018.1 GCA_000722615.1 Pseudorhizobium pelagicum | reverse complement strand
CACGTTCGGCGCAAGATGATTAATCACGCCGGTCGCTGGCGTGGTTGCGTAACTTATAGATCACCGACCGATGTTACGCCAGTACGTAGTATCCAATTGCATACTGCTCATTGGCGAGGCGGGCTTCGTAACTGGAGACGCCTTACAATCTATGCCCCCTGCGGGTCTGCAGACTTTGCTGGTTGACTTCTCCAGCATCAAAATCTAATCACTGTATACAAATGAATGCAATGGAAAGTTGGCTGATCGCGTCATGATCGACACCTCGAGGCACTATGATATTTTGATCGTCGGCGGCGGTAACGCGGCGCTTTGTGCCGCCATTAGCGCTCGACGCGGCGGCGCCTCGGTGCTTGTCGTGGAATCTGCACCGAGGTTCTACCGCGGCGGCAATACCCGCCACACCCGCAACATGCGCTGTGCCCACGATAGCGAAACGGAAACGCTCTCCGGGCCCTATTTTGAAGATGAGTTCTTTGAAGACCTCCTGCGCGTGACTGGCGGCAAGACCGACGAGAAGCTGGCGCGCATGATGATCGCCGAGTCGAAGGATATGCTCGGGTGGATCGTCGAACAGGGCGTGCGGTTTCAGCCATCGCTTGGCGGGACTCTCAGCCTCGGGCGCACCAACTCCTTCTTCCTCGGCGGCGGCCGGGCGATGCTCAATGCTCTTTACCGCACTGCTGAAGCGCTCGGCGTCGACGTGGCCTATGACGCCGAGGTGGTCGGGCTCGATATTCAGGGAAGGCAGTTCAAGTCGGCCACGGTTCGCCATCAGGGCGAGGATTTCATCATCGCGTCCAAGGTCCTGGTAGCTGCCTCCGGTGGTTTTGAGGCCAATATCGAGTGGCTCAAAGAAGGCTGGGGGGAGATTGCCGAGAACTTCCTTATCCGCGGCACGCCCTATAACCGTGGCACCGTCCTAAAGATGCTCATCGACCAGGGCGTACAGCAGATCGGTGACCCCACACAGTGTCATGCCGTCGCCATCGACGCGCGCGCTCCCAAGTTCGACGGTGGGATCATCACCCGGCTCGACTGCGTCGTCTTCGGAGTGGTGGTCAATAAGCATGCTGAACGCTTCTATGACGAAGGCGAGGAAGTCTGGCCCAAGCGCTATGCAATCTGGGGGCGTCTGGTGGCGGCACAACCTGATCAGATCGCCTATATTATTTTTGATTCCCGCTCTCTGGAATTGTTCATGCCCTCACTCTTTCCCCCGGTTAGAGCCGATAGCATCTCCGAGCTCGCCCGCAAACTTGGTCTTGAGGAAGAAGCCCTCGGCCGCACGTTGAGCGACTTCAACGCTGCGGTACAACCAGGAACATTCGATCCCGCCGCCCTGGACGACTGTCGCACGCAGGGCCTGACGCCGCCAAAGTCCCACTGGGCCCGCAGGATTGAGGCTGCTCCCTTTTACGCCTACCCGGTCAGGCCTGGGATCACGTTTACCTACCTTGGTGTGCGCGTGAACGAGCAGTCACGGATGGTCATGGCTGACGGCACGCCGGCCGACAATATGTTTGCCGCTGGTGAAATCATGGCGGGCAACGTGCTCGGCCAAGGCTATGCTGCCGGCATCGGCATGACGATAGGCAGCGTGTTCGGCCGCATTGCCGGTCGTGAAGCGGCCATCGAGGTTCAATCCCCCTCTTCGTCCTCCCCGCAGAACGCGTCACTGGAGATCGCATGAACATTCACGCTTTGGTCGAGTCCGGTCACGCCAGTCCGACCCTGGAGGAAGCCGACAGGCTGATGACCGTATGCAACTCCTGTCGCTATTGCGAAGGCCTGTGTGCCGTCTTCCCGGCTATGGAAATGCGCCGTTCATTTCTCGATGGGGACCTCAATTATCTTGCAAATCTCTGTCATGGCTGCGGCGCCTGTTTGGCGGACTGTCAGTTCGCACCACCCCACGAGTTCAATGTCAATGTGCCCCAAACTCTGGCGAAGCTGCGCGGCGACACCTACCAAGCATACGCCTGGCCGCGGCAGTTCTCCGGCCTGTTTGAGCGCAACGGTCTCGCAATCAGTCTGATTGCGGCGCTGTCGGTTGCAGTGTTCATTGCAGGCTTTGTTGCCTGGACCGACCCGGCTGTGCTGTTTGGCGTTCATGTCGGCCCCGGCGCATTCTATCGGCTGATGCCGCACAACCTGATGGTGCTGATATTCGCGTCAGCGTCACTCTACGCCGTTGTGGCCATCGCGATGGGGATCCGGTTGTTCTGGACGGATATCGGCGAACCCGCTTCCACCTTGCGGCAGGGTAGTTCGATCTGGCAAGCGGTAAAAGACGCCTCGACCTTGCGCTATCTAGATGGCGGTGGCGTCGGCTGCATGAACGAAGATGACAGGCCGACAGACAGACGCCGCCTGTACCATCACCTGACGTTCTACGGCTTCCTGCTCTGCTTCGCAGCCACCTCTGTGGCAACGTTCTACCACTATATCGTCGGCCGTGAGGCGCCCTATTTCTGGTACGACCTGCCCGTCATCCTCGGCACCATCGGGGGAGTCGGGCTGATTATCGGACCGGCTGGCCTGCTGGCAGCCAAATGGCAGCGTGATCCCCTTCTTCTCGATCAGTCGCGGATGGGAATGGACGTTGCCTTCCTGGTCATGCTCTTCCTGACGAGCGCGACAGGACTGCTGCTCCTGTTCTTGCGTGCGACGCCGGCCATGGGATTGCTTCTCGCGGTCCACCTTGGCGTTGTCTTCAGCCTCTTCATCACCATGCCCTACGGCAAGTTTATGCATGGGATCTATCGGTTCTTGGCGCTCGTGCGCTACGCGAAGGAAAGGCGTCAGATGGAAGCGGGCCACTGAGAAGGCGCGCCGCCTTGGTCTGCGGTCAAAGCAGCCAGAGCCCTGCCCAGATCAGGCGCAGCGCCAGCACCACGAGAATGATGTCGAGAGCGAGCCTGAACCGTTTGTCGGTGATCCGGTCTAGGACGAGCCGGCCGGCAAAGGTCCCCAAGGCCCCACAGCCAATCATGGCGATCGTAAAACCCAGCCAAGGGGCAAAGTTGAAACCGAGGAAACCGAGCATCAGCGTCTTTAGCAAGTGCTGCACCGACATCATGGCACCGTGGGTGGCGACATGACGATGCCGGTCGAGGGCAAGTGACTTGGTGAAGGTCGCCACAAACGGACCGGTGGCGCCGAAGAACATGGTGAGGAAGCTTGATACCGCTCCGGTCCCGATGGGAAAGCGGGTGAGCCAAAGAGGCGGTTTCAGGAAGACCGACCAGATTACGAAAAGGCCGACCCCCATCTGGACCAGGGCCGGGGATAGATTTGGCGCCACCGATCCGCCTGCCATAACCCCCAGAAGCGAACCCAGCATAAATGTCCGGGTGTCGCGCCAGCTGATGAAACTGAACATCAGGAATATCCGACCGACGTTCGACCCAAACTGGACGATGCCGTGGACAGGGATCAATGCCGCCGGCGGCACGAGTGTTGCCATCACTGCGATCAGCAGGACGCCCCCGCCAATGCCGAAGGCGATTGTGATAAAGGATGCAACAGCACTGGCGGCAAGCATCACCACAACCGCGCTCGGCTCCACCATCGGCGGCGCCAGCCAATCCACAAGGAAGATCATGCGGGACCGCAAAGATTGGAAGAGCCCTGCCAGAGTGGCAGACAGCTGCGCATGGTACCTGATCCCAAACGAGATTGAGACATGCCATGCGGGTTGATTACCTCGGGCTGGAGGCGTTCGTCGCGGTGGCCGAGTTGGGTAGCTTCTCGAAGGCCGCCCGCAAGCTCAATCTCACACAGACCGCGCTCAGCCATCGGGTGCGCAAGATCGAGGAAGACCTTAATACGCGACTTCTGGTGCGCACGTCCCGAGACGTTTCTCTTACAAAGGCAGGCCAGGCACTCCTCCCGCAGGTGCGTCTGCAACTGAGCGCCCTTGCTGAACTGTATGACGGCATCCGGGAAACCGGACGCGAAGCCCGTCGACGCATGGTTTTCGCCTGCTTGCCGACGATTGCCAGCTACTATCTCCCTGACCTGATGAAGGCATTTGCTAAGCAGCACCAGGGATTTCAGGTGGTCCTCCTTGATCAGCCAGCGGGGCGGATCCTGGACCTTGTCAAGGACGGCGAGGCCGAGTTCGGCATCACGATCATGGGCGCAACCCCTTGGGATGTTGAGGGCGAACAGCTCTGTCGAGAGCCTTACGTCCTCCTTGTCAATCGCCATCACCGGCTGGCGTCTCAGGCGAGCGTCACGCGCGACGACCTGTTGGGAGAGCCCATGGTGCGTATTCGCACCCAGTCCACCAACCGCCAGCTTGTCGAGAACTCGCTGGGAGACGTCAGCAAGCAGATCGACTGGCGATTTGAGGTGCAGAATGCCGCGACGGCGATGAGCCTGGTCGCCTCTGGCGTCGCGCTGACCGTGCTGCCTCGCCTCACTATGCATCAGTCGCCGGCCAACATCGTCGGACTTCCCTTCGCAGATGTCGATGTCTCGCGCAACATTGGAGCGATCAAGCGCCGCGGCGCGCCGCTGTCGCCGCCCGCCGAAGCACTGCTGGAGATGATCCGCAAGCGCCTCATGGAGATCTGAGGCCTGCCACCGGCCAGGTTGGCGCCGCAATCGATCAGTGGCCGGATGAACCGACGCAGGATCAGCCATGTCTCCCCGGCGGATGGGCGCGGCGAATGACCGGCGATACCACCTGATCTGAAATAGGGAAGTCCCAGATTGCCGCACCCCCGGCGCCCATGAACTGCGCGACCAACCGGGGCAGGTCCGCAAGGTCGTTGACCGTCTCACCGCCGATCCCAAAGCCCTTGGCGATGGATGCAAAATCAGGTCGGCCAAACACCGCTCCTTCATCTGAGAGACCTTCAGCCCGCAGCTTGTGAATTTCCGAGCCGTAGGCGCCGTCGTTCAAAACGCAAATCAGCACATTCATTCCGTGGCGGCGGATGGTTTCGATTTCCTGGATATGCATCATCAAGCTGCCGTCGCCGTCAAACATTACGACTGTACGATCCGGTCGCGCCGCTGCTACTCCCATCGCAAAGGAGATGCCGTTGCCGATCGCGCCGAATTCGCGAATGGTAAGGAAGGTTTCCTGCGGGCGTGACGGCATCTGCGCGAAGTAGAATGAGCAGTGGCCGGAAGAGTTGACCATCTCCCAGTCCGTCGGGAGAGCAGCTTCCAATGCCGCGACGACATTGCGAGGGTCATGGAGCCCCTCCTCCGGCGCGAAAAACTCCGGGTCCGCCAGCGTTTGACTGAGCAACCGGGCGGTCTCATCGTTTCGCCAGTCGGGCTCGCGCGCTTCGATGGCTGCCACGAGAGCTTCGACACCACGACGGGCGTCCGCGCGGATATGGTGTTGCGCTGCGATCCGGCCCTGACTGACCGTCAGCGGCTCGACATCCATTTGCAGGACGCGCGCCTGTCCAAAGAGTTTGCCTCCGTCGCTATTGTGGTGGGCCAGGGTCGTGCCGACAGCGATGATCAGATCTGCCTCTGCCATCAGGGAACGCGCGGCTGCTGTGGAAAATCCGCCCACGATACCAAGCGAGTAGGGATCGTCGTGGAACAGGCCTCGCGCTGGGAGCGTGGTCGCCAGAAGCGCGTCGCAGGATTGCGCAAGTTGGCGACAGGCCTCTCCCGCGCCGGATCCAACAGCCCCCATCCCGGCCATGACCACTATCCGCCGGGCCGACCGGACGAGCTGTACTGCCCTTGCAAGGTCATCTGCGTTGGGAGGAATTGGGCCAACGGCGGGGATGAGGTCTTTTGAAGGCACGGGCAGAGCCTCAGAGCCGTCCCAGACGCGCTCCTGAAGGTCGAACGGAACCCCGACCACGACCGGCCTATTCGTCATCCGCGCTTCCAGGAACGCGTTGCGGATCGCCTCTGCCATGAGCGCGGGGTGATGCAAGGAATGATAGGTCGCACCGGCTGCGCGGATGAATGGCGCCTGGTCGATTGCCTGATTGTACCATGCCGCCTTCAAAGGCGCTTCACCTGCAAAGATCACCAGAGGAAGCTGCGCACGCACAGCAGCCGGCAAGGCGGTCAGCACCTGAGTCAGCCCCGGCCCGCAGGTGACGGTCGCAACTCCGACCTCCCCTGTTTTGCGCGCATAGGCCATGGCAGCCGCGACTGCGCAGTGTTCATGGCGAACATAGATCATGCGCGCACCAAGTGTGGCCAGTGCGGTTGCCCAGTTCATGTTGGCATCGCCCAGAAGGGCAAAGCAGGTCTGCACGTTTTCTTGTCGAAATGTCTCGGCAAGGACTTCGTAGGTCTTGCGTTCACGCACGCAGCAACTCCAGATGTTAGGTTGTTGATCAGGATCTCTTGATCAAGATGATCGACGAGGTTCCCCCGCCGTAGCGGGGGACCGGTTTCTCATCGAAGCGGCCAGGGAAGATCGGTGTAGGCCTGCAGCAGGCCTGGCGGAAAGTCGCGGCCCAGGGCGCCGGCAAAAAGCATAATTGCGGCGACGCCTCCGGCCGCATAGACCAGCGTCATGAGGATGCTGAGGTTGGCGCGATAGCGAAAGAACGCCAGAAGGAAGAGCGCCAGCCCGATCACGAACCCGAACAGGAGCGACAGCGCTAGCAGTGCCGCAAACCACGCCAGCGTTGGCCACAAACCCACCGCAAGCTTTTCGTCTGCCCCGCCGTTTTCCAGATCTACAAACACCGGGTCGTTTTCCGGCGCTCGGCGCATGCGCAGCAGCAGTGACGCACAGGCGACCAAGGTCACGATCCCAACACACAGCGGGAAGATCTTGTCCCCGAGGCGCGAGATCATCGCGGCGTCGTAAACAGAGACCGCCACATAGGCCGTGATGCAGAGCAGAAAGATGACTGGAGTGCGTTTGCCGCCCGTCGCCTCGGCGTCATGCTCGTTGATGAACTTCGAGCTGCGCAGACCGATGACGATTGATGCCACCGTCAGCGCCAGGATCGCCAGCGCCAGCGGCGAAGCGATATATTCCATCCCGGCCCAGAAGCCCCGATTGAACCTGGCGCCTGCAATCTGGTTCGCCATATTGGCAAACGCCTCTGCCTGGTTCGATAGGACAAAGCCGATCAGAAAAGCCGGCCGCGAGTAATCGAACCGACGCAGAAGGATGCCGAGGAAGCCGATCACGATCAGGGCGATGAGATCGCCTATCGACTGGCGCGACTGGAAGGCGGCAAAGGAGATCAGCATAAAGAGGAAAGGTGCAAGAATGGCAAAACGGATCTTGGAGAACTTGGCAATCTGTGAAGAAAGCAGGATGCAGATGCCCGCACCAATGACGTTTGCCAGTGCCAGCGACCAGACGATCGTGTAGGTGACGTCGAGGTTTTGCCGCACCATATGCAGTCCCGGTGACAGATTGAGCAGTGCGAGACCGCCCAGGAAAACGGCCATGGTGCCGGAGCCGGGAATGCCGAAGATCAAGGTGGGGACAAGAGCGCCACCCATGGTGGCGTTGGCCGAGGACTCTGGCCCGATCACGCCGCGGATGTCTCCCTTGCCGAAATTGTCGCGATCCTTGGAAGACTGGACGGTGTAGCCATAGGCGATCCAGTCCACCACCGAGCCGCCGAGGCCCGGGATAACCCCGACCACAACACCAATCATGGCGCATTTTGTAGACAGCCACTTGTTTTGCCACCAGTCGCGAACGCCATCAAACCAGCCCGCGCCGAGCTTGTGACCCTGCGCCACGCTCTGGTCCTCACGAAGAAGCGAGATGATCTCGGGCACCGCATACATGCCAAGCCCGACAATGATCAATTGCAGACCGTCGACCAGATAGGGAAAATCATAGGTGGTCATGCGCAGGCTGCCACCGGGCCCCGCTGCACCGATTGTTCCCGCCAACAGGCCAAGGCCGGCGGCGACCACGCCTTTCAGTGGCACACGACCCGCGAGGATGGCGACCATGGAAAGTCCAAGCACCGTCAGCATCAGCATTTCGGGCAGCCCGAACGCCAAAATGAGCGGCCGCGCGATGAAGATGAAGAAGGTCAAAACGACGGCGCTAATCAACCCACCGTAAAGCGAGCACATAAACGCCGCCGACAGTGCGCGCGCAGCCTTGCCCATGCGCGCCAGAGGGAAACCATCCAGGACAGTGGCTTGCGCTGAGCTCGATCCGGGTATGCCCAAGAGCACAGACGAAAAGGTGTCGGAGGTCGGGATAACCGCGATCAGGCCGACCATCAAGGCCAGTCCAGAGACCGTGTCCATCCCGTAGATAAACGGCAGCACCAATGAAAGGCCCGCGATTCCGCCAAGACCTGGCAGGATGCCAACGACAAGGCCCAGCATCACACCGAGCGCCAGATACATCAACTGCTGTGGCTGCAATAGGAGGAGGAAGGCCTCGCCGAGAGCTGGCAGGGCCGTGTTCAAGATATCCATAGCTAAAGCCTTTCGGAAAGACGGTCGCGGCTGAGGGCCTGGCGCTCAGGAGGAGCGCCAGGTGTCTTCCAAGCTCATTGCATGGTGATGCCGTAGTCTTCTGCCAGCCAGTCCAGCACATACTTCTTGGCCTCAGGGGAGACGGTCGTGGCTTGGTCGTGGGCAATCAATGCGGCCTTGCCGACACCTTGCGGATAAACCCCCAGCGTTTCCTCCGAACGGGTGGCGAAATCCGGCTCCGCGATCATGTCACTGAAGGCTTTGCTGTACATGTCCACCACCTCCTGGCTTGCCGTCCCCGGAAGGTAGACAAGCTTTTGTGCGGCAAATCCGGAAACGAAGAAGGCCTTCCAGGCATCCCAGCCCACGCCGGAGGTTTCACAACCTTCCGTCGCCTCGCAGACCTCCTTGAAGCTCGGCAGATCAGGGAAGGTTGGGTCTCGGACGATATTGCCTTCAGCGTCAAGTGCGCCGAAGGTAAACGCAGGCACAGCCAGTTTCTGCTCCACGAGCGGCACGACGCTCTTAAGATAGGCAGAACTCGTCTGATAGTCGATGTTGGCCTCGCCGCGCTCAAACATCAGACGACCGTCCCCTCGTCCCTCGACACCGAAAACAGGATCGACCTGCAAGCCGAGTAGCTTGAAGGCCAAAAGCGGCACGAGGTCGAGCGTCGTGGCACCCTGAGAGCCATAAAGAAAGGCCTCATCCTTCAGCTCATCGAAATCGCCGTCAAAGCGCTCACCCAGTTCTGGTGGCAGGTAAACGACGCCGCCGGTACCGGAGGAGAGGACGACCTTCCAGTCCTTGTATTCGTAACGCACGCGCGGATCCCCCAGGAGATAGGGGAATTGCGTGCTCCCAGAGGTACCAAAAACAATGCTGCCGTCGGCTGCAGTCTGTTCCTGAAACCAGTTGGCGCCTTCCGTCGAACCGGCACCCGGTCGGTAGCGGACCACAACTGTCGGGTTTCCCGCCAGATGCTTGCTAAGAAGTGGCGCAAAGAAATTTGCCCAGGCGGCCGAGCCACCCGATTCCGCAAATGGAATAACAAACTCTACTGTCTTGCCTGACAGGTCCTGCGCGGTTGCCGTTGATGCTGCGATCGTTGCAACCCCGAGCCCTGCAATAACACCAGCGACGGCCAGTTTGCCTGTAACCTTGATATCCATGTTCATTCCTCCCGTTGGGACCGCACCTCCTGCGGACCAAGTCTTCTGGTGGCTGCGGTTGCGCGGCCATTGCAGCTTACCTCCAGCTGCACCAGAAGATTTACACAGCGCCATCTACGAGAATAATTCTTACATCTCATGGATCTATGAATCAGAATCACTGGTTTAAACGGGCTGCAGGCTATTCCGTCGCCCACAGAACAAACCCTTGTGTCGATCACGGCTCTGCTGGCTCCACCTTATGCGGCGAGTCTATTTTCTTATTTGTCGGATCGATCAACCGGCCGCATTGTCTCCCACTGACGTTAGGGGACGTGAGCAATCTGACGATCGTAGAATGGAGGAAAAATTCATGGAACTCAAACGGCGAGACTTGATGGGAGTGGGTATGGGGATAGGCCTAACCTGGGCGTTCCTGCCGATCCACGTGTCTATGGCAAAGGCTGAGGCCGGATCCGGCGTGACAAAGACGAGCAATGGTAAGTTCACCGTTTATGCTCTAAGCGACGGCACGGTGCGCCGGCCGCTCGATGCTGGCTTCGTTCGCAATGCCAACCTTTCTGAGGTTCAGGCTGCTCTTGCGGAACAAAGGCTCCCGACGGACCACATCATGGTGCCCTATACGCCTTTCGTGGTTGAGGCGAACGGCAAACGGTTTTTGATGGATACGGGATTTGCAGACAACGGGCCTGAGGGAACTGGCCGTCTCCACGAGAACATGCGTGCGGCCGGGATCGAGCCAAACACCATCGACGTCATTCTGATGAGCCATCTCCATGGGGATCACATCAACGGGCTTCGTCGCAAGGACGGCTCGCTCGTTTATCCCGATGCAAAGGTTTACATTCCGCGACCGGAATACGAACACTGGATGAGCGAAGAGAAGATGAACGCAGCGCCTGAGGCAGCTCAAGGTGGCTTCAAGACGGTGCGTCGAGTGCTTCAGGACTATCCGCAGGACCGGCTGGAGATGTTTGATCCCGGTAAGCCGGTAGAGGGTTTCGAGACCATCGCCGGTTTTGGTCATTCACCGGGCCAGACCGCGTTCAGTGTCGGCTCTGGCGCCGAGAGTTTTACATATCTTGCAGATGTCGCCCATTATCCCGCGCTGTTTGTGCGCCACCCTCATTGGCAGGTCCAGTTCGACATGAACCCCGATGTGGCTCAAACCACCCGGCACGAGTTGCTGGCTCGGATGAAGGAGCAAGGAGGCCTGGTGGGAGGTTACCACTTCCCATTCCCGTCGATCGGCACCATTGCCGCGCGGGAAGAAGGCTACAGTTTTGAAGCGAAGGCTTAACCTATACCGCCGGATCAGTTGAATCTGATCCGGCGGTATCTCGCTCCAATTGACTTGTAACTAAGGGAGCCAGCTCAAGCGGGAGCTCAGAGCGCTCCGAACACAGAGCTGAGCGGCGGATGGGTAGCCGCCGCATTGCTAACCCATCCTTAGGACCCAACGATTCGGCCCAGATGCGAAGTGAACGGCTGATACATTGGGCAATATGGCCATATCCAATTCTGAGAATCATCCGATCCGCTT
Organism: Pseudorhizobium pelagicum; assembly: GCA_000722615.1. Lineage (GTDB taxonomy): Bacteria > Pseudomonadota > Alphaproteobacteria > Rhizobiales > Rhizobiaceae > Neorhizobium > Neorhizobium pelagicum. Next base: position 120,184 of record JOKI01000018.1, on the reverse strand, counting down.
GTCGCCGTTATTGATCGGTTCAGCCGGTAAATGCCAACTCACCTGTTCCAGCGGCTAGCTGAGCCCATCCACGAGTTGCCTGTCAGCAAAGCAAGCTCGGGCACTTATCCTCCGCGCCAATGAGCCCCACCGAGCTGGCCTGGTGACCGGCACCTGGAAAATTGTGTTGACCGCCCACCAGATTTGTACGAATGTACAAGCGAAAAGGTCGAGCGAACTACGGTGAAAATGAAGAAGAATGTTAAGGAAGCACTCTTGGACGCGGCAGTCGCGCTGTTTTCCCGCAGCGGGTACAACGCAGTGTCACTCCGCGATATCGCCAAGGAAGCCGATGCTAATCTCGGCAGCCTCACCTATCATTTTGGCTCCAAGGCGAACCTCCTCAAGGAAATCTACGAGCGCCACACCCAGCCGATGAACGCGCGCCGACTGGAGCTGTTGGGGGAGGCAAGAAGGGTCCGTGATCACCATGACCGATTGGCCGCTATCCTTCGCGCTTACGTAGTCCCCGCTTACATCTCGTCTTCCGAGAACGACGGAGGCGGCGCGCAGTTCACTCGCATGAGGGCGATTCTGTCTGCAGAGAGCAACCCGGACGCTCAGAAGATCATCGCCGACGCCTTCGACGACACCAGCCAGGTCTTCATTGATGCCATCGCTGAGACTGTCCCCGGTGCCTCACAAGAGGCGCTCGTTTGGCGCAGCCAGTTCCTGCTTGGCGCCCTCTACTATTCCCTCATCAACCCGGACAGGGTCACGCGCTTGTCTGCAGGCGTCGTGGACGGCAACGACCGCGATGCAGCGATAGAACATCTCATTCAGGCGACCTATGCCAGCTTTGCAGCCCTGGCCGTTGGACCGAGCCTACCGCATGACGCCGCTCAAGAGCGACGGATCAACTGACCAAACCTAAGAGGAGGAAGATATGAGACTTTCAAGATACATGGCGGCCGCCGGCATGGCAGCAGCACTTCTGGCTGCGCCCGCCACAGCGCAGGAGCGGATCTCGATCGGCACTGGTGGCACAGGTGGTTTGTTCTACGTCATTGGAGCCGGGATATCAGAGCTTTTGAACAAGCATATGCCGGGCACGACAGCTCGCGCGGAAGTCACCGGGGCGTCGGTCGAGAATATTCGTCGCGTTGCGGCCGATCAGATGACCTTCGGCTTCTCGTCTTCTTCGACGCTCTACGAGGCGAGTGTCGGCGAGGGACCGTTCGAAGAAGCTCTCCCCGTCGCAGGCATGGCTTATCTTTACCCCGCGGTGCTGCAGATCGCCACGCTCCGCAGTAGCGGTATCGAGAAACTTGAGGACCTGGCCGGCAAACGGGTAAATCTTGGGCCACCTGGATCGAATTCGGCCGTTTTGGCCCAGCGGCTTCTCGAAGCCTATGGCGTTTTTGATGCCGGAAATGCCCAGTTCCTTTCTTACACCGAGGGAACCGCAGCGCTCACGAACGGTACAATCGATGCTGCCGTCGTTCTTGCGGGGGCGCCGACCGCCGCCTTGATCGACCTGGGAGCCCAGGAAGACATGCTTCTGCTCTCGGCCGATCCGGCCAAGGTGGAAAGCATGATCTCGCAGTACCCATTCTACCAGGTCTACGAAATCCCGGCCGGAACCTACACGGGTCAGACGGAGCCGGTGGTGGCCGTCAACGACCCTGCGACTCTGTTTACGGTCAAACAGGCTGAACCGGATTCCATCTACAAGATCACGCAAGCCATTTTCGATCATCTTGACGAACTCGGCCAGGTCCACCCGCAGGCCAAGGCGATTTCCCTGGACACGGCTCCCAAGACGCCGATCGCCCTCCATCCGGGCGCGCAGCGCTACTTCGACGAAAAGAAATAGACTGGTGTTTGAGCGGATGACTGCAATGCCTGAATTCCTCACGAAACTGCGGCTCAACAATACGGCCGCCGGTTCAAGCGAAACAACCGCAGCTTCTATCATCTTCGGGACGCTTGCGATCTTTGTGACCGCACTGGTGGTGTATGGCGCCTTCTATGGAGGTATTACGGCATTGCTTCTCCGCTCGGCCTTTCTTTCGGCCGTGGCGGCGGCCGGACTGGTTGCCATCGGCCTGAGGCACAGTCGCATGAAGATCCGCTCGATCTTCTATCTCCTCGCGATCGTGGCAGTCGTTCCGGGGCCTTATCTCTGGCACTCTTATCTCGACATCATCATGCGCGGCGCGATGTCGACCCCAATGGATCGGTATGTGTTTCTGGGACTGCTCGTCGCCGTGCTCGTGCTTGTCCGCTTTTCCATCGGCTGGGCGCTGCTTGTTCTCTCTACCCTTTCCCTGGCCTATGCCTACTTTGGTTATCTCATTCCCGGCAAATACGGTCACGGTGGCTACGATCTTGCCCGCTTGACCTCAACCCTTCTGTTGTCCACCGAGGGCTTCTACGGGGTGCCCATGGGTGTTGCGGTGGAATACATATTCCTGTTCGCTCTTCTCGGTACTTTCTTGATGAAGATCGGTACGGGCGAAGTGTTCGTCGACATCGCCCGCGGGCTCACCGGCCGAATCCAAGGCGGCCCAGGTCTTTCTGCCGCCCTTTCCAGCGCCCTACTAGGAACCATCAACGGTAGCGCAGTCGCAAATGTCGTGACCACCGGCACATTCACGATCCCACTGATGAAGCGGGTGGGCTACCCCCCTGCCCTTGCCGGTGCCATCGAAGCTGCCGCATCCTCGGCCGGCCAGATTCTCCCACCGATCATGGGCGCCGCCGCCTTTCTGATGGCTGAGATTGTCGGTGTTCCCTATAGCCAAATTGCAATTGCGGCCCTCGTTCCAGGCCTCCTTTACGTCCTGGCACTGATGGTATCTGTGCGGCTAGAGGCGGGGCGCCTGAACTTGGCAGCTGATACCGACGGCGGCCTCAAGTTGCTCTGGCGAACTCTCGTTGAACGGGGCTACCTGCTGTTGCCTCTGGTGGGGCTTATTGTCCTTCTCGTCTCTGGCATGACGCCAACCCGTGCTGCTGTCTATTGCCTCGTGTTTGGACTGCTGATCAGCCCGTGGCGTGCGAGCACGCGGATCGGTCCGCTCGGTCTTTGGCTGGTCTGCCGCGATACTCTTTCCTCCACACTTCCAATCGTCGCTGCAGTTGCAGCAGCAGGTATCGTGATCGGCGTGCTGAATCTCACGGGCATGGGCCTGATGCTCTCCAGCTTGATCGTGGACGTGGGCGGCGACAGCATCTGGGCGATCTTGATCCTCACCGCGATGGCTTCCTTCGTGTTAGGGATGGGGCTGCCCACCTCGGCCGCGTACCTGCTTCTCGCGGTCCTGGTTGCGCCAGCCTTGACCCGATTGGGGCTGCCCGCCATCTCGGCCCACATGTTTATCTTCTACTTTGGTCTGGTGTCGGCCATCACACCTCCGGTCGCTCTTGCAGCCTATGCAGCCGCAAGCATTTCCGGCGCTGATGCCAATGCGACCGCCATGGAGTCGATACGGCTCGGCTTCGTCAAGTTGCTCGTACCGTTCTTGTTCGTCACCATGCCGGGAATCCTGATGATCGGCAGCGGCGCGGAAATCGTACTGGCCATCATCTTTGCCACTGTGGCCGTCACAACCTTGACGGTGGCCTTTGGTGGCTGGCTACAGCGTCCACTCACATGGCCGGAGCGCGCCGCCTTCATGGTGGCGACCTTGCTGATCGTTTGGCCGACGCCAGTTACGTCTGTGGATCTGATCACACTTGCCGCTCGATCTGCCGGACTCTTCGTCGCAGGTTTCCTGACGCTTCGGATCCTGCGCCGCTCGCCCCGACACCAGCCATCCCCGATGTCCCTACCGTGAATAGAGAACTGACAATGCCAAAAGTCGCCCTGCCATTCCATCCGAACCCGAAGAAGCCGGACTTTCTGCTTCCCACTGGAGCGTGCGATGCGCATTGCCATGTTTTCGGCCCCGCCGCGCGTTTTCCCTTTGCTTCGACGAGTACCTATACACCGGTCGACGCACCAAAGGAGAAGCTGTTCGAGCTCCATAACCACCTCGGGTTCGACCGGTCGGTTATTGTTCAAGCGAGCTGCCACGGCACCGACAACAGCGCGATGGTGGACGCTCTCATTGCCGGCGGCTCCCGCTATCGCGGCATCGCCATGGTGGAGCGCGAGGTGAGTGAGGCTGAACTGCAAAGGCTGCATGATGCAGGCGTGCGTGGCGTACGGTTCAATTTTGTCACCCATCTGGGCGCGCCGGCAGACTATGACGCCATTCGCGAGATCGTAGAGAAAATCAGACCTCTCGGCTGGCATGCCGTCGTCCACTTCGACGCCTTTCGGCTCGAAGAACTGGCGCCCTTCCTGCGTGAGCTGAACCTGATGCTTGTGATAGACCATATGGGACGTGTCGATGCCGGCGCCGGTCCTGACCAACCCGCCTTTCGGCTTTTGCAGGAACTGCTTGAGGATGATCGGTTCTGGGTCAAGGTCAGCGGCTCTGAACGGCTCTCTCGCACCGGCCCTCCATTCGAAGATGCCGCACAGTATGGGCGGCTGCTGGTCGAGCGGTTCCCTGATCGCGTTCTATGGGGAACCGACTGGCCGCATCCGAATATTTACCAGAACATGCCGGACGATGGGGCCTTGGTAGACTTGCTTCAGATCATCGCCCCCGAGCCTCAACGCCTTCAGGCGCTTCTCGTTGACAATCCGACCCGACTCTACTGGCCAGCTGCTTAGATATTGTTCCGGAAGCTGGGGCGCCAGCTTCCGGAACTGGTTGTCAACATTTTGCGCTTCTGGCGCGCACCTGTGATTGCATATGCTCGCCGACTAGCGACCTCAACCAAACATGCTGTTCGGCAGGAAGAGCGCAATTTGAGGAAAGGCGATGATCAAGAGCAACGCTGCGATCATGGCCAGAAGGAAGGGAAAAACCCCTCTGAAGATTGTTGTGAGCGGGACGTCACCGGCGACGCCGCGGACAACAAAGACGTTCATCCCCACGGGCGGTGTGATCATTCCCATCTCGATAACGATAACAGCAATGACTCCGAACCAGATCGGATCAAAGCCGAACTGTACGATCATTGGGTAGACGATCGGCACAGTGACGACGAGCATTGCCAGCCCGTCCATGAACATGCCGAGCACGATGTAGGCAAGGATGATTACTGCCAAAGAGCCATAGGCGCCGAAGCCCAGGTCCTGCAACGCAGTTCCAAGGAAGTCCGGTATCCGGGTTACCGCCAAAAACGGGTTTAGTACGTTGGCGCCGATGACGATGGCATAGAGCATAGCCGACGTCTTCAACGTGTCCTGTATTGCGCCCCAGAACGCGCCGAAGGTTATAGATCGGGTCGCGAAAGCCAGGATGATGACCAGGGCTGCACCGATACCCGAAGCCTCAACTGGCGTGAAGGCACCAGCATAGATACCGCCAATCGAAAGGAACATGACTCCCAGAAGAGGAGCCGAGCGGCCCACGGTTGAGAGCTTTTCCTTCAGGCTCATGACACGCCCGCGGGGACCCGCCTCTGGCGTTATCTTGCAGACGATCCAGACGACACCCATGAACAGCGCCGTCAGCAACAGACCCGGGACAACCCCAGCCATGAAAAGTCGTCCGATCGACTGCTCTGTCAAAATTGCGTAGAGAACAAATCCCGTCGACGGAGGAATCAAGAACCCAAGTGTACCGCCAGCGGCGATCGCTCCGGTTGAAAGGCCAGGCGCGTAGCCAAGCCGCTTCATCTCCGGCAGAGCCACCTTGCCGAGCGTCACAGCGGTTGCGACCGAAGAGCCGCAGACTGCCGCAAATGCGGCACAGGCCAAAACGGATGCTGAAGCCAGCCCACCGCGCAAGCGACCGACCCAGGCATAGGCAGCATCGTAGAGCCCGGAGCTAAAGCCGGCAGCGGAGGACACATTGCCGAGCAGCACGAACATCGGTGCGACAATCAGTGAGTAAGAGGAAACCGCCGAGTAGCTCTCGGTAACCATCACACCGCCGGCAGAGCGGAGCCCCTCCAGAACCCACATGCCGAAAAACCCGACGATCATCATCGCGAATGCAACAGGCGTGCGCAGCAGCATGAGAATGAAGAGGCTGGCAATTCCAGCCAGCCCGACCGCCACTGATGTCATTCCCTCTCTCCACGAGAAAGGATCGAAAAGAGCTCCACCGAGTAGACAACAAGACATAAGCCGATGCCGGCCGCCAGGATCCCGTAGAAAGGCCAGATGGGCAAGCCAAGCATGTTTGTAGTGTCCTCGTATTCGTAAGCGTCCAGCATCTTGCCCCAAGCTCGGCTGGCCAAGATGGCGAGCACAAAGCCGGAGAGGCATCGGGCAAGTACATCGCCGGCCAAGCGTCCCCATCGCCCAAGCAACTGGTCGAAGATGTCCACCCGCACATGGGCACCCGATAGCGTGGCGTGCGGCAATGCCAGCATCACAACGGATACGGCCGTCAGCTGAATGATCTCATCAACACCTGTGACGGGACTGTTGAAGAGGTACCGAGCGAGCACGCTTATGGTAATGACCGCCATCAGGAAAAGAAGACTGATCCCGGCTAGGGTAGAGAGGACCTTGGCGGCGCGGTCAATGGACCGCGCCGGTCCGGAGCGCGTGATTTCAAGCATCGGCCGTTCAATTTGCCTTCAGTGCTTCGACGATGGCTTCAGCGTCGCCGCCGATTTCGTCAACAATTCGAGCCGTCACCTCTTCGGCTGCCTGATTGAAGGGTGCAGCTTCCTCCGGCGTCAGACGAATGACTTCGCGGCCCTCCATCTGTGCAAACGTCTCTATGCCGTCTGCGGCAACGCGAAGCTGCGAGGCCTGGCCATTCATCGACGCCTGCTTGCCGGCCTCCTCAACAACCGCCTTCTGCTCGTCGTTGAGGCTGTCCCACGCATCTCGGTTCATGACGATGAAGAAGGGTGAGTTTGTCGTCTCCATACCGAGCGTCACAAACTTCGCCACCTCGCCAAGACGAAACGCCTTCGTCGCTGTTCCGTCAATCATTGCAGCGTCTATAACACCCGTCTGGAGCGCGTTATAAACGTCGCTGACGGGCATGGAGACGGGTGTGCCGCCCCAAGCTGACACAAGTTCGCCGCTGTTGCGTGACGGAACTCTGATCTTCATTCCTTTGACGTCGTCGATGGACCGGATCGGTTTTGTTGCGCTATAGATGATATTCTCTGCCGACGACCAGAGCGCCACCAGCTTGACGCGCCTATATTCCGGCTGGAAAAGCTCGATGTTCTTCCAGATCGTTTCCGTCCCTGTCTTTTCATCCAAGACGCCCGGCAGTTCCGCCGCCAATGTCAAGGGAAAGGTGGAGGCTGTGTAGCCTGGGAGGCTGATGGAAAACTCGGCGACGCCGTCAACGGCACGCGCATATTGTTCAGCGGGGCCTGCCCCCATCTCGCCGCCATTGTAGACGGTGACCTTCACCTCGCCTTTAGTACCCTCTTCGACTGCCTTTGCGAAGGGATCGAAAGTACTGGCGACATAGGGGTGCGTGGGCGCCATGTAGTTCGCAAATTTAAAGGTCTCCGCCTGTGCTGCGGAAACGAACGCGCCAGCTGTCAAAACTGCAGCGGCAAAAATCTTCATGATCTTCATAGAATCCTCCCTCGGGATTGCCAATGGGAAGGACATTCAATCACAAGTCAGCAAAACGCCAATTAGAAGAGAGCTCAGTTCTATAAGGTAACGCTATAGCGAGGAGCCAGATGGGACCCCACCTCGCGAAGGATCTCAAGCAACCTGCGTTGCGGAGGGGTTGGACGCCACCCCGCCCGACTCGTGAGCCCGATTGGCCGCGCCAGCTCATTTGTTGCGAACGGCAGTTGGCAAAGGAGCCCTTTTTCACATTCCATTTTCGCTTGGATGCGTGAGATGCAACAGAGGTGATCGCTCTCCAGGAGCAGACCTCGCATCAACAGCAGCGATCCCGACTCGATCAGCCTACGGGGCGGTGCTCTGCCGGCTGCTGCAAATATGCTTTCAAACTGCACCCGGGTGGGTGTGCCGGCCTGCGGAACGACCCATGGGTAAGACAGAAGATCATCTACCCCGATAGCAGCATGCGTTGCCAAAGGATGATCGGGCCGGCACAGGAGCGCGAGCCAATCATCAAACAGGGCGTCTTGCCGGACGTCTCCAATGGGGGCAGGCTCTCGCAACGCACCCACAAGCAGATCCAGGTTGCCCCGGCGCAGTTCATGTAACAGCGTGGGATAAGGGCCATCCACCACACGCACTGCCATCTGTTTGTAAGTTTCCCGAAATTTCGTGAGCGCCGTCGGGAGAAGAACCGAGCGGGCAAGCGGCATAGCCCCGATGACCATAGACCCTGACTCGCCGCCGTCGAGATCGGCAAGTTCTGCATCGGCCTGGTCAAGCTCGTAGACCGCCAGCCGCGCTGCCTGGGTGAGTGACTGACATAAGCGGGTTGGGATGATGCCGAAGGCAGTTCGCTCAAACAGGCTGCGCGCGGCTTCCTGTTCTATCTGCGTCACTGCCCGATGCACCGTCGGCTGCGCCAGGCCGAGCTGACGCGCAGCAAGCGTGAAGTTTTCGCTTTCGCTAACGGCCACCAACGCCTGCAGTTGCGCGTAGGTCAAGGAAACGCGCAGCCGAGGCGAGATCGCATCCAGGACTGGATCAAGCAGAGCAAACGCCCTGTACACGCGCCGCAACAGGACGTCACCACGTGCTGTTGCGGCAAAACCGTTTCGGCTGCGCTCAAATAGGAGGCCACCCGTCTCACGCTCAAGTTTACTGATCGCCTGGGTCACCGCCGGTTGCGAAAGGTTCCAGGTTTCCGCAGTGAGCGTCAAGGATCTCAGTTCAGCGACGGCACAAAACAGCCTGAGATGCCGCAGGTTTCGGGCCGTCATAGCGTCTTAAGCACCCGATCACATCGTACTGCCAGATCATCCTGCCCGGGATCCAGACCAAGCGAAGCAACCCATCTTTGCCATTGAACTGTCCCGGAACTCATCCAGTCCGGCAGCCCGAATTCACGCAAGGTGACGCAAACCTCTTCGACCTCAGCCGCCCGCCGCGCACCGTGCACAATCATGCGCTCCAGGTTGTAGGCGCCGCGCGCGCGCCAATCGATACCGGGGTCGGATGCCTGGAGCGAGCCCAACACGGCCTCCTCGACGCCCGCCCGCCGCGCAGCCAAGAGACATTCTGCCGTTAAGGCCTCAAGACCTTTGATGATGACGGAGCGCAGCATCTTGACGCTCGATGCGTCACCCACCTTCTTACCGGTCAGCTGTGGCCGCATTCCTAATTGCTCTGTTCGCCAGGCAGCCTCTGAAGCATGGGGACCGGAGAGCAGCAGTGGCACCTGGTGACGCTTCGGATGTACGGGCGCCATGACCGCCACATCCACGTATTTGCCCCCTGCAGCTTCGATGACGTTTGCCGCCCGCTCCTTCGTCTGCGGCGCGCAGGAATTGCAGTCGAGCCAGAGCGCGCCTCTAGAAAGATAAGGTGCCGCCGCTTCAGATGCGGCCAAGGCCTGATCTGCCGTTACAAGACTGAAGATCAACTTGGCACCATCCACCGCCTCAGCGAGCCTCTTCACGGGCGTCACCTGAGCATCTTTGCAGCGATCGAGAATCGCCTGACGCGATGTCTCGTCCGTGAGCTTGATGTCATAGGCCCGCACGTTTGGCCGATGTTCCCAACCAGAGGAGAAAGCATGCGCCGCCTCGCCAAATCCAATAAACGCGATACCATCCAGATTCTCGTCGATGTGCATGAACTCACCCTTCCCCGGCCTCATCTTAGGGAGATGAGCTTTTCAGAAGAGGGCCAGTTGCGCCACCTCCTATAGCTTCAGCTTATCGACGCGGCCGTATTTTTCATTTGCCGCACTGGCCGCTAGAAGCAATTCTGCTGCAAGCACAGGAGAAGCATATGTCCTCGAATAGTACCACCGCGCCCAAAACCGCTCTCATCATCAGCGCGCATGCGGCCGATTTCGTCTGGCGCTGCGGCGGCGCGATCGCGCTCCAYGCSCAGYTGGGCTAYAACGTCACCGTCGTCTGCCTCTCSTTYGGCGAGCGCGGCGARAGCGCCAAGCTCTGGAAGSAKGAGGGCATGACGCTGGAGCGGGTCAAGGATGCSCGSCGGGCSGAGGCCGARCGYGCGGCGGAAGCGCTCGGCGTCCACGACCTCGTCAGCATGGAYCTCGGCGACTAYCCGCTGGAGCTCACCCGCGAGAACAAGAACCAGCTCGTCGACGTCATCCGCAAGGTGCAGCCRCGCTTCATGCTGAGCCATTCGCAGTAYGATCCCTACAACACCGACCAYATGTACGCGACGCAGGTSACCCTCGAGTGCCGSATGATCGCCCAGGCCTGGGGCCAYAATCCSGGCGAGAAGGTTCTGGGKGCGCCCCAGCTCTATCTCTTCGAACCGCAYCAGACGGAACAGATGGGCTGGAAGCCGGAYRCCTTTCTCGACATCACCCCGGTCTGGGAGAAGAAGCGCGCCGCCATCGAGTGCATGGAGGGCCAGGAGCATCTCTGGGAGTATTACACCCGCGTCGCCATCAACCGCGCCAACCACTTCAAGCGCAACTCGGGTGGWCAGTCGGGCGGCCGCGACTGYAAATATGCCGAAGGCTTCCAGTCGATYTTCCCGCGYACCGTCGACGARYTGTGAGGGAGCAYCCGRTGGAACASTGTCACGACATCGCCCATCTCGGTCACGTGGAAATSTACACGGACCGCTATGACGACAGCCTCGACTTCTTCACCCGCGTCTATGGCCTGAAGCTYACGGCCGAGGATGARAMCTCCGCCTACCTGCGGGCCTGGGAYGATTACGAGTTCCATTCGCTCAAGCTGACGCGCCATCACCAGACGGGCCTTGGCCACATYGGCTAYCGTGTCGCTTCGCCGGAAGCGCTGGAGCGSCGCGTMRMGGCRATCGAAGCKTCCGGCTACAMGSTCCACGGCTGGAGCGAMGGCGATCTCGGCCATGGCCGCGCCTTCCGCTTCGAGGAYCCGTTCGGCCATCTGTTCGAGATCTACTGGGAGACGAACTGGTAYAGGCCTCAGGTGGAATCYGATCGTGCCGYRYTGAAGAACACCGCCTCCGCCTTCACCGGCGCCGCCCCGCGCCGSCTCGACCAYCTGAACCTCCTGTCGAGCGACGTCACCGMGTTTCGCCGCTTCATGGAGACCTGCCTCGGGTCCCGCGTCACGGAGATGATCCAGCTCGACAACGGCCGCATCGGCGGCTGCTGGTTCACCGTCAACAACAAGACCTATGATCTTGCCTGCACCGAAGAGCATGGYGGCGGCGAAGGGCGYCTYCAYCACGTCACCTATGCCACCGAYCAGCGCGAGGACATCCTGCGGGCCGCCGACATCTTCCTGCAGAACGGCGTCCACATCGAGACGGGACCGCACAAGCACGCCATCCAGGGCACCTTCTTCCTCTATGTYTGGGAGCCGGCGGGCAAYCGCATCGAGCTCGCCAACGCCGGCGCCCGCCTCATCCTKGCRCCCGACTGGCAGCCGATCGTCTGGACGGAGRCCGACCGYAAGAARGGCCAGGCCTGGGGCCTSAAGACCATCGAAACCTTYCAYACCCACGGRACGCCGCCCGTGAACAGGGAGCACTGASATGRCTGTCGTGGTACAGAACATCGASCGGGCCGATMSSCRGGTCATCGATCGCCTCGCGGCAGCCGGCGTTGCGACCGTCCATGAGGCACAGGGCCGYCKCGGGTGCCTGGCCTCCTACATGCGGCCCATCTACTCGGGCGCCCAGRTCGCCGGYTCYGCMGTGACCATCTCGGCACCGCCCGGCGACAACTGGATGATMCATGTGGCGATCGARCAGCTCCGCGAAGGAGACRTCCTGGTRCTYGCCCCGACCTCGCCCTGCGACAACGGCTATTTCGGCGATCTGCTCGCCACCTCCGCCCGGGCCCGCGGCTGCCGCGGGCTGATCATTGAGGCAGGCGTTCGCGACATCCGGGATCTGACGGCCATGGGGTTTCCGGTCTGGTCGAAGGCGATTTCCGCCCAGGGCACCGTCAAGGAGACGCCGGGGTCGGTYAAYATYCCGATCGTCTGCGCCGGGGCGGCCATCGAGGCGGGAGACGTGATCGTCGCCGATGATGACGGTGTCGTCGTCGTCAAGCGYRYMGARGCAGAGRCGGTGGCSGCCGCCGCMGAGGCGCGGGTRGCSKCGGARGASGCYMRGCGCAAGCGTCTGGCCGCAGGAGAACTSGGCCTCGACATCTATTCCATGCGCGAAAGRCTGGCCGAGAAGGGRYTGAARTATGTCTGATCCCTATGCSRAYGGCATTCCCTGCCTGTGGATGCGCGGCGGCACCTCSAAGGCMGCCGTSTTCCTSGCCTCCGACCTYCCGGCMGAYCCGAAGGAMCGCGAYGCGCTGCTGCTCGSSRYCATGGGCTCCCCCGACAGCCGCCAGATCGACGGCATCGGCGGCGCMGACCCGCTSACCTCGAAGGTRGCRATCCTGTCWCCCTCSACSCGSSCGGACGCCGATGTCGACTACCTCTTCCTGCAGGTCTTCGTCGACCAGCCGGTGGTGACCGAYGCGCARGGCTGCGGCAACATCCTGGCSACYGTYGGTCCGGCSGCRRTCGAACGGGGRCTGGTASCRGCYSARGACGGSGTGACRCCGGTCCGCATCCACATGGTCAACACCGGCGAGGTATCAGTCGCCCAGATCGCGACCCCCGGCGGCAAGGTCAGTTACCGCGGCGAKGCGCGCATMGACGGCGTTCCSGGGCATCATGCTGCYRTCCCTCTCCTGTTCCAGAACACCGARGGCTCSATGTGCGGCGCCCTYCTGCCCTCCGGCAACGCCCGCGACGTGGTCGAYGGYATCGACTGCACGCTGATCGACAACGGCATGCCRATCGTCATCCTGCGCGCATCGGAYTTCGGCCTSAGCGGCASCGAAAGCCGGGAAGAWCTCGACRCCAACRRCGASCTYAAGGCCCGCCTGGAAACGATCCGCCTCGCCGTCGGGCCGTTGATGAACCTTGGGGACGTGAGCGARAAGTCGGTCCCGAAGATGACSCTCGTTTCSCCGCCRCAGCACGGCGGMACGATCAGCACSCGCAGTTTCATCCCGCACCGCTGCCATGCCTCCATCGGCGTCTTTGCGGCCGTCAGCGTCGCCACGGCCTGCACCATYCCGAATTCCATCGCGGCCGASCTKGCGCARCTGCCGGAGGACGGRCGTTTTCTYGTCGAGCATCCGACAGGCGCTGCCGMGGTCCTTGTGCATCGCRATGCGAAGGGCGAGATCGCAGGCATCGGCACCCTGCGGACCGCCCGCAAGCTGTTCGAGGGGCGCGTCTTTCCCGCTCCGGCACCCTGAGAAGCATCAGCAAGCCTTGGGGGTACACTCCAAGGTCCGCTGCGGACAGCGGCATTAGTGACACGACGAAGGTACGAAGATGGATCGCCGCAAGTCGATCACGCTGTCGTCGATCGCCGACCTGCTCTCTCAAAGTCCATGCTCTTGGCGTTGCACATGGTAGAGTGACCAGCGGCATCGTTGCCGCTTGGGAATGGCTTTGAGTTGAGCCGGTTTGAGCCCCAATACTCCGATGATATGAACTCGTGCGAGATAGACACGCCGCCGCCAGATCTGCGGCGCTGCCCGCTTCCTTCGGCTCACGTATTGCCACCGCGCCAATGAGGTAGATTGGCCAAAGAAGAGACCGGGAACTCGTGCGACCTCGGCACGCCCCTCTCATTCATTCACTCTCATACATCTTGTCGCTGGGTGCAAACACTGCAATCCTCACCCGACCGCATTTTGCTTATTCCAATATTTAGACTCGTTCGAAAACACCACCATTGACCCGTCGGAGTTGGCTCTCCAGAAGATGAGTTATCTTGTCAGGTTAATGGGGATTATGCATGACTATCAAGTCCGGGACATCTGATCGCGTGGGATCGCGGCATTCGCAGTTTCTTCTAGCCACAGCAATGGGCACTCTGCTGGCAATCGAGGCCGGGTCTGCGGTAGCCCAGGACCAGGTCGCTACAGATGATACGGTGCTCGAAACGATCGTCATTTCAGCCGAGCAACAGCTTAAGCAGGCGCCCGGCGTTTCGACCATCACTGCAGAAGACATCCAGAAAATCCCGCCTACCAATGATCTTGCGGAACTCATCCGCAAGATGCCGGGTGTCAACCTGACGGGGACGACCGCCAGTGGACAGCGGGGCAACCAACGACAGATCGATCTGCGTGGAATGGGCCCGGAGAACACACTGATCCTCATCGACGGCAAGCCGGTTCTGTCACGGAATTCCGTGCGGATGGGCCGTGCGGGTGAGAGGGATTCGCGGGGCGATACCAATTGGGTGCCAGCTGAAGCTGTGGATCGAATCGAAGTAATTCGCGGTCCCGCAGCAGCTCGTTATGGGTCCGGTGCCGCAGGCGGCGTCGTGAACATCATCACTAAGCGACCGGACAAGCTTGGCGGCACGGTTTCCACATATCTCAACGTTCCGCAAAACTCCGAAGAAGGTTACAGCGCGCGGGGAAACATTCTGTTGGGTGGACCAATCAGCGACATCATGTCCTTCAGGCTGCTTGGGAGCTACAGCAAGACGGACGCCGACGACGCCAATATCAACGCGGATGCGAATGTCGATCCGAGCGTTGCACCGCCGGCCGGGCGTGAGGGTGTGGTGAATAAGGACGTGCGAGCACTTATCTCCATCGAGCCAACGGCGGACCATGTCTTCGACATCGAAGGCGCCTTGAGTCGACAAGGCAATATCTTTGCCGGCGACCGCCAACTAACAGCCATTAATCCCACGCTGGAGTCCGTCATTGGAGACGAAACAAACGTGTTGCGCCGCGGCACGTTATCGCTGACGCATCGCGGCACCTATGATTTCGGGGATTCGCTAAGCTACATCCAGTGGGAGCGGTCCATTAACGAACGTCTGCTTGAGGGCCTTGCCGGCGGTCCAGAAGGCTCGATCACGTCTACCGAATGGGGTCGGATCCGTCTGGACAATCTGACCGCGAAATCAGAGTGGAACTTGCCGATGGAGCTGGGCGGCCTCGACCAGACCTTGACGCTCGGCACCGAATTTCGAGGTGAATGGCTGGAGGACAATGTTTCCAATCAGCAGGCCGTCAACGGCGGAATCAGCATCCCGGGAACTTCACCGAACCCGAACGATCGCGATCCGAACAGCAGCAGCCTGATGTGGGGCGTGTTTCTGGAAGACAACATTGACGTGACCGACAGGCTGACGCTGACGCCGGGCCTTCGCTATGACTACCATGATGCTTTCGGCTCCAACTGGAGCCCAAGCCTGAACGCCTCCTTCGAAATTACCGAAGAGATCTCTCTGAAGGCCGGCATCGCGCGAGCTTTCAAGGCTCCCAACCTCTACCAGCTCAACCCGGACTACGTTTACTACACCCGCGGCAACGGCTGCCCGGTCGATTATCCTAGCGTCGGCGGTGGCTGCTACGTGGTCGGCAACCCGGATCTGGATGCAGAAACCAGCATCAACAAGGAAATCGGCGTCAACTACAACAATGACGCAGGCTGGAATGCCGGGATCACCTATTTTCACAACGACTACAAGAACCGCATCTCGTCCGGATTGGTTCCGGAGGGATTGGCTGGCACGGCCCGATACTTCCAGTGGTACAACGTACCAGAGGCTGTCGTCTCTGGCCTGGAGGGGAACCTCAACATCCCTCTGAACGATGCCCTGATGTGGAATTCGAACTTCACCTACATGATCGAATCAGAAGACAAGCGAAATGGCCAGCCGCTTTCTCTGGTACCGGAATATACGCTCAACACCGGACTGGATTGGCAGGTGCGTGACAACTTGCTGCTAACGCTCTCGGCAACGCATTACGGCGAAATCGCATCACCCACCGTCACGGCCACCACCGGTGGAGCGGTAGACAATCCGGAGCCACGGGATCCCTACACGCTCGTCAACCTTGGTTTCAAATACGACGTCAACGAGACCTACCGACTGTCAGGGGGTGTCAACAATGTTTTCGACAAGCGCGTGCTGCGTGAAGGTAGCGGCAATGCCGCGGGCGCAAATACGTTCAATGAGCCCGGTCGCTCCTTCTACGTAGCCCTGAGCGCGAGCTTCTGAACGCGCTGCAGTCATCGATACCGGGCGCACCATGCGGTCGGTATCGATTCAAGAATGCCTTGTGATGCTCATTTCATTTTCGCGATCCATTCGAAGACCAGTGGAAGCGACGCGGCAAGTGTTTCGCCATGTCGATGGCCTTCCAGAACTTCGGAGGTCACCAAGAGATGGTCGTGGCGACGGAGCCGTTCAATCAGTCCCATTGTGGCTGGTGCGGGTTCGATCACCAAAGGGCGCGTTTCATTGGACCGCTGCTCGTGATCGCCAAGCGCCACGAGCAGGCGAACCGACCGGGGCCCCGCAAAGTGAGCACGCTCTTCCATCAGTTCGAGGTATGATCTCGCCCACCATACGGAGGGGCTGATTGCCGCATAGCCTGCGAAAACAGAGGGCCGGTGCAGGAGAGTATAGAGAGCAAACAGCCCGCCGTAGGAATGTCCCCACAGAAACCGTCGCCTCTCGTCAATATGAAGGTCGGTCTCGGCCACACGCCGGATCTCCCCTTCGAGCAAGGCCAGGAAGGTCTCTGCACCACCTATTTGCCTGCCCGGTCTCTGGGGGTCCTGCGTTGGGCCTTTGCCATCTGGGGACGGTGTATAGTCGAGCGATCTATGGTTGACGTCAAACCGTAACCGCGTTGGATAGCCTACGGCAAAAATGGCGATCGAGGGTACCTGCGCCAGAAGCTCCTCTGTCAGCGCGTCGAACGCGGCGTTGCCATCCAGCATGTAGAGCGCGGGAAAGCCGCCCGTCGGTGCATCACCCTTTGGAACAGCACGAAATATCCGAAACGCCCGTCCATTGGACAGCTTCAGGTCAATAACGTCGAGGGTATGTGTCGTCAGTCTCTTTTTGAAAATATCCAATCTCACCGCAGGTATCTCGCCTTGTGCGCGTGCGGTAAGGGACACTGCAACACACGGCAAGGCTGCGAGGAAGCTACGTCGTAGAAGCATTGGTGTGTGCCTTTTCATGGTGGTGCTAGCGGCGTCGCTCCGCCCAGAGATCGACCGCCTGCTGTAGGGCTTGGGCGAATCCCGGGGACGGGTCCGTCGAGACGCTCAGCAACGCGGCTGCCGCCGTAAGTATGACTGTCGCTTCCGCCTCTTTGTCGCGTGCGGCCCCGGACCAGACCGCCTGCCAATACTCTTGTTGCGTAAAGCCACTGAGACCGCCACCGCCGCTCAATTTGGGTTGGGCAGGTACGGTTATCTTGTCCTCGCATCCCCTGAGGATACGTAGGATCGTTGTTGCCCGCGTTGGGACCACCTGCGCAAAGCTGCGGGTTGAGCTTACCAACGTGACGCGATCCATCTGCAGAGCCTCGATGACCTGCCGGTAGAGGTCCTTAGAATATCCGCCTGCAGCCCCCAGCAGGCTTGCCCTGGCGGTGAAAGGATTGATCAGCGGCACGACCTGATTGATCGGTGTACGGGTTTCTAGAAGCGGGTAGAGGTTCAGCATCGCATGTACCTGCGGCGCAAAGGCGCCAAGCGGCACAAAGGCGATGTTTCTCCCCCGAAGCGCAGCAGTTATCTCGGTGGAATTCGTGCATACCAAGATGCCCGCCTGCCCCGCCGCTGTTTCCAGTTTACCGCTATCAGATCCGTTACCAAAGTGCCCGTGCATGATGACGCGATGACCAGCCGCAGCGACAAGTCTGGCGGCATGGATGAACCAGGGGGGACTGCGCCATCTCGGCGACACATACACAGGCCAGTCCAAACCCGGGCGGTCCTCCGACTTGAGATGGATCGTGGCCGCATTGCGAATGGCGCAGGCGAAGCCGGCGAGCTCGAGTGCCGTTGTTCCGCGATAATGGAGGGTCATCAGCAGACCCCCCACCTGAACCGGGTCTGCTTCTCCCCGAAGGATGATAGCCATCGCGTCCTGCGCCTCTTCAGTCTCAAGCGGCCGGCTTCTTCCCGGCCCCGAAGAGGTGAGGGCGATGTATTTTGCGAGTCGACGGTGAGGATCGGAGTTGCTGCCGATCCTGGCCATCCGGCGAGCAATGCCTGCAGCGGTCGGTTCAGCCTCTAGGCTGTCCCCCCTTGTCACCGCCAACGGCGGTGGTGAGACTCGTGATCGCTGCTGCCATTGTCCTGGAGCTGCCGGACGTATCAGAACGGGCGCAGGATCGAACACGTTGGGATGCCAAGCCTCCCCCTTGAGGAGGGCATCTGTCTCTTCGGCCAGCGATCGCACCCGCAATCTCAGGGATTCCGCAAATGGTGTCGCCTTCAGTCCGCGCCCCGTGCGGATGAAGATCGGATCGCCATAGAGTCTGCGTAACTCGCCCAGCATCCGGCTGACGGAGGAAATCTGCATACCGAGGCTGGCAGCGGCGCCAGTCACACTACCCTCCCGCAGCAAAGCGTCGAGGGCGAGGAGCAATTTGAGACTGTTGATCCCTATCTGGCCGCCTGTCGCTGCCTTCGTGTGTTCCATGTTCTCTGCCGGGTTGTCGCCGCCGTTCAAAACCTTCTCTAAGTTCTCATGTTTTAGTTCGCAAGGTGCGGCGAACCAGTTTGCGAATTACGCAAATTGGAGGCGTTCGAATTATTGCAGGTTGACCGGCGGACGTCGTCGAACATAACTGAACCAGCGAACTCAACTTATGGCCGATGCTAGCGTCGGCCGATCTCGGAGATTCTCATGTTTGGCACGTATCGCCCCCTTCAACTTGCAGTCCTCGCGGGTGCAATCATTGCTTCGCAGGCAACACCGTTCACCGCCATGGCTGACGTCATCGTGAAGCACAGCAAGGGCGAAACCAGTCTTCCGACAACGCCCCAGAAGGTCCTCGTCTTCGACATGGCCAGCCTTGATACTTTGACCGCTCTTGGCGTCGAAGTGGACGGCGTTCCGTCAGGCGCCAAGCCGGATTATCTGTCGCGGTATGAGAGGGACGATGTCTTGAAGATCGGCTCCCTGTTTGAGCCGGACTTCGAGACCGTGAACGCGGCACAGCCTGACCTGATTATTGTGGGGGGGCGGTCATCGGCCAAATTTGCCGATCTTTCCAAAATTGCACCGACCATCGATCTGACCGTCAGCTCGGAGCATTACATCGAAAGTGCCAAGAAAAACGTCCGGACTCTTGCCGAGATCTTCGGGAAGACCGACGAAGCGGAAGTGGCACTTCAGGAGCTGGATACCTCCATCCAGAGACTCAATGACAAGGCCGCGAGTGCTGGCAAGGGGCTTTTGATGCTCACCACGGGTGGTAAGATGAGCACCTATGGCGCTGGATCGCGGTTTGGCGTGCTGTTTTCCGATTACGGGGTCCAGCAGGCGGACGAGAGCATCAAAGTCGGACTTCATGGTCAGCCGATTTCTTTTGAGTACATTCTCGAGAAGAACCCTGACTGGCTGTTCGTGATAGATCGAGATGCTGCCATCGGTCGCGAAGGCCAGGCGGCGCAGGCTTTGCTCGACAACGATGTTGTGGGCCAGACCACGGCTTGGAAAAAGGGGCAGGTCGTTTATCTTGACTCGGCTGGCTGGTACCTGGTGGGAGGCGGCCTAACCGCATTGCAAAATACGGTCGACCAGCTGACAGAAGCCTTCGACGCGCAGTAGCGGTCGACGGAGCCTTGAGCGGCAGCAGCAGATATTGGACGACTGCCGTTCGCAACAGCGGTAACTCACGTGAAGCTCTTCATTCTTGCCCTGATGGTGACTCTTGCTGCCGCCATCGTCAGTCTCTTCGTGGGCGTCAGCGATGTGTCCCTCAGCGCGCTGTTCTCCGGAGAGGCCGACGAGAAGATGCTGATGGTCTTCGCCGTCAGTCGCCTTCCGCGCACCATAGCTCTTGTCCTCGCGGGCGCCGGCATGGCGGTTGCAGGAACCATCATGCAGATGCTGGCAAGAAACCGTTTCGCGGAACCCTCGACCGCTGGCACCGTGGAGTCAGCAAGCCTGGGCATGCTGGTCGTGCTGCTGCTTGCGCCGGATCTTCCCGTGATGATGAAGATGTTGGTTGCGTCCACCTTTGCCTTGGCCGGGACCTCGCTGTTCTTGCTTATTCTGCAGCGGGTTCCATTGCGGTCGCCCATTCTTGTGCCGCTGATCGGCCTCATGCTTGGGGGCGTCATAAGCGCCTGTACGACCTTCTTCGCCTATCGCTTCGACCTAATGCAGGCAATGGGAGCCTGGACGAGCGGCGATTTCTCCACGGTGCTTCAGGGTCGCTACGAGGTCCTCTGGATCGCCTTCGTGCTCACGGTCGCTTCCTATGTCGCAGCGGACCGGTTCACGGTTGCCGGAATGGGGCAAGATTTCGCCACCAATCTGGGTCTTCATTACGGCCGGGTGCTGGCCTTTGGTCTGGTGGTGGTTTCGATGGTCACTGCCTCTGTCGTGGTGACAGCCGGTATTCTGCCGTTCATCGGTCTGATCGTTCCCAATCTCGTCAGCATAGTAATGGGAGACAAGCTTCGCCACACTCTGCCCTGGATTGCTCTCAGCGGTGCGGCTCTCGTTCTGGTCTGCGATATCGTCGGCCGGACGGTCAACGCGCCTTTTGAGGTTCCGGCGGGCTCCGTCCTTGGCGTCATCGGCAGTCTCTTCTTTCTCAACATGCTGTTGCGGAGACGCCTGCGTGCCGCCTGAAACCCGTCCATCCGGCATGGTTCTGTCTCTGATGGCTTTGGCCGCAGTAGTCTGTGTCGTCGCCTTCATGACGTGGGGCTCCCGTGGCAACTGGTCTTTCGTCCTGCCGTTTCGCGGTACGAAGCTTCTTGCACTGGTTCTGGTTGCCTATGCGATCGCCGTCTCCACCGTTCTTTTTCAAACGATCACCAACAACAGGATTCTGACGCCCGCGATCATGGGCTTCGATTGGCTGTATATGCTGCTGCAGACGCTTCTAGTCTTCGGTCTGGGAGCTGCCACGACATCGGCCATCGATCCCCGATGGATGTTCCTCATCGAGGTCGGAACCATGACGGGATTTTCGCTGATCCTGTACCGATTTCTGTTCTCAGGTGGTGTCCGGGATCTCCATCTGTTGATCCTGATAGGCGTCGTCTTCGGGACGCTTTTTCGAAGCCTGTCGGGCTTCTTGCAGAGACTTATCGACCCCAATGACTTCGTCGTGCTTCAGGACCGGTTGTTTGCAAGCTTCAACACGATTGATGCCAGCCTTCTGTTGGTCTCGGCGGTCCTCGTTGGACTTGCTAGCCTCGGTGCCCTAAAGATATTCCACACTCTTGACGTCATGGCCCTTGGCCGCGAGACGGCCATCTCGCTTGGTGTCGATCACCGCCGGATCACGATGATTGTCCTGATCCTGGTCACGGTCCTCGTTTCGGTGTCAGCCGCTCTTGTCGGGCCGGTGACCTTCTTCGGGCTGCTTGTTGCCAATCTCGCCTACATCCTGATGCCTTCCGCAAAGCACCGCTACGTGCTGCCTGCCGCCGTCTTGCTGGCAATCATCTGCCTTGTGGGCGGTCAGACGGTGTTGGAACGACTTTTCGGTTTCGATACGGCTCTATCCATCATCATCGAGTTTGCCGGCGGTCTCTTCTTCATTCTGTATCTTCTGAAGGGTGCCTCCCGATGATCGAAATCCGCAACATTACCAAATCCTACGACAGCACAGTCGTGGTCGACGCAGTGACTTTGACGCTGCGACGGGGCGGTATCACATCCATCATTGGACCGAATGGCGCCGGCAAGTCGACTTTGCTGTCGATCATTGCGCGGCTGATCCCAACGGATAAAGGCACGGTGATGGTCGATGGACTGGACGTCGCCAGAACGGCGGGGGAAGTCCTTGCCCGACGTCTTTCGATCCTGCGTCAGGACAACCACATGACGACACGGCTCACTGTTCGTGACCTCGTGGCATTCGGTCGCTATCCATACAACAAGGGCCGTCCGACTGCGCAAGACCAGGAGCATATTAACAAGGCTTTGGCCTATCTGGGCCTGGAAGATCTCGGCGGCAGGTTCCTGGATGAACTCTCGGGCGGTCAACGGCAGCGAGCCTTCGTAGCAATGGTGCTGTGCCAGGATACCGATTACATGCTGTTCGATGAGCCACTCAACAATCTCGATATTCGCCATGCCGTGGCCATGATGAAGCTTCTCCGCGATGCCGCCCGCGACTTCGGCAAGACCGTCGTCGTGGTGCTGCATGACGTGAACTTCGCCTCCTGCTACTCCGATCAGATCATCGTCATGCGCGATGGCAAGCTTTTCTTGCAGGGGCCGCCTTCGGAGATCATCCGTCCTGACACGCTCCAGCAGACCTACGGCTGCCCATTTGAGGTCCACGATCTCGGAGGGGATAGGATTGCTGTGTACTACGCATAATGTTCTGAGGAAGAGGAAATGTAACCGACGCAATAGACAAACCTGCAACAACGAGAGTGAAAGGCTCCCGCATTTGCGGCGGCCGAAACTAAGAGGAAAACATGAGCGAGCAAGCTTTGGCCAAGAGCACAGCCGAGATTCAGACCGAACACGCCAGCAAATACCTGCAGCAGCTCTGCAAGCACTTCGCGCACAAGCGCCCAGTCACCGTCGACGAACAGGTCGGAACGATCAGCCTGATGTCCGGCGACTGCCACCTTCGCGCTGTCGGTCCGCAGCTCCAGATTACGGTCGCGGCGCCGGAAGCGGAACAACTGGCGCAGCTCGAGGAGGTCGTGGTGCGTCACCTCATACGCTTCGCATTCCGCGAGGAGCTGGAGTTCGAATGGGTGCGTGACTAAAACCCATCAGTCACTATCACTCCCGATGCGGAAATGCCTCCGGATCGTTGCAACCATGTTTCACAGGTCCTGAAGAGATGTGAGCTATTGATCGCTCATTCTCAGATCTAACGACTCACACTGCCAACGAAAATAAGCCTGCCGCGGGAGGAGGTGCGGCAGCCTGGTAAAGTACGCGAATAGCTGTTGGGAGGAGGAGTGCCGCCTTCGATCAGGCTCCCTGGGAGGAGTTTCGTTGCCCAGTAGATGGTCGTGCCAGAGGAGCGCCGGGTTCAAGGTCCATCGTTTCCGCGATCGTTCCCAAGACAGCAATGGTCGCCGACGCATCGGCTGTTTGTTGGCGCCTACAAAAGCGTGCTGAGGCCCGATCGGCCAAAGGCGAGCGCTTTTGCCATCTCGCCAGCTTTGATCCAGACGCCTTCGAGCTTCAGCTTCGCATACGAGGAAGATTTGCCGGAGCCATTTGTCCTAGCGAGGACCACGCAAGACGGACCCGACATGAAGTCGTTACTGCCTCAAAGCAGCGGGAGCGCGCTCCTCCTTCTCGCGTGCGGCCCGATCCATGGTATTGGCCTTGGCCTCGTTCTCGAGATCCATGGCTGAGATCGGCAGGCCCAGGCGGCGGCTATCGACGAGAGCTTCTCGGCCGATCTGCTTTAGGGCCTCCTGGTTCTCGTGCAATTTGCGCAAAAGCATCTTCGGTCTCCTCTTCCATCAGTATAGCGCTTCCGGCCCCTGCCGGAAAATCTCCGCTTGTCACAGGTTGCGCCGACAGCGGAGCTGGATACAACAGCTCGTTGGTGACCGACTTTAAGCGCCACATGCATCTTCCGTTCCTGTCTCTGAGCCGTGACACAATCTTCACAATAATGGACAGGAAAGTCCGCTTGAATGAACAAAGGCGCCAGGCGCTCGCCATGCTCGGAAAGTTCATCCCGACGGCGTAGGAACTGGCTGACCGTGCCAGCATCAGCCGGACGACTTTATACAGGATCGAAAAAGGCGCACCAGCCTCCGAGATCGGCATCGTCTTGGGTGTCACCTCACTCGTTGGCCAGCGTCTGTTCGACCACGACGAGCGAACCCTACAAATTCCAAATCTCGCCTAGATGAAAAACTCACCCTGCTGCCCAAAAGCGTCCGCCATGCGGTGAAGGGGGTTGATGATGACTTCTAAGGCGGACACCACAGAAGCCTTTGTCTGGATTTGGCTACCCGGGGCAACGTGATCCTCTGTTGACTTCCTATCACAGAACTGCCCCTATCCCATCAAAACAGGGGGTATCGCGATGACAGGCGCCAGCGATTTCATTTGGGAACTGGTGCGCACTGCCTTGGCATTGGACGGCGTCTCGGAAAAAAAACTGGCAGCTTTGTTGACGCGCGCCATCGGGTTCATCCAAGATATCCATCCGTTCGACGCTTCGACCGACGATACAACCCGCGCCGAGTTGATCACGCTGCTGACCTCGCCGAAGACTGTCGCGTCACTCCCGCGAGATCTGATCCAGATCTATCTCCTTGAGGCTGCGGACATCATCGCTGAATGGTTGAAGAACAACGGTCCGGCAAACGCAGGCCGATGGGACGCGTCTGCTCCAACTGTCCATTGATGGCTTGTCGGCTTACGGCTTGTTTTGGTCTCGCTCACCGCTCCGTGAAGGCGCGGGACATGCTGTCGGTAATGGGCTTGGCGAGATAACTCAGGAAGGTCCGCGAATCCGTTTGGACCATGACCTCTGCCGGCATTCCAGGTGTGGGCTTGAACCCGTTCAATCGTGCCAGCTCGTCAGAGGTGACGTCGATGCGCGCCACATAGACGTCCTGCCGCAACTGCTTGTCTGTATCCTGCAGGGCATCCGCTGAAACATAGATGACGTTGCCACGGAGAACCGGTGTCGTGCGCTGGTTGAGCGAGATCAGCCGCACAGTAGCAGCCTGCCCGTCCTTTACCCGATCAATGGCAGTGCGCGGAATCTGAGCTTCAATGATCAACGGCACACCGGAGGGAAGGATTTCGAGGATCCCTTTGCCGCTTTCGATCACGCCACCGGTGGTGTGATAATGCGTGCGCACGACCACTCCAGCCACAGGAGCATAGATGATTGCCCGTTCAAGAACATTTTGTGCTTGGCGAAGCTGTTGGCGTACCTGATCGCGCTCCCCCTGGATCTCCTGCAAACGATCGAGCGCATCTTCGCGGTACAGCTGATGGGCACGCTCGATCTCCTGTCTGCCCTTGATGATCTGGGCCTGCGTTTCCGCAACCTCGGCCTCAAGACGCCCAATCTGTCCTTCGGCGTCGGCCATTGCCCGTTGTAAAGCCTTCAGATCATTGGCGCGGATAACACCCTTCTTGTGAAGGCGTACCTTGCTCTCGTATTCCGTCGTCAGCAAGGCCAGCTGCTGTTGATAGGCATCTCGCTGGCGCGCATAGCCCCTGGCCCGGAAGTTGAGCGCTTCGACGTTCTGGCCCAGAAGAGACAGCTCCCCGGAGAGCTTGATCTGCTGCGCCTTGAAGTTGAGCTGCTGGCTCAACAGGATTGATTGGATGTCGGCATCGTCGCGCTCCTGCGCGAAGATCGGCGGCGCTTCATAGCGAGCAAGTTCCTGCGATTGCGCCGCCAGCCGTGCGGCAATTGCTTCCAGCCGCATCTGCCGTAAGAACAATTCGCGGCTTTTTGCCTTTGCTGCGGTCTCGTCCAGGCGCACCAGTGCCTGACCTTGCTCGACCCGGTCGCCTTCCTTGACGAGGATCTCGCTGATGACCCCGCCCTCCAGGTGTTGGATGATCTTGTTGCGCCCCGTCGCGACGAAGCTTCCCTGTGCTATGACGGCGGCGGCAAGCGGAGCTGTTGCTGCCCAGGTGCCGAAACCGCCAAAGCAGACGGCGATCAGCACGAGCCCAACCACGGTCTGTTTTCCGATCGCGCGTGGGACCTCAGCAAACCAGTCATTATTGTCTGATGGGACCGCCTTGTTCATGAACACCCTCCCCTAGTGTAGCTGGTGACCGAAGGAACCGGAATCGACAGCAATGCCGCGACCTTCCAGCGCCTTGATCACTTCAGTGCGCATGCCAAACAGCGCCACCGTGCCGTTGACCAGAAGCAGAACCTTGTCGACGCATGCCAGCAAGGACGGGCGTTGTGTGATCGTGACGACCGTAATGCCGCTCTCCTTGGCGTGACGGAGAGCACGCAGCAAAGCGGCGTCACCGGCACTGTCCAGGTTCGCATTGGGTTCATCAAGGACAACAAAGCGCGGTTCCCCGAAGAATGCCCGCGCCAGCGCCACCCGCTGCTTCTGGCCACCAGACAGCGGAGCACCGTCGGCTGCGACGATGGTCTCATAGCCGTGGGGCAGATTGGCGATCATCTCATGAACGTCGGCCAGTACCGCAGCGCGATAGATGGCCTCGTCATCGGCATCCTCGCGCATACGGGCAATATTGGCCTTGATGGTGCCGGGAAAGAGCTGCACGTCCTGCGGCAGGTAGCCGATGTTCTCGCCGAATTGCCGCGGATCCCAGTTGCGCAGGTCCATCAGGTCAAGGCGCACATTGCCGGACGTCGGGAGGATGGATCCGACGAGCATCTTTCCCAGCGTCGTCTTGCCGGCCCCGGAATTGCCGATGATCGCAAGAGAGTCACCCGGCTGCAGGGCAAACGACAGGCCGTTGAGCACGACACGCTTCGTTCCTTGGGGCACGTAGAGAAGCCGCTCCACGTCAAGCCGACCCTGCGGCTTGGGCAGCGTCAACCGCTCGAAGGCAAGCGGGGAGGACCGCAACAGCGTACTGATGCGTCCGTAAGCGGCGCGCGCCTGGCTATACTGGTTCCAGCCCTCGATAGCACCTTCGATTGGCGCCAGTGCGCGCCCGGCGATGATTGAGGCGGCAATCACCATCCCTCCCGTGAGCTCTCCCTCCAAAGACAGAAACGCCCCCCAACCCAGAAGCGCCACCTGGGTCAACAGCCTGGTCGCCTTGGAAAGAGCCGCAATGGCGATGTTGCGATCCTGGGCAATCACCTGTGCGCGAAGTGAGGTTGCGGTATCGCGACCCCAGATCCACACCGCTTCTGGGATCATCGCAAGCGCATTGATGATTTGAGAGTTCCGCGACATCGATTCCAGATGGAGGTTTGCCTTCACCTGCGCCGTGTTGGCCTCGGAAAACGGTGTTGCCGTCAGGCGTTGATTGATCTGGGTGAAGATCAGCAACAGGATCGCTGTGCCGACAACGATGAAGCCGAGATCTGTATGGATGAGGAAAACCGCAAGCACGAATAGCGGCGCGATGGGCGCGTCCAGGAAAGACAGCAGCGTGCGCGACACGAGAAATGAACGTACCTGCTGAAGGTCCCCCAGCGTCTGGTATTCGCGGCCCGAACCATGCAGCGATGCGCGCGCCGCAGCGCTGAGGATCGGCGCGCCCAGTTGCACTGCAACTTCGACGGCCGTCCGCATCAGGATGAAGCGCCGAAGGGCATCGAACATCGCCTGCAACAGGATAGCCCCAACGATGATGACAGTCAGCATGACCAGGGTTTCGATGGAGCGGCTCGTAAAGACCCGGTCGGAAATCTGAAACAGGTAGATCGGAATCGCCAGCACAAGCACATTGCTGGCGACGGTAAACAGCATGACAATTGCCAGATTGTGCCGTACCGCCTTGACCCCAGCCTTAAGGCTGGCATCAAAATCGTCGGGCCCAAGGCGCCGGTGGAATGGGTTTGCGCCATTGCCGGAACCCCGACCGCCGCCGCTCGCTTGCCCTTTGCCGCCGCTGTCGCGACTATCCTTGGCAAGGATCGGACCACAATCACCGTCTATGGTCGTGATCCCTTCTGCGGTCTTGGCCACTTCGGGTTCAGGCGCCTTTGCAGTTGTTTCGGCAAGCTCCTCTTCTGCTGCTCGCTGCAGCTCGTCTTCCAGCTCTGGCAGGAACGCGCGACGATCGGCGGAATCGACCGCGAGCAACTCGGCTATTGCATCCCCGTCATCTTCTGCAACAGCCCCTGCCTGCGCCTGCCCTGTATTCTCCCGCAGATCCTGCGGGTGGGGTCCTGCCGCCTCAACGCAGGCCTCCACAGCCTCTTCGATCCTGCGGCAGGCCTGATCGATTTCCGGATCCGGAGGCGTCAGGACAAACCGGCCAGGCAGTATCGCTTCTGGACTGGCCGAGGCGTTGGTTGGACGCATATTCACGTGGCACTCTCCTGTTAGGCCAGCAATGTCTGAAGGCCATCATCTTGACCTCCTGCGGAATCAGCAGGCCAATAGCTGCCTCCCTCCGGCGCCGGATCAGCCTCAAGCATGGTGTCGTCTAGAAACAGGACGGCTTCGGTTGCCAGCGTGCCGGGGTCGTGGCTGGCAAGCTCCGGCTGCGACGAGATGAAATTCGCCTGGATCAATGTCTCTTGGGAGTATTGTTCACCGCCGACATAGGTCTTGCCGAAAGAGTCCAGGTCAAGGATGGCAGCATTGTTGATGAGCGTATTGCCGCCCGCTTGCACCGTCCAGGACGCGTCATTGTTGGGCGTCAGGGCGTCCATCGCCAGCAGGATTTGGTCATTGTCGCCGATGATGCTGGTTTGCTTTATGTATTGCACGTTAATGAAATCGCCCTGGACGTGAAGGACGCGCAGGCCAGCAAGACCGGCGAAGGCGGAATCGTGAAGAACCTCGTCGGAGAGATTGGCGCTACCGCTCTGGAGGGAGGCGACGGCGTCCCGGTAGGCGTCCGACAACTCGCCGAACCGTTCGGCGGCACCAATCGTGTAGATGCTCGCCTGGTTCCACAGGAGGTTGCCGGAGGCGCTCACGGTTCCCGCTTCGGCGCTTTCAAATCCATCGGTGGTGGTGACCGCGTCGTTATCGAACAGCACGTTGACTTGCTGGATGATGTTGGCGTCATAGACAGAGCCGCCGATGATGATCAGGTCGTACCCGAACCCGAGTTCGGTGATCGTGGTGTGGTTGACCGCGGTATTGTCGCCGCTGATGATCGTGCTGTAGGCACCTGATGCCGAAACAATCCCCATGTCGGCGTCGCTCATGAAGATCAGCTGTTCGATCCAATTGACGATCATAAGATCGCCAGTGACGGTCGTAACATTCCAATAGGACGGATAGAGGTCCGGCCTGGAGGCACCCGCGAGCTGTTGTGATCCCGCACTGTCGTCGTGGTCAAAACTTGCGATATTGAAAAGATCATTGGCGCTGTTCGACGCGCCCCAGCCGGCGACTGTCGATCCGATGCTGTCGGTGTCCCAAACGGCGTTGATCTGGACGACAGCATTCACTTCCACATGATCACCTTGCACGACGGTCACCTTCGCGGCCGTCCACAGGTTCTTGACGAGTACGTCGTTGACGAGCGTGTTGTCGCCCATCGTGATGGTGACTGAGGCCGGCGGCGGCTGGCTCCCCTCCCCGCCCCACTCTGCCTCGACAATGGCGCCGTCGTCCTCGCCCTCGTCGAAGGAATGATAGTCTTCAAGAGACGGCGCCTGCTCGACAGCAACACCGTTGACGTAGACTCCCGAGAGGGTGGAAGCCTGTGCGACCTGATGGGACCCGGCACCATCGATCAGATGTTCCAGGCTCTCTGCGACGGTCTCCACCAGGTCGATCATTTCGGCTGCAGAGCCGGGTGCCTCAAGCTCGCCAAGCGGTGAAACCGCCAGGACCGGTTCCGCCATCGACAGGAGCTCCGCCAAGGCTACCGGATTGCCGGAGATGCTGAAGCCATGCCCACCCACCGAGAAGACGTCATTGTCAGACAACACGATGTGTTGCTGCGCATAGGTGGCGAGCGACCCCGGCGGCTCAAGTGCTGGCGCCGTTGCCTTTCCTCCCGTGTGAAATGGCATCGGCGTGCGCAGAGACGCCTCCTGCGCGAAAACCTCGACGCGCAAGTTCTCGGGCGCAACGTCCAACAGCGCCGGCGGCAAATAGAAGGCGGGGGCCGCGGGGAAAATCGGTGCAACGGGTCGATAATTCAAAATGGGATCATAGTCGTCGAGGGCGTGCGGCGCTGCAAATGGCGCCTCCTCGACCAGACGTGAATCGACACCGTGCAATGTCGTCTTGAACGAGAAGTCGTTGTAACTCTCGCGCTGTCTCGCCTCTTCCAGGCTGAGGTGAAAGAAGCCCACAAAATGGGAAATCTCTTCGGTGATCTGATCCAAGACTGCCACGATACGCACTCCTTCGACAACTTCATCGCAGGTGGATGAAGTCCGCTTTGCGGGACCTGCGCGAGATGTCCCGCGCAGATCCTTGGCTTTTTGTCTCAAGGTGTGGCCAAAGACCGAACCTTATACGCCGTCGTCATCCTCACCCACCGTCGTGCTGGTGAGGCTGCCGCCGACAATCGTCATGTCGATCGCATTCTGCTGCAGGTTGGCCCCCAGCACGATGTCCTGGTTGAACGCGGAGGTGTCGATACCGGCATCCGCCGACGCCGAACTCGTGCCGGTAACATAACCGTCGTCACCATTGTCGGAGCCCCAGGTGCCGCCGCCGCCGCCAGCGCCACCCGCGCCGGTCATGGCCATGCCACCGGCACCGCCGGCACCACCGGCACCACCCATGGCCCAGCCGCCGAAGGCGTCACCACCAAGGCCGTCGGCCCAGGCACCGCTCAAGGCCGCGCCGCCATCGCCGCCGCCGGCCCAGCCGTAGCCGCCAGCCGCATCGCCGCTCATCGCATCGCCTGAGGTTGCTTCACCGCCGGTGCCATCGGCTCCGTCGCCACCGGCACCACCGGCGCCCGAGCCCATGCCGGAGCCGCTACCGGTGCCAGTTCCGGCACCCGACCCTGCGCCACCGGCACCACCGGCGCCAGCACCTGAAGCGCCTCCGCCCATGCCGCCAGCACCGCCAGCGCCGCCACCGCCGCCGGCGCCGCCATCGCTGTCGCCTGCTGCACCGCCGTCACTGTCGCCGCCGCCATCGCTGTCGATATACAGCGGGTTCAGCAAGCCCATGATGTCGCCAACGCTTGTTGTCGCATCTCCACCGGTGCCCGCTCCGCCGTCGCCACCATCGGCGGCATCGCCGCCATCGGCCGTTCCGCCGCTGCCGGCGCTACCGCCATCACCTGCGGTGTTGTCGCCGCCATTGGCGCCACTTCCGCCAAAGGCAAGTCCGGCACCAAGACCCAGGCCAAGGCCAAGACCCAAGCCCAGCCCGTCGCCGCCGCTGCCGCCGCGTCCGCCTTCCCCGCGTCCGCCATCGGCATCGCCGCTGGCTGTCTCGCCGCTGGTACCGCTACCACCGGCTGCAAAGCCGCCGGCACTGATGCCACCGGCCGCCACACTGATGGCCTCACCACCGCTACCGTCACCGGCTGTGGCGCCACCGCCATCGGCCGAGCCGCCTTCTTCGCCGTCACCGCCATCAGCATCGGCGTCGCCGCTGCTGCTGCCGCCGGCACCGCCGGCACTGATGCCGTCGCTTGCAAATGCCAGCCCGCCGTGGGCAGTCATGTCGAGCGAAAAGTCGCCATCATTGCTGACTTCAGCGTTCTCGAGCGTATCGTTGTCCTGGATGTTGGCCACCTGAGTGAAGACGTTGCCGACATCATTGCCGTCACCGCCGAGCGCACCACCAAGAATGTCCTCAAACTTGATGTTGAAGACGCCGTCGACGGAACTGCCTGAGCTTACGTCGATGTCGGCAAAGTCGTCGTCATCGGGAAGATAGCCATCCATGGCCATGTCGACGGTGACGCCAACATCCACCGTGGTGGTATTGACGTTTTCGTTGAGGTTCTTGCTGGCATTGAAGTTGGCGTTGCCATTCATGTTGGCATTGCCGTTATGGTTTGCGCTGCCGTTGAGATTAAGGTTGCCATTGCCGTTGAGCGACTCGCTTGTCTGGGTCTGGTCGCTCGTCTGGCTCTGGTCCTGGCTCTCCGTCTGCTGCTGCTGTTGTTGTTCCTGCTGACGCTGCTGTTGCTGCTGCTCCTGATCGTCGTCGAAGAAGTAGGGAGCAACAAGGGTGTCGTTATGGGTTCGTCTGGTCGACATAGCTCTCGTCCTTTGTCCATGGTCGCAACAGCGTGGCCACCATTCATCTCCCTGGGGTCTTTGCTGCGCGATGGTGTCGTTGGATGGCGGCGTAATCGCACGTCCGCCGTGGCGTCACTTGCCTGATCGGGTGAACACTCCTCCCGCGCAGGTCTGAAACATGGAACGGCAGCCCTCCTCAGGATTGGCCGAACCATGAGGACAACTGTGCGGCCATCGGCGCTATCGGGTAAGATGACACTTCGAGCTAGAGCATCTGCTCCCTTTGCTCGAACGGGCTACGCCATTGGTCTAGTCAGCCCAACCGTAGGTGTGGGGCAGACGTGTTGTAAGGCCTGAAGCTGCGAAAATCTCCTCGCCCAGCGAGGCGACCAATATGCATTTGAAACAGAGGGATAAGACGGGTTTCTGCGGCGGCATCAGGCCCAGCTGTCACCGTCATTCCAAGCCCCTCCCTCCTCCGATAGAGCTATTCCCAATGCGATACGTGTGGGCTAGCGTTTCACCATTGTCTTCAGCAGGGCATCAACGCCCGAGGCTATCTGGGAGGAACAGGTCATGTCGCCGTCGGCCACCATCACCGCACAGGATCTTTTTGCTGCCTGGTCAGCGACCGCGTCTCGCCCCGACCCTCGCGCAGTCGCGATTGTGGCGCCGCCGGGGATTGTCTCTGCGCCCCTTTGCGCCGCCATTGAACGCCAGTTTCCCTGGCTTCATGTCCGCGTTCAAGAGGCGGTGGCGGGACTGCTGGCGGAGGAGGCCGAGCAGGTCCAGCTTATCCTCGTTGATCTGTCGCTCGTCGATCAGCTTCAAAAGCACTGGGCTGCCCTGTTTTTACGCTTCCCCGAGCTGCGGGTGGCGCTATTGTCACAAGGCGAAGCGGACATTAATCCGGCTGTTTTGCGGCGCTTCAACCCGCGGCAGATGCGTGGTGTGCTGGCGCTTGACGTGAAACTCGACATCTTCCTTTCAAGCCTTTCAATCGTGCTGAACGGCGGCACCCATTATTCCGGCTTCCACTTCGAGCGCCTCGTGCAGCGGGCACGACAGGGTCATCTCAAGGGTGTCGCGGACGCTGATCAAGATCTGGCACGCCCTTGCATGCTGTCGCGGCTCACCGAACGGGAGCGGGAGATCCTCGCCCATGTAGCGCGCGGCAGCCAGAACAAGAACATCGCTGCGGTGTTGGGGCTGTCCGAGCACACCGTGAAGATCCATATCCACAACATGATCGCCAAGCTCCGTGTCCACAACCGGACAGAGGCAGCAGCAGTCTATCTCGGCGCGACGGATCACAGAGAAGATCCCCGAGCGCCCATTCCCCCAACTGCGTGATCGACCATGCCACGCTTCAAGGACGTTCTGCTTCTGGTGGGCCAGCTCAACTACACCTGGACGAACACCGAAAGTCTGCTGATCCACATCATCGCCGGCCTGGCCGGCACCGACAAGGAAACTGCCATCGTCATCTTTCTGACTTTGAACACCCCAAGAGCACGCATGGACCTGGTCGAGCGCCTGGCAAAACTGACGAAGACACCGCAGGCTTGCCGCGCAGACGTTCTTGATGCCACCCGACGCCTTGGCGAGCAAGCAAAGCTCCGAAACAAGTACAATCACTGCATCTACTCGTTCGACGCAGATGGCGAGAGCGGTCTCACGCAGTCGATGCGCATCTTCGAAAGTCGCGACGCGGTCAAATACGGCAAGGTCGAGGCGCTTGATGATGTTGAGCTCGCTCGCATCCAGGACTGCATCAAGACCCTGATCGCCATCAATCGAGCCTTTTGGCAGATCACCGATCGCTACGGCTTTCCGAAGTAGTTGTTTGAGGCATCACCGCGCCGCCTTGCCGCGTGCCTGGCCGACCGGGCAGCAGAATGCTGTTTTCTTCTTGTACCGCCCACCGGGTTCTCCATGGTGCCTGACCATGGCGGCAAGGCAGCCCCGCAAGATGACCGGTTCCGTGCCAATCCGCACGGCCCCCTATCCGAAAGGCGTGCGGCCTTAACCGAACGGTCAAGTCGTGCTGCACCGCCCCTCTGCGCTAATTCTTGCCGGAAGGGCGCATTCGGGGGAGCCTCTACGAACAGCACTGCGCCGGGCGGGCAAGCCGACGCTGACTGTCTTCCTCGGCCAATGTCCTCCCGTCCGCACACTGACGTGCGAGTTGTGACCATCAGCGTGAGGAGCAAGTCCATGCGTATCGAGGCAACATCACTTCGCGACGTCATTAAAATCACTCCAAGGCACTTCAATGATAGCCGCGGCTATTTTTGCGAGCTCTACCGGGAAGAATGGTTTCGAAAAGAGGTTGCCGACGTCCGTTTCGTGCAGGACAACCAGTCTCTGTCATGGCGCGACGGGACACTGCGGGGACTTCACTTCCAGCGTGCTCCCGCAGCTCAAGGGAAGCTTGTTCGGGTCATCGCCGGCGCGATATTTGATGTTGCCCTCGACGCGCGCCCGTCCTCTGAGACGTTCGGCCAGTGGACCGCCGTGGAGCTGAGCGAGGACAATCACGCGCAGTTGTGGATCCCGGAAGGCTTTGCTCACGGCTTCCTGAGCCTGAGCCCCCGGACCGTCGTGCAATATAAGGTCACGGCACCCTACAATCCGGCGGCCGAAACCGGAGTCATCTGGAATGACCCGGACCTGGCAATAAACTGGCCCCTGACCGGCCGCGAGATCCATATTTCGTCGAAGGATGCCTACCTCCCTCGCCTGCGCGACCTCGTCACTCCTGTCCTCCCCATGAAGGAGACCGCGTGATGCGCGTTGTCGTGACAGGTGGGGCGGGCTTCATCGGATCCGCATTGGTGCGTCATCTTGTCGGCGAGGCCGGGGCCGAGGTCCTGGTTATCGACAAACTCACCTACGCCGGAAACCTGGATTCGCTTGCGTCGGTCGCAGGCAGGCCGAACTTCCGCTTTTTCCGCGCCGATGTGACCGACACCGCCCAGATGGCGGCCGCCCTCGCATCCTTCTGCCCAGATCAGGTCATCCACCTGGCCGCCGAAAGCCATGTCGATCGTTCCATTGCCGAGGCGTCTGCCTTCGTCCAAAGCAACATCATCGGCACGTTTTCCATGCTGGAGGCGGCGCGGGCCTATTGGATGGGACTGTCGCTGCTGGCCAGGACGAACTTTCGTTTCGTCCATGTGTCGACCGACGAGGTCTATGGGTCCCTGGGGGACTTTGACCAGTTCTACGAGACGACTGCCTATGATCCTTCGTCGCCCTATGCGGCCTCCAAGGCGGCGAGCGATCATCTTGCGATGGCTTGGCATCGAACCTACGGGCTGCCGGTGGTGATCAGCAATTGCTCCAACAACTACGGTCCCTGTCAATTTCCCGAAAAGCTGATCCCGCTGATGGTGCTCAATGCGCTGCACGGCAGGGCCCTGCCCGTTTACGGCAAGGGCCAGAACATCCGTGACTGGCTCTATGTCGATGATCATGTCCGCGCGCTCGTGCTGATCGCTTCAAGGGGGCGGCCGGGGCGCAAATACAACGTCGGAGGGCGCAACGAGCAGCGCAATATCGATGTCGTGATCGGCATCTGCGCGTTGATGGACGAACTCCATCCCGCCGGCATGCCCCATAGCCAGTTGATACGCTTTGTTGCCGACCGACCTGGCCACGATGAACGGTATGCCATCGATGCAGGTCGAATTGAATGCGAACTGGGTTGGCAGGCACGGGAAAATTTCGCATCGGGACTGCGCAAGACGGTTCGTTGGTACATCGACAATGAATGGTGGTGGCAACCGCTGCGACAGCAGGCCTTCGGCGGCGAGCGCCTGGGCCTCCTCAAGGAGGTGGTGTGATGCGCGTCCTGGTGACCGGCCGTAGCGGGCAGGTTGCCCAGTGTCTCCAGGACGTTGCGGCCAGACGTGATGTTGAGCTCGTCAGCGTCGGCAGGCCATATCTCGACCTTGAGGATCCCGGCTCGGTATTGCCGGCAGTGGCCCGGCTGGCACCGGATGTTATCGTTTCGGCTGCAGGCTATACCGCCGTGGACAAAGCGGAAACGGAGCCGGCGGTGGCTTATCGGATCAACGGTGCTGGCGCCGGCGCCGTTGCCGCAGCTGCAGGTCAGCTAGGGGTACCGCTCATCCACCTGTCGACCGATTACGTGTTTGATGGCTTCAAGAGCGACCCCTATGACGAGGAGGATATTGCCGTGCCCCTTTCGGTCTACGGCGCCTCGAAACTTGAGGGTGAACGGCAGGTGCGGGCCGCCACGGACAACCATGTGATCTTGCGCGCAGCCTGGCTCTATTCACCCTATGGCGGCAATTTTCTCAAGACCATGCTGCGCCTTGCACAGACCCGCAACGAGATCGCCGTTGTGGCTGATCAACGCGGCGGGCCGACATCGGCGATTGCGCTTGCCGAGGGTGTGATCACGATTGCCAGGCAGCTCACCGAAGACGTCAGCCGCGAACTGCGCGGCACCTTTCATTTTGCCCCGGCCGGTGATGCCAGTTGGGCGGAATTTGCAGCCGCCATTATGGAATGCCGCCGGGTCAAAACGGGGCGCAGCACGACGATCATTCCGATCGCCACAAGCGACTATCCGACGGCTGCGCAGCGGCCCGCGAACTCGCGCCTTAATGCACAAAGACTGGCGCAAATCCATGGCATTCGCCTGCCGCATTGGCAGTGGTCGACGCAAGACATCGCGGGCCACCTTTTGGCGAGAGAGATGCAGGAGGTCACGACATGAAAGGTATTATCCTCGCCGGCGGAACCGGGTCGCGCCTTTACCCGATCACGCAGGCCGTTTCCAAACAATTGATGCCGGTCTACGACAAGCCGATGATCTACTATCCGCTGACGACACTGATGCTGGCGGGGATACGCGAGATCCTGATCATCACCACGCCGCATGATCTGGACGCCTTTCAACGGCTTCTCCTTGACGGCGCCCAGTGGGGGATCGACCTCTCCTATTCGGTACAGCCGTCTCCGGATGGTCTTGCACAATCATTCGTCATCGGAGCCGACCATATCGCGGGCGGACGCTCGGCGCTCATCCTCGGAGACAACATCTTCTACGGCCACGGCTTGCCGCAACTGCTGCGGTCTGCCGCTGAGGACCCGGGCGCCGGCGCCACCGTTTTCGCCTATCACGTCAATGACCCGCAGCGCTATGGGGTCGTCGAATTCGATACCGGTATGCAGGCCCTCTCGATTGAGGAAAAGCCGCTGCAGCCGCGATCGAACTGGGCGGTGACGGGTCTTTACTTCTATGACCAGAGGGTCGTCGAACTTGCAGCCAGTCTGCGGCCCTCGCCACGCGGCGAGCTCGAGATCACCGACCTCAATCGCCTGTATCTTGAACAGGGCAGACTTTCGGTGGAGCGTCTGGGCCGCGGCTTTGCCTGGCTCGACACGGGAACCCCCGACAGCCTTCTGGAGGCAGCGGAATTCGTGGCTACCCTCGAGCGGCGCCAAGGATTCAAGATCGCCTGCCCCGAAGAGGTCGCCTACCGAATGGGCTTCATCGACTGGTTTGATCTGGAAACCTGTGCCGAACGGCATGCAAAGAGCAGCTATGGCGTCTATCTGCAGCGGCTTCTGGCGGGAGGGTGTGAGGTGCCTGATCAGCAGGCCGGTCGCCGCGTTCCCTCCTCGCGGCCCGCTGCGGTGCTGGCGGGCTGAGGCGCCCGACACCGACGTCGGGCAAGTGGCCGGCGGTCAGCGGCTATCCCGTGACGATCAAGGCCACCACCGCTACGACCAGCAACCACATCGACAAAGATACCACGATGGCCAACAGCCAATTGCGTCCACGGCGCGTCATACCTCCCCCCGAAGCAGACACCCCCTTGACGGCAGTTCCGATTGATCGCCCGCCGCAGGCGTCTTCTTGCAGGATAACGATGCCATGCGTCGATGCCGGCTTCTATTCCACTCTTGGTTCAGCCTGCCCGTCATAAGGCGTGGCCAAACCGGCAGGTCGATGCGCCATTTGCGCCTCTGTAGCCTTAAGAGGTAGACGGGGATCAGTCGCCCGGCGCCACCACCTGCTCACGTAGCCAGCGACCGGGAGCACCCATGTTGACGGCCGACCAGTCATCATTGATCATCCCGACAAACAGCCGGTCATTGTGGTCCAGGCACTCCTGCAGGTGGTTTCGCAGAT
Source organism: Pseudorhizobium pelagicum (assembly GCA_000722615.1). Lineage (GTDB taxonomy): Bacteria > Pseudomonadota > Alphaproteobacteria > Rhizobiales > Rhizobiaceae > Neorhizobium > Neorhizobium pelagicum. The sequence goes on along the minus strand of JOKI01000018.1, from coordinate 82,114 downwards.
CGTCGGCGCTTCCGTCGTGTCTGGCAAACCAGACCGAGCCCTGCGCCTGGAGCGCATTGAGGCCGACGAGCTTCTTGCGCAGTGACGTGTAATTACTTCCGATGCGATCGAGATCAAATGATATGAGAAAGACTGGCATGCAATTTCAATCCCCCTATTGCGTCACAGGTCTACCCTCCCCCCGCAGCATGCCTGCTGCAGAAGATGTAGACGTGCCGGTGTTAACGTTCAGAACCAGGCGAAATGCGCCCCCTCAGCAGGCAGTCCCCGCTGCCCGGATCCGGCTTGAAATCACTGAACTACAACCTAACATTTAGTAATAAAAAGGAAATTATCCGTTAACCGTTCTTTTGGAGGCGGCGGTACTCACCGGCACCCACTAATGGGGGAGGCGCATACCACGATGCGTCTAAAGGCTTAGGCAACAACGCAAAAAGCCCCTCAGCGGTCGCTGACGGGCTTTTGGTGCAACTGGTGCGGGGTCATTTCGGTCAGGCAGGAGACTGGGTTCCCGTCCCCTTGAACAGGTCGTTCAGCTTGTAGGCGACTTCGGTGCGATTGGTCGCCTTCAGCTTCTTCATGATGTTGCGAATGTGAACCTTCACCGTACTTTCTTTCAGGCTGAGCTCATAGGCGATGATCTTGTTTGCCTTGCCTTTGCGCAAGGCCTCGACCACCTCTTCCTGACGCGGAGTAAACATTCCCGACATCAGCCGAGGGCCGGCGCCGCCTGCGGCGTCACTGACCAGGTGCCGCATGGCTTGCACGGTGCTGGCAGGAACGAAAATGCCACCGGCCATCGCCAGACTGAGAGCTTCGATGCAGACCGCAACGCCGACGGACGACGGGATGAAGCCGCGCGCGCCGTGCTCCAGCATCTGCAGGACATGGGGAAGATCGTCTGAATCCGAGAGAACGACGATCGGAACCGATCTGAACTCCGACGACAGCCGCGCCATCTCGGCTGCCATGGCTGTCTCGGTAGCCCGGCGGGCACCGATGTTAAAGAGGATTGCCTCAACCGGGGGATGAGAGTCTTTTTCTCTCTTCCATTCATCCACCGACCCCACGGCAAAAACTTCCTTATCCAGCCCGCGGCTGATGAGGGCCTTTGCGAGGCACTCGCGGTCGAGCGCGCGTCCATCAAGTACAAGGAGGCAACCATCGCCCGGAAAAGCCGCTTCTTCGCGTCCCCTTTGCTCGAGGACCGCTGCCAAAACGGGTGGAGTGGACAGCCGCCTTTCCACCATTGATGCCCTATAGCCACCTGCTGCCGAGTTCATGTTTTCCCCCTTTTACGTTTACTGTTTCACGCTAGATCCCTGCCATGTGCGACCACGAAGCGGCGCTGATTGCTCGCGGAAGATTATTTCGCCTAGATACTACAACTTTAAACTTAAGTTGTCCAATCTTATTAAGTAACGACTAATTCGGTCGCGTTATTGCATGATAAACGTCAAATTTCGGGTCGAACAACTGCGGTCTCGCCCCCCTACCCATTACCCAGTCATAGATGGCGAGAATCCGTTCTGCCTTGGCGTCCCAAGTCAGCAGGCGTCGCGCCCTTTCGCCGCCTGCGGCGCTCATGCGCTCCACAAGGCCGGGCTCGCTTGCCAGGCGCCTCAGCGACGCTGCAAATCCCGCAATCAGACTTTCTCGATCGGTGAAATCTACTGCGATACCAGTCGCTTCGTCAATCAGCTCGGGTGGCCCGCCATGATTGGCAACGACCGGGACCAGCCCAAGCGACAGGGCTTCGACAACGACACCGCCGCCGAACTCGCGCACGCTTGGGAGGGCGAGCACATGCACATCCGCAAGCGCCGATGCCAAGGCAGCCTGTTCCTGCCAGGGGAGGAACCGGACCTTGCCGTTCAACCGCCGTGCAGCAACAGCCTGGGTTAACGCCTCGCGCTCGGGACCCTCGCCTATGATCAAAAGCTCTATCGCACCGTCGCAGACAATCCTGGCGACGGCCTCCACGAGGATATCGGCGCCCTTGTAGGGTACCAGCCGACCGACAAAGGCCACCCGCAGCACACCGTCGCGCATCCGTCTTTGGGTGAAGGGAAAACGCTGCGGATCGACACCGTTCTCGGGCAGCCAGAAGGTTTTTCCCTGCACCTTTTCTGAAAGCTGCTGAAACGCAGCATTGGAACCGGCAAGGACGGCAGCTGCCTTACCGCGGGTTGCCCTATAGGCCGGCATCAGCCGGTGAAGGTCTCGCCAAGGGGTCAGCCACTCCAGTTCGCGGCGACGCACGGCATCGAAAGCTGCAGGCCAGGGCGTTCCCCCGTTCAATGGTCCGATGACGAAGGGGACATTGATCCGCTTCAAGTGATGGGCGATGCCGCTTTGGCTGGTCGCACTGAGCGGTGTTATGCGGTGAACGACATCGAACTCGCCCGCTTTCAAACGGGGCCCGAGTACGCGCCACAACTCTCTTTCGAAACTGTAGTAGGCCAGTGACGATGTGGCGCTCACCATGGTCCAGCCCTTGTTGCCGCCCCCGCGAATGTGCTCGCCAAAGCGATGCAGGGCCGCTGCGACACGCTCATTGTCGATGGCGATGAAGTCTTCACCCTCCACCAGACCGGCGCGGAGAAAGGCCGTACGATTGCGAATCTGGGTGACGACCAGGGCGTTGGTCTGCCGTGCGATCGCCCGCGACAGGTTCCAGCCCACCAGCGGCACGCTGCTCCATTCCGGATTGGCAGCTTCAGCAATCAGGAGAGGTCGCAATTGCCGCAGATTATGGGTCTCGACCCGGGGGGGTCGCAGCGCCTGCGCCAGAGCGGCAGACGGCTCGTGCCCGCGGTTGGCTGTGTCTGTCGTCATGACCCCCGTGCTCCACCTGACTAGTCGGTTGATGCGGTGCTACCCCTTTGGATGATGGCGGGGCATTACTGCCCTCATCTTCGCCCCTCCATGCCCGAACAGACGCCCCCTGCAGTCGGTGTCCCCATCCTAGGGGGGGCGCCAGGTTTCTGGCAACCTATCACAAACGGGCACTCCTATACCTCTATGGGTGTAATGGCTTACCACCTCGGCTGTCGCTGTGGCTCGGGTGTCACGATACGGTTTGCGCGATGACCCAAGATCCAAGCCAGCCACCGGCGTAGCCGAGGGGCCAGAGACAGAGCGTGGCGACTTCCAGGCCAAGGCTGTTGAGATGGTGGCGCCGGTTGAGAGACCAAAGCAGCACGGTGCCCGGCAGCCCGTGGAGGGCAATGGCCCAAAGAGCGCCCTCAAAACCACTGAGGGTGTGGCCCAGCGGAACGAGCGTAAACAGCGATAATCCACGCACCAGATTGAGAAGCGTCAGGTGGCGAGGCTCGCCGATGGCCAGATAGACGTTGGAGATGACGCCAAAGCGCGCGATCAAAAGCCCGAACGACAAGACTTTCAGGACCGTTGCGGCGCCGGCGTAGCGCTCGTCATAGAGAAGGTCGATCAAGTCGGTGGCCATCGCAAACATGGCGCCGGCGGCACAGACGAAGGTGATGTCGAAGGGAAGGCGCATCTTCAGGAAGATCGACGCCAACCGCTGCGGCTCCTCGCGGTGGACTTGGCTCAGCGCCGGCATGGCCACGGAGGAAAACAGCCGGTTGCCCGCTCCTTCCAGCATTGCCACCAGATTGAATCCCAGGGCGTAGAGGCCCAGCATGGTCGGCGTGACCCAGCCGGCGAGCAGGATCTTGTCGCCACTGGCAGCAAGAACTGTGAATGCCGATGACAGGAGCACCCATTTGCCAAACCGGATCAGGTCGTCCACCGCTTGCCGGTCGAAACCGAAACGATTGTTATGCCCCGGCAACCACCAGTAGCTCAAGACGGTGGAAACGACGGCCGAACACCATGCGGCGGCGACGAAGGACCAGATGGATCGGGTCTGCCAGGCCAGCAGAACCGCAACCGCGAGACTAACGAGCTGAGCCGCCAGTTCGATCGCTGTCACCCGCGCCAGGGCCAGTTCACGATAGGCAGTGATGATCTTGGTGGACTGCAGACCACTGATGACCGTCACGAAACACAAAACCGCAATCACCGCGGGCAAGGCGGGTTCAGCATAGACGGACCCCGGGGGGAACCAGCCCCACCCGTTCGCCCGGGCAATGCCCCAGGCGATACCGGTGCAGACGAGCCAGATCAAAACCCCATGGGCAAGCTGTAACGTCCAGGCGGTATTCAGATAAGCGGGCTCGTCGCCCATTCGACTTTGGATGGCGGCGGGACGAAGCCCAACGTCCGAGAGCATGGCGACCGCCACCTGCACCATCGTTGCCACCGCCATGATGCCGAACATCTCCGGGATCAGCAGACGGGTCAGAACCAGGCTGCTGGCGATCCGAAGGAACTGCAGCAGCACGTACCCTCCCATCGACCAGCTTGCGGCATGGAGAATGCGCGCCCGAAACGGTCGGCGCTTGCCACCTTGCGGGCCCGCCGACGTCCCCTGCGTCTGGCCAGCCATGGTGGCAACGCCTTCGGCTTGCTGTGGGGGTCGTGCGCCGGCGATCCTTCCACGTCCGGGAAGATACCCTTCCAATGCCACCACCAATCCCTCCCGTCCTGCCTGCATTGCACGTGAGCGCCCCGTCGCGAATAAGATCCCCGCCGTCAGGCAAAAGCTTCCAGCGCCCGCTCGCTTCGCTGTTCCGGTGGCGTCGTGTTCGGCAACGGGGATGCGTCGCCAGCGTGTTCATGCGCGTCGATACGCAGCTTCGGGCGCAGTCGCTCGGCGAGGACCCGCACAAAGGGATCCAGGACCATGCTGTCGTGATCACCGGGGATCTCCACCACCGTCAGATCGGCGACATGGGAGCCCCAGCCGTTGTCATGAAGCAGGATGTGGCGGTTCTCCGCCAGGCAGCGCCCCTTCGACAGACGATAGAAGACGGCCGGCCGTGGCCGAAACAAAGTCACCGCACCATGGTAGGGTTTGACGACATAGGCTTGCGCGGCAGCGCGAAACGCCAGCTCGATGCGAACATTGTTAAATCCCTCTGACGCCTCGCCAGTGGCAGTTGCAATTTGCTTTCTGTGCCGCTCCTGCCTGCTGTTGTGCCGGTCGCGGTGCCATTTGCGCAGATAACCGGCCCGATGGCGGCCCAGGTCCTGGCTCTTCATCGCCAGCTTGTCGGCCAGCGACAAGCGCGGCTGCCGCGGCAGGGGGGTATCGATCAACGCCAGGTGGGCGACTGTCTCGCCCGCGGCGACCAGCTGCTGGGCAATTTCCATGGCGGTGATCCCCCCGCCGGAATAGCCTGCCAGCAGATAGGGACCTTTGGGTTGGATCCCACGCATCTCCTCGATGCAGGCCAAAGCCATGTCCTCAAATCGCCTATGTGGCTCATGATCACCGAAAAGTCCCCTTGCCTGCAAACCGACGACGGGACGATCCTTGCCGATTGCCATGGCCAGATGCCGAAGGTTGAGGACGTTTCCGAACATGCCCGCGCAGATGAACAAGGGTTGCGCGGGCGACGATGGGCCCGGGCTCATGGCCACGAGATGGATGGGCTGCGCGGCAGGGGGCGCGGCAGTGAATTCGCTGCCGACCTCCTGCGCAGTCGGTTTGGCGGGCGCGACTGCAGTGACACCGATGCGTTCGGCGCATGCAGCAACCGTGGGTGCTTCAAACAACACCGACATCGGCAAGTCCACTCCCCACTGCGATTTTATCATCCGAAACAAGCGCACCGCGATCAGCGAATGGCCGCCAAGGTCAAAGAAATTGTCATCAATGCCGACACGTTCCACCCCCAGCAGTGACTGCCAAAAGCTCGCAAGGGTTTCTTCGACGGGAGAGCGTGGCGCCACATAGGCGCTGGCCAGGTCGGGCCGTTCGAAACTCGCGCCTGCTTCAGAGACGGCGCCGGCAGGCGGTTCGTCGACAAACTGCGAGAGCGCCTGGAGGTCTATCGAACTGACGATCATTTCACGATGGGGAAGTGAAAGCACCCGCTCCAGTGCTTGCAGCCCCTCGCTGGCAGAGATCCCGTTCTTGACCTGCGTCTCAAGTTTCAGCATAGCCGGCGAGCGGTGAGCTGCAGCAGCAGTCGCTGCGTGTCGGGTTTCATCCATTTGTTGCACGGCATCGCGCGTGCGACACATCGTCAGACGGCTGACCTCCGCCAGGACGTTTCCTTGAGGATCAGCGATCGTGATGTCGAAGGACGAAAACCCCTCCTCGAGATCCTGAAGCGCGCTGAGCCGCACCCAACTCACCACTTTTGCCGGCAGTGGTGCATGCAGATCCAGCTCGCCATAGCCGACAGGTACCCAAAGGGTGCGACTTTCATCGTAGTGCGCACTCAGTTCGAGGGCAAAGCCAGTGGCAATGTCGAATAAGGCCGGATGAATTCGATACTGGCCCAGATCCTCCAGGAATTCGTCGGCGAGGACAAGATCGGCGACCGCCTCGTCTGATCCGAAGGCTACGGCCCGCAACACGTCCCAACGCCGTCCAAAGCGCAGATGCCGAGCCTGGACCGAAGCAAGTCCTGCCCCATCGGATGCCGTACGGCGCCTGTGGCAACGGCTGCGAATGAGGTCCAAGTCGAGTGCCGATCGTCGGCGCGGCTGCAACGCTTCGAGAAAGGCGTGCGCATGGACGATTTCGTGGCCATCGCGATCTTCCGGATGTTTGGAGGTGACGGAGACCTGGACGCCTGCCCCCTGCTGCTCGAGGCGTAGCCTGACCACCCGTGGCTGGCCGTCTTCCAGCGCCATGGGCCGGATAAAGGCTAGCTCGCGCAGATGCACCTGTGGCCCCAGCCCGCATTCGACCGCAGCCTGCACGAGCATCTCCACGTAGCCGGTGCCGGGAAAGACCGCGGCGCCAGAAGAGATGCGATGCTCATCAAGGACCCAGTGTGTGTTGGTGGCAATCGTCGCTTCCAGGAACGGCAAGCCGCCGTCATCCATCCAGCGCGTCAGCAAAGGGCCATGCGCGGGGCGAGAGGGCAGTTCCACCGTGCGGCCCCTACCGATGGCACGCGCGGCAAGCCCGACCTCGTTCCAAACGCCCCAATGGACGGCGATCACGCGTCGCTCGCCTGTGGCGGCGCTACAGGCATAGGCATTGAGATAGGCATTGGCCGCCGCGTAGTCGACTTGGCCTGCGCGTGGGACGTCGGTGCTTGTCGAGGAGAACAGGACCAGAAAATCGAGCGGAACGGTGGCCAGCACGGCGCCAAGCACGCGGGCACCCGACACCTTTGGCGCCAGGACACGCTGCATGCCCTCCAACGTCTTCGTTGTCAGCAATCCGTCTTCCAGGGCACCAGCGCAATGGAACACACCGTCCAACCCACCAAATCGTTGGCTGGCCGCCGTGACCGCAGCCGACATCTGCTCGAAATCCGTGACATCGGCGCGGATGTGAAGGACCTCAGCGCCGGCCTCCTCAAGCCTGTCGATAGCGGCGATGGCGCGTCGGACAGCCGCCTCGCCCCACCCCTGACCAAGCCTCTGCCACACCTCCGCCGGCGGAAGGGTCAGGCGCGAAACAAGCACCAGACGGGCAGCATATTTGGCGGCCAGTTCGCCTGCAAGCGCTAGGCCGACCTCGCTGAAGCCGCCGGCAAAGAGATAGACGCCGTGACGGCGAAATCCCTTCGCGGGATCGACAACTGGGGGAAGCAGGTGAGGCAGGCTGGCCTGCAGCCAGCGCCGGCCCTGTCGCAGCGCGACGATTTCACAGGCCGGTGGCGCAAGCAGCTCCTCCCAAAGATCGTTCGCCAGTGCGTGCTGTTCCTGCCGCTGTGCCTGGCTGGTACCGCCCCTGGCGCGCCACCGCCGCGGCGCGGCAACGTCAGCGGCGCCTGCCGGATCGACATCCACCAGCCGCACCGACAGCCGCGGCTGCTCCTTCGGCAACACCCGAACAGGACCCAGGACAAGCGCCTTGTCCGGGCATACCGGATCCGATTCGTCGACCTGCAGGATGCCACGACTGACCACCGTGGCCGCAAGCTCCTCGTCAGGTGCCAGTTCCGCCCAGCTCTGGCCGAGCAATGCCAGGCTCTCGAACCCCCACTCCTGGAACTGGTGGACGCTGCTTGACCCCTCGCGCAGGCGCGGTCTGCGGTCGGCCAGCCACAAGTGAACGAGGCGCGAGGGCAAGAGGCCGTTGTTTTGCAGGTCCGCCACCAAAGCCTGGTAGCCGGCTGCACCCATTTCGGGGCATAGCAGGTAGGTCTGCGCGTCACGACGCACGAAACTGTCGCCGCGCGTCACAGTTACGACACGGTGGCCGTGGGTGCGAAGGCGCTCGACCAGCGTTTGTCCAAGCCCCTCGTCATCCAGAAAAAACAGCCAGGTCCGGGCGGCAGCCTCTGCGCCAAGGGCGTAACCGACCACACTGCGCTGGAAGCCGGGACGATACCCCCATCTGGCAATATCGGCTTCCTTGCTGATCAAACGTGCCTGGCCCGAGCCGGAGGCATTCCTGCTGGCTTCGATGAAGTAGCGCTTGTGCTGGAATGCGTAACTCGGCAACGTTACCATTCTGGCCCCCGTGCGAGCGACCCATTGCCTCAAGTTCACGGGCAGGCCAGCGCAATAGGCGCGCCCCAGCGCCGTCACCAGATGGCAGTGATCATCGCCATTATCTTCCCCGTGCGGCAGGCTGTTGATGATCTGGTGGGGTCCGAGCGCGCCGTGAACCTTGGCCAGTGACGAGAGCACCCGGCCCGGACCGACCTCAATGTAAACACGGGCGCGATCCTGTGAGAGGGTTGTCAGGCCGTCGGCAAAACGCACAGTGTGGCGCAGATGCCGGCCCCAATAACCTGGATCCGTCGCCTCGTCATCGGTGAGCGTGACGCCGGTGAGATTGGAGATGATCGGAATGGCAGGCGCGCGCAACGCAATCGTTGCCACGAATGCCTCGAACCGGTGCAAGAGCTTGTCGAGCAGACGCGAATGGGCCGCAATGCGAATGGCGACCGGTCTTGCGTCGACATCCCGGTCGTTGAGCATCTGGCGGAAGGTGTCGAGCGCTGCATCGTGACCCGAGACGACACACAGTCCCGGCGCATTGACGCATGCCAGATCAAGCGTTGGCGGAAGGATCGCCTTGACGGCCTGTTCGTCGAGCGGCACGCTCAGCATCCCGCTTGGTTCCACGGTTTCAAACAGTTCCCCCCGCAGGCGCACCAGCCGCACGGCATCGCGAAATTCCATCACCCCGGCCAGGCAAGCTGCCGCATATTCCCCCATCGAATGACCGATCAGCGCCACCGGCTCGACGCCCAGGCGCTGCCACAGGCGCGCCAGTGCAACCTCCACAATCAAGATGGCAGGCAGCTGGATCGCCGGCCGCAGGAAGCACGCCTGGGCCTGCGGTGTCTTCGGGCTGAACCAGATGGAGCGGATCTCGTCGGCCAGCTGGGGTTCAAGGGCCGACAAGCCCTCTTCGACGCAGTGGCGAAATCCCGCGTCCTCGTCAAAGAGTGTCGCGGCCATGCCAGGGTATTGGACGCCGCCGCCGGGAAACATGAAGACGGCCCCCGGGGCAGGCGCAATCTGCGTCTGCACGGCGCCGTGCTCTTGCGGCTTGGCCAGGGCCTCCAGCGCCTCCTGCCGATGCCGCACCGTCAGGACGAGGCTTTGCTCGAACCGGCCGCGTCCGTCAAAGAGGGTTTTGGCGACATCCTGAAGCGCCAGGTCGTCATGACGTTCGAGCCAGTCCTTAAGCCGTGTCGCGCCAGCGTCGAGCGCGGCTCGACTGCGCGCCGACAGCAGCAGCAGAAGCGGATCGCCATGCGCTCCGGCCTGCTCCTTCTGAAGGGCATCGGCAACATAGGGAACCGGTGCCTCCTCGAGGATGACATGCGCATTGGTCCCGCCAACCCCGAGCGAGTTGACCGCCGCGCGCCGCGGCCCCGGCGTCTTCGGCCACGGCGTCAGGCGGGCGCAGACCTTGAAGGGTGTCTTGTCAAAGTCGATCGACGGATTGGGCCGCTCGAAACCAAGCGTCGGCGGGATTTCGCCGTGCTTGACTGCCAGCGTCGCTTTGATCAAACCGACGACGCCCGCGGCCGTATCGAGATGGCCGATGTTGGATTTTGCCGAACCGACATAGCAGAAGCCGGTCCGCGCAGTGGTTTTCCGAAACGCTTGCGTCAAGGCTTCGATTTCGATCGGATCGCCCAGAGGCGTGCCGGTGCCATGGCACTCCACGTATTGGATCGTGTCGGCTGCAATATCGCCAACCGATTGCGCTTCGACGATTGCTTCGGCCTGTCCGCTGACGCTTGGGGCAAGATAGCCGGCCTTGCTGCTTCCGTCGTTGTTGATGGCGGTACTCTTGATGACCGCGTGGATGATATTGCCGTCGCTGAGCGCATCGGCCAGACGGCGCAAGACGACCACACCGGTTCCACTTCCAAACACAGTGCCAGCGGCGCGGTGATCGAACGGTCGGCAGCGCCCGTCTGGCGAGAGGATCTCGCCGGCCTGGTAGAGATAGCCGCGTCGATGCGGGAACTCGATCGTGCTGCCGCCTGCCAGGGCCCAGTCGCATTCGCCGCTGAGCAAACTTTGTGCCGCAGTGTGAACGGCGACCAGCGAGGTCGAGCAGGCCGTCTGGATGTTGATGCTGGGACCGCGCAGATCAAACAAGAAGGAGGCCCGTGTGGCCAGAAAATCCTTGTCATTGCCGGTGTGACGCAGGAGGAACAGGCCGACCTGATCGACCAGCTGGCGGTTGCTGCAGATGTTGAAATAGAAGTAGGAGCCCATGCCGCACCCGGCAAATACGCCCACCGGCTCCGGCTTTCCGGTCGGGATCCTGCCGGCGTTCTCCAGCGCTTCCCATGCACATTCGAGGAATTGCCGGTGCTGCGGATCCATGATCGCCGCCTCCTTCGGGCTCAACCCGAAGAACTCGGCGTCGAACATCTCCATGCCGGCAAGATCGGCAGCACGCGCCACGTAGTTTGGTTGCGACAGGCGACCGGGGTCTTCGCCTGCCGCCAGCAGTTCCTCCTGTGACAGGTCGCGGATCGACTCCACTCCGTGTCTCAAATTGCTCCAGAACTGCTCCAGATCGGCAGCACCGGGGACCCTGACGGCCATGCCGACGATGGCAATATCGTTGGCGGCGACCTGATGTCTTCCATCCAGCATTCCCATTCCCCCAAATTTGCACACTCCGCCTGTGATGGCAGCCAGCGACATGATCTGTGCGCAGGCCGCCGCGGGCGCGCAGTAACCCCAGCTCATTTGTCGTCAGCGCCCACGCTGGCGCAATTACGCCTTTCGGAGCCCCTATCACCCGAAGGAAGGGGGCGAAGCCACATCTTGGTGCGTCTCGGGGGAACCGGCCTCCACCGCATGACTACATGTGTGCATGTTGATCTTTGCTGCCCGCGTGGCTTGTATCTGTTTGGTGCAAGAGGGGCAAAAGGGGATCACCATGGGCAATTTTTCCGCCGTGCTGATAGGAGACGGGCTGTTGCTGGCCGACTGTGGCGAGCGACTTCTGGACCGAGGACATGCCATCGGCCTCGTGGTGACGGACAATCCGCAGATCGCAACCTGGGCGACATCTCACGCCCTCCCCACCGGGCCCTTCGAAGGGCTGGAGGCGGCGCTGAAGGAGCTGCCGTTCGACTGGCTGCTTAGCATCGCAAACCTGAAACTCCTGCCCGCGACGGTTCTGGCGCGGGCAAGCAAGGGCGCAATCAACTTTCACGATGCCCTGCTGCCCGACCTGGCCGGCCTCAATACGCCGGCCTGGGCCATCATCGAAGGACGGCGCATCCACGGCGTCACATGGCATGCGATGACCGCTGAGGTCGACCAGGGACCCATCCTGCTGCGCCGGTCCTTTGACATTGCCTCCGATGACTCGGCCCTTACCCTCAACAGCAAATGCTTTGCTGCCGGAATCGAGAGCTTCGGCGAGCTTCTCGACAGGATCGAGGGGGGCGATCTGCGCGCCGAGACCGAGGCAGCAGTGCCCAAGCGCACGTACCGGCGCAGCAGCCGGCCGCCGGCAGCAGGCACGCTCGATTTCGGCCAAACCGCCGCCACGCTGGACCAGATGGTGAGGGGGCTTGAGTTTGGCCATGGTTACGTGAACCCGTTGCTGACGCCAAAGATCCGCCATTCCTCAGGGCTCTATCAGGTGAGCGCATTGACCGTCACCGACCAGCCGGCCGAGGCAGAGCCGGGGACCATCCTTTCGGTCTTCGGTGATCGCGTCACCATCGCGACGGCAGATCGCTGCGTCACGGTGTCGGCGCAGCGGCGGGCCGGCGGTGACCGCGTACCGCTTGCCGCCGCCGTCCAGGCCGGCGAACGGCTGCCGTTCTGGACAGCACAGCAATCCGAAGCACTGACCGATGCCGTTGCGGCGCTCGCACCTCACGAAGCGGGTTTCGTTTCCGCGCTACGGCACAGAATCGATGCCGGTCTGCCGGAAACGGTGGCGTTCGATCCGGGAGAGGAGCCGGCTCTGGGCATCTTGCCGTTGACTGCTTGCGATGGCTTGGCCCGCAACCATCGCATCGCCCTGATCTGTGCCTTTGTCGGACGTCTGGCAGATCAGGCGGAGTTTGATCTGGCCTTCAGCCACGACAGACTGTCCCATCTCTCCGCAGTCTGGCCAGGCTATTTTTCGCCGTCAGTGCCGCTGCGCGTTAGTCTCAGCGCTGCTGCCACCCCGCAGCAGGTGATTGATGCCACGGAAAGACAATTGCGCACGCTCGACCGGCGCCTGACCTATCTTGAAGACGTGCCAGATCGTTATCCCGGAATTGCCTCGACGCCTCTCAGCTTTGGTATCGTCGATGCCCGGATTCCGCCCTTGGCGCAACCGCTTGCAGGCTGTGTCGTCACCTTCCGGATTGGCGCGAGCAACTGCGAGTTCGTCTACGACCGAAACCGGCTCGAGGATCATCGCGCCCGCGCCATCGTGCGACGCCTCGAGCACTTCGCTGCGGCTTTTTCCGACACTCAGCGCAGCCTGGCCGATCTTCCGATGATGAGCGACAAGGAACGCAACACGCTGCTATACACATGGAACAAGACCGCCAAAGATTATCCCTCGGATGCCTGCGTCCATCACCTGATTGAACGCCAAGCCGTTGCCACTGCAGATGCAGAAGCCGTCTACAGTGCCGGCGAAAGCCTCTCCTACCGGGCGCTGGATGAGCGGGCAGAGGCCTTGGCCGCTGAACTCATAGCACGCGGCGTGGGGGCCGAAACCATTGTCGGCCTTCACCTTAAGCGGTCGGTGGATCTGGTGGTGGCGGCGCTGGCCATCTGGAAGGCCGGCGGAGCTTACCTGCCGCTGGACCCGGATTTCCCGCAGGACCGCCTCGCCTTCATGATCGACGACAGCAAGGCCGGACTGGTCATCTCCAATCGGGAGCTGGCATCTTCGGCCGTCTTGTCGGGTGCCGATGTGCTTGTTCTCGACGACGTGGCATCAAGCACTGCATCGGTGCCCCCCGGGCGCAAGCGGGCGGCGCCCGAAAATCTAGCTTATGTGATCTACACATCCGGCTCCACCGGCAAGCCGAAGGGCGTCATGGTCGAGCACCGCAATGTAGTGAATTTCTTTGCCGGAATGGACGAGCGCGTGGCGGTTTTGCCGGATCGCCAGAACGTGTGGCTGGCGGTCACGAGCCTCTCCTTCGATATCTCGGTCCTTGAGCTGTTTTGGACACTCTCGCGCGGCTTCAAGGTGGTCCTGCATACGCCGGAGATCGCTCGGGCCAGGGCGAGCGTGCGCGCAGCAGACGCCAGCCAGACGCAGCAGGCGCTGTCCTTCGGCCTTTTCTACTGGGGCAACGACGCCGCGGCCGGATCGGACAAGTACCGGCTGCTCATCGAAGGCGCCAAGTTCGCAGACGCCAATGGCTTTGATGCGGTGTGGACGCCGGAACGGCATTTTCACGCCTTCGGCGGACCTTTTCCGAACCCATCGGTCAGCGGTGCGGCCGTGGCGGCTGTCACGACGAACGTTTCGATCAGAGCCGGCAGCTGCGTGCTGCCGCTTCATCATCCCATCCGGGTCGTCGAAGAATGGGCCATGGTCGACAATCTGAGCAATGGCAGAGTGGGACTTGCGTTCGCATCGGGCTGGATGCCTGAGGATTTTGTGCTGCGGCCGCAAAACGCACCGCCCAACAACAAGGAAAGCCTGCGCAGAGATATGGACCTGGTCCGGCAATTGTGGCGGGGCGAAAGCGTCGCCTTCGATATGGGGGGCGGCAAGCCAGTTGATGTGGTCACACAGCCGCGGCCTGTGCAGAAAGACCTGCCGGTGTGGCTGACAACAGCGGGAAACCCGCAAAGCTACCGTGACGCGGCCAGCGCCGGCGCCCATGTGCTGACCCATCTGCTGGGCCAGTCCATCGAGGAGCTCGCCGAGAAGATTAAGATCTATCGTCAGGAGCTTGAAAATAGTGGGAAAGATCCTTCGAAGTTCAAGGTGACGCTGATGCTGCACACCCTGATCGGTGAGGATCGCGACCTCGTGCGCGAACAGGCGCGGGGTCCGCTGAAGGCCTATTTGCAGAGCGCCGCGGCCCTCATCAAGCAGTACGCCTGGGCCTTCCCGGCTTTCCGCAAGCCTGTCGGGACGCATGAGGCTGTCGACCTGGATCTGAGCAAGCTGGCAGCCGATGAGATGGACGCCATTCTTGATTTTGCCTTCCAGCGCTATTTTGACGACAGCGGCCTGTTTGGAACCGTGTCCGACGCTCTCGAGCGGCTGACACAGGTCAGGGCGGCGGGGGTTGACGAGATCGCCTGCCTGATCGATTGGGGCCTTCCTGAGGCTGTGGTTCTCGACGGGCTGGTCCCCTTGGCCACAGTTGTCAAACGCACGCGCGACATCGCAGGCTCCGGCCACGGAGACCGTTTCGCCGACGAGGTGGTCCGCCACCAGGTAACGCACCTCCAGTCGACCCCATCGATGATGCGCGCCTTCATGATGTCCGAGGAGGACCGCGCCGCCCTTCGACAGATCCGCCATATCCTGCTGGGTGGCGAGGCCTTGCCTGGTGCGCTGGTGGCCGCATTGAAGCGGACGACGGCGGCAACGATCGAAAACATGTATGGGCCGACCGAAACCACCATCTGGTCGTCGTCAGGCGAAGCCGTACCGGCAACCGGCGTGGTGCCGATTGGACGAGCGATTGCCAATACTCAACTATACGTTCTCGACGGTGAGCTTCGGCCCGTGCCGACCGGCGACGCCGGCGAACTTTTCATTGGCGGCGATGGCGTCGCGCGCGGTTACCTCAACCGCCCGGATCTTACCCAGGCCCGCTTTTTGGATAATCCGTTCGCGCCAGGTCGCATCTACCGTACGGGAGATCTTGTTCGCTTCGACGAGACCGGCCTGCTCCACTTTCTCGGCCGCAACGACCAGCAGGTCAAGATTCGCGGCCATCGGATTGAGCTTGGTGAGATCGAAACCTGTATCGCGGAGTTCCCCGGCGTTGCGGAAGCTGTGGTCGTTGCCCGAAAGGATCACGCGGCGGAGGCCAGGCTGGTTGCCTACATCCGAACCGATGGCAAGGCCGTGTGTGACGATGCGTTGCGGCAACATCTTCAGCAATCGCTGCCTGATGCCATGGTTCCGGCCGACATCGTCCAGCTTGCCGCTTTCCCGCTGACCCCCAACGCGAAGGTCGATCGCAACCGTCTCCCGACGCCTCACCCAAGCCGAAGTCCGTCGAAGAGCCCGGCCTTCGTTGGTCCCGTCGGCGACATCGAGCAGGTTTTGAGTGCCGTCTTCGCCCGCACATTGGGATGCGAGCGTGTCGGCCGAACGGAGAATTTCTTCTCCCTTGGCGGCCATTCGCTGCTTGCCGTCCAGATGCATCGTGAGCTGAAGGCCTCGTTTGCGCCCGGCTTGACGATCACCGACCTGTTCCGCTTTCCAACCGTGGCAACACTTGCTGCCCACATCGGCGGGCAAGACACCGCACACGAAAGCCTCGACAAAGCGGCCGACCGAGCAGCGTTGCGGCGGCAGGCACTTCAGCAACGCCAAGCGCGGACGACCCGCGCGGATGCCCTGGTGTGAGCATGCTGCTGCATGGCCTGTTGCCGGGCTCGGTGGCAATCGCACAGGTGGAGCTTTCGGCACCGATGCAGCCATTGTTTGCTGCAGAACGGGCCTCCTTGAAAGGGGCATATGCGCGCCGGTGGCGCGAGTTTGCAGCCGGTCGCACCTGCGCCCGCCGCGCCCTTGCCAGGCTTGGGCAGCCGTCCGTCGCCATACCCGCAAGCGATGATCGTACCCCGGTGTGGCCGAACGGCTACATCGGCTGCATCAGTCACAGTCCGGAAAAATGCGTTGCGGCCGTAGCTGCCAGGAGTGGCGCCGTTGCCGCGATCGGCGTCGACATCGAGCGCAGTGATGCCGTCAGTCCGGATCTGGCACAGGAGATACTGGACAGAGAGGAACAGTTGTGGCTGTCGCTGCAGCCACAGGCCAGGCGGACGACCGTCCTCACCGCTCTCTTCAGTGCCAAGGAATGCATCTTCAAATGCCAGTTTCCCATCAGTCACAGAATGTTCGGTTTTGAGGCCCTGACCGTCACACTCGCACTTGAGGACGGATGGTTTGCGGGACGCTTCAACGAAAACGTCGCCCCGTTTCGCGCCGGCGACTACCTCGGCGGCAAGATTGCCTTGGCGGAGGGACACGTCGTCACGGCGATGACGCTGCCTGCGATCGGCTCAACGAGCATGGTGCGCACGCTGGGCGATTTCGCGCGAGAACAATGCCAGCAGCGGCACGACACCATAGCAGTACCGTCGCCATAGCCGGCGTGGATCGCTCAGCATTCGATGCAGCCATTCCAGCCCAAGGCTGCGCATCCATCGTGGTGCGCGCCGCTTTGTCCCCACCAGGAACTCCAGGGATGCGCCAACGCACAAGCCGATGCCGCGCGCGTGCGGATGACGCAACAGACGGTGGGCGAGGATGTCGGACTGCGGCGAGCCAATGGCCAGGAACACGAAACGCGCCTGTGCCTGCACCACGAAGTCTACACAATCCTGCATGGCCTGCGTGTCGTCGAGCACGCCCATCGGTGGAACGAGAGCACGGAAATCCACGTCGGGGTAGGATGCGCGCAGCCGCGCCACCACATCGTGATTGGGGGCGATCATGCAGATCCTGTCGCCCTTGCCGATCACTTGGCGAAACAACGCCTGGGTCAGATCAGAACCGGTGACGAGCGGCAGCTTGAATGAAAGAAGTCGGGCAAGCGCGCATATGGGCCTGCTATCACAGACGCTGAGCCAGGCATCGCGCACGCATTGCTGCAAGACCTCGTCGCTCTTCAGTCTCACAACGTAGTCGACGTTTGGCGTGACGATATAGCGAAAGGACGCCACTGGCGCACTGTCGCGTAGCATGGCGAGCACTGTCGATTGCGACTTCAGGTCGAAGGGCGCGCCGAGGAACATGCGCCGAGGTTTGACCGCCACGCTTGCAGCGGAGATCGGCATTTCAATCGCGACCATGACCTTTTCCTCCATGCCCGGCGCGACAGGCGTCGATTGACGTCCTGCTTTGCGCAGCGCTTCCAACCTCCTGATTTCCTGAATATTTTTACACCCGGCGACAGCGGGCTCAATTCACCCAGACAGCAGCAAATGGGAGGAGGGTCTTGTCCTTGGCACTTGTGGGGATCGAAAGGATGACGTCGATTTCATGCAAAGGTCGTAGAGCCGTAGAGACGCAATCGATGCGTCTTCCACTAGTCTTGCTGTGGGCAGATTGGGCAGGGAGACGACAGTGTTTCAGGACGCTTTGACGGCTGGCGCGGGTGTGGCGATGATCCCTCTCGCGGCAGCGACCGTGTTTTTCTGTCTGCAATGCGCATTGGGATTGCGGGCGCCCGTGGCGAAGGCGCCGCCGGCGCGTCGATCCGATCCACTCGCTGTCTTGATTCCCGCCCATAACGAGGAGGAGACAATCGGCTCGACTTTAGTCAGCCTTCGACAGCAACTGACGCCCGCCGACCGCCTGCTGGTGGTGGCCGACAACTGCAATGATCTTACGGCACAACGCGCGCGCCAGGGAGGGGCCGAAGTCCTGGTGCGACGCGATCCCCATCGCCTCGGCAAGGGTTATGCCCTGGCCGCCGGAATCGCCCATCTGGCAGCAGCACCTCCGCGGACGCTCATTGTGATCGATGCCGACTGCAGCGTTGCCCCTGGGGCCATCGCCTATCTGGCAGAGGCCGTCGAGCAGGAACAGCGGCCGATCCAGGCCCGCTATCTGATGCTTGCGCCTGAGCAAGCATCAGATAGATTCGCGATTGCGGCATTCGCCTTCCTGATCAAGAACAGCATCCGGCCGCAAGGTTTGAGGTCGCTGGGCTTGCCCTGCCAGCTGACGGGCTCCGGAATGGCTTTTCCATGGCCTGCAATCGCCAGCGCGGACCTTTCGCACGGGCATCTGGTCGAGGACATGAAGCTTGGGCTCGATCTGGCGCAATCGGGATCGAGCGTCTCCTATTGTCACGCCGCCCTCATTACCAGCTGCTTTCCTCTTTCAAGCCAGGGGCAGGCATCGCAGCGGCAGCGTTGGGAAAAAGGTCGCATCGCACTGGTTCGCTCGTGCGCCTCTTGGCTTTTCTCGTCCGCTTCCTATCGGCGACCAGCATTGGTCCTGCTGCTCCTCGACGCCTTGATCCCGCCCCTCACGCTCCTGGCTGCCCTGCTTTGCCTACAGCTTGTGGCAGCAGCCGCACTGGTCGTCGCTGGCGGGAGCATATGGCTGCTTTTCGCCGCGGCTCTTTCCTTGTTGGCCTTCATATCCGCTATTGCCATAGCCTGGTGGCGGCACGGGAAAAAGCTATTGCCTTTGTCCCTATTGTCTTCCCTGCCATTCTGGTTTTTGAAGCGACTGGCTCTTTTCCCATCCTTTTACTCCAGTTCACACACCCACTGGATACGAACCGACCGAAGCGCAGGCGATTTCTGATCCCGGCCCAAGCCGCGAGGGAGGTGCCCGGCATGTGTGCCCGTTCCTCCGGCTTGATCTGGGAAATGCCAGAGCGAGGCCAATCTGGAGTTATCGCGGCCACGATCGGCCGATAGTCCGCTGCGCATCCTATCTGCGGTGCCGGCGCTCCTGACGCACATCCTAGAACCTCACATTCAAGGTTGCGCGGGCGCCGTGCTCCTGTGCACGCGAGGCCACCTTGCCCGTGTAGGAAACGCCAAGCATGACGTCGGGCGCCAGCTCCAGCTCCAGCCCCGCCTCGATGAGGGCGCTGTCGCGTGCCACCGGGTTGCCTGCAATGGCAAAGCTCCCGGACCCGTCGAACGCTTGGCTGTTGGTTGGAGTGACGTCACCCCAGGCATGTTGCCACCCCAGGGAACCCGTGAGTTTTACCGTCAGCGTCTCCATCGTCACGTCGTGTTCGGCTCGCATCCCCACAGTCATGAAAGTCGTATGCGTGACTGACCTGGACGCCGATATTCTGGCAGCTCCGCCTGTCTCGCTGAAACTGTCGACTGTGGTCATCACGTGGGCAAGATTCATAAAAGGCTCAAGCTGGATATCGCCTGCAAGCAATGCATAGCCCAGCTCTCCAAACGCCTGCAGCGTGTTGGCATTGTAAGACGCCGTGAGGTTGTCGGAGACGCCCGCAAATGCCACAGAACGATGGGTGTCGATTTCGTGGGCGCTGAACGTCAGGCCTGAACGCACGGCCATGCGGCCGTGATTGGTCCCGCCATACACCCCCAGATGATAGCTATCGCTGTTGGCCACGGCGTCTCCTTCCTGCGGGCTCAACGAGAACTGGCTATATCCGACAAGGATGCCCATCCGCGAACTGTCCCGCTGTCCTTCAATGCCCAGCAGGACACCGCCATCGGAATGGCTCTTGGCTGCAGCGTTGCCGTCGCTGTCGCTCACACCCCGTGCACCGAAACCGGACATCCAGTATGCAGGCGCGGCATCCTCGGAAATGGGCGCGAGGTAAGGCTCGCCGACGTACCCCAGCACCGGTATCGTGACCGTCTCGGTTCCAGTGAAGCCCGACCTCAAGCGAGAGTTTGCGGCTTGCTGGAGGTGCTGACCGTTGCCGATCAGAGTGGAGGCAACCGAAGCATGAATTTCCCCAGACAGCTGATCAAGTGCTTCGCGCGCCGTCACGGCATTGAGCTGTAGCATCGCCCGATGAAGCTCGCTGGTTGCTGGCAGTTGCTCGATTGCCCCGGCCGTTGCCGCCTGGTTGGCGGTCTCGGCGACTGTTGCAAAGCCGGTATCGTTTCGCAGGAGCGTCAGGCTGATGGCGTTGTTGTCGTAGCTGAGCAACGGCTGCAGAAACGCCAGGTCAGAGGTCACCCCGTCAAACCTGCCCGAAATACCGTTCTCAGCGGAAAGGATCGTGTAGGTGGCGGAAGGATCATAGGCACCATTGGCGCCGACATGGGCAACCGTACCGCCATTGATCGTCGCAGCGCCAGTCACCTTTACCAGGTCGCCGATGGTGGTTCCTGGAATCACCTCCACCTCGAATCTCGATCCGGGGTTCAAGACGAGGTCGCCCGCAATCGTCAGCGTGCCGGGGGAGTTCCCCGGCGCCAGCATGCCGCCCGCGCCAATGGTAACCCGGGAACCCGCCCCGGAGCCAAGGGTGCCCGAACCGACCAGAACACCCCCCGAAAGCACTTCCATATTGCCGCCCAACGAGGCTCCCGGTTCTCCCACGCCGACCAACAGGGTTCCGCTGAGAAGTCGCGTCGTTCCCGTGAAACTGGAACTGTCCCCTGTCAGGAGAACCGGATACGAGGCCGCAAATTGCAGTATGCCGTTGCCGGAAATTACCCCGCCGTACAGACCCGGGCTGGTATCGGAGAAGGTCAAGACCGTTGATGCGCCGTCGAGCTCGACGTCGCCGCTAAAGCTGTGTGCGGAAACAAGCAGCTCTCCGTCCTGTACGCTCCAATCGAGAAGCGAGCTCCCCTCAAGTCTCAGCGTGCCGGCGCCCCGTTTTATTACCATCCCGGCTGCGCCGTTGAAACCGGAAAGGTCCCCTAGAAACACGCCATCCACCGTCTCGTCAAAAATCAATGTGCCTGCATTGGCAACATTGCCTTTGATGGAGGTGGTCGAGCCCTGCAGAGTTCCTTCTTCGATAACCCAGCCCATGGCGGGCTCGGCATCTCCCGACACAGTCCAAGTGCTGATTCCTGTCTTGCCAAAGGTGTCGAAACCGGAAAACTGCCCGGTGGAACCAAGTCGGGACAGGTCGAATGCTCCGTCGCTAGCCCCGCCCAAAACAAAAGCATTGTCGCTTCCGCCGGTTGCGACGGAGACATCACCAAGAACATCGGCGCCAGCCCAGACCTCGAACCGATTGTTGCTGCCGAACAGCTCAACGGCATTGGCTCGCGTCACACCATCCCCGGAGAGCGCGCCAAATATGGCGCCATCGTTGACGATATGCGTACCACCGCTCGATGCCCCGACAATGCCGGCGCCGCCACGCCCCGGTTGCGCCTGTCCCGACGGCCAACTCCCGCCCGTGCCGCCCGTGATCGTTCCGTGATTTTCAAGGTAGGCTGGCTGACCATCTGTGAAGAACACGCCAGCTCCCCCGTTTCCAGAAAGCGCTGTGGTGTTATTGTAGTCTGTCCCCCCGCCATTACCTCCGGCAATCAAGCCGCTGTGACCGTTTATGATTTGGCCGCCCCAGGCTTTTATTCCCGCACCTCCATCTCCGTGGTAAACAAGGCCAGTGCCCGCAGTGTTCTGCATGAAATTGCGTCCGCTTCCACCAGCACCACCAGTGATCGTCGCATCATTTCGAACCTCACCAAGATTGCTCAGGATGCCAACACCACCTGCGCCGCTCATGCCATCGCCATTTCCTCCGCCTCCCCCAGCTATGCTACCTGCCTCAAGTGAGAGCATTCCACCATTGTAGAGAAAAGCGCCCGCCCCACCTCCGCCGCCCAGTAACCCGTCCCCGCCACGTCCGCCGGCAATCGACGTCACCTCTCCCAGCGGTCCGGAAGAGACGGTGACGCTGCCCCCGTTGAGCAAGACCATTGCGGCAGCGCCGCCGCCGCCGCTGCCTTTTAATTCCAGGCCTGTGCCGGAGCCACCGTCGCCGCCGATGATGTCGGCCCCTGAAATGCTGGCCACAGCTGCGGGCGCAGACAAAAGCAGGCCCGAACCACCACCACCGCCGCCGCCACCGCCGCTGACGCCGTCACCCAAGGACGTCGATGCGTCGCCATCGGCGCCATTACCCCCGGCGATATCCGTCAGAATTATGGACCCAGAAGCCGAAGTCGTGTTGCCGTTGCCCCCACTGCCGCCGCGCGCGCCGACAGTTAAGCCCCCGGCGGCGCCGCCGCCGCCGCCGCCGCCGTCAGCAATCGGCGTCCCGGAGTTACCCTCAGTGCCGCCGCTGCCACCCTCGTTGGTCGGCGAATCGGCGCCAGTGCCGCCAGCAACTGGCACGCCACCGAGTGTTGCCGCGGCATTGCCACCTCTTCCGCCTGCTCTGTTCTCTCCGTTGTCAAACCCATAGGTCCCACTTCCGCCGCCGCCTGCAGCGAGGCCGCCGCGACCTCCCGCATCGATTAGGTCGCCTTCAACGAGTCCCCCGCCCTGCCCCCCGCCAATCGCAATCTGCTGGGCCAGAAGGGGCGTGGGGATGACGAGCGGAGGGACTGCAAGGAGGGGAAGTGTCGCAGAAAGGAGCAGTAAGCCTTTCGTCTGGGAGCTCTGAACAGTGGAAACGCCTGTCGATTGTAAAACAGGCTCTTCCGAAAAAATGTCCATGGTACCCCACCCGATCATCAGCCCGATGAGCAGTGATCTCTGCTGCGGACCTGCCAAAGAGTGACTGCGCTAACATGGCCTTTGGACCATCTGCTTGATAATTCTTGCTACCGGCGTTAGAGAAATTCTTACCTCTCCCGGGTCATTAGGCATCAGTCTGGCACCAAAGCGACTGGTTGATGAACCTGGAAAACTCCGAGCACACTCGTTTCCCCCCGGTTATGGTCGATGATCCTCGCATCGCCCGCGCGATCCGCTTTCTGGAGAGAACACCGGCCTACAGCATGCAACTTACGGACGTTGCCAACCATATGGACTTGAGCCCGTTCCACCTCCAGCGCATATTCAAGTCAACAATGGGGGAGACGCCTGCAGCCTATCTGCGACGCACGCGGCTGGATCGGGCGGCGATGAACCTGCAGATGAGCAGCGAACCAATCACCGCCATTGCGCTCAATGCGGGTTATCAGAGCCACGAAGCCTTTATTCGGGCTTTTCACCTTCAGTTTGGGACCACCCCCTCGGATTACCGTTCGGCCGCGCAGTTGCAGTTGTTGCCTGCGTCACCCGGACCTTCAGCCGTTACCGCAGACGTCGCGATAGATGACCTTGATGCGCGAAATCTTCTCGCCCTGCGTTTCTATGGGCCCCATACGGAGTTTATCGGTCACTGGCGAATGTTTGGAGCCTACCTGTCGAAGCTCGGCATTGTCGACAAGAACCTTACTGCCGTCAGTATTGTCTACGACACACCCCTGATCACTCCGGCCCTATATCTGCGGCACGATTGTGCCATTATCGACCCCGGTCTGCAGCTTTCCGATACCGCTCTGCAGCCGCTCCTTTTTCGGGCCGGCCGTTACGTCAGCATTCGACACCGCGGATCCTATGACGACGTGCTGAAAACCTACGCAACGGTCAGTATCGACTGGCTGAAAAGCTCGGGCGAGATGTTCCTGCCTGACGGAAACGGGGGTTACGAGATTTACCGCAGGCCGCCCTGGCAAGATGGCCATGAGCTGGATTTCGATATCGTCCTGCCCCTGGTCTAGGGCTTGCCGAAGCCTACCCCCCCAAGCCGCTTGCAGTTTGATGCCAGCGTCCGCGACAATGCCGCGCGATCATTTCTGTATCAGTGCAGTCCGTTTCGGACCCACGACGTGCGGTCAAGCGCACGCGGTTCCTCTTCCACGTCCGGCGAAAGAACGCCGCCATATCAAGAGCATTCGCAAGCTCCTGCAGGCGCGGTCAAAAAGATCACCGTGGCATGGGGAGATCTGAGTGTTTCGATGCCAGGACAATCAGGAGGTGGCCCTGTCCCCGTCCTCCGGACTCTTCTTAATTCGATGAAGCCATGCCGACAGGAGCTCTCCCACCCGCAGCCCGTTCGCGGCGATCGTCAGGGATGGGTTGACGCCGCCGCTCCTTGGGAAAAACGAAGCGTCGACGATAAACAGATTGTCGACGTCATGGCTCCGGTTGTCGCCGTCAACGACCGAAGAAAGGGGATCCGAACCCGCTCGGCAGGTGCCGCAGGGATGACCGAAGTTGAGATTGATATTCGGGGTCAGGATCATGGTTCGACGGGGCCGAAAAGCAGCCCGGTAGATGCGGCGAAAGCGGCGTACCCGCTGCCGCAGTTCCGGTCGAATCACATATTCGAAGTAGATCGTGTCGGGGTGGTGGGGGTGGGGGCGGACGCGGTTGTCCAGATAGGGGTAGTCTTCCAGCACCGTCGCCAGAATGGTCGCCCGTCCCAACAGCCAGGCGGCGATCAGCGCGGGCGCATAGAGCATCCGCCGCAACGGTCGCAGCCATCCGAGCGGACCAGTATCGATCATTCCTTTGAGAACGTGCACGATGTTGCCCATCGTTGCGGCCATCCCGGTCGACTGAATAATACCAAAGTCGTCGTCACCGCATTTGTAGAAGTCGCGAATGGCGAGGGAACGTTCGGCATCGACGATCCCTGAACGGCCCCGCGGCCAAACCGCCACGAAGTCGGAGACGTGAAACATCAGGTTCCTGCCGACCATGTCGGAGGAATTCGCCACGCCGTTGGGCCAGAACCGATTTGCCGAGCGCTGCAACAGGAGCGGCGTCGACAGAGCTCCCGCCGCCAGCGCATAGAAGCTCGCCTGCACCACCACCCGTTCACTGTTGCGCCGGCAGATCAATCCTTTAACCGCCGTCGCATCCGCATCGATGGTCTCCACCGTGCACCTGTCGAGAAAGGTCACGCGACCGGTGCGTAGTGCCGACTCCACCAGAACACGGCCGGCATCGTGCTTGCACGAGCGGTGGCAGATGGTACCGCCGCACGCCAGGCATCCCGGCTTTGATTCGCAAGCGTTGTGCAGTTGATACGGCTTGAGCCCCTTGCGCTTCAGGAGGTTGAAAAGGTCGCGATCGGAGGTGGTCAGAGAAGGTGGTTTGCGCAAAATAGATGGCGGGCCATCGAAGAAGGGGTCCGGGCTGCCTCGGACGCGAAACAGAGATTCGACCTCGCGGTAGTAGGGCTCCAAGGTGCGGTACGGGAACGGCCATTCCGGCCGGCCTGTTGCCTCTTCAAAGTCGGCCGCCGACAGGCGCTCCAAAGTTCCGGCGTAAAGGAGGGTCGATCCTCCTGCGCCGCATCCCAGGGGTGGATAGAAGCTCGTCTCTCTTCCGTCGACACGCGCAAGGATCTGCGTGGGCCAGCGACCATGCTGGAGCCTCAGCTGTTCGTCCGGGGTGTCTGGGTCATCCGCACCGTCGTCGGCGAAGGCCATCATTCCCTTTTCGATAAAGACGACGGTGTGACCTGCCCGTGCCAAGGCATATCCGAAGGCGGCCCCGCCCATTCCCGCGCCCACGATCGCGACGTCCCATTGCATCATCTCGGCCTTCAAGAATTGCACTTCGCTATGACATGAGGATGGCTGCACGGCGTTATGTGGCAGACGTGTACGAACGGTGTGACAGGCTTGTCTTCGGGCCCGAGGCCACCTGTGCCAGCGCGTGATTTTGTTCCCGGCCGCAATCGCGCGATCCTTATCCAACTCCCTCGATATCGACAATTCGCCATAAGGACATGCCCCCTAAGGCGTAGGGCCGCATGAATGTTCGCGCCCGCCCCTGCAGTGTATTCTATAGTGGGTACTGGGGATGAGAATATGACGGCAACTTTGCAATCCGCGACAACGAGCGCTGTCTACCGGCCGCGCCCGCTTGCTGGCCGCGGTGGGCTTGGCCAAGGGGCCATCGCCTGGCTTGTCGCGGCCACCGATTTCATGATGCTGGTTGCGGCAAGCGCTGCAGGTTTCGTGCTCTACGAACAAATCAGCTTCAGCCTGACGGCCGACCCGATTGGCTACATGGGCATCGGCCTGCTGGTGGCGATGAGCTTTGTGCTCGCCATGCATAGCGCCCACGCCTATCGGCCGGACGCGATCCTGCGGCCCGGCCACCAGATGCGGCTGATCAGCCTGCTCATACCGGGTGTGTTCGGGTTCCTGCTGACGGTCCTCTTCTTTCTCAAGCTCGGCGCGACCTTCTCACGCGGCTCCATCGGCGCCAGCCTGCTTTTCTCGTTTGCCGGTCTGACCGGGCTGAGGCTCCTCTGGCCAGCCTTCCTGCCCTATGCCGTGGCACGTGGTGCATTCGGGCGCCGGCGCATCCTGTTGATCTGCAGCGCAACGGCACATGTGACGGCGTTTGAGGACCGTGCCGCCGCGCATGGCATGATTGTCGTCGAGGTGTTGCGCTTGCCTGAAGACGGAGGGGATTGCGCGTCGGCTCCGGATTTCACGCTGATCGCGAGCCGCATGCGCGTCGACGAGATTGTCATGGTCTGGGGTGAGCCGGACCTGGAGGGGCTCCAGGGCTATCTCTGGCAGATGCGGCGTTCCCCGCTTCCCGTCAGCGTCGCCTTCGATGGCTTTATCGGCACCATCGTCGCGGCAAATCCGCGCTCGATTGGTGGCTTGACCGCCTTCCAATCGCAGCGGCCGCCGCTCAGCCTTTGCGAGAGCGCCGTCAAGCGCCTGTTCGACATCACCTTTGCCGCCACCTGTCTTTTGGCCTTGTCGCCGATGATGCTCGCGGTCGCCGTGGCCATCAAGCTCGACAGCCCCGGCCCAGTGTTGTTCCGGCAGATCCGAAAGGGCTATGGGGGGCGGCCTTTCCGCATCGTCAAGTTCCGCAGCATGACGGTGCTCGAGGACGGGCCTGAGGTGCGCCAGGCAACCCGCGGTGATGACCGCATCACCCGCGTCGGTGCCTTTATCCGTTCAACAAGTCTCGATGAACTGCCGCAGTTCTGGAACGTGCTCAAGGGTGACATGTCGGTGGTGGGCCCAAGGCCGCACGCCTTGGCGCACGACGACTACTTCGACACCCAGATCGGCGAGTATGTCTTTCGCCGCCATGTCCGACCGGGGCTGACAGGCTGGGCGCAGATCAACAAGTGTCGCGGCGAAACGCCGGACATCGAAAAGATGCAGGAGCGAGTGCACCACGACCTTTGGTACATCAACAACTGGTCGCTGTGGCTGGATGTCAAGATCATCCTGCGCACCGTGTTCCAGCTGCACGACTTTCGCGCGGCGTACTGACCCGCTAGAGGCGGCGCCCGGACGGTGTCACGTCGCGCAGGCCCGTCTCGTCGATGATGATTTCGCGGGGCACAGGATGAGCAATGAAGCCGATCGGGCTGGCGCTGGGTCCATAGGCCCCACTGCTGTGGACTGCGATCAGGTCGCCCGCCTCGACAGGGGGCAGGTGAACGCCGTTGGCCAGCCGGTCAATCGAGGTGCACAAGGGGCCAACGAGCGTCACGGGCTCCAACGGTCCCTGGCCGTTTACCTTGTGCATCGGATAGTTGCGGTGCATGACCATTCCGAAATGACCGCTGGCGGGAAGATGGGCGTTCATGCCGCCATCGCAGATGGCAATCTTCGTGCCGCGCGACAATTTGGTCGAAACCACGCGCGTCACGAAATATCCCGCTTCACCGGTCAGGTAGCGCCCGATCTCCAGGACGAACCGTGTCCCGTGAAAGCAGCTTCTGGCGGCCAGCGCATCGAGATCCGGACAAATATCGCGCCCGACCGCCTCCAGATCGAGCGGCTCGTCGCCGCCATGATAGGGAATGCCAAGGCCCGAGCCAAAGACCAGCGTCCTTGGCAAAAGGCGGTGCCGATCGGTGACGTCGGTGAAGATGTCGATGAAGTTGCGGTAGTTCTCGCAGATGGCTTCAGCGCGCAGGCACTGGGTGCCGGCGTAGATGTGCAGACCCTGCAGGCACACGCCCGGCAAGGCAAGGATCGCCTCGACCGCCTCTGGACTGTCCTCCACGTCGATGCCGAAGGGCGATGGACGGCCCGCCATCTGGTCTCCGAACCCCCTGGGAACCGTGGCCGGGGCCAGGCGCACGAGGATTGGCTGTTGGCGCCCGAGCTCGACCGCAATCGTGCTGGCGCTGACGGCCTCGCGCACCGATTCAACGACCAGCTCTCCGACGCCACCCTCAATGGCTTCACGCAATTCCGCCTCACGCTTCCCCGGTCCGGTAAAGCTGAGGCGCGAGGCCGGCCATCCCGCAGCAAGCGCCAGGCGAAACTCGCCGATCGAAGAAACATCCAGCCCATCTGCCTGGGTGCGCAGCCATTCCAGCAGGGCCGGGTTGGGGTTGCTCTTGACGGCGAAGCTGAGCAGGAACCGCCCGCCGAAGGCCTGACGCAGGCGTAGGCTTCGCCGTTTGATCGCAGCCAGATCATAGACGTAGCAGGGTGTGCCGAATTCGTCGGCAGCCGTCTGCAGCCAAAGATCGATTGCCGCCGCCTGCTGCATCACACGGTTGCCTGGGCAAACGCCAGAATGCGGGCGGGGGTGTCAAAGTTCTCCAGCGTCACATCTTCCGTGCGAATGATCATGCCGCTCGCCTGTTCGAGGAAGGCCAGAAGGCCCACCATCGAGACGGAATCAAGCAATCCTGACGAGAACAGCGGCGTGTCCAGCCCCGCATCCTTGATTTCGAGGTCATCGCGCAGATAAGCGAGCAGCGTTTTCTGGTCAAAGGTCACAGCACCATGTCTCCCTTGTGGATCTTTCGGTTGTCCGTGCCGGCGTGCTCTGCTTGGTCGGGCGCGCCTTGGCTGCGACAATGCTTTACGACCGCCGGACGATCGAGCTTGCCGCTGGCGGTGCGCGGCATGGCATGGTGCCAAAGATGAAAGCGGCGCGGCACCATGTAGCCTGGCATCACCTTGCGGCAGTGACGCAGGAGCCTCTCCTCGTCGACATCGCTGTCTGCCGGCGTGATCGCGACATGAACCGTTTCGCCAAGCTCGGCATCGCCCATGCCGAAGGCCACCGCTTCAGCAACCTCGCCCGAGCGGTACACCAGATCCTCCACTTCCTCCGGGCTGACGCGGAAGCCGCTGGTCTTGATCATCGCGTCCTGGCGACCGACAAACCAGAGATCGCCGTCCTCATCGAGCCTGACGGTGTCGCCGCTATATACAACCGGCTCATCGCCGATCAGGTGGAAGAGTTCCGGGCACGGCCGGATCTTCTGTGCCGTCAGATCCGGGCGACCCCAGTACCCAAGGCTGACAAGAGGACCACGATGAACGAGCTCACCCTCCTCCAGTGGCCCGGCAAGCCCGCCGCCACTTTTGACCACAAAAACCTCGGCATCGGGAATGGCCCGACCGATCGAGCCCTTCTTGCGTTCAAACTGGTCAGGAGCCAGGAACGTCGAGCGGAAGGCCTCGGTGAGACCGTACATCAGATAGATGTCGACCCCGGGAAACACGCAAGGCATCTGGTCCATGACGTGAGGGGCGATCCTGCCACCGGAATTGGTGATCCGCTTCAGGGCCGGCAACCGCGTCGGAGACGCCATCAGCTTGCGCACGATCTGGCTCCAAAGGGGCGCAACAGCCGCAAGGCCGGTCACCTGCTGGCGCACCATGGTGTCTATGACTTCCGCCGCCAGCGGAACGGCCTGATGCACCACCGTCCCGCCCATCAGCATCATCGTCGTCAGCTGGTTGAGGCCATAATCGAAGCTGTAAGGCAGCACGCTCAGCAAGCGGTCGCTTCGACTCAGGCGCAGATATCGCGCCACCGATCGCGCGCCGGCGAGGATATTGGCGTGACTGAGCATCACGCCCTTGGGCAGGCCCGTCGAACCGGAGGTGTAGATGATCATCGCCAGATCGTTTCCCAGCCGCTTCCCCGGACGCGTTTGAGATGGCGAAGGAGCATCTTGCCAGGAGACGAAGCTTGGGTGACCGGGGGCAGGTCCGTTGACCAGGACTGCCTTGACGGTCGCCGGCAGGCGATCTTGCGCCAGCGGCCCGGCCGCTCTCGCCTCGACAATCAAGCCGGTGGCGCGGCTGTCGCGGGCGACATACAGCAGTTGCTCGCGTGTCCACTGGCTGTTGACGTTAACGATCACGGCACCGATCTTGCCGATCGCAAACATTGCGACAACCTCCGCGACGCTTTTGCGCAATTGCACGACCACCCGGTCGCCTGCCAAGACCCCCTGGCCGACCAGGTGACCCGCCATTTGGTCGACACTGTCGCTAAGCGCGCCATAACTGACGTCGCGATCATCATCGACGATTGCCGTCGCCTCAGCGTGATGCGGGAGGTTGTCGCTGAGCAGGTCGTAGAAACTGGTAGCGAGACTAGTCATGGATGCGTCCTCTGGCGGGGTCCTGCCGATCCGGCTCACGACAAAACGGGCCCAGCCGCGGGTAGAGCCGGGCTGGAGAGCCAACCACAATGCAGTCGGACGGGACGTGGGTGGAAACCGCAGTGTTGGCCGCAATGCGTACCCTGTCGCCGATGCGGATCGGGCCCAGCACCGTTGCGTTGACGCCGATAAACACGTCGTCGCCGATCACCGGCGCTCCTGACGTCATATTGGTGCCGATGGTAACATTGTGCATGACGCCGCAGCGCTTGCCGATCACCGTGTCGGGATGGATGGACAACGACCCCTCGGCATGGATGATATGGAACCCCTCCCCCAAGGTCACCGCCGGCGGGATCCAGATCCGCGTCAAGGTCGCCACGGGGGCGTGAACGGCAGCATAGAGTTTGCGGGCCAGGAAGCGCGACCAGCGGCGCCGGCGACTTTCGCTCCAGCGCCCAAGCCGATAGGTCAGCAGAGCCAGAAACGCAGCGTTGAACAGCGTGCTTCCATGCCGCCGGTAGTCCAGCTGCACCTCATGGAGCATCGACCGTTTCGGCCGAACGCCGGATAGTGGCCGCGTCTGGGCGTTGCACTCGTCGAGGACCGTGCCGGAGGGTCTCTTCGCCATCATCCCACCACCAGGTCGAGAGTGCGCGAGACATCGTCCCAGTCGACAGAAAAGGCGTCGTGCGAGCCCTCTCCGACGACGAAGCCATAGGCCTGTCCTTGACGGTCGGTGACCACCTTGAGGATGGAAACCACCCGATCCGGCGGCTGGATCACGAAGAGTGCGGCGTCATTGGGCATGATCTGAAGCCCATGCGTCAGATGGCTGCCTTCGACGCCTGCGACGACCCGGGCGCCCGCACAGGCGTCAATCACCTCCGCAAGCGTGGCCGATGTCGGATCAAGGACGCGAAACCCCCGGTGTCTGGCGAAGTGTTCGGCGATCTCGCACTCGTTGACCAACAGCCGGCGATCGCCGGTCTGACCCCGCAACAGGAAGACCCCCGGATGCCTCGCAAACAGGCCCGACCCGCGCAGCTTCGCTTTCAGCGCATCGGCACGGCGTTGCTTGCCCTCGTTGCTTCCGTGGTCGCGAAAGACCACAAGGTCGTCGAAATGCATATCGGCAATCGGCTGTGCGCAAAACTGGAGCTGGCGGGAGTATTCCTCCTGGTGGCGGGTGGCCGGCGCGCGCGTGCGCACCGGGTGGCCGCTGTCGGCGGCAAGCTGGTAGGTCAGGCAGTCATCGAGGAGCCACATGCCAAACCAGCGATTGCCCATCCAGCTTTCAAACAGGGTCGCCTGGGTCATGGCGGCCTTCGGGCGCACGTAGACCGGCAGCCGACGACGCCGCGGCCGCAAGGGGTAGGCCGCACGACCTGTGTAGAGCGTCCCGTCGATGAGGTCGACATCTCTCAGCCGAAGCGCGACGGTTGCCTGCTGAACCGACTCATAGTCTCCGCGAAAGCCGCGGACGACCTCGGCGATGCTGCCAAATCTGGTGGCGCGAATGCGTTCCAGGTGGTGCGGCAAGAAGCGCGCGGGCGGGATATAGCGGCGCGTTGCCGGCGCAATCGTCCATTGCTCGGCGGCGACGGCATCGAGCTGCGCCTCGCCGCATCCGATTGCTTTTCTGCCAAAATGGCTGACTGGCCGCCAAGACAACATCTGATCCCCTGACCCGTTCGGCTGGAGCCACACCTGCATGCAGGCGGCTCGGTGGGATCATTTCATATCTGTGCGCCGATTGCAGATACGCCTTCGGATGATTGTCCTAGCCATATTGAGGTATGAGCCCCCGTCGAGCCCACCGCGCTGCCGCCGGCCAAACGGGCAGCAAGCTTGGCGGCGCTGATATGGTGATTGAAGTGCGCGATGATCTTGGCGCGCGCGTTGCCCTGCAGTCTGACGGCAAGCTCTTGGTCGGTAAGAACGCGCATCACGGCCTGCGCCAGTTCCTCCGGCTGTGCGTCCGGGACAAGAAGGCCATCGACCTCCTCCTCAATCAGTTCGCAGTTGCCACCGACGTCCGTGACGACAACCGGCATCTCCATCGACATCGCCTCCATGATGGCAACGGAGATCCCTTCGTTGTGGCTGGCCAACACGAAGATGTGGGCCGCTTCCAGCTCCTGTCGGATCTGCTCCTCATTCACCGCGCCCAGCAGTGTCACGCACTCTTCAAGGCCTGCGTACCGGATCTCCTGTTCCAGTCGCGTGCGATAGCCGCGCCCGCCCTGTTCATCCTCTCCGGCAATGCGAAGGTGGGCATCGATCCCCCGGCTGCGCAACAGAGACACAGCCTGCAAGAGGTCCTCATGGCCTTTGACGGCATTCAGCCTGCCGCAGCTGAACAGACGACACCGCTGCCCCGGCGACCAGAAGCGGTACGGCTGGCGGCGCCGGATCGCATCGACATCAACGCCCATGGCAGCAACATGGACCTTGTCGGCGGGGACAAGGCCAAGGCGCTCCACCACGTCGCCGTACAGCCGCTTGGAGATGACCGTGGAAAACCGGCTGTGGCGCCACTTCTGTCGCTGGTTGCCGCCGTATAGCTCGAGCGTGGGGCCGTGCAGCGTCAGACTGTAGCTCACGTCGGAGAGGATCGAGCACAGCATCGCGACATTGGCCGCGTTGCCGCAGGAATGAACATGCAGATGACTCCAGCGGCGACGCTTGGCGGCCCGGGCAAGCTTTGCGGCTGGCAGGACCATGGCAAAAAGACGAAGCCGCTCCCAGCGGCTCTCGGCCTCGGCCTGTCGCAGGGCGCCGAACAGCGCTCGCCACCGCGCGGGACCGGCACCCAGAAGATCAATGAGGCCCAAGACGCCGTCGCGAAACGAAAATGGCATCAAATACAGCGTGACATTTCGCGCCACCTGCGACCATGAATGGGAGACAATCCCGGTGGGCGGCCTTGTCGTCGACACCAGCTCTGCGTCAATCCCAAGGTCCGCCAGAGCCTGACGTTCGCGCCACAGAAAGATATGCGTCTGCCCCGGAAACTCGGGGATGAGAAAGCCGATGCGGTCGTTCATGCCCGTCCCCCTGCCGTTGTCGCCGCGGTTGCTGCAGGCCTGCCGGCGTCGCGACCGAAACCACGCCAGACATGCCAGGTAAACTGCAACAGGCGAGTGAACTGCCGCCATCCATAAGCGAGAGGACCCGCTTGCCGATCACTTTGCCCCGTATAGGCAACGTAGCGGGCCACGAATGCCAGACGCCGTGTCAACGAACAACGCTCCTGCCGGGCCTGCGGCCATGGGTGATGGTGCAGAAAACGGCGGCCGATGTCCTGAAGGTGGATCTGTCGTCGGGTCTGCAGATCATCCTGCGTCGATGCAGGCCGCCGTGGAGCAGCTCCCGAGAGCCAGGCCGAGGTGAGAAAGGACACGTACGATACCCCAAGCGGCGTCAAATGGACGTCGTCGGCAAAGATCATGCGCATCCTTTCGCCGTCGTCGAGCCCCTCGAAGCCTGGGGCCTGCGGCGATGACGTCAGGCTTTGCGTCAAATGGGCCAGCGCCAAAGCCGTTGGAAGCACGATGATCTCACTGCGATGGCCTTCGGCGCCGCTTTGTGCATTGGCGGCAGCGACCACACACGACCAGATCACATGCGCCTGCTGCTCATACCGGATCCATTGCTGCGGCGCGCGGATGTCAGACACACCATTCCAGGGGACAAAGAAATAGATCAAAGCGCCCGGATTTGCAGACTGGAACCGCTGCTGGGCCACATGCAACGATGTAACCGTGTCCTCCCAGGCCAGGGCATCGAGCAAGCCGTTCCGCTCGGTGATGATGAGAACATCAAAGTTGCGCTGCGCAAGTACCTCGGCGAAGTCGGGCCGAGCTCTATCCCGCGACCGTAGACCGTCGGCGGCACCATCCCCCGAACGCCCCAATCGCTCCCGGATTGATGCGCCTGGAAATTGCTGGCTCGTCACGGTGAGGTCGCCCCCCAGGGCCGTGAGCGCCTGATGCAGCAACTCCGGGAAAGGCCTATCGGTCAAGCTGTGTCCGGAGATCAGGATGGAGCGCGGCAGCCGGTCGATGCCTTCCCGGGAGGTCGTGCCTTCCCGGAAGGTGATGGCTTCCCGCGAGGGATCGTCACTGGCGCCGCCGCGGATATCGCCTGCGGCCGCACCGACAACTGCAATGCTCACGACCCATCCTCCCAACAGCGCCATCCACGGGTGCACCCTCATCATCCTCCAGCGGCATCGACCTTGCTCAACCCGCGGTGCCTATCCGCGAATGGGTGCAGGCAGGATCGTAGCCCGCCTGAAAAACCTGCGGCAACCGCGCCTAACGGTGGGGCGATGCTCCCAAAGACGTCAATGGGTCAGGGCATTGTCTCTTTGAGGTAGCCCGGCCTACCGCTTTGTGCGTTGTTCTCAGAACCAGCGAAGGCCTCGTAGTATTCACCGATGTCGATTGGGGGCTACGGGGGTAAGCTGATGATCAAAAGCAGGCAATGGCCTGGGTTGGCACTAACCGTCCTGCTGCTTTGCACCGGCGGTGTGAAAGGTCCGTTGGCGCAGTCGCCCTACACCCTGCAGCCGGGCGACACCGTGCAGGTATGGATGGCGCAAACCGAGGACCTGCGTGGGGACGGGGTGGTGGCGCCCGACGGCGGCATTTCCTTTCCTTTGGCAGGTCATCTGCGCGCAGAAGGCCTGACATTGCTGGAGCTTGAGGCTGCGCTGCGCGACCGCCTGCAGCCTTATTTCAAGGACATTGACCTCACCTTGATGCTGCGTCCGGGACGCGAACCGATCATTTATGTCGTCGGGGAAGTCACCACGCCTGGTGCCTATCCCTACCGGTCACATATGACCGTTCTTCATGCCCTCACCGTTGCCGGAGGATTGTATCGGGCAGCCGTGCTGCCTGCAGATCAGGATCGCTCCGTCATTGTCGGGCGCCAGGTCAGCAACGGTGCGCAGCGGATGCGAGAACTGGCGGCGCGCGAGGCTCGACTGATGGCGGAGCTGGAAGGGCGGCACACCCTTTCAGCGCCGGGCACGACGGCTGACGATCCTCTGATGGCTCAGGAACAGATGCTGCTGGATGCTCGATCGCGCAGTGTCGCGATGCTGGAGCAGGCTCAACAGCAGGCTGACGTTCTCAACCAACAAAGCCGCGCAGCTCTTGAAGAGCAGGTTCAGGCGGTCACGCGGCGCATCGAGCTGGCACGCGATCGCCTGCGCAGCGTCTCGCGCCTCGTCGAAAAGGGGGGCGCGGAAAGCTCCCAGAAGAATGCACACGAAGCCGACATCGCCGAACTGGAAGGTCAGATCAGCAGGTTGTCGGCGGAGATGGTGGTGCTGGAGCGCGCCGAGATCGCCGACGCAGCGCGCTACGACGCGGCGCGCCAGGAGCGGCAGACGCAACTGCTGAGCGAGCTTCAGGCTGTCCGCCGCGAGCAGGCCGAGACAGCCGCACGCCTGAGCGACAGCAGACGCATCATGTCGATTTACGGCGCCAGCGCCGCGGCGGCTCAGGAGCAGGAGCAACTGCCCATCGCCTACACCATTGTCCGCTCCCGCAACGGCGAAGCTCTGGAGATCGAGGCGGCGGAGACATCCGCTCTCCAGCCCAATGATCTCGTGCGCGTCAGCTACAGCGCCCAGACCGGGCAGATCGGGGCCGCCGTCGACGAAAATCAGGGGCCTTCCGCCGCCGCCTTGGCCAGTGCCTCCGTAGCCACCCAGGAGCAGGACCGATGATCGAAATGCTGTGGCGCACCGCCCTTTACTACCTCGGACTGGCTCTCCGGCACCCCTGGCACGTGGCTGCGCCGGCCCTTTTGGTTCTGGGCATCGGTGTCTACGCGATCTCCAATATCACCCGGCCGTTCTACAGCGAAGCGCTCCTGGTGATGGAATTCCAGCAGATTCCGTCGTCGCTTGTTTCTCCGACAGTGACAAACGACCGGCTGCGATTCATCGACCAGCGTGTGCTCTCGCGTTCAAATCTGGCGGCACTCGCTGAACGCCTGCAGCTTTATCCCGAGCTTGCGACAACCGCCGAGCCGGCCGCCATCGCCGGACGCATGCGCAACCAGATCACGCTGCGCACGACCTTCAACGAGGGCTCAGACGGTTCAACCGGCAGCGCCTCCGTGCTGCTCGGCTTCGAGCACCCGATAGCCGGCAAGACAGTGGCGGTCGTCGACGAGCTGGTGCGCATGGTCATCGAAGAGAACCGCCGCCTGCGAACCCAGCGGGCCTCCGAGACCACGGAATTCCTGCAAAGGGAGGTGGAGGATCTGGCGGCGCGGTTGAGCATGCGCGATACCGAGCGGGCAACCATCGTGGATGCCAATCGGGATGCGCAGCCCAGCCGTCTGCCGGCCATGCTGATCGAACTGCAGGCGCGCGAAGAGGAGCTTGTTGTCGTTCAGCAAGCACTGCGTGCCAGCGAGGAGGAGCTCGAGTTGCTTGACGCGCAGCTGCGCGTCGGGCTGGAAGAACATGGTCCCGCCGGGCAGCTGCGATCCCAGATCGCCGAGGTCGAAATCGAGATTGCCGACAAGCGTCTGGTCTACACCGATCAGCATCCGCAAATGCGCCTGCTCCGGCAAAAGGCGATTGATCTGGCTGCAGGCTACGACGCGCTCCCGACCAAGGCCCCAAGCATTGCTGCGATCTCGTTTGCGCCGGAACTGGCACTGTTGTCGGAACGTCTGAGCCAGGCCAGACCCCGCAGGGAGGGACTGGCTGAACGCCGCCTGCAGCTCGATGGCCGCATCGTCACCCTGAAGCAAACCATCGCCAGGGTGGCGGACATGGAGGAGCGGCTGGCGGCGATCGACACCGAACGGGAGGCGTTGCAGCCGGCCTTGAATGAAATGAAGGGACGCCTGGCAACGGCTTTGATGGGAGAACGCCTGGAGCGCAACGATGCTGCCTTGCATGTCGAGCTCCTGGAGCCGCCGCTGCTGCCCAGGAGCCCGTCAGGGCCCCGCCGCCTTCTCCTGTTTGCCGCTCTTGCCATCGCATGCGCAGGTGCCGGGCTTGGCGGATTGCTTGCCTTCGATGTTGCCGATCGGCGCATTCGCGGCGCCTTCGACCTCCAGGAGGCACTGGCCGGACAGACACTGGTGATGGTGCCGTCTTGGCGACCGCCGCGGCCGGCAGCGGGCACAAGGGCAGGTTAGTTCAACGCATGTCGGCAAGATGCATGGTGCAGCCGGAACATAACAAGGGACCGCTCGAATGGAGATGATGAAGACCATCACCGCGCACAGCCGGCTCGATGACGACACCGATGCGGTCAACCTCAGGAGCACCGCATCTGCCGGGCGGCATCATCTAGAGCAACCGGCCTCTGCTGAAGCCTTTCCGCGTGATCCAACCCATGTGCATGGGTTGAGCTTGACCTATCTGGAGGGTCACCGGATTGTTGCCTGGCGCGCCGACCACCGCATCACGCGCGCCTATGACATCTTGCGCAACCAGATAAGCCAGGCGCCCAAGGGATCGGGCTCTCTGATGGTTGCCGTCACCGCACCGGCTTGTGGATGCGGCACGTCGGTCACCGCCATCAATCTTGCCTTCAGCTTCGCGCGATCGACAACGGGCGGCGTTCTCCTGGTGGACGGCAATGGCGCAGCTCCGGCCGCAGGATCCCTGCTCGGCCTTGCGCCTTTGTCCAATCCGTCCCGAGACAGGCAGCTTGGCGGCCACGTCCGGCTCGATGCGCAAGGCGTGCGGCTTGATCTTCTGCGCCCGGCATGTGGCCAGGAGCGGAAATTCCGACCGCATCAACTGGCAGACGATCTGCAACAGGTTCGGCAGGTCCTGCAGCCGGCGGTCATCGTCGTCGATCTGGCGGCAATGCTGGGTTTCGATGAGGCCCCTCCCATCGTTGCCGCCGCCGACGTCGTCGTGCTTGTCGTCGCGGCGGGCCAGTCGACGCGCGCAGAGGTGGCTGTGTGCCAGAGCTATTTCCAGCCGCATCAGACCGTGCAGGTGGTGCTCAACAAGGCACAGAGGCACGGCCTATGAGCGCTTTGCGCAATGAACCGGCTGCAGCTGCCCCGGGTCTGCTGGTCATCATCGTCAACTATCGTACCGCCGATCTCGTGATCGACTGCCTCGAGTCGCTGCTTGAGGGGGTGACGCTGCCTTCCGATGGCGCCGTTATTGTTGCAGACGGTGCATCTGGCGACGGTTCGGTGGAAGGATTGCAGTCGGAAATCGCCGCGCGTGGTTGGCAACAGCGGGCCCATCTTCTTGCACTTGAGACCAATCTCGGCTTCTCGCATGCCAACAATTGCGCCTATGCGCATGCCTGCAGTACACTGGGCAAGCCGCGCCATGTTCTGTTCCTCAATCCCGACACCGTCGTTCGCCCAAACGGCCTTCGGCCGCTCCTCGAGTTCGTCGAATCACATCCGCCAGTCGGGATTGCCGGTGCGCGGCTGGAAGATCCCGACGGGACGCCACAGGCCTGCGCCTTCCGCTTCCCCTCGATCCTGGGAGAGTTCGAAAGTGAGGCAAAGCTCGGCCCCGTCAGCAAGGTTTTGGGCAAGTGGCAGGTGGCCGCCTCGACCGGCGAAGACCCCGTGCGGGTGGAC
The DNA here is from genome assembly GCA_000722615.1 of Pseudorhizobium pelagicum. Classification (GTDB taxonomy): domain Bacteria; phylum Pseudomonadota; class Alphaproteobacteria; order Rhizobiales; family Rhizobiaceae; genus Neorhizobium; species Neorhizobium pelagicum. The sequence continues at coordinate 43,019 of JOKI01000018.1, read as the reverse complement.
TGGGTCTCGGGTGCGGCGATGCTGGTCAGGAGCAAGCTCCTCGACGAGGTCGGCTTGCTCGACGAATCCTACTTCCTGTACTACGAAGAGGTCGATTTTTGCCGGCGCGCCGCGGCCGCCGGGTGGCAATGCTGGCATGTTCCGCAAAGCCGTATCGTGCATCTGGTCGGATGCTCGACAGGCGTCACCAAACATCGGGCACCTTCCCGGCGGCCACGCTACTGGTTTGCCTCCCGGGACCGCTTCTTCTCACAGCACCACGGTCGTCGCTACGCCCGATGGGCCAATATCGCCTGGATCGCCGGCCATCTTGTCTTTCGGCTGCGATTACTGGTGGGAAGGAAGATGTTCCCAGGCCCGCCCCACCTTCTAGCGGACTTTCTCCTGCACAGCCTTGTCATCCGGTCCGGCCACCGCGAAACGCCGCCGCAATAGGCTGACGTCTGCCGCTCGGGTCCTTATAGCGGCAGCCGCCATCAGGGCTTCAAGTGTGGCCGCCGAGCGCTGGACGTCATGCCGCTGGAGAACACGCTGTCGTGCTGCTGCACCCATTGTGGCAAGCTGCTCCTCGTCAAGATCAAGCATTACGCGCATGGCTTCGGCCAAGGCCTGCGCGTCACCGGCGGGAACCAGCAACCCAGTCTGCGGCGTGACGAGCTCCGGGATACCGGCGATATAGGTCGCAATCACCGGCCGACACATGGCCATGCTTTCCATCAGGACGACGGGAAGACCTTCAGCGAAGCTTGGCAAGACCAATGCGCGCGCCCGACCGATCTCAAGCCTTACCCTGTCCTGCGACACCGTACCCGTCAATTCGACACGGTTTTGCAGGCCAAGCTCCTTCACCCGCCGCTCGATTTCGCCGCGAAGCGGGCCCTCACCGACGAGAACGAGCTTGAAGTCGACCCCTTCATGCGACAGTCGCTGCGCCGCCTCCAGAAGGAGGAGATGCCCTTTCTGCTCGCACAGACGCCCGACGCACACCAGCCTTTGCGGCTCGGCCGCATCGGTCGCAACAGGCGGACCAAAAGCCTCCTCGATGCCGCAAGGCACGATGTGGATCTTTCTCCAGTCATGAAGGCGCGCCCAGCGCAACAGCTGGCTGCGCCCATAGGAACTGACGGTGACGGCAAATGCGGCTGTCGCGACCTTGGTCTCAAGCCCCAGTCGCTCGGGCCGATCAAACTCCTCCGGGCCGTGGATGGTCAGACTGAAGGGTATCCCCGTGAGGGTGTGGACGAGGCAGGCCACGGTGGCGGGATTGGTCCCGAAATGCACATGCAGGTGCTCGATGCCGTCGCGACGGCACCAGCAGGCCAGCAGGATCGCCTCGTACAGATACGCCAGATGGCGACCGTAGGCATGGCCTGCAAGCCTGCAGAAGTGGATGGCAACCCAGGCGGCACGCATCAGCGACTTCGGGCGGCGCATCAGCGTCAGCGCGCAACACAAAAGGCCCGCTCGCCAGCTTTGGTGCAGGAGGTAGCGGGTGCGCGCCTCCTCGGCAATGTCATCGCGATCGACGAGGGGACCGGCCGCGCGTCTGATGGCGTAGCGGACGAGGCTGTGCCCGCGCTGCTCCAAGGCGATCAGTTCGCGGCGGATGAAGGTGTGACTGGGCGCGGGATAGCAGTTGGTAAAATAGCCGATCCGCATGCCTGTCACCCCAACCCTCGTGCCGGCCGCTGTGGCCGCAGCATGTTCGGTAACAGCATTGGAGATCGCATCGTAGCTGTCAAAACGGGGTATGGCGTGTTCGGGCTACGCCCATAGGCGTAATTTACAGACGCTGCCGCAGGGCCAAATGTGGCCGGGCTCACCCCTGCCGTCGCGGGCGTGGACCGCGCTAGCGGAACCGCAAGAAGCCGCGCAGACACGCGCCGGCAAGATAGCTGAGGTTGAGCGCGACAACCTGCCCGGCAAGTCCGGACAGCGACGCGGGGGCCAGCAGAGCAGGGAAGACAAAGGAACCGAGATGAGCTGCGGCGAAAACAGCGATAACCAGGACCAGGAACTGCGGCCTGAACACCAGGCCGGCTATGCCGCCAATCAAGCAAACGAGGATCATTCCATTGCGTCCGCTCCTATCAGGGCCAAAGGTCATTCTTTCTCAGAATTGTGGCAAGGGTTCGCCGAGGTTGCAAGCAATGACAGGAAGATCAATGGACGGCCAATCCAGTCCAGCACTGTTGATGCCGCGGGGACGCCCATGCTCGGCGTTGTGGTGATCGGCAGGAACGAGGGCCACCGTCTGGTCGACTGTCTTGCGTCCTTGCGTCACGTCGAGGGACCCGTCGTCTACGTCGATTCCGGATCAACGGACGCAAGCGAGGCGGTGGCAAGCTGCGCCGGTGCCGACGTCGTCGCTCTCGATCCAGCCGTTCCCTTTACCGCCGCGCGCGCCCGAAATGCCGGATGGCGGCGCCTCCTGCAGACATGGCCGCATCTTTCCTACGTCCAGTTCCTCGACGGCGACTGCCGCATCGACCCGGCGTGGTTGCCGGCGGCGGTGGAATGTCTGCGCCAACGGCCCGACGTGGCCGTGGTCATGGGGCGCCGGCGCGAGCGCTATCCGGCCCGCTCCATCTACAATGCGATCTGCGACGACGAATGGGATGGACCTGCAGGCGAAGTCATCGAATGCGGTGGCGACGTCTTGTCGCGCGCAGAGGTGCTGCGGCAGCTCGACGGGTACAGGGACGATCTGATTGCCGGCGAGGAACCGGAACTGTGCGTCCGCTTGCGCCAGCGCGGCCACCGCATCTGGCGCCTCGAGCGCGAGATGAGCCTGCACGACGCCAATATTGTCCGTTTCCCCCAGTGGTGGCGGCGAAGCGTGCGCGCCGGTCACGCCTATGCCCAGGTGCATCTGATCCATCAACGCGCGCCGGAGCGGATCTGGGGCGCCAACCTCAGGCGCACCCTGTCCTGGTCGATGCTGTTGCCCGCCGCCGTGATCGCCGGCGCCCTTCTTCACCCGGCCTGGCTCTCTTTGGCGCTCCTCTACCCGATCCAGATCCTGCGCCTGCGGGGGCGTCAAAAGAGTTTTAGACGGGCCACGCTCAGCGTCATCGGCAAGTTTGCGGAGATGCAGGGCGTCCTCCAGTACCTGATGCACAGGGTGGCGAGACGTCGTCAGCGCCTGATCGAATACAAATAGAGCTCGACGCGCTGGCGCCAGATGGGCAACGGCCGCTGCGGCCAGGAGCGCGATTGGCCGGCGGCCGGCATTCCGGCGAGCAGCCGCTGCCCTCCCCTGTCATCCCGCATGCCGCAGCCCACCTCGCCGACGCCTATCGGACCCGGGGACGCGCTGCCCGATTGCCTGGCGCGGTTCCCACAGCCTGGCGGTCGTCTCGGAAGACCCACCATTTGTTGAGGGCAAAGACAGCTACCGGTGCCAAGGTCGCCATAAGCGGAAGAGCAAGCAGGCTCGAGGCACCCAGCCGCATGACGATCACATAGACGATCAGCGTGTTGATGCCAAAACCGACGAGACTGGTGCACAAAAACCGGACGAGATGGATCACCGTCAGGCCACGGTCGTCGATCTGCGCACGAAAGGTCCAGGCGGACTGCCCGGCAAAAGACACGGAGAAGGCAAGCAGGAAGGCGGCTGAATTGGCAATCAGCGGGGGGATGCGCAAGAGTTCAAAGAGCCCGGCAAAGACGCTGATATGGACGATCGTGGCAAGCAGGCCGACGAGCGCAAAACACCAGGCTTGCCGCGCAAGGACTGCGATGCGCAACGGCATCGGGCTTTGATCCGGGACCACACCATCTTCCCCTTCAACTTCCACGCATTGCGGCCGCCGCAGCCGTCCTCCGCGCCATTGCCAGCCGTCCGGACGCTACACGATCCGCCGCGAGGATCAGCGTCTCCAAAAGACGTAGATGCGCGGTGAGTGGCTCGTTCTGGGTACTCCCTTTGATGCAGTTGATTGCCGCCGGCCCCGCAGGCCTATTGGCCGCATCGTCAAGCGGAGTGGATCATGATCAGCCGGCGAAACCTGCTAAAGTCACTGTCGGGCGGCCTCTGCTACCCGTTTTTGTGTCAAGGCTCGGCGGCGGCGTCCAAGCCGCGTGCCCGGCAGCACCTCGGCATCAATCTCAGTGGGATGAGCTACTGGGCGCAAGAGCAACCCTTTACCAATCTCGCCCACAACGCTGCCCGATGGCGTGTCCAGATCAAGGACGCGCCGTTTACCTGGGACGAGCCGCTGCCGCCGATGACGCCGGACGGCTATCCGCTCTCGGTGCCGGACGGGGCCTGGCTGGACAGCTTTCTCATCTTTACGGCGCGTCGCGAGCATTTGCCGCGCGAGCTGTTTCTCAACTACGACGGGCGCGGAAAGATGACCTACGTGGGAGGCGGCGAACTGACGCAGCGGCTGCCTGGCCGCGACCGGCTCCGGAATCTGGCGCGCGATGACGCGCTGACCTTGCGCATGATCGAGACCGACAGCTCCGACCCGATCCGCAACATTCGACTGGTCGAGCAGGATCCGCCTGCCGCGGCCGAGTTCCGCAGGCCCTTCCTGGACCGGCTGCAGGGCATGCAGGTGCTGCGCTTCATGGACTGGATGGGCACCAACAATTCGCGGGTTCGACAATGGCAGGATCGCCCGCGCCGCGGCCAATTCGGGCGCTCGGAGCTCGGCGTGCCGCTGGAGACCATGATCCTTCTTTCCAACACGGTCGGCCTGTCACCGTGGTTTACCATGCCGCACCTGGCCGACGACGACTACGTGCGGGCCTTTGCCGATCAGGTCCGTCGCGACCTTGATCCAGGCCTGGCCGTGCATGTGGAATACTCCAACGAGGTCTGGAACACGATGTTCGACCAGGCCGGCCATGCCGGCACGCGCGGCCTGGCGCTCGGCCTGTCGCAGGACGGATATCAGGCCCAGCTGCGCTACTATTCGCTGCGCACCTCGCAGATCCTGGCGATCTGGGAGGATGTCTTTGCCGCCGATGGTCACCGTGTGGTCGGGGTCTATGCGGCGCAAGCGGCCAACCCCTGGACCAGCGAGACCATCCTCGAGTTCGGCGACGCGCGCCGCTTTGCCGACGTTCTTGCGATCGCGCCCTATTTCGGCGGCGGCCTTGGCGCACCGGAGCGTGCGCCGGACGTGCAGGACTGGGGACTGGATCAGCTGTTCGACACACTCCATTTGGAGGTTGAAACGGAGAGCCGACATCAGATCGCAGCGCAGGCAGCCATTGCCAGGCGCTATGGCCTGCCTCTGTACGCCTATGAAGGCGGACAGCATCTGGTCGGGCACGGCGGTGCCGAGAACAACGACCGGCTGACCGAGCTGTTTATCGCCGCCAACCGGGATGCCCGCATGGGGGCTCTCTACAAACGTCACCTGGGGGTTTGGCAGGAAGAGGGGGGCGATCTCTACGCCCTTTTTGCCTCCATGGGGGGGCCCAGCAAGTGGGGCAGCTGGGGCCTGCTGGAATTTGAAGGCGACCGGCGGCCGAAATGGGAGGCGGTCCAGGACCTGTTGCGCCGCTAGATGCCGGAAGCCAAGCCACTGCCGCCTGATCCTGCCATAGGCGGACGTTGCCCCTCGGTTGCGCACTTTGGTTGAGCGGCACCCTCGAAAGCATAGCTGGCCGGCGGCACCGGTGCGGCCTAGACTCAAGGCAGAAGTGAGGTGGACCGATGAATGTTCTATCGCTGGACGGCCGGCCGGACCTGATGATCAGTCTCGTTGTTCCGGTCCATAATGAAGAAGCGGCGATCGCGCCCTTTCTCACGGCAGTGACCACTGCCGTTGAACCTCTGGTTGCCAGCGGCTACCGCTTCGAATTGCTGTTTATCAACGACGGCAGTCGTGACGGCACGCTGCTGCGTCTGATCGAGGCACAACAGCAAGACCGGCGCATCCGCATCCTCGACCTGTCTCGCAACTTCGGCAAGGAGGCCGCCATGACGGCGGGCCTGGACGCCTGCCGCGGCGATGCCGCCATTCCCATCGACGTCGATCTCCAGGATCCCCCTGCCCTGATCCCGCTTTTGATCGACAGGTGGCGCGACGGATACGAGGTGGTGCTGGCCAGACGCTGCGATCGCACCAGCGACAGCTTCCTCAAGCGCCGTACCGCGCAAATGTTCTATCGGCTGCACAATCTCATCGCCGCCCAGGAGATCCCACACAACGTCGGCGACTTCAGATTGATCGACCGACAGGTGATCGACGCCCTGAAGCGGTTGCCGGAACGGCGTCGCTTCATGAAGGGGATGTTTGCCTGGGTCGGCTTCAGCACCACGGTGGTGGACTACACCCGCGCGCCGCGCGGGTCGGGAGAGACCAAGTTTTCCGGATGGAAGCTTTGGAACTTCGCGTTGGAGGGAATTACCTCCTTCTCGTCCGTTCCCCTGGAGATCTGGACCTATGTTGGCGCGCTGATCTCGGTGGGCTCGTTTGCCTATGGCAGCGTCACGGTGATCAAGACGCTCTACTTCGGCATCGATGTTCCCGGCTATGCGTCACTACTGGTCAGCATGCTGTTTCTGGGCGGCATCCAGCTGCTCGGAATCGGCATTCTTGGCCAGTATCTCGGGCGCGTCTACAGCGAAATCAAGCAGCGACCGGTCTACCTGCTCCGGCGGGAGATTCTAGCCCCCACCGCGCTTGGAACCGACAGCTTGCTCAGGGTCGACACCAGGCCCCGGCGCGTTCGCAAGTCTTCCTGACGCTTTCGGCAGGTTTCAGACCGGCTTCTTGACCTGGCCGTCCAGCCAGCCGGCCTGACCGCTCCTTGGCTGTTCGCCACGCCAGCTCACGAGCAGCACAAACATCGCGATCAGGATCAATGTGCGTGCGTGCACGATCACTGGGAGATCGATGTCGCGGATGAGGCGCTGCGGCATGAAGAACAGGAGCCCCAGAACCGAAAAGGTGCTGAGCCGGCCCCACGCCATCTGTGACAGGGCAAGGTAAAGGGCGCAACTCCAGACAGGAATGATCACGACGTAGTCGTAGTCGTGCACGAACAGACATGTGCACGTCAGGACCAGCAGGAACTGCAGGGTCATAAAAGCGTCGAGACGCTGGCGCAGGCGGAAGGCTGCGAGCGTCAACAGGAGCCCCAGGGCTGCAATGGGCCAGGCACCGGGATCGACACCATGGGCCACGAGGAAGCTTTCCAGCCCGACGACATAGGGCGACCCGGGCATGTTGATGGGCACCTGTCCATAGCTGCCGAGGGAGAGCCACCAACTGTGGAAGGTGTCCCATGGGCCAAGCACGAGGAAGGCCGGGACGATCAGGACGAGGGCAGCGAGCCCTCCGATCACGACAACCGCCAGTTCCGCCGACAGGATCAGCCACAGGACGTACAACAGCGAAAGCTGCGGCTTGATGGTCGCGACGGTGAGCAACAGACCGGCGGCCACGCGATGACCCTGGCTGAGACAAAGCCACGACATCATCAGCGCCGCTGTCACGGGCAGCGTCGTCTGGCCCTGATAGACACTGGTGGCGGTGTATGGATTGCCAATGATGAGGGCCAGGGCCGCCGCCTGCGCAAATGCCAGCGTGCGCCAGCTCGTGATGCCGAGAAACCAGCGATTGGCACAGTAGCAGATGGCGACGATCGAGCCGAGGTTGACTGCACTGTGGATCACGAAGGCTGTCGACGGCGAAAGGACGTTGTAGAGAAGCAGAAAGGAGAGCGTGTGCGGCGGATAGGAAAACGGCTGTGGCGAGCCCATCATCGCAAGCCAGGGGTCCAACCCACTCCAAAACAGCCTTCCGGCCCGATAGAACACCTGGAAATCGTCTCCGGGTGGTGCGGACTTCATCACGCCACCGACTCCGATTGCAAACAGCGACAGCACCGCAAGCAAGAGAACGACAAGCGATGCCGCCCGCTCGGCGGTGTTTGCAGGCCGAGGATGCGCCATCTGTCTCTCCATGTCGCGGCGTTCGAGGCCGCCATCCTACTGGCGGTCTTGCGCGCCCACGAGAACAGCAAAAGGATGAAGCCTACCTCTTTCAGGCAAGCCGGCCTGTGTCTTGGCCCGGCGTCGTCGTGGCGCTGTCGTCCACCGGCGGTGTGCTTGCGGGTCGCCACACCCGCCTCGGCGACACGACCATGGCCTACCCCCAATGGACAGGCTGCATTGCGTCTCGTGTCAGCGCTAGTGTCTGGTGGGGGAAGACACACATGTCCAGACGGGAACCATGATCAGACCGGACCAGTGCGACGGGATCGACGAAGCGGCGGTCAGGGAAGACCTGTACGACTTCGTTCAGGTGCCGCAGGGCGCGGCCGAGGACCTGCGTGCGCTGCTGGGCATTCCAGCAGCCGTTCGGCCGCGCCTTGCCTTCCTTGCCGGCCCTGGCGATGCTGCCGGCAGTTTCAAGCACTGGACCAGGCGCGAGGCCGATCCGCGCACGCCGGTCATGGCCTATTCCACGATGTTCTATTGCCTGGTGGCGCGGTTGAACGCGGAAGCGCTGGTGGTGCTGGCATGAAGGGCAACGGGGGTCGTGATGCCAGCACCGCGCAGCGACCGGAAGGAGAAGAGCATGGCAAGGATCAGGGGACGCCGTTCACCGGCCGCTGAGGCAGACCGTGGCTGGAGCGACTGGTCTCATCCCATCACCGTCGTGACCGGGCCCTATCGCCGGGAGGTGATCGGCAATCCCGCCGAAGCCTTGAGCTTCATGGCCAATCGCTGGACGGCCGAACGCAATGATGAATACCTGCGGGCACGCCATCTTGCCTCCGAGTTTCTCAGACGCCGCACGACCAGCGCGGCGGTGCGGGTTGCCTTCCTGGCGGCCGCCCGCACGGCCTATGGCGTCGCCGACATCTCTGCTTATGCCGATGGCCCCGTGGCGGATGATGTCGATGGCAGACCCGAGATCGATCCGGTGCAGTGACCCATCCTCAACAGCGCAACAAAGATCCTGTCTTGCATGACCTGAGAGGATGGCGAGCCCCCTGCCCCGGCGCGCGGTTCCGGGTTGCGCCTGCGGCTGCCAGGCCTCCTTCCTTTGGCGGTGAAGCTACGCCCATGGGATGACTTGCCGGGAAGGCTGTCGAGGACCATCCTCATGGCTTGGGGGCCGAGGGAGAACCCGAAGGTGCCGCAGATGAGACGCCTTCGGGTTCATTTCTCCCAGCCCCCTTTTCGTTGCGGCAAAGCGCCCCACACCGGCAAGGCGGTGATCGTCAGGGCCCGCTGGCTGTCGCCACACCGACCGAGACGTTTGTCCCTGGTGTGACGCGATGGACTACTGCGCGACGAAGCCCTCGACATCGAGATCACGCTGCCGCTGCAGGGCGATTGGATCGCTTCCTTTCTCGCGCGGACCGTGTAAGGCGCCCACCGCCTGCGGGTGGCGTTCGGCCATGACCCGTACGGTCGCGAAAAGCTCACGGAGCGAATTGGTGTCTGTTGCAGGATCTTGCAATCGGCCCGGCGGTCGCCTCCTCCTCACCAGCCATGGTGGAGGACCACGTCGCGCGTTTCGTCATCGGCATGGGCCCGGGAAAGAGCGTCGCGGCAAGCAGAGACAGCGTGTTACGCGAGGTGGCAAGGCTTGCGTCGAAGGGCACGCAGGACGCCATCCTTGGACGATGAACGTGCTGGGTGCCCTTCGACATCGTATTAGCGGTGGCGGTCAGATCCCGCGAAGTAGTCGCCGCTGTCAATCGTATCGCTGCCCGTCATCGCACGCGGCAGGAAAGCGCTGGTCGAGTGGGTTGTGACGAGGTCGACGCCTGTGGCGTGAGCTGCCGCACCGGCACCCGAATAGTATTCCCCTTCGGCCGCGGATGCTGCGGTGGCAAAGGCTGCCGAGGCCATCAATGCGGCGGCGAGGATGGTGTATGTGGTTTTCATGGGTCTGCCCTTTCGTTGGTCGCACGGGGTGTTCCACCGCGCGGTTGGGTTGAGGATCCGTGTGGGTCCCGGTGCTGATCACCGGGCGCCCTTGGCGCTGTCATGGGGTTGGCGGTTGTCTTGCGATGTCGGCATGCGTGACACGCCGGGTTTCTTCCATCGCGGGCCGCCCGTGACCACCTGGTCAACAGGCATGATGCCCAGTGCGAGCTCGGCACCTTGAAAGTCTTCACCCTCGGCAGCGGAAGCTGCCCTGACTATTGCCATGCCTGCCACCAGGACCAGGCTGGCCGTCAGCAGTATCTTTCTCATGTTGCTATCCCTTTTCTGGTTTGCCACCCTTGGCGGGCAGCCTGTTTCGTGCGTGTGAGGCGGCTTGCACTAGGGTGGCAACGCCCCCTCGTAGTAGTCGCCCGCCTTGCTCGAGCCGAAGACGAGCCTGTGTCGTCTGTTGGCCGCGCCCCAGCCCTGCTGATCGCGCTGCAGGTCGATCACTGATCCCCTGACAGGATAGATGCCGTCGCCGTGATGGCTGTTGCCGTGCAATGCCACCCAGGCGACAAGAGCTGCAGTGAGATGCTGGATCTTTTTGCGCATTGCTCTTCTCCCTTCTTCAGTCTCGGCACGCCGTTGATCGGCGTCGCCTTTGTTGTTGAAAGGAGCATCGCGCACCGGCGTCAGTCGTGCGAAAATCCACCGTCAACGCGGCGTGAAAAAAGAGGCGTGCGTGGAAAAATGTCGCCGGCGCAGGGACCCGACAGGTCGCGCACCGATCAGATGGAGGTGTCGGATTCAAGATCCGGAGTCACCACCCCCGGAGATGCTAAACCATCGCGCAGCCTTTCGACTAGGATGCGAGAGCCGCCTGAACCGCTGCTGTTGCGTCTGGCAGGCCGGCTCCGAAGAAATACACCGGGCCTTTGTTGTCTTCCTGGTCTGCGTTCATGCAGTCAGGCGTGAGCGGACGAAGACCCGGCGTGACAACCCGTTGGTGGTCCGACGCCGCCGTGAGAACTGACTTCACCGCGACACCATCGAGCCGAGCGCCCTGACCGTGGCTGGTCTTGTGTGCTCTTTGTATCAGAGCGCAGACTCCTCCAATCAGCGCCGCTGCACCGGATGTCCCTCCGAAGCTGGTATAGTAGCCGCCGCCGATGCCCTGGTTCTGTTCCGGCGGCAGTGACGACCACGGCTCGTCGCCGCGGTCGTAACCCCAGGAGCCGGGAAGGTCGGTCGTCAGCAGGCTGAAGCCGGAGTAACGATATTCCCTGGAACGGCCGGCAAGGTAGGCGTGGCGGGCATGAAACGGCGACTGCCGGTCAACGCGCAACTGGTGCCTGTTGATGACCTCGTCATCATCGGAGGGAGCCACTACCGTCAGCCCATCGCCGTAGTTGCTGTATCCCGAGCGGAAGCCTTCGACGGTCACCGCGCCTACGGCAATGATGCCGTTTTGCTCTGCAGAAAGACTTGCGGGATAGATGAGCTGGCTCTCGCCGCTGTTTCCGGCGGCGCAGACGATCGGGATCTTCCGGCTCACGGCGAGGATGACGTGCTTCAGGATCGTCCAGAGCCTGCGGCTACTCTCGCTGCTTTGCGGCGACTTGGGATCGAGTTCCTCTCCGCCACCGCCGGCAGAGAGGCGGCCCACGAGATCCGCCGCCAGCCGGTTCTGGTAGCTTTGCGTATCCCCCGTCAACTCGACCTTGGGCACCAGCCGGGAGCGTTCAGGATCGGGAAGCCCGCGCGGCAGCACAATGACATCGGCTTGCTGATGATGGGCGTAAAGGAAGGCGGCGATAAACTGCATCGGATCCGCGTCGAAGGACGTGCGGATCGACATCAAGCGCGAGAACGGGTCGACGCCGAAATAGGGCAAGAGATTGCGGTTGCCGTTCGGCTGCGATGGATGCCCCGACGTCGCAAACAGAGCCTCGGGCAAGGCTATCTCGCCGGTCCCCGTGGCGATGGCCGCCGGCTCGCCTGCAATCAGCCCGGCACAGGCGGTGCCATGCGCGGCAAATAGCGCCTCAGGATTGATCAGCCGGCGAACGCATCCAGAGGAGCCTGCGATTTCAGCCGTCAGGCTTTCGAGGTACTCCTGATCCTCGTTGGAGAGGCCGAGAGGGCCAAGCCCGTCCAGGTTCAGGCCGGCAAAGAAGGCTTCCGATTGCTCAGGGCTGTAGGGATCCATTTCGTCAAGGACCGCCGTGGTGCGTGCACCGAACGGATGCGACGTCAGATCGATGCACCGATCCTGCTCCAGACGCGTCGCCAGGTTGGGGTGGTCCGGGGCAATGCCGACGTCGACGAGAGCGACCCTCGCCGGCACCACAGGCCCTGCCGCGGCAATGCGATCCCACACCGTGGAGGTCACCGCCGGTCGGTCCGTGGCCTGCACCGCCGATGCTCCGGGACCGGGAACCGTGGTGGGCACCGGCCCGAAGTCTGCGTCGATGACCTTCAACGCGGCCAGGTGCCACAGATAATAGTAGGATTGAGGAACCTCACTGGAATGCTCAGCTGCAATGCCCATGTTGACATCCTCCTTGGGTTCACCGCCCTCAGCGGCGCTCTACGTCCATTCCGCTCGTACCGCCTGAAAGCTCTGACCGAAGGCATCGTGAAGATAGGGTGCGAAGCGACGCGCCAGTTCGCGGCCCGCCTGTGTGTCGCTTGGGTAATGGAGGCCCGCCCACTCGCGGTTCTCCGCCACGTTCTGGGCAATGCGTGCCAGTTCATCCGTGGCCGGGTGCTCCGGCAGGATTGTCGCGAAGGCAAAGGCGATCGAATAGCACTGAAAGGCGTGATTGCTGGGGAAGGCCGCATGCGGCGGGACAGCAAGAAGCGGCCTGAGCAGCGGTTCGAAATGGCTGGGCCGCAACCGGTCGAACTTGTCCTTGTAGATGAGCCCGACGTATTCGCAAGCGGTCAGAATCGACTGGAACACCCCCTCGGTGGCCGAATAACCCGCCACGTCCTCCACATGAAGGGGACGGGTAAATTCCGATACCGAGATCGTCGCCTCTCTTTCAATGTCCGCCAGCCGCCTTGCGCGCTCCCGGTCCCGCTTTTGCATCGACAGCAGCACCGCGGTCTCAAGCCGCGTGCAGTCGGGGCCAGGAGGCGCAAGGATGTTCAGCGTCTCCCAGCAGAACCGTCTGGCGGCGGTGAAGGCGCTGACGGATGGTTGCTGATGGAGGCGGCGCAGCTCGAAGGCCGGGACGAGTTGCGCCGACGCCTGAGCGGTGATGCCTCCGGCCGCTTTGTTCTTGTTCTTGTTCTTGTTTTTATTCTTGTTCTTGTTGAGGACCGCCTTGTTTGCAACGCTCATGACGGCCAGCGTCCTGATGACGGCGGTGGGAGGCAGGGGCAGACCCTGCTCGTCTTCGTCGGGCCGTTCATTCGTATCGGCGGCGGGGATGAGCCCGTGCAACCCGGGGAAAATCCGGTCACCGCTACAGGCAAGAACCGTATCCGGCTCCACCTTGAACGGGAATGCGTTGAGAAATGCCACGGCTGGCGATGGTGTTTCCGGCATAGTATCCCTCCTTTCCTCATGCGACGTTGCAATGGTCTATTGCGCGCGAATACCCGCCTTGACCAAACCCTCGATCAACAGCTGTCCCCCTTCCGTTCCCAGGATCGGATAACGGCTTTCCCGCATGGCGCTGATGGACAGATCGGGCTCGATGACCTGCAGGCGCATGAGGTATTTCCCGGCCTGCTCGAGATGATTGGCATGCGCATGACTGGACGCCAGGTAACGCAGGACCGAGTTGAACTGCGGCCGCTCCAGCAAAGCCTCTTCTCCAGCCGCGATTGCAGCAGCATGGTCCCCGGCCAGGGCGGCACTGATGCACCGGGTGGTGTCGAAATAATACTTGTAGCGGCTATGGGCGACCAACTGGCTGACCCAGCGGGACATCGCCACGGCTTTCGAAGGTTGACCCGTGAAGCAATGCAACATCGCATAGAGATCCCAGCCCAGGGGCTGGGCAGGGTTGAGATGGATTGCCTTTTCGAAGAGGTTCGTCGCGCGATCGTAATCTGCAAACAGAAAAGAGTGTACGTGCCCGACCAGAGCAAGCGACACGGGATTGGTCGCGTCGAGATCGAGTGCCCAGTGTGACAAAGCGCGCGCCTCCTCCATCATCTGGGTGTCGGCAATATTGAACCTTTGTCCGATCTGAAACGTGCGGATGAAGGCCAGCCAGGCATAGGCTGCACCGCTTGGAGCCTGTGCGATGCAACGCGCCAGAAGCCGTTCGGCCCGTTCAAGATCTTGCCGTGACAGCCTGAAGATGGAATCGATTGCGTGGAGAAGGTCGGCCCCGGCGCAGGCGGGATCCTCCACCCATGGAGACAGCAGGTACTCCCCCACCTGATCCACGATCCGGGTGATGATCGGATGCAGCTCCGACATGCTGCCACACCGGACGGAGAACCGATTGGCCACTTGCTCCCCGGACCAGACATGGGCACCGTCGGATCGCCGTCGAAGAACCGCCTGCGCCAGGACGGCATCGCCTTCGAAGGTGAGACGTATCCGGGCGGTAATCGGAAGAACCTTGGCTGGCGATGGATCGACCTCTATCGCGGCTGGCGACGACCCCTCGAAGGAGAGATCGGCGACGCCGATTCCAAGGGTTTCGCCCAGCGATCGGGTCAGGAGGTTTTGTAGCTGCAGCGCCACGATGCGCCCCTTGTCGCCCAGCCCGATCACCTGCGGCGGCTGCAAGCGCATCAACACCGGCCAGGGTGGCGCTGCACCGAGGACCCTCGGGTCGATGCCTGCATCGCGGACAAGGAGGTCCGGGCCGGGATATTCGTGACGTCCCACACGCAACGGATCGACCAGACCGCTGCTGACGGGGAGCCTCTTCTGAGGCTGGTGTTTGGAAACCGGGCGATCAGCCTGTCGTCTTGTCTGCCAGTTCTGCCGTTCGAGGCTTAACCAGTCCTCAAACTCCGGGTCGCGGATGTCAATTCCCTCCAGAAGCTGATCATGCGCATCGCTCGACAGGGTCGTCTCATCGATGTCCAGCTCTATCTGTTCCAGATCCAGCCATACGGTTACCTTGTCCGCCTGCACCAGGTCGCGGGCGAGGCCGAGCGACTTTCGGATCTCCATCAGCGCCTGTCGCAGGCTGGCCGAAGCCTGCTCTTGCGAGCGATCGCTCCACAGCTTGTCGCGCAACCACGCCCGCGACCGCGCACCCCGACGGGCCACAGCCAGCATCGCCAGCAAGGCCTGGGCCTTCTGCGACCTGGGAGCAAGGGACGCACCGGTACGATCCGTCAGGGCGAAGGGACCCAGAAGGTACATCCGGTACTTTCCACGCATGCCGTCACTTCGGTACATTGAAGTGCGCCTTTGTGCCCAGAAACGACGACCCCCGGCTGGACTTCCCCGTTGTGACTGTAGCACGGAGCCAATCCTCAGAGTAGCCTGCGGCGGCTGCCGTGCAGGGTCTGGGCGACCCTTTTCCGGACCACCCTGATGCGCGAGACCTCGATTGAGAGAGGCAGCGGTCGCACCATGATCGCGATATGCTTCCCAACCGCAACTGCGCCCCCGACCATTCCGATCTTCGGCACCAGCATCCGCGATGCAACAGGATCGCTGCTGCAGCACAGGTAAATGCCGCCCCAGCGACATGCGGCCCCACCACCGGCGATGACGTTCGAGGATCCGATGAAGCGCCGCTATTCCCGCGGCCCCTTCCCCTCGGGGGAAAAGGCTGGCTGCGGCGCGCACCCTAGCCACTGCCGTGCGTCTCTGGTGGCGGCGATGAAAGAGATCCGGAAGATCTTTGGCATCGGATCAGGTGCTGCCCCCTGGATGAATATGCCTCGACCTTGCGAAACTCGGCGTCCGCAAGAGCCAGCACCCGACAATCGGCAGCGCTTGGGTTGAGAAGCCAGAAGCTCTGCCCCGACGCGACGATCTGGACTGGCACATAGGGGTAGACGAGCCGCATGCCCACGGCTGCGTGATCGCTGCTTCCAAACAGGCCACCTCGACCTGCGGCTTCCAGCCTCTGCTTGAGGCGAAGCATGTGGCTGCGAACGGGGGGCTGGATGGCCAATGCGCTGGATCTGCCACGTCCGCCTTCCAGATACCGCAAGACCGCCCAGAATTCCGACGGACCATTGGTCAACATGATGGAGTCCGCCGCAGAACGTGCCTCCCAGGTGCCGATCAGATCGCGATATCCGGCCTTTTCGAACCGAAGGGTGTAGTTGATGCTGGCGACGAGCAGCAGCATGGTGACCGCCATGGCCGCCGATTGCCGCAGCGGCATTCTGGCGCGAAACACCGCGTCGGCATAAAGACCCAGCGCGATGGCGACAAAGGGAAGAAACAGACCAAGCGTCCGGTAGATGAAAACCGGCTTGAACGCCACCGAGATGAACAGCAGGACACACAGTGGCAGCAAGACCAGCAGGCCCACCGTCCACCGGCTGGCCGGCTGCGTCATCGGCAACAGCAGCATGAGCGGCAGGATCAGGAAGCCGGCCAGGGTCGGCCATGGGAACTCCATTCCCAGAAACGTGAGGGTGAGATGGATGCCGATGGTGGACAGATCCCAGCTGGCCAGCCCCTCGGTCTGACGAAGAGCGCCAATGGCCAGCGGATAGACTGCCCCCAAAGCAACCACGCCATAGACCACGACGAGCCGGATGACCTCGCGTCGACCGGCACGCTTCATCATCCGCAAGATGGTGGCCAGAAACAGAAAAAAGGCGACGAAGAAGCCAAGCCCATGGGTCAGCGTCAGACCGAGCCCGAGACCGAGAGCTGCCCACAGGAAGGGCATGGATGTGCGTCCACTCTGCTCCATCCTTTGCAGAACATACCAGAGGCTGATCTCCAGGATCATCACCATGGCGTACATGCGCACGTTCTCGGCGAAGAACAACTGCAACGGCATGAGAGCAAGAATTGCAGCGGCCCAGAGCGCCGGGGAAACCCCGAAGATCTTGCGGCATGCAAGGAAAAGCACGGCAATCGCGGCGATGCTCTGGAGCGTGGAATTAACGATGAACCACCGGTCGCTGTCGGCGATGGCCGCCCAACCATGCAGTTGCAGATAGTACAGGGGTGGGTGCGTGTCAAAGCGCAGCGTGGCCAGGACAATATCGACCAGCGGGCTTTCCGCAAGGGCAACGGAGAAGATCTCGTCTGCCCACAGACGGGGTTCCATGAGAACGTTGACGATGCGCAGCATGACGCCCGCCAGGACCAGGACAGCCAACAGTCCAAACAGGGGGTGGCGGCGAATGATCCCAGTCTCCATGCGTTCTCTAGCTCCGGATAACGGTTGCAGCCGTGATGACGGTGGGCAGTCGCCACATCGTCGCCCGCACACGGGGTCTGCGCCATCCTAGGCGCCGACGCGCTTTGCGCCGATACATCCTTTCGGGGGCGCCCTGGCACCGGCAGGTGCATGGGAAAGCGGACGCCCAGGCGGCGACAGACCGAGCCTCTACGCCTTTCGGTCAGGGTGATACGCGCTGCCGGAGTTTGTATCCTGCGTCATGGCAGCCTTTTGCCCATCGATCCCGAGCAAGCCCGGAGCGACCATGTCTCGTCTTCACAGCAGAATGATAACCGCGCGGAATTCGGGCAATTGCGGTTCGCAATGGCTCTGCCGCTTGATTGCCGCCCTCGGGCTGCTTGCCGCAGTGACGTCCTCTCCGGCCGTAGGCCAGACAGGCAACGGGCAAGCGGCCCCCCGCAGGGAGGCGGCGCAGGTCTTCTTTTCCGGTCACAGCCTCATCGACAATCCCTTGCCCGACTGGGTGGAACTGATTGCCACCAGCCTCGGCAAGCGCATCAGCTGGGAGCAGCAGATGATCCTCGGATCACCGCTACGGCTGCGCACCCGTGGCGAGGGACCGACAGGATGGAAGGGCTACCGCTACGGAAAGAACCGCGACGGTGAAGGCATGGACGTGATCGACGAACTTGGTCAAGGCCGCAGCGCCGGGACCGGTCGCCCCTATGACACCCTCGTCGTGGCTGAGAACCATGGCTTGCTGGGCTCGATCATCTGGGAAAACGGCATTGGCTATCTGCGGCATTTCCACGACCGGCTGACGGCGGCCAATCCATCCGGCAGAACCCTCTACGTTCACGCCTGGCTTGGCATTGACAGGCAGGACCCCGGACGCTTCGTGGCGCGCGAGATGGAGATCAGCCGCATCTGGGAATGCGCCGCCGAGAAGGCGAACCTCTCGCTGGAAGCGGAAAATCGCCCGGCCGGCCTCAGCGTCATTCCCGCAGGCTCAGCCCTTGCCACGCTGGTTCAGCAGGGGCTTTCCGGGCAGGTCGCCAACCTGTCCGGCAGCCCGGTGCAGGTCGTCGATGCGATCTTTCGCGACGATGTTCATTTGACAGATCCTGGAATCTATTTCCTGGCGGCGGTGCATTATGCCGCAATCTACGGCCAGTCCCCGCAAGGCGCCGAAGCGCCCGAGTCCGTCGCACCAGACCTGGCCGCAGAGCTCCAGGCACTGGCCTGGCAGGTCGTGCAGGGCTTTCAGCAGAGCCGGCGCCCGCAGATGGCCGAGTGCCGCCGGATCCTGATCGATTCCGTGTGCGAGAGCTACTGGAGCTACACCCAGTCCTTTGAAGAGATCGGCCGCTGCAAGGGCTATTTCTCCCGCACCGACCCACAGCGGGAGGGCAATCCCTTCATCTGGCCCGATTCACAATGGACCGCTCTTCCCTTCCCTTGAGGGACGGATGGAGGACAGGGGATCTGGCACAGGCGGGACGGGGGAGCGATCGTGTTGACATCAACCGACATCGCGACATGCGCAAAGAGAGCCGCAGGCAGCCATGCCGGACCAGAGGCGGTGCGTTGAATGCCCGAACACATCAGAGCACTGGCATACGTTCTGATCCTGGCGATACCGGCGTTGCTCGTGGCAGCGCGGCTGGCGGTCCCGCTTGTCGGCGCCAGGGAGTTTGCGCTGTGGCGAAACGCGTGGATCGCAGCGACCAGCCTGACCTTCCTGAGCACAAGCTTCCTGATGTTTGTCGTATTGCTGGCCCTGCTGATCGTCGTCTTGCGCAAGAAGCTGTGCCAGCCGCTGCACCTCTACATCATCTTGATGTTCACGGCGCCCTGTCTTGGCGTCGGCGTGGGCATTCCCGGGCTGTTCAACAGGCTCATCGACCTCAACCCTCCCCGCGTTCTGGCACTGTTGATCCTGCTGCCGATGGCGGTGACGCTATGGGCCCAGCCGCAGATGCGGCGATTGCGAAAGCTCGACATAGCGGTCGTCGCATTCTGCACCATGCTTTCCCTCCTCGCCTTCCGTCACGGCGACTTCAATTCGATCTTCAGGGTCATCCCCGGCTACTGGCTCGACATCGTGCTTTCCTATTTCGTCTTCAGCCGCGCGGTTCGCACGCCGGTTGACCTGGATCGCTGCCTGATGGCCTTTGTCGTGGCGGCTTTGCCTCTGGCGCTCGTGGGCATCTTCGAATATCTGCGCGACTGGCGCATCTACTTCGTGGTGGTCTTGCGGTGGGACCTGACCCTCATCAGCCCCTATGTGTTTCGCGACGGGTCGCTGCGCGCGGCGGCCACAGCCATCGAACCGATCGCCTTCGGCTTTCTGTGTATGGTCGGTGCCGCTGCCCTGCTGGCGATACGGTCGCGGAAGGTCGGCTTGATCTGGTGGTGGCTGGCCATGGTGATGCTGGTCGGTGGGCTGTTTGTCAGTCTGTCGAGAGGACCATGGCTCGGATTTGCGCTTTGCGTCGTGATCGTGCTTCTTGCCAGGCCGCGGCTTGCTCTGGCGCTCAGCCTGGTGGCCGTACCGACGGCGGCTTTGATGCCCTACCTTGGGCCTGTGGCAACGATCGACCGGTTCATCAACCTGCTTCCCTTCATCGGACATGCCGACGAAGGCAGCGAAGCCTATCGCTCCCAACTTTTGGAAAGTTCGTGGACGGTGATTGGCCGCAATCCCTGGTTCGGCTCGATGGACTTCCTGAGCGCGCCGGAACTGCAGGTGCTGATCCAGGGTCAGGGGATCATCGACATCGTCAACAGCTACATTCAGATCGCACTGGAATACGGGCTCCTCAGCCTTGGCCTGTTCGTGGTTTTCTTTGTTGCCATTGTCGCGTCGCTTGCCCGCCTGACGCTGGTAAACACTCCGGCAAAACCACCCTACCACGCTCTTCTCGGGCTGATGCTGGGAATTCTGTTTACCATCGGCACGACCAGCAGCGTCTCGATCATCCCGCACATTTATTGGGCGCTGAGCGGCCTGAGCGTGGCTGCCGTCGCCATGGCACGCGCTCGGGCACACGGCGCGGCATCTGGATTGGCGACAAAGGGGCAGCCTGAGATCAACAGCGGCCCGCCCGAAATCGCGGCACTTGCGTCAGCAGCGCCGATGCGGGTGCTTGGCCGCGGGATCTGACTGGTCCTGTCTTGCCGCAGTTGCCCGCGGTGCACCCGGTCGGCTGCCGGCCTGCCTTGGCGGGGACGATCAGGGCTTTTGTGCGATCCACGCGATCGCGCCCGACATCTGTGCGATAGGCTGCAGCAGTTCATCCGTCGTCGGTCTGCGCTTGTTGCGTAGCCAGGCTTGAGCCACTTTGGGCGCCAGATACAAGCCGTAGATCAGCGCCGACAAGCCACGCAGAGGCCGCGTTGCCTTGTTGCCCATCTCAAGCATGGCACGAAAGCCCGACCACCTCGCCTCCGGCCAGATGTTCACCGGCTCAAGACCGGCAAGCTTCAATGTCATGAACACGCCGTAGGGTGTCATGTGATAGTAGCTTGCATCGTGCCACGGTTCCAGGAAGGAGGCCGAGCCGAGACAGAGGCCGCCCGGTTTGAGGACGCGGGCCGCCTCCCTGGCTGCCAGTTGCGGGAAGGCGAGATGTTCCCAGACAGCGGAGGCATAGACCACGTCAAAGGCCTCGTTGCGGAACGGAAGCACATGGGCGTCACACAGCAGATCGGGCCCGCCGTGCGATCGCAGCCAGTCGTGAACCCGGTCAACCGCCACATCCACCCCGACGTAGGACAGGCCGCGATCACGCATGAAGGTGCGCATCTGGCCGCCACCGCAGCCGACTTCCAGGACCCGCTGTCCCTTCGCCAGGCGATCGAAGCATGCCGCATGCGCCGCGTCGAGATGATAAATCGCCCCTTTCGCCTGGCCGTGGTTTGGCGGAAACTGCAAAATCTCGGCGTCCGGGATGGTGGCGGGACTGAAGGCCGACGCCGACCATTCGAAGCAGACGCTGCCGCCGCCGCTCGGCATCAGCTTGGGGCGCTGGTCTTCCCGTTCAAACAGGCGCCCGCAGGCGTCACATCGCTCGAGCGAGACCTGCTGCGAACGACAATCGGGACAACGCAAAAGACCATCAATTGCCGACGTCATGGCCACCTCCAGACCGGCAAGGTGACCAAGACCTGCAACAGCGTCAACGCCTCCAATAAGCGTAGGCTCGCGTCCATGCTGCAGGGTCTGAGCGCTGCTTTTCCTACCGCCTTCGATGGGTGTCCCGCGGCGCCGGCGCCGTCGAACGCCAGCCGGGGCTGGCATTGTCCCCCCCTGCAAATTCATCGCCCGCCAGCGGTGCGGCCCTGCGGCACTCGCTCTCGCCGCCGCGATACCGGCGGCGTCCCTCTCCCCCGCTAGCCCTGATAGTAGTTGAGATACTGTTCGCGTAACCGCTCCGGGCTGCCCGGATCGGCAAACCGGTGAAGCTGTGACATGTCGGTGTTGTTGAGTAGTACCCCCATGACCTTTGCGGCAATCTGCGGCTGCGCGGCCAGCACATTCTGGACCGTCTTGGCCGGCGTCACGCCCCACTGGGCGACGAAGAGAAAACCGTCGACGTGCGGCTCGAACGCCTTGGCATCGACGACGGGCACCAATGGCGCCAGATCGACCACGATGACATCGAATGTATCACGCACGCTGTCAAGAAAACGCGTCATTCCCGGCGAGGACAACAACTCGCTGGCGTGGGCCAGGCTCTTGCCCCGGGCGCCGACGGGCATGATCGCCAGCTTCGAGCGGCGATCAACGCGCACGGCCTGGGTCCATTCGACCTCTCCCAGAGCGACCTCCACGAGGCCCACCTCCGGCTCCGTTGCCAACATCTTGCTGAGCCCGGGGTTGCGCAGATCCGCGTCGATCACAAGCGTGCGCTGGCCGCTGGCTGCCAGCAGACCGGCAAAATTGGCCGCCACGGTCGATTTGCCCTCGCCAGGCAGGCACGAGACAATGCCAATCACGCGGCACTGACGCCCCTGAAGGACGATGTCGCTGGCCAGCCGCGCATTTCTCAAGGTTTCGGCGAAGGCCGAGCGCGGCCAGTCGACAGCCACCCTCATCATGTGCCGGAAATCGATTGGCTCGCCGTGCGGCATCGGCTGCGCGCTCTCCGGCGGCGACCCGCCGGCGCTTGCGGTCTTGTTGCCGCTGATGCGCGGGAGATAGCCGAGGAACGGCAGGCCGATCTTTTCCTGAACGTCCTCGCCGGTCCGGAAGAACCGCTCGCGCACCTCCAGAAGCGTTGCCAGCGCACCACCTGCCATCGCGCCGAGGACGATCGACAAGGCCATCGTCAGGGTCTTGCGCGGACTGGATGGAGCCGTCGGGACGCCGGCCTCCGAGATCACGCGTGCCTTTGCGATCGGAAACGATTGTTGCTGCGAGGCCTGCTCGAAGCGGGCAAGATATGACTGGTAGAGCGTCTTCAGCGCCGCTGCTTTCTGCTCGAGTTCCGCCAATTGCACCATCGAGACATTGGCCCGCGAATTGGTGCCGGCAACTTCCCGGATGCTTTCGCGCAAGGAGCGTTCGCGTGAGCTTGCAACCTCCATCCCGTTGCGGAAGCTGCCGGTGAGCTGCTGAAGTTCGGTGAAGATCTGGCGCGACAGATCCTGCTTTTCCGTCTTCAGGGCCACGGCCTGCGGATGGTCGGCGCCAAACTGCTGCACGACTGCCTGCTCTCGCTCGTTGATGGCGATATAGCGCTGTCTCAGGTCCTGCAGGATCGAATTGTCGGTCTCGCGCGAGGACACCACGGCATTGCCGACGGCCGCGTCCGGGCCCTGTTCGACGATTGCCCGGTATTGCTCGTAGCGCGCCGATGCCGTGGCGGCATCGGCCTGGGCGACGATCAGCTGGCTGTTGAGATCGGCCAGCTGCTGCGCCGAAAGAAGCTCGCCGCGCGGCGACACCAGCCCGTTCTCGACCTTGTATTGCTCCACGGCGAGAGCCGCCTGCTGCGAACGGCTGTTGAGGTCCGTCAGCCGTTCCTGAAGCCAGACGGACGCGCGCTCCGTCGCGTCGAAATTGGCGTTCAGCTGTTCTTCCACATAGCTGCTGGCATAGGTCCGGGCGATGGTCGCCGAAAGCTGCGGATCGGGAGAGCGCACGGAAATCGCAATCACCGAACTTCGCCCCACCCGCTCCACCCCAAGCGACTGCTGCAGGATGGCAGCGGCCTTTTCGCGCCGCCCTGCCTGCATCGCCTCTTCGGAAACCGGCGGTCGACCCGGCAGCACCAGCGCGATCGTGCCTTTGACTGCGCCCTTTACAAGATCCAGAAGCGAGCGGGGCGGGTTGAGGATCAGCTCATTGTCTCCCAGCTGCGCCTCGTCGACGACCCGCAGGGCAAGCGCCTTCGACTTGAGGATCTCGACAGCACTCGACATCCGGTTGTCGATCTGCTGGGCACTCTGCGGTCCTTCCTCCTCCTCTGCAAAACGCGACAGGCTGTCGTCGATCAGAATATGCGTCATCGACGTATAGGTCGGCTGCGTTGCAAAGAGATACAGTCCTGCCAGCAGCATGGCCAGACCGACGCAGGCGATAATCACGCCCAGGCGCCGGACCAGCGCGCTCCAGAGCCGATCGAGATCGATGAAGCTGTCGGCGTCGGTCTGCGGCTCGTGAAGCACCGGTTTTGTCCTGAACTGAAATTGGTCCATGCTCATAAAGCTTTCGCGTTGATGGTCTGGCGGCTGCACCCGGCGGTCGCCGGGCGCAGGTGTCGGCAGGTGCTAGGCAAACTCGGCACGGCTCCGGTGGTCGTCGAGCAGGGATGCAAGCGACTGCGCCAGCGCTGGCCCCAGGTCCGAGCGCCGCAGCGCAAAGGCGACATTGGCCTCGATGAACCCCTGCTTGCTACCGCAATCGAAGGTGCGTCCCGCATAGGGATGGGCGTGAAACGGCTGCCTGGCGGCAAGCCGCTGCATGCTGTCGGTCAGCTGGATCTCATTGCCGGCGCCCCGTTCCTGCGACGCCAGAAGCTCGAAGATATCCGGCTGCAGGATATAGCGCCCGTTCAGATAGTAGCATGAGGGCGCCACGGTGGGGTCGGGTTTCTCGACCATGTCGGTGACTGCAAAACCATTCTTGACGGTGGCGCCCATGCCAACGATCCCGTAGCTCGATGTCTCGTGCGGGGCGCATTCCTCCACCGCGATGACATTGCCTGCGACCTCCTGGTACAGGTCCATCAGACCGGCCATGCAGCCTTGCGCCCCAAACGACACCATGTCGGGGAGCAGCAGGGCAAAAGGCTCGTCGCCAACCAGTTCGCGGGCGCACCAAACCGCATGACCCAGCCCGAGCGGAACCTGCTGGCGGGTATAGCTGACGGATCCGGCGACCGGCTGCATCTTCTCAAGCTGGGCAATCTGCGCCGTCTTCCCCGATCGCGCGAGCGTGGCCATCAGGTCCGGCGCCGTGTCGAAGTGGTCTTCGATGGCGCTCTTGTTGCGGCTTGTGACGAAAATGATGGTTTCGATGCCTGCCTCGATGGCCTCATCCACCGCGTATTGCACCACCGGGCGATCGACGACGGTCAACATTTCCTTGGGCATTGCCTTGGTGGCCGGCAAAAAGCGCGTGCCATTGCCGGCGACGGGAATGACTGCTTTGCGAACGGGTTTGCCACGCATGGTGATAGGTCCTTTCGTCGAGGTGTCTGGTTACGAAACAGGGGTCGAAGTCGGCATCAGCCGGCGCAGGCGCTTGGCGATCGGCATGCGCAGGTGCCAGAGCGCCCGCGGGGTGTCGATGGCCGTCTTTAGCGCGCCGGCGGCAGAGCGGTTCTTGATGTGTGACACCAGCGTCAGGAAGGCGCGGGCCTCCACAAGGCTCCTGGTGCGGCGGCGTTGCGCGACCACGGCCTCATCAGACAGGTGGAACCGGTTCAGGAAGACGCGGTCCGCCGCCAGCATCGAGTCCACGTGGTGCAAGTCAAGCACGCGCGAGATGGAACCTTGTCTGAGATGGTAAATATAGCCGGCCGAGGGCTCCACCGCGCAGGTTGCGCCACTGGCCAGGGCCGAGGCGACCAGCAGATAATCCTCGCCGATGCGCAGCCTCTCGTCGAATGCGAGATCGTGCCGTTGCAGGAAGTCCCGGGCGAACATCGGTTTCATGTAGCCGAAATTGAAGGTGCTGCGGAACAGGACATTGGAGCTGATGTAGTCGGCGAGCGTGAGAGTGGCGCGGGCGCGCAGCTCATCCTCCGTGAACATGCGCCAGCTGCGCCCCCCGTCCATCGCAACGACATTGAGGTTGTCGACAACAAGCGGCGTTGTCAGCGCATCGGCACGCGCGATCATGCGGGCAGACCTGTGGACCGATATTTCATCGTCGGCATCCAGCACCGCGACCCAGGCGCCATTTGCCGCCTCGATGCCGCGATTGCGGGCTCTGGCCGGGCCTCCGTTGGACGACTGGCGGATCACCGTGACGCGCGGGTCGGCCATCTGCCTGACGATCTCAACCGTCGCATCCGTCGAGCAATCGTCGACCACGACGACCTCGAGCGTCACGCCGACCTGGGCCAGTGCGCTTTCGATCGCCCGCGCGATCGTCTCCTCGGCATTGTAGGCGGCGATGACGAAGCTGACGTCCGGTCGGTTCTGGGCCATGCTCATGATGCCTCCACCAGGCCATATTGCCTGATCTCGCGCACGCCGAGGATGCCGCTGACGGCCCCCGCGTGCAGGCACGCGCGCAGGAGATAGCGATTGCGCCGGACAGGCAAGACAACCAGGCCGGCACAGGCCAGGCTGCAAAAACCAATCTTGGCCAGGGCAAGGCCGGCCTGCCGCAAGCGCCCGGCAGTGCTGCCCTGACCGGCGACGATGCGGCCATGGGTCTGTCCAGAGCGGAACCGGCGCTTGATCAACCAGGCCAGGCTGGCGCGGCCAGCCGGGACGGCTTCGGTGACAAGCGCGGCCGGGGCATAGGCAATCCTGCCGCCCGCCCCCGTCATCGCGGCAAAGAACTGCGTATCCTCCCCCCCGCTTTGGCCCAGCGCCAGATCAAACCGGCGGCCTGCAACATGTGGTGATCGCATGTCGAGAAGGACGTTGCAGGTATAGCCGGTGCGGATATCGCCTGCGACCCACACCGGGCGGGTGGAATGAAAATCGCCGCAACGCATCCAGTCCGGGGCGCTGCCATCGTAGATGGCCTCGACCGGACCCAGAACCGCATCTGCCCCTGTTGCCGCGATACGCTCATAGAGCGCCGCCAGCCAGGTGGTCGTGGCGCGCTCGTCGTCGTCGATGAAAGCCAGATAATCAGCCTCGCATGCGTCGAGGCAGCCATTGCGCGCCAGGGAAATATTGGCCTGCGGGCAATGGACATAAGCGATCGGGTACGGGGACATCCTCGACAGCGCCTCGACCAAGGCCCTTGCGGTCGGCCGGTGATCGTTGTCGGCCACGATCAGCCGCACCCGCACGCCGGTCGGCACCGTCATGGCAAACAGCGACGACAAGGTCTCCTCGAGCTCGGCACGCCGGAAGGTGCAGATCCCGATGTCAATCGAGGTCGATGGGGTGATCACGTCCGCCGTCATGCAGGCACCTTTCGCGGACCGCGCCGCAGCAGCTCCAGCCAGAAGCCGGCCGACCAGGCAAAATGCATGATCATCGCCGAGATGGCCGCAACCGGTCCGTATGGGTTCCTCTGGCCGACCCCCAACCAGACGCCATAGGCCAGGCAAAGGCCCGCCCAGGCCAGAACAGGAAGGGCGGCCGACCAGTGGACAAAGCTGAAGAGCGCACCGATTGCGACGGGGACGACCGCAAGCGGCAGAGCCTGACGCAGTTTTGGAAGCATGCGGTGCTTCATCATGTTGCGTGCCCGGCCCCTGCCGTAGCCGAGGTACTGCCGAAACAGGGAGGTCGGTGTCTTGCGCGGGAAGTAGGTCATGAAGGTGCGTCCTGTCATCCAGATCCTGAACCCTGCCTGACGAAGCCGATGGTCGAGCTCGGCATCCTCATTGTGGCTGAAACTCTCGTCGTAACCACCGACGGCGCGAAACGCCGACAGGCGCATCAGCGCGTGGTGGCCATGGTCCACCCATTGACCGCCACCGCCGTCACGATGCTTGGAGCCGCCGTTGCCGAGCTTGGAATTCTGGGCAACCGCGGTCGCCTTCTGGAAGAAGCCGAACCCGACCGTCTTCATCCCGGTGACGACGCTGTCTGCCTGCTGCCGGAGCGCCTCCTGCAGCAGCACCTGGCAATAATCGGCCGGGTAGTTGCCGTGCGCATCGATACGGATGAGATAATCGCAGTCGTCGCCGAAGCGCGCGACGGCGAGATTGATCGCCGCCGCCTGCAGCCGCTTGGGGTTGTGAAGAACGAAAAGCTCGCGGATGGAATCGGCAAGACCCGCAGCGATCTTGTCGGTGCCATCGGCGCTGCCGCCATCGGCAACGACGATGCGAACCGCCATGGTGCCGCGGTTGGCGTCCAGCGCCCGCAGCAGGGGTTCGATCGTCTCCGCCTCGTTGAAGCAGGGAATGACCACAAGTGTCATGCGCCGCTGGAAAGCATCATCTGTCATGGCAGCCCTCACGATCGAACCGGGGAAGCGGCCGGCGAGGCCCGTTGCGCCTGCATGGCCGTCGTCGTTGCAGCCAGGCGCTCGACCAGGGCGCGGCATTCCTGCGGCCCGGTCGTCCACCGGCTTCGTTCGGTGGCGAAAAGCTGCGTGACGAGCTGCGTGTAGCGATCGTCATCCATGTCCTGAAACTGCCGTTGCAAGGCGTCAGCCGTGGCACTGGCGAGCGTCAGGCCGATATCCAGGCTGTCGAGAAAGCGGCCGGTTTCGGTTGCCGCCAGGGCGATCGGGACGGCCCCATGCAGCGCGCCCTCATACAGTCGGTTGGGCAACAGCCACTGCGAATTGAGCCCCTCCTCGAAGAAGTCGATCGCCCAGACGAAGTGGACCTGGGCATAGATGTCGGCCAGATCCTCCGGATTGCGGTAGGGACCGTGATAGACGACATGCAGTGCGGCTTCGACCTGGCCGTCGAAATCATCGAACTCGCGCCGGGCCGGCCGGCCGCGCAAAACGATCTCGACGCCGCCTTGCATGCGCGCCGCAAAGTCGATCAGGATTGCCAGCGACTTGCGGCACCGCAGGGCCCCGAACCAGCCAATCCGCCAGGGCTCTCCCGGCGCCGGTGGGGTACGCCGTGGACGGGCCCGGGGCAGAGCGTCATCAAGCTCCAGGACCTTGTTTTCGACAAGCATGGTGGACAGCGCAAGTCCCGATCTCCTGGCGAAATAGTGGTTGATGAAGGCCGGCGAGCTGGTGATCAGCAACTGGGCATTGCGGCCGAAGTAGGCTTCAGCCCGGCGAAACGCCCGCCCCTTGAGGCCATCGTCCAGGAGCAGCCGATGGATGTCGAGGCATTCGTACACCACCGCAGGACGGCTTGAAAACAGGCGCGCGGCACGCTTGGCAACGACCAGCATCTCCAGGTTTCTGGCGAGAATGACGTCGGGGGCGGCAATCCCCGTCAACCGCGTCCTGAGCGTTGCGGCAGCCTTTGCGACCGCCACGGCCCGCTGCGACAGACGCCCGTCGCTGGTCTGGCCAAGCCTGATCGTGACGAGGTCGGGATCGTCGGCGAGACGATTGTCGGCGCGCTGAAACCCGGCAACGGTGACGCGTGCGCCGCCCTGCCTGAGCATCAGCACCCGCCGGCGGATGGCCGCATCGGACAGGTCATGGGCAAGATAAAGTACGTTCAATGTCACTTTGGCTACTCTTTCACCAACGGGCACGGGCGCGACTGCAACCATCGGGTCCGTCATTCGATCTCACACAGAACCGACTGGGGAAAACGGCAGTCTTCGCCCGGTGCCGTATAGGCGATGCGATCCACGGCCATGGAGACGGGACCGGCATAGGAGAATGGCCCCAGCCATCCGACAAGATTGTCCGATCCCCAGAGGCTGACGAAGATCTTTTGCGGATGGGAGGGGATCTTCGTCGCGTCGGTGACCTCGTGCACGAGCTTGCCGTCGACAAAGTAGCGCAGCCGCTGCTGTTCCCAGATGAAGGCGTAATCGTGGAAGTCCTTGTCAGCGCCGCCCGCCACGGGCACCATTTTCTCGTTGCCGCCCCGGCCCGAGACATACTGGTTGACCTGGACCTGGCTGCTGTCCTTGCCGAGGACTTCGAAATCCAGCTCGTCGTGCGGCTGCTTGTCGACCGGTCCGATATAGCTGAAGAAGGCTGAGTTGAGCCCGGAGCCGGACGCGGCGCGCATGCGCACCTCGTAGGTGCCATAGCCATAGCGCGTCCGGCTTTGCAGTTCGGCGCAGGCGTAGTCCCGTTCGCCCGCCTCGGCCTTGGCAAATTCAAGCTGCAGCGTGCCATTGTCGAGCGTCAACTGCTGCTTCGACCAGGTGCAGTTCTGGTGATCGCCATTGCTCCAGCCGTCGGAGACATACCAGAACGACCTGTCGAGCGTGTCAAATTCCTCCACGAAGGAGCGTCCGGTTGCGCCATCCTGCGCCATCGCCACACCTGGCGTGATGACGAGGGAAACAAGTAGCAGCGAGCGTGAAAGGGTGCCATGCGGGGCGCGGGATCTCGTTGAAATCATGCTTCACCTCTTTGGGGGCGCAAGGCTGCGCCGGCTGGTGTCTCGTTCGCCTTGCTGCCGGGTTCGGCTTGCAAGACCACGGCTCGACGGTCGCGTGCGCGGCTTCCGGTGAGGACCCGATAGGTCGCCGGCGCCAGTCTCGCGATGATACGATTGGAAAAAAACAGAATGACGAAGGTTGCCGTGATGGCAGCAAGATAAAAGACCGGATAGTTGCTGTCGCCCGCCATCCGGTTCCACACCATCCACAGGCCGACGAGCAGTGGATAGTGGCCGCAGAAGATCCAGAAGCTCAAGCTTCCGGTGCCCGCCAGCGTGCGGCCGAGGCGGGTCTCGATCAGCATCCCCGACAACAACCAGACGCCGAGCGCTCCCACGATCGACAGTATGTTGCGCGCCAGGTCGAGCCACAGTGGATACTGCGGACCGGTGCTGTACAGGCCGATGGCCAAAAGCGCGGCAAGCGCCAGCGTGCCTGCTGCGCCGACGAGACGGTAGCGGTCGAGCGCGCGCGTGTCGCGGCCGTGCAGGGCAAGCGCCATGCCGAAGGTGAAGCTGAAGAGGATCGATTTCTTCAAGACGATGCCGATTGTCACCCCTGGCAGAACCGCCAGAATGAACAACGCCGCGCAGGTGGCCACCGGAGCCCGGCGCACGAGATAGGCCAGGATCGGCGACAGCAGGATGCAGACCAGCAGGTCACGCAGGAAATACAGGGGCAGGTTGACGGGAAAGCCTTCCAGCGCCAGCGCCTGGCTCAGGAGGTCGCGCGGTTCAGCCTGCCAGAGGTCGGGGAAATAGCCGATCCCGAGGGACACGCTTTGAATCAGCAGGACCGCAAGCAGCAGGCCGAGGTTCCAGAGCAGGAACGGCGTCAGCACGGTGGTCGCTTTCGTGCGCAGGGTCTTGCCATAGTCAAAACCGGCATAGCCGCGACGGAAGAGCAGATATCCGGAGATGGCGCTCAGGCACGGCACGCCGATGCGAAAGAGACTTTCGCCGAGGAATACCCGCAGCCAGTCAAACAGGCCGAAGGTGCCTGTAAAAAAGGGACTGGTCTGGGCATCATAGGGCACATGCACGAAGACGATGCCGCCAATCAGCAAGATGCGCATCAGATTGATGCGGGAGGACAGGGTCTGATCGACTGTCAAACGAGTCACCTCTATTTGGGCAGCGCCTCCCGTCGCTGCCATTTCAACCAGAGCAGAGCTTTCAGTCCGCATGAGGAAACCATCGCGGTTCCATGAGAGGAAAATGTGGCACTGCAGCAAAAAACGTCAATCGCGGACTTTGGTCCGACGGTTCGAAGACATCTGCAGGTCCGCCAAGGTCTCCCTTCTGCCTGCCGGTCCCAGCCGGTTCAAGGGTTCTGCAGGCCCGCGAGAGCGGCCGCAGCCGCCTGGCACCATCGCCAAGATATTCCGGCGGCGGGCAGCATCGGAGGCGGCATTGGCCGGCGCACACATGGGAACGGGGCAGACCTTGGCAAAAACAAGGCGCAGGCGCGCCCTGTCCGTCGGTTCAGACCGGCAATGCCTGCTTGCGGTTGCGCAGCAAGCCGACCAGCTTTCGCAGGAGTGCCCGCTCGCTGACAAGCAGCAGAAGACCATAGACCAGCCCGCCCACGGCCGCGCCAACCAGGATCTCGATATAGGGATTGGCCAGATGTGCAGACAGCGCCGCGAGAGCAAGCCGCACCGTGACGGCCATGACCAGCGCGTTGATCATCGAGCGGCTGCTGATCAGAAGGCCACGCAGGAACGGGATGTCGTCGATACGGAAGACGGCCCAGGAATAGCCAAGCAGGGTCAGCGCGTTGACGACGCACAGCGCCACCATCGCATCGACAAGCGTTCCCCAAAGACACGCAAGCGCGATGGCAGCCGTGGTCGCGACCGCACGAATGACCGCCGACCAGAAGAGGATATGGCCGTGGCCGGTTCCCTTCAGATAGGGGATGAAGGTGCTGCAGGGGGTGACAATGGCTTTCGACAGGGCCAGCAGGCCGAGCACCGGCCAGGCGTGGGCCCAGTTGGACCCGAAGATTACCAGCATCGCAGGCTGTGCGACGGCCCACAGGCCAAACATCATCGGCGCCAGGATGACAGTCGTGACCTGGGTGCTCAGCATCAGGGCGTCCGAACGGCGCTTTCGGTCTTGGCCCATGACACTGAAGGCGGGAAACAGAACCCCCATGACGGCCGTCAGGACCACCTGATTGGGAATGCTGGCGAAGCGGTTGGCGACCGAATAGGCGCCGGCATCGGCAAGCCCCAGCAGCCTCGCGATGACGATCATCGGCGACTGGAATGTCAGGAAGTTGGCGATTTCCGATCCCATGACGCCGGAGCTGAAGGCCAGCAGCGGCGTCAGCTTGCGCGGCCGCATGACCAGTCTCGGGACATAGGCGGAGGCGCTGTAGAGACCGGCAAGGCGAATCAGCGCCGCGGCAAACAGCTGTGCGACCAGCGCCCAGATCCCAAAGCCGGCAAATGCCATCAGCACCGCGACGATGGCGGCCAGCGATTCCGAGATCGTGCTCCACATCGCGTCCTTGCTGAAGTTCATGCGCCTGGCAAGCAGGCAATAGGCGACGTCACCCGACAGCTGGATCGGGATCAAGAGAGCCATGATCTGCAGGAGATAGGCGCTTTGCGGCGCCCCCATCAGCACCGCCAGCGGCGCGGCCGCGAGGTAGAGGGCGACAGACATGGCAAGCGCCATGCCCAGATTGGCCCAGAACACCGTGTGGACGGTGTCGACATCCTCCTCGGGCCGCATGATCAGCGCCGACGTCAGGCCGGCACCGCCGATCATGGTCAAGAACTGCACCACCGTCAGCGCCACCGCGACGGTGCCAAATTCGCTGGGGGTCAGAAGCCGGGCGAGAATCGGCACGGTGACAAACTTCAGCCCGAATGTCGCGGTCTTTGACAGCACGCTCCAACCGACATTGGTTGTGATGGTCTTCACGCCGTGGATTGGTGCCATAGATGAAGTCCCGGTGCTGGAGGTCGTTTTGGCGATCACTGGCCATCGTAATGCCGCTTAAGATGTCGCCGACGTCGATGGCTTCCATTCCTTTGAGACAAGCAGGGGCAAAAAAATGGCGACCTTTACAGTTGTAATCCCTTTTTATCAGAAACAGGCGGGGATTTTGTGTCGCGCCTTGCGCTCGATCTTCGCGCAAAGCTTCGCGGATTTCGATATTATCGTCGTCGACGACGCCTCGCCGCAACCGGCCGATCTCGAACTGGCGCAGCTGGAACCTGAGGAGCGCGCGCGCATCACGGTCATCAAGCAGGACAATGGCGGGCCAGGCGGGGCGCGCAACACCGGGCTCGACCATGTTCCAGCGGCCACGCAATTCGTCGCCTTTCTCGATTCCGACGACCTGTGGCTGCCCGATCATCTCAACAACGCCTATCAGGGCCTGGTCGGCTTCGGCGGCGATTGTTACTGGGCTTCGATGCAGGCCAGCGAGGAGTTCTACTACCATTTCTCCATGTCGCGGCTGGAAGAAACCGACGGGGCGGCAAGGCTGACGCAAACGCCCCTGTTCCTCGAGGTCCCCGACCTTGCCAGCGCGATGCTGAGAAACTGGAGCTTCCTGCACCTGTCGTGCATGGTCATCGGTCGCAACCTGTTTGAAACGGTACGGTTTGATCCGGTGCTCAGGCTTGCGGCGGAAGACGTGCTGTTCTTTTGCGATTGCATCCTGCAATCGCGCCGCAGCCTGCTTTGCGACGAGGCCGGCGCCATGCGCGGCGTGGGCGTCAACATCTTCCACAGCATCGACAATCAGTCGCCGCAGTTCCTCAGGCAGCAGTTCAACACCTGGGTCGCCCTCGACCGGCTGGAGGCTCGCTTTGCGCAACGGCCGGCCGATGTTGCCTCGATCAGCGCGTACAAGAACACCGCCCGCCGGCAAGCCTTGTGGAGCCAGGCGGGCCGGGTCCGCCGCCGCCAGGCGCCCGAACTTGGCTTGCTGGCCCGCTGGGCCTGGCGCGATCCGGCACTCTTGCGCACGCTGGTCAAACTGGGGACGGACAAACTTGGCAAAGCCAGCGCCTGATCCACATCTTCCTGAAACATTACCCCCCTGGAGGGCAGCATGCAGCCATATCACTGGGAATCCCATCACGGCAATTTCGGCGACGACCTCAACCTCTGGCTCTGGGACTTCCTGCTGCCGGGACTGCGCGAGGTCCACCCGACCACGCTGCTTGTCGGCGTCGGCACCGTCCTCAACTCGACGCTTCTGCCGCGCGGCGTCCACAAGCTGGTGCTCGGCAGTGGCTACGGCTATGGCGCGCCGCCGGATATCTCAGATGCCCACGAATGGGATGTGCGCTGCGTGCGCGGCCCCAGGACCGCTGCGCGCCTGGGCCTGCCGGCCGAACGGGGGATCGTCGACCCGGCGGTGATGATCACCGAGATGCCGGAGTTCCAGAACCTGCCAAAGCGCACCAGGAAGACCTTCGTCCCGCATTGGGAATCGGCCGAATTCGGGATCTGGCAGGCGGTGTGCGAGCCGGCCGGCATGACCTATCTCGACCCGCGCGGAGACGCCAGGTCGGTCATCAGCGCCATCGCCCAGTCGGAACTGGTGATTGCCGAATCCATGCATGCAGCGATCCTCGCAGACGCCTTTCGCGTCCCCTGGGTTGCGGTGACCACCTCGGCATCGATCAACGACTTCAAGTGGAGCGACTGGGCCAGCAGCGTCGGCGCCAGCTACAACCCGCGCCTCGTACCGGTCTCGACACGGGCCGAGGCGGTTGCCAAGCGTGCCCGCTTCTGGGGCATGCAGTTCGACCGGCAGGCCCTCGATCCCCCGGCCATCGCCCCCACCGACGAGGTGATGACACGGTCGAAACCGGCACCGGCGGGCTTGCGCGCGATGGCCAAGCAGGTGCTGGCGGCACCGTCGATCCTGGCATTGTGGCAGGCGAGCCGGGCCGAGCCGCAGCTGAGCCCCGACGGGGCGCTTGAACGGCTGAAGGACCGCTTCCACACGGTCCTTGACGGGGTGCGCAAGGACTATTTCTGAGCGACCGGAGTGCCGGCCAGGAGATAGCGGTAATCGGCCTGGGCCACGGCATCGCCATCGCCATCGCGTTTATCGGCACGCCGCAGCTTGTCGCGCAAGATGCCGGTGGCGACGGCTGGCAGCGCCGTCGGCCGCGCGATGAGGTGCCGGAGCGCAAAGAGGCTGCCGTTGCGCGCCTTGGTATCGAGAAAGGCACGCAGTTCGTAGCGGTCGCGGATGTGGCGCTGATGGCGGCCAAGAGCGCGATCGAGGGGGGCGGCAAGCCGGGAGGCGGTGCGGATGGCGCCATCGGCGGCACACAGGCGCTTCAGGTCCTCGGTGCGATGCTGGCCGCTGAGCGAATCGGCGCGCACCACTGCGCCATAGCCGCAGTGTTCGATGACCGTATAGCGCGCGCCCTTGATCAGGGCCCGCAGATAGAGCTCATAATCCTCTCCCAGCCGCAGCGCCTCGTTGTAGCGCAGGTCATGACGGGCAAGGAACGCCCGGCGCATCACCGGCTTCAGGAAACCGATTTCGCCGCGCCGGATGCCCGGCCTGGAAATATTGCCCTCGATGAATTCCAGCGTCGAGAGCTGGCGCGCCCGCGGCTGGAAAAGCTGCGGCCGCCGGTGTGCGGCAGGCTGATGCATGAAGGCGATATTGTCGGCGATGAAGTCCCAGTCGCGCTGCTCAAGCATGGCGGCGAAGCGTCCGGGGAAAAAGAAGTCGTCGGCGTCCAGGATGGCGACCAGCGGCGCGCTTGAGATGGATATTGCATGATTGCGCACTGCAGCCGGACCGCGGTTGGTGTCAAAGGAGACGACGCGCAGACGGCCGCTGCCGTCGTCGGCCGCCCGGGCGGCAGCCGCCGTTGCGTCACTGGAGGCATCGTCGACGACCACCACCTCGCTGACCTGCGGCTGCTCAAGCGCGGAGGCAACGGCCATGGCGATCGTGCCGGCGGCGTTTCTCGCGGCGATGATCACACAGACTGCGTCGCCGGTTTCCTCAGACATATTGCTCTCCTTGCTGACACTCAGGC
Organism: Pseudorhizobium pelagicum; assembly: GCA_000722615.1. GTDB lineage: Bacteria > Pseudomonadota > Alphaproteobacteria > Rhizobiales > Rhizobiaceae > Neorhizobium > Neorhizobium pelagicum. The sequence continues at coordinate 7,129 of JOKI01000018.1, read as the reverse complement.
AGCACTAGAAGATACAAACATGACGCTGATATGGAATGGGTCGATCCGGCTAGTGATCGGTTATCTTCCAATGCGTAGCAGCATCGGCTGGAAGCTGATCGTTGCCGCGCCGGTCACCAAGCGGCGCGACCTGCTCGCCGTGGGGCGCGTTGCGCTGCAGCTTTTCGCGATGGACAAGATAGAGCACGCCCAAGAAATAGCCGACCTGCAACAGGATTGCCGCCACGACGGTGGCGACGAGGGCAGTCGACACCGATCCCGTCATCCAGAAGACGGACCCTGCAAAGACAAGCAGGACGCAGGTCATGCTGGCAAAAACGCGGGGTGCATACATCATCCGTCCTCCCGGATTCATTTTAGACTGGGGTCGTCGGTGTCCTGGCTCCTCTCCAATCATCGGAAAGCATATTGAGCTTGACGCAAGCATACAAGCTCGCCAGCGCGGTTTGTTACATGAACTTCGTGAAAGCTTCGTAATCTGACCGGTTAAAACCCATGCAGCGGCACAATTGCCCGGCCATAGCGACCGCGACGGGGCGCCCGATCGCGCAAAATCACGGCAGAGGCGTGTCCAGACCGACCGGGCTTCACTTTGGGGTGAATGGCCGCTGCAGAGTGGGATAGAGGCCCGGCCAAAGCCGGCGATGGCCACCAAAATGCCGTATTATTACCCGGCCTTTGCCATATTGTCGTAAATCGGGGCGTCTTTGCCCGTGCCAGCCGCCCCGGCCCGCGCGAACCTGGATGATTTAAATCAATTTTTATTTCGCGGGTGTGCGACGCAGCATTGCAACTACCGCGGCGCAGCATTGTATTGCAGTGCCGAAACCGTGGGGCAAAAGTCTGGCGCACAAGTGTCTTTGGACGGAAACCGAGGCAACCCTGTCGCAGTAACTTGGAGTAACGACTGTAACGTCTATCGAACAGATCGCATGCCGACTGTGAATTGGCATAATGCAGCGATAGCCCTTCTGGAATAGGACACGCTTCAACTTTATCCCATTAGCCAGATTGCTTGGCATTGATCTTTGCCGATGCACGCCGACACCCTGCCGGTCGCGTCGATGGCGCCACCTCGGCTCGAAAAAACGCTGGCATCAAATTCCGAACACAGACTTATTATCCTATTGCCACGCACGACGCACCGTATAGGCACCGACATCGCCACACACCCAATGGAGTTCACTCTATGAAGTCAGCGACACGTTCGGCCGGATCGCCGTATCTCGCGACCACTGAGGCCGCCCTGACGTTCCCCACCGGGGGCTTTGCAAAACGCGGTTTCGACATCACGGCCGCCGCATGCGCCCTTGTCATCTTCAGCCCGATCTTTCTGATGATCATGGCGCTGGTGAAATTCTCCGGCAAAGGCGCCATCTTCTATGGTCATCGGCGAATCGGCCACAATGGCCGCCAGTTCCATTGCCTCAAGTTCCGCACCATGGTCGCCAATGGCGACGAGGTCCTGCGCGACCATCTGCGCAACAATCCCTCGGCTGCCGAGGAATGGAGAGCAACCCGCAAGCTGCGGGACGACCCAAGGGTGACCACGGTCGGCACCGTCCTGCGCAAGCTGAGCCTCGACGAACTGCCGCAGCTCATCAACATCCTGCGCGGCGACATGAGTGTCGTGGGCCCTCGCCCGGTCGTCGAGGAGGAGCTGAGCCTCTACGACACCCAGGCCGTCTTCTATCTGCGCACCCGTCCCGGGCTCACCGGCCTGTGGCAGATCAGCGGGCGAAACGACGTCTCCTACGAAAGCCGGATCGCCTTCGACACGCATTATGTGCAAAACTGGTCCCTGGTTCAGGACGTTCTGATCATCGCCAAAACCATACCGGCTGTCTGCTTTTCGCGCGGAAGCTATTGATCCGGCAGCTGCCACCCGCAGATCAGGCCTGGACCTGCCGGTGTGCTGGCGGCCACGCCGGTCGTGCCTGCCCCTGTCAGAGCAAAGGAAGATCGATGCCAACACCCTTGCCCGCATTGCGCCGCATGGCGATTGTTGCCTGCTGCTGCGCCGGCAGCCTTGTCTTAGTCCCGACGGGCTCCGTCGCCGCCGACGAGGGCGGCTACCGGCTCGGCGTCATGGACAAGCTCAAGATCCGGGTGGCCGAATGGCAGCCGGCCGAGGGCAGCATCCGCGATTGGGACGTCATCGGCGGCGACTATGCCGTCGGTCCCGGCGGCGCCATCTCGATCCCCTTCGTCGGCGAACTGCAGGTCGATGGCAAGACCACCGCTGACGTCGCCGCCGAGATCGGCACCCGCCTGCAGACCGAGTTTGCCCTGCGCACCCGGCCGTCCGCATCGGTGGAAATTGCCCAGTTTCGCCCGGTCTTCCTGTCGGGCGATGTGACCACCCCTGGCGAATATCCCTATGCACCGAACCTGACAGTGCTCAAGGCTGTCAGTCTTGCCGGCGGCCTTCGCCGTTCCGAGGCGGGCCAGCGCTTCGCCCGCGATTTCATCAATGCCCGCGGCAATGCGGCCGTCTACGACAGCGAGCTTGGCCGCCTTCTGGCCCGTCGCGCCCGTCTTCTGGCGGAGGTCGACGGAGCAGACGAGATCAAGATGCCGGCGCAACTGCAATCGGTCCCGACGGCCGCGGCCCTGTTGGCCAGCGAGACCGCCTTGATGAAGTCTCGCCGGCAGCGCTACGAACTCCAGCTCAAGGCGCTGGCGGACCTGCGATCGCTGCTTGAAAGCGAGGTCGAGTCGCTGGCCCAGAAGGCACAGACGCAAAACGAGCAGCTGCAGCTGGTCAGAACCGATCGCGACCGGATCAGCCGACTGACCGAACAGGGGCTGGCCACCAGCCAGAGACGCCTGGCCGTCGAGCAGCGAACAGCCGACGTGGAATCGACGCTGCTCGACATCGACACCGCCTCGCTGCGCGCCAAGCAGGACATCAGCAAGGCCAATCAGGACGAAATCAATCTGCGCAACGACTGGGAAGCGCAGCGCGCCAAGGAGTTGCAGGACACCGAGGCGGAACTGGAAAAGCTGCAGCTGCAGCTGACCACCAGCCGCGATCTGATGTCGGAGGCGCTGTCACAATCGGCCGAGGCTTTGAAGTTCGAAGCCACCGGCCAGGGGGCTGCGATCCGCTATGTGATCGTGCGCGACGCCGGCGACGGCCCCAAGGAGATTGCGGTTGACGAGACCACGCCGGTGCGTCCTGGCGATGTGGTCAAGGTGACGGCCGAACTGCTGATGCAGTGAGGCGTCCATGAGGATCGCCAAATCACATCTGTTGGCGCCGACCGACAATGGCGCCTTCGGCATTGCCGCACTCGCGCTGTCGTTTTTTGTTTTCGCCTATTCCACCCGGTTCGGACCGGTGGCCATTCTCGCCTACTACGCGGCATGGCTGCCGCTGGTGCTGATCGATTACCGGCGGGTGCTTGGCAATTACGCCCGGTTTGGCTGGATCTTTGCCTTCGCGCTGTTCTGCTTCCTGTCGGCGTTCTGGTCGCAGGCGCCGTCGGTCTCGCTGCGCGCCGCCTTTCAGTACCTGACCCATATTGCCTGTGCGCTGATTGCCATGCGGATCCTGACCACGACGACGCTGTGCCGCGGTGCCATGGTCGGCTGCGCGGTGGTCCTCCTCTATTCGCTGGCCTTCGGCGGCTATCACTATGACGCTCTTGACGGCAGCTACAGTTTCGTCGGCGCCTTTTCGTCGAAGAACCAGCTTGGCCTCTATGCCTCCCTGGGCGTGTTGTTCTCCTATGCCACCGGCCTTCTGTTGCGCCCTGGCCGTATCTGGCAGCTTGCCTCGGCCGCAACCGGACTGTTGTCGGGCTACGCGCTGTTTGCATCGCAATCGGCAACATCGGTGATCACCACCATCGCCGTGCTGGCCGCAGGCCTGGCCATGCAGCTGACGATGCAGCTGGCGCCGCGCCAGCGCCGCGTGCTGTTTGCCACCGCCGTCGTGGCTGTCGCAGGCGGCGGCATTGCCGCGCTGCAGGCCGGGGCGCTGGATGCCCTTCTGGCTGTGTTCGGCAAGGATTCCACGCTCACCGGGCGCACATATCTATGGCAGCAGGGGATTGCGGCCGCCGCGACTGCGCCCTGGTTCGGCGTCGGCTACCAGGGCTATTGGGTCCAGGGTTTTGCCGAGGCCGAGCGGTTGTGGCAGGATTTCTTCATCGCCTCGCGCAGCGGCTTCCACTTCCACAACACCTATATCGAAACCATGGTGGAGACGGGCCTGGTGGGGACGTTGCTTCTGGTGGCGGTACTGCTGCGATCGCTGTTTGGCCATCTGCGGCGTTTCCTGATCTCGGGCCACAGTCCCCAGTCCCTCGCCATGGTGCTGATCGCAACACTGCTTCTGGTGCGGTCATTCGTCGAGATCGACATCCTGCATCCCTATCAGGTCGGCTCCTTCCTGCTCTATATTGCCGCCGGACAGCTGACGCGGCGCGAGCAGGCAGCCCTTGCGCCGCCGTTACGAGCCCAATCACGGGTCCAGTCACGCCTGCCGGCGCGCGCGCGCCGGCAGGCGATGGGCCCGCGTCGGTGATGGCCGCAGCCCTGTGGCGAGCCGCATGTCCGCCCCACGCCGCCGGGTGGCGGGCACGCTGTCGCCAAAAGCGTGGCCCCGGTTGCCGCCTCTCACCTGCGTCGCGTTGTTCAGTGCTTCGGATTCTGGTGAGGCAGCGGCTTGCCAAGGCCCACGGCGCCCGCGACTTTGCCCGAACGCGGATAAGCGCGGCCCACGGTCAATTGTTTGCCGCCAGTTAGCCACTCCTGATTTATGCACATCAGCGCTGTCGAACGTGACAATCTTCAGCTTGGAGCTCGCGCGGATGAGGGTCCGGGCGAACTCTTTCGTTTTTGCCGGGCTGATGCGCTACCCCATGACCCCGGCTCGGTGGTGCACGTGTGAAGACCGATCCTCAGTCGTGTTGCCGGGGCTGGTGTAGCAGGGTGCGGTGGTCACCGGTGTTTTCCTCTCGAGTCGGGGTGTTGAAGCTCAACCTGAGGGAAGTTCACCGGTAACCGACGAGATGATGAACCTGCGCATTCTCGTTGAGAAGAGCGCCGAGCCGATTTTCGGCGTTCGCCTTCTCATTGTTGCCAATCATCCCAAGAAAATCTGCCTGAGGAGGCTCGGCCCCCTCAACGGGACGACGGCGCTGCGTGACCGCGGCAAAGATATCGAGATATCGACAGGCGCCTCCCCCTCGTACCGGCGCGTGGTTCCCAAGCCCTCAAAGCCATACCCCTCCCGCCAGCCTCCAGATCGTCTGCTTGTCTGACGGGACCATCGGCCAGATCCAGCAGGGGCTCCTCGCCCACACGCCCTCATGCGTGCCACAGTCGCTCCCGAAGGCCTTGAGGGATCTCCCCGGCGAGCATGCGCGGGGCCCAGGCAGGGCTGCCGACGGAAGCGGCCGGCGCCCATGTGCTGGTCTCCAAATATGCAGTCCACCTTCCGCTTTACCGTCAGGCCCAGATCATGAGCCGCCAGGGCATCGATCTCGACCGATCAACGCTGGCCGATTGGGTCGGTCGGGCAGCCTATGAACTGCGGCCCGTCTTCGATGCGTTGATCGCCGACCTGAAGCGCTCGACCAAGCTGTTCATGGACGAGACCCGTGCTCCGCTGCTCGATCCCGGCTCGCGTAAAACCAAGACCGGATATTTCTGGGCGCTCGCGCGTGATGATCGCCCATGGGGTGGCGGCGCTCCGCCCGGTGTCGCCTTTACCTATGCGCCCGGCCGCGGAGGCATCCATGCCGAACGGATATTGCCGGGTTTCTCCGGCATTCTGCAGGTGGATGGATATGCCGGATACAACCGGCTGATCGCACCTGAGCGTGTCGGTCCGGGCATTCAGCTTAGCCGCTACTTTTCACCATGTAAGGCAGGGCAAACAGGTAAAGTCCGCTGACCAGCAACAGAAACAGCGGCAACAGTGGTGAATACACGACCCAGGCCGGTGGTTGACCGAAGGCCATGGTGGCAAAATTGGCGGCGACCGTCACGGTAAAGATTATCGATATCCATCGATGAATCTGTCGCAGGGATTTGCTCCAGCTCATGATATTGTCTCCAAGGATTATCTGACCGTCGCTTGTCGCCAAACGCTGTGCTCTTTCTTGGCTTTGCGTTGCCGCCTACAGCATCACGGTGAGTGCCATGACGCGGTTCAGTCGAGTGTGGCTGAAAGCGTATCCAGCTTTTCCAGAAAGCCTTGCCATCCTTGACGGGCACCGTTGAAGGCTTGCATCTGATCCGGTAGGAACCCCGATTGTTCCATGCGCAGATGTGTGCCCTTGGCGGTCGGCGTCAGGGTCAGCGTCACCACGCTGTTCAGATTATAAGCCCGGTCATCGTGGGCATAATTCCAGGTGTAAGACAGCCGCTCGCCCGGCTCCACGATCAGCACTTCGCAGTCCAGCACGCCCCCCCATGCACCACGCAGGTTGAATCGATGGCCGACAACAGGGGCGAAGTCGTTGCTCATCAGCCATTCCGCGATCAGATGCGGCTGTGTCAGAGCACGCCAAAGCTTCTCGGGCGGATGCGGCATCTCGCGCTCGATGGCCACGGTCCGGGTTTTAGTTAATGTCTCAGTCATTGGTCCATCCTGTTCAGCAGGTCTTCGAGGGCGTCGAACTTCTTTTCCCAGAAGCCGGTCATCTCATGTGCCCAGTCAACTAGAGGAGCCAGTGCGGCATATTCCGCACTGTAGTGGGTTTGGCGACCCTCGTGGCGGCCGCGCACGAGGCCCGCGCGTTTTAGAGACGCGAGGTGTTTCGAGACGACGGGCTGGGAAACCCCGGCTCCGGCAGTCAAGACGCCGACCGTCCTCTCGCCCTCACGGCACAGGCGTTCGAAGATCGCCCGTCGTGTGGGATCGGCCAATGTCCTAAAAACTTCATCACGCGTATTGGCCATATAAACCATACCCATTCAGCTATGAATCCACATATAGCTATATGGCTATGGATGTGTCAACCCAGATTTGCTTGTCAATGTGGTTATGGGGCCGCTCAGCACTCGCCTATGAGGCAGATGACTGCAACTGGCGGATACCGTTGAAAAAGGCGCGCTGTAATCTTGCTCCGACGTTTCCGTCGTTTGGACGTGCAGAGATGTATTCCCCTTC
>JOKI01000017.1 GCA_000722615.1 Pseudorhizobium pelagicum | reverse complement strand
ATCAGGGCGGCGGCAATGGCGGATGCGAGAGACTTGGTCATGGTTTTATATCCTTTGGGATGTTGGCCCTGCACTAAGTTTGCGACCTGATGTGCATGGGCCGATGTCTTGAATGAACTTCGGGTGTTGCTGTGGGTTGTTACAGCGGGCGGTTTGCACCCTGGTAATAGTCGCCGTGATCGACGCTCTGGTCGGAGACGGCGGTCATGCCGGCGGCGCGGTCAGCCTTGGCTTCGGTGCCGATGCTGCTGGTCTGGAAGAGATCAACGGTTGCGGCAGTTTCGGCGGAAGCGCCATCATAGTAGTCGCCGGAGGCCAGTGCGGCGCCACCGAAGGCAGCAGATGCAACGAGGGCGATGGCGAGGGACGAGCGAATGGACTTCAACATCTTCGTATTCCTTTCAACGTGAGCAAAGCAGTGTGCCGTTTGCTGAGGCTGATATCGGACCGAAAAGCGGAAGGCGGAAGACCAGAAATCGGAATCCGCTGTCAACGAGACATTGACAATCCGAGTGCGGTAATTTTCTCCGCAACCTGGGGATGAAATTCCGTCGATGCCGGAGCGGTGGGCGACCGGGGCCCACGGAGACGTTTTATGTTGCAGTGCGAAAACAGCAAGCCTTATCAAGGCGCTATAAATTAGATGTCAGAAATGTGACTATAGGTCGCGTAAATAAGGCAAAGCGAAAACGCTCCGACCGGAGTGCTTCATCATGTATGGCGTGCGACGGATTCAAGAGGCAAACAAATTTTTTGATGCCTGCAAAAAATGCATTCCTGAAGGCATCTGCCTCCATATCTTGCATGGCAGGAGCCACGCGAAGCAGCCGTCGAGGCGCGTCGGGAGCCAACGGCGGCAAGATATTGCCACCGCCGCCGGCCGTGTTCGGCGCGCTAGAGACGGCTCCAGGTCTGCGTCTTGCAGAGGATCTTCATGACGCAACCCTTCATCTTCAGCGTATCGCCGTTGACGGCGCCGGAACCGCTGTAGGTCTTGTTGTTAGCCGGATCGGTGATCTCACCATTATAGGTGCCGCCGCTGCCGGCGAGCTTGCCGATCTGCCGGCCGGCGTGCTGGCCGGTCTTCAGCGTCACGCAATAGGCGCCGCCGCATGAGCCGATCACGGCGGTTTCGCCGCTGGCGGTCTTCCAGTTGCCTTCAATGGGTTCGGCTGCAATCCCCGCCGTGGCAAACAGTGCAAAGGCGGCAGTCAGCATCAGATGACGCTTCATCGTGTGGTTCTCCATCCCGAAGGGCAGCGCCATTGGCGCACGCCCGTTTCCTCCTGCCCGCTCCATCCCGGCGAGCAGAGCGAGAATATCTTACCGGCACGTAAAGGTAAACGTCTCCCGAGCCTGCTTTCACGGCCTTTCCCATCGCTGTCGTGGAGGCCGATCGGTCGAGGTCTGAAATGCGTCATCGAGATCGTGGTTAGGAAAGGGTTGATTTGCCGGCGTGAAGTTTTTGTAAATTTTAAGCGGAAATCCCCGTGCGCCAGTGCCTCTGATATTTAATGAAAACTCAATTTTACCAAGCGTTTGCATTTTGTTTTCTTCAAATTAATCAAGCTTTTTAGGCGCCTGTTGGAAGGTCTGGGCGATACTCGGGTCATCAAACGAGCGGGAAATTCCGCCGCCGGAAGGATCATTAAAAGCCGCTTCAAGACGGTGATCCGAACGGAGCCCGAAAGGGCAAAAACAGGGACTACGACGAGAACGCAGGTCAAACAGGGACAAGAACCAATGGCACGCTTTGAAATGTACAATACCGACAATGCCACGATGGGTGGCGAGGCCCGTGCGGATGTATTCTGCGACATGGGTCTGATGTATGCGACGGGTCGCGGCTGCGCCGTCGATCTGGTCTCGGCGCACAAGTGGCTGAACATCGCCGCGATCAAGGGCTCCGAGCGCGCCGCCGAGCTGCGGGCCGATCTTGCCCAGACGATGAGCAAGCTCGAACTGGCAGCGGCCCTGCGCGCTGCCCGCGAATGGATGACGATGCACTGATGCCGCGCATGCAGGGCATCATCCGGCAGCGGCATCCCGCCGTCCGTCACTCCAGCACAAGCGATTGAACCGCGACCGGCAGAAACAAGGCTGGCGCGGTTTTCGCGTTAGAGGCTCTTGAGCACCAGGGGCAGGGCCTGCTCCAGCAGCGCCATGTCGCTCTCCGGTCCGGCACTGACACGGATGCAGCGGTTCAGCGGCGCCACCCCCGGCATGCGGATGAAGACGCCGTAGTCCATCAGCCCATCGACGATCGACTTGGCATAGGCCCCATCGCGGCCGCAGTCGATCGCCACGAAATTTGTGGCCGAGGGCAGGGGCGTGAGACCATTGTCGCGGGCGATCTGCGCAATCCGCTCCCGCGAGCCGGCAATCCTGTCGATGACCTTCCCCAGATAATCCTGATCGGCCAGTGCCGCGAGCGCCGCCGCGGTGCTGATGCGCGCCATGCCGAAATGATTGCGGATCTTGTCGAAGGCCGCGGCCGTTCCCGGCGTCGAGATGGCGTAGCCGATGCGGGCGCCCGCAAGACCATAGGCCTTGGAGAAGGTGCGGGTGCGGATCACGTTGGGCCGGTCGAGCAGCGCCTCGATCGCCGGCGTCGAACCGGCCGGTGCCGTCTCGCAATAGGCCTCGTCGAGAATGAGCAGCGACGTCTCCGGCACGGCAAGCGCAAAGGCCACGACACTGTCGGCGTTCCACCAGCTGCCCATCGGATTGTCGGGATTGGCGAAATAGACGAGCGGCGGGTTTTCGCGGCGGACCGCGTCCAGCAGGCCGTCGAGATCCTCGCGGTCGTCCACATAGGGCACCGTCACGAGCCGTCCGCCGTGGCCGGTGACGTGGAAATTGAAGGTCGGATAGGCGCCGAGCGACGTCACCACCGAAAACCCCGGCTCGATTACCAGCCGGACGATCTGCCCGAGCAGCGAATCGATGCCTTCCCCGATCGCCAGGTTCTCCGGACGGCAGCCGAGATGGGCGGCCAGCGCCTGCTTCAGGGCGAAATTCTCCGGGTCGTTGTACTTCCAGGTCGAGGGGGCCGCTTCCGCGATCGCCTGCAGGACCGACGGCGCCGGACCGAAGCCGTTTTCGTTCGCGCCGATGCGGGCCTTTACCTCAAGGCCGCGATTGCGCTCGATCGCTTCGGGACCGACGAACGGCACAGTCGCTGGCAGCGCATTGATGAGGGGCGTGAAACGGGAGAATGCCGACATGATGATGATGGACCTGCTGCGGAGAAACCGGCACACCATAGGGCCGAATGAACGGCGTGCAAGCCCTGGCAGCGCTCAGCCGGTACGGCCGGCGAAGCTGTCGGCATTGCGCTTGAACAGGGCGGCGAGCCGGTCCACCACCAGCCGCATTTCCGGCCGATGCCGGTCGTCGTCATGGGCGACGATCCACAGCGTATGGGTGAGTTCCTCGATAATGAGGCCGTCCCGCGTGAGGTCCGGCCGCCGATCACCGATGAAACAGGGAAGGAGGCCGCGACCATTGCCGGCGCAGATCAGCCGCAGCAGCAGGTCCGGCGCGTTGGCCCAGGTCCGGATGTCCGCCTCGTGATGCTCGAACACCCATCGGTCCGCCGGCGAATGGGCGCTTTGCGTGCCGATCGAGACCCAAGGCAGCGGCAATCCGTCGGTGCCCGCCGGCCGATAGACGGCATGTGCGACCTGCACCGACTTGCGGATCGCCAGATTGCCGGTCTCGGGACGGCTCCGCACGAGGCCGATATCCGTCTCGCGATAGGTGAAGTCGATTCCGGCGGGATGCGTCTGGCAGCAGAGCCGGAACGGGTCGTCCGGTCCGCGGATGGCTTGCGTCTCGGTGGCGATGAAGCCCGAGAGCCATGGATCGGCGCCGATGGAGACGATCGGCAGCGTGAAGGCCTGGCCCCGCCAGCTGGCAATCTTGTCCGCTGTCTTCTGCATGGAAATGACATGCGCCAGCAGCACCTCGCCGTCGGGCGCCAGCCGATAGCCCCGCTGGCTGCGGATGAAGAGCGCGCGCCCGGTCGCCCGCTCCAGCGCCAGCATCCGACGGCCGATGGTCGGGGCGCTGAGGCCGGTCCGATCGGCAGCGCCACTGAGCCCACCTTCGGTCGCCACATGCAGGAAAAGTCTGAGGTCGTCCCAACCGGCGTCATCCATGGCTCTCTCCTTACCCTCATGAGCGGCGGCCGGCCATCGTTCGTGGATGAAAACCGCGTTTCGTCCACGCGTCTACCTTCGTCCCCAGCGGCAGCTTAGCTCGTCTCCAGAGGTTGCTGGAGGGAGATCGCCATGCTGCTCGGTTGGGTCAGGATGTGGATTGCGGTGAACGACGGGACAAGGAAGAAGCGCAAGGCTTTCTCCGATCCTCTCGAGGGACCGGAGTGGCAGGGCCTGCTCTGGGCTCTGCCCCTGCTCTCGCCCGGCGGACGCAAGCGCCCGCGGGGCAATCCGACCCGCCAGGGTGGCGGTCGGCGGCCAGGTCTCAGTGGCTGGTTTCGAAGCTCAGGCGGATCACGTGGTGGAGGAATTCGGCGTTGATCAGCATGTTGAAGCCGACGGTCACCTTCTCCTCCTCGCGGCGGATCACCGTGCATCCGATCTCGTCATGGATGCCGAGAATCTCCAGGAAGAAGTTGCTGGGGACGGGGATGTGCGGGCTGACTTCCAGTTCGGCCCCGTAAAGCGACATCGTGCGGATCAGGCAGCGCAGATAGGTTCCCGTGCTGAGATGATGGCCGACGAAGATGATCTTGCCGGGCCGTTCGATCGTGAACTTCTCGAAGACCTGGTCTCGTGCGGCGCTCTGCTTCGAATCGTGGTCCATATTCAAGGGCATGACACCCTCCTTCTGTCTCCTCAGGTCCGCAGTCTGCCCGACATCAGCTAACACATCCTGAATGAGAATCCTCGAATTGTGCCGGCCTGTACGATTGTGCGGCAGGCGCCCGGCCGCCGCCGGCGACGGCTGCCGCATCCGTCCCGCCGGTTGACGGAACCGTCTCCCGGCGCTACCCCTCCCGATGAATTTTGCCGCTTTGCAGGGAAGGACGGCCATTGACGGACAGGCTTGTGATCGTCGGAGCCGGGCAGGCCGGGTTTGCGCTTGCCGCCAGGCTCCGCGCCCTCAACGACACGCGGCCGATCACGCTGGTCGGCGCCGAGGAAGTTCACCCCTACCAGCGTCCGCCGCTCTCCAAGAAGTATCTGCTCGGCGAGATGACCTTCGACCGCCTGACCTACCGACCTGCGGAATGGTACGCGGAGCATGAGGTCGAGGTGCGGCTGTCGACCTTCGTCGAGGAGATCGACCGCACGGCAAGACGTATTCGCATGCAGGATGGCAGCTTTATCGACTATCACACGCTGGCGCTGACGACCGGTGCCGCGCCGCGTCAGCTTCCGGATGCGATCGGCGGAGACCTCGACGGTGTCCACGTCATGCGCAGCAAGCGCGACGCCGACGAGCTTGCCGCCGAAATGCGCCCAGGCCGTCGTCTGCTGGTGATCGGCGGTGGCTATATCGGGCTCGAGGCCGCCGCCGTCGCCCGCCATCTCGGGGTCGAGGTGACGCTGATCGAGATGGCGGACCGCATCCTGGCGCGCGTGGCATCTGCCGAGACGGCGGATCTGATCCGCGCGGTGCATCTCCAGCACGGCGTATCCATCCGCGAGAAGACCGGCCTCGTCCGCCTGATCGGCAAGGACGGCAGGGTCTGCGGTGCGGAGCTCTCAGACGGCTCCGTCATCGACGTCGATTTCGCCATCGTCGGGATCGGCGTCACGCCGAACGACCGGCTGGCGCGAGAAAGCGGGCTCGATGTCGGCAACGGCGTCATCGTCGACGCCTTCGGGCGCACCTCCGATCCGGCCATCGTCGCGGCCGGAGACTGCACGCTGCTGCCGTGGAACGGCCACCATATCCGGCTCGAATCGGTCCAGAACGCCGTCGACCAGGCCGAAGCCATTGCTGCGGTTCTGGCCGGTGGCGACATCCCCTACGATCCCAAACCTTGGTTCTGGTCGGATCAGTACGACGTCAAGCTGCAGATCGCCGGCTTCAATCTCGGCTACGACGAGACCGTGGTGCGCCCGGGCATGCGCGAAGGCAGCATCTCCATCTGGTATTTTGGCGAGGGCCGCTTTCTGGCGGTGGACGCCATCAACGACGCCAAGGCCTATGTCACCGGCAAGAAGCTGCTCGATGCGGGCATCGAGCCGGACCGGCGCGTGCTGATCGATCCCGCGGCCGACCTCAAACAACTTCTCCTTTAGGAACAGACGCCATGCCCGTGCCGAAAAACCTCTTCAAGGCCGCCCTTCGCGACGGCAGGCCGCAAATCGGCCTGTGGCTGAACACCGGCGAGCCCCTCATCGCAGAACTCGCCGGCACCGCCGGCTTCGACTGGCTGGTGATCGACGGCGAGCACGGGCCGAACGATCTGCGCAGCATCATCGACCAGCTGCGGGCGCTCTCGGCATCCCCGGCGGAAGCCGTCGTGCGTCCGCCGATGGGCGAACCCTGGATGATCAAGCAGCTGCTCGATGCCGGCGCCCGCACGCTGCTGGTGCCGATGGTCGATTCGGCGGAGCAGGCGAGGGCGCTGGTGAAGGCCGTGCGCTATCCCCCGCACGGCATCCGCGGCGTCGGCGCGGCCGTCGCGCGGGCCTCCGCCTTCAACACGGTCTCCGACTACGCCGAGACGGCCGCCGACGAAATCTGCCTTCTCGTTCAGGCCGAAACCCGCGCGGCGATCGCCGATCTGGAGAACATCGCGGCGGTCGAGGGGATCGACGGCGTCTTCATCGGCCCGGCGGACCTCTCGGCGGACATGGGCTATCTCGGCCGCATCGAGGCGCCTGAGGTGCAGGAGGTGATCGAAAAGGCGCTTGCGACGATTACCGCGGCGGGCAAGGCGGCCGGCATCCTGACCTTCAACGAGGCGCTCAACCTCCGCTACATCGATCTCGGTGCGCGATTCGTGGCCGTCGGCTCCGACGTGGCGGAATTTGCCGGTACCCTGCGCCGGCTCGCCGGCCGCTACGGCCGCGGTACGCCGGGCACGGGCGGCGCTTTCGGCTACTGACCCCGTGTCCCGCCCCACCAAACCCCCGGGCGGGACAATTCCTCCGGCACGGCGAAAAGGCCTTGCAATCGCTAATCATCCGACTTAATCAGGCCGCAACGGAGAGGTGGCCGAGTGGTCGAAGGCGCTCCCCTGCTAAGGGAGTATACCCGGAAGGGTATCGTGGGTTCGAATCCCATCTTCTCCGCCATTTTGAACGATCCCCCCAAATCAATGCTTCTAACTGCCGCGCTTGACGCTGGCTCCGGCCTTGATGGCTGCCGGCGCTGCATGTCCGGCCACGGCATCCAAGCTTCTCGCCTTGAAGACCGGGCTCCGGAATCCGGGCGCGGTGGAACTTTCTCCCGTCGCTGATGATTAAGGCGAGAGCCGCCGGGGTTTGCTGCGGTGACGCAGAGAGTTCTGTCGGCGAATCGCGCTTCGGTCGGGGCGCCGCAGGGGCGGGCCTTTTCCGGCAAGCCTGACGGATCTTCCGCGATCGTCTGGATGATCATCTTCGAGGAAAGCATGGCAGAAAAAACGCGCGCACTCAGTGATGTTCTGGATCAGCTGGAGGAATCGGCGCACGGCGACAGCATCGCCATCCAGGACGTGATCGAGAAGCTTGGGCACAGATCCTTTGGTTCGCTGATGTTGGTCTTTTCGTTGATCTCCACGTCGCCGGCGAGCGCCATTCCCGGTATCACGGCGACGGTTGCCGTGATCGTCTTCATCCTGGTGGCGCAGATGATCATCGGCCGCGACAGTGTCTGGCTTCCGGGCTTCGTCACCCGCCGCCGCATGTCCACTGCCAAGCTTTGCAAGGGGATAGGCTGGTTGCGCAAACCGGTTCGGTTCGTGGAGCGGTTCCTCAAGGCGCGGCTCACTTTTCTGTTCCACCGGCCGTGGCTCTGGCTGCCGCTCTCTCTGATCCTCGCGCTGACCCTCTTCATGCCGTTCATGGAGATCATCCCAACCTCGGGTTCCATCGCGTCGGCAGTGATCGCGCTGTTTGCGGCTGGGCTGCTCGCGCGCGACGGAGTCCTTGTGGTGCTTTCGCTCATTCTCCTGTCGGCAGTTCCGGTGGCGGTCTGGTATTTCGGCTTCAGCGGCTGATGCCTACTCTCTATTGCCTCAGCGGGCGGCGTCGATGGATGCCTCTGCCTGTGCAAGATCATCGGCGAGCAGTTCCGGCGCATGCTGCGCGGCCGCAGCGTCATGGCAAAGCGTTGCAACGACCGCGCGGTGATCGGACCCGAAATCGGGCAGCGTGCCGAAGTCCTGTAACGTAAGCTGCGGCTGGAACAGGATCTGGTCGAGCGGCCAGGACATCAGGATGCTCTCGGTATCATAGGTCGCATAGAGCCCGCGGCCGACCCGCGGATCGATAAGGCGGCCGATCCGCATGGCGCGGCGGTTGATCCTCTCCCACGGCACCGCGTTGAAATCGCCGGCCACGATGGTCGGCACGTCCGACTGCCGCGCCCTCAGTGCTGCCTGAAGCAGATGCGCATCGCGCATCGTCGTGGACTGTGACCAGGCGAGAGGCGGCCTTGGATGAACGCCGATGAAGCCAACCGTCTCCCCGCCCGGCAGCCGAACCTGTGTGACGACCGTCGGCGTGACGGCATCAAAGAAAAAATCGAATTCCGGCGATATCAGCTCCAGCTTCGAGAAAAGATGCATTCCGTAGAAGGCGTGATCGTCGGGAATGCTCTGCACCTGATGTCGATACCTGCTGCTCAGGGAAGCGAGCCGTTCGTCCCACCAGGCGTCGGTTTCCATGACCAGCAGCAGGTCGGGATCTGTGGCTAAACCCTGGTCGAGAAAGACATCCGCGCTCTCGTTTCTTCGCTTTACGTTGGCGACCATGATGCGGACTGATTGTCCTTCACGGCACTCCGCCTGCGCCACCGCTACGGGGTTCACCAGACCGGAGTAGGGATGGAGCTTGTAGATCTGATAGGCCAGGGCGCAGAGGGCACCGACCAAGACAATCCAGTCCCTTGGTCGGGGACGTCCCCGCAGAGCGAGGTACAGCGCCAGCACGATCGACATGGCAATGGCGAACTGGAGCCGGGGAAAATCCAGATAGCGGATCCACCAGGTGTTGGTCTCGATGAGGGGCAGTAAAGACACAACGGCCAGGATAACGAGCAGCATCAGGGCGATAATGGCCGCCACGTTTCGATAACTGCCGCTGTGATGGCTCATTGCTGTCTGTTCCCATTATACCGTGAGCGAATGCCCGTTTGCCCGACGAAGGGAACGGACAGACATTCCTGGACCTCGCCCCCAGAGACGAATCCCGGATGCATCACTCCTGGCGCCGATAACTTTCGGGCGATTGCTGGAGGAAGGCCGCGGGTTCGAGGCGCAGAATTTGCGTCGATCAACCGCCGGGGCGCTCCTGAGTTCCTTGTCGAACCCTCCTGTTTGAAGAGATGCCGGTCCCGAGGCCTGTGTTCGTCGCTTCGGCGACCGCCGCTACGGCCCTTCGACCGGTAGCGATCGCTCTTCGGCCGGTCCTTCGATGCGGGCCAGGTTGAGGGCCGTGCTGATCAGCCCGATATGGCTGAAGGCCTGCGGGAAATTGCCCAGCATGCGGCCGGCGACCGGGTCGTATTCCTCCGAGAGAAGGCCGACGTCGTTGCAGAGGCCGACGAGCTTTTCGTAGAACCGTTTGGCATCGGCATATCGCCCCAGAAGGACAAGCGCGTCGCAGAGCCAGAAGCTGCAGACGAGGAAGGCACCTTCACCCGAGGGCAGGCCGTCGTCGGCGACCTCGGTCTCGTAGCGCAGCACGAGGCCATCGCGGATGAGCCGCCGCTCGATCGCCTCGACGGTCGAGACGACGCGAGGATCGTCTGGCGGCAGGAAGCCGACGAGGGGGATCTGCAGAAGGCTGGCGTCGAGTACCTTGGATCCATAGGACTGGACGAAGCTGCCGAGCTCCTCGTCGTAGCCGTTGCTGCAGACGTCGGCGTGAATTTCGTCGGCAACCTGGCGCCACCGGCGGACGGCTTCCGCCTCTCCCCCGAATTCCTCGGCAAGGCGCGATGCCCGGTCGAAGGCCACCCAGGCCATCACTTTCGAATGCGTGAAATGGGCTCGTCCGCTGCGGACCTCCCAGATCCCCTCGTCCGGTTCGCGCCACACCTTTTCCAGGAAGGGAAGCAGCACGCCGGCCAGCGACGCGCTGCGGGGGTGGGGCGGCAGGCCGTGCCGGCGCGCCTGCGCCAGCGCATCGGCCACCTCTCCGTAGATGTCCAACTGGAACTGTCCCGCTGCGGCATTGCCGACCCGCACCGGCTGCGAGCCCTCGTAGCCGGCAAGCCAGTCCACCTCCCATTCCGGAAGATGCCGCTCGCCACCCACGCCATACATGATCTGCATCTGCTCCGGCGTTCCGGCCACCGCCCGCATCAGCCATTCCCGCCAGGCGGCGGCCTCGTCGAGATAGCCGAGATCCATGAAGGCCATCAGCGTCATCGTCGCGTCGCGCAGCCAGCAGTAGCGGTAGTCCCAGTTGCGCGGGCCGCCGAGTGCCTCCGGCAGCGAGGTCGTCACCGAGGCGACGATGCCGCCCGTCGGCAGGTAGGTCATCGCCTTCAGCGTGATCAGCGACCTTTTGACGGTCTCCGTATAGCTGTTGACCGACGGGCAGCGGCTGACGAACTCCTGCCAGAAAAGCACGGTCTGCTGCAGGGTTGCTTCCGGATCCTGGGCGACCGGCACCGGTTCGTGCGACGGGCTGTGGGTGAGGGTGAAGGCGATCCGCTGCCCTTCCGAGACAACAACGCTGCCCTTGCTGTGAAAATCCTCTCCCTTCAGGTCCACCGGGCTTTGCAGCGTCAGCCGGTCGGGGCCGGCCACCGCCGTCAGCCGGCCTGAAGCGTCATGCGTCACCCAGGGCACGCTGCGCCCGTAGTCGAAGCGCATGACGAGGTCGATGTCGAATTCCACCTCGCCCTGCCGGCCTTCGATGATCCGCACCAGATTGCTGGAGCCGTCGCGCGGCGGCATGAAGTCGAAGATCGCCGCACGACCGCCTTCGGTGACGAATTCCGTCTCCAGGACCAGAGTATCCTCGACGTAGGCGCGGCGCACGTCGAGGACAGGCAGCCGCGGTGTGATCGACCAGTGGCCGTTTTCGTCCGTCCCGAGAAGGGAAGCGAAGCAGGCGGGCGAATCGAATCGCGGAAAGCACAGCCAGTCGATGGAGCCCATTCGGGAGACCAGGGCTGCCGTCTCGCAGTCCCCGATCATCCCATAGTCTTCGATCCGTGATGCCATTCTTGCCTCTTCTTGCTGTTTTGCCCCGTGCCTGTCGTTACGTCCGCGAGGAAAATGCAGATCAGATCGGGGGTGGTGCCGGTTCCCGCAGGCCTATCCGGCAACGGTGCCGGAGACGTCCAGTCCGGCCGGCGTGGGAGGCGTGCTTCCGCCTGAATGCCGGGATCTCGCCATCTCCGTCCGGACCAGGACGATCAGGAGGCCCAGGGAAAGAAGGAGACCGGCTGTTGCTGCCAGCGCCGTCAGGAGGCTCGGCATGTGGATTATAAAGTCGTGCCAGTCGGGACCGACGGGCGACGCGGTGTTGAAGCTTGTGGCGCTGTAGGCGCAGAGGACGAGAGAGGAGCCGCTGACGATCATGCTGCGCTCCACGGTATCGAACAGCTGGGCCGTCTTTTCCGGCCAGTGGGGCAGGGTCCGCATGCGAAGAAGGATGGCCTGGTCTGCAGCAAGATAGGCATGGCTGCATTCATTGAAGGGGCTCGCTTCGTCATTGATGCTGCCCGGCATCATTCCCCATAAGCATTTTGCATATTGGAGGCGGCTGAATGCCAACAGGTCGCGGACCTGCGCGTCCCGGTCGGCTAGCCATGTGGCCAGCAGGTGGATGTCGTCTCTATGGTCGGCAATCACTTTCATCTGCCCATGAGACAAAGGGGCAATGGTGATACCGGAGGTATCCTTCGGTACCCGTACGCCGTGCGCAGCGGCACCGCACACGGACACAAGAGCGAGCAACAACGCTGTCAGCCAGATCTTCATGGTCCATCGTTACAGCATGGCAGCGAGATCGGACAACCGTCGGCATGATCCGGCACCGAGGGTCGGTGGCCGCTGTCTTTATATAGGGGGCGCATCAACCGGCTCGTGGAAGGTTGGTTCAAGACCCGCTCCATCTCAGGGGCGCCCAGCAGGATTGGAAAGCCCGCCGGGAAGTGTCGGTCTGGTGTCCTGCCAGCGCGGCGGCGGCGGTGGTGGCGACCAACGCAGATGCGGTGGCGGCGGGCCATCGAGTTCTTGAGGCGCCGCCCGACGCAGGACGGGAGCAGGCTCGCCGCCGGGCCGAAGAAGCTCTCGCTGTTGACCGGGTGGCCGCCAGCGCGGCGTCGGCACGGGTTCCTGCAGGGTTCTGCGGCATGTGCCGCGGGCCGTCCTGGACCAGCCGGGGCCGCAGGCCGCATCCGCAACCACGAGCGCCGCGTCGGGCCCATCCCCGATTCGCGCCAACGGCTGGGCGGACGCCGCCGAGGACGCTTGCAGCAGGAGTGTCAGCAGAGCGACTCGGAGAAGGAGAGGAGTGAAGGTCACGTTGTCTTCCTGACTGAGGGATGTCGACATCAACGTCTCTCGAGCCGGAAGGTCGAAAGCAATGGCATCAAGCCGCATCACTTTGCTGTTTTCGCGGCAATCGCAGAACCGGGCCGCGTTGCGGCGTGCCGATGTCGGCCATCGGTTGCCAGCGAGTCGCTGACCGCGGAAACAAGCGGCACCAGATTCGGAGCCGCGGGGCTGTTGGCTGAGAACGGGACGCCGTTCGTATGCCTTGCCCGAATCTGCAGGCGGCCCTTTTCGAGAAAAGGCCCTTTTGCGGCACGATTCGGGCGCAAAGGCCTCGCTCGAGTCCGTCCGTCCGTCCGGTCTGCCACTCCTAAGTGCCTGCGGATCAAGCCGTTTCTTAACGATCTATAAACTTTGAACGGGCCCGCTCGCCACATTTGTGTCCTTTGCGCAACAGGACCCCCGTAAGCAGGGGCGGGAATGGGACTTCCTGCAAGTTCCTGATTGCATGACATCCCCCGTCTTGTATTTTCACTCTCGGAAGCGAGGCGGTGGATCGTCCGTCTTCTAGCAATCGACGGGGATGGGGCAGGGAACGCTGTCCTTCAGCAAAAGAACCCAGACCCTTACGAAACTTTGACTGGAGGTCAAAAATGAACATCAAGAGCCTTCTTCTCGGCTCCGCTGCTGCCCTCGCAGCAGTATCCGGCGCCCAGGCTGCCGACGCCATCATCGCTGCTGAGCCTGAGCCCATGGAATACGTTCGCGTTTGCGACGCATTCGGCACTGGCTACTTCTACATCCCGGGCACCGAAACCTGCCTCAAGATCGACGGCTACGTTCGTTTCCAGGTCGACTTCGACGACCGTGACGACTCCTACGCTGGCGACAACTGGGATGCATGGACCCGTGCACGTGTAAACTTCACTTCGAAGTCGGACACTGAGCTCGGCGAACTGACCGGCTACATCGGCATGCAGATCAACTCGACCGACAGCCCGCGTACTGGCGATCTCGTAACCGGCACCAACGAGTTCGTTCTCGACGAAGTTTACCTGCAGCTCGGCGGCTTCAAGGCCGGTACCTACCTGAACTGGTGGGATAAGGGCATCAACGGCGAAACCGACGCGCTCGGCTCGAACCGTCTGACCTCGATCGCTTACATCTACACTGGCGATGCTTTCACGGCTGGTATCCAGCTTGACGAAATCAGCCGCAATACGGCCACCGGCGAATACTCGGTCGGTCAGCACCTCGGCCTCGAAGGTATCGTAACGGCTTCGCTCGGCGCAGCTGCTTTCGACCTGCTCGGCTCCTACGACTTCGACGCTGAAAACGGTGCAGTTCGCGCTATCGTTTCGGCTGGCGTCGGTCCTGGCACCCTGCAGCTCGCAGGCATCTGGTCTTCCGGCCAGAACATCTACTACGATACTGCTGAGTGGACGATCGCTGCTTCCTACGCCTTCAAGGCAACCGAGAAGTTCACGCTCACCCCAGGTGTGCAGTACTTCAACGGCATCGGCCTCGTCGGCGGCGACTTCACGGACAACGACGGCTGGCGCGCCGGCCTGACTGTTGATTACGCAATCACCAGCGGCATGTCCATGAAGGTCTCGGCTCAGTACAACGACCGTGACGGTGCAGACGACTACGTTGACGGCTTCGTCCGTCTGCAGCGTAGCTTCTAATTCGGCTACAGAACTCCCCCGGCTTGCCGGGGGAGTTTTCTCTAAAAAAAAGGACGGTCCAAAGTAGGCTGTCCGCCGGGAAGAAATACAAGGATCTGCATTCAAGTCGCCAAGGGCGGCTTTTTTAGTTTGTGCTTTGGTTTCTGCCCTGTCGGCGGCAACCCTTTTCAGACCGGAGGTCCTATAATGAACATCAAGAGCCTTCTTCTCGGCTCCGCTGCTGCCCTCGCAGCAGTATCTGCCCAGGCTGCCGACGCGATCATCGCCGCTGAGCCTGAGCCCATGGAATACGTTCGTGTTTGCGATGCATTCGGCACCGGATTCTTCTACATTCCGGGCACCGAAACCTGCCTCAAGGTCGGCGGTTACATCCGCTTTCAGGTCGATTTCGGTCGTGAGGCCAATGACTTCAACGACGGTGATTGGGACGCGTGGACCCGTGCGCGTGTCACGTTCACGTCCAAGAGCGATACCGAACTTGGCGAGCTGACCGGCTTCATCGCCATGCACGGCGACATTTCCGAAGATACAGCGTCCAGCACGACCGACTTCTATCTCGATGAAGTCTACCTGCAGCTCGGCGGCTTCAAGGCCGGTACCTACCTCAACTGGTGGGATGCAAACGATCTGCCGGGCGAGCTCGACAACCTCGGTTCGAACCGTCTGACCTCGATCGCCTACATCTACACGGGTACCGCATTTACGGCTGGCCTTCAGCTGGATGAACTGAGCGGCAGCTACGGCGACGACACGACGCCGTTCACCGGTCAGGAACTTGGCCTTGAAGGCGTCATTCAGGCGTCGCTCGGTCCGGCAGCCGTGGAAGTCCTCGGTTCCTACGATTTCGGCAATGAAGAGGGCTCGGTTCGCGTGATCGGCTCAGCCGAAGTAGGCCCGGGTACCTTCTATCTCTCCGGCATCTATTCGTCGGGCCCGAACGTCTACTACAGCTCCGCTGAGTGGACGCTTGCGACCGCCTATGCCTTCAACGTGACGGAAAAGCTGCAGATCATCCCTGAATTCCAGTACTACTGGGAAACCTATCAGGACGGCAGCAACGACTTCGGCGGTGACGACTTCTGGACCGCCGGTGCAACTGTCAACTACGCCATCACCGACGATCTGGCGGCCAAGGTGGCCGTCGGCTACGATGACTCCAGCGAAGACTGGGGTGGCATCGTCCGTCTCCAGCGCAACTTCTAAGCAGATCATCATCGGAGAAGCACGCGAAAGGCCCGGCAATGCCGGGCCTTTCTTCATTCATGAGGCTGAAGTTGCATTGTCGTCAGTCAACCTTCAATGGCGCCTCGCGCACGAAGACTGAAATGGGCCTTCGCCTACCGTCGACCGAACCGCAGGTCAGCCACGATGTCGGTCTCCTGCCCAAGCCGGGTCTTGTAGACCTGGTAGTTCTCCATGATCCGCTGCACGTAGCTGCGGGTCTCGGGGAAGGGGATGCGCTCGATCCAGTCGACAACCTCATCGATGGGCTTGCCGCGCGGGTCGCCATAGCGCTCGATCCATTCCCGCACCCGCCGCGGCCCGGCGTTATAGGCAATGAAGGTCAGCACATAGGAGCCGTCGAAGGACGCGATCTGCTCTCCGAGGTAATGGGCGCCGAGCGTGGCGTTATAGCCGGGGTCGCCGGTCAGAAGGGCCGGGGCGTAGGAGAGGCCATGTCGCTTGGCGACCGCCTTGGCCGTTCCCGGCAGAAGCTGCAGCAGGCCACGGGCATTGGCGGGTGAGACGGCGGTGGGATTGAATGCGCTTTCCTGCCGGGCAATCGAATAGGCGAGCGCCGTGCCGGACCCGGCGATATTGGCGGTGGCCGGTATTACGCCGGTGGGAAAGGCGAGGGCGGCGACGTCACGACCTTCCGCAAAGGCGGTCTTGCCGATCTGCAGGGCCAGGGAGTGGTTCGCGCGCTCTTCGGCCTTCTTTGCCAGAAGTGCCAGCTCGCCGGGGCTCTCGATCTCCTTGGCCAGAGCCCGCAGCAGGGTTTCCGCCCGCCGCTGTTGGCCGGTGGCCTCCAGCAGCGCGATCGCCTGCACCGGCGCACGGCCCAGGAAAGTCTGCCGGTCGTCGTCGCTCGGCACGGGATCGGCGACATTCAGTGTCCTGCTGCCGGTCTTGGCGGCTGCAAGCTGGCCATAGAAGGTGCCGGGATAGACGGCCGCCTTGCGGTAGAATTCATCGGCAGTGTCATGTCCCGCCTGCTCGGCCGTCCGGCCAAGCCAGTACAGGGCCCGCGCTGACGAGATCGGTCCGTTCGAGACCTTCTCGATCTGCCGGAAGTGGCGCTCGGCGCTCGAAGGATCATCCAGATGGCGCAGCGCATACCATCCGGCGTGAAACTCCGCGTCGACGATGTCTGCGGCTCGTGTGCCGCGATAGGCGGAAACGATGTCATAGGCCGCCCGATAGTCGCCCTGGTCCGCCAGTCCGCGGGCCACGATACGCCGCTCGTTCCACCATTCGGAGGGGTTGATCAGCTGCGCGGTATCCTGCGGCACCTTCTTGAGAAGAGCCGCCGCGTCTTCGTATTTCTCCTTGCGGCGCAACTGTTCGATCTGGATGAAGAGATAGGCGGGATCATCGGCCCAGGATGCATCGACGGCCTTCACCAGCGCGTCGGCATTTTTCGCTTCCCGGATCACCGCGCTCCAGCCCTTGTAGAGAGACTGGGCTTCCCCAAGGTCGGCAAAGCGCTTCGCCTGCGTCACCCGGCTGCGGTACATCAGATAGTCCATGCGGCCCTTGTGGTCCGCCGCCTTCAGGAAGGACCCGTAGTCTTTGAGGATCCGGCTCTCGAGCGCGGTGTCGAGTGCATCCGAGGCCCAGAGCTGCCGGATGAGCTGGACGGCTTCGTCCTGCTTGCCCGTTTCGCGCAGGGCGCGGGCAAAGACGAAGGTTCCTTCGGCGGTTTGCGGCGGCGCGCGTTCGAACGCCGCGATGACCGTCTCCGCCTTGGGGTTCTCGAGGAACAGCGCCCGCTCCGACTGCGCCCGCAGCCCGTCGAGCCCCGGCCAGCCGGCCAGCTCCGCCTCGGCCGCAGCGATCTCATCGGACGGCACGCCGAACGTGCCGGACGTGGCGATGGCCCAGGTCAGGATCTGGCGCTCGAGCGAACCGGGCGGCAGGCCGTTGCGGATCAGGATGGCGCGCCCGGCGTTGCCGTCGGAAAGCGCATCCAGCCCGGATTTGAGCACCGGCGCCGGTGTCAGCCGGCCGGTCCGCGGGATGGATTTCGTTGTCAGCGGCATCGGAAAGGAAGCCGCCGTCGGGCTGCCCGGTTTGGCATAGGGAAGCGGAGTGGCGCCTTCAGGCAGAGGCGCGGTATTCGGCCAGCCGCTTGAAAGGCCAAGCGACAGGGCAGTCAGCAGCAGCACAGGCTTATTCATCCGGCGACTCGCGACAAGGATAGACGACCTCACATTTATTAGCTGCTTCGCAAGTTAACGAAGGCTTACCAGGTTCATGAAAATGCGTCGTTTTGGCGCTGCCGACTCTATGACGAAATCGCGACAGCATCCGCTTGTCGTTGCATTCCCACCGCTCTATTGTGCGCCACCTTAGTCACGGAATGCGGCCGAAGCGTGGACTTCCGGCTGCCAGGAGTATTGCATGTTCAAGGGATCCATGCCCGCGCTCGTCACCCCCTTTACTGCCGATGGTGCAGTCGATGAGCAGGCATTTGCCGCTCACGTGGAGTGGCAGATCGCCGAGGGCAGCAGCGGATTGGTGCCGGTCGGCACGACGGGAGAATCGCCGACGCTGTCGCATGCGGAGCACATGCGCGTTGTGGAACTCTGCATCGAACTGGCGGCGAAGCGCGTTCCGGTCATCGCCGGCGCGGGGTCCAACAACACGCGGGAAGCCATCGAGCTTGCAACCCATGCGGAGAAGGCCGGCGCAGACGCGCTGCTGGTGGTGACGCCCTACTACAACAAGCCGACCCAGAAGGGATTGTTTGCGCATTTCTCGGCGATCGCCGACGCCGTGTCTCTGCCGATCATCATCTACAACATCCCGGGCCGCTCGGTCATCGACATGACGCCCGAGACCATGGGGGCTCTGGCCAAGGCGCATGCCAATATTGCCGGCGTCAAGGATGCGACCGGAAAGATCGAGCGTGTCTCCGAGCAACGGATCGCCTGCGGCAAGGACTTCATCCAGCTCTCCGGCGAGGATGCGACCGCACTCGGCTTCAATGCCCACGGCGGCGTCGGATGCATCTCCGTCACCGCCAATGTCGCGCCGCGTCTCTGTGCGGAGTTCCAGGCGGCCACGCTTGCCGGCGATTACGCCAAGGCGCTGGAATATCAGGATCGGTTGATGCCGCTGCACAAGGCGATCTTCCTGGAGCCGGGCGTCTGCGGCGCAAAATATGGCCTGTGGAAGACCAGAGGCATGAGCCGCGCGGTGCGGTCGCCGCTGATGTCGACACTGGAGCCGGGGACCGAGGCTGCGCTCGATGCAGCGCTCCGCCACGCCGGCCTGCTCAACTAGAAGGACGGCTTGCCGCTTTCCTTTGCGGCGACGCCACCTTACATAAGGGAAACCTCGCCCAGCGCCCGTGGGTGGGGAGAGAACAGAAAAACGAAGGGTACGGATCAGACATGGCCCCCAAAGGCAGCCAGCGCACGGTAAACAAGATTGTCGCGGAGAACCGCAAGGCCCGCTACAACTACGAGATCCTCGATACCTATGAGGCCGGGATCGTCCTGACGGGCACCGAGGTCAAGTCCCTGCGCGAAGGCAAGGCCAACATCGCCGAATCCTACGCCTCCGATGAAGGGGCGGAGATCTGGCTCATCAACTCGCATCTGCCCGAATACCTGCAGGCAAACCGCTTCAACCACGAGCCGCGTCGCCGACGCAAGCTGCTTCTGAGCAAGCGCGAGATCAATCGGATGCGCGTCGGGATCAACCGTGAAGGCATGACGCTCGTGCCGTTGAAGATCTACTTCAACGAAAAGGGCAGGGCAAAGCTTGAACTGGCGCTCGCCAAGGGCAAGAAGCTGCACGACAAGCGCGAGACGGCGAAGGAACGGGACTGGAACCGGCAGAAGAGCAGGATCCTGAAGGGCAACTAGCCCCGCGCTCGCAAAACCCTCTGCCTCAGCGGTCGCTGCGGACGAACCTTTCGAGCATTTGTCCGTTCTGCGACATGCCCCAACGCCGCCAGACACTCAAGACCATCGAGGCTGCCATCACGGGCAGGTTCCGGCTCGCCCTTGTCTACAAGGATGTGATCCGGGTGGCCGAGCCGCATATCCTCGGGTTCGACAGCCACGGAAACCTTGCGCTGAGTGCCTGGCAGGTGTCTGGAACCGGTGCCGGCTGGCGCCTCTTCCATCTCGACCGGATCCAGGCTTTGGTGGCAAGGGACGACCGTTTCGCCGGTGCGGCAATCGGCTATAATCCGCAGGATCCGACCTTTGCCACTGTTCTCCGGCGTCTGTGACCCGCCGGTCAGGCAACAGGAACAACAACCGGAGCTTTGCGTTAAAGCCGACACTCTCGCGCGAGCCGGATATGAATCGAAACAAAATGCTGGCCTATGGGCTTCTCGTCCTCGGCCTTGTCCTTGCCACCTATCTTCTCTGGAATATTTTCAGCGAGTACACGTGGTCGGACATCGCCACGTCCGTTTCCGAAATCCCGCCCTACAACCTTGTCATGGCCCTGGCGTTCACGGCAGCGTCCTACGTCTGCCTCACCGGGTTTGACTGGTGCGGCGTGCGCTATGTCGACAACGATCTCAGCTATCCGAAGATCGGGCTGGCCTCTTTCATCAGCCTGGCCATCGGCCAGAGCGTCGGCCTGGCAGGCCTCAGCAGCGGCGGCCTGCGCTACCGCTATTATGCGCACTGGGGCATGAACACCGAAGATGTCGCCAAGATCGTGCTGATGTCGGGCATCACCGTGGCCATAGGGCTTCTGATGCTGACCGGCATCGTGATGATCATCAATCCGGCAGATGGCGCCGAAGTCCTGCGGCTCGGCGAGCCTGCGGTTATCGGCATCGGCGCGCTTTGCATCCTGGTGGTGGGGGGCTATCTGGTCCTCGCGAAATTTGCCCGCGCCCCGGTCCGCATCCGCAAATGGACCTTCAAGATGCCGAAGCTTCGCCTCGCCCTGGCGCAGGTGGTCATCGGCACACTGAACTTTGCCCTGGTGGCAGCAGCCCTTCGCGAGCTCATGAGCGCCGGTGGCGACGTGAGCTATCTGAAGGCGGCGACGGCCTATGTTCTCGCCAACGTCGCCATCATCGTCAGCCATGCACCCGGTGGTCTCGGTGTCCTGGAGGCAACCGTCCGCCATGTGATGGGCGATCAGGCCTCCATCGGCTCTCTGGTGGCCTTCCGCGTGATCTACTTCTTCATTCCGCTGGCGATCGGCATTCCGCTCGCCCTGGTGACCGAGGCGATCTTCAGAAGCCGCAAGACCCATTCCCCGCCCCCTGTCGCAGAGGCGGGAAAGGTTGGCTGAGCGATTGCCGCTCCGGCTAGCTTTCGGATGTTTCGACCGGCTCGGTCGGACGTGGCGGCCGCTCAGACGGGTCCCGACCGATCTCGCCCTTCAATGACACGAGGTCTATGAAGTGGTCGGCCTGGCGGCGCAGGTCGTCGGCAATCATCGGCGGCTGGGTTGCCATGGTCGAGACGACCGAGACCTTGCGGCCCCGGCGTTGAAGCGCTTCCACGAGCGTGGTGAAATCGCCGTCGCCCGAAAAGATCACCAGGTGATCGGCCGTATGGCATTGCTCCATGGCGTCGATCGCCAGCTCAATGTCCATGTTGCCCTTGATCTTGCGGCGGCCCATGGAGTCGGTGAATTCCTTGGCCGGCTTGGTGACGACCTTGTAGCCGTTGTAATCCAGCCAATCGATCAGCGGGCGGATCGACGAGTACTCCTGGTCCTCGATCAACGCCGTGTAGTAGTATGCCCTCAAGAGGTAGCCGCGCTTCTGGAATGACGCGAGCAGCTTGCGATAGTCGATGTCAAAGCCGAGGCTCTTGGAAGCGGCGTAGAGGTTTGCTCCATCTATGAAAAGGGCGATTTTTTCCCTGGGGTCGAACATTTTTTCTCCATCCCTTTATTATAATTTCCTGCTGAGCAGGACTGGCGACGGCAAGCCTCCCGGACCCGTTCGCCACGCTGAAAACCCATTTTACATTACCAATCGGTGATGTAGCCGCATTTATGGTACGATTCGCCTTTCTCCAAGCACCTTTGATTGAAATCTTCGTGCTTGATCAGGGCATGTCAGGCATGAGGGGTGGGGGAGACCCGCAGGAAAAACTTGAATTCCGGCTGCAATAGCTGTATCGGGCGTGTAAATTCCCGAACAAAAACGACCGCAAAGGACAGGCAATGGCCCGTGTCACCGTAGAAGATTGCATCGACAAAGTGGACAACAGGTTCGAGCTCGTGCTTCTGGCCAGCCATCGTGCACGTCAGATTTCCCAGGGCGGGCAGATTACCATCGACCGCGACAACGACAAGAATCCGGTGGTTGCGCTGCGTGAGATTGCCGACGAAACCCTGTCTCCGGACGACCTCAAGGAAGACCTGATCCACTCGCTGCAGAAGCATGTGGAAATCGATGAGCCCGAGCCCGATCCAGCCTCGCTGATCGCGGCCAACGCCGGCGCTGCCACGAACGCCGACCGCAACGACCAGGACGACGACCTTCCGGAACCGGTCACGTTCGACCAGATGTCGGAAGAAGAACTGCTGGCAGGCATCGAGGGTCTCGTTCCGCCGGAGAAGAGCGACGATTACTGATCGTTCATTGTCCGGTTCGAAATAGTTTGCTTGGATTATGATGGCTGCGCCAGTCTGCGACTGGCGCGCCTTTTTCGTTTTTTAAATCAGGAATTGTTTCGGCATGATGCGGCAATACGAGCTTGTTGAACGGGTTCAAAAGTACAAGCCCGATGCCAATGAAGCTCTCCTCAACAAGGCCTATGTCTATGCCATGCAGAAGCATGGCCTGCAGAAGCGCGCCAGCGGCGATCCCTACATTTCGCACCCGCTCGAAGTAGCCGCCATCCTCACCGACATGCATCTCGACGAGTCGACGATTGCGGTGGCCCTGCTGCACGACACGATCGAGGATACCACGGCGACCCGCGCCGAGATCGACGAGCTGTTTGGCGAAGACATCGGCCGCCTCGTCGAGGGTCTGACGAAGCTCAAGCGACTTGATCTCGTCAGCAAGAAGGCCAAGCAGGCCGAAAACCTGCGCAAGCTGCTGCTGGCAATCTCCGACGACGTGCGCGTGCTGCTGGTCAAGCTCGCCGACCGCCTGCACAACATGCGCACTCTGGAGCATATGAACCCGGAGAAGCGGGCACGCATTTCCGAAGAGACCATGGACATCTATGCGCCGCTCGCCGGTCGCATGGGCATGCAGGACCTTCGCGACGAGCTCGAGGACCTGTCCTTCCGCTACCTCAATCCCGAAGCCTACGAGACGGTGACGAAGCGCCTGGCGGAGCTTTCCGCGCGCAACGAGGGCCTGATCACCAAGATCGAAGATGAGCTGCGCGACCTTCTGATCGCCAACGGCCTGCTGGATGCAGTGGTCAAGGGACGCCAGAAGAAGCCCTATTCAGTCTTCCGCAAGATGCAGTCGAAGTCGCTCTCCTTCGAGCAGCTTTCGGACATCTATGGCTTCCGCATCATGGTCAGCGATATCCCGGCCTGCTACCGGGCGCTGGGCATCGTTCACACCCGCTGGCGCGTCGTGCCCGGCCGCTTCAAGGACTACATCTCGACCCCCAAGCAGAACGACTACCGGTCCATCCACACGACGATCATCGGCCCGACGCGGCAGCGCATCGAGCTGCAGATCCGCACGAGGCGGATGCACGAGATCGCCGAATACGGCATCGCCGCCCATGCGCTCTACAAGGATGGCGAAGGCGGCGAGGGCGGGGAGCTCCTGTCGAAGGAATCCAGCGCTTACTCCTGGCTCCGCCATACCATCGAGGCGCTTTCGGAAGGCGACAATCCAGAGGAGTTTCTGGAGCACACCAAGCTCGAGCTGTTCCAGGACCAGGTCTTCTGTTTCACGCCGAAGGGCAAGCTGATCGCCCTGCCGCGCGGCGCAACGCCGATCGATTTCGCCTATGCCGTTCATACCAATATCGGCGACACCACCGTGGGCGCCAAGATCAACGGCCGCATCATGCCGCTCGTCACCCGCCTCAACAACGGCGACGAGGTCGAGATCATCCGCTCCGGCGTGCAGGTGCCGCCGGCCGCCTGGGAAGAAATCGTCGTCACCGGCAAGGCGCGCGCCGCCATTCGCCGGGCCACCCGCATGGCGATCCGCAAGCAATATGCCGGCCTCGGCCACCGCATTCTCGAGCGGACCTTTGAGCGGGCCGGGAAGGTTTTCTCCCGTGAAAGCCTGAAGCCCGTACTCCATCGCCTCGGCCAGAAGGACGTGGAGGATGCCATTGCATCCGTCGGACGCGGAGAGCTCTCGTCGATCGACGTCATGCGCGCGGTCTATCCGGACTACAAGGACGAGCGCGTCACCATAAAGCCCCTGGCGGACGAGGGCTGGTTCAACGTGCGAAGCGTCTCCGGCATGATGTTCCGCATCCCCGGCCGCTCCGCGGAGGCCCCCGAAGACGAGGGGGCAGATGGGCAGGGGTCGGTGCCGCTGCCGATCCGTGGTCTTTCCGGTAACATGCAGGTGAACTTCGCCCCGAGCGGCGCCGTTCCGGGCGACCGGATCGTCGGGATCATGGAGAACGAGACGAAGATCACCATCTACCCGATCCAGGCGTCGGCGCTGCAGCGCTTCGACGACCAGCCGGAGCGGTGGATCGACGTACGCTGGGATCTCGACGACGCCAACAAGTCGCGCTTTACGGCCCGGATCATCATCAATGCCTTGAACGAGCCCGGAACCCTGGCGACCGTTGCCCAGACCATCGGCAGCCTGGACATCAACATCCGCAATCTCGACATGGGACGCGTTGCCGCCGACTTCTCCGAGATCGTCATCGATGTGGAGGTCTGGGACCTTCGGCAGCTGAACCAGATGCTGACCCAGTTGAAGGATCTCGACTGCATCTCCACGGTCAAGCGCGTCTACGACTGAACTGCCTTCTTACTGGTCACCTGTCGATCCTGCCATGCTTCCCAAGCAGGGCAGGATCGCTCAGGCGGCGTTGGTCTTTGCCCAGCCAAGCGCCTATATTGCTGCAGTGCAATAGAACAAAGACGTGAAAGAGGAAGAAGACTATGTTTGGTCCCGTAAAGAAGTTTGCCCGCGCCCTGCGCGGCCCCAGCATCGAAGAACGCGAGCTCGACTATTTGAACGGCTCGGCTGATCGCGTCGATCTGGAATATCGTCAGCGCCAGATCGATCGCGGCATGTTCCGCAAGACGTTCTAAGACTAGACGTTCTAACGAGCGTCACCGCTCATCTGTGACGACCGCGCACTGGCACGGCCGTGGACGTGATCCGCCCTCGTGATGCAGGCCAGCAGCGGCCATGCCGGGCCGGCTGAGCTTTTCAGCACATGGTCTAGAGGGCGTTGAAGGCGGCGATCAGCGCCTCGACCTGGTCGGGATTGGCCGCCTGGATCTGCCCCGTCGTCAAGGCCAGCAGCTGATCGCTGGTCAGTGTCGAGAAGACACCCGCTGCTATCCCCGGAATTGCCTTCACATTGATCGCCGCGATGTCGCTTGTCGAGAATTCGGCGAAATCTTCCGCAGCCATGGCGGCAAAATGGACCGTCTTCAGCGCGCCGACCTGTGCGTCGGTCAGGGTGCCGATTTCGGTCGGGCTCATCGCCCCGATCTGGGATGCCGTCAGGCCGGCAATGGCCTTGGTGCTGAGGGCGGCGATATCGGCGTCAAGCGCACTGATCTGCTCGGCAGTCATTGCCCCGACCTGCTTTGCCGTCAGCGCAGCCACCTGATCCGTGTTCAGGTCCCCGATCTGATCGGCAGAGAGGGCGGCCACCTGGTCGGTCGACAGGGCCGCAATCTGGCTGGTCGACAGCGCGGCCAGCATGGCGGCGTCGAATTCGGCGATCGCAGCCGTGGCGAGGCCGGCAATCGACTTGGCGCTGATGGCGGCGATGTCGGAGGTGGAAAACTCCGCAATGTCTTCCGCAGCAACGGCGGAAAGCTGCGTCATCTTCAGAACCGCAATCTGCGCCTCGTTGAGTGCGCCGAGCTCGCTCGGTGCCATGGCGCTGATCTGGGACGTGGTCAGGCCTGCCACAGCCTTGACGCTGAGCGCGCTGATATTGACATCCAGCGCCGAAATCTGGTCCGCGCTCATCACCCCAACCTGACGCGATGTCAGCGCCGCGATCTGGTCCGTGGTGAGGATGCCGAACTGTTCGGCCGTCAGGGCGGTAACCTGTTCGCTTGATAACGCTGCGATCTGGCTGGTGGAAAGCACGCCGATTTGCGCCGAACCCAGGCCTGCGATGGCGCTTGTCGAAAGGCCGGCGATCGCCCTGCTGTTGATGGCGGCAATGTCGCTGGTCGAGAAGCTCGCGATATCCTCTGCGGCCATGGCCGCAAGCTGCGCCGCCTTCAGCGCTGCCGTCTGATCTTCCGAGAAGGCTTCGATCTGCGTCGGACTCATGGCCGTCAGCTGCGACGTCGTGAAGCCCGCGACAGCCCGCGTGGCGAGCGCGCTGATGTTGGTGTCGAGCG
Source organism: Pseudorhizobium pelagicum (assembly GCA_000722615.1). Taxonomy (GTDB): domain Bacteria; phylum Pseudomonadota; class Alphaproteobacteria; order Rhizobiales; family Rhizobiaceae; genus Neorhizobium; species Neorhizobium pelagicum. The sequence continues at coordinate 107,194 of JOKI01000017.1, read as the reverse complement.
CCGTGATCTGCGCGTCGGTGAAGGCCGAGACCTGCCGTGACGTCAGGGCGCCCAGCTGCGTGCTGCTCAGGCCGGACACCTGGTCGGTCGTCAGGGCTGCAATCTGGGTGGTCGAGAGGGAGGCAAGCTGTGCCGTGCTGAGAGCGCCGAACTGGGCGCTGTCGAGACCGGCAAGAGCGCCGGTCGAGAGACCGAGGACCGCCCGCGAATTGATCGCGGCAATGTCGGTGGTGGAGAATTCTGCGATGTCCTCGGCACTCAGGGCCGCCAGCTGGGGCGCCCGCAGGGCAGCGATCTGGGTTTCGCTGAGAGCGCCGAGCTCGCTTGGGCTCATGGCGTCGATCTGTTCGGTCGTCAGCCCCGCGATCGCCCGGGCGCTGATGGCGCTGATCTTGGTGTCGAGTGCCGTGATCTGCTCCGCGCTGAGCGCAGCAACCTGCCGCGAGGTGAGGGCGGCGACGTGGGATGTGCTTAGATTACCGATCTGATCGGTCGTCAGCGCGGCAATCTGGTCCGTGGTCAGGGCGGCAACCTGGCCGGTCGTCAGCGCGCCGATCTGGGCGGAATCGAGCTGGATCACGGCGGCGCCCGACAGGCCGGCGATGGACCGGGTGCTGATGGCGGCAATGTCGCCGGTGGAGAGTTCGGCGATGTCCTCCGCGGCCAGCGCGGAGAGCTGCGTGTTCCTCAGGGCCGCCATCTGGACCTCGCTGAAGGCGCCGAGCTCGGTGGGGCTCATGGCGCTGATCTGCGTGGTGGTCAGTCCGCTGACGGCTCTTGCGCTGAGCGCGCTGATCTTGGTGTCGAGGGCGGTAATCTGCTCGGCACTGAGCGCGCCGACCTGCCTTGCCGACAATGCCCCGACCTGGCTCGTGTTGAATGCCCCGATCTCCGTCGGGCTCATGACGCTGATCTGGCTGGTGGTGAGACCGGCCATCGCCTGCACGCTCAGCGACCCGAGCTTGCTGTCGAGGCCGGTGATCTGCGAAGGGGCGAGGGCTGCTACCTGACGTGCACTGAGGGCGGCGACCTGGTCGGTTCTCAGGTCTGCCAGCTGGCTGGCCGTAAGCGCGGCAACCTGCAGTGTGGAAAGCGCGGTCACCTGCGATGCGCTCAGCGCGCCGAGTTGCGTCGCGTCAAGCTGGGCCACCGTGTCCGACGACAGCCCGGTGATGGCCTTCGTGCTGATCGCCGCGATATCGGCGCTGGCAAAGGCTGCTATGTCGTCGGCGCCCATTGCGGCGATCTGTGCACGGCTGAAGGCGCGGGTCTGGTCGCTGGTGAATGCGCCGATCTGTTCGGCGCTCATGGCATCGATCTGGGTCGACGTCAGGCCGACGATGGCGGAGGTGCTGAGCGATGCGATCTGGTTCGTGGTGAGCGCCGCGATGTGGTCGGTCGTCAGGGTCTTGATCTGCGCCGCGGTGAGCGCACCCGTCTGGCTGGTGCTGAGACCGGCAAGGATATCGGCAGACAGACCTACCAGAGCGCGTGCGCTGACGGCGGCAAGTTCGGCGGGCGTCAGCCGCGAAATGTCCTCGGCGCTCATGGCTTCGAGGTGCGCGGCGCTGAGGGCGCGCGTCTGAGAGGAGCTGAAGGCCTCGATCTGGTTGGCCGACATCGCGGCGATCTGGTCGGTGGTGAGGGCCGCCACCTGCCCCGTCTGCAGGCCCGCGATCTTGGCGGCGTCGAGAACAGCGATGTTCTCCAGGCTCAAGCCCTTGATGGCATGGTTCGAGATCGACTTTATCTGGGCAACGCTGAGGGCGGCAATGTCCTCGGCTTCCAGCGCGCCAACCTGTTCGGCGTTCAGCGCCCGGATATGGGACGCGCTGAGAGACGCGATCTCGTCCCGCGAGAGCGCAGTGATGTCGGCAGCCGAGAGGTAGCGGATCTGGCTCGCTGGAAGGGCGGAAATGGGAGTCATAAGGCGCCTACACTCGGTTACCGTTGCAGTTCAGGTCTGCCGTCGAATGTCGCAAGATGGAGCGCATGACGTGAAATGCGCGGCCCTCTCTGCGCCTCTCGGCGGTCTAGACCACAGATCTCGGCGTCGCGATGATGTATCGGAGACGCGTCTTGTGGACTGGCTTGGGGTGAGACATGGCCGCGGAGGCCAAGGCGGGGGAAGCGCGTCATGCGTTCAGGGCCGCAAAGCCCTGCTTCCTGCACCTGCGCATGCACCAACGCGGAAGAGTTCCGCTCCGGCAGCAAACGTTCAAGTCTATTCATTGGCGAATTTCTTTAACTTCAGGTTAACGCGCGCCGCAATGATTAAGAAATCCTTACCGGCGTGGCGCTTGACGTCGCGCCTGCCAATGCTCAAGTCATGGCGCAGTCAACTACGTGCCCCGGGAGCCCTCCCGGAAGGAGGGACCAATGATCATCGGCATGGGCAGCGATCTCATCGACATCCGCCGCATCGAAAAGACGCTTGAGCGTTATGGCAAACGCTTCACGCAGCGCTGCTTCACCGAGGTCGAACGCACGAAATCCGACCGTCGCCGCAACCGCGCCGCCTCCTACGCCAAGCGGTTCGCTGCCAAGGAGGCCTGTTCCAAGGCGCTGGGCACGGGCCTGGCCCAGGGCGTCTTCTGGAAGGACATGGGCGTGGTCAACCTGCCGGGCGGCAAGCCGACCATGGCCCTGACCGGAGGAGCCGCCACCATTCTCGCCACCCTCATGCCCGCCGCTCATGAGGCCGTGGTGCATGTCACCATCACCGACGAATATCCCTATGCGCAGGCCTTTGTTGTCATCGAGGCGAGGCCCGTGGCGGATTGAGGCATTGCCGCCGCATGGCGAAGGGGCTAGAGAAGGCCAAAATGCAGGAATTCAAAAGAAAGACCCCAAGTGTCCGATAAAGCCAGCAAGAAGCATGACAGCGCCCTCTGGGAAAACATCAAGGTCATCATCCAGGCGCTGCTTCTGGCGATGGTCATCCGAACGGTCTTCTTCCAGCCCTTCACGATTCCGTCCGGCTCGATGATGCCGACGCTGCTCGTCGGCGACTACATCTTCGTCAACAAGTTCGCCTACGGTTATTCCAAGTATTCCCTGCCGTTCTCGCCCGATCTCTTCGATGGCCGCATCTTTGCAAGCGATCCGGAGCGCGGCGATGTCATCGTCTTCCGCCTGCCGACCGACACCAATGTCGACTACATCAAGCGCCTGATCGGCCTGCCGGGCGACCGGATCCAGATGACGGATGGCATTCTCTCCATCAACGGCGAGCCGGTTCCCAAGCAGCAGGATGGTTCCTTCACCTCCGACTATCGCCTTGATCCCGGCGCCGACGTGCCGGTCTTCCGCGAGACGCTCGACAACGGCGTCAGCTACGAGACGCTCGACCAGGTCGCCAATTCCCGCGGCGACAACACCCGCGAGTTCATCGTGCCGGAGGGGCACTATTTCTTCATGGGCGACAACCGCGACAATTCTCTCGACAGCCGCTTCGACGTCGGCTTCGTGCCGGCCGAGAACCTGGTTGGCCGCGCCAGCGTCATCTTCTTCTCCGTCGGCAACGACACCTCCTTCCGAGAATTCTGGAAGTGGCCCTCCAACATGCGCTGGGAGCGTCTGTTCAAGGGTGTCAGCTGAATGAAGGGGAAGTTGCTCTCGGCGGACGATCAGTCGAAGCTCGAAACGCTCATCGGTCATGAGTTCGTAGACAAGCAATGGCTGGACCGGGCGCTGACGCACGCCAGCACGGGCTCCGCCAAGGGCGCCAACTACGAGCGACTGGAGTTTCTCGGGGACCGGGTGCTCGGTCTGTGCGTCGCCGAATTGCTGTTCCGCACGTTCAAGACGGCCGCGGAAGGCGAACTTTCGGTGCGGCTGAACCAGCTGGTGAGCGCCGAGACCTGCGCCGAGGTCGCCGACGAGATGGACCTCCACCGATACATCCGCACCGGCGCCGACGTGAAGAAGCTGACCGGCAAGCGCATGCTGAACGTACGCGCCGACGTCGTGGAAAGCCTTATTGCCGCCCTTTATCTCGACGGCGGCCTCGAGGCGGCAAGGACCTTCATCACCCGCTACTGGCAGGAACGGGCCACCCGCGCCGATGGCGCCAGACGCGATGCCAAGACCGAGCTCCAGGAATGGGCGCATGCGAAATTCGCGCTGACACCGGCCTACAGGGTGGACGAGCGCTCCGGTCCGGATCATGATCCGCGTTTCACCGTGACGGTCGAGATCAAGGGTATCGCGCCGGAGACCGGTATCGACCGCTCCAAGCGGGCGGCAGAGCAGGTTGCCGCCGCCAGAATGCTGGAGCGCGAAGGCGTATGGCAGAAACAGTCTGCCGAAAGTTGAATGGGAACATGACAGAGAACGACAACATCATCGGCACCGAGCCGGAGCCAGCCGCCGCAGCAGCAGCGACCAGGTCAGGTTTCGTGGCGCTCATCGGCGCCACCAACGCGGGCAAGTCGACGCTCCTGAACCGCCTGGTGGGCGCCAAGGTCTCGATCGTCAGCCACAAGGTGCAGACGACCCGGGCGATCGTCCGCGGCATCGCCATCCACAAGACCGCCCAGATCGTCTTCATGGACACGCCCGGCATCTTCAAGCCGCGCCGCCGGCTGGACCGCGCCATGGTGATGTCGGCTTGGGGCGGTGCCAAGGACGCGGACCTGATCATGCTGCTGATCGACAGCGAGCGGGGCCTGCGCGGCGATGCCGACGCCATCCTCCAGGGTCTGAAGGACGTCCACCAGCCGAAGATCCTGGTCCTCAACAAGATCGACCGCGTCGATCCTGAAAGCCTGCTGAAGCTGACGGCGGCGGCAAACGAGGTCGTCGAGTTCGAGCGCACCTTCATGGTGTCGGCCACGACCGGTTCCGGCTGCACCGACCTGCTGGACTTTCTGACGGATCGGCTTCCGGAAGGCCCCTGGTACTATCCCGAAGACCAGATCTCCGATCTGCCGATGCGCCAGCTGGCCGCCGAGATCACCCGCGAAAAGCTCTTCTTGCGCCTGCACCAGGAGCTTCCCTACGCCTCGCACGTCGAGACCGAGAAGTGGGAAGAGCGCAAGGATGGGTCTGTGCGCATCGAGCAGGTGATCTATGTGGAGCGCGACAGCCAGAAGAAGATCGCGCTCGGCAAGAACGGCGACGCGATCAAGGCGATCTCCACCGCATCGCGCAAGGAGCTCTCCGAAATCCTCGAGCAGCCTGTCCACCTCTTCCTCTTCGTCAAGGTGAGGGAGAACTGGGGTGACGACCCGGAGCGCTTCCGCGAGATGGGTCTGGAATTCCCGAGAGGCTGACAGCTTTTGGAATATCTCGCCCCAATTTTAAGCGGTTGCTAATGCATATCGAGCCATTCATAAGCCTCTGCTGGAATCGCACGAGGTAGGTCTGGATGGGGCGGCTGTTGGTGACGAACGACAACGAGGACGGGGATACGGTCACCGGCATCTACACTTTCATCGTGCCCGAAGATCGCGTCTACGGCGATCAGGTCATCGCCTCCGTCTTCGGCCTCTCCCTGGAAGCGGTGACGGAAGGCGTACCTATCGCGGAGGTGATCCGCTACGTCAGGGATGGAGATCGGCAGCGCCTCGCCAAGGCGATGCATGACGCGATCCTGACGGGCGGCTTCTACAAGGAAGAGTACCAGGTCGTTCACCCGGATGGACGCCAGATCACCGTGTCTGCCATTGGCCGCTGCCTGCGCGATGCCCACGGGATTCCGTCGATCTACAGCGGCGTCGTGACGATCGTGCCGCAGCCGGCTGTGGTCGGCATCGTTGAAGATCCGCTGGAATTGCACTGTCGGGCAGCGCTCTGCATAGCAAAAGGCCGCAGACATGCGCTGGCGGCCCGCTATCTTTCGTCTGCTCTCTCCGTCCTGGGTGGCAAGACGGAGAGATAGCTCGATCGGGTGGTGTCAGGTTAGTTCTGACGGTCCATCAGCGCCTTAACCTCGAGGTACCGGCGACGGTTCTCCGGTTCCTGCTCGTTCTCCGAATAGCATGTGCTGGAGATGCAGAAGCGGGTCAGGCTGAGCGGCGGCGTCGCGGTGGCGAACTGGCATTCGATCTCGTTGGTGAAATCGGTCGGCTGCGGATCCGCGCGGGTCGAATAGGTCATCCGGGCACCCGGCGGTTCGAGGTTCGGAAACGACTGCACCACGCCGGTCGTGATGGTGGGCGTCAGCAGGAAGTTCTGCGCAACGGCAGTGCAGGCCTGTTCGAGCTCGGGCGACTGCGCGGCCGCCGGGGAGGCGGCGAGAAGCAGAACGATGGGAAGATATTTCATGGGCGCACCTCGGTGGGGATTTCCGCTGAGCAATTCCGAACGAGGGTCTTTTGTTCCAAGCCCTCATCAAGATTATGCCGCCTTCGCCAAACAGGATGCCGTCAGCATTAGCAATTCAGGCAAAGCCTCTTATCGGCTATAGCTCTCTCACGGCGACAGGAACTGATGCATCGATGCAATGGCAGGATGAAGCAATCATCATCGGGGTGAAGCGGCACGGCGAGACGAGCGTGATCGCCGAGGTGATGACCCGCGGCCGGGGCCGGCATCTGGGCATCGTGCGTTCCGGCCGGTCGCGTACCATGCAGCCGGTGCTGCAGCCCGGCAACCGGGTCGAGGTGGTCTGGCGGGCGCGGCTCGACGAGCATCTCGGCGAGTTCAAGCTGGAGCCCGTGAAGCTGCGGGCTGCCCGGCTGATGGAGACGGCGACCTCGCTTTACGGGGTGCAGGCCATGGGCGCCCTGCTGCGCCTCCTGCCGGAGCGGGATCCGCATCCGCACCTCTACGAGGCGCTGGACGTGATCCTGGAGACGATGGATGATCCCGCCGATGCCGGCGAACTCTTCGTGCGCTTCGAGCTCGCGATCCTTAACGACCTCGGCTATGGCCTTGATCTTGCCGAATGCGCCGCCACCGGCGCCAGGGACGATCTTCTCTATGTCTCGCCGAAGAGCGGGCGCGCGGTCTGCCGTACGGCGGGCGCGCCCTATGCCGATCGGCTGCTGGCACTGCCATCCTTCCTGAACGAGGGATCGCGGGCCGCTGCGGATGCGGCAGGCATGGCGGCGGCCTTCCGCCTGACGGGATACTTCCTTCACCGCCACATCTACGAGCCGCGCGGCATCACCGAAAACGCCGCCCGGGACGGTTTCGTCCAGGCGGCGCTGAAGGCGCTGTCGCGCCCGGATGTGCAGGAGGCCGGTTAGGCCGGCACCGCCGCCGGTTGCGGCCGCTCCACGGGCTTTTCCCGGATCGGCCAGTGGATGACGGCGGCGAAGAGGCCGAGGATCACGCCCAGCCACCAGACGGCGTCGTAGGAGCCGAGGCGATCATAGAGATAGCCGCCCATCCAGACGCCGAGGAACGAGCCGATCTGGTGCGACAGGAAGACGAGCCCGCCCAGGAGGCCGAGGTGCCGCGTGCCGAACATGATCGCCACGAGCGCATTGGTCGGCGGCACGGTGGAGAGCCACAGCAGTCCCATGACGGTCGCGAAGATGACCACGGAGAGAGGCGTCTGCGGGAGCAGCAGGAAGGCAGTCACGGCGATCGAGCGGCCGATGTAGATGTAGGCAAGGAAATAGGGCTTGGAATACCGCTGGCCGATGTAGCCGGCGGCCAGCGACCCGATGATGTTGAAGAAGCCGATCAGCGCCATGGCGATGACGGCATAGCTCGCCTCGATGCCGATATCGCCGAGATAGGCGGGGAAATGCGCGGTGATGAAGGCGACCTGAAAGCCGCAGACGAAGAAGCCGGTGGTCAGCAGGAGATAGCTCTTGTGCCCGAGCGCTTCCTTCAGCGCCGCGCCGACCGTCTGCTTGAAGGCTGCCTGCGACTGGCTGCCGGAGGACCCGTTGCCACGCAGCGGATAGGCGAGCAACGGCACGATCAGCATCATGATCGACATGGCGACGAGGCTGTCCGACCAGCCGAGATTGCTGATGAGAGCCTGGCTGAGCGGCGCAAACAGGAACATGCCGGCCGAGCCCGCCGCCGTGCCGAAGCCGAAGGCCATCGAGCGCTGCTCCGGCGTCACATGGCGCGCGAAGGCGGACAGGATGACGCTGAAGGAGCCCGCGCCGATCGCCGTCCCGACCAGCACGCCGCCGCCGATGTGCAGCCAGAGGGGCGCGTCCGCATAGGCCATGACCAGGAGGCCTGCGGCATAGAGCAGGCCGGAGATCACCAGCACCCGACCCGTGCCGTATTTGTCGGCTAGCGCCCCGAAGAAGGGCTGGCTGAGCCCCCAGAAGAGGTTCTGGAACGCCATGGCCAGACCGAAGGTCGACCGGTCCCAGCCGGTATCGGAAAGCATCGGCAGCTGGAAGAAGCCCATGGCCGAGCGCGGCCCGAAGGTCAGCATCGCGATCAGGCAGCCGGAAAGGATGATCAGCCAGGGCATGGGGGACTTTATGGCCTGCGGCATCCTGGCTCTCCTGAAGGACGTGAAGAGACGACCATAGCGCCGGGACGACCAATCCCAAAATCAGTTTTGCGCACGCATGCATCAACCGGATTGATGGGCGAGGTCAAAGCTCACCGCTGGGATCGATCTTCAGGGGGCGCTTGCCGGCCCGGGCCTCGCGGTAGATGGTGAACAGGCCGGCGCCGACGACGATGATCGATCCGACGACCATGTTGAAGCCGAGTGTCTCACCATAGATCACCACGCCGATGATCGTCACCAGCACCAGCTGCAGATAGGACATCGACTGGACAATAACGGCGTCGATGTAGTCGAAGGCCCGGATCAGGAAGTAGTGTCCGGCGATCCCGAATACGCAGAGTGCCGCCATCCAGTAGCCGTCGTTGCCGGAAAAGCTCGTCCAGTAGAACGGCCCGACCAGCGAGATGGCGGCGGCACCGGCGACGCCGGTGTAGAAGAAGCTGGTCGAGGCGGCGTCCGTCCGGCTCGCGAGCCGGGTGGTGATCGAATAGAAGCTGTAGATCACGGCGCCTGCCATCGGCAGCAGCATGTGCAGGTCAAAGCCGCCGGTATCCGGCTTCAGGATCATCACGACGCCGACGAAGCCGACCGCGATCGCCGTCCACCGCCGCCAGCCGACGCGTTCGCCCAGCAGCGGCATCGACAGGAGCGCCACCAGAAGCGGTGCCGACTGAAAGATCGCCTGGCTCTGCGCCAGTCCCACCATCGAAAAGGACAGGATCGCCACGACGATCTGCACCGCCAAGAGCACGCCGCGGAAGATCTGCAGCCAGGGTCGTGGGGATGTGGCCGCGACGCGTAGCCCGCCGCGCGAACGGGAGGCGAGGATGACGGCAAAGCCGGCAAAGGCCCAGTAGCGCATCATGGCGATGAAGATGGCCGGATAGTTGTCGCCGAGGTGCTTGGAGACGCCGTCCTGGATCGAAAAGATGGTCACCGCCAGAAGCGCGAATGCGAGGCCGGTCGCCCGAGGTGTCATGAAAGCTATTTCCCTGGAAGGACGGCCTCGAGAATGAAACGGGAGGTCGCCGGCAGAAAGGCAGGCAGGTTGTCTGACAACCACGCCTGAAAATAGCGTTCATCAGGTTTGAGACAAGCCGAAAATTACCGCCTCTTGATCGCCCAGGCGACATCCCGTTCCGCAAGCACCTTGACCGCGCTGCCGATCTCGATCCGGCCACTTCCGCGCGGCACGGCGTTCCAGCCGAACAGCGGTCCGGGGACACGCCGGTCGGCCGACATGCGGATGCGTCCCATGGCCGGCATCGGGCTTGCGACGTCGCGCGATCCGCTGCGCTGGTCCTGGGTGGTCATGATGCAGCGGGCGCAGGGTTTGACGAGGTCGAAGGTGATGCCGCCGATCTCAAGCGACACCCAGCCGTCCTCCGCCCAGGGCTCGTCCGTCTCCAGCACGATGTTTGGCCGGAAGCGCTCCATGCCGATGGCGCCCTCGCCATGCGCTTCCATGTCGGCGTTGAGGGCGGCCAGCGAGGCGGTGGTGGTGATCAGCACCTGGTAGCCGTCCGCGAAGGTGACCGGCGTGCCGTCGCCGGCCCATTCGGCGCTCGCCGTCCGCGCGGCCACGTCGTCGAAGAACACCAGCCGCACCGCGCGACCAATCCAGGCAGAGAGGCGGGCGTTGGTGACGTCGTCTGCCAGCGCGGCGCTGACGCTCGATTTCCAGACCACGACATCAACCCGTCGGTCGGCCGGCGGCTGCACGACGTCCAAAGCCTCGCCGCCGTCGAATGCGATCGTCGCGCCCTTCTGCTGCGGCTGCACGTCCAGCCTGGCAAGCGCCGGCGTGTCGCGCTGGGTGATGAAGGTCCCGTCCGGCTCGACGAGCATCATGCGCCTGTCGCCCGGAATGCCCTCCGCGCCAATCTCGGCCTCGCGCAAGGCAATGCCGCGGCCGCTCTTCAGGGGATAGAAATGCAATGCGCTGACGTGCATGGAGGAACCTTCAGATTTCGTCGAGAAACAATTCGAGCACGTGCTTCAGGCGCGCGTGCCGCTCCGTGGCCAGTGCTCGACCGGCCGGCGTCCGGAACCCTTCGGCGAGCTTGAAGAGCTTCGTCTCGAAGTGGTCGATGGCGAACGCCTTGTCGTCGAGCGGCCGATCGGTTGCCAGCGGATCGGCCGGATCGTAGAGACCCGACCCCATGCGCCCGGCGATGTAGAAGCAGCGGGCCGCCCCGACCATGCCGATGGCATCCAGCCGGTCGGCATCCTGCAGGATCTTCGCCTCCAGCGTCTCGGGCGAGATGTTGGCGGAAAAACTGTGGGTGGTGATGGCATGGGCAACGGCGGCGATATCCGTCTCGTCCCAGGAGAGTGCCGAAAGCACGCCCGCAGCCTTCTCTGCCGCCAGCCGCGACGCTTCGGCGCGCAGCGGCGAATTCTTCTCCACCGCGACGCAGTCATGCAGCAGCACGGCAGCGGCGAGAACCCGCCCGTTGCCGCCCTCGGCTGCATGGATGCGCATGGCATTGCGGAAGACGCGCAGGATATGTGCGATGTCGTGCGACCCGTCGTCTCCCTCCGTCGCATGCGCCAGAAGCTGGCGCGCGAGGTCATCGAAGGGGGCAAAGGCTGCGGCAAGCGAGGCGGTCACGGCTGGTCGCCTTCCGCAGGTGAGGGGACGTTCGTCGAGGAGCGGGCCAGGATCTTCTGGTAGAACAGTCCGATCCCCATCAGCACCACGCCGAGCCCGATGAAGGAGAGCGCCCGCAGGATGCCTTCGAGGTTCGACATGTCGATGAGGAAGACCTTGATGACGGTGACGATCACCAGTCCGGCCGATGCCAGCCGCAGGCTGCGGGCGTCGAACCGCGATCCGAGGATCAGGCAGGCAACCCCGATCGCCAGCCAGACGACCGAATAGGTATAGGTCTCGCCCGGCAGGAAGCCCTTCCAGTCGGCGATGTTCTCGCCCTGCCAGAAGCGCCGCACCGAGAGCGTCGCCCAGAGGAAGCCGAGAGCCGCGCCGCTCGCCGCCAGCATCGCCACATAGGGCGCCGGCCGCTTGTCGCGCGCACAATAGGCAAGACCGGCATAGGCGATCGCCGGCAGGAGGTAGCCGATCAGCAGCAGGTTGGCGAAGGGCCAGGCTCCGGTGCTCTCGCCGCTGAAATAGGGGTTCAGGGCAAAGACGTGCAGCGACAGCACGTTGATCGTGGCGATCACGCCGGCGATCATCGAGCCGTAGCGGAAGACCGGGCTTGGAGCCTGCCGGTCGAGCGTCATCAGGGCAGCGGAGAAACCGACGGTCAGCAGCGTGTAGATCGACTGTTCAGCCAGCGTCGGGGTGCCGCCATAAAGCACGCCGCCGTTCATGGCGTGGCGCACGAGCACCGCCGCGGTCATCAGCACCATCAGCGAGGCGAGCGCCTGCAGGAAGTTGCGCGCCCGCAGGTCCGGCCAGTGGCGCAGCTGGTAGGCGGCCAGAACCGAGAGCAGCGCCGGGATGCCGTAACCGGGCAAGAGCGCATTGAAGAACGGGGTGGTGCCCAGCTGGCCCGGTCCCACCAGCGTCGGCTCCCAGGCGATGCGCGCAAAGATCACCAGCAGCGCCGCCGACATGGCCCAGGGTAGAGCGCTCCATGGGCGCTGGCGGGTGGCCAGCACATAGGCGAAGCCGAGGACAGAGAGAAGGACGGTGGTGACCAGCCCGTTCGTCAGCGCGTGAAGGGCAAAGGCGAAGGCGGGAAAGGATCCGAGCACGAGAAGATTGGCCACGCGCCGGCTGCCGCCCAACTCCACCTCCCGGAACTGCCAGATGGCACCTGCAAGAAGCACGGCGCCAAGCAGGACGCCATAGAGCCCATGGGTCCAGTCGAGTCCCAGCAGGCCGAAATTGAGGAAGCTGATCGTGGCCAGCGTCACCGGCACCGCCGACATGAGGACGGCCCAGATCACGCTCAGCCGTCGCTCCTGCCGGTCGAAACGCTTCAGGAAGACGAAGCCGAGGAAGGTGAAGACCGCCCCCAGCAGCAGGCAGACGGCGATGTCTGCCGTGTAGACCGCGGTGATCGGTTCGACCTCGCCGACCACCAGGGGCATGCTAGCGAGGCGGATCACCGCAACAAGACCAGCCACCATGACGGCGCCAGCCGCAGACAGCAGCGTCGGCCAGACCGCATAGGATCGCCCGCCGCCAAGCGCTGCCAGTGCTGCCACCAGTGCCGTCGCGGCAAAGGTCGGGGAAACCTCGCCGGATTCGAAGGCCATCAGCATGGCAAACGAGGACATGAGGATGCCCAGCGACACGGACAGCCCGATCCCGAGCGGCCGCCGTCCCAGAAACCTCAGCCGGCTTTCCTCGGTCGGATCAACGGGTTGGGCAACAGTCCTGCCGGGCCAGACGAAGGCGGTTCCGGCCATCATCACGAGAAGCGCAAGAGTTGGTGGAAGCGGATCGAAGGTGTCTGAGGTCAGCACGTAGATCGTCGCCCAGCAGGCGAGACCGAGGTTTGCCAGGATCGGCAGCCGCAGCCAGTCGCGTTGGCGGGCGGCGATAGCCGAGGCAAGCCAGACGAGGGCGAGGAAGCCGAATAGGACGTTCGCGCTTGGTGCAGTCGACGCGACGAGCGCCGGCGTCAGGAGAGAAGCCGTGATCCCGAGCCCGGCGAGCGCCTGTCCGTGGAGGAGCGACAGTGCCAGCGTCGCAAACGAGATGAGGCCGAGCAGAACAAAGGCAAGCGTCGGGCCGATGAAGCCGTAGTAGCCATGGGCGGCGTAGGTGGCGGCCAGCAGCGTCACCGCGCCGGCGGCGGTCAGCGCGCCCGGGATCATCGCATTGCCGTAGCGTTCGGACACCTGCGGCAATGCCTTGCGCCGGATGAGTTCGCCGGCAGCAACCAGCAGCAGGCCGAAGACCACCGCCAGTGTCAGCCGCGCCTCCGGCCCGAGCAGGCCGCTCTCGATCGAATAGCGGATCAGGAATATGCCGCCGAAGGCAAGCGCGATGCCGCCGACCCAGACGGCCCAGCGTGCACCGAGACGGCTTTCGAAGGTGTCGCGCGCGGCGCTGGGCGGTGGACCGGCATGTTGTGGAACCGGAGAGACCGTCTCGCGCGCGGCTGCCTCAACGGCCTCCGGTGCGATTTGGCGCTCTTCCGCATCTACGACATTTGCAGGAGCGGCCGGAGCGACGGTGGGCTGGGCCTCGACCGGTGCCGGCATGGAGGTCGCACCAAGCTGCGCGCTTAGCGCCGACATCTCGTCCTCGAGGTGGGCAAGCCTTTGGGACGTTTTTCGTTGCCAGACAATGCCGACCACGATCAGAATAAGCAGCAACAGTTCCATGCAATCCGCCCTGGATGATTGTTCTGCTTATACATGCCGGGTTCGCTCTTCGGAAAGAGCACGCACGAATTAAGGTATCTGTCGTGTTTGGCGGTTCTGTACCATGGGTATGTCAAATTGAAATTGCGCAGCACTGTGTCATGTTCTACGGGACATGTTCGGACGATGTACGGGGGCTGAGACGACATGAACGACCTCATCGAAATCAAGAAATCACCGACCGGCATCGAAGGCTTTGATGAGTTGACCCTGGGCGGACTGCCCACCGGGCGCCCCACTTTGGTGTGCGGCTCGGCCGGTTGTGGCAAGACCCTCTTTGCCTCCACATTCCTGCTGAACGGCGCCCGCGAATTCGATGAGCCAGGCCTCTTCGTGACCTTCGAGGAACGTCCGGTCGATATCGTCAGCAACGTCGCATCGCTCGGCTTCGGGATGGACGACCTGATTGCCGAGGGCAAGATCCAGATCGAGCACATCGCCGTCGACCCGGCCGAATTAGCGGAAATCGGTGATTACGACCTCGAGGGGCTGTTCCTGCGGCTCGAGCTCGCGATCGACGAGATCGGCGCCAAACGCATCGTCCTGGACACCATCGAGAGCCTGTTCTCCGCCTTCACCAATCCGGCAATCCTGCGCGCCGAGATCCGCCGGCTGTTCGACTGGCTGAAGGACAAGGGGATGACCACCGTCATCACCGGCGAGCGTGGCGATGGCAGTCTCACCCGCCAAGGCCTCGAGGAATACGTCTCCGACTGCGTGCTGCTCCTCGATCATCGGGTCTACAACCAGATCTCCACCCGCCGGCTGAGGATTGTCAAATACCGCGGCACGGCGCATGGCACCAACGAGTATCCGTTCCTGATCGACAGCGACGGCTTCAGCGTCCTGCCGGTCAGTTCGCTTGGCCTCAACCACAAGGTCAGCGAAGAGCGCATTCGCAGCGGCGTGCCCGATCTTGACGACATGCTGGTGGGCGGCGGCTTCTATCGCGGCTCCAGCATTCTGGTCAGCGGCGTTGCCGGATCCGGAAAGAGCTCTCTCTCCGCCTGCTTTGCCGCCGCCGCCTGTGAGGCCGGCGAAAGGGCCCTGTATTTTTCCTTCGAGGAATCGTCGGACCAGACGGTCCGCAACATGCGATCGATTGGCGTCGACCTGAAGCCGTGGATGGATCAGGGTCTCTTCCGTCACATCGCGGCCCGCCCCACCTTCTACAGCCTCGAGATGCATCTGGCCGTGATGCTGCGCGAGGTGACGCGCTTCAAGCCGAGCCTCGTCCTGGTCGATCCGATCTCCGCCTTCATCGGCAATGCCGACCAGCTCGAAGTGCAGGCGATGATGCTGCGCATGGTCGACTTCCTGAAGGCGCGCGGCGTGACCGGGGTTTTTACCCACCTGACTCACGGCCAGGGAGAGGCCGTCGAGACCGATGTCGGCCTGTCGTCGCTCATGGACGCCTGGATCCTGCTTCTCAACCGCGAGAGCAGTGGCGAATTCAATCGCGAGCTCTATCTCTTGAAGGCAAGAGGAACGGCGCATTCAAACCAGGTGCGTGAATTCGTGTTGTCCAACGACGGGATCAAGCTTGTTCGGCCCTATATAGGTGAAGGTCGTGCGCTCACCGGGTCCGCGCGCCGGATCCAGGAGGCGCAGGATCGGCGCCGGGAATTCGAACGGGCAGCCGATGCCGAGCGCAAGCAGGCGGAAATCAGCCAGCGGCGGCAGCGGGTAAAGGCGGAAATCGATGCTCTGAACGCGGAGCTGGAGGCTGACGAGCTGGAGCTCGGACGCATTCGCCAGAATGAAGAAGTGTATGAGGCTCAGGCCGAGCGTGACCGGCTGCTGATTGAACAAAGTCGCCGGGCATAGCCGGGAGAAGGAACTCCACCATGGAAAACACTGAGGCCATAGGCGAGCCGCTCAAGCTCGTGCTCTACATTGCAGGCCAGACACCGAAGTCGGTTGCTGCCATCGAGAACCTCGAACGCATTTGCGCCAGCACCCCGGGCAGATATGCGGTCGAGGTCATCGACCTGAAAGCGTCGCCGCAGCTGGCGCGCGAACACAACATCGTCGCCATCCCCACCCTCGTGCGGCAACTGCCGGTTCCGATCCGCAAGATCATCGGCGATTTGTCGGACAAGGAAAAGGTCCTCGTGCATCTCAAGATAGGCAACTGACGTGATGGACGAAACCGCTCAGCAGGAATCCATGGTTGCGGAGCTTCGCCGCCGGCTCGACGAGGCGGAGGAGACCCTGCGCGCCATCCAGGAGGGCGAGGTGGATGCACTGGTGGTTCGTCCCTCTGACCGGCAGGAGGAGGTTTTTACCCTGGAGGGTGGCACCGCGTCCTATCACGCGTTCATGGAGGCCATGGACCTCGGCGCTGCTGCCTTCGACAGCAAAAGCCGGCTTCTCTACGCCAACAAGACCCTTCGCGAGCTCTTCAATCTCGGCGTCGGCATCGTGCAGACCGCCGATCTTCAGGATGCGCTGGACGACAAGAGCCGGGAGACGGTCACCGGTTTGATCCGGCAGGCCGGCGAAGCGAAGAGAACGGCGGAAATCCGGCTGGTGGGCGGACCGCAGGATCTCCATCTTCAGGTCACCGCCGCACCCCTTCGGATCGGCCTGGATACGGGCCTTGCGGTCACCTTCACGGATATCACCGCCCGCGTGCGCGGCGCTGCCGCCGAGGCATCCGAGCGTGCCGCTCATTCCATCATCGCCTCGGCCAACGAAGCCGTCGTCGTCTGTGATCTCGATGGCATCGTCACCCATGCCAATGCCGCAGTTGCGGGCATCTACTCCGGCAATCCGATCGGCAAGCGCTTCGAGGATGTGATCCCGCTGGTCCTTCTGGATACGACCGGCCTGCTACGGGCAAGCGACCTTGTGGCGCTGGCTGTCGGCGGCGCCTCGGTCCAGGGCATCGAGGCGACCGCGCCCGAGGCCCCGCGCGTCAAGGATCTCCTGATGTCGGCCGCACCGCTGCGCGTCGGAAGCGACAAGGCGAGCGGCTGCGTCATTACCATGGTGGACCTGTCGCAGCGGAAAGCGGCCGAAAAGCAGCAGCTGTTGCTGATGGGCGAGCTCGACCACCGGGTCAAGAACACCCTGGCGCTGGTCCTGTCGATCAGCAAGCGCACCGCCTCCACCGAAGACACCGTGCAAGGCTTCCAGTCGGCCTTTTCCGGTCGCATCCAGGCGCTTGCCGCAACCCACAACCTTTTGGCCGACAGGTCCTGGTCGTCGATCTCGGTGTCGGAAGTGATCGCCGCCGAAATCGAGCCCTTCATCGGCCAGTCGCAGTCTCGTCTGCAGCTCGAGGGTGTCGATGCGCTGATCACCCCTAGGGCGGCGATCGCGCTGGGCCTGGTTGTCCACGAACTGGCAACGAATGCGGTCAAATACGGTGCGCTGTCCGTGGAGCAGGGAAAGGTTCAGGTCAGGGTCTCGCTTCAGGAGGGCGAAGACTTCATGCGGATGGACTGGCTGGAGGTCGCTGGACCGAAGGTCGCCCCCCCGACGCGCAAGGGCTTCGGCCAGACCGTCATCACCCGCAGCATGCAGTACATGCAGAACGGCGGCGCCGAGCTCGAGTACGCGCCGGATGGCGTCCGGTGTTCTATCCGCGTGCCGATCGAGGACGTGGTGAACGCCTAGAAAATAGCTGCATTGCACCGTGCTGTGCAGTGCCGTGCTCTAAAAATGCGCATCTCAAATCACTGGCGAATTTGTGTGCAGATAGGGCTTGCGCGGTCCCCGCAAATGGGGTTTTGAATGTCATATTCAAAACCATACAGGGGGATCTCAAACATGTTTACGCGCAGACATCTGGCCAAGCTGGCCGCCGCCGCGCTGGTCGCCACAGCCGGGTTTTCCATGCCGGCACTGGCGGATACGGCCATCAAGTTCACGCTCGACTGGAAGTTCGAGGGACCGGCCGCCGGCTTCCTGCTCGCGCTCGACAAGGGCTACTTCAAGGACGAAGGCCTCGATGTCACGATCGACAGCGGCAACGGTTCGGTCGAGGCCATTCCCCGCGTTTCGACCGGCACCTACCAGATGGGCTTCGGCGACATCAACTCGCTGATCAAGTTCCTCGACGAAGACCCGACCCAGAAGGTCAAGGCCGTCATGATGGTCTACGAGCGCCCGACCTTCGCGGTCGTCGGTCGCAAGTCGCTCGGCGTCACCGAGGATCCGAAGTCGCTGGAAGGCAAGAAGCTCGGTGCACCGCCGCCGGACGGTGCCTTCGCCCAGTGGAAGGCCTTCAAGGAGGTCGCCGGCATCGACGACAGCAACATCACCATCGAATCGATCGGCTTCCCCGTCCGCGAGCCGATGCTCGCCAAGGGCGACGTCGACGCCGTCTTCGGCTTCGCCTTCTCGGTCATCCTGAACCTCAAGGCGCAGGGCATTGCCGACGACGACATCGCCACGATCCTGATGGCGGAAAACGGCCTCAACCTCTACGGCAACTCGGTACTGGTGAACTCCGATTTCGCCGCCGAGAACCCGGAGGCCGTCAAGGGCTTCCTGAAGGCGCTCGCCAAGGGCTTTGCCGATGCGGTCGCCAATCCGGAAGAAGGCGTCGCCGCCGTCCTGAAGCGCAACGAGACTCTCAACACGGACATTGAACTCGAGCGGCTCAGCATGGCGAACGCGATGAACATCAAGACCCCCTATGTCGTCGACAACGGCTTCGGCGGCGTCGACATGGAGCGGCTTGCCGCTTCCATCGAGACGCTGAAGGTCTCCATGGGCCTGAAGGGCAATGTCACCGCCGAGCAGGTCTTCGACGCCAGCTTCCTGCCGGCCAAGGAAGAGCGCATGCTGCCTTGAGGCAGCCTTTTCCCCTCCCCAACCCCTCCCCACAAGGGGGAGGGGTTTCACTGCCTAGCACCAATGTGGTGATTGGGCATGGGCCTAGCGGCATGTCCTCTCCCCCTTGTGGGGGAGATGGCCGGCAGGCCAGAGGGGGTCTTGGAACTCGCCTACTCATGGACGGAGAACACATGCCCCACCTCGTTTCCATCGATGACGTCGACATGCGCTATGGCGGCGTCGATGGGACGCTCGCCGTCTCCGGCCTCACCATGCGCGTCGACCGGGGCGATTTCGCCGCGGTGGTCGGGCCGTCCGGCTGCGGCAAGTCGACCCTGATGAAGCTTGTCACCGGCCTGCACATCCCGCAGGCGGGAACGGTGATCGTTGCCGGTCAGCATGTGACGAAGCCGGTGTCGATCGTCGGCATGGCGTTCCAGAACCCGACGATGCTGCCGTGGCGCACGACGCTGGAAAACATCCTGCTGCCGCTCGAGATCGTCGAGAAACACCGCCACCGGCTGCGCGCCAACAAGAAGGAATACGTCGAGCAGGCCGAGAACCTCCTGGAACTGGTCGGGTTGAAGGGCTTCGGTTCGAAGTTCCCCTGGCAGCTCTCCGGCGGCATGCAGCAGCGCGCCAATCTCTGCCGCGCGCTCATCCACCAGCCGGACCTGCTGATGCTGGACGAGCCCTTCGGCGCCCTCGATGCCTTCACCCGTGAGGAACTCTGGTGCGTCATCCGCGACCTGCATGCGGCCCAGGGCGTGACCATCGTGCTGGTGACGCACGACCTGCGCGAGGCCTCCTTCCTCGCCGACAAGATCTTCGTGATGAGCGCCCGCCCGGGCCGGATCGTGCGCGAACACCGCGTGCCCTTCGCCCGACCGCGGGATCTCGAGCTCATGTATGAGAAGGAATTCAACGACCTCGTCCACCAGTTGCACGGCGAGATCGCGACGGCGAGGATGGCAGCATGACCGTCGTGACGGAAGACAAGACAACTGCCGTCGTGCAGAAGCCGGGCGCGGTTCGCATCAACTGGGTCAGGTCTGCGCCCTGGCTCTACACCATCGGCCTGTTCGTCGTCTGGGAACTGCTGGTCATCGCCTTCGATACGCCGGTCACCATCCTGCCGGCGCCGAGCCGGATCTTCCAGGCGATCGTGCAGTACTGGTCGCCGATCTGGAAGAACTCGCTGCAGACGCTCTTCACCACGACGCTCGGCTTCGGTCTCGCGGTCATCGGCGGGCTGGCGATCGGCCTCTTCATCGGCTGGTCGAAGACGATCTATGCCGGCCTCTATCCGCTGATGATCGGCTTCAACGCCATTCCCAAGGTGGCCGTCGTGCCGATCCTGGTGATCTGGTTCGGCATCGGCACGATTCCGGCCGTCATCACCGCCTTCCTGATCTCATTCTTCCCGATCGTCGTGAATGTCGCGACCGGTCTGGCGACGATCGAGCCGGAGACGGAGGACGTGCTGCGGGCGCTCGGCGCGCGCAAGATCGACATCATGCTGAAGGTCGGCATCCCGCGCTCGATGCCCTATTTCTTCGGCTCGCTGAAGATCGCCATCACGCTCGCCTTCGTCGGCTCGGTGTTGAGCGAAACGGTCGCGTCGAACTACGGTCTCGGCAACATGATGAGTTCCGCCCAAAGCCAGTTCAACGTGCCGCTGGTGTTCGCGGGCCTGCTGATGCTGGCCATCGAGGGGATTGCCATGTACGCGCTGATGGCCTGGATCGAGAAGCGCATGACCGGCTGGGCGCACCGGTCGACCATGGCCAACTGACCGATGAAATGGCGGCGGAGCGGAAGCCTCGTGCAGCCGCTCCGCCGCATCCTTGCCGTCAGGTCCGCGCCGAATCCGGCTCGTCCGACATCTGCAACAATGCCGGTGGTCCGCTGTCGCCGGGTGGGGCGTGGTAGGTGACCTGAGGGTAGGGGATGGTGATGCCCTGGGAATCGAAGGCCTCTTTCACCGCCTTGGTGATGTCGCGGCTCGTCATCCACCAGACCGAGCTGTTCGCCCAGTAGCGCAGCGCGAGCACAACGGAATTGTCGCCGAGATCCATGACGAAGGCGGAAGGCTCCGGCGTGTCCAGAACCCGATCGTCCTTGCGCACGATATCGAGCATGATGGCGAGCGCCTTGTCGATGTCGTCCTCATAGGCGATGCCGACCTTGAAGTCGTGCATGCGCGTGGCAAGCCGGCTGTAGTTGGTGACCGGCACGTTCCAGAGCAGCGAGTTGGGCGCCAGCCGGTAGAGCCCGTCATAGGTCTTCAGCTCGGTGGCGAAGAGGCCGATGTCCTGCACGATGCCGTTGATGTTGCCGGTGTCGATGTATTCGCCGACGCGGAACGGGCGCAGCACCAGCAGCATGATCCCTGCCGCAATGTTCTGCAGCGTTCCCTGCAGGGCAAGCCCGATCGCCAGGCCGATGGCGCCAAGGGCCGCGAGGATGGACGCCGTCTGCACGCCGAACTGTCCCAGCACCATCACGAAGACGAGAACAAGAACGGCGTAGCGGATCACGTTGGAGAAGAAATGCGCCAGCGTCACGTCGATGCCATGGATGCGCGAGAGGCCGCGGAAGGCCCAGCGGCTGAGCATGCCGGACGCGATCCAGCCGACGAAGAGAAGGAGCAGCGCGCCGACGATCGAGAAGGAATACTGGACGGCCAGCGCCGCGAGTTGGGCGAGGGCGGCGCGACTTGCGACCACGATATCGGATGCCTGTTCCATGCGTGTGAGTGCTCCTTTCCTCAAGCCCAGGGGGTAATTGGAGCTGCAGGTGCAGAGGTCAAGGAACGCAGGTAAACTTCGCGGATTTATCCGTAACCATATGAAATCAGTGGGAAAGTTATAGGGCGGACCGGAGCGGAAGAACGAACGAGGCGCGGCCGTCGGTTTCGCTGCCGCGGCCGATCTCCCGGATGGCCGCCACAAGCCGCCCCTCCCGCCCGAGCAGCTTGTCGCCGAACTCGATGAGGCGGGTATTGGGCGTCGCGTGCGGCGCCACGCTTCGAAGCCGCCGCGCCAGGGCAAGGTCGTCCTCATCCGGATCGACGGCGAGCGACGCGATCACGGCGGCCGCAGGCGAGCGCGACACGCCCATCCAGCAGTGGATCACCATCGGCGCCATCCTGTCCCACTGCCGGGCGAAGGCGATGAGCTGTTCGACATGGCTCTCGGCCGGCGCGATCAGTTCGCCGGTGCCGGCAAAGGCGATGTCGTTCATCCTGAGCGTCAGGTGCTGCTCGGCCGGGACGAGGCCCGGCCGGTGAAACTCGTGCTTCTCCGCCATCAGGCTCACCATGTGGCTCGCCTTGTGACGCACCGCCAGCTGCGCGATGCTGGCAAGCGGACAGACGACGATCGCGCTCATGCGGGCCCTCCGGAGGTCCGCCCGGCGTCCAGTTCGGCAAACCGCTGGAGGAACAGCGATTGCGCCTCCAGGGCGGGCATGGGCTGGAGCGGCAGCATGTCGACCGTGATGCCGCGCGGCTGTCCGAAGAACTTCTGCGCCTCCGGGGTCGAGAAGCCGGCAAGCACGGTCGCCTCGAAGAAGGCGGCAATCGTATCGGCCTTCTTGATCTGCGCCTTCGTCTCGCGGCTGGCATGTGCCGGCAGGCCGAAGCGCAGGTGGATGGCCGCCTCCAGCCGGTGTTCGACCGCCTTGTAGCCGCCGCCGACGACGGATTTGAAAGGCGAGATCATGTCGCCGATGACATATTCGGGCGCATCATGCAGCAGCGCCATCATCAGGCACTGCGCGTCTGCCTCGTTGCTGCGGCGAAAGATCTCCTCCACCACCAGGCAGTGTTGCGCCACCGAGAAGGCATGGTCGCCGCGGGTCTGGCCGTTCCAGCGCGCGACGCGGGCAAGCCCGTGGGCGATGTCCGAGATCTCGACGTCGAGCGGCGAGGGATCGAGCAGGTCGAGCCGCCGTCCGGAAAGCATGCGCTGCCAGGCGCGAACCGGTTTGGCGGCACTCACGCGTCTGCCTCGTCGTCTCCGGCGGGAAAGGCAAGACCGCTCCAGTCGGGCAGGCTTGCGGTGACGGGCAGATCGCCGGCGATCAGCGGAACGCCGGCAGCCAGCGCCGCGCCGATCCGGTCGATACGCACGATCGCCAGCGCCGCATTCCCGGAGACAGTCCCCAGCGCCCCGACCGGCTTTCCGCCCGCCGTTATTGGCGTTCCGGTTGCCGGGAGATCAGAGTCTGATCGGATGATGGCCAGCCGCCGCCGGGCCGTGCCGCGGTGCTGCATGCGCGACACCACTTCCTGCCCCACATAGCAGCCCTTGCGGAATGAAAGCCCGCAGTTCAGATCCATCAGCACGTCATGCGGAAAGGCGTCCTGGAGTGCGAAGTCCGCACCGGAGACGGCAACTCCCGCTTCGATCCGCAGGGCGTCGTAGTCCCCCACCGGCGTTTCGACAGAAATCGGTCCCGGCCGCCGGACAAGACGGATGCCCGCCTTTGTGAAACGCAGATCGGCCGGCCCCGCCTCATCGGCGTGCTCGCCCCAGGTCACGGTGGTGCCCTCGTCCTGCAGGAGGGCAATCTCGACCGGCGCCCGCAGCTTGTACATCGTCAGGCGGCGCAGCAGCGCATCCTGCTGCGAGACGTCCGTCTCCAGCACGAGAGCGTCGCCGTCACGCCAGACGGTGAAGTCGAACAGGATCTTGCCCTGCGGCGTCAGCAAGGCACCCGGACGCGCTTCGCCTGCGGCAAGCGCGGGGAGATCCGTGGTGATGAGGTTCTGCAGGAACGGCTCTGCGTCCGGCCCGGAGACGCGAACGAAGCGTCGCTCTGGAAGATAGGCGGCTGGCATGGCGTGACTCGGATGTTGTTGCTGGCCCTCAGTTAGGCCTTTGCCGGCAAGGCAGCAAGAGCGGCATGCGCTTCCGCGCTCAGTCCCCGCTCGTGAGCGACTTCCATTCCCCGTCCGGCGTGATGCTGAGCCGGTAGAAATTGTAGTTGCCGCCTTCTTCCATGCCCATGAGGTCGCCGGCCGTGACGATGCGCAGCAGCTCCACCCGCTCCGGAGGCGTGAGGGAAGCCAGCGGCTTGCCGGCGAAATAGGGCCAGACATAGACCTCGTCGGGTGTCCCGGCATCCAGCCGCGCCGCGCCGGTGGACAGAATATCGAGGAGGATGGCGAGGATTTCCAAGCCTTCCGGATCGCCCGAAAGCCCGCGCATGGCGTCAACCGGCTCGCCGTCTCCATTGTCCACCTGGGTCTGCCGTGGGCCGGGATTGGTGAGCGGACGCAGGCGTTCGTAGTCGCCGGAGGCTGCAGCCTCGACGATCAGCTCCCGCATCCGCCGAACGGGCTCCGGAAGCTGTGACACATCGAGGATGATCTCGGCGTCTTGCGTATCTGGCTCGGAGACAGGAAGGTCGGCTTCGTCGGACTGATCGGTTGACCGGCGGTTGATCAGCGGCTCGGGGAGCGGAAGCCCCGGTGGCCTCTCCAGGGTCTCTGCCTCGAAGCCTGGAGTGCCCCGGGTGTCACCGATGCCGAATTCCGACAGCGCAAGCGCCTTGGGCGGGGAGGCAAAAGTCGCCGTCAGAATGGCGGCAACCGCCAACGCGCGGCAACTGGTCATTGGCCTAGGGTCCGGAGCATCCCGCATAGGAGGCCTCGGACATCACTGCACGATGCGTTCCGGCGAAAATTCACCTGCAAGCATGCGATCGCGAAGGGTTTCGAGGATGGCTTCCGCGCCGTGTTCGCCATGGATGCGAATCGTTTCGCGCATGGCCAGAGCAAAGGCGGCGTCGGCGATGATCTCAGGTTCGATGCCGTCGGCCACGCCGTCGGCCCAAGCCTCATGCTGGTATTCCAGGGCCACCTGCATCTTCTCATGGACAATCATGTCGTCGATTTCGTTGCGGCCAGTCTGCATCATGTCTTCCTCGGTTACCCGTGGGTTACTGCGTTGTTAAGGACTCTAGCAGCCTTTTACCAAAACGACACGGCTTGCCGGCGAAAGAGGTAAATAATGCCCTAATTTCCGAACCGTGCCGCAATTTCTGCAGCGAGTGTTGCGCCTTCGTTACGGTAGCGCTCTTCCGCGGTGCGCGCCGAGTCGGTGCAGGAGGCGTGAACCGACGCAAACGACCGGTAGCCGCGATTGAAGGCGGCGGTCAAGCGCTCGCGCCGCCGCGGTTCGCTTGCGGTCTCTGCATCCAGCAGTTCCTGCATGGATTGCCGCCAGTCGCCGTCCTCTTCGCCGCACAGCGAGCGCAGGTAATGGATCGATCCGAGGATCTCGGAAAGCCTCGCAAGCTGCGCGTCGTAGGGCGCCGGCTTTGCCTCTTCCACCGGCGATGGTGGGGAGGCAGAGGGACCGGACGGCGCCGTTTCCTGGGCCGCAAGCGGCCCGGCGAGGGCAAGCAGCAGAGCAAGACCGGCATAGGCGCGCAGGACAGGGGACATGGTTTCTCGTGAACTCACCGTGATAGCAGCCGTTCGGCGCAGTCCAGCACGCTTGCCGGCACCGGAAGGGCGCGAATCTCCTCCACCGTATACCATCCCTGATCCGCCGCATCATCTGCCGCAATGGCTTCCATCGCCGCATCGGCCTGAACCAGGAACACGGAGAGAAAGAAGTGGCTGGCAGCCTCGCCGTTATCTCCGTCCGACTTCAGGTCATAGGTGGCAAACAGCTCCGGGCCGTGTGCCGTGATCCCGGTTTCCTCGAAGAATTCCCGCAGCGCCGTCTGCTCCGGCGTCTCGCCCGGTTCGGCACGGCCGCCGGGAAACGCATAGAAATTGGCGGCGGGCGGATTGCGCCGGCGGATGAGCAGGAAGCGGCCCTCCCGCTCGAGAATTGCGGATGAGGCGCGTTGTGGAAGCGTTTCTGCGGTCTGGTCATTCATGGCTGCCAAGGTAGAACGATTGTCTCCCGATTCAAACGCCAGGCCACGAAATGAAAGCCTATTTCCTCTTCTCGATTGCAGCGCTCGCGGAAATCGCCGGCTGCTTCGCCTTCTGGGCCTGGTGGCGGCTCGACAGGCCGGTCTGGTGGCTGGCGCCCGGCATGCTGTCGCTGGCGATCTTCGCCGGCGTTCTGGCGCTCGTTCCAAGCGACGCCGCCGGCCGCACCTATGCCGCCTATGGCGGCATCTACATCGTCGCCTCGCTGCTGTGGCTCTGGCTGGTGGAGGGACGCCTGCCGGACCGCTGGGATGTCGGCGGCGGTCTCGTCTGCCTCGCCGGCGCCGCGTTGATTCTCTTCGGCCCGCGCGGCTAGCGGCCTTCTTGACCAACCCGGGAGCCGGTGCGATGACAGGCGCATGTGTGGACGCTACGCCCTGACCGCAACGCCGGAGGAAATCCTGCATTTCCTGAGCGTCGTCGATATCGATTCCTTCCCGGCCCGCTACAACATCGCGCCGACGCAGCCGGTGCTGGTTGTCATCGGTTCCGAGCGTGAGCGGCCCGGCAGCAATCTGCCCGAGCGGCGCGCGCTCCTGGCCCGCTGGGGCTTCATCCCGGGATGGGCGAAAGATCCGGGCGAGTTTCCGCTCCTGATCAACGCCCGTTCGGAGACGGCTGCGGAGAAGGCATCCTTCCGGGCGGCGATGCGGCATCGGCGCATTCTCGTGCCCGCCTCCGGCTTCTACGAATGGCGCCGCCCGCCCAAGGAGACGGGCGTGAAGCCGCAGGCCTACTGGATCCGCCCGAAGACCGGCGGGCTGCTCGCCTTCGGCGGCCTGATGGAGACCTACGCATCGGCGGAAGGCTCGGAGGTGGATACCGCCGCCATCCTGACCACCCGGGCTAATGCCGCGATTCGCCTGATCCATGACCGCATGCCGGTCGTCATCAGGCCGGAAGACTTCAGCCGCTGGCTGGACTGCAGGACCCAGGAGCCGCGTGCGGTGGCCGATCTGATGCAGCCCGTCGAGGACGAATTCTTCGAGGCAATTCCTGTCTCCGACCTCGTCAACAAGGTCTCCAACATGGGGCCGGACGTCCAGAAGCCTGTTGCGCTCGCCGAACCCACCGAACCTCCCCGGAAGCCGTCGAAGGGCGACAGCCCGCAGATGTCGCTCTTCTGATTTCCTCCAGCCAATCCATCAGGTCTGACAGTCATGCTCTCTGCAACAGTTTCCGGCTTTGCGCTCGGCGGTTCGCTGATCATCGCCATCGGCGCCCAGAACGCCTTCATCCTGCGCCAGGGGCTCATCCGCCGTCACGTCTTCGTCCTCTGCCTGATCTGTGCACTGTCGGACGCTCTGCTGATCGGGGCAGGGGTCGCGGGCCTGGGGTCGATCATATCACGCTCGCCGACGCTGATCACGGTCGTCACACTGGCCGGCGCCGCCTTCCTGGCGACCTATGCGGCCATGGCGTTCCGGCGCGCCTGGCGGCCGGCGGCGATGGTGGCGGGAAGCCCGCAGGGCATGGACCTGAAGCAGGCGATCGCCACCTGCCTTGCCTTCACCTTCCTCAATCCGCACGTCTATCTCGATACGGTGGTGCTGCTGGGAAGCCTTTCGGCAGCCTTCGAGGGCCGCGAGCGGGCAGCCTACGGCATCGGAGCGGCGGTCGCATCCTTCGTATGGTTCTTCGGGCTTGGATATGGTGCGCGGCTGCTGGCGCCGCTCTTTGCCAGACCCGCCGCCTGGCGGGTCCTGGACATCCTCATCGGAGTGGTGATGAGCCTGCTTGCCCTCGGACTGCTGTTCAGTCTCGGCGGCGCGGGCTGAGCGCCCCGATCAGCCGGCTGGCTTGAGAGCCTGCTTCGGCTTCAGCATCAGGGCGGCAGCAACGACGGCCTTCAGGCCGAGCGGACGGTAGGGATGGGCCTGCGCTTCGGTCTTGGCCTGCTCTGCTGCTGCACTGTTCTCGGTGGTCACGGGGTCTCTCCTCACGCTGGCGATTCAGACAGTCGATGGACTGGTGAATCGGCTTTCGTCTGGAAAACGGGCGGAATAGTGGCGGCCTGCGCCGTCACCTTCGCCCGCCGCCCGCACCTCGAAAAAGCCTTGCAGAGTGTGACAGTTCCGCCTCGAAAGGCGGCGCTGCGGCCTAGACGTTGGCCTCGTCGTCCTCGATCGTCAGCGTCCCGTAGCGGCGATGCCAGAGACGGGCGCTGAAGGGGAGGAAGGCGAGATAGGCAACGACCGTGATCACCAGAACCTGCCACGTATAGCTCATCAGCAGGGCGACATAGAGCACGCCGGCAAGCAGGATCGGCAGCATCAGGTCGCGCCGGACCTTCGTCTGGGACTTGCCGGACCATACGGGCACGCGGCTCACCAGCAGGTAGCCGATCAGAACGGTGTAGGCGACGCTGCCATAGACGAAGACGGGGGAGGGTTCCACGCCGAGGAAGCCGAGATAGACCGGCAGCAGCACGAGCACGGCGCCCAGCGGTGCCGGCACGCCGACGAAGAATTCTGACTGCCAGGCCGCCTTCTCCTGACGCTCCTCCATCACGTTGAAGCGCGCCAGCCGAAGGCCTGCACCAATGGCGTAGATGAGGGCGGCGATCCAGCCGAGGGAACGGGCATGGTCGAGAAGGAAGGCATAGGAGACAAGGGCGGGCGCCACGCCGAAGTTGATAATGTCGGCAAGCGAATCCATCTGCACGCCGAAGCGGGAGTTTGCCTTGAGGAGCCGCGCGACACGCCCGTCGATACCATCGAGGAATGCGGCCAGCAGCACCATGGCGACGGCCAACTCGTACCGGCCTTCGAAGCCGAGGCGGATGCCTGTCAGTCCGGCACAGATCGCCAAAACGGTAATGAGGTTCGGGACCATCAGCCGGATCGGGATCTCCCTCAACCGCGGGCCCCGGCCGCTATCGTCGGGCCGGGCCGTCTCTGTCGAGGTATCTGGCGTCTCCATGGTGTCTCCTTGCTGTTAGCTGCGGCGGCTGATGGTTGGACCCTTGGTCGACCCGAATTCGGCAATGACGGTCTCGCCGCCGTAGGTCCGCTGGCCAACGGAGACACGCGGTTGCGCCCCGGCTGGCAGCAGCACGTCGAGCCGCGAACCGAAGCGGATGAGACCGAATCGCTCGCCGGCATTCACCGGTTCGGTGGGCTTGACCCAGCAGACGATCCGGCGGGCAACCAGACCGGCGATCTGCACGACGCCGATGTTGCCGTGGCGCGTCTCGATCACCATGCCGTTGCGTTCGTTGTCTTCGCTGGCCTTGTCGAGTTCGGCATTGACGAACTGGCCGGCGCGATACTGGATGGTGGTCACCTGTCCGCGCACCGGCGACCGGTTGATGTGGCAATCGAACACGTTCATGAACACGGAGATGCGCAGCATGGGCTCCGTGCCGAGGTTCATTTCCGCCGGCGGCACGACCATCTGTACGGAGGACACGCGGCCGTCGGCCGGGCTCAGCACGAGATCGTCGTCCTGCGGCACGACGCGCTCCGGGTCGCGGAAGAAGTAGGCGCACCACAGCGTCAGGACGAGGCCGATCCAGAACAGCGGCTCGGCGATCCAGCCGAGAATGAGCGACGCCACGAAGAAGGCGGCGATGAACACGTAGCCTTCCTTGTGGATGGGCACGAGCGTGTTGCGGATGGTATCGAACAGATTGCTCAACGGGGTCTCCTGGGATTGTCAGTTAACGCTGACTACTAGCAAACCGTTTTCGGGGCAATGCGGTTCCGTCTCGCCTCAGGTGGCGGGCGCCAGGCGCATGATGACGCCGAGGTCGTCGCTGTCGCGCACCTTGCGCAGATGCTCTTCGGCCTGGGTCGCTTCCCGCTGGCGGTTCCACATCGAGGCATAGAGGCCGTCGGCCTCCAACAGGCCCTGATGAGTGCCGCGCTCGGCAATCTTGCCGTCCCGGAGCACGATGATCTCGTCGGCACCGATGACGGTGGACAGCCGGTGGGCGATGACCAGCGTCGTGCGGTTCTTCGAGACGATGTCGAGCGCCGACTGGATCTCCTGCTCGGTCGTGGTGTCGAGTGCCGAGGTCGCCTCGTCGAGGATCAGGATCGGCGGCGCCTTCAGGATCGTTCTTGCGATCGCCACGCGCTGCTTCTCGCCGCCGGAGAGCTTCAGTCCGCGCTCGCCGACCATGGTGTCATAGCCATGCGGAAGATTGCGCAGGAAGGTGCCGATCTGCGCCACCTCGGCCGCCGCCGAAACCTCCTCGTCCGTTGCCGAAAGCCGGCCGTAGCGGATGTTGTAGGCGATCGTGTCGTTGAAGAGCACCGTGTCCTGGGGCACCATGCCGATGGCCGTGCGCAGCGACTTCTGCGTCACCGCGCGGACATCCTGGCCATCGATGGTGATGGAGCCCTGCTGGATGTCGTAGAAGCGGTAGAGGAGCCGCGAAATGGTCGACTTGCCGGCGCCGGAGGGGCCGACGATCGCCACCGTCTTGCCCGCCGGCACCTCGAACGACAGGCCCTTCAGGATCGGGCGGTTCTCGTCGTAGGCGAAATGGACGTCCTTGAAGGCGATGGCCCCCTGTCGGATCTGCAGCGTCGTCGCATCCGGACGGTCCTTGACCTCCGCCTCGACCTCCAGGAGATCGAACATCTGTTCGATGTCGGTGAGACCCTGGCGGATTTCGCGGTAGACGAAACCGATGAAGTTGAGCGGCACCGAGAGCTGCAGCAGGAGCGCGTTGACGAAGACGAAGTCGCCGATCGTCTGCTCGCCGCGCTGGACGGCGAGCGCCGACATCACCATCATGGCGGCCATGCCGAGGCCGAAGATGACGCCCTGACCGAAGTTCAGCCAGCCGAGCGAGGTCCACACCTGGGTCGCGGATTTCTCGTAGCGCGCCATCGAGGAATCGAAGCGGCGGGCCTCCATCTCCTCGTTGCCGAAATATTTGACCGTCTCGAAGTTGAGGAGCGAATCGATCGCCTTCGTGTTGGCGTCGGTGTCGCTGTCGTTCATCGAGCGACGGATCGAGATGCGCCAGTCGCTCGCCCGTACGGTGAACCACACGTAGGCCGCGACGGTGACCGCCGTCACGGCGACATAGGCAAGCCCGTAGCTGAACCAGAAGATCACCGCCGTCAGCAGGAATTCCACAAGCGTCGGGACCGAATTGAGAATGGTGAAACGGACGATCGTTTCGATGCCCTTGGTGCCGCGCTCGATGATGCGCGAGAGGCCACCCGTCTTGCGCTCCAGGTGAAAGCGAAGCGAAAGCTTGTGCATGTGCACGAAGGTCTTGTAGGCGAGCTGCCGCACCGCGTGCTGGCCGACGCTTGCAAACAGCGCGTCCCGCAACTGGTTCAGGCCCACCTGCAGGATGCGGGTCAGGTTGTAAGCGATCACCAGCGCGACGGCGCCGAGCATGAAGACCGGCAGCAGGCCCGCCATGTCGACATTGCCGTTCAGCGCATCCGTTGCCCACTTGAAGAAATAGGGGACGCCGAGCAGGACGACCTTGGCGACGAAGAGGAAAAAGGTCGCCCAGACCACCCGGAGCTTCAGGTCGGCGCGGCCGTGCGGCCACATGTAGGGCCACAGGTTGACGAGGGTGGACAGCGGATTGCTGGAATCCGCCGAGACTGTCTTCTTCCGAGGTGTCATGCTGGTCTCCGAGAGGCGCGGCCCGAACGAGCCTCAGCGGACATAGGCCCTGACGCCGGATCTTGCAACGATTCCGGGTGAACACAGGCCATCAGAAGGGTCACGGACAGGCGCCGGCACTCGCTGCAAGGTACCCGGACGGGGTGCGGCCGGCCGGTCTCTAGCGAATCAGCTTCTGGAGGCGCTTGCGGTGCAGTTCCTCGGAATCCGGCCGAGCCTCGCCCGGGACGCCGAAGATCTGTCCGGGCTCGATCAGGTCCGGATCGGTGATCTGGTCCTGGTTGGCGAGGTAGATCGTCGTGTAGCGGACGCCCTGGCCGTAGAGGCGGCGGGAAATCTGCCACAGCGTGTCGCCGCGGCGGATGATCACCGAGTTGCTGCTTTGCGTCAGGGGCGTCTGAGAGATGGTCCTTGGACCATCTCCGGCAGTCTGCAGGGTGGCATCCTCGTCGACAGGGGTGTCCTGGGCGATCGCCGGGCCGACAGCGCGCTCGATGAGGGAGGCAACGCTCTCCAGATCCTGTCCGACAGCCTTCGGGTCCTCCGGAAGCTTCTTGATGGCGTCCAGCGCTTCGGCAGCCTGTCTGGACGTCTTGCCGGCGATATCCTGAACCGCGGCAGTGGTGCCGGCGGGCAGCCGGTATTCCGACAGCGAGGTCAGCGCGATGCTGGTCGCCGAGCGGGCAGCCGCCAGTTCTTCCGGGGACGGCTCGCCGCCGTCCTTGTAGAGATCGCGAAGAAGGGCGAAGGCGCGGGCGGTTTCGTTGCGAAGCCTGTCGAAGGCGCCGCCGTCGATGGGCGAAACCGAGCTCGGGCCCTGCTGACCTGCAACGGCCGCGACCTGTTCGCCCGCCGGGCGGTTGAACGGCACGTCCACGCGAAGCGCCGTCTTGCCGTTGCTGTCGAGCATTTCCACGGCGATCACATGCTGGCCCACCGCAAGCTCGACCGTACCCTCGATGACGAAGTGACCGTCGGGACCTGACTTGGAACGGCCGACCGGCTGCTCGCCCGCAAAACCGACCAGCGAGGCGCCGACGGGTGCGATGCCGGCGATGAAGATGCGGTTGCCTTCGATCTCGACAGCCGTCACCTGCAGTTCTGCCGAGGGTGGCGAAGGATCGGCGGGCATCTGCATGGTCGCTGACGGCGGTGCCGAGGCAACGAGATCGGACGCTGCATCCGGCAGGGCGGGAAGGGGCAGCGTATCGCTGTCGGCGACCGCATCGCTATTCGCGTCAATAGGCGCCTGAACCTGGGCGTTTGCCGTCGCCGCATCCGCGGCCGGAACGCTGACCAGACGGCTGGCCTTGCCGGGCTTCGTCACCATGGCGAGCAGCTTGCCGCTGGCGTTGTCGGGAATGGAGACCGTCGCGGTCTCGTCGGATGTGACGGTTCGACCGTCCGGCGTCGTCGCCTTCAGGGTCAGCTGGTAATCGCCGGCCGGCAGCGGCTCATCCAGCGCAATGACGAAATCGCCGCTGGGTCCCACCTTGGTGCTGGCAATGGCCGCGTCGCCGCCGTTGACTTCGATCGTTGCGCCGGGCTCCGCACGCCCGGCAATCACCGTGGAACCGTCCGGCTCGACGCGCAGCACGTCGAAGGCCGGCGTGACGGGCGCGGCTGTCGGCTGCGTGCTGTCCGCGGTCGCAGTGTCCGGCGCCGTGGCAACGCTCGAGGACGGCTTCGCCGGCGGGTTCACGGGCGGCGTTTCCTCGGTCACCGCTTCCTTCACCGTCTGGCCTGCCTGGTTCACGGCGTCGCTGATCCGCTCGCCATCGCTGGAGATGCGAGGCAGCACGAAGAAGACCATCAGCAGGGTCGCAGCAATGAGGACAACAAATGCCAGCCAGCCGGCGCGGTTTCTCATGTCTATAAATCTCCGGACGGATATTTCCGTCTGTCTATCCGAATTACCTCTTTCCCACTGGCTTCACAAGCTTTTCGGACTATCTAACCTTGCTGTCCCGGCTGTTTCCCGTCACTTTGGCGTGGAGTCGTTGCCGCGGCTCGTCCTCAGCGAAATCTCCTGGAGTTGATAGTGCCCATTCAGTCCATCTGCGTCTATTGCGGTTCCCAGCCGGGCCGCGACCCCGCCTATATCGCCGCCGGCCGCGCGCTCGGAAAATCGATCGCCGCGCATGGGCTGCGCCTGGTCTACGGCGGCGGCACCAAGGGCATCATGGGCGCGGTGGCTGCCGGCGTCCTGGAAAACGGCGGCCGGGTGACGGGAATCATTCCCGAATTCCTCGTCGACATGGAGGCGACCCGCCAGTCGCTGACCAAACTCGATGAACTGATCGTGACCGAGGACATGCATGCGCGCAAGCACGCCATGTTCGAGCGCTCCGATGCCTTCGTGACGCTTCCGGGCGGTATCGGCACCCTGGAGGAGATCGTCGAGATCATGACCTGGGGACAGCTCGGCCGCCACGAGAAGCCGATGGTCTTCGCCAACATCGGCGGCTTCTGGAATCCGATGCTCGACCTTGTCGACCACATGCGCGAGCAGGGCTTCATCCACCGTGCGCACCTGGTCCAGCCGATGGTGATCGACGAGGTCGCCGACATCGTGCCCGCCATCCTCGACCGCAGCGAGGGACGCACCCCGCCGCAGGGTCAGGAGGACGTGATCTCCCGCCTCTGATCGGGCGGGAGGCCGGTTCTACCGTCCCCGGCTTCCTCGCAGCAGGCCCCAGCTGTAGATGGCCAGGGCCACCCAGATCAGCACGAAGGCGGAAAGCTTTACCGTGCTGAGCGGCTCGTGGAAGACGAAGACCGCGATCAGGAAGATCATGGTCGGCGCCACATACTGCATGATGCCGATCGTCGACAGCCGCAGCAGTTTCGCGCCATTGGCGTAGATCATCAGCGGTCCGGCCGTGATGATGCCGCTGCCGATCAGCAGCAGTGTATCGGACAGGCTGCCGTTGAAGAGGTGGCCCGTGCCTGTCGCTTCCGAATACAGAATGTAGAGCAGGGCCGGCGGGCTGAGGATCAGCACCTCGAGGAAGAAGCCCTGGTTCGGTCCCACCGGCAGCGTCTTGCGGAAGAAGGCATAGAAGCCCCAGCTGAAGGTCAGCGCCAGCGAAACCCAGGGCAGGCCGCCGGCGTCGAAGGTCAGGATGACGACGGCGACGACGACCAGCGCGATTGCCACCAGCTGCACCGGCTGCAGGCGCTCCTTGAGCAGCACCGCGGCGAGGAAGATGCTGAAAAGCGGATTGATGAAATAGCCGAGCGCCGTATCAAGGGCGCGATCGACGGAAATCGCCCAGACGTAGATCCCCCAGTTCACCGTGATCAGCGCCGCCGTGAGGCCGGCCATCATGAGGATGCGCGGCGACCGGAAGGCGACCTTCAGGTCCTGGGTCCGGCGCAGGAGAAAGAGCACCAGTCCGGCGATCGGCACCGACCAGACGACGCGGTGCGCCAGCACCTCGAAGGGCGACATGTGGGAGACTGCCTTCATGTAGATCGGCAGGAAGCCCCAAAGAAAATAGGCCGTCAGGGCGAAGGCGAAGCCGCGCGGCGAATCCTCGTTCTTCGCCGGAACGGGCGCGTCACTGGTGGCCATCGGGTGTTTCCAATCGTTTGTTCTGATTATCGCCCGATCTACTCCCATGCCGGACGGTGAACCAATTCATTTGCGTGAAGCGTTGATCGCGGTCATGAATTCATCCGGAGACAAAAGCATCGATCGTGTTGGGGGCAGGATGAGCTTCGAAGAGCAGCCGATCCATCGACAATTGTTCGCCCGGCATGTCCTGGCGAAGGCCGGCGTCACCGACGATCCTGCCCTTCTGGCCGCCTTCGCCAGGGTCGCACGAGAAGATTATCTCGGGCCTCCGCCTTGGTTCTACAATGATTTCTCGCGCTACCGGGAGCTCGCCTCCGACGATCCCATGGTCCTCTACCAGGACATGCTGGTGGCGCTCGACCGCACCCGCCACGTCAACAACGGCGTTCCCTCGCTGCATGCCTCGGCCCTGAACCAGCTGGCGATCCGTCCCGGCGAGCGCGTGGCCCACCTCGGTGCCGGCACGGGCTACTACAGCGCGATCATTGCGGAGCTCGTCGGCCCGACGGGCCATGTGCTGGCCGTCGAGTATGACCCGACGCTTGCCGCGCGAGCCCGCGAAAATCTCCGCGACCATGCCAATGTCGAGGTGGTGGAGGGCGACGCGACGCTGCTCCCCGATCATGTAGTGGACGTGATCTACGCCAACTTCGCCCTGGATCATCCGCCGGCCGCCTGGATCGATAATCTGGCGCCGGGCGGGCGGCTCCTCTTCCCTCTGGGTGTCCCGGCTCTGGATGATGCCGGCAAACCGCTTGGCGCCTCGCGGATGGCGGGCTTCCTGCTTGTCGACCGGCGGGACAGCGGCTTCGGCGCCCGCTTCCTGCAGCCGGTCTCCTTCATCTGGGCGGAAGGGCAGGAGCCACCGCCGCCCGGTCGCCACAAGGGTCTGGAGGCGGCATTCCGGCGGCGGATCGCCCGTGAGGTCCGGCAGCTTCGCTGGCGCCGAGAGGCGCAGGACGGGGAGCAGGAATGGTATTCCGAGCCGGACTGGGGGCTGTCGAAGGCGGAGCTGTGACTACTCCGCCGCCATCCGGCCCGCGAGATCCCGGTTCTTCATCAGCTTGTAGACGATCGAATCGATCAGCGCCTGGAACGAGGCATCGATGATGTTTTCCGAGACGCCGACGGTCCACCAGCGGCTGCCGTCGCCGTCGCTCGATTCGATCAGCACCCGGGTGATCGCGGCGGTGCCGCCGTTCAGGATGCGCACCTTGAAGTCGGCCAGCACCAGGTCGGCAATCTCCGCCTGATACTTGCCGAGGTCCTTGCGCAGTGCGAGATCGAGCGCGTTGACCGGGCCGTCGCCCTCCGCCACCGACATCACCTGCTCGCCATCGACGTCGAGCTTCACCACCGCTTCCGAAACCGTCTTGATGCGGCCGTTGGAATCGAAGCGGCGCTCGACCATCACCCGGAAGCTGTCGACGGTGAAGAAGTCCGGAATGGTGCCGAGCGTGCGATGCGCCAGAAGCTCGAAGCTCGCATCAGCGCCCTCGTAGGCATAGCCGGTCGACTCGCGGTCCTTGACGATGGAGATCAGCCGGTCGAGCTTCGGATCGTCCTTGGCAACCGTGATGCCGCGCCGCTTCAGGGCGTTGATGAAGTTCGACTTGCCGCCCTGGTCGGAGACCATCACCTTGCGGAAATTGCCGACGCTTTCCGGCGGAACGTGCTCGTAGGTCCGCGGGTCCTTCAGGAGCGCCGAGGCATGGATGCCGGCCTTCGTGGCGAAGGCCGATGCGCCCACATAGGGCGCCTGGTGGTTTGGCGAGCGGTTCAACAGTTCGTCGAAGGCATGCGAGAGCGAGGTCAGCCCGCCCAGCCCCTCCGCGTCTATGCCGGTCTCGAAGCGGCTGGCATAGGCCTCCTTGAGCGACAGCGTCGCGATCAGCGTCACCAGGTTGGCGTTGCCGCAGCGCTCGCCGATGCCGTTCAGCGTGCCCTGGATCTGGCGACAGCCCGCCTCGACGGCGCTCAGCGAATTGGCGACCGCCTGGCCCGTGTCGTCATGGGCGTGGATGCCGAGGGCCGTGCCGGGAATGCCGGCCGCAATCACCGCACCGACGATGTCGCGGATCTCCGCCGGCTGCGTGCCGCCGTTCGTGTCGCAGAGCACGATCCAGCGTGCGCCGGCCGCATGTGCGGTTCGCGCGCAGGCGAGCGCGTAAGTGGGATTGGCCTTGTAGCCGTCGAAGAAATGCTCGCAGTCGACCAGCGCCTCCTTGCCCGCGGCGCGCGCGGCCTCGACGCTCTCGCGGATGGACTGGAGGTTCTCCTCGTTGGTGCAGCCGAGCGCCACCTCGACGTGATAGTCCCAGCTTTTCGCGACGAAGCAGATCGCATCGCTTTTTGCCTGCAGGAGTGTGACGAGCCCCGGATCGTTGGAGGCCGAGATGCCGGCGCGCTTGGTCATGCCGAAGGCGACGAAGGCGGCCTTGTTGGTGCGCTTCTCGGCGAAGAAGGCCGTATCGGTCGGATTGGCCCCCGGGTATCCGCCCTCGACATAGTCGAAGCCGAAACCGTCCAGCATGCCGGAGATGGCGATCTTGTCCTCGACCGAAAAGTCGACGCCCGGCGTCTGCTGTCCGTCGCGCAGTGTCGTATCGAAGAGGTACAGGCGTTCGCGTGTCATCGGTCCGCGGCCTTTCCCGCAAAGCGGTCGGTCGCCCGGATCAGCTGGTCGAGGATGCCGGGCTCCAGATAGGCGTGGCCGGCACCTTCGATGATATGGAAGTCCGCCTTCGGCCAGGCCTTGTGCAGCTGCCAGGCGTATTTGAGCGGGCAGGGCATGTCGTAGCGGCCATGGATGATGACGCCCGGAATGTCCTTCAGCTTGTGCGCATCGCGCAGCAGCTGTCCTTCCTCGAGCCAGCCGGCATGAACGAAATAGTGGTTCTCGATGCGAGCAAAGGCGAGCGCATAGTCGGGGTCATGGAAATGCGCAGAATAATCGGGGTTGGGCAGGAGCGTGATCGTCTCGCCCTCCCAGGTGCTCCAGGCCACCGCGCATTCGCGCTTCTTCGCCTCGTCGTCACCCGTCAGATATTTGCGGTAGGCCGCCATCAGGTCGCCGCGCTCGGCCTCCGGAATGGGCGCGATGAAGCGCTCCCACTTGTCGGGAAACATCTCCGAGACGCCGAACTGGTAGTACCAGAGCAGCTCTGCCCGCGTCAGCGTATAGATGCCGCGCAGCACCAGTTCCGAGACGCGCTGCGGATGCGTCTGCGCATAAGCGAGCGCCAGCGTCGATCCCCAGGAGCCGCCGAACACCTGCCAGGTCTCGACCCCCATCATCTCCCGCAGCTTCTCCATGTCGGCGACGAGGTGCCAGGTGGTATTGGCCTCCAGCGAGGCATAGGGCGTGGACTTGCCGCAGCCACGCTGGTCGAACAGCAGCACGTCGTAGAGTGCCGGATCGAACAGCCGGCGGTTGCCAGGCCCAAAGCCGCCGCCGGGACCGCCATGGACGAAGACGGCGGGCTTGGCGCCCTTCGTGCCGACGCGCTCCCAATAGACCCGGTGGCCGTCGCCGACGTCGAGATGACCACTCTCATAGGGTTCGATCTCGGGATAGAAGCCACGCAGGTCATGGGTCATCGTTGTCGTCCTCCGGCGGCCAGGCGGCCGTGTCGTGATCGGGATGTTGATAGGAGACGACGGAGGCGAAATGCGCCTCCATCTCCGGTGTGCTGACGGCGGGTTTCGTAAACAGATGGTCGATCCACGGCAGCCGCTTGTCGTGGTTGACCTGCACCTGCGGCTCCAGCCGTTCCGGCTGGTCGAAGGCGCCGATGGCAAGCTCAACGCCGCCGGGATGGTGGTAGGTCAGCGGCGTGCCGCATTTGGCGCAGAAACCGCGCTTCACCTTGGCCGAGGACCGGAACAGGCTCGGCTGGCCGCGGGTCCAGGTCAGATGCGCCTGATCGGCCGTCACCAGCGCACCGAACAAGCCGCCGAAGGCCTTCTGGCACATGCGGCAATGGCAGATCGACGGCCGGCCGAGCTTCTCCGCCCTGAACCGCACGGCGCCGCACTGGCATCCCCCGGTGAAAATCTCCTCCAAGTCGTCTCTCCTCAGCCCAGGAATGCGTAAGCCAGAACGGCAGCGGTGATCAGCACGACGACGAGCCCCTTGGTGATCAGCCCGTAGAGCAGCCACTTCGGCATCTTCAGGTTCGGGTCCTGCGTCATCGTCCTACTCCTTCGGCCAGCTGTCGGTGTCCCAGTTGTCGGTTTCATGGTCGGGATGCTGGTAGGAGATGATGTCTGCCAGAAATGGCGCCGCCGCGATATCGTCCATGGTGTCGCGCGCCGGCAGCGCGTGCAAGCGATCGACGAAGGGCAGCTTGCCCTCCACCCCGAACTGGATGCGCGGCGGCACGCGTCCCGGATCATCGAAGGCCCCGGCGGCGATCGCCACACCATCCGCCGCCTCATAGGTCAGCGGCGTGCCGCAATTCTCGCAGAAACCGCGCCGGACATGGTTCGACGACTGGAAATGTTTGGGTGCCCCGCGCGTCCAGACGAGCTCTGCGCCCCGCGTATTGACCAGCGGCGCATAATAGGCGCCGAAGGCCTTCTGGCACATCCGGCAGTGACAGATCGAACTGTCCTCCAGCACGCCTGTGATGCGGAAGCGAATGGCGCCGCACTGGCACCCGCCGGTATGGATCTCGCTCATTCTAGGCTTCCCCCAGGACTTTCAGGATGTGCAGGCAGACATTGTCGATGTCCTTCTGCACCTCGTCGTTCCAGAACCGCAGTATCGTCCAGCCGTCCCGCTCCAGACGCAATGTCCGGGCGGCATCGTAGCGCAGCGCGTCGTCATGCCCGTGCTGCGTGCCGTCGACCTCGACGATCAGCTTGTGGGTCGGGCAGGCAAAGTCGACGATGTAACCGGCGATCGGGACCTGCCGGCGAAAGCCGAGGCCTATCAGCCGGTGCGCGCGAATGGCATTCCAGAGCTTCAGCTCCGCGTCGGTCATGGTCTTGCGCATGCGTTTCGCATTGGCGCGTCTTACTGGAGGAACCGGGGCATGTGGCATGGCATGCTCCTCTGGCGTGGGGAGCTTACCGAGGCCACCCCCCTCTGCCCTGCCGGGCATCTCCCCCACAAGGGGGGAGATCGGAGAGTAGCCGGCTCGCCGGGCTTCATCCAGAGTGGAAATTGCCGCTACCGCTACCACTACTGTTGCCACTACTGTTGCCGCTGCTTCTGCCGATGCCGTTAGCGGCACCGCTGCCGATGCTGCTGCTGTCGTCGGCCGAGAGCGGTGCGGAGGCTGCAATGCGATAACCGCCGCGCGCCCCTTCTGGCTACGCCCGCCGTATCGCAGGAAGCGTGCCACAGGTCGATCTCCCCCCTTGTGGGGGAGATGCCCGGCAGGGCAGAGGGGGGTATGCCACGCCGCAGCCTGCATCATCCTACCGCTTGACCTCCCAGGCCGTGACCCGCTCGCCGGTGGCCGGATCCTTGCCGTCCTTTAGCTGGATGCCCTTGGCCGCAAGATCGTTGCGGATCTTGTCGGCCTCGGCGAAGTTCTTTGCCTTCAGCATTTCGAGTCGCATCTGCACGAGCGCATCGACCGCCGATGCAACGGCGCCCTCCACTTCCGCCTTCTTCGGCAGGATGCCGAGGAGGGTGGCGCTGGCGGCGAAGGTAGCTAGCTTTCCCGGATCGGCATTGGCCGCCTGGGCAAGCGCATGCAGCGCCTGCACCGCCGCCACGGTGTTCAGGTCGTCGGAAAGGGCCGCGATGACGGCGGGATCGGGTTCACCCGCGACAGCCTCGATCGCCGGCCATTTGGCGATCAGCCGCTCGGCCTCCTCCAGCCGCTTCACCGAAAAATCGATCGGCTCGCGGTAGTGCGTCATCAGCATCGCCAGCCGCAGCACTTCGCCCGGCCACTTACGGTGGCCGAAGGTCTCCGTATGCAGCAGGTCGTGAATGGTGAAGAAATTGCCCTCCGACTTCGACATCTTGCGGCCCTCGATCTGCAGGAAGCCGTTGTGCATCCAGACGCTCGCCATGTGGTCGGTGTCGAAGGCGCAGCAGGACTGGGCGATCTCGTTCTCGTGGTGCGGGAAGATCAGGTCGAGCCCGCCGCCGTGGATGTCGAACTGGTGCGGCCGGGCCTTGCCCTTCGGCGACAGCCGGTCCTTGATCTCTTCCCAGAGATAGCGGTCGGCCATGGCCGAGCATTCGATGTGCCAGCCGGGGCGGCCGTAGATGGCGATGTTCTCGCCCTCGAAGGTGAAGCGCGCCGGCCAGCCGGGCTCGGTGTCGGCAGACTGCTTCCACAGCACGAAATCGGCCGGGTTCATCTTGTGGCCTTCCACGGCAACCCGGGCGCCCGCCTGCTGGTCTTCCAGCTTGCGCTTTGACAACATGCCGTAATCCGCCATGGAGGCGGTGGAAAACAGGACCTCGCGCCCCTCCGAACCCTCCGCCACATAGGCGTGTCCCTGGTCGAGCAGGCGCTGGATGATCACGGCCATCTGGTCGATGTTGTCGGTCGCGCGCGGCTCGACGGTCGGCGTCAGGCAGCCGAGCGCGGCGACGTCCTCATGGAACTGGCTCTCCGTCTTGCCGGTCACCGCCCGGATCGCCTCGTTCAGCGACATCGAACCATCGGCGATCCCGGTGCCGAAGTCGCGCAGCGCACGCGCGTTGATCTTGTCGTCGACGTCGGTGATGTTGCGGACATAGGTGACGTGCTCGGCGCCATGGATGTGGCGCAGCAACCGGTAGAGCACGTCAAAGACGATGACCGGCCGGGCGTTGCCGATATGGGCATAGTCGTAGACCGTCGGGCCGCAGACATAGAGGCGCACGTTCTCAGGGTCGATGGGCTCGAACTCGGCCTTCTCGCGGGTCAGCGTATTGTAGAGCTTGAGCGTGGTGCTCATCCGAAAATTCTCCCAAAGCCAGCGGCCGGCGGGGCCGGGACGTTTGTCTTCAAGGATTTTCGAAAGACGAGAACGGCCAGGCCAGCGGATGCGCTAGCGAATAATGATCCCGCAGATGGAAATCGCCGTTTTCATGCGGCAAGTTATGGCGCGGCTGAGGCAGCCGGTCAAGCCCGCAGGAGGTGCCCGCGGGCTTGCGGTGATGCCTTATTCCGGCATCCGGTAATCGACGAACTTGTTGTCGCGCACGACGAACAGCCGGCCCGTCTCCTGCATCTGCGGGGACGCCAGGTGCAGGATGGCTTTCGCCACCTCGGAAGGCTGCGGCAGCGTCGTCGGGTCTTCGCCCGGCATCGCCTGGGCGCGCATGGCGGTACGGGTGGCGCCGGGATCGATGGCGTTGACGCGCAACGGCTTGCGCTGCTGCTCGGCCGCCCAGGTGCGGGCGAGCGCCTCGACGGCTGCCTTCGAGGCGGAATAGGCGCCCCAGAACGGCCGGCACTTGTGGGCGGCGCCGGAGGAGAGGATCAGGGCGCGGCCGGCGTCGGACTTCAGAAGCAGCGGCTCGACCGAGCGGATCAGCCGCCAGGTGGCGGTGACATTGGTCAGCATGACCTTCTCGAAGACCTTCGCCTCGATATGGCCAACCGGAGAGATGACGCCGAGGATGCCGGCATTGGCGACCAGGATGTCGAGCTTGCCCCAGCGCTCGTGGATGGAGGCGCCGAGACGGTCGATCGCAGTCATGTCGGTCAGGTCGAAGGGCACCAGCGTTGCCGAACCGCCCGCCGCCTGGATGGCGTCGTCGAGATCCTCGAGCCCGCCGACCGTGCGTGCGCAGGCGATCACATGGGCGCCGGCCTTGGCCAGCTCCAGCGCCGTGAAATAGCCGATACCGCGCGATGCGCCGGTGACCAGCGCGATCCTGTCCTTGAGATTGATGTCCATCTGCCCGCTCCGTCGTGCCTTCCGACACGGAAGAAGGCCGCGTCGCCGCGACCTTCTAGAGCCTTTCAGCCGGGATGGAAACCGTGCTTTTTGTCGCCGGTCAGCCGTTGCTGGCGAGCATGGAGATCTTGTTGCCCATGGATTCGCCGCTCTTGTCGAGGAGTCGTGTCGGATAGTCGCCGGTGAAATAATGGTCGGTAAACTGTGGCCGGGCGGGGTTGCGATCCTCGCCGCCGACCGCCTGATAAAGGCCGTTGATCGACAGGAACGCCAGCGAATCGGCACCGATATAGGCGCACATCGCCTCCAGGCTGTCGTATTGGTTGGCGAGCAGCTTGTCGGCGTCCGGCGTGTCGATGCCGTAGAAGTCCGGATAGTAGATCATCGGGCTGGCAACGCGCAGATGCACTTCCTTGGCGCCCGCCTCGCGGATCATCTGCACGATCTTCAGCGAGGTCGTGCCACGGACGATCGAATCGTCGACGAGAATGACGCGCTTGCCCTCGATCATCGCCCGGTTGGCGGAATGCTTCAGCTTCACGCCGAAGGCGCGGATCTGCTGGGTCGGCTCGATGAAGGTGCGGCCGACATAATGGTTGCGGATGATGCCGTATTCGAAGGGGATGCCGCTCGCTTGAGCATAGCCGAGCGCCGCCGGGGTGCCGCCGTCGGGAACCGGGACGACCACATCCGCATCGACGGGTGCTTCGTGGGCGAGATTGATGCCCATGTTCTTGCGCGCGACATAGACGCTGCGGCCGCCGACAACGGAATCGGGACGGGCGAAGTAGACGTATTCGAACAGGCAGAGGCGCTCGGGCTGCGTGTTGCCGGCCTTGCGCGCGTCGATGGTGACCGAGCCGTCT
This sequence comes from Pseudorhizobium pelagicum, assembly GCA_000722615.1. Classification (GTDB taxonomy): domain Bacteria; phylum Pseudomonadota; class Alphaproteobacteria; order Rhizobiales; family Rhizobiaceae; genus Neorhizobium; species Neorhizobium pelagicum. Next base: position 63,755 of record JOKI01000017.1, on the reverse strand, counting down.
GCCTGGATTTCGCAGATGATGACTTCGCCATTCTCCACGTCGCGCACGTATTTCGCGCCGATGATGTCGAGGGCGCAGGTCTCGGAGCAGAAGATCGGCTTGCCGTCGAGCTCGCCCATCACGAGCGGCCGGATGCCGGTGGGATCGCGGGCGGCGATCAGCTTGGTGCGGGTGATGGCGACCATCGAGTAGCCGCCTTCCATCTGGCGGATCGCGTCAATGAAGCGGTCGGCCGTCGAGGTGTAGCGGGACCGGGCGATGAGATGCAGCACCACTTCGGTGTCGGACGTCGACTGGCAGATGGCGCCACCGGCGATCAGCTGGCGCCGCAGCGTCAGCCCATTGGTGAAATTGCCGTTGTGGGCAATGGCGATGCCGCCCACTTCCAGTTCCGCAAACAGTGGCTGAACGTTGCGCAGTGCCACTTCGCCGGTGGTCGAATAGCGGACATGGCCGATGGAAATGGTGCCGGGCAGTTTCGCCAGCGTCACCGGATCGGTGTAATGGTCGCCGACCAGGCCCATGCGCCGCTCCGAATGGAAGCGTGTGCCGTCGAAGGAGACGATGCCGGCGGCCTCCTGGCCGCGGTGCTGCAGGGCGTGCAGGCCCAGTGCCGTCAGTGCCGCTGCATCGGGATGACCGAGGATGCCGAACACCCCGCACTCCTCGTGAAGCGTGTCACCATCAAGTTCGTCGGCGATCGACTGCGAAACCGGCTCGTTCATCTGCGGGACCTTGCCTTTCGGAAAATGAAAGAACTGGCCGGCGTGGATCATGTCACGCTGCCAGCCCGTTCCTGTGACTTCTCGAATAATAGCACAAATGGTGATGCGTGACCGCGCATCAACCGCAACAAATCGTCAATTGTTTGGCGCAGGGGCATCTTCGGCGGGAGCGCTTTCTGCCGGAGGCTGGCCGGTGGCCGGTGCGCCATCCACAGGTGCCGTCTCCTGGCCGGTGATGCGCGCGCGGATCTGCGGCTCGATGTCTTCCGGCAGCACGGCTTCGAGGCGGCCGACCAGCGTGTCGAGGAAAGGCTTGGACTTGGCGTCCCGCACCCAGTCCGGCTGCGAACGCACGTCCACCAGCCAGTTCCAGAAGGCGACCGCAACGACCAGCAGCAGGATGCCGCGGGCGGCACCGAACAGGAAGCCGAGCGTGCGGTCGAGCGCGCCGATACGGCTGTCGATGATGAAATCGGCAATCCGCGAGGTGATGAACGAGATCAGGATCAGCGCCAGGATGAAGATGATCCCGGCCGAAGCCGCGATCGCGATGCGGTCGTCGGTCGTATAGCTCTGCGCATAGGGCACCAGCAGCGGGTAGAGGTAGTAGGCAGCGGCAACCGAACCCACCCAGCTGGCGATCGACAGGACCTCGCGCGAAAACCCGCGCACCATGGCAAGCACCGCTGAAAACAGCGTGACGCCGATGAGGATACCGTCGAAGATCGTGATGGGCATGTAGGACGTACTCCAGGACTTGGCCGCGCTCTCACGGCCCTTGGCATTCCGGCAGTCTCTTACAACAGCGCATCGGGTAACGGAAGATCAATCCTCTTCCTGCGGCCTTGCAAGCTTCGATGCCGAGCCGGCGATACGGCTGACGAGGTCCGGCAGGTCCTCGATTTCGGTCCAGCGGCTGCCGGATTTCGGCAGCTCCGCCGAACTGGCCGGCAGCATGGCGCCGGCAAAACCGAGCTTTTCCGCCTCCTTCAGCCGCTGCGGCGTCTGCGACACCGGCCGCACGGCACCCGACAGGCTGATCTCGCCGAAGTAGACGAAATCGGCAGGCAGAGGAGCCCCGGCAAGCGATGAGACCAGTGCCGACGCAACGGCAAGATCTGCGGCCGGTTCGGAGATGCGGTACCCGCCGGCGACGTTGAGATAGACGTCATGCTGGCCGAACCGGACGCCGCAATGGGCCTCGAGGACGGCAAGAATCATCGACAGCCGGGACGAATCCCAGCCGACCACCGCCCGTCGCGGCGTGCCGAGCGAGGTGGGTGCCACGAGCGCCTGAACCTCCACCAGCACCGGTCGCGTCCCTTCCATGCCGGCAAAGACGGCCGCGCCGGGCGATTTGGCGTTGCGTTCGCCGAGGAAGAGCTCGGAGGGATTGGTAACCTCACGCAGTCCCTTGTCCGACATCTCGAAGACACCGATCTCGTCGGTGGGACCGAAGCGGTTCTTGACGGTGCGCAGGATGCGGTACTGGTGGCCGCGGTCGCCCTCGAAGTAGAGCACCGCGTCGACCATGTGCTCCACGACGCGCGGACCCGCGATCTGCCCTTCCTTCGTCACATGGCCGACGAGCACCATGGCGGCACCCGTCTGCTTGGCAAACCGGATCATCGCCTGCACGCCGGTCCTGACCTGGGTCACGGTGCCGGGCGCCGAATCCGCCGTGTCGCTCCACAGCGTCTGGATCGAATCGATGATCACCAGGTCGGGCCGCTTGCCCTCGGAGATCGTGGCGAGAATGTCCTCGACGTTGGTTTCCGCAGCCAGTAGCACCTCGGTGTCGGCGGCGTCGAGCCGCTGCGCCCGCAGCCGTACCTGTGCCACGGCTTCTTCGCCCGAGACATAGATGATCCGGTGGCCACGCCGCGACAGCGCTGCCGCCGCCTGCATCAGCAGGGTGGACTTGCCGATCCCCGGGTCGCCGCCGATCAGCACCGCCGAGCCGCGCACGAAGCCGCCGCCGGTTGCCCGGTCGAGCTCGGAGATGCCGGTGTGGATGCGGGGCGCTTCTTCTATTTCGCCAGACAGTGTGGTCAGTGTGACGGCGCGCCCCTTCTTCGGCACCTTGCCGGGCCCGCCGCCGATGCCGCCCATCGGATCTTCCTCGACGATGGTGTTCCACTCGCCGCAGCCGTCGCATTTGCCGGCCCAGCGACTGTGGACCGTGCCGCAGTTCTGGCAGATGAATTGGGTCTTTGCTTTTGCCATGGTTCAGTCGCCGCCTCGGTCTGATGTCCGCATGAGAACGAAAGCGGAACGTCTCCACTTAATCGGCCATGGCGGCGATGGCAAGAGGGAGGCGGATTACTCCGCCTGCAGATACCGCCGCTCGTGGCGCAGGCCGAGGCTGGTGAGCAGTTCGTAGCCGATCGTCCCGCCAGCGCGGGCGGCATCGTCGAGCGCGATGTTTTCGCCGAACAGCTCGATGTAGTCGCCGGGCCGGACTGCGCCTTCGGGCAGGTCCGTCACGTCGAAGATCGTCAGGTCCATGGTGATGCGCCCGATCACGGGAACACTTTGGCCCGCCACGAAGCCGAAGGCACCCGGACTGCCGTCCGCCCGAAGCGGAATGCCGGAGCCCGAGAGCGACCGCAGGTAGCCGTCGGCATAGCCGATCGAAGCGACCGCCAGCCGGCTCTGGCGCGTCAGCCGATGGGTCGCGCCGTAGCTGACCGTCTCACCGATGCCTGCGTCGCGGATCTGGATGATCCGTGCCTCGGCTGTAGCGACCGGCCGCAGCGGTGCCATGCCCGAAACGGATTCGCCGCCGTAGAGGGCGATGCCGGGGCGCGTCAGGTCGAAGTGATAGTCTGGCCCGAGGAAGATTCCGGCGGAGGCGGAAAGGCTTGATTCAATGCCTTCGAAAGCGGCGCTAACCTGCCGGAAGGATTCAAGCTGCGCCCTGTTGGTCGGGGAGGAGGGCGTGTCGCCGCTGTGCAGATGCGAGAGGATGAGAACGGGCGAGAAGCTCGCCGGTCGCGACACGTCCTCTGCCAGCGCCAGCGCTTCCTCGAGCGCCAGCCCAAGCCGGTTGAACCCGGTATCGACCTGCAGCGCACACGGATAGTCGCCATGTTCGGCGATCACTGCCATCCAGAAGGCGAGCTGTTCTTCGGAGGCAAGCACCGGCACGAGGTCGTTCTCGAAGAAGATCCGCTCCTGCCCCGGCCAGATGCCGGACAGCACGAAGATGCGCGCGTCGGGCGCATAGGCCCGAAGCGTCGCGCCTTCCTGCGCAACGGCCACGAAGAAATCCCGCGCCCCGGCTTCATAGAGCGTCGAGCCGCAGTCCTCGAGCCCCAGTCCGTAGGCATCCGCCTTGACAACGGCTGCCGCCCGCGCAGATCCGGAACGCTGCCCCATGTCCCGCCAGTTGTCCGCCAGCGCCTGCAGGTCGACCGTCAGCCGCACCGGGGCGATGTCGAAATCGTCGATCAGGTCGGGGAATTCGTCGTGGTCGGTCATGGAGATGCAAAATCCGTCGTCTGGTGCGGAGGGGCAGGGCGTCGTCAAGCCTTCCGAAGAAAGCTCAGTGCTCTTCGTACTGGATGAAGCTCGACTCGGCGAGGTCGGTGAACCGGGTGAACTCCGACTGGAAGGCGAGCTTGACGGTGCCGGTCGGTCCGTGACGCTGCTTGGCGATGATCACGTCGGCCGTGCCCTTGACCTTCTCGAAGAGCTGTTCCCACTCGGGATACTTCGGATCGGAAATGTCGCGGGGCTCCATGTTCTTCACGTAGTATTCCTCGCGGAACACGAAGAGCACCACGTCGGCGTCCTGCTCGATCGAGCCCGATTCGCGAAGGTCGGAGAGCTGCGGGCGCTTGTCCTCGCGGCTTTCCACCTGACGCGACAGCTGCGACAGGGCAACGATGGGAACGTTCAGTTCCTTGCCGAGCGCCTTCAGGCCGGTGGTGATCTGGGTGATTTCCTGCACGCGGTTCTCGCCGGATTTCCCCGACCCCGTCATCAGCTGGATATAGTCGACCACCAGGCAATCGAGGCCGCGCTGGCGCTTCAGGCGCCGGGCACGGGCCGAGAGCTGGGCAATCGAGATGCCACCGGTCTGGTCGATGAACAGCGGCACCTTCTGCATCATCTGGCTGCAGGCCACGAGCTTCTCGAAGTCGGCCTCGGTGATGTCGCCGCGGCGGATCTTGGAGGAGGAGACTTCGGTCTGCTCGGAGATGATACGGGTGGCGAGCTGCTCGGACGACATTTCGAGCGAGTAGAAGCCGACGACGCCGCCGTTCCGGGCCTTGTAGGAGCCGTCCGGCTGCACCTCCGGCTCATAGGCGGCGGCGATATTGTAGGCGATGTTGGTCGCCAGCGAGGTCTTGCCCATGCCCGGGCGTCCGGCAAGCACGATCAAGTCGGACCGCTGCAACCCGCCCATCTTCGCATCGAGAGAGACGATGCCGGTGGAAATGCCCGACAGCTGCCCGTCGCGCTCGAAGGCGGCACCGGCCATGTCGATCGCGAGCGCCACCGCGTCGTTGAACGACTGGAAGCCGCCGTCGTAGCGACCGGTCTCGGCCAGTTCGAAGAGACGGCGTTCGGTGTCCTCGATCTGCGTCTGCGGCGGCATGTCGAGCGGCGCGTCATAGGCGATGTTGACCATGTCCTCGCCGATCGTGATCAGCGCCCGGCGCAGCGCCAGGTCGTAGATCGCCCGGCCATAGTCTTCCGCGTTGATGATCGACACGGCTTCGGCGGCCAGACGCGCCAGATACTGCGCGACCGTCAGGTCGCCGACACGCTCTTCCGCCGGCAGGAAGGTCTTCATGGTGACGGGATTGGCCGTCTTGCCCATGCGGATGATGTCGCCGGCCACCTCGAAGATCCGGCGGTGCAGCGGCTCGTGCAGATGCGGCGGCTTCAGGAAGTCCGAAACCCGGTAATAGGCGTCGTTGTTGACGAGGATGGCGCCGAGCAGCGCTTGCTCCGCCTCGATATTGTTCGGGGCCTCGCGGTAGTGCGGTTCGGCGTCCTTGTTGCTGAGTGCCGTCAGCTTGCGTGCTACGTCCTGCATGTCGTCCAATCGAGTCTGTCGTGCTTCAGCGCCATCCTACCGCACTCTGAGGCAGCCATGGGGGAGACGACGCGAGAATCTTGCGAAACCGGCGATCTCCACAGCCTGACTTGAGCCTGTGGATAAAAAACGCGCTGAAACAAACGAGATGTGTTGACCGTGGCAAAAGGGCCGAAGCCTGCCACGGTCGAACAAGAATAGCCTCTGCCGCGTCTGCCTACAAGGCCGCAGGCGTGGCCCGGTAGCCGGAAAACTGCCGGTAGAGCACCGGCAGGACCAGCGCGAAACCGATCAGCGACGAGGTGAGCTCCGGCACGACGAGCAGGATGGCCGACAGGATCAGCAGCGGTTTCTCCCACGCGGCGGTTCTGACCAGCATGAAGCCGGAAAGGGCGGCCCCGAGGAAGGTGATGCCGAGCGTGCAGCCGATGAAGGCGATGAAGAAATTGCTCCAGGTGAAGTCCGCCGTCACCAGCAGCAGGGACGGGGAGAAGACGAAGACGAAGGGCACCAGGATCTTGCCGAGCCCGAGGCGGAAGGCGGTGTTGCCGGTCTTGAACGGATCGGCCCCCGCCATGCCGGCTGCCGCATAGGCCGCGAGCGCCACGGGCGGCGTGATGTCGGCCAGCACCCCGTAATAGAAGACGAAGAAATGCGCCACGATCGGCTCGACGCCCAGCATGCCGAGGGTCGGCGCGGCGATGGTCGCCATGATGATGTAGTTGGCGGTCGTCGGGATGCCGCAGCCCATCAGGATGCAGACGATGCCGGTCATGATCAGCGTGAAGAGGAGCGTCAGCGCCTGCGGCCCGAACCAGGCTGCCGGCATGAAGGTGCCGATGAAGGCGGCGATCTCGGCGGCCGTCGTCGTGACGATATAGGAGATCTTGAAGCCGACGCCGGTCAGCGTCACCACGCCGACGACGATGCCGACGGTTGCGGCCGCCGCACCGACGGCCAGCGCATATTTCGCGCCGTCGCGCAGGCTGTCGAACATCTCTGCGGGCGACATGCGCCTGCGCGGGTTGAAGAGGCCGACGAGCACGCAGAGCGTGATGCCCCAGAAGGCGGCGAGATAGGGCGTGTAGCCGGAAAGCAGGATGCCGACGAGCACGACGAGCGGGATGACGGTCGGCCAGTCACGCTTGAAGGCTTCCTTGAGGTCCGGCATTTCCTCCTTGGTCATGCCGCGCATGCCGGTGCGCTTGGCCTCGAAGTGGACCTGCACCAGCACGCCGAAGAAATGCATGAAGGCCGGCACGATCGCCGCGATGATGATGGTCGTATAGGGCAGGTTGAGGAATTCGATCATCAGGAAGGCAGCCGCCCCCATGATCGGCGGCGTGATCTGCCCGCCGGTCGACGATGCGGCCTCGACGGCCCCCGCGAAGGGGCGCGAGTAGCCCATGCGGATCATCGCCGGAATCGTCAGCGATCCGACCGTCACCGTGTTGGCGACGGACGAACCGGAGATCATGCCGAACAGCGCCGAACCGAAGATCGACACCTTTGCCGGACCGCCGGCATAGCGACCGGCAACCCAGGCGGCGCAGTCGAGGAAGAGCTGGCCAAGCCCGATGCGGGTCGCAAACACGCCAAACAGCACGAAGTGGAAGACATAGGTCGCCACGACGCCGAGCGCGATGCCGTAGATGCCCTGGCTCGTCAGGTAGAGGTGGTTGATCAGCTGCGAGAAGGACGCACCCGGATGCACGAGGATGCCCGGCATCGACGGCCCGTAGATGGAATAGGTCATGAAGCAGATGGCGATGATCGGCAAAGGCCAGCCGACGGAGCGGCGCGTCGCCTCCAGGAGGACGAGGACGAGAATGCCGCCGAGCACCACGTCCGTCGTCGTCGGATTGCCGACCCGGAAGGCGAGATCATCGAGGGGGATGAAGGGCACATGCATGACCGCCACGACGGCACCGATCGCCAGCGCCCAGTCGAACAGCGAGATGCCGAGCGGGCGGATCAGGCTTGCGCGTGCCGGCTCGCTGTATCCCGTCTTGGAAAAGGGGAAGACCAGGAAGATCAGCCCGAGCACGAAGGACAGATGGATGCCGCGGTGGAGCATTTCCGACAGCAGGCCGAAGCCGGCGGTATAATAGTGGAAGACCGACAGGGCGACGAGCAGGGTGCCGACGATGCGGGCGGCCATCGGCGCCAGCGGCCGGAACCGGATTTCCGAATCGAACTGTTCTTCCAGCTCGCGCGCCTTTGCCTCGTCCAGCTCCATCGGAGCGATCTTGTCGCCGTCGGCCATGGATGTCCCTCTGCCTGTATCGCCTTGTCTCAACAAAAAGCGGCGGCCTGCTTCTGGCGGACCGCCGCTGTTCTTCCGGGTGGGCGTCAGCCGCTTATTTCAGCGCGCCGACTTCCTTGTAGAAGCGCTCGGCGCCCGGATGCAGCGGAATGCCGAGGCTCGTCGTGGCATTCTGCAGCGTGATCATCTTGCCCTTGGCGTGGCCGGCGTCGAGCTCCTTGCGCGTGTTCTCGTCCCACATCGTCTTGGTGATGTTGTAGACCAGGTCGTCGGACTGCTTGGCACTCGTCACCCACTGGGCGGCAACCGAGATGGTCGGGGTTTCGGCAACGCCCGAATAGGTTTCGGCCGGAACCGTGTCCTTGGAGAAGAAGCTGTATTCCTCGAGCAGCTTGTCCACTTCCGGACCGCTGATCGGCACGAGCGAGATGCCTGCGGATGTCGCCAGTTCCGAGACCGCGCCGGTCGGATAGCCGCCGACGAAGAAGTAGGCGTCGAGCGCGCCGTCACGCAGCATGTCGCCGGCAGGACCCGGCTTCAGGTGTTCCGCCTCGATGTCGTCTTCGGTCAGGCCGAAGGCGCCGAGAACGATGCGGGCGTCGACGATCGTGCCCGAGCCAGGCTCGTCGATCGACACGCGCTTGCCCTTCAGGTCGGCGATCGAGTTGATGCCGGCATCCTTGCGGGCGACCACATGGATGGTCTCGGGATAGAGGGTGGCGATGAGGCGCAGGTCCTCGACCTTGCCCTTGCCTTCGTAGAGGCCGGTGCCGGTGTGCGCCCAGTAGGCGACGTCCGACTGGGTGAAGCCCGATTCCATCGAGCCGCCCTGGATGGCATTGATGTTGGCGACCGAGCCGTTGGAGGCAACCGCCGTGGCGACCAGGCCTTCGACGCCCTTGCCCTCGGCGCCGGAGATCGCGTTGGCGATCAGGCCGCCGATCGGGTAGTAGGTGCCGGCGGTGCCGCCGGTGCCGATGCGGAAGAAGGCGGGCGACTGTGCGAAGGCGACGCTGGCGCCGACCGCGAGCACGCCGACCATGGCGATCAGACTCTTGTGGAATTTCATGGGTGTTCCCTTTCTCCTGTTTTTTTCACCATGGAGAAGGATCAGCCGCTGTGTCAACAGCCTCCCCGTCTTGTCCCGCTTTTGCCATCCGCATTCATGCAAAAGGCCCCCGGCGGATACCGCCGGGGGCCTTTTGCATGTCTGGATGTCGACGAAGGCTTATTCTTCGTCTTCGTCGCGGTCTGCGTCCGGATCGAAGAAGTCTTCCGGACGAAGGGCATCTTCGTCGACGCCGTAGATGGCGTCAGCCGAGGTCAGGCTCTCGCCCTGTGCCTGGCGGGCAGCTTCTTCGGCCGTACGGGCCACGTTGATCTCGATCTCGATCTCGACTTCCGCATGCAGCAGGAGCGTGACCTTGTGCAGGCCAATGGCCTTGATCGGCTGGCTGAGGTCGACCTGGTTGCGGCCGATGTTGAAGCCTTCGGCAGCAAGTGCTTCGACGATGTCGCGGGCAGCAACCGAACCGTAGAGCTGGCCGGTTTCGCCGGCCGAGCGGACCATGACGAAGATCTTGCCCTTCAGCGCTTCGGCAACCTGCTCGGCTTCGCCCTTGCGCTCGAGGTTGCGGGCTTCAAGCGTCGCGCGCTCGGCATCGAAGCGCTTCTTGTTGGCTTCGTTGGAGCGCAGTGCCTTGCCCTGGGGCAGAAGGAAGTTACGGGCGTAGCCGTCACGGACCTTTACGGTCTCGCCCATCTGGCCGAGCCGGGCGATCCGTTCAAGAAGAATAACATGCATGGACGTGTCCTTTCGAGAAGTTACTTGGTTTCGTTGGTTTGATCTGCGTCTCGCCCCGGCGTCAGCGCGATCGTCCGTCGCGTGTCGGCAATGCCGAGAACGAGGATGAAGAGCGCCGGCAGGAGCATGAACGAGGAGAGATAGGCAAGCACCAGTACCGGCAGGCGCCAGTCCTTGCCCTTGCTGCGGTAGTGCAGGCCGGCAAAGCCGGCCATCAGGAAGCCGGCGCCGAAGGTGCCGCAGACGGTGGCGCCGATCATCGCCGGGACGCCGCCGAGGAAGGTGGCGAGGATGCCGGCAAGGAAGACGAAGATCGCATAGCGGTTCATCCGCAGCGCCGACGGCATGTCCTCGCGCGGGCGAAGGGCACGCGCCGAGCGGGAGACCAGGCGGGTGGCGATGTAATAGGCCGCAAACAGCAGGAGGACCCACAGCCCGCCTTGGATCATCGGCAGCATCAGCACGAACATCGACTTCGTCTGCGCCAGGCCGGCCGGATCCGGTATCAGCGTCGGGTCCTGCGTCTGCAGGGCCTGGGTCATCATGTCGACCATCTCGTTGGTCAGGTCCGGCCCGTAGCCGATCACCACGCCGAGCGCGATGACGGCAAGCGTCACCAGGCCGCAGAGATGCAGAAGGATGTCCGAGAGCGGGTACCAGGCCAGGAGGTCATCCGGTCCGCCGACTTCGGACGCCGGACGCGCCAGATTGGCAAGGTGTGACAGCCAGCCCGCGGGAATCAGGGTGAAGATCGCCATGGTCAGCGCAAAGGGCAGCGACACGATGAGCGCGCCAAGGACTGCGGCGGTGACGATCGCCATCACGGCGGTGCGGTTGCCCCAGCCGAGGCCGGCAACCAGAATGGGAAGGGCGGAGGCGGCGTAAAGAACGGAGGCGAGCGCCGGCTGCGACATCGCCACCAGCACAAGCAGGGTAGCGACAACGCCGGCAAGAATGCCGATCGGCAGCAATGTCTGGTTCGATGTCTTCACGGTCTCGCTGTCCTGCGCAAAGCAGTTAGGGGATCACGCCCGGATCTTTCGGGCATTTCCATCCCCAACATGGGATTTGTGGTCAATCCGATCCGCGCCCATCGCGGAAGGGACGAGGCTCGCCGAATGCTCGGCGAGCCTCTGTTCGGATTTACGCTACGACGTAGGGCAGCAGGCCGAGGAAGCGGGCGCGCTTGATCGCCTTGGCGAGTTCGCGCTGCTTCTTCTGGGAAACGGCCGTGATGCGCGACGGTACGATCTTGCCGCGCTCGGAAATGTAGCGCTGCAGGAGACGAACGTCCTTGTAGTCGATCCGCGGTGCATTGGCGCCCGAGAAGGGGCAGGTCTTGCGGCGGCGGTGGAACGGACGGCGTGCCGGAGCGGCGGAAATGTCAGCCATGATGTTTTCTCCTTAAGCTCTATTACGCACGGTCTTCGCGCGGACGGCGCTCGAAGCCACCTTCGCGCGGGCCACGATCTTCGCGGGGACCACGGTCAGGACGGGGACCACGATCGCGGTCGCCGAAGCTCGGACGGTCGCCGTCACGACGCGGACGGTCGTCACGATCGCGCTTCTGCATCATCGCGGAAGGACCTTCTTCGTGCTTCTCGACGGAAACCGTCATGTAGCGAAGGATGTCTTCGTTGATGCGCATCTGGCGTTCCATCTCGTGCACGGCAGCTGCCGGTGCGTCGATGTCCATCAGTGCGTAATGAGCCTTGCGGTTCTTGTTCATGCGGTAGGTGAGGGACTTGAGGCCCCAGTTTTCTACGCGCCCGACCTTGCCGCCATTCGCTTCGAGGACACCCTTGTACTGTTCTACGAGGGCATCGACCTGCTGCGCGGACATATCCTGTCGGGCAAGGAATACGTGTTCATAAAGAGCCATGTAAGCTTTGCCTTTTCTTGCGTTTAGTCTGTCACCCGGCTTCGGCGGCTAAGCCTCAACGACTGCTCCTGATGGGCATCAAAGCCCGGCAAGAAAAGTTGTTTGATCGAGACGGTCGAGAGCGGAGACACGGGAGGCTGGAACCTTTTGGTCCCTGCAGTCCGGTTGCCCGGACCTGCCCTCCGTTCAGCCACCAGCCAGAAGACCGGGTGTTCGAACAGGCGCGCTTATACGCGCAACGGCTGGAAACGCAAGGGCCAAGCCGCAATTTTGCGGCCTACACCTGGACCAGCACGACCGTGTAGACGCCGTAGAGCACCAGCATCGCTCCGGCCACGAGCCTGCGGACGCCGACATGCGTCAGCAGCAGCGCGGCCAGTCCAAGCGTCACCGCCAGCATTACCGGCACGTCGAAGCTCCCGAAGCGGGGAGCGACCGCGATCGGCTGGATGATCGAGGTGACGCCCAGGATGAACAGGATGTTGAAGATGTTCGATCCGACGATATTGCCGATCATGATGTCGGAATGCTTGCGCAGCGCCGACATCACGCCCGTGGCCAGCTCCGGCAGCGAGGTGCCGACGGCAACCACGGTCAGCCCGATTACGGCCTCCGAGATGCCGAATTCCCGGGCGAGGTTCGTCGCCCCGCGCACCAGCGATTCAGCGCCGACGAAGAGCGTCGCGAGGCCGCCCAGAATCAGGAGGGCCGTGAAGCCGCTTCCCAGGGCCTCGTGCCGAACCTCATCGTCCAGGACAACGGCCTTGCCGCGGCTCTGCAGGTAGGCATAGCCGAGGTAGGCGGCCAGGAACACCACCATCAGAAGGCCGGCCAGGCGGCCGATCTCGCTGAACTGGACCAGGACGAACAGGAGAACAGCGGAGCCGATCATCACGTAGGTGTCCCGTTTGACACTCTTGTCCCAGTCGGAAATCGGGAAGATCAGGCCGCAGAAGCCGATGATCAGCAGGATGTTGGCGGCATTCGAGCCGACGACGTTGCCAAGGGCGATGTCGGAAGACCCGAAAAGGGCAGCCCGCAGCGAAACGAGCAGTTCGGGCATCGAGGTGCCGAAGCCGACGATGATCAGCGAGACCAGCAGCGTGGGGATACCGAGTTTGTAAGCCAGTGCGATGGCCCCGCGCAGGAGCCATTCCGCACCGAAATAAAGGCCGACCAGGCCACCCAAAACCAGCAAATAGTCCATAGAACCCCCATGTTGCGCTCGCAACGCATTGAAATTGATCGGGACCCAATTGGAGGGCCCGGGTCCCGTTTCACAGTCCATGCCACTTCACATTTTCGTTGGATCGTGGCGCCGGTCCCAGGCGCCAGGTCTCAGATCGGCATCGGATACTGCCGGTAGACGCCGGCGATGTCCTTTTTCGCCTCGTCGCTGAGGCTCACGTCCTTTGCTCCGATGGCCGTCTTCAGCTGCTCCATGCTGGTCGCGCCGATGATGACGGAGGTCATGAACGGGCGCGCCAGGCAAAACGCGAGGGCCATCACCGCCAGGTCGAGCCCGTGCTTGGCCGCCACCGCTGCATAGGCCTTGACCGCCGGCTCCTGCAGCGGCTGCAGGCGACCGCCGAGGTCGCTGTTGATGCTGGCGCGCGAACCCTCGGGGCGGGCGCCGTCCAGGTATTTGCCGCTCAGGATGCCGGCCGCCAGCGGCGAATAGGCCAGCAGCCCGACGTCCTCGTGGTGGGAGACTTCCGCGAGATCGAGATCGAACGGCCGGTAGAGAAGATTGTACTCGTTCTGGATCGAGGCGACGCGCGGCAGGCCTTTGGCCTCGGCGGTCTTCAGGTACTGCATCGTACCCCAGGCCGATTCGTTGGAGAGGCCCACGGCGCGGATCTTGCCCTCCTTCACGAGGTCGTTCAGCGCTTCGAGTTTTTCCGCGATGCCGGACATGGCGTCGGCGCTGTCCTGTGTCGAGGCATCGAAATCCCAGGAGTTGCGGAAATGATAGTGCCCGCGGTTCGGCCAGTGGATCTGGTAGAGGTCGAGATGGTCCGTCTGCAGGCGCCTCAGGCTGGCATCGACTGCCTCCTTGATCGTCTCCCTGTCGACCGGCCGGCCATCGCGGATATGCGGACGGCCGCTGCCGGCGATCTTGCTTGCGAGCACGACGTCCTTGCGCTTACCGGTCTTCTTCAGCCAGCTGCCGATGAACTCTTCGGTACGGCCGTAGGTCTCAGCGCTCACCGGCGTGGTCGGGTAAAGCTCGGCGGTGTCGAAGAAATTGACCCCGGCCTCCAGCGCATGATCCATCTGCTGATGCGCCTCGGTCTCGGTGTTCTGCGACCCCCAGGTCATCGTTCCAAGGCAGATCTCCGACACGGAGATGTCCGTGCGGCCCAGTGTATTGAATTTCATGAAGTCGATCCCGTGCTTGCAGATGCCGCAAACTTAATCCGGAATTGCTGCAGTGCAAGCGTCCGGTCACCCTGCCGGCGGGCACGTCCGATCCGGACACGCCCAATGCAACTTTCCGGGAGCAAATTGCATTGGGGCGGGCAGATGGCTAGACGGTGGCCGGATTGCATTGATTTAGGAGCTTTTTCAAATGGATGATTCCTCACCCCGATCGGATGTCTCCGGTGTTCCGGATGCCGGAGCGCCGCCCTCCCACGGACACTGGAAGCTGATCGGACCCGGCATTGTTGCCGCCGCCACTGGCGTTGGCGCCGGCGACCTGGTCGCCACGCTGATTGCCGGCTCCCGGTTCGGCTATGCGCTTCTCTGGGCCGCCGTCATCGGCTGCATCGTCAAGATTGCGCTCGCCGAGGGTTCTGCCCGCTACCACCTGGCGACCGGCTCCACCATGCTGGACGGCTGGCGTTCGCTCGGCCGCTGGACGAGCTGGTATTTCGGCATCTACATCATCATCTGGGGCTTCGTGTATGGCGCCACCGCGATGAGCGCGACCGCTCTGCCGCTGGCGGCCCTCTTCCCCTTCCTGCCGCTCTGGGCCTGGGCGATGATCTCCGGTCTCTCCTGTGCCGCCTTCGTGGCATTCAACCGCTACGAGGTCTTCGAGAACACCATGAAGATCTGCATCGGCGTGATGTTCGTGATCGTCGTCGGTGTCGCCATTCTGGTCGGCCCCAATGTCGGTGAAGCCATTGCCGGCCTGGTGCCGAGCATTCCGGAAGGGTCCGCCTTCTATACGCTCGGCCTGATCGGCGGCGTCGGCGGCACGATCACCATGGCCTCCTACGGCTACTGGGTGAATGCCAAGGGCTGGCGCACGCCCGCCTGGATGGGCATCATGCGGCTCGACAACCGCGTCGCCTATGTCGTCACCGGCATCTTCGTCATTTCCATGCTGATCGTCGGCGCCGAGCTCCTCTATACCGCGCAGATCGCCCTGACGAGCGGCGACCGCGGCCTGCTCGACCTGCGCGCCGTACTGGCCGAACGATTCGGCGGCACGGTCGCGACGCTCTTCCTCGTCGGCTTCTTCGCCACCGCCATCTCGTCCATTTTGGGCGTCTGGAACGGCGTTTCCCTCCTGTTCGCCGACTTCGTCCGCAACATGCGCGGTGACACCGGTTCACGGGTGGGACTGGAGAAGACGCCGGCCTTCCGCTTCTACCTGTTCTGGCTGACGATCCCGCCGATGGTCCTCCTCTACTTCGGACGCCCGTTCCTGCTCGTCATCATCTACGGGGCTCTCGGCGCCTTCTTCATGCCCTTCCTGGCGCTGACGCTGATCTGGCTCCTCAATTCGAAGAGGGTGCCGGTGGAATGGCGCAGCGGCTGGCTGTCCAACTGCCTGCTGGGCATTTCCGCCTTGCTGTTCATCGTCCTGTCGGCCAACGAGATCGTTCGCCTGTTCTCCGGCGGCTGACGGGGCCGCTGCGGCCCTCCGCCTTGACTCCTGCCCCTGGAACGTGAATTGGAAGTGCAAAAAACATAGGGAAGGACATCGTCCCATGACTATTGCATTCACGTTTCCGGGGCAGGGCAGTCAGGCTGTCGGCATGGGCAAGGATCTTGCCGATGCCTATCCCGAGGCTCGTGCGGTCTTCGACGAAGTCGACGACGCGCTCGGCCAGAAGCTTTCCGACATCATCTGGAACGGCCCGGAAGAAACGCTGACGCTGACGGCCAATGCCCAGCCGGCGCTGATGGCCGTCTCGATTGCGGCGATCCGGGTCATGGAAGCCCGCGGCCTGAATCTGGCCGACAAGGTCTCCTATGTCGCCGGCCATTCCTTGGGCGAGTATTCCGCCCTGTGTGCGGCAGGCATGTTCTCTCTTGCCGATACGGCGCGCCTCTTGCGCATCCGCGGCGATGCCATGCAGTCCGCCGTGGCGGTCGGCGAGGGCGCCATGGCGGCCATCATCGGCCTTGAGCATGCCGACGTCGAGGCTGTCTGCCATGAGGCTGCCGGCGCCGGTGTCTGCCAAATCGCCAACGACAACGGCGGCGGCCAGCTGGTCATCTCCGGATCCAAGGCAGCGGTCGAAAAGGCCGCGGCGCTGGCCACCGAAAAGGGCGCCAAGCGCGCCATCATGCTGCCGGTCTCGGCACCCTTCCACAGCGCCCTGATGGCACCGGCGGCGGATGCCATGCGTCACGCCCTGGCGCAGGTCGAGAAGCGCAATCCCGTCGTGCCGGTCATTGCCAACGTTCGCGCCGCACCGGTCACCGATGCCGGCGAGATCGCCGACCTCCTGGTCAGCCAGGTTACCGGACAGGTCCGCTGGCGCGAAACGGTCGAATGGTTTGCCGCCAACGGCGTCACCAGCCTCTACGAGATCGGTGCCGGCAAGGTCCTGACCGGCCTTGCGCGCCGCATCGACAAGAACCTGTCCGGCACAGCCGTCAATTCGCCGGCCGACATCGAGGCCGCACTGGCGACCATCCTCGGCTGAACACCGTTGATTATTCGCATGTCGCCATCGCGCCCTACGCATCGCGAGCGACATGCCTAACGAAGGGACATGACAATGTTTGACCTTACTGGCCGCAAGGCATTGGTGACAGGCGCAACAGGCGGCCTTGGCGAAGAGATCGCCCGCCTCTTGCACAAGCAGGGCGCGACCGTCGGCCTGCACGGCACCCGCGTCGAAAAGCTCGAGGCGCTGGCCGCTGAACTCGGCGACCGCGTCAAGATCTTCCCGGCCAACCTCTCCGATCGCGCCGAGGTCAAGGCGCTCGGCGAGAAGGCGGAAGCGGAACTCGAGGGTGTCGATATCCTCGTCAACAACGCCGGCATCACCAAGGACGGCCTCTTCGTGCGCATGAGCGACGAGGACTGGGACGCCGTGCTGGAGGTCAACCTGACCTCCGCTTTCCGCCTGACCCGCGAGCTGACGCATCCGATGATGCGCCGCCGCTTCGGCCGCATCATCAACATCACCTCGGTGGTCGGTGTCACCGGCAATCCGGGGCAGGCGAACTATTGCGCTTCCAAGGCCGGCATGATCGGCTTCACCAAGTCGCTGGCGCAGGAAATCGCCACCCGCAACGTCACCGTCAACTGCGTTGCGCCGGGCTTCATCGAGTCGGCGATGACCGACAAGCTGAACGACAAGCAGAAGGACGCCATCCTCGGCGCCATCCCGATGAAGCGCATGGGCGCCGGCGCCGACATCGCAGCCGCAGTCCTCTACCTTGCGTCGAACGAGAGCGGCTATGTCACGGGCCAGACGCTGCACGTCAACGGCGGCATGGTGATGATCTGATCGCTTCATACCCCGCCGCGCACCGAAGTTGTTGGTGCTTCCGGCGGGAACAGATTCTGGCTTTGCGGAACATCGAAAGCATGTTAAGCGGGCCATGACTGTGGACAGTCGCCCCGAAATACAGGGGATCATTGCGCTTTTGCTGCTATGATCGGAACCTGCAGAGGGTTGAACGGGTTTGCCCGCGTAGCCGACGTTCGAAGGCCGGCGCAGGTTTCAACAGGGTACGGATGCCATTGAGGCATTCGAGAAGATAAAGGTCGAGGAAACCGACATGAGCGATATCGCAGAACGCGTTAAGAAAATTGTTATTGATCACCTCGGCGTTGACGCCGACAAGGTTGTCGAAGGCGCAAGCTTCATCGACGATCTCGGCGCGGACTCGCTCGACACCGTCGAACTGGTCATGGCCTTCGAAGAAGAATTCGGCGTCGAAATTCCCGACGACGCTGCCGATTCGATCCTGACGGTTGGCGATGCCATCAAGTTCATCGAGAAGGCTCAGGCCTGATCGAACGTTCGATCGCGGGACAATGCCTCCGGCAGTCCCCCTGGCGGCCCGCTTGTTCGGGCCGTTTTAGCACTTAAACACGACATACTAGGGTGGGAACGCTGGCGATGAGACGTGTCGTTATCACCGGTACCGGCATGGTATCTCCTCTCGGATGCGGTACCGAAGTAACCTGGAAAAGGCTGCTTTCGGGGCATAACGGGGCACGGAAAGTCACCGAATTCGAGGTCGAGGACCTCCCGGCGCAGATTGCCTGCCGAATTCCCTTCGGCGACGGCTCGGACGGCACATTCAACGCTGATGATTGGATGGAGCCGAAGGAGCAGCGCAAGGTCGATCCCTTCATCGTCTACGGCATGGCTGCCGCCGAAATGGCACTCAACGATGCCGGCTGGCATCCGCAGACGGACGAGGACCAGATCGCAACCGGCGTCCTGATCGGCTCCGGCATCGGCGGGCTGGAAGGCATCGTCGAGGCGGGTTACACGCTGAAGGAAAAGGGTCCCCGGCGGATCTCTCCCTTCTTCATCCCCGGCCGCCTGATCAACCTGATCTCCGGACAGGTGTCGATCCGCCACAAGCTGCGCGGTCCCAACCATTCCGTCGTCACGGCCTGTTCCACCGGTGCGCATGCGATCGGCGACGCATCGCGGCTGATTGCGCTCGGCGATGCCGACGTCATGGTGGCCGGCGGTGCCGAATCCCCCATCTCGCGCATTGCACTGGCCGGCTTTGCCGCCTGCCGGGCGCTCTCCACGCAGCACAACGACGATCCGCAGAAGGCCTCCAGGCCCTATGATCGCGACCGCGACGGTTTCGTCATGGGCGAAGGCGCAGGCATCGTGATCCTCGAGGAACTGGAGCACGCCAAGGCGCGCGGCGCCAAGATCTATGCGGAAGTGGTCGGCTACGGCCTGTCCGGCGACGCCTTCCACATCACGGCGCCCTCCGAGGACGGCGACGGCGCCTTCCGCTGCATGACCATGGCGCTGAAGCGTGCCGGTCTCACTGCCGCCGATCTCGACTACATCAACGCCCATGGCACCTCGACGATGGCGGACACGATCGAGCTCGGGGCCGTGGAGCGGCTGGTCGGCAATGCCGCGTCGAAGATTTCCATGTCGTCGACGAAGTCGGCGATCGGCCATCTTCTCGGTGCTGCCGGTGCCGTCGAGGCGATCTTTGCGACGCTGGCGATCCGCGACAACATCGCGCCGCCGACGCTGAACCTCGACAACCCCGACGTGGAGACGGCCATCGACCTCGTGCCGCACAAGGCGCGCTCGCGTGATATCAATGTGGCGCTGTCCAACTCGTTCGGCTTCGGCGGCACAAATGCGTCGCTGATCCTGCGCCGCTATGAGGCCTGACTGCTAGGGGGCCGGGAGCCGCCGGCACCCGGCGTCTCTCCATTCTGAACCTGTTTTTGCCGCATTGCTTGGTCAAACAGCGAATTGTCGACCGTGCATTCCAGGGGGGCGCAGTGAACAACAGCAACCATACGGGCGAGACGCCACCGAACCATGGCGGCGGCAACGGCCCCATCATCCCGAAGTCGCCCAATGAGGCGTTGAGACCGGAGCGCGTGCCGGAACCGCCGAGACGGTCCCGCAATGCCCGCAGCCAGCTGGTGATCTTCCTGAACTTCGTGATGACGATGGTCGTCGTCGTCAGTGTCGTCGCCGTCGCCGGCTTCTACTACATGATCTCGACCTTCCAGAAGGATGGTCCGCTGGAAGCCGATACCAATTTCATGGTGCGCGCCGGCAATGGAATCGCCGAGATTGCCAACAACCTCGAGCGCAACGGCATCGTCTCCGATGCCCGCGTCTTCCGCTATGTCAGCGCCACCTATCTGCGCGACGGCCGCACCCTCAAGGCCGGCGAATACCAGATCCCGGCCGGCGCTTCCATGAAGGAGGTCATGGAGCTGCTGGAATCCGGCAAGTCCATCCTGTACTCCATCGTCTTCCCGGAAGGCCTGACGGTTCGTCAGATGATGCTGCGGCTCGCCGAGGATCCGGTCCTGGAAGGCGATCTGCCGGCCGAGATCCCGCCGGAAGGCAGCCTTCGCCCCGATACCTACAAGTTCTCGCGCGGCGCCGATCGCGCCGACATCATCCAGCAGATGCGCACGGCCCAGCAGCGGCTGATCGATCAGGTCTGGGAGCAGCGCGACCCCGATCTGCCGATCGAGACGAAGGAAGAGTTCGTCACGCTGGCCTCGATCGTCGAAAAGGAAACCGGACAGCCGGAGGAACGTGCCCGCGTCGCCTCGGTCTTCCTGAACCGCCTCAAGAAGGGCATGCGCCTGCAGTCCGACCCGACCATCATCTACGGTCTCTTCGGAGGCGACGGCAAGCCGGCCGACCGCCCGATCTACCGGTCGGACATCGAGAAGGAAACGCCCTACAACACCTATGTCATCAACGGCCTGCCGCCGACGCCGATCGCCAACCCCGGTCGTGCGGCGCTCGAGGCGGTGGCAAACCCGCTGCGCACACAAGACCTCTACTTCGTCGCCGACGGCACCGGCGGCCACGCATTCGCGCCGACGCTGGACGAGCACAATGCCAACGTCCGCCGCTGGCGGCGCCTGGAAGCCGAACGCGCCGCCAGCCCCGAGGCAGAGCTCAGCGACGGCCAGCCCGGTGGCGCAGAGGCCGAGCGGCCGTCGAACTAAAGGCCATCGACCGTTGGCGGAGAAAAACGCATGAACCTTCAGTCGATGACCGGTTTCGCCCGCAGCGAAGCAGCCGAGGGGCGCTACCGGATCGTCTGGGAACTGCGGTCCGTCAACGGCAAGGGGCTTGATCTGAGGCTGCGCCTGCCGAACGGTTTCGAGCGGCTCGAGACGGACGTGCGTCGGCAGGTGTCGGAGCAGTTCTCGCGCGGCAACCTTCAGGCGACACTGACGCTCACGCTTTCCGAAACGAAGCTCGAGGCCGTCGTCAACAGGGACGCTCTGGACGCCGTGCTGGCGCTGCGTGCCGAACTGGGCGACGTGGTCGATCCCGCGCCCTTGCGGATGGACACGCTGCTCGGTCTCCGCGGCATCGTCGATATCCGCGAGGTCGAGGACGGGGAGGGCGAGGTCGCTGCCCGCGACGCTGCCATCCTTTCCTGTCTGAGCGATGCCCTGACGGCGCTGAGAGAGATGCGGCAGTCCGAGGGCCGCGCGCTGGCGCAGGTCCTGGCGGGGCAGGTGGCTCAGATCGCGGCGCTTGCCGCCATCGTCGAGGCGGATCCGTCCCGCACCCCGGAGGAAATCGCTCGCCGGCTCTCGCAGCAGGTGGCGACAGTGCTGCAGGACGCTTCGGTCCTCGATCCCGCACGTCTCCATGCGGAGGTGGCACTGCTTGCAACGAAGGCCGATCTGCGCGAAGAGATCGACAGGCTCAAGGCGCATGTTGCGGCGGCGACTGAGCTTCTGGAGAAGGGTGGTCCCATCGGGCGCCGTCTGGACTTCCTGGCCCAGGAATTCAACCGTGAATCGAATACCATCTGTTCCAAGTCAAATTCGGCAGCGGTCACCGCCGCAGGCCTCGATCTCAAAGTCGTCATCGACCAGTTCCGTGAACAGGTCCAGAATCTGGAGTAGTGCATGAATCCCGCGGCGTCCACGCCTGTCAAGATCGCCCGCCGTGGGTTGATGCTCGTCCTTTCTTCGCCGTCCGGCGCCGGCAAATCCACCATCGCACGCAATCTGATGGAGGATGACCACAGCCTGGAGATATCCGTCAGCGTCACCACCCGGTCGAAGCGACCCAGCGAGATCGCCGGCAAGCACTACCATTTCATCACGGTGCCCCAGTTCGAGCGCATGCGCGACGCCGGTGACCTGCTGGAGTGGGCCGAGGTGCACGGCAACTTCTACGGCACCCCCCGCGAGCCAGTCGAGCAGGCGATGGCGGAAGGCCGCGACATGCTGTTCGACATCGACTGGCAGGGCGCGCTGCAGCTGCAGGAGAAGATGAAGGCCGACGTGGTGTCGATCTTCGTGCTGCCGCCGTCGATGACCGAACTGCAGTCGCGCCTGCATCGCCGCGCCGAGGACAGCGAAGAGGTGATCCGCACCAGGCTCCTCAACTCGCGTGCCGAGATCGAGCACTGGCGGGAATATGACTATGTCATCGTCAATGACGACCTGGATGAGGCCTTCGGGCATGTCAGCTGCATCGTGAAGGCCGAACGCATCCGCCGCGACCGCCGCCACGGCCTCTTCGATTTCGTCCGGGAACTCCTGACGGAAGAGCCGAACCTGTAGAAGCCGGCGGCAGACGAGCGAGCCCGGCGCGGTTCGCTCAGACCCTCAAAGGCAGTTCGCCAGCCTGACGAATTCCTCGACGGACAGCGTCTCGGCGCGGCGCGACGAGTCGATGCCGGCCTTGGTCAGCAGAGCTTCGCCACCCAGAGATTTGACACTCTGGCGCAGCATCTTGCGGCGCTGGCCGAAGGCTGCCTGCGTCACGCTCTCGAGCTTCGTGACATCGCAAGCCAGCGGCGCCATGCGTGGCGTCAGGTGAACCACGGTGGACGTCACCTTCGGGGGCGGGGTGAAAGCCTGTGGCGGCACGTCGAACATCATGTCTGCCTGCGTCCGCCAGCCGGCGAGAACGCCGAGACGGCCGTAATGGTCGTCGCTTTCGTCCGCCACGATCCGCTGCCCGACCTCCCTCTGGAACATCAGCGTCAGCGAATCCCAGAAGGGCGGCCAGCGCTCGGGAAGCAACCAGTTGATGAGCAACTGCGTGCCGATGTTGTAGGGCAGGTTGGCAATGATCTTGACCGGGCCCTCCGGAGCCAGGGCGGCAAAATCCACCTTCAGCGCATCCCCCTCGATGACCTCCAGCCGTCCGGGATAGTGATCCGCGATCTCGGCCAGTGCCGGCAGGCAGCGGCTGTCGCGCTCGATGGCGATCAGCTTCTTGGCGCCGAGCGACAGGATTGCGCGGGTCAGCCCGCCGGGACCGGGCCCGACCTCGATGACGGTGGCGTCTTCGAGCGGCCCGGCGCTGCGGGCGATCTTCTGCGTCAGGTTGAGGTCGAGGAGAAAATTCTGGCCGAGCGACTTCTTGGCATCCAGGCCGTGGCGCCGGATGACGTCGCGCAGCGGCGGCAGATCGTCCAGTGCTATCATCAGCCGTCGGCCCGCGCCGACGTTCCGGCAAGTGCGGCCGCAAGCTTCAGCGCTTCCACCAGGCTGGTCTCGCGCGCCACGCCCTGACCGGCGAGGCCGAAGGCCGTGCCGTGGTCGGGTGAGGTGCGGATGAAGGGCAGGCCGAGCGTGACGTTGACGGAGGTATCGAAGCCCAGCGCCTTGGCCGGGATCAGCGCCTGGTCGTGATACATGCAGATGGCGACGTCGTAACGCGCGCGCGCCTCGTCATGGAACATCGTGTCGGCGGAAAGCGGCCCGAAGGCATTGATGCCCTCGCTCCGGATCCTGGCGATCGCCGGATGGATGATCTCGATGTCTTCCTTGCCGATCGCGCCGTCTTCCCCGGCATGCGGATTGAGACCGGCGACGGCAAGCCGCGGCTGGGCGATGCCGAAGCGGTCCTTCAGATCGTGATGCGCAATGCGGCAGGTCTCGATGATGCGGTCTTCCGTCAGGGCGGATGGGACGTCCTTGAGGGGGATGTGGATGGTCACCGGGATGGCGCGAAGCTTTGTTCCTGCCAGCATCATCACGGGCAGCACATGCTTGCCGGTCGCGCGGGCGGAAAGATCGGCCAGGAATTCGGTGTGGCCAGGGAAGCCGAAGCCGGCGGCGTAGAGGATGGATTTGGCGATCGGATTGGTCACGACCGCAGCCGTGCGGCCTTCCAGCGTCAACGCCACGGCCGTCTCTATCGCGGTGATCGTTCCCCTTGCCGTCGCGACGTGCGGCTCGCCGGCAGCGATTTCCGCTCCGGCGGCGATCGGAAGGACGGGCAGGGCATCGGAAAAGACGGAGAGGGCGGCTGAAGGCTCGACTTCCCTGAGGGGCACATCTAGCCCGATCAGCCGCGCGCGTGCGGCCAGCACGGCCGGATCGCCCAGATAGATGAAGGATGGCAGGCCTGTCGCCTGACGGTTCAGCCAGGCAGCAAGCGCGATGTCGGGACCTATGCCGGCGGGATCGCCCTGGGTGAGAGCAAGCGGACGATCAAGCGGCATTCTGTTCCTCGTTGGTCAGCGGTAATCGATCTGTGCCTTTGAGCGCAGTTCGTCGAGATACTTCTTCTCGTTGGGATTTCCCTCGCCGGCCTGCTCCTTGCCGAGATCCTCGGCGCGGAAGACCACCTCGGCGGCAAAATCGTCCGAGACCTGGCGCTGGTTGCAGATCGCCAGGAATTCCACGCCACGCTCGGTGACACGCGTACCGGTGGTGGTATTGCCTGATGTCTTTTCGATCAGCGGCTTCCAGTCCTCTGGCAGTTCCGGTGCCAGCACGCGGCCGAGATCGCGGACGGACACGTCGAGCATGGTGGCTGCAAACTGCTTCGACTGCTCGCAGCCCGGAAACTTCGAACGAGAGCTTTCCGCTTCCGCCTTACGCTTGCCCAGGATGGCGTTGCGCTTGGAGTCCGGGACCACGAAGATGATCTGCTGAAGGAAGTACTCGGTTGTGACCGGCTTTTCCTTGTTCTCCATCATCCGCTTGACGAGATCCTCGGACGACATCCTGCCCCGGGCACCGCCAAAGCGCGCGTTGACAAGGCGCGGCCAGCTCATCTGGACGGCGATATATTCCTTGAAGTGTGGGGCCCCGACGCCCGCCTGCGCCAGAACTTTCGTCAACTGCTCGGGCGACAGCTTGTTGCTGGCCGCAAAACGCGCATAGGCCTGGTCGACGTCTGAGGTGCTGACGGACATCCGGACGCGGGCAATCTCTTCCCGCTTCAGGGCTTCCTCGACCAGCTGTTCGCGGGCGGTCTTGGTGTCGCTCTTCTGCCGCTGCAGGCGCAGGAAGGCGGCGCGTCGCGCGACATCGGTGCTCGTGATCGGGTTCTTGTTGACCACCGCCACGATTTCGCTGGCTGCCTGTGCCTGGCTGAAGGCAGGCTCGATCGCCACCGAAGCGGCAAGCGCCGCCATGGCCACGAGGATCGTCCGTGTCGCTGTCATTGCCACCATGATGCTCGTCCTTCTCCCCGGTCGTCGCATTTTTGCGGAAAACCGGTCTCCCTTATCTAAAACAAGCCCGACCGGTTGCACAACTCGTGCGGCAAAAGAATGACCGTCTTGCTAGTTGAGCGCCGAACCGAGGTCGATGTCACCCAGTGTACGGAACGTGACCCTGGCGCCAATGCTCCAGTCGTTGGCGTTCGTCGCACCGGCCGGCTCGTCCGTATAGGACAGCGTGAAGATCGTGCATTCGTCGGCATAGGTCAGTCCAACGCCGCGGCGGATCACGCCCTGGTCGTTCAGGTCCCAGACTGCCGAGCCGCTGACGGACCAGTTCTCGTTCAGCCGGAAGCTGGTCGAGGACTGCAGCAGGTCCGTATCGCTGCTCGAGCCGTATTCCGGCTGTGCCTCGATCTGCGTGTAGACGAGCGAGCCGCTGACGCGTGCCGTGGTGTAACCGAATTCAGCATCGGTCCGCTGGACCTCGAAGGTCTTCTCGTCGAAGCGCCCCCCGGCGCTGAGGTAGAAGCCCTGGGGCAGGTCGATGCCGGCCATGCCGACGTAGTCGGAGACGTCCGATTCCAGACCCGAATTGGCCCCGGCGTTGACGAGATCATCGGTCGCGAACGAATTCTGGCCGGCGAGGTGGTAGCTCTGGCCGAAGACGGCACGAAGGCCGACGCCATTGTCGAAAGAGCCGGTATAGCGCAGGCCGAGGTTGGCGCGTGTGCCGCCCTCGATCCGGTCGAAGCCCGAGAACTTGTCGCGGTCGAACAGCGTGGTCGCGTCGAATACGAAGCTCTGTGCGTCTTCGTTCGGCAGGCCGCCGGCCATCGGCTCGTCGGGGCGCACGTACAGCTGGGCGATCGGCTCGATGATGTGGCTGCTGGTCTCGGTGGAGAGCAGGAAGGGATAGCGTGCCTCCAGGCCCGCCGTCAGCATGTAACGACCGTAGCCGCCGGAGTCTTCGAGGCCTGTGTAGCTGTAGGTTCGGTTCTGCCGAGTTTCAGGATCTGTTCCCGTGAACGACGGCGTATCGAAGTTGTGGCGCAGCGCATCGCCCCGGGCCGCCAGCAAAGGAGTCAGCAACAGGCCGTTGGAGGTGGTGAACGTCCGCTTCCACTCCGCCTCGGTGGTGAAGCGGCTGTAGCTCCCGTCGAGGCCATGGTATCTGTCGCTGTTGCCCTCGAGAGTGAAGTCTTCCTCCCGGCGCGAAAGATTCGTCAGGTTGCTGGTGATCGAAAGCTCTCCGCCGGCAACGGGCTCGGGTGCGATGTAGCGGTAGTCCAGCGACGGATAGACGACTGCCTGACGCCGCTCCGCGGTCTTCTCCTCGGCCGTGTCCTGGATATCGAAGTAGAAGGCGCGCATGTCGAAGTGGTTCCGCTCCCCGAGACCGGTGAGGTACACCTCGTTGCGAAACACGTCGTCGTTCACGCTGTCGAGCGAATAGGTCTTGGAGAAATTGTTGTCGCTCTGGATCATCACGTCCCAGCCGAAGGTCCAGCGGGGATTGATCTCGAAGCGGGCTTCGGACGCAGCCATCAGGCGCGTGTCGGCGTTGGCGTCGCTGCTGCCGGCGGTGAACGAGTCCGGGTTCCGCTGGTCGATCCCGGCGAATCGGAAGGTATGTCGGCCGGTCTCGAATCGGTTGCGAATCTCGCCCTGCAGCAGCAGCCCCTGGCCCGTGTAGTATGTCGGGCTCAGTGTTGCATCCATGTGCGGCGAAAACACGTGGTAGTAGGGCACCGTGAGGCCGAAGCCCAGGTTGTCGTCCAGGCTCATGGTCGGGAACAGGAAGCCGGACTTGCGTTCGACCGTCTGGTCCGGGACCACGAGGAACGGCAGGAACCCGATCGGCATGCCGAACAGCTCGAACCGGGCGTTCTCGAGGCGAATCGTCTGGGCCTTGCCGTTCTGGATCACGCGCTGGGCCTTGACCTGCCAGAGCGGCGCGCGCCCGGGCTTTTCGGCGCAGGGAAGGCAGGCGGTGTAGACGCCGTTGTGCAGGACCATAAGGTCGCCGGGCAGCCTCTCGGCGCTTTCGGCAGCAAGGCGGGTATTATCCGTCGTCTCGACACGCAGGGAGTTCAGGAAGCCCTGGCCGAAGTCATCGGTGACGTCGAGTTCGTCCGCATAGATACGGTTGCCGTCCGGCTCGATCAGCTCGATGTTGCCGACGGCCGTCACGCGACCGCTCTGCTGGTCGTATTCGACGCGCTGGGCCACCATCCGATAGCGATTGTAATAGATCTGCACGCCGCCGGTCGCGGTCACCCGCTGGACGTCCTGATTGTAGACGAGTTCATTGGCACGCAGCAGCATCCTGGCGTCATCGGCAACGGCCGGCGTCAGGGGAGAGGGAGATACCTGTGCGTGAGCTGGAGCGGCATACATACCATTCACGCACACGGCCGCGCTTGCCAGCAGGACCGTAAGGCGCCGTCTGATATTTCCGCGGTTGTTTACCGCCACTAGCCATCCTCCTGATGAAGCAGAATCGTCGCGCCAAGGGCTGTCGCAACGATCACCGGAACCCATACCGCCACGAAGGGCGGCACGGCACCGCTGCTCCCGAATGCTTTTACGAGAACCGTAACGACATAAAGCACGAAGCCGGAAACGATTCCACCCAGAATCACCGACCGGGATTGCGCGAACCGACTGAATTTTAAAGAAACTGTGGCCGCGATCAGTGTCATCGCGACGAGAAGCAGCGGCAGGGAAAGCAGCGAATGGAACTGCGTCTCGAGCGCCTTGGTGGAGATGCCGAAGGACTTGCCCACCTCGATTTTCCGGGAAAGGTCGAAAAACGCTACAGTTTCCGGCTGTGACAGGCTCTCCTGGAGGAACTCCTGTCTCAGATTGGTGCTCAAGCGTGCCGAATCGACACGGTTGGAGATCTCGCCCGGGCGGTTCTCCAGGACGTTGGTAAGAAGCCAGTAACCATCTTCCAACTTCGCAGTGGATGCGTCCTGCCGGAGGACGACCTGTCCGGTGTTGTCGAAGTGGAAGACGACGACGTCGATCAGTTCCGTCCCATCGGCCTGAAAGCTCTTCGCGCCGATGATCGTATCCTGCCCGTCGGACGTCTGGCGGATCCAGGGAAGGAAGTTCGACTGCACCGAGGTGTCGCTCGATTGGCGCCAGTCGGCCTCGAGCGACAGCGACTCGCGCTGTCCCCAGGCGGCCAGCGGATTGACCACCAGCATGCCGAAGAGGCCGATCAGCAGCGCCCCCGTGGCGAACGGCATGATGAATTGCCAGACGGACATGCCCGCCGCGCGCGTCACGACCAGTTCGTAGCGGCGGTTGAGGGCGATCAGCGTCGTCATGCCGATGAAAAGCGACAGGGTGGGGATCGTCTGCTGGAAAATGAAGGGCGTCCGCATCGCCGTGAAGACCAGCGCGCCGCCCACCGAATAGCCGTCGAGGCTGGCCATGCGGCGGCTGGTTTCGCTGAAGTCGGCGAGAAAGATGATCGCGCACACCCCGAGGAAGAACCAGATCGCGGTGACAACGTAGCGGCGGAAGAAATAGCGCCCGAGCGTCGAGAAGATCATGCGCCACCTCCGACCGAGGATTGATCTCCCGCACGTCGCCGGAACCTTCGCAGCGTCTGGCCCAGAAGATTGGCAAGGGCTTTCGGCATGCGGATCGTCTTGTGCGTCGCAAGCAGATAGCTGCATCCCGCAATGGTCGCGACAGGCAGCAGGTACATGAGCAGCGTGTAGGCTTCATCCTGCTTCACGACATTCTTCAGCGTGAAGCCGAGCCAGCGCAGCCCGAACGCTAGGATCAGCGCCGTCACCATCGGGTGCAGGCGGGTCTGGCGATGGGATCGCGAATCGCCCGCGACAACCAGGGAGATGAAAGCGAACATCAGCGGAAACAGCCATTCCGTCAGGCGCCCGTGGAGTTCCGACCGATAGCTTCCCGGCGATCCCTGCACATGCGGGTCGGCAGGATCCGGATTGAGCAGGAACGCGAGGCTCCGGTCGGTCGCGCCCAGAGAGGGGCCTTCCGATGCGGTCATGGCCGACAGGTCGAAGGCGTAGGAGGCGAACTTGATGATCGAGATGCGTCCGTCCGGCGTCTTGCGGTGGACTTCCCCGTCCTGCATCGTCAATGACGTCCCGCCTTCGTCGATCGATCCCTGCTTGGCGTAATAGATGAGGTCGAAGTTCGGGTCCCGGTAATCGACGACGAACAGACCCGTCAGCACCCGTCCGGAATGCCGCTCCGAGATCTGCACGTAGAGACCGTCCTCGATGCTTCGGAAGGTCTTCTCTTCGATGACGGAGGACAGGAGATCCGCATAGGCCGCCGCCACCATCTGCCGTGCGGCAACGCGCGCCGGCGGCTCGACGAAATTCGCGACGACGAAGGAAAATATGCTGAGAAAGGCCGCGAGAAGCAGGACCGGGCGATAGATGATGCTTCGCGACGCACCGGCCGCATCGATCACGGGCAGCTCGGAATCATTGTTCATCGCCGTCAGCGTCTGGGTGATGCCGATCGCCAGGGCGAAAGGCAGGACGACGGGAATGATGGTCGGCAGGATGAAGGTCGCCAACGTCACGAACGAACCCATCGACTGGCCCGTGTCGGTGACAAGGTTGATGCGCCCGAGCACCTGAATAGTCCAGATGATGGTGAGCACCGGCAGGAGCGTCACCAGGAACATCTGCAGGATCCTGCGCAATATGTAGATTTCGAGGAGCTTCATCAGGTTCCGGTGCAGCGAGTCAGACCTCCTCGTGTCAACAAGGGGCCAGCGTATCTAAGCGAAGGCCTTTGCGTTGGCGACAGCTTCTACCTCACAATGTGGTCGGTGAATGCGATTTTTTCACGGACTGTGTCATTTCGAAAATCCCGGTGACCTCCGGAAGGCGCGCCAGGCCCGCCCTGCCTGAGGAATGCTGCGGCGAGCGACGTCACCTTTGACCAGTTATCCATGCGAAATCGCGGGCAGTCATGGCGGCCGATGGTGGATCAATCGTCGCTCCTGCCCCATTTCGGTTGCCTTGGCGGGCGAAACGGGGATGATCGCAGCCAACCAATGAAAGCCCTGGAGTGATGATGTCGTCGAACTATGAAATTCATTTTGCAGCGTCCGCGCCGCTGGACGGAAGCCTGGCCGTGATGTTGCAGGCCGCCGGTGAATCGAAGCCCGCCGGCAGTCAGGATGCCGACCCGCAGGGTATCTGCGACCGCGCCGCCGGCATCGCCAGGTTCAAGGCGAAGTCGATGGGCACGCTGGAGGTGATCGCGCCGCAGGGTTCGAAGGCGGATCGGCTGCTGGTGCTCGGCCTCGGCAAGCCGGACGATCTCACGGACTATGACTGGATGCGGGCCGGCGGCGCGGCTGCCGCCGGCTTCAAGTCCGCAACCGACGTGGTCGTTTTCCTCGACGCACCCGGCATCGAGGTCGAAGCGGCGAGGGCGGCGGATTTCGCGCTCGGCGTGATGCTGCGCGGCTATAGCTTTGATACCTACAAGACGAAGAAGAAGGACGACGAGGAGAAGCCGCCGAAGAAGGTCTCCGTCACCATCGTCACGAGCGCCCATGCGCAGGCCGAGGCCTTGCTTGCCGAGGCCCAAGCCGTGGCCGGCGGCGTCCTGCTGGCCCGCGATCTCGTCAACCTGCCGCCGAACGTGCTGGGCCCGGTTGAATTCGCCGACAAGGCGAAGGCGCTGGAGGCGCTCGGCGTCGAGGTGGAGATCCTTGATGAACAGGCGATGCAGGAGCTGAAGATGGGCGCTCTGCTGGGGGTCGCCCAGGGCTCCGCCCGTCCGCCGCGGCTTGCGGTGATGCAGTGGAAGGGCGGCAAGCCGGAAGACACGCCGATCGCGTTCGTCGGCAAGGGCGTCGTCTTCGATTCGGGCGGCATCTCTCTGAAGCCGGGCGGCGGCATGGAGGACATGAAGGGCGACATGGGCGGTGCTGCCGCCGTGACCGGCCTGATGCATGTGCTGGCTGGCCGCAAGGCCAGGGTCAACGCCATCGGTATCATCGGACTGGTCGAAAACATGCCGGACGGCAATGCCCAGCGCCCGGGCGACATCGTCACCTCGATGTCGGGCCAGACGATCGAGATCATCAATACCGACGCGGAAGGCCGGCTTGTGCTGGGGGATGCCCTCTGGTACTGCAACGACCGCTTCAAGCCGCGCTTCATGATCAACCTCGCAACGCTCACCGGCGCCGTCCTCGTGGCGCTCGGCAACCAGCACGCCGGCCTCTTCTGCAACGACGACGAACTGGCCGGCCGGCTTTCGGCCGCGGGCGAGGCAACCGGCGAAAAGCTCTGGCGCCTCCCGCTTGCCAAGGAATACGACAAGATGATCGATTCCAAGTTTGCCGATATGAAGAACACCGGCGGTCGCCACGCCGGAGCGATCACGGCGGCGCAGTTCCTGAAGCGATTCGTCGGCGAAACTCCCTGGGCCCATCTCGATGTCGCCGGCACCGCGATGAACTCGCCGTCGACGGAGATCAGCCAGTCCTGGGCCTCCGGCTACGGCGTACGCCTGCTCGACAGGCTCGTGCGCGATCACTACGAAGCATGAGCCGATGACCGAAGTCCTGTTCTACCACCTGACGGAATCAAAGCTCGAGGAGGCGCTGCCGGCGCTCCTCGAGAAGAGCGTCGAACGCGGCTGGCGGGTGGTGGTGCAGACGCGCGAGGAGGGGCGTCGGGACAGTCTCGACGCTCATCTCTGGACCTACCGCGAGGACAGTTTCCTGCCGCACGGGACGGACGGAACGGAGCATGCACAGGCGCAGCCGGTGCTGCTCACCGCGACCCCGGACAACGCCAACCAGGCCACCGTGCGCTTCCTCGTCGACGGCGCCGAGCCGCCGCCGCTTGATGCCTATGAGCGCGTCGTCTTCATGTTCGACGGCCATGACGCCATTCAGCTCGACGATGCGCGGATGCAGTGGAAGAGGCTGAAGGGCGAAGGCCACGCGCTGACCTACTGGCAGCAGTCGCCGGAGGGGCGCTGGGTGAAGAAGGCGTGAACTCAGGCCAGATCCGTCTGAGCGAAATCCCGGCCGACATAGAGAAGCGGCACGCCGGCCGACTTTGCACCGGCACAGCTGAAGCAGTCGCCGAAGTTGAGCTTCGCGGGATGGCGCCCCTTGCCGTAGCGGGCGAAGGCGTCGAGAGCAGCGATTGCTGTCTCCCAAGTGGCTGGTAAGACTTCGGCATCCAGTTCGCGAAGAAATTCGTCGAGAAGCCTGGTGGATTCCGCGATTTCGATCTCGCGTTTGCTGGCAAGAACAGTCGCAGCTTCGAAAACCACGCTCGGCAACAGGCAGAATCGGGTGTTAGAGCTGGAAAGTGCGGCGGCGATCCGTTCGAACTCCGGCCCAGTGATGAAATACTCCACAATCGCCGAGGTATCGAGGAACATCAGTCATTTCCCCACATCTCATCGAGAAATTGCTTCTCGTCGAAGTCTGGGTTCGGCGAACCCAGCGCCTGATATCGGTCGCGGATTGCTTTCAACCGGTCGGCAAGCATTGGCTTCGCGGGTTCGCTATCACCCACCACACGCTCCAGCGCCTGCCGGATGGCATCGGTCTTGGTCGGCGCGTTGAGGATCTTCTGGGCCTGCTCGGCCAGCTGGTTCACACGCTCGTCGCGGACGTAAAGCGGCATCTCGCACCTCGTGAATATACGCAGGAAGATAGTGTATATTCAGGGCGGCAACAAGCTTAACCCGCCATCGCCTCTTCGTACTCGGCCGACAGCGCCAGCCACTGCTCTTCGGCGGCGGCGAGCTTGGCGGCGGCTTCGCCGCGTTGCTTGACCTTGTCGGCGGCCTTGGCCGGGTGCTTCTCGTAGAGTACCGGGTCCGCAAGTTCTGCATCAAGCGATTGAATCTGCTTCTCAAGCTTTGCGGTTACAGACTCGATTTCGTTGATCTTTTTGCGCAGCGGCGCCAGCGAGGCACGCCGGTCCGCGCTCGCCTTCCGCTGCTCGGCCTTGGATGCCGCGTCGTCACTCAGCTGCGGCTTTTCTTCTTTTTTTTTACCGGAACTGACAATCAGGCTGCGGTATTCCTCGAGGTCGCCCTCGAAGGTCTCCACCGTTCCGTTGTTGACGAGCCAGAGCCGGTCGACGGTCGCCTCGATCAGGTGCCGGTCGTGGCTGATCAGGATGACGGCGCCGTTGTAGTCGTTGAGCGCTTCGATCAGCGCCCGTCGGCTGTCGATGTCGAGGTGGTTCGTCGGCTCGTCGAGGATCAGGAGGTTCGGGGCGTGGAAGGCCGCAAGCCCCATCAGCAGGCGCGCCTTTTCGCCACCGGACAGATCCTTGGCGGCGGTGTTCATCTTCTCCGTCGCCAGACCCATCTGCGCGACGCGACCGCGCACCTTGGCCTCCGGTGCCCCGGGCATCAGCCGGCGCACGTGCTCGACCGGCGTGTCTTCCGGCACAAGGTCGTCCAGCTGGTGCTGGGCG
This sequence comes from Pseudorhizobium pelagicum, assembly GCA_000722615.1. Taxonomy (GTDB): domain Bacteria; phylum Pseudomonadota; class Alphaproteobacteria; order Rhizobiales; family Rhizobiaceae; genus Neorhizobium; species Neorhizobium pelagicum. The sequence goes on along the minus strand of JOKI01000017.1, from coordinate 30,228 downwards.
AAGAAGCCGATCTTCAGGCTGGGCGCCAGCCGCAGGTCGCCGCTTTCGGGCGGCAGCCGTCCGGAGATGAACTTGGCGAAGGTGGATTTGCCGTTGCCGTTCGAGCCCAGCAGCGCAATGCGGTCGTCGTTGTCGATGCGCAGGTTGAGGTTCTTGAGGATCGGCTTGCCCGGCTCGTAGCCGACGGCGCCGCCGTTGATGGCGATGATCGGCGAGGCGGGCTGCTTTTCCGGCTCCGGGAAGGTGATCGGCTGGACGTGGTCCTCGATGACCGAGGCGACCGTGCCCATGCGCTCCAGCGCCTTGACGCGGCTCTGGGCCTGCTTGGCCTTGGAAGCCTTCGCCTTGAACCGGTCGATGAAGGTCTGCAGATGCTTGCGCGCCGCGTCGCTCTTCGCCTTGGACTTCATCTGCAGTTCGTCGTTCTCGGCCTTCTGGCGCTCGAACTGGTCGTAGCCGCCGCGATAGAAGGTCAGCTTCTTCTGGTCCAGATGGACGATCGAGTTGACGGCGTTGTTCAGGAGGTCGCGGTCATGGCTGATGATGATGACGGTATGCGGATAGCGGCGGATGTAGTCTTCCAGCCACAGCGTGCCTTCCAGGTCGAGGTAGTTGGTCGGCTCGTCGAGCAGCAGCAGGTCGGGTTCGGCAAACAGCACCGCAGCCAGCGCCACGCGCATGCGCCAGCCGCCGGAAAAGGCCGACGCCGGACGAAGCTGCGCTTCGGAGTTGAAGCCGAGACCGGCCAGAATGCTGGCGGCCCGCGCTTCGGCCGAATGCGCGTCGATATCGACGAGGCGCATTTGGATGTCGGCGATGCGGTGCGGGTCGGTGGCGGTCTCCGCCTCCGCCATCAGCGCGGTGCGTTCCTTGTCGGCGGCCAGCACGATGTCGATCAGCGGATCTTCGGTGCCCGGCGCTTCCTGCGCCACCTGACCGATGCGGGCGGCCTTCGGCAGCGTCACCGATCCGCTTTCGGAGGAAAGGTCTCCGGTGATGACGCGAAACAGCGTCGACTTGCCCGCACCATTGCGGCCGACAAGGCCTGCCTTGATGCCGGTGGGCAGGCTGACACTGGCGTGGTCGAGCAGAAGGCGGCCGGCGATACGCGCGGAAAGATCGGTAATGGTTATCATGGCCGGGGTTGTGGCCGAACTTGCCGGTGAAGGCAAGACGCGCTTCGGCAATCGGAAAGGCGGATGCTCCCTACAGCCACCTTTTGCCGTCGCCGCGCAGGAAATAGACGAGATCGAGCACGACGGACGGCCTGCCGAGCGACGTCAGGATCATGTGGACCTGCCCGCGGTGGTGGGTCTGGTGGTTGAAGACATGGGCAAGCACCGGCCCGAGCGGCTGGGTGATCACCGTCGGACTGCTGACCGGGCTGTAGGTGAAGGACGCGGCAAGCTTGCCCTCGTCCAGCGTGTCGATCCAGTCGATGATCCTCTGGTCCTCGGCAATCCGCGCCTCCCGCAGTGCGGCGAAATCCTCGTGAAGGATCGTATCCAGCGCCGTCGGCGCCTCGCCGCTGCCGGTCACCCGCTTCAGCCAGATCCGGTCCGCGCACAACAGGTGGTTCAGCGTCCGGTGCGCCGAGCCGAAGAAGGCGCCCTGGTCGGCGCGGTATTCCGCCTCGGTCAATTCGGCGCAGGCCTCGTAGACGAGCGCATTGGCCCAGCGGTTGTAGTCGGCAAACATCTGGAAATGGCGGCGCATCGGCGAGTCTCCTGTTGGCATGGCCGATCTTAGCTGCCAAGACTCCGCTTGGGTGTGATCCGATCCATGAAATTTGCTGATTGGATCTTGGACATTCAGGCCGCCACAATGGCGGATCAACAAGCTTCGGGAGCTGCCAATGACGCGTGTCCTCTATTCCCTCTGCGGCAAGGATGAGAGCCGACCGTTTTCGCCGCACTGCTGGAAGGTCTCGCTGGCGCTTGCTCACAAGGGGCTGGATTTCGTCGAGCGCCCTTACCCCTTCACGGCCATTCCGGGCATCGAGGACGGGTTTTCGAAGACCGTGCCGATCCTCCGCGACGGCGACCGCCTGGTCCGCGACAGCTTCGACATCGCGCTCTATCTGGATGAAGCCTACCCCGATCGCCCGACGCTGTTCGGCGGCGAGGGCGGCAAGGCGCTGTCGCGCTTCGTCGAGAGCTTTTCGCAGATGATCCTGCATATGCCGGTGACGAAGATGGCGATCATGCACATCCACGACCTGCTCGACGAGAAGGATCAGGTCTATTTCCGAAGCAGCCGGCTTGAGCGCATGGGAAAGCCGATCGAGGAGGTCGCCGCGGAAGGCGAGGCCGAACGGGCAGCCTTCGCCGCCAGGCTCGAACCCGTCCGCCGCACGCTGCATTTTCAGCCGTTCCTCGGTGGTGACGGCCCGTTGTTTGCCGATTACATCCTGTTCGGCGCGCTGCAGTGGATGCGGGTGACCGCCGGGCCGCCGCCGCTTGCGCAGGACGACGCCGTGATGCAGTGGTTCGAACGTTGCCTCGACCTCTATGATGGCCTCGGTCGCCGTGTGACAGCGGCGTGAAATTGCCGAAACCCCCTTGTTTCCAGTGCAGTGGGCGGGTAAACACCGCCCACTTTCTCTGAAAACAAGGAACTGAACGATGGCGATTGAACGCACGTTTTCGATGATCAAGCCGGATGCCACCAAGCGCAACCTCACGGGCGCCATCACCAAGATGCTGGAAGACGCAGGCCTGCGCGTCGTCGCTTCCAAGCGCGTCTGGATGAGCCAGCGCGAAGCCGAAGGCTTCTACGCCGTCCACAAGGACCGTCCTTTCTTCGGCGAACTCGTCGAAGGCATGACCTCCGGCCCGACCGTCGTCCAGGTTCTGGAAGGCGAGAACGCCATCCTGAAGAACCGCGAGATCATGGGCGCCACCAACCCGGCCAATGCTGACGAGGGCACCATCCGCAAGACCCACGCTCTCTCCATCGGCGAGAACTCGGTCCACGGTTCGGACGCTCCCGAAACCGCTGCCGAAGAAATCAAGTACTGGTTCTCCGACACCGAAATCGTCGGCTGATACGTCCGTAGATGTTGAATGAAAAAGCCGGGGCTCGCGCTCCGGCTTTTTTCATGTCTGCAGCACGGCAGGCGCCTTACGTCCGCCACTTCTCCCGCGCCCGGTCGTCGGCATCCTTCGCCGCCACCCAATCTCCGGACGAGCCGTCGGCAAGGTGCTCCTTCTTCCAGAAGGGGGCGGAGGTCTTCAGGTAGTCCATCATGAAGCTGGCGCCGTCGAAGGCGGCCTGACGGTGGGGTGCGGCAGCGATCACAAGGACGATGTTCTCTCCGGGCCGGATCTTCCCGAAGCGGTGGATCGCCGCAAGACCCATGAGCGAAAACCGTTCGATGGCCAGATCGGCGATGCGCCGCATCTCCGCCTCGGCCATCCCCGGATAATGTTCCAGTTCGAGCGCGGTGAGGCTACCCTGTTCGTCGCGGCAGAGGCCGGTGAATGTCACCACGGCGCCGATGTCCCGGCGGCCCTTGGCAAGGGCGTCGATCTCCGCCTGCAGGTCGAAATCCTGCGCCTGCACGCGGATGGTCGGGCCCGGGTTCATCCGCCCGTCATCGGCGGAAAGATGCCGATCTCGCGCGCGCCCTTGATGGCCTCATGGTGCTCCACATGCTCCTGGTTGACGGCGACCCGGATGACCTCCGGATACTGCAGCGCCGCCTCATATTCGTCCCCCAGCGTCTTCAGGTAGACGAGCAGGTCGCGCACCGTCTTGACGTCGTCCGGAAGTTCCATCTCCTCTTCCGGCTTGCCGATGCGTTCGCGCACCCAGGCGAAATAGACGAGCTTCACGATCATTCCGCCTCCACCATGTGCTTGAGGCCGGCCCGGAAGTAGTCATAGCCGGAGTAGATCGTCAGCAGGGCTGCGATCCAGAGGAGCGTGATGCCCATTTCGGTCGTGTAGGGCAGCACCTTGTCGCCGGCGGGACCGGCCAGCAGGAAGGCGATCGCTACCATCTGGATCGTCGTCTTCCATTTCGCGATGCGGGTCACCGGCACCGCCACCTTCAGCGCGGCGAGATATTCGCGCAGCCCGGAGACCAGGATTTCACGGCACAGGATGACTATCGCTGCCCAGATCGACCAGCCCGCGATCGTGCCGTCCGCCGCCATCAGCAACAGCACGGAGGCGATCAGCAACTTGTCGGCGATCGGGTCGAGCATCCGCCCGATGTTCGACGTCTGGTTCCAGATGCGGGCGAGATAACCGTCAAGATAGTCCGTGATCGAGGCGACGACGAAGATCGCCAGTCCCGTCCAGCGCGCAAAGTCGGAGCTCTCGAGCTTTCCCTCGACGAAGAAGCACAAGACGATGATCGGTACGGCGACGATGCGCGCGTAGGTCAGCAGATTGGGAATATTGTATGCGCGCGAAGCCATATCGGGACCTGTTATTCAATTCTGCTTAGTTGAGCCTTCCGACCCGAGGCGTCAACACCACGTCAGACAATTACCGGATCCTGCCGCCTCAGCCGGACTGGTTTTCGTGGAAGTGATGGTAGATCTGCTTGGCCACGGCCTCCGAGATACCCTCTACCGCCATCAGATCGTTCAGCCCGGCGCGGGAGACGGCCTTGGCTGTCCCGAAGTGCTGCAGAAGCTTGCGCTTGCGGCCGGGACCGATGCCGGAGATCTCGTCGAGCGGATTGCGGACCATCTCCTTCTTGCGGCGCGCCCTATGAGAGCCGATCGCGAAACGGTGGGCCTCGTCGCGCAGCCGCTGCACGAAATAGAGCACCGGATCGCGGGGCGGCAGCGAGAAGTCGCTGCGTCCATCGGCGAAGAACCGCTCGCGCCCGGCGTCGCGGTCGACACCCTTGGCAACGCCGATCGCGGTAACGACGTCGCGGATCCCCAGTTCGTCGAGGATCGTGCGCACCGCCGTCATCTGACCCTGACCCCCATCGATCAGGATCACGTCGGGCCAGGCGGGGAAGGGCGCGTCGGCGGCATCCTCTGCCGGCGCCTGCGATCGGTCCGGCCTGCCTTCTTCCTTGAGGAGGCGGCTGAAGCGGCGGGTCATCACCTCGCGCATCATCCCGAAGTCGTCGCCGGGGGTGATCTCCGTCGATTTGATGTTGAACTTGCGGTACTGGCTCTTCACGAGGCCTTCCGGCCCCGCCACCACCATGCCGCCTACGGCATTTGTGCCCATGATGTGCGAGTTGTCGTAGATCTCGATCCGGCGCGGCACGTAAGAGAGGCCGAAGGTCTCGGCAAAGCCCTGCAGCAGCCGTCCCTGCGACGCCGTCTCCGCCAGCTTTCGCCCATGCGCCTCGCGGGCATTGCCCAGCACGTGATCCACGAGATCCCGTTTCTCGCCCCGCTGGGGAACGAGGATCGTCACCTTGTGGGTTGCCTTTTCCGAAAGCGCCAGCGCCAGCAGGCCCTGCTCCTCGACGGCCTCGGACAGCAGGATCTGCTTCGGCACCGGCTTGTCGTCGTAGAACTGCGCCAGGAAGGCGTTCAGCACCTCGGCGCCCGTCATCTGCGGGTCCGCCTTCGGGAAATAGGCGCGGTTGCCCCAGTTCTGGCCGGTCCGGAAGAAGAAGACCTGGATGCAGGTCAGCCCGCCGTCGTGATGGATGGCGAACACATCCGCCTCGTCGACACCGGCCGGATTGATGCCCTGATGGCTCTGCACGTGGCTGAGCGACGCGAGGCGGTCGCGGTAGATCGCGGCGCGCTCGAAATCGAGGTCCTCGGACGCCTCCGCCATCTGCCGGGCAATCGCAGACTTGACGTTCTGGCTCTTGCCGGAGAGGAAATCCTTTGCCTCGCCGACAAGCTCGGCATAGCCCTCGTCGCTGATCTCATGGGTGCAGGGGCCGGAGCAGCGCTTGATCTGGTAGAGCAGGCAGGGGCGGGTGCGGGTCTCGAAGACGCTGTCGGTGCAGGTCCGAAGCAGGAAGGCTCGCTGCAGCGAATTGATGGTCCGCCCGACGGCACTTGCCGAGGCGAACGGGCCGAAATAGTCGCCCTTGCGGGCGCGTGCGCCGCGGTGCTTGAAGATGGCTGGCGCCCGGTGGTCGCCGGTGATCAGGATGTAGGGAAACGACTTGTCGTCGCGCAGCAGCACGTTGAAGCGCGGGCGCAGGCGCTTGATGAGGTTGGCCTCCAGCAGCAGCGCCTCGGTCTCCGTCCGCGTCGTGACGAATTCCATGTGGGTCGTGTCGCGCACCATGCGCGAGAGCCGGTTGGAGTGGACGCGGCCCTGGGCATAGTTGCCGACGCGCTTCTTCAGGCTGCGCGCCTTGCCGACATACATGACGTCGCCGGCCTCGTTGAACATGCGGTAGACGCCCGGCGCGTTCGGCAGGTGCTTGACGAATTCGGCGATCAGGTCCGCACCCTTTAGCCCGCTTTCATTCTTCCAGCCTTCTCTCCAGTCGATCCCGAGCGCGCGCTCGATCTCCGGGACGACCGGCAGGCCTTCGTCCTCGTCGTCTTCCGTTTCGTCGTAGAGAACGCCGCCATCCGGCAGCTTCGCTGAATTCATTCCGTCCTCTTTGCCCGTTTCCGTCAGCGGCGGTGCGCGAAGTCCGCGCTGCAGCGCTCACGGTGCGGGCCTCGAATCGCATCCTGGTGAATGCCCTAGAGGTAGTGCGTCGGAGGCTTCAATGAAAGAAGCGACCGACCGCCATTCTCGCCGCTTGTCTCCGCGCAGCGATCCTGCCGCCGATCCCCGAGACGCTTGGTTAAGGTTTCGCTAATCGGTCCGGCTGCGAAGGGCGGCTTTGACGAAATTTGCCGCCCGATTGGCTCGAAATGAAATTATGGTTAAAAAACATTATGTTGCGGCGATGCAACATCACCCTTTCGCCATTCGCGGGCCACAATCAATTCACATTTCGGCTCTCTCCTGTCCTCAATTGCACACCATCTTCGCCGTCAGCGGACAGGGAGCCGACGCAACATTCCCGTTGCGACACAGTCCCTGCAAAGCAAAAGGAGATTTTATATGCGGACCTTTATCGCAACCCTGCTGGCTTCGGCCGCCACGCTCACCGCCTTCTCGGCTGCCAACGCTGCCGATGCGGTTGACCAGATCCCGCAGGCACCTGTTGCCTACGAGCAGCCGGCGCCGGTTTCGGACTGGAGCGGCTTCTACCTCGGTGCCTATGGTGCCTACGACAAGGGCCGGTTCGACGGTTCCGACCGTGACGGCGCCTTCGGTGGCGGTGCCTACGGCGGTTACAACATGCAGAGCGGCAAGATCGTCTACGGTGTCGAAGCCGACATCGGCAAGAACGGCGAAGAAGGTGTTGTCGCTCCCGGCGTCACCGGTGAAGCCGGCCTGAACGGTTCTGCCCGCGCTCGCGTCGGTTACGACCTCAACCCCTTCCTGATCTACGGTACGGCCGGTGTGGCCCTCCAGGACAACGAACTGTCCGACACCACGTCGTCCGACAGCAAGACGGCGGTCGGCTACACGGTCGGCGCCGGTGCGGAAGCCCTGGTTACCGACAACATCACGGCCCGCGTTGAATATCGCTACACCGACTTCGGCAGCGACACCTACAACCTCAACTCCGGCCCGGTCTCGAGCGGTTACGACGACCACAGCGTCAAGGTCGGCGTCGGCGTCAAGTTCTGATCCCTGATCGAACCCGTCAAGGAAATGCCGGTGACCTTGGTCACCGGCATTTTTCGTTTCAGGCGCTTGCCTTCAGTTCGGCATAGTCCGGAAATCGCTTCAGGAAGGCCTCCGGCCATTGCGCCAGGTCCGGCCGGCCATCTCGCCAGTTCTTGTCGTCGAAGCGGAGATCCAGATAGCTCAGCACCGCCGCCAGCGCGAAATGGCCGCCGTGAAGCTTCTTGCCGGTCTTCGGCAGGTGGCCGTTCAGGTGGTCGAGCGCCCGGCTCACCTTGTCCCACTGCTTGTCGAGCCAGGGCTGGTGCACCTTGTCCTCGGGACGGCTGCGTTTCTCGTTCATGATCGCCAGCAGGCTGTCCATCATGCCGTCGCAGAGCGCCTCCAGCACCTCGGCGTCCGTCCGCTTCGGGTCCTTCTTCGGATAAAGCATCCCGCCCGACAGCCGGTCGAGGTAGTGCATGATGGCGACGCTGTCGTAGATCGGCGGCTCGCCGTCGCGCAGCAGCGTCGGGATCTTGCCGAGCGGATTGTTGGTCAGGAGTTCCGGCGGATTGTCGCCCGTGGCGGTGACCACGGTCTGGAGGTCGATGCCGGCCTGGCGGGCTGCCATGCGCACCTTGGCGGCATAGGGGGAGGCGGGGGAATAGAGAAGCTTCATGGATGTTTCCTTGGATGGTGATCTTGTTCAGTTGACCGGCGGCAGCTCGATGCGGTCGAGCCGGCAGCCGCGGCGGTCCACTTCCGCGCAGTCGCGGAACTGCAGGTCCTTGGTCAGGCAGATCCGCACCTCCTCCAGCAGCCGGCCCTCGCAGCTGGCGGCAATGCCGCCTGCGCTCATGCCGGGATTGGCCGCGACGAAGGCCGTCTCGATGTCCGCCGCCGACAGCGTCAGCCGGTTTTCACCCTCGGCGAGCGCGGTGGGGATGACGACGCGCTCGAAGGCCGCCCGGGTCTGAGAGAGATAGTCGGACTGGCTGAGCCCGCTGCAGCTTCCGTGCTTGCGCCACTGGTGGCCGATCAGCCCCATCGACGGCATGATGTCGAACATTGTCTCTCCGAGTGCCTGGGGCACCCGCTGCGGCTCGCGGCTCGGGCAGAATTCCGGATAGCCCTGCTCGCGCTGCGGCCAGAGCCCATGCACGACGAAAGCATAATCGCCCTCGCCATCGCATTGTTGTGAACTACGTTGTCCCTGCGGCGATGCGCAGTAGGTGGGCGACCAGGAGAGGGAAAGGACATAGAAATCGAAGCCGGACGACTGCCCGAATGCGGCACCGGTCGATGCGGCAAGGCACAAGGCAGCAAAAACGACCCTGAAAGGTTGATACCTCAATCTATAGCCTCCAATGTAGGCGAGTCGGCGAACGCCCTGCAGTCGCTGATATGCTTTGGAGGAGCGAAGATCGGCAAGACGGAATGACCCTGAAGAAATATCTCTGGCCCGTGGTGGGCGCGGCGACGATAGCTGTTTGCGGCTGGCTTCTCTACAAGGAACTGCGTGGACTTTCGCTGGATGACGTCTGGGACAGCCTGATGGCGATTTCCGCCATGCACTGGCTGCTTGCGGGCGCGTCGACACTGGTCGCTTACGCGGCGCTCGCCGGCTACGACCGCATTGCGCTCATGCAGCTCGGCAAGAACGTCAACCTGTGGTTCATCACGGTCTCGTCCTTCACCACCTATGCACTGTCCCACAATGTCGGCGCCTCCGTCATCTCCGGCGGCGTGGTGCGCTACAGGGCCTATTCGTCCAAGGGGCTGAGCGCCCGCGAGATCGGCGGACTGATCGCCCTCTGCTCCTTCACCTTCATCCTCGGGACGCTGGTGCTGGCCGGGCTGGTGCTGGTCCTGAAGCCTCACATCATCGAGCGGTTCGGCGACGGCTTCGCCATCAGCGCCTCATCCGCCACGGGCTACGTGATCCTGGCGCTTGTTGCCCTCTACGTCGCCGCAAGCTTTCTGCGCCTGCCGCCGGTCACGATCGGCGGGACGCAGCTCACCTATCCGTCGCCCCGTTTCGTCCTGTCGCAGCTGATCATCGGCCCGCTCGAGCTGATCGGCGCTGCCGGCATCATCTATTTCGCGCTGCCCGAAGTGGGCAATCCCGGCTTCATCGTCGTTCTCGGGATCTTCCTCGTGTCCTTCTCCGCAGCCCTGATCTCCCACGCGCCGGGTGGTCTCGGCGTTCTGGAACTGGTCTTCGTCATGGGACTGCCGGACATGGACCCGGCCGACGTGATCGCCGCGCTGCTGGTCTTCAGGCTTTTCTACCTGCTGATCCCGTTCGCCATCGCGCTCGGAGTGATCTTCGTGTTCGAGCGGACCCAGTTCCGGGCCACTCAGTCCTCGGAAGAATCCTGATCGACTTCCTCGCCGCGCAGCCAGAAGGCGCGCTGCGAGGCAAATCGATCCCGGGCCATGGCCTCCTTGAGGACAGGCAGCATCACGTGCAGTTCCTCCTTCAGCGTGAAGGGCGGATTGACGATCACCAGTCCCGAGCCGTTCAGCCCCTCCGTCTCGCGGTCGCTGCAGACCGTCAGTTCGGTGCAGAGCATCTTCGGGATGTCGAGCGCCTGCAATGCCTGGTGGAAGGCCTTGATCGGCGCCGTCTTCTTCAAGGGGTACCACAGGCAGTAGGTGCCGCCGGGGAAGCGGCGGTAGGCATTGGCCAGGCCGCTGACCAGGTGCTCGTATTCGCCTTCCGCCTCGAACGGCGGATCGACGAGCACGATGCCACGCTTTTCCTTCGGCGGCAGATGGGCGCCGAGCGCCAGCCAGCCGTCGAGCTCCGTCACCCGCACCTGATAGTCGCCCTCGAACAGCCGGGAAAGCCGGTTGTAGTCGTCCGGATGCAGCTCCATTGCCGACAGGCGGTCCTGCGGGCGAAACAGCATCCGCGCCAGCTTCGGCGAGCCGGGGTACAGCTTCAGGTCGGGGCCCGGGTTGAGTTCGCGGATGGCGGAAAGGTAGGGCGCCAGCAGCTCGGCTGCCTTGGGCGGCAGCTCGGCCGCCATCAGCCGGCCGATGCCGTCACGCCATTCGCCGGTCTTCTGCGCCTCCTCGGAGGACAGGTCGTAGAGTCCGATTCCGGCATGCGTGTCGAGCATCCGGAAAGCCTTGTCCTTCTTCTGCATGTAGACGACGAGACCCGAAAGCACCGCATGCTTGAGCACGTCGGCGAAATTGCCCGCATGGTAGATGTGCCGATAGTTCATGCCTGCTTCTGCCCCGGATGAATTAAATTGATGAACTGCAGATCACGCTTTTTGCAGCCTTCACCTTCGCATATAGAAAACCCATGAACCTTGCGACCCCGATCACGGCGAAAGCTGCCTCGAATGTCTCCCGTGTCGGCCATACGGTCTGCCCGCACGATTGCCCGTCCGCCTGCGCGCTCGATGTCGACCTGACGGCAGAGGGCCGCATCGGCCGTGTTCGCGGCTCCAGCGAGAACACTTATACCGCAGGCGTCATCTGCGCCAAGGTCGCCCGCTACACCGAACGCCTCTACCATCCGCGACGGCTGCTCACGCCCCGACGCCGTATCGGCGCCAAGGGCGAGGGCGCCTGGCTGGAAATTTCCTGGAACGACGCACTCGACGAGATCGCCGAGGCCTTCGTGAAGGCGGAAGCACTGCACGGTTCCGAAGCCGTCTGGCCCTATTTCTATGCCGGGACCATGGGCCAGGTGCAGCGCGACTCCATCGAGCGGTTGCGGCATGCGAAGAAATATTCCGGCTTCTTCGGCTCCATCTGCACCAACATGGCCTGGACCGGCTACGTCATGGGAACCGGCGCCCTGCGCGGCCCCGATCCGCGCGAGATGGCCAAGTCCGACTGCGTCGTCATCTGGGGCACCAATGCGGTCTCCACCCAGATCAACGTGATGACCCATGCGGTGAAGGCCCGCAAGGAACGCGGCGCGAAGATCGTCGTCGTCGACATCTACGACAATCCGACGATGAAGCAGGCCGACATGGGCCTCATCCTGAAGCCCGGGACCGACGCCGCGCTCGCCTGCGCCGTCATGCACATCGCCTTCCGCGACGGCTATGCCGATCGCGCCTACATGGCCCGCTTCGCCGATGATCCGGCCGGCCTTGAGGCGCATCTGCGCACGAAGACGCCGGAATGGGCGTCGGCCATCACCGGGCTCTCCGTCGAAGAGATCGAGGCCTTTGCCCGCCTCGTCGGAACGACGCCGAAAACCTTCTTCCGCCTCGGCTACGGCTTTGCCCGCCAGCGCAATGGCACCGTCTCGATGCATGCCGCGCTCTCCATCTCCACGGTGCTGGGCTCCTGGCAGCACGAGGGCGGCGGCGCCTTCCATAACAACGGCGACATCTTCCGCCTGAACAAGGCCGAGCTGATGGGCACGGCCTACGCCGACCCGGACATCCGCATGCTTGACCAGTCGCAGATCGGCCGCGTGCTGACGGGCGACGCCGAGGCGCTGCGCCATCGTGGGCCGGTGACGGCGCTGCTGATCCAGAACACCAACCCGATGAACGTCGCGCCCGAGCAGCGCCTGGTGAAGCAGGGCTTCCAGCGCGACGACCTGTTCGTCGCCGTGCACGAGCAGTTCATGACCGAGACGGCGGAAATCGCCGATATCGTGCTGCCGGCGACGATGTTCGTCGAGCATGACGACCTCTACCGCGCGGGCGGTCAGAACCATATCCTGCTCGGCCCGAAGCTCGTCGAACCGCCGGAAACGGTGCGCACCAACCTCTTCGTCATCGAGGAACTCGCCCGCCGCCTCGGCGTCTCCGACTACCCCGGCTTCGGTCTGTCCGAGCGCGAACACATCGACGGCATGCTCGCCGCCAGCGGCTGGCCGGGTTATGAGACGCTGGCGCTTGAGCGCTGGATCGATGCGCAGCCGGATTTCGAGACGGCCCATTACCTCAAGGGCTTCGGCTATCCGGACGGAAAATTCCGATTCAGTCCCGACTGGGCCAACGGCCCGTCTCCGAACCGACCGCCGAAGAGCATCGGCGCCATGGGCCCGGTGGCCGCGCTGCCGCAGTTTCCCGATTACGTCGAGGTGATCGAGGTTGCCGATGCCGAGCATCCGTTCCGCCTCGCCACGTCTCCGGCGCGCAGCTTCCTGAACTCCACCTTCGCCGAGACGCCAAGCTCCGTGCAAAAGGAAGGCCGCCCCGAAGTCATGGTCGAGCCCTCCGATGCAGCCGCTCTGGGCATCGTTGACGGCGACGTCGTCCGGCTGGGCAACAGCCGCGGCGAGATTCGCCTGCATGCGCGTATCGTGTCCGGCGCCCGGCCCGGCGTGCTGATCGCCGAGGGCCTGTGGCCGAACAAGGCGCATCTCGATGGCGAAGGCATCAACGTCCTGACCGGCGGCGATGCCGTGGCGCCCTACGGCGGCGCCGCCTTCCACGACAACCACGTCTGGCTGCGCAAGGATAGCGAATGACGAAACTCGAAAATGCCACGGTCGAGATCGTCGAAGACAAGACGCTTTCCGACAACTGGTACCACCTGCGCAAACTCACCTTCGACTACACCGGCTCCGGCGGCCAGACGAACCGGCTGGAGCGTGAGGTCTATGATCGCGGCAATGGCGCCACCATCCTGCTCTTCGATCCGAAGCGGCAGGTGGTCATTCTCGTCAGGCAGTTCCGCATGCCGGCCTATGTCAACGGCCATTCCGGCTGGCTGATCGAGACGCCGGCCGGCCTCCTGGACGGCGACCACCCGGAGGAGGCGATCCGCCGCGAGGCGGTCGAGGAAACCGGCTACGAGGTCCGCCACGTCCGCTTTCTCTTCGAATGCTTCATGTCCCCCGGCGCCGTCACCGAGCGGGTGCATTTCTTCTATGCGCCCGTCGACATCACCCACAAGGTCAATGACGGCGGCGGTCTCGACGAGGAGCACGAGGACATCGAGGTCCTGGAAATCCCGCTCGACGAGGCGCTTGCCATGATTGGCACCGGCGAGATCTGCGACGGCAAGACGATCATGCTGCTGCAATGGGCCGCTCTGAACCGCGCAACGCTGTCGGCATAAATCAGGGCGCCTGCGCGAACAGCGGCACGTGCTCGCGCCTGGCTGCCTCCGAAAGCTTCCGGTCAAGCGTCGCCAGCGGCAAGTTCTGCTCCACCGCCAGCGCCAGATAGGCCGCGTCATAGGCCGTCAGGGCGTGGCGCTCGGCAAGCGTCAAGATGAGGGTATTGTTCGCAACCGGAGACGTGGTGATGCGAAGCTGCTCCAGGCGGTGCATGGAGCGCCAGACCTCTTCCAGCGACAGCCTCTGGCGGCGATAGGAAATCATCAGGACGTTGCGCATCTCGTGCCAGAAGAGATCCGGCACCACGGCAATGCCATGGTTCAGCCGCCTCAGCACTTCATCGGCGATAGGGGCTGACCTCATCCGGCCAGAACCAGACGACCGCAATCGAGGCATCGACGGCGATTGCCGCTATCGGCGCCCGATCTGCTTCCATTCCGCGATCTCTTCTTGGGTCACGGGCTTTCGGCCGGCACGTTCGCGAATGATGGTCTCGATCAGTTCCGCCCTGTTGGCGAAAGACTTCATGCCGGAAATTATGGCAATCGGCATCTGGTCGCGAAGCAGGACCACATCCTCTCCCGCTTCCACCTTCGCCAGCAGTTCAGTGAGATCGGCATCGCCGACATCGACCTTGAGTGTCATCGCTCGGCTCCACCTGGGAGCAGCAGGATAGCTTTAGCGGAGCCCCGAAGCAATCGATCCGGTCAGAGGCCGGCGCAGAGGATCTGCTGGTCGGCGAGGCTTGTCTGCGCAACCGGCGAGAGGATCGCCCTGCCGCCTTCCATCCGAACCATCCCCTCGGCCACGAGCTTCAGCGCCAGCGGATAAAGCTTGTGCTCGACGCCGAGCAGGCGCGCGGCCAGCTTCTCGGCGGTATCGGTGCCGAGCACGGGAACGGCCGCCTGCGCGATGATCGGTCCTTCATCCATGCCCTCGGTCACGAAGTGCACGGTGCATCCGGCTATCTTCATCCCGGCGTCGATGGCGCGCTGGTGTGTATGCAGGCCGGCAAACAGAGGCAGCAGGGAAGGGTGGATATTGAGGATGCGGCCGTCGTAGCGGCCGATGAAGGCGCCCGAGATCAGCCGCATGTAGCCTGCAAGGCAGAGGATGTCCGGCTGCAGTTCGTCGAGCGCGGCAAGGATTGCGGCCTCGTGCTCCGCCTTGCCGTCATAGTTTTTCCGTTCGAAGGCGAAGGTCGGAATGCCGCGGGCTTTTGCTTTCGCCAGCCCGGCGGCCTCAGCCTTGTCGGAGATCACCGCGACGATCTCGGCGGGGGAATCCGGCGCGGCGCAGGCATCCGCCAGCGCCAGCATGTTGGAGCCGCCGCCCGAGATGAAGACGACGACGCGCTTGGCGTTCCCCTTGGCCGGCGTGGCTGTCATAGGGCGAGCGTACCCTGATAGATCGTACCGGCGCCGCCCTCGGGACGGGCGACCATGCGGCCGAGCGGGACCACCACTTCGTCCTCGGCCGTCAGGACGTCGGTCACCGCCTGGACATTCTCCGGGGCGACGACCGCGATCATGCCGATGCCGCAGTTGAAGGTGCGCAGCATTTCCTTGGCTTCCACACCCCCTGTCTTTGCCAGCCAGGAGAAGACCGGCGGCACGGGGATGGAGTCGAGATCGATCTCGGCCGCGAGGTTCTCAGGCAGTACCCGCGGGATGTTTTCCGGAAAACCACCGCCGGTGATGTGGGCCAGCGCCTTGACGGCGCCGGTGTCCCGGATCGCCTTCAGGAGCGGCTTCACATAGATGCGCGTCGGCGTCAGCAGGGCCTCGCCCAGCGTCTTGCCCTCTGCAAATGGCGCTGCATCGTCCCACTGCAGGCGGGAGACGGCGACGATCTTGCGCACCAGCGAATAGCCGTTGGAATGCACGCCCGAGGAGATGAGGCCGAGGATAAGGTCGCCCTCGGCAATATCGCCGACGGGCAGGAGCTGGCCGCGTTCGGCGGCTCCGACGGCAAACCCGGCGAGATCGTAGTCACCGCCGGCATACATGCCCGGCATCTCGGCGGTCTCGCCACCGATCAGCGCACAGCCGGCCTGGCGGCAGCCCGCAGCAATGCCCTGGACGATGGCAGCACCCTGGTCGGGGTCGAGCTTCCCGGTCGCAAAATAGTCGAGGAAGAACAGCGGCTCGGCGCCCTGGACCACGAGGTCGTTGACGCACATGGCCACGAGGTCGATGCCGACGGTATCGTGCCGGTCGGCGTCGATGGCGATCTTGAGCTTGGTGCCGACGCCGTCATTGGCGGCCACCAGCACCGGATCCGTGAAGCCCGCGGCGCGCAGGTCGAACAGGCCGCCGAAGCCGCCGATCTCGCCGTCGGCGCCGGGACGGCGCGTCGAGCGGACGGCAGGCTTGATCTTCTCGACCATCAGGTTGCCCGCATCGATGTCGACGCCGGCATCGCTATAGGTGAGGCCATTCTTGCCCGTCTCGCTCATCGCCTGTCTCCGCTCGCTCTGGTGTCACGCGCCATTGCACGGGACGCCGCTTTATGCAAGCGCTCGGCCACGGCTTTGCCCGGTCACGCACAGGCGGCTGCGGTCATGCACAGGCACAAGGCGCCCGCACTTGACCTTCGCCACGCTGCCAGCCTATCGGTGTCGCAGGCTTGGCCATCATCGGGAAATGCAGGGATGCCATATCACATCAGCGGCGCCAGCCTTCGGCGCCATCTCCTGTTCTGGTTCGCCGCGCTGGTGGTCTTCATCATCTTTCTGTGGGCCTTCCGGTCGATCCTTCTTCCCTTCGTGGCCGGCATGGCGCTTGCCTACTTCCTCGATCCGATCGCCGACTGGCTGGAGCGTCGCGGCCTGAGCCGCATGATGGCGACGGTGGTGATCCTCGTCTGCTTCGTGCTCATCTTCGCGCTCTCGCTGGTGATCGTCATCCCGATCATCGTCGGCCAGTTGAACCAGTTCGCCCTGGCGCTTCCCGGCTACGTCACCCAGTTGCAGGCGCTGGTCGCAAGCCCGGACGCCTTCCTTCCGGACTGGCTGAGCGCGCAGATCGAAACCGTCAAGCAGAACTTCTCCGACGTCATGTCGGAGGGCGCCGGCTTCATCGGCGGTCTCATCAAGCAGATCTGGGCATCCGGCAAGACGCTCCTCGACGTCGTCTCGCTTCTGGTGGTGACGCCGGTCGTCGCCTTCTACATCCTGCTCGACTGGGACAAGATGGTTGCGAAGGTCGACAGCTGGATCCCCCGCGACCAGACGGTCACCGTCCGCCGGCTCGCCCGTGAAATGGACGCGGTGATTGCGGGCTTCGTGCGCGGGCAGGGGTCGATCTGCCTCATCCTCGGGATCTTCTATGCACTCGGACTGTCGCTCATCGGGCTGAACTTCGGCCTGCTCATCGGCTTCGTCGCCGGCATGATCAGCTTCATCCCCTATATCGGCTCCTTCATCGGGTTGATCCTCTCGGTTGGTGTCGCACTCGTGCAGTTCTGGCCGGACTACACCTGGATCATCGCCACCGCCGCGGTCTTCTTTGCCGGTCAGTTCATCGAGGGCAACATCTTGCAGCCGAAGCTGATGGGTTCGCGCATCGGGCTGCACCCGGTCTGGCTGATGTTCGCGCTGTTTGCCTTCGGCGCCATGTTCGGCTTCGTCGGTCTGCTGATTGCGGTGCCGGCAGCCGCCGTCGTCGGCGTGCTTGTCCGCTTTGCCCTGTCGCGCTATCTTCAGAGCGATCTCTACTATGGCCAGGCTGCCACTCCGTTGCCGTGGCAGGATATGCCGCCTCCGGCACTGGAGCAGTCTCAGGACGGCGAATGAAAGACATCCCCGATCAGGACCGGCGGCGCCAGGAACAGTTGCCGCTTGCATTCCCCTATGACGCAGCCACCGGTCGCGACGATCTGCTCGTGTCGGCGCGCCTGGGCGCAGCCGTGTCGATCGTCGACCAGTGGCCACACTGGCCGTCTCCGGTCGTGATCCTCGCCGGCCCCGTCGGCTCGGGCAAGTCGCATCTGGCGGCGATCTGGCGCGAGCGCAGCGGCGCGGCGAGCATCCATCCCAAGGCCGGCTCCGGTGCCGCTGTCCTGGCCGCCGAAGGCCCGGTGCTGTTCGAGGATGCCGATCGCCGCGGCTTCGACGACGCGGAACTCTTCCACGTCATCAACAGCGTGCGGGAAAACGGCCACAGCCTGCTGATCACCGCCCGCCTCTGGCCGATGTCCTGGCCGGTGACGCTGCCCGACCTCCGCTCGCGCCTCAAGGCGGCGACGGTGGTGGAAATCGGCGAGCCGGACGAGGAACTGCTGGCGCAGGTGATCGTCAAGCTGTTTGCCGATCGACAGCTTTACATAGATGACAAGCTTGTCGGCTATATCGTCCATCGTATGGAGCGCTCGCTCGCCGCAGCCCAGACCGTCGTCGAGCGTCTCGACCGTCTGGCGCTGGCGCGGGGCACCAGGATTACCCGCCAGCTTGCTGCGGAGGTCCTGAACGAGGTCGGGAATCCGGACGAGGGTGGTTGACTGTCATAGTTCGGTCGCCAAACTGTAATACTTGCGGGCAAGTGAATGGGGGTTGAGCGATGGATTTGACGACGGGTACCAACAGCGAGGACACGGAAGCGGCGGCCTTCGACGAGATGATGTCGAGCCCGGACCGTTTCATCAACCGCGAGTTCTCCTGGCTCCAGTTCAACCGGCGCGTGCTCGAGGAGACGCTCAACACGGCCCATCCCTTGTTGGAGCGGGTCCGCTTCCTGTCGATCTCTGCCGCCAACCTCGATGAATTCTTCATGGTCCGGGTTGCCGGCCTCGAGGGCCAGGTGCGCCAGGGCATCGCCGTCCGCAGTCCCGACGGCAAGACGCCGGCCGAGCAGCTCGACAGCATCCTTCAGGAAATCGACAACCTGCAGATGGAGCAGCAGGCATCGCTTGCGGTTCTGCAGCAGTATCTGGCGCAGGAGGACATCCTCATCGTCAGGCCGGCGGCGCTGTCTGCCGAAGACCGCACATGGCTTGCCAATTCCTTCGACGACGATCTTTTCCCGATCCTGACGCCGCTCGCCATCGATCCGGCCCACCCGTTCCCCTTCATCCCGAACCTCGGCTTCTCGATCGTCTTGCAACTGCAGAGCCTTCATGGGCGCGAGCCGATGACCGGTCTCCTGCGCCTGCCGCCGACACTCGATCGCTTCATTCGTCTGCCCGATGAAGGCGTCACGATCCGCTACATCACGCTCGAAGACGTGGTCGGCATGTTCACCCAGCGCCTGTTCCCGGGCTACCAGGTCACCGGTGCCGGCACGTTCCGGCTGATCCGCGACAGTGATATCGAGGTCGAGGAAGAGGCGGAAGATCTGGTCCGCTTCTTCGAGACCGCCCTGAAGCGGCGGCGCCGCGGCAAGGTCATCCGCATCGAGACCGACAGCGAGATGCCCCCGGAGCTGCGGCAGTTCGTGGTGCAGGAGCTTGGCGTGCCGGACAACCGCGTCGCGGTTCTGCCGGGCCTGCTGGCCCTCAACACCCTCTCGGAAATCACGAAGGCGCCGCGCGAGGATTTGCGCTTCGAGCCGTACAATGCCCGATTTCCCGAACGGGTCCGGGAACACGCCGGCGACTGCTTCGCGGCGATCCGCGAAAAGGACATGGTGGTCCATCATCCCTATGAGAGCTTTGACGTGGTGGTGCAGTTCCTGCTCCAGGCGGCGCGCGATCCGGAAGTTCTGGCGATCAAGCAGACGCTCTACCGCACGTCGAACGACAGTCCGATCGTCCGGGCGCTGATCGATGCCGCGGAACTGGGCAAGTCGGTAACCGCCCTGGTGGAGCTGAAGGCCCGTTTCGACGAGGAGGCCAACATCCGCTGGGCGCGCGATCTGGAGCGGGCCGGCGTCCAGGTGGTCTTCGGCTTCATTGAGCTGAAGACGCATGCCAAGATGTCCATGGTGGTGCGCCGCGAGGAAGGCAAGCTGAGGACCTACTGCCACCTCGGCACCGGCAACTACCATCCGATCACCGCCAAGATCTACACCGACGTGTCCTTCTTCACCTGCAATCCGAAGATCGCCCACGACATGGCGAATGTCTTCAATTTCATCACCGGCTATGGCGAGCCGGAAGACAGCATGAAGCTTGCCGTCTCGCCCTATACCCTGCGTCCGCGCATCCTCCGCCATATCGAGGAGGAGATCGTGCATGCGAAGGAAGGGCGTCCTGCGGCGATCTGGATGAAGATGAATTCGCTGGTCGATCCGGAGATCATCGATTCGCTCTATCGCGCCAGCCGCGCCGGCGTCGACGTCGATCTGGTCATCCGGGGCATCTGCTGCCTGCGCCCGCAGGTCCCGGGCCTTTCCGACAACATCCGCGTCAAGTCCATCGTCGGCCGCTTCCTGGAGCACAGCCGCATCTTCTGCTTCGGCAATGGCCACGGCCTGCCGTCCGAACACGCGCTGGTCTACATCGGCTCCGCCGACATGATGCCGCGCAACCTCGATCGCCGGGTGGAGACCCTGGTGCCGCTTCTCAACCCGACTGTGCATGAGCAGCTGCTGTCGCAGATCATGCTCGGCAACCTGATTGACAATCAGCAGAGCTACGAGATATTGCCCGACGGCACGTCACGGCGCATCGAAGTGCGCCCTGGCGAGGAACCATTCAACACGCAACAGTATTTCATGACCAATCCGAGCCTTTCGGGCCGCGGCGAAGCTCTGAAATCGAGTGCGCCGAAACTCATTGCTGGCGTCATGTCAGGGCGCAAGAAATAGGCAGTATGGTACGATCTGAAGCCCAGGGGCGGTTGCCCGGTATCGCACCGGTCTCCGTTGTCGATATCGGCTCCAACTCCGTCCGTCTCGTGATCTACGAAGGCTTGTCGCGCGCGCCGGCCATGCTGTTCAACGAGAAGGTGCTCTGCGGCCTCGGCAAGGGCCTCGCGTCCACCGGACGCATGGAGACGACGGCCGTGGAGCGTGCGCTGAATGCGCTGAAGCGCTTCCGGGCGCTTTCCGCGCAGGCGCGCGCCAGCGAGATCTATGTGCTCGCCACCGCCGCCGCCCGCGAGGCCTCCAACGGGTCGAAGTTCATTCGCGACGCCGAAAAGATCATCGGCCGCAGGGTGCAGGTCCTGACCGGCGAGGAAGAGGCGCTGTATTCCGCCTATGGGGTCATCAGCGGCTTCCATGAACCGGACGGCATTGCCGGAGATCTCGGCGGCGGCTCGCTGGAGCTGATCGACGTTCAGGGCGAGAAGATCGGTCGCGGCATCACGCTGCCGCTCGGCGGCCTGCGCCTGTCTGAGACCTCGGGACAATCGCTCGAAAAGGCCCGCGCGCTGGCCAACGAGCATGTCGCCCGGGCCACGTTCCTCAAGAACGGCGAGGGCCGGACCTTCTATGCGGTCGGCGGCACCTGGCGCAACATCGCCAAGCTGCACATGGAGATGACCGACTATCCGCTGCACATGATGCAGGGATACAAGCTCGGCCTCGACGAGATGCTGACCTTCCTGGACACGGTCATCGAGGGCAAGGACACAAAACATCCTGCCTGGCAGGCCGTCTCCAAGAACCGCCGCACCCTTCTGCCGTTCGGTGCCGTCGCCATGCAGGAGGTCCTGCAGGTGATGAGGCCGTCCTATGTGACCTTCTCCGCCCAGGGTGTGCGCGAGGGCTATCTCTATTCGCTGCTGACGGACGAGGAGAAGGCGGTCGACCCCCTGCTGCTCGCCGCCGACCAGCTGGCGATCCTGCGGGCGCGCTCCCCCGAGCATGCCCGCGAACTGGCCGCCTGGACAGGCCGCATGGTGCCGCTCTTTGATGTCAACGAGAGCGAGGAGGAAAGCCGATACCGGCAGGCCGCCTGCCTGCTCGCCGACATCAGCTGGCGCGCCCACCCCGATTACCGCGGCGCCCAGGCGCTCAACCTGATCGCCCATTCGTCGCTCGTCGGCATCACCCATCCGGGCCGCGCCTATCTGGCGCTGGCCAATTACTACCGCTTCGAAGGCCTGCAGGACGACAGTGCATCGAACAACTTCGCCTCGATCACCACGCCGCGGCTGGTGGAGCTCGCCAAGCTTCTGGGCGGCATCCTGCGGGTGCTCTACCTCTTCTCCGCGTCCATGCCGGGGATCATCAACAGCCTCGCCTTCCGCCCCGCGACCTCTCCGGACCTCGATCTGGAGTTCGTGGTGCCGCATGAGCACGCCGGTTTCGCCGGAGAGCGCCTGGACGGCCGGCTGCAGCAGCTCGCCAAGCTCACCGGCAAGCGATTGGCGTTCCGGTTCGAATAGACCGGGAGATATCCTCTCCCCGCGAGCGGGGAGAGGGTGAGGGGCAGCAGCCCCCGTCTTACTTCGCAGCCAGGAACTCGCCCACTTCCAGCAGCACGAATTCATTGTCGTCCGCCTTGTCGAGCGCGCGACCGGCCGAGAACGGCAGGTTGTTGTCGTTGCCGACGACGATATGCGTCGGATCGACGACATCGACGTTCTCAATCGTCACGAACGGCATCGTATAGCCGCCTTCGCTGCCGCCCTGGCGGGCAATACCCTGCGGGTCCTTGATCGCCATCAGGTCGATGTACCCGATCTTGCGCACGGCCTGATCAACGTTTTCGTCGGTCATCTCGATCTTGTAGATCCGCTTGTGCTTGGCTGGCGTCGCAAAGCAGGTCGGTTCCGGCTTCTTCGGATCGGCGCAGGCCCGGTCGGCATTGCCGGCGCCATTGTCGCGCTCGATCACCAGTGCCGTCGTCTCGTCGACCATGTTGAAGTCGCCGATCGCCTCGCCGCCTTCCGACAGCGGGTAGAGCCAGGAACGGCCGGTCCAGGCCTTGCCGGCCGTATCGAACTCGACGATGCGCAGCGCCGTCATGCCGTCGGCCGTCTTCTCCACGGTGCCGTCTTCCTTGTAGAGCGGGCCTTCGAGCAGGCCGTAGAGCTTGGTGCCGTCCTTCGACATCGCAAGGCCTTCGTAGCCGCCCGAGCGCTTCAGGTTGAAGCTCGGCATCTTGGCCGTCGGGTTGGCCGGCACGACGAGCGTCGCATTGTCCGGCGACTTCACCTCGGTCTCGCCGGCCTTGGTGGCGATCACGTCGGTGAGCTTGCCGTCGGTGGTGAACTTCAGGAGATAGGGGCCGAACTCTTCACCGACCCAGAAGCCGTCATCGACCGGCTGGATGGATTCCACGTCGAAGTCGGCGCCGGTAAGGTAGCGGTTGTCGCTGCCTTCGAGCACGATCGGGAAGGGCGCCTTCTTGTCCGGATCCGAGAGAAACACGGTGTTCAGCCGCTCGACGGTGCCGGCATCCCAGTCAAAGCGGATGTTGTGCAGCATCAGCGCCGCGTCGCTGGAGTTGATCTTCGAGCCGAAGCCGTTGTCGGAAAGGCTCCAGAAGCTGCCGTCCGGCATCGTCTTGATGCCGGAAAAACCCTGCAGCGGCTGGCCGTCGAAGGGCAGCGACAGACCGGTGGGGCGCACGCCGTCCTTGCCCGGCACTGTCCCGAGGCCATCCGCACGCTTGCGGTCGGCGGTGGAGAACTTGCCGGAGGTCTTCAGATGCGCCGGTGCATCTTCCGGAGCGGGAATGATGGTGTTTGCCGGCAGGATCGCATGCGACACCAGCGTGGCGGGAAAAGTCTTTTCTTGGGCAAGGGCCTGGCCGGCCAGAAGCGCGGCGATGGCAGCGGACGCGAGCAATGGTCTCATCATGGGAGCCCCCAGTAAGAGGTTGAAACTCTCTCTCACTAGGGGTCATCCGTGACGCCGGATTGACGGCTCCGCGAAGCTTCCGTGACGCCTATTCTCGCTTCGTCAGTCGGCGTCGCCGGTCAGCGTCACGGCTTCCACCTTGCGGTCGACGAAGCGCAGTGCCACCCCGCCGGAGATCAGCTGCAGCGCCGTGTCGCCGAACAGCTCGCGGCGCCAGCCGTGGAGGGCGGCAACCTCGGCCATCTCGCCCTCGGCGGCGATCTTTTCCAGATCGTCGGTATTGGCGATCACCTTGGCGGCGACGCCCTCGCGGTCGGAGATCAGCTTCAGCAGCACCTTGAGGAGTTCGACGGCCGCACCCGTGCCTTCCGGCGAACGGGAGGATTTCGGCGCATGCGGCATCTCCGCCTTCGGAAGCGCCAGCGCCGCATTCACCGCCTCGATGACGCCGGTGCCGGAAGAGGAGCGCTCCCAGCCCTTCGGCACGGTCCGCAGCCGCGACAGCGCCTCGGTGTCCTTCGGTTGTTGCTGGGCGATCTCGTAGATCGCGTCGTCCTTCAGCACCCGCGACCGCGGCACGTTGCGGCTGCGCGCCTCGCGCTCGCGCCAAGCGGCGACGAACTTCAGGATCGCCAGTTCCTGCGGCTTGCGCAGGCGCGATTTCAGCCGCAGCCAGGCGTCATCCGGATGGATATCGTAGGTGCCGGGCGATTCAAGGATCGCCATCTCTTCCGTGAGCCACGAGGCGCGGCCCTCACGTTCGAGCTGCTCCTTCAGCGACAGATAGACGTCGCGCAGATGCGTCACGTCGGCCATCGCATATTCGAGCTGCTTGTCGGACAGCGGTCGCCGGCTCCAGTCGGTGAAGCGCGAGGATTTGTCGATCTGCGCGCCGCTGATGCGCTGCACGAGCTGGTCGTAGGAGACGCTGTCGCCGAAGCCGCAGACCATGGCAGCCACCTGCGTATCGAAGATCGGATGCGGCACGAGCCCGCCCAGATGATGGATGATCTCGATGTCCTGGCGCGCCGCGTGGAAGACCTTGATCACCTTCGGGTCGGCCATCAGCGCGAAGAAGGGCGAAAGGTCCAGACCCTTGGCCAGCGGGTCGACCAGCACCTCGACGGTGGGGCTCGCCATCTGGATCAGGCAGAGCTGCGGCCAGAAGGTCGTCTCCCGCAGGAACTCCGTATCGATGGTGATGAAGTCCGATTGGGCAAGCGCCCGGCAGGCGTCCTCGAGGGCGGCAGTCGTTTCGATCATCAGTCCGGTCACAGCTAAGGGGTCAAAAGATCAGTCTTCCTTTCCCTTCCGGTCGCATATGTCAATATTGGCGCCGAAATCAGCGGTGGTCTTCGCGGTGGTCTTCCTTGTCCGGAGGTGCCGCCAACTTGTTGAAATACGCTGAGGTGCGCAAAAGCGCCCGGAACCGCCCCGGCCGCTCCTCCGGCGGAACCGGCGGCCGGGCCCCCATGCGCCGCACCGTGAACACGGCAAAGCCCGCGAAGATCACCGAGGTGTAGATGAAGAAGACGTCCGGCCCGTGGTATTCCAGCAGCAGCGCCGCGAGCAGCGGGCCGATGGTCGCTCCGATCGACCAGTAGAACAGCAGCCCGGCCGAAACGAGCGCATGCTGGCCCTCCCGGGCATGGTCGTTGCCATGCGCCGAGCACAGCGAATAGAGCGGCATGGAGAAGGCGCCGAACAGGAAGACGCCGATGATGTTGGCGGTCTCGCTCGACCCGGCCCCGAGCGAGAGATAGCCGCCGGTCAGGATCGAGCCGATCGTCGTCCAGAGGATCACCTTGCGCCGGTCGAGCCTGTCGGAATAGACGCCGAGCGGATACTGCAGCACCACGCCGCCGATGATGCCGGCGCTCATGAAGGTGGCGATCGAGGTGATGCTCATGCCGATCGCCTCGCCGTAGATCGGTCCGATGTTGCGGAAGGCGGCCATGGCCAGGCCGACGCAGGTGACGCCGACCACCGCCAGCGGCGAGATCCGCCACACCGCCACCGGATCGAAGCGGATTGCTTCCGGGGGCAGGGGGCTCGAGCGGTCGGCCAGCGAGATCGGCACCAGCGACAGCGTCATGGCGATCGCCACGATGCTGAAGATGACGGTCCCTTCGATCCCCGCCGCCGGGATCACGTATTGCGCCGCCGTCACCGACCCAAGGTCGACGAGCCGGTAGATCGACAGCGTCCGGGCCCGGTTGGCATTCGTAACCTTGGCGTTGATCCAGCTCTCCACGGTCGCAAAGAGGCTCGCCACCGCAATGCCGACGATGAAGCGCATCAAGAGCCAGGCGGTCGGATCGATGACGAGCGACATGGCGAGCGAACAGGAGGCGCCGATGGCGGCCATCGCGGCGAAGGTGCGGATATGGCCGATCTGCCGCAGGAGCCGCGTCACATAGATGCAGCCGATCGCAAAGCCGATGCTGTAGCCCGCGCCGATCACCCCGATGATCGACGGCGAAAAGCCCTCGTAGGAGCCGCGCAGCGCAATGAAGGTGCCCTGCAACCCATTGCCGCCGATCAGGATGCCGGCCGTAATGAGCAGGGGAATGAGTGGACGGATCGCGGACATGAGATGCTTTGCAAAGGATTGCCAGACCAGAAGGCATGGTCTCCACAAAGACAGATTCACGGCAGCTTGTCTTGCTGCATTATCATCCGGGCTCTGAGGAATTCGACCTCGCCGGCGACCGGGCCCGTCTCTAGAAGAACGGCCGTCCTGCTGCCGCCTGAGTGAACGTGCCGGCAACCACCGCCACGCAAAGCGCGCTTGCGGCGAGCAGCCCGGTGACCACGAGACGCGGCGCCAGCAGGTCGAGGGCAAGCCCGGCAATCGGCAGAGCCTGCATGATGTGGGTGGCGAAGAAATGCGGCACCCGCAGGTCGCCGCCGCTGCGCGACCATCCGAGCAGGAACAGGCCGCCGACATCGGTCCTGACGCCCCCGACCCAGTGTCCGGGACCGGCAATCTGGCCGCTGCCGAGTGCCAGGGCGGTGACGAGCGTCAGCAGGCTCCCGAGAATGAGGCCCCAGGCGCCGCCCAGTTGCAGCCCGGGCAGCGCATCAGGGGCGGGTCTCAGCAGGATGTAGAGACCGATGACCAGGCTCGAGAGGACGAGCAGAACTGCGCCCAAGCCCATCAGCCCGTAGGCCAGCGCCTCGATCGGCGTCTCGGCGTTGAAATGCGACGCCCGTCCGCGCGCCGCCTGCAGCGTGATGTAGAGAATTTCGCCACTTGCGGTGATGCAGGCGACGAGACAGGCCAGCCAGACGCCCCGACCCTCCCGCGCCGTGGTTTCGATGAGCGGCAGCAGCAGCAGGACCGTTCCCAGCATCACGATCAGCGACGCCTGGAACTTCAGGGGCTTGCTCCAGACGCTGATGCCGTTGAGCAGCCGGTCGTCCAGCACCAGCGCAACCACGCTCGGCAAGGCGAGCGCCACCTGCAGGCCGATCGCCACGACGAGTAGGCGCTGGGCGCTGGTAAAGGTCATCTGCCCGGTCAATGCAGGGCCAGGCATGAGGGTCGTCGATCCATCGAACAGGAGGTTCATGGCTCAGGCCTTTCTGAAGGACAGCGCTGTCTCGGTGGCGCGGGTGAGATGGAAGAGGAGAAGGCCGAAGGGCCCGAACAGGAAGGTGGCGACGAGGATGGGCGCCTGCAGCAGGCGGTTGTAGCCGCGCTGATCCGCTTCCTGGGCGATCCAGATGCCGACGAAGAGATCGAAGGCCAGATAATGGATCCACCCGGCAACGAGCCCCGCATCGCTCGAGAAGATCGCCCGCACTGCGCCGATCGAACCGAAGCCCGCCCCGTCGATGCGGAAGAAAAAGACGAAGATCAGGACGGAGTAGGCGAGTGCGAGCCAGCCGATCAGGCCGTAGCGCAGTGAGGCGATCAAGAGCTGCCACCGGGGGAGAACGATCAGCAGGAGCCAGCCGCCGAGGGCAGCGGTGCTTGCGAGGGAGAAGAGAGTTTCCATGTCACCGACGCCTCAACTTGACACTGCCAAGATAGGTCTCGCAGCTTATGTTGTCACTGTCAAGATTGGTTTTGACAGCACGTCATGCTGCGCGTAAGGTAGGATATGGCCCGGCAGAAGAACTATCATCACGGCGACCTGAGACAGGCCCTCTTGCAGGCGGGCCTGACCATGCTGGAAGAGGTGGGCCTCGAGGGCCTCTCGCTGCGCAAGATCGCCGCGCGAGTCGGCGTCTCCCATGCCGCGCCCGAGCATCATTTTCCGACGCTGAAGCACCTGCTGAATGCCATGGCCTGCCAGGGATTCCGTCTGTTCGAGGGCGCCATGCGCAGGGAAATGGCTGCGGCGGCCCCCTCCGCAGCGGCGCAGATGCGCGCGGCCTTCAACGGCTATCTTGCCTTCGCGACGGCGAACCCGCACCTGTTCCGGCTGATGTTCAATGCCAACCTGCTCGATTGGTCGGATGCGGCGCTGGGGGAGGCGGGAGATCTCGGATTTGCTGTCCTGCAGGAAATCTGCCGCCCGGTGGCGGTCAGGCGCGGTCTCGATACGCCGGAGGGCCGCGCCTCCATCGAACAGCTCGTCTGGTCGCAGGTCCACGGCCATGCGCATCTTTCCATCGACCACAAGCTTCCGCTGATCGGCGCGCCGGCCTGCCCGTCGCTGGCCGCAACGCTCGATCTGGCCGCAATCCTCTTGCCTGACTGAGCCGTCTGTGCCACGCATCGCCATGCGGCATTCGCGGGCGGACCGGATAGGCGCCTTGACAAATCCGGTGCGCCATGCGCTTTTCCGCCCGATTTTCCCTTGCCGGCCGAACCCTCCAGCGTTGCGCCGGCACACGTGATTCCAGGATACATTTCATGCACCGTTACCGCAGCCACACCTGTGCCGCCCTGAGGAAGTCCGATGTCGGCTCCACCGTTCGTCTCTCCGGCTGGGTTCACCGTGTCCGCGACCATGGCGGCGTCCTCTTCATCGACCTGCGCGACCACTACGGCATGACCCAGGTCGTCGCCGATCCCGACAGCCCGGCCTTCAAACTGGCCGAGACGGTCCGCGGCGAATGGGTGATCCGCATCGACGGCCTCGTCAAGGCGCGCTCCGACGACACCGTCAACAAGAACATGCCGACCGGCGAGATCGAGCTCTACGCCCAGGAGATTGAGGTGCTGTCGGCGTCGAAGGAACTGCCGCTGCCGATCTTCGGCGAGCCGGACTACCCGGAAGACGTCCGCCTCAAGTACCGCTTCCTCGACCTGCGCCGCGAGACGCTGCACAAGAACATCGTCAAGCGCACCCAGATCATCGCCGCCATGCGCCGCGAGATGACCAATGTCGGCTTCACCGAATATTCGACGCCGATCCTGACGGCCTCCTCGCCGGAAGGCGCGCGCGACTTCCTGGTGCCGAGCCGCATCCACGAGGGCAAGTTCTTCGCCCTGCCGCAGGCGCCGCAGCAGTACAAGCAGCTGATGATGGTCGCCGGCTTCGACCGCTACTTCCAGATCGCCCCCTGCTTCCGCGACGAGGATCCTCGCGCCGACCGCCTGCCGGGCGAATTCTACCAGCTCGACCTGGAAATGAGCTTTGTCACCCAGGAAGACGTCTGGAACACCATGGAACCGGTGATGCGCGGCATCTTCGAGGAGTTTGCGCAGGGCAAGCCGGTCACCGGCGAGTTCCCGCGCATTCCTTACGATGAGGCGCTGCGCAAATACGGCTCCGACAAGCCGGACCTGCGCAACCCGATCGTCATGGAAGCCGTCACCGAGCATTTCGCCGGCTCCGGCTTCAAGGTCTTCGCCGGCATGATCGCCTCCAACCCGAAGGTTGAGGTCTGGGCGATCCCGGCCAAGACCGGCGGCAGCAGAGCCTTCTGTGACCGCATGAACGCCTGGGCGCAGAGCCAGGGCCAGCCGGGCCTCGGCTACATCTTCTGGAAGGAAGAGGACGGCAAGATCGCCGGTTCCGGCCCGCTCGCCAAGAACATCGGCGAGGAGCGCACCGAAGCCTTGCGCGTCCAGCTCGGCCTGGAAGCGGGCGACGCCTGCTTCTTCGTCGCCGGCGAACCGGAGAAATTCTACAAGTTCGCAGGCGAGGCCCGCAACCGCGCCGCCGACGAGCTGAACCTCTCCAACAAGGACCAGTTCGCGCTCTGCTGGATCGTCGACTTCCCCTTCTACGAGTGGAACGAGGACGAGAAGAAGGTCGATTTCGCGCACAACCCCTTCTCGATGCCGCAGGGCGGCATGGACGCGCTGGAGAACCAGGATCCGCTGACGATCAAGGCCTTCCAGTACGACATGGTCTGCAACGGCTTCGAGATCGCCTCGGGCTCGATCCGCAACCAGTCGCCGGAACTGATGGTCAAGGCCTTCGAGAAGGTGGGCCTCAGCCAGACGGACGTGGAGGATCGCTTCGGCGGCCTCTACCGCGCCTTCCAGTACGGTGCGCCGCCGCATGGCGGCATGGCCGCCGGTGTCGACCGTGTCGTCATGCTTCTGACGGGCGCCAAGAACCTGCGCGAGATCACGCTGTTCCCGATGAACCAGCAGGCCCAGGATCTCCTGATGAACGCGCCGGCACCGGCCTCGCCGCAGCAGCTGCGCGAACTGGCGCTGCGCGTCGTGCCGACCCCGAAGAAGGACTGATCCTCGTTTCAGTAGTGTTATCGAAACGGCGGCCTCGTGCCGCCGTTTCCGCGTCCGCCGGAGCCGCTTCGACACCCGCTGACCATCGCGACGTTGCGCCGCAGCAATTTGGCCGCTATAGACCCTCCATCACAAGGACTCGGGTGAAACTCCCGGGTGATCTTGTACCGATAGCGCAAGGCATTTTAGGCGGCTGGCGGCGAT
>JOKI01000016.1 GCA_000722615.1 Pseudorhizobium pelagicum | reverse complement strand
GCCGACCGCTAAGCTGCTTCGCCAGATGGGGTCTGCTTGTCGCTTACGCCTGGCGCGAAGTTGCTCCGCATTGATTCTGGCCATTCATCGTGGCCAGAAGATCATGCAGCACTCAATGCGCAAATTGGAGCTGCAGCCGACGTCATAGCCGCAGACCGCTGTGAGGACTCCAGACGACGAACTAGCTGCAATACCTTATGGGAGCTTCGTAATAGCTGATAGTTTCTTGGAATGGGTGGCACGCTTACGGCGCGCATCGCGCGGATGACAACTGCTGCAACATCGAAGGTATTCCCGCTATCGATTTCCATCTACTGGTTCGTTCCGACTCAAAATTCTCGCGACGGTGACTATTGTGACTGACGGGAGGTTAGACATCAGCCAAGATGTCGCCCTGATGTTCGTCAGGCGCGTCTTAGCGCCCAAGTTTCCTGCCTAGAGTTACGCTTCAGTTGATTCAAGCTGCTTGAGCATTGGGGGGGCCTATCGTTCGAACGTGCCATATAGCCCGCCAGGTCGCTCAACCCTCTCCACTATCTCCGCTCCAGGATCAACACCGCTTGTCTCGGGCACTGCCATTGTCTCGGCGTCTCGATCCGAGGAGCCTGCCTCAACTCTATTGCGCCCGTTGTTCTTTGCCTGATAGAGCGCGCAATCCGCGACACCAAAAAGTTGGTCCATTGAAGTGGAAGCGTCAAAGGCCGTCGCAAGACCAATACTCACAGTAACCTTACCCATGGGGAGGTTGAGGGCCTCGCCGGTATCGCTGACGAGCTTGACGCCCTCCACTTCGACGGTGGAGTTGCGGATCAGGTCTTTGATCTCCTTTGCCGCCTGCGCAGAGCGCTGGGCAAGCTCACGCACCTCCTGAGCAACGACCGCAAAGCCCTTGCCGGCATCACCAGCCCTGGCTGCCTCGACACCTGCGTTGAGAGCCAGCAGGTTCGTCTGGAAGGCGATCTCGTCAATCACGCCAATGATGTTGGAGATCTGGCTGGACGAGTTTTCGATCTGCCCCATTGCATCAACGGCGTTGGCAACCACCATCCCAGACTGGCGAGCGCTAGAGTTAGCCTGCACAGCAATGGCAAGCTTCCGAGCAGATCGTCGCAAAGGCCGTGGGCGCCATGGACGAGATCGAGAGTTCGTCACGCGAGGTTGCGAACATCCTTGGCATTATCGACACTATTGCCTTCCAGACCAACCTGCTTGCCCTCAACGCCGGCGTGGAAGCCGCGAGGGCAGGAGAAGCAGGCAAGGGATTTGCCGTTGTTGCACAGGAGGTTCGCGAGCTGGCTCAACGGTCGGCGGTGGCAGCGAAGGATATCAGAACCTTGATTGCAACCTCGAGCAGGCTCGTCGGCAGTGGCGTACAACTCGTGAGGGGGGCGGGTTGCGCGTTGAAAGAGATGCTCGACAAAATTGACTTGATCGATACCAACATCGCCGCCATTGCCGACGCGGCAAAGGAACAGGCCAGCGGCATGCGTGAAGTCAACGCAGCGGCAAACAGCATGGATCAAGCCACACAACAGAACGCTGCAATGGCGGAGGAAGCGACGGCGGCAAGCATCGCTCTCTCACAGCAGGCGGGGCTCCTCAAAGAACAGGTCAATCAATTCCGGACTCGAGCCGAGAGCCACTCCCAGGGAACGGCGCGGCCTCGTGATCGTACAAAGAGACCTGAGCAGTTGATGGTTGAACGGTGCGCTTAGCTCTACGCAACGCTTACGGCCATCTGGCACTTATGGCGTAGCAGGCGCCAATGACAGGCCAGGCGGCGAGCAACTGCAAGGATATCCGGTCGGCGAACCGATGGCTACCGAGGAAGCCGTGCAGCGTCACTTCAGGCGGCCAACCAGTCATAGAACAGGATTGTTTCGAGCTATCCTAACACAAGGAGTGGCCATCGCGCCGTGTGTCGTCAGCCACCTATTGGGAAGCGGTCAGAATAGAAGCTTCCAGGATTTGCCACCTGCACGGAATGGCCGACATAGGAGCGCGAAGCGGTTGTCGGGCGTGAATCCAGTGGGCATCAGCCACCTGCCTGACCCGCGTCTTCGCCTTGAAGGGATTAGAAGCCATGACCCCAATGCCAACCTAAGTCGTTGAGACTTTGATGGTATTTGCAGAAACCGCATTAAGCGGTATGTCATTCAACGACATCTATATTCTGCCTCGGCAATCCTTCGCACCTGTTGTTCAATTTCGATCGAATCGGGCTGACGAAGTTGACGAAGTTGACGAGATACTCCATATTCTCTTCGGAGGTGCCCTATGGCCATGATCGATAAAAAAGGTGGTTCCCGCAAGCGCACCGAGCGTCGCGGCAATCTGATTACCGGATATGCTGGTAAATGGGAGCCACTCTTTGAGAAGAAAGCAGCGGCCCGCGCGACCGCTGCTCGAGTGCTTTCTGGCGTTTCCGAAGGTGTCAAACGCGCCAAGAACACTGGTGGCACTGTTCGTGTGACCTATGTCATTCGATCCTCGGACGAAGAACCCGAAATCGAGATCGAGGAAATCACACCACAAAAGGACGCCCTGGATATAGCCCTCGCGGCAGCAAAGCAGCGCGGAAGCGAGCGCGTTGCTGAGATCCTTAAGCGGCCCGAGATGTTGTCCGCAGACGAGTTTGCCGATGAGATCGGCTCGACACGGGAGACGGTGAACAAAAAGCGCAAGCGCCACGAGGTTCTCGGGCTCGAAGGCGCGAAGCGAGGCGTGCGGTTTCCAAAATGGCAGATTGGAGATGACGGCCAACTGCTTGGTGGCCTCGCGCAACTATTTGAGGCTTTGAACGGGCACCCCTGGGCGGTGTACCGGTTCCTTTTGCAGAAAAGCGGTAGCCTTGGCGGTCGAACAGGTCTCGAAATGCTGCGCGCCGGCAGGATCGAAGATGCAGTGGGAGCAGCACGCTCGATTGGCAAAGGTGATTTCTCCTGAGCATCTCATCGAATTTGCTTCCGCCAACCGACTTCGGTTCGCGCGAACTGGTGATTCATGAACTGACCTCTGCGGCATCGTGGTACCGGCTATACCAAAGCCGGTATCCCGATCCGCTTGGCTACGGCTTCGGATCGAGCCGCTTTAGTGATCCTGAAACTGCCCTGACACCTCCTGATCGTTTCGGCGTCGTTTATTTCGGCAGCAGCATCAAGGTCTGCTTCGCCGAAGCGGTCTTGCGAGAGCGCGCGATCGGATCAAAGGGCACCTTCCCCATCGGTATGGGGGAGCTTCTGGAGGTGTCCTGCGCCTCTGTCTCGACCATTGAACCTGTTCGGCTCGTGGACCTGCGCTCGGACAGTATGCTCCGGATGCGGGTTCCAACTGATGCTGCCCGTGCCGCTTCGCACGAACTCGGGCAGCAATGGTCAAGAGCAGTCTGGCTTCACGGCGAGAGACCCGATGGAATCATTTACGATTCTCGCTTGAATGGCGAAACCAATATCGTCCTGTTCGATCGCGCGCTTACAAAACTAAGGGTAACGGCTGCTGGACCGCTGCTGGATTTTCGAAATGAAGTGGCGCAAATCTTGGATGATTTCGCGATAGCTATCGTTTGACCTCCGACCGCGTCGCACGATTTCCTCGACATGAGCTTGGGTCGCAACCAATTTACTAGCTTTTGCTCTTGAAAGGTATTGAACCGACGACCCCTGCCCTTGTATCGCCCGCGCAACAGATTTCGGTGACGAGCAAGGTACTTAGCCTTCCTCGGATGGACGATCTGAGAGTCGCGGCTACAGTGATCGGGCAAAATTCGGGATCTTTGCGAAGCTTGACCGCTAGCAGGCTGTTGAAAAAGGCTCTGGTTTAACGTCATCGGCCATGATTCATTGGTTCCGGCGAGATTCGGAGTTGATGCATGCGCGGCGGTGATATCAGGACTGGCGAACTTTTCAGCTATGTCGATCTGGAAGATCGGGTTCGGCGCAATCATCCGCTTCGAGTTATCCGGTTGATTGTGAACGAGGCACTTGCCGCACTTGGTGGAGAGTTTGCGGCGCTTTACTCGCCGATCGGACGACCTTCGATCCCGCCCGAGAAGCTTTTGCGTGCGATGCTGCTGCAGGCATTCTATTCGATCCGCTCGGAACGGCTTTTGATGGAGCGGCTGGAGTACGACCTTTTGTTCCGCTGGTTCGTCGGCATCGGCATTGATGATGCGGCCTGGAACCATTCAGTGTTTTCGAAGAACCGCGACCGGCTGCTTGAGGGCGATATCGCAGCGAAGTTCCTGAGCGCGGTTCTGGCGCAGGCCAAGGTCAAGGCGCTGCTTTCCACGGATCACTTCTCTGTCGACGGTACGCTGATCGAAGCCTGGGCCTCGATGAAGAGCGTCAGGCCGAAAGACGATACTGGAGAACCGCCAGCGGCTGGCGGCGGACGCAACGCGGAAGCAGACTTCCACGGCGACAGACGGTCCAACAAGACGCATGCCTCGACGACCGATCCCGAGGCCAGGCTTTACAAGAAAGGCAAAGGCAAGGAGGCGAAGCTGTGCTTC
Source organism: Pseudorhizobium pelagicum (assembly GCA_000722615.1). Classification (GTDB taxonomy): domain Bacteria; phylum Pseudomonadota; class Alphaproteobacteria; order Rhizobiales; family Rhizobiaceae; genus Neorhizobium; species Neorhizobium pelagicum. The sequence goes on along the minus strand of JOKI01000016.1, from coordinate 128,795 downwards.
ATGGGGCATGGGCTGATGGAAAACCGCCATGGCCTGCTGGTCGATGCCTGTTTGACGCAAGCAGACGGGCACGCCGAACGGGTCGCGGCGTTGCACATGATCGAGCCGCGTGCTGATCGGCCTCACGCGATCACGCTGGGTGCCGACAAGGCCTATGACACCAAGGATTTTGTCAATGAACTACGCTCAATGAAGGTGACGCCGCATGTGACGCAGAACGCGAATGGTCGCCGTTCGGCCATCGACGGGCGCACGACGCGACATGGCGGCTATGCCGTCAGCCTGCGCATCCGCAAGCGGATCGAGGAGGCCTTTGGCTGGATCAAGTCCGTTGCCGGGCAGGACAAGACGAAATTCCGTGGCCGTGACCGGGTCGGTTGGGCCTTCACCTTCACAGCCGCCGCCTACAATCTGGTGCGGCTGCCGAAGCTTATGGCGGAGACGGGCCAATGACCAAGGTTCCTGCCTTTGCCAAGGCCTTCTCCGGCCGTTGGCGGATCGTCGAGATGGACATCTGGGACAACGACGTCCTCGACCTGATCGAACAAGCACATCTCACGTTCAAGGGTGCGACGGACGGAGAAATCGCCTTCTGTGCGCTCAATGGCTTTCTCGACGTTCGCTACGGTGTACGCGACGGATCTGCCTGCGCGGAATTCTCTTGGGAGGGCCAAGACGAGAATAACCTCGCCAACGGTCGCGGATGGGCCGCAATCGGCACCGCCGGCCGCCTCGTCGGGCACTTCTACATTCACAACGGCGACGATTCAGGCTTCGTCTGCGAACGCGACTGACTTCTTCAACAGCCTGCTAGATGGTGAGGGGCGACAGTAAGGTGGGCGCCATCAGCTGGCTTGGGTGAGTGCCGTTCCATAAGCTGACAGCGGCCCCAAGCAGTTTCGCGTATCTCCGTCTTGCAAAATCCAGCCTTCTCATAAGCACGGATCGCATAGGCATTCTCCGGATGAGGGTCGGTGCCTACCGCTGGGACCCCGCCGTCGAAGAGCGCATCTAGACGGGCTCTTATGAATGACGGTCCATGTCCACGACCAATCATATCGGGATCGCCGATGAATTGATCGATCCCACGCGAGCGAAGGGGCAGATGGCCAAAATGATGCCCTTGGCTGGCGTGAGGGTCATAGTCCTGCATGAAAGCGAAGGGGCGCCCCCGAAGCGACACGATCCACATGTCAATGCTTGGTGCAGCGAGATCGTCCGCCTGTATTGGATCGGCCGGTTTGCCTTCCGCGTCGATCCACCACTGGCGAACTGCGGGCGTTTCAAGCCAGCGGTGGATCATCGGAAGGTGCGCAATCTTCACTTTTTCAAAGTGATACATTTCCAAGGCTGAGCTCCGTACTGCGTTCAGCAGTAGGTTATCGCACTGCTCACGAGAAAACTCCACTTTCGGCTATCGGGAGAAGTTTCCGGAAGAGCAAACTCATCCGTCGCTCAATACGTCTCGGCTAGGATGGTTCGGGCGGCCTGTGCTGCGCCGTCGGCGCGCATCCGTGCCGACACGTCGCGGGCCAGATTACGCATGCTGTCAGACAAGACGATCGCGATTGCGTGCGAAAGTGACGTGGTCGAAGGCGCCGCCCCGTCAATCTTGATGCCGATCCCCAAGGCAGAGACCCGATCAGCCCAGAAGTACTGATCCGAGGCGGACTGGGGTACCACAACCTGCGGCGTTCTCGCGCGTGCAGCGGCGTACGTCGTGCCGGCGCCGCCGTGATGAATGACGGCCGCCACTCTCCGGAACAGCGCCTGGTGGTTCACTTCACCCACGAGAAAACAATCCCGCAGCTCGTCGATGAGTTGAAGCCCTGATTGGCCCTTGCTGATGACGGCGCGGCATCCATTTGCCCGTATGGCATCGGTAGCGGTGCGGACAATTTCGGTTCCAACCCGCATGCTGCCGAACCCAACATAAACGGGTGGAGGACCTGCCTTCAGGAACGCCTCCAACTCCGCCGGCAGTACCCTTTCATCGTTGAGAACCCATGCGTCCGTTCGCACCGTGTGTAAATCCGCGGTGCCAGACTCCGGCGCAAGCACGCGATCTGCGGCAAGCCACGGCCGCTCGCTGAACAAGAACCTCCGGACGTCGCCAACGAGTCGTAGACCGTTGGCGGCACGATGGGCGTCAAGAGGCGCGCGTGCTGCACCTTGCCACGCCTGACTGCCCAAAAGATTGGGAGCGAAGATTACAAAATGGTAGGGAACGCCTGTCAGTTCCGCGACTGAACCGCTGACGAAGTGGAGCATACCACTTGCAATCAGGATATCAGCTCCATCCACGGCACGTCGTAACGGCTCAAAGGTTGCGTCTATGTATTTCCGGACATAGTCGTCGACACTCACAACGTGTTCTTCGGCGGTTGTGGTTTGCTCTTCCGCCCAGGAGTGCCACGCCCTCGGGAAGGTCCTGGTGGCTATTTCAAATCTGTCCGCCAGGCCGACGAATTCCTCATCCGGTGGGATGCAGAGGGTTACGTCGGCGCCAAGCTTCTTCAGCTCCAAGGCCAGCGCTACAAAGGGCTCTACGTCGCCCCGTGAGCCATACGTCGCCAGGGTCACTCTCATCTCGAATTCCTTTCGCTTCAATTGAGAGCCGTTTTTTACGCGATAGTCCCAGCCTTGCCGCAAGTCCCCGCTGCGCCATATATTCCCATTAGCAGGCGAGATGCCGTCTTAACTTCTTTAATTCCCCTAGATCTGACGTGGTGGCCGTGTCAATTTTTCGACCCTTAAGAGGAGACGAGACGTGACGGGAAGAATGGCCGTTAATTCAGGGGAAGAGTACCGGTATGAGATCTTATCAGGGGAGCAAGTGCAGTGCTTGAAGGACCTGCTCGGGGTATTTTCAGAGGCGTTTGAAGACCCAGAAAATTACGACGGGTCCCCCTCTTCTGACGGCTATCTCAGTGCGTTGCTTGAGAGCGCCGTTTTCATCGCGATCACTGCTGTGTCGCATGGGCGTGTCATTGGAGGCCTTGCGGCATACGAGCTCCCCAAGTTCGAGGAGAAGCGAAAGGAGATCTTCATCTACGATCTGGCTGTCGATAAGGCGCACCGTCGAAAGGGAGTTTCCAGCGGTCTCATCAAGAAGCTACAGGGGGTCGCAGCCGAGCGCGGCGCCCATGTCATCTTCGTACAGGCCGATCCCGAGGACGAGCCAGCCGTCCTGCTTTACGAAAGATTCGGACGGAAGCAGAAGGTCTACCATTTTGCCTTGGTGACGAGCGGGCAATAGCTCGCCATCTCGCCTGATAGGTATCTAAGGTCGCGCTTGCCAGTGCCGATGTCGTAGGAGGGCTGCTGTCCATAGCGAGACGGACCTAGGGTGAGCGGTCGACGAGGTGGATACAAGAAATGTTTCCGACGGCATGAGCATTCCGCACGAATGAAACCAGGCAGCGTCCTGATGGCTGAAGAGAGAAAAGATGATGGGATATGTGGCACTACTCCGGGCCGTGAACGTCGGAGGTACCGGTAAGTTGCCCATGACGGTACTGGCCGAAATGTGCAGGGAGCTAGGGTTCGAGCAGGTGCGAACCTATATCGCGAGCGGAAATGTAGTGTTTCAAAGCAATGCCACCGAGAAACAAGTACGGACAGAACTTGAAACACAATTGCATCGCTACGCAGGGAAGGAGGTTCGAGTCGTCGTGCGGACTGGGAGGGAGCTTGCCGGCGTCTTGGCGAGCAACCCATTCGCGGAATCACCTGGAAGCCATGTGGCAGCACTTTTTATAGACGGAGCTCTCCCAAGTGATCCGCTGGATGGTGTTACAGGCTTGAAGGATGAGCAGATTTGCCTGGGGATGCGAGAGCTATACGTGTTCTATCCCAATGGTATGGGTACCACTCGGCTTCGCATCCCCAGCGAAAAGTATGGCACGGCGCGCAACATGAACACAGTCGCGAAATTGGCCAGTATGGCGGCTATGTTGACCTAAAACAGCGCCTGCTTTGCATGCCTCTCAAGGGCCGTTAACTCGCCGGGGGCGTTCTCTGATCGCGATCTCAGGTTTTGTCCCGTCCCCCATGCCCGTGGACAGTATAGCGTACGCCCCATAACTCCAGTGCTGTCGAATAAGCCTCTCGTGATCCTCTCTCAGCCACTGCTCCGCAAAGGGGCCAACCCAAATGAGGGGGTCCAACATTTGGTCGAGTGCGGGATGGGTTAACTCCGCTGATGGTCTTGGCCCCTCTGCAGGGTACCAACTAACGACGGAATTCTTGTATTTCTTCTTGATGAATCTGGTCAGCACCCTGAAGCGCTTCTCTACACCAGCTGCTTCGTCCGGAGCTGCCAGGTTGGTGGCGATGGCGATCGACCCTTGGGTGATAAGGTTGTTGGTGATTTCAGACCGCAAGAACTGGATCGTAACCATCTCAGAATCGCAGTACCAATCCCCATTTCGCCTCAACGTGGCAGTTAGGGAAGGCCTGTCCTTTGGTGACCAGATGATACAATAGGTTCCAATTTCGCTGGGAGAGCGAGGCTCAGCAATCGGTGCTTTCCAGATGGGGCCATCGATCAGGAACACGTCCTCTTCCGATAGGATCTGGCGAAAAAACTCGCGCTCGTCATCTGGATGCATGATGAACCGGAGGGTGCTTCTCATGACGTCATAGCTCCGCAACAACTAGACGCAGACACTCCTGTGGCCAAACGGGGGTGATCAAAGGTCTTTCTCCATCAAAACGGCGCGCGACCGGGTCGTCTTTCCCTCAAAGGGTTTGACCTCACCAGTCGGATGAAAGCCCATCTTGATCCAAAAACCCATGACTGGATTGGCTTCCACCACCGCAAGCCGAAGGCTCCATGCTCCGAGCTCGTCGCGAGCAAAGCGTTCCGCTTCACAATATAGGGCGCGTCCAAGGCCTACCCGCTTCGCACTCTCCCGTACAGCTAAAAGACCAATGAACGCTGATCCGCGTGCTGGGTAGCTGTCGATGAGATCCAGAAGGCCGACAGGCGCACCTTGGTGGCTGGCCATAAAGGCGTGTTTGTGACACAGGTCATGACCGGGCGAAAGCGCGGTTGCAAACTCGTGCGCTGCGTTATCGCGTCTCGGAACACCATCGACATGCTGCGAGTAGGCGGTGAGATTGTCGAATATCATCTGCACCGTCGATAGATCGGCCGAAGAGGCTGGCGAAAGCAATGGTTCCCCTACCCATGTCCCTCCCACCAGTTCAGGACGCGAAGCGCCTTGAGCGTGATCCATCGAGAGGGTTTCCCCGGCCCATCCTCCATCTCAAACCAAACCGTCCCCTTGGGCTGCCAGTCGAGCGGCCAATTGCCAGCGATAGACTGCCGTGACCGAAGATAATCAATAGCGGGGCGAAGGCGTTGATCTGGTGGGGTACCAGTGCTCAGCGACGCAGCGCGGAAGTAGTCGAGGCCGCGGAGGATGTCGTATCGCCACCGGTTGGGATGAAGGAATTGGAGATACCGTTCTGCAGCTGCTTCTCCGGTGCTCTGTCTTCGGAAGAGGCTTCGTTGCAGAAGATACTCCTCGCCCGCTGCCCGCGTCGCTCGTGTTTGAGGTGTTCCACCTGTGGCCTTCTCGAACTCAAGAATGCCCTCTAGTACGTTGATTGTTGTATCAAATGAGGACCTGCGTGAGCCATTGCACCGCTCGCAGTTCCAGCCCCCGTCTTCCTGCTGTTCGCTCAGGAGCCGAGAAACAATGGAGAAAACATCCACGCCGAAATACGCACCCAGCTTTACCGTTCGGCCGTTGATGCATTCTTCGACCTCACCGCACCAGAACGGTTGATTCCCGTGGTCCCAGTGGCAGTGACGCCCAATGAGGTCCGTTGTTTTTCGCACCCATGCGGTCGACGGGTCCAGGCCGAAGTCACACAGATCCATCAAGGAAAAACAGGTGGCGGTCCACGGCTGGCCTCGCTCTCGCCAGTCCTCTTCGGTATAACCGGCAGGAACGAAGGCGCCACCAGCCCATTGGCCATCCGGATCCTGATGGGAAAGAAGTGCAGCGCCCCAGCCCTCTTTCTCAACTTTCGCACGTTCGGCCCGCCACGTCGCTTCTGACGCGCCCAGAAGATCCCGCATGACCTGCCATCGAATGGCAGGATCTGAATCGAGAAGCCAATCGATCAGTGGAGCGGAAGGTGTCACAGGGTCTGTCCTCATCTCTAGCTCCGCCGGCAATTTCCGGTGCCCCTCATCAAAACCAAGCCTCGAGAGCCTCTGCAAGTCCTGTGTAGGAATTCTCTCCCACCCAGGCGACATGCCCATCGGGTCTGATCAGAACAGCACTTGGAGCATTGACGACACCGAGTGCGGGAAGTTCCCACACGCCTGTGTACCGAGCGTTTACGGATCGAATCCGCCCTTCCCATCGGCTTGTGTCGAAGTCGCCTCCGCTGGCGAGGTCCAGCAGGACCGGCTGGGCTTTGTGCAGGAGTGGGTAAACCCGCATCCGGCCATCATCCGTTTCCAATTCCAGATCCGGCATCCGAAGCCCCAGCAGAGCATGGCCCTCGCCAAGGTCGTATCGAATATCCAGGCCCGACATCATGGCAGCGAACCGCTTGCGCGGTTCTTCCATAGCCAGGAGGCTCAGCACCGTCTCTTGGAGGGCTTTCGTGCCGTCGTCAGTGCGAAGAAGAGCAACTTGCGCCATTGAGTTGCGGAGTACTCGAGCTGCCACCGGATGCCGCTCCGCATGGTACGTATCCAGAAGCGTGTCCGGAGACGTACCTCTGATCACCTGGGCAAGCTTCCATCCCAGGTTCACCGCATCCTGAACGCCCGTGTTGAGACCCTGCCCGCCTATCGGCGACTGCACATGAGCGGCATCACCCGCCAAAAGAACCCGACCCTTGCGGTAATTCACCGCTTGTCTCGCCATATCGGTGAACCTCGAGATCCAGATCGGACTATGGACTCCAAAGTCGGTCCCGCAGACCGTTATCAGCGCTTCCCTCAGATCCTGTAGAGTAGGCTCACCGCCGCCGATTTGCTGCTCGGGCACCATGACCCGTATCGGCCCCTCGTCCCTGAAGGTGATTTTGCCATCAACAATGTCATATTTCTCGCGGCCGAACGAATGGATGCCTAGTGCAGTGTGGTGGATGCCCATTTCCGGCTTCTGCGTCATCTCCACTTCAGCAAGCAGATTGCTCATGGTGGGATCCCATCCGGCAAACTCAATCGCGGCCGCCTTACGGATCAGGCTTCGCCCACCATCGCATCCCACGAGATACATCGCCCGCAGTGACTGGCTGTCTGACAACGTTACGGTCACGTCCGTATCATCTTGAGTGAAACCAGCCACCTCTCGGTTGCGATAGAAGGTAACGGGCATCTGCTCCACCCAGCCCGCGAGAATGCGCTCGATGTGGTTCTGCCAAAGTGCCAGTCCATAGTTGTGGCGGGTGGGGAAGTCGCTGATGTCCAGGCGCGTCATGGCGAAGCCAGCCACCTGAGCCACTTGCCCCTCAGCCAGAAAACGTTCAACGATCCCCCGCTGATCAAATACTTCGATAGTGCGAGCACTCAATCCACCGGCACGAGAGCCGGCGAGATCCTGGTTTGCTCGCCGTTCAACCACAGCGACATCGATGCCGGCTAGCGCCAACTCGCCTGCCAGCATTAGGCCTGTTGGTCCCGCGCCAGCAATTACAACAGCATGCTGGACCGCCTGTGCTACCTGCTCGCTTGATAATGTGGGTGTCTTCATGATTTTCCTTCCAAGGCATCAGCTAGTCAGATCCGCAGAGCGGCGCTCCAGAAACGCCACGAGGAGTTCGTCGCGCTGAGCGATCTGATCCGTCAATTGAAACACAAGAGGAAGCCATTCGTGTTGTAGGGCTTGCTTTCGCGGCAGCACAGATCCCCAATAACTCCCACTCCATGAGATGTGGTTCGGCTCAACAATGCCGACGTTTATGCCGTGGGTATCGGCCGACATGTGAATGGCGAAGGCAACGCGGCGGGCGGGGGAACTGTTCTCGCTCCAGTCTCCTATCGAAATGACCATGTCAGCGACCGGCGGATGCGGACCGGTTGTGAGGGCCGCCTTATAGATGGCGGAAGGGTGGTCATCTCGGTACGCGAATCTGGTCAAAACCAACTGCGTGGCCCCGCAGCAGGAACACATTCCGTACTCGGGAACCTCAAAATGCGGGTTGAACAAAATACATCCTAAAGTTTGATTTCATCCGTTTGACGTTGGACCAATCCGGCACTGATAGCTTCAGAACCAAGCATGCTACGGAGCCGCAACTGCCAGCCGCACTAAACGCCACGCACATCAGGGTCGGCTATTGCGTGGCGACAAGAATGAAGCCGGTCCGGCGGTTAGATACACACCGGACGGAGCTGTTCAGACAGCGACCCCTTTCGTCCAGATCGGGATCACCGTCCGAAACTCAGAGGGCGCGGCGACGAGAGCCGCCGACTCGGCCTGATAATCCGCGAACCATCCCTGCCGGACGAATTCGTCGATGCCCGCTTGGTCGGTGCAAAGCTGGAACGCCACAACCGTGTCGGGATCGTTGTCATCATAACAATAAAAGTAGGCTATCTGCACATCAGCAGCCTCCAAATAGGCACGGGCATACTTTTCCCATACCTGCCTCAGTTCGTCGCGCTTGCCGGGCAGCGCGCGATGTCTGACGTAGAGAGCTCTGTTTTGGGCTATGCTTATCATGGACTCTTCCTTGGTTTCGGCGGCCGGATGGCGGTATGCAGTCAAAAGGGTGTGTTACGCGGAGTAATGCTTGCGCCGGAGACCTCACCCGAGGATGGGCTCCGGGACGGGTGTGCCGGCTCAATAGTCGATGCCTTCATCAGCCAGAGCGACTAGCCTAGTGTGGAGCGGTTTGGCTCGAGCGGCGAAGCTACGTTTAGACACTAGATGTCGCGACCTTGGAAAACTTCTGGCGTCGTCGATGCCTCTTCGCCGCCGACACTACGCCTACCCGAAGCCAGCCGTTGTAGCGCTTGCAGCAATCGTCCATCGATGAAGGCAAGTCCTGCCCCGATAAACGCGATACCGAAGAAATGTCTAGGATCAAGCATCTCTCCCAGCACCTGGGTTCCGAGCAGAACGCTCGTGACGGGGATTAGGAAGGTGACAAGAAGCAGATTTGTCGCTCCCGCTGTTGCTAGGATGCGGAAGTACAAGACATAGGCCAGGGCTGTGGAAAGGCCGGCGATACCCAGAATGGCGGCCCATGTCGCTGGACTGGGCATGCTTAGCGTCCACGGGCGATCCACGATCAACGCGACGGGTAGCAACATCAGCGTGGACGCGGCGACCTGCCCAGTAGCGGTTGCCATGGGAGCGACACCCATTCGCTTGAAGCGGCGCCCGAAAACGCCCGCGAAAGCGTATGACAGGGTCGCGCCCAGAATTGCCATCTGCGCCACTACATTCGCACCGAGTCCGCGAAGCGCCTCTGGCCCGATCATAGCGACAACGCCCATCAGACCTACCAGGACTCCAAGAAGGCGACAACCCGTCATTCTTTCGTCCGCAGTGAGCAAATGAGCAACGATGACCGTAAAAAGCGGGGTGGTGGCATTCAGGATCGAGGCAAGGCCGCTTGCAATGTGGGTTTGTCCCCAGACAATAAGGCAAAACGGCACGACATTATTAAGGAGCCCCATGGCGAAGAACGCCGCCCAGGTTCGGCGATCCGTAGGCATATCAACGCCCATTGCTCTCAAAAGCGCGAGCAAGATCACGGTTGCACCGCCAACTCTCAGCAACACAATTGATAGAGGCGGCAACTCCTGTACCGCAACGCCAGTAAAGAAGAAGGACCCTCCCCACAGGATCGAGAGGGCCACCAACAGCCCCCACTCCCCAGTAGTCATCGCTCTGTTGACGTTCGTAGGTGACATAGCGAATTCTCCTGACTGACGTCACGGGAAGGTGGACGTCATCAAGGACGCATGCCACCCGATTCTTGCGGGGCTTTGAGGTTTTCAGCTGCCCGGGGGGAAGAACACCCTCACGCCATGACAAAGCAGTCGGCAGAGGCAAAGTCAGAGTTGATCAGGCGATGGCGTACGCGGATATACCCGAGCGTTGAACCTGCTGCACTTGTTCTTGAAAAGTTCTGCGTATCCATCGGAGGGAGCAGGTGACAATTGTGGTAGTGGGCCGGGCTTTGTCATTTGTTTTCCACACGGTTTTGCTTCGCTATATCGGCAGCCGTATTCTTGCTCATTGCGAGATCGCGTGCGATCCAGCGGTAGCTGCGACCTTCCTTGACCAATTCCACGACCTGAGGCGCAAGCTTAGCCGTTGGACGCACACCGAGCTGGCGGCCAAGCTTCTTGCCACGTGCCTTGGCGGCAGCAAGGCCCGATTTCACCCGCTCGCTGATCAGGTCGCGTTCAAATTCCGCAATACCGGAGAGAAAGGTCGCCAACTGGAATGAACAATTGACAAAAATCCTGATGTGAGCGGATTCGAACCGACGACCCGTTAATCCGCAACGGCGCGATAGCAACGAAATGAAACTACAGTACATCAAAGAGATCGTAGAACTTCCAGCACTATATCCGGTCGAAGCTATGAAGGCCGCGTTCACCTTTCTTTGTACAATTGCTGCCTGTCTTTTAACGGAACGGATGAAACTTCGCCTAAGTCGACAGCTCGTCCGCTGTCCTGTCGCTGAATAGCCCTCGGTCCCAAGGCGGATCGCCACGGAATTTATCAACCAGAAAGTCGATAAATGCGCGAGCGCGCGCGCTTTGATGGCGCGTTGAGGGATGTACCGCGTACATCGCGATCGGGGGTCGCATGTGTTTTGCGAGAACGATCGAAAGCGCTCCGCTCCGAACAGCGTCGGGCACAATAAAGGTGGGCAGCATAGCGACTCCAAGACCCGCAATGGCCGCTTCCCGGACCGCATCCCCGTTCGCGAAGTCGAGCCGTGTACTCACAGACGGAACCAAATCATTCGCGAACTTCCAATAGGAAGCCTGCTCACGGTTAGAGTAGACGACTCCGGGAAACCGGGATAGGTCGCCAGGTCTTTGCGGCGTTCCGAGATGCTCAAGCAGCGCTGGGCTGGCGACGCACGCGTGACGAACCGTCACAAGGCGGCGAGCAATCAGTGACGAATCCGGTAACTACGCAATACGGATTGCAAGATCGAAACCATCCCGAACCAAGTCAACCATTCGGTCGTCAGTATCGATCGACAGCGAGACATCAGGATGGCGATCCAGAAATTGTCCTACCGCCGGGGCTAGCAGTGCACTGCAAATGATACCGGTGCGGCGACACGGATGCTCCCTTTCAGTTCACCGCTCGCGCTGGAGGCAGCTTCCTCTGCTTCTTCGAGCGCCGCTAAAAGCGCCACTGCCCGTTCGTGCAACGCTCGGCCTGATTCGGTGAGTTGGATCCGGCGTGTCGTACGATCGAACAACCTCGCCCCTAGCCTGTCTTCAAGGTCGCGGATCCGTCGGCTAACCGCTGATTTCGCTATGCCGAGGCGCTTCGCCCCTGCACTGAACCCGCCTTCTGAGACAACCGTAACCAACGCCTGCAAGGCTTCAAACCGATCGGACATGGTCTCATTGTGAGCGCAAAATGCCGTCTCATCAAGTTCTCGTTTGGAGAACAAATTGTGCTTGGAAGAGCTGCTTTTCGAGAACGCAGAACGGGGTAACCTGGCCGAAGTTCTAGCGATGGAAGTGAGTACGATGGCAAGCAAGACCGACCGGCTGATCAATGTGTGTCCGCATTCGTTCTCCGTGACTGGCTATTAGCAAACTTTCTTACCGTGAGCCGCGCTTCCATAGCTTGCGGTTCAGTCGTCCATCTCGAACTGAATTCTCAACCGACCAGAAAGAGACTATCCATGACGAGCGAAACAATCCGCAATCCCTGACCGATCATCTCCTCACGCCAGACAATTCGGCTCTCCTCATCATCGATTACCAGCCTGTCCAGGTCTCGTCGATCCGATCAATGGACCGAGATGAACTCGTCTTCAACATCACCGGCGTCGCGAAGGCAGCGGTTAACTATGGTGTGCCTGTCATTCATTCAACTGTGAACGTTGCCACGGGCCTAAACAAGCCGCCGATCCCGCAGCTGCAGGATGTCCTTGGTGACCTCAAGGTCTACGACCGGACCACCGTTAACGCTTGGGAAGACATCGAATTCAAGCAAGCAGTCAAGGCACTCGGGCGTCGAAAGCTTATCATCACCGCACTTTGGACGGAAGTGTGCTTGGCTTTCCCCGCTCTTGATGCCCTGCGGGAAGGCTATGAGGTCTACGTTCCTGTTGACGCGGTAGGCGGAACGTCGGTCGCTGCCCACGAGGCTGGCCTGCGTCGGATCGAGCAAGCTGGCGGCAATGTGACCAGCCGCGTCCAGTTGTACTGCGAATTTCAGCGGGATTGGGCTCGCAAAGCAACCGTCCCAGGTTTCATGGACGTCTTCCAAAGCTTCGATGGGTTCAACCCAGAAAAAGCGGCAGCTATCGCGTCGGCCTAAGGCCAGTTGAAACGTCTTGTGGGCAGCTAAGGCTCGATATCAGCCGACCAGTAATGCTTGGCAATGTTCTGGCTGTTGCGGATCACATGGTAGGCGATCTTCGGATCGCCTCCTTCGAATGTGTCGGGATCGGCGCCGCACATCAGGCAATACATCCTCTGATGAATGACGCTGGCGAAATATTCCAGCGCCGGCACCGAGCCCTCCTCTCCCATAGCTCTCAATTCCGCCGCGGCCTGCGCCGTGGCGGCCTTCAGCGACAAGGCGACGGCATCGGCGAGCGTCCTGTCCGCCCGCATGATGATCTCCGCGATCCGTCGCTCTGTCGGCGTGGGTACCGGGCAATTGTCAGTCACATGTCACTCCGTGATCGCTTGATGGTCGGGCACTGCCGCCCCCTGTTCCCTCGTCCGGGTCAGGAGCGACACATAGTCCTTCGCGCTGCTGATAAAGAGCGCATCCGCTTCCGAAACGATCCCGAGCTTTGCGGCTCGTGCATCGATCGCCGCCTCCAGCCGCTCGACAAATTGCGGGTCGGATAGCCGCGCCTGATCCGCCAGGGCCTGCACGACCAGCGTCATCGCATAATGTTGGGCGGAGCGGATAATCTCGCGACGCTCGCTCCTGTCCCTGTCGAGATCGTCGCTCCGCTCCCTCTTTCTCCGCATGGTCTTGCGGTCTTCGCCTTCCCTTTCCCAGTGGCGCGCCACGTTGCGCCCCGCATAGAGGATCTTCCACGCGATCTCCGGATCTCCACCCGCCGCCGTCGCGGGGTCAGCCCCGCAGAGGCGCAGAAACAGATGGCGCATCACACCATCGGCGAAATAGTCTTGCCGGGAGCGGGTGTCATCTCCACCCCGAAGATGATGCCCGGCACTCCGTGCCGCATCTTCGATCGCATCGTCGACAGCCGCCATCAGGATCCTGTCCGCATCCCGCAGCGGATTGCTTTCGTCAGCCATATCATCCTCCCTTGCCGCCGACCGCTTCACTTGCGGAGCACGTCCTGCCACTCCGGATGACGATCGATCTGCGCTTTCGCAAAGGGGCACAGGGGAATGATCGAGACCCCGTCGCGCCGTGCATCCTCGATCGCCTGACGAACAAGGCGTTCCCCGACCTTTCGGCCCCGCAAGGCGGCAGGCACATCCGTATGGTCGATGATGATGAGTTGCTCGCCGGCGCGGCTATAGGTCATCTCTGCTTCGACGCCGTCGATGACGAGGCGGTAGCGACCCTTGGAAGCACCATCCTCCCGCTCGACCTCGCCGGCAACCGCCGATGGCGCAGCCGGCGACGGTCTGGCCTTCAGCGCGCGCACCTTGCCGCGCTCGCCATGGCTGCATTCGAGCAGATCCCTGTCCCAGCCACCCAGCTCGGCGGCCGCCTCATAGGTCGAGACCAGGAAGGAGAGAAGCGCTGCATCCGGATCGCTTGCGGTCTGCACCGCCTCATAAGGCAGGATGAACTCCGACAGACCCTCATGCCAGAAAGCCGCATCCGGCTTGACGGATGCAGCCCGGAAGCCGCCCGGCGCGGGATAGGCATAGGCGTAGAAGGCCGGATAGTCCATGCCGCCGCCGCCCGGCCAGAAGCCCGCTGACGACACTTCGTGATCATAGGCTTCCTGCGCTACGTCATCCGGCAGGGCCGGAACACCGCCGGGATGAATGGGCGCGGGACGACCGGAGAACCGCGTGACGGCCAGGTCGAAACTCCCCCAGAAGAGGTGTACCGGACTGGACTTGCCGAGAAAGGATGTCCGAAACGTCTTGAAGACACCGTCAATGGCCATCAGGGCCTGATGAAATCTCTGGACGGCTTCACGGTCGTAAGGCCGGTCCCGATGATCCTCCTCGAAGGGCACCGGATCCGCCACCTCATTCGGCTGACCGTGGAATTCCGGGGTTCCTCCGAGCTCGGAAATCAGTCGAATGAAGGCCGCATGGAACTCAGCAACTGTCATCTCGCGCAGAGCAAACGAGGCCTTGCGCCCGTCGCCACTCGTGCCCGAGACGCGGTGATCGTGAAAATCGAACGCGATCTCGATGCCGGGGCCGTCAGGGACGAGCGAGGATGTCAGACCGGACGGCGTGACATAGAACGTCGCGTTCCATGAATGATTGAGCCAGGGGGTATGGGCCAGTCGATATTTGCCGACCACTTGCAGGTAGAGATGCAAGGCCGAGCACGTTTCACGCCAGCCGAGATAATCGAGGGGAGGCCATTTGCTGCTCATGGGATATCCAATGTTAGAAAGAGGGCGAAGGGATGACGGCCTGGGCGAACCGGTCGCGCATGCCGGGGCGGTTGCGCCCGGACCCTCAGTCCGGAAGCGGGATGTGCTCGTCGCGGTCGTCGGCCGGCAGATCGAAGCGACCCTTGCCCCAGTTCTCGGCCCGCCATTCCGCCTTGGCCGCTTCGATGCGCTCCTTGGATGACGCAACGAAATTCCACCAGACATAACGCGGGCCGGAAAACGTCGCACCGCCGAGGATCATCAGACGCGCGCCGCGCTCGCCTGCCGCGACCGTGATCTTGTCGCCCGGACGGAACACCATCATCTGCGGCGCCTCGAAGCTTTGACCGGCGATCGAGATCGATCCTTCGACGATATAGATGCCCCGATCCTCGTGGTTGTCTGGCATCGGGAAGAGCGATCCGCTCTCCAGCGTCACATCGGCATAGAACGTCTCGGAGAACATGGTGGCCGGCGCTACCTCGCCATAGGCAGTGCCGAGGATCAGCCGAACCGTGGTTCCGCCGTCCTCGATGACCGGCAGGGACGCCTTGCCGTGGTGCTCGAAGCTCGGATCGACATCCTCATGGCTGTCTGGCAGGGCGAGCCAGGTCTGGATCCCGAAGAGGCTGTTCGGGCCGGTGCGCGCAGTGGCGGTCGTGCGCTCCGAATGCGATACGCCGCGGCCCGCGACCATCCAATTCAGCTCGCCGGGCCGGATCACCTGATCGGCGCCGGTGCTGTCGCGGTGATGAAAATCGCCGCGATAGAGATAGGTGACCGTTCCAAGGCCGATATGCGGATGCGGCCGGACATCGATGCCCTGCCCCGTGAGCAGTTCGGCGGGTCCGGCCTGATCGAAGAAGATGAACGGACCGACCATCTGGCGCTTCGGCGCCGGCAAGGCCCGGCGCACTTCGAAACCGCCGATATCGCGCGCACGGGGAATGATCAGAGTTTCGATTGCATCGCTGCTGACCTCATCGGGACAGCCTGGTTCGATTGCCGGGTTCCAACTCATGTCTGGTCGCCTTTCCTTGTTTGCCAGGCGCGGATTTGCACGCGGCGCCCTGCTTGCTGCTCGTGTCCCGGAACTCGCCATGCGGCCGATGCCGGGTTGATGATGGTCTCGAGATCCGGCGCCGAGCTGATTCCCTCCCTGCAGGACCTCTTTGGGCTCAAGCTCTCGTTTGATGGGTTCTGGCACCACTGAGCGGTTCGGGAACGGGTCGGACATGCAGGTGGCCCGCACCAGACATTGCATCGCCCTGCACCTGTTCGGACAGGCGCTCATAGTCGCGACGGCGAACGTCTTCGGCCGCTTCCTCAACCTCGATCTCGGCAAAGCCGAGCGCGCGCAGGCCGGCCGCGCCCATCTGGTAGGCGGATTCGACGGTTTCGCGGATCTCGAAATCCACGCCGGCGCGGATCAGCTCGACGGCGTGACCGCGATCATAGCTGCGCACCAGGATCTTGGCCTGGGGGAATTCGTGCTGCGCCAGCTCCACGATATGGAGGGCAGCCTTGGGGCCATCGATGCAGACGATCAGCGCATCGGCCGTACCGGCGCCGGAATGGTGCAGCGTATCGAGGCGTGTGCCATCGCCGAAGAAGACCTTGAAGCCGAAACGCCCTGCTTCACGAATACGGTCGGGATTGGAATCGATGACGGACAGGTGGACGCCCTTTGCCAGGAGGAGTTGCGAGGCAATCTGTCCAAAGCGGCCAAAGCCGATGATAAGCACCCTGCCGCTCAAATTTTGCGCGGCTTCCACACCATGCATCTGCGGTGCGCTGCGCAGGAAACGGTCCGCAGCAATCATCAGGAGCGGCGTCAGCGCCATGGAGAAAATCACCACCGTCGTGAAGACTGCATTCGCACGCGCATCGATGACACCGCCGGTCGCCGCTGCCGCGTAAAGCACGAAGGCGAATTCGCCGCCCTGCAGAAACATCGAGGTCCGATGGATTGCATCGTGAACGGAACTGCCGAAGACACGGGCAACTCCAAAGACCACGGCGCCTTTTGCCAAAGTGAAAGCGCACAGCATGGCCAGAAGAAGCAACCATTCGGCGGCAACCACCGAAAGATCGAGCGACATGCCCACAGCAAGGAAGAAAAGTCCCATGAGGAGGCCGCGGAAGGGTTCGACATCGCTTTCGATCTGGTGCCGATAGCTCGAGCTCGACAGCATAACGCCGGCCAGGAAGGCGCCCATTGCCATGGAAAGGCCCGCCATATCCATGAGCCAGGCGGCGGCGAGCACCACCAGCAGAGCACCTGCCGACATAACCTCCCGGGTCCGCGCCCGTGCCAGGAGGGCGAAGAACGGGTTCAGTCCCCACTTCGCCACTCCGATCAGCACGAGCAGAGCGCCCATGCCCAAGAGGATGCTCGTCCACCCGGCCTGTCCGTCCGACAGGGGAGAGAGAAAGGCCACCACCGCCAATAGCGGCACGATCATCAGATCTTCAAAGAGAAGAATGGAAACCGATTGCTGCCCCTCAGGCGTGGAAACCTCGCCGCGATCCTGCAGCACCGACATGATGACAGCTGTCGAGGAGAGGACGAAACCGGCGCCGGCAATGAAGGCGACAGGGGCGGACAGGCCGAAGACCAGCACTCCCGTCAGGGCAAGCGCGGCAATGCCCAGCGCCACCTGCAGCAGGCCGAGGCCGAAAATCTGCCCGCGCATGGACCATAGTTTCTGGGGGCGCAATTCCAGTCCGATCACGAACAGAAACATAACGACCCCGAGCTCGGAGAAATGCAGGATGGAGAGCGGGTCGGTAAACAGCCCGAGCACCGATGGGCCGACCAGCACACCGGCGGTGAAATAACCGAGCACCGAACCCAGGCCGAGACGGCGAAACAACGGCACTACCGCGACGGCCGCCCCCATCAGAACAATAGCAGGACCGATCGTCTGTCCCAGGCTCACGTCAGCCATGCACTCACCTTAAGTTCGGCCGCCTCAACGACCGACATCAGCCGGCGGCGCCTTTTCGCTCCTTCGACGCTTCTCGGTTGAACATCCAGCCAACGCCGACATGATTGGTAGCCCTGCAGCACCTCGCTGGATAGTCGCGCAAACTGCAATAGTCTGTCTCGAAAAAAGCAACGCCGAATTGAGGCGACACGCGTTACCATTTCTTGAAGGCACGCCAGTGGCCGATCGAGTGTACCCCGGCCGTAAGGGACGAGGCCGCTTTCATGGATAGAGGGATCACCATCACGAAGTCTTCAAGCAAATCTCCGAATGAACAACCGGCCCGTGGCGACGCCGATGAGCCTCGCCTCTCAAATCAGTCGATGCGTCGCCGCTCATTCCTGGCCGATACGATGGCGCTCCTGCTTTTCTTTACGATAACCGGCGGGATCAACGAACGCTACATTGCTGGCATGAGCTGGGAGGAAGTCTGCAACGCCCGGCTGCTCGGCGCAGTGCTCATGGTTCCGGTAGCAAGGCCCTATGGCCTATGGCGTGACTGGGTCATGAAGCGCGCCGGCGAAACGACGATGTCGCAGTTGTTTTGGGACAGCCTTTCTCTCATGACGTTTCAGGTGCCGATCTATGCGGCCATCATTGCCGTCAGCGGCGCCGAAGGCGGCGGCCTGCTGAGCGGCATTCTCGGCGCGGCTGTCATGATGCTGGTGCTTGGCCGCCCCTATGGTGCGTTTCTCAACGCGGTGCGGCGCCTCTTCGGCCTCCCGAAGGGCGGCTCGAAGCCGATGTCGTTGAACACCAAGACCAGACCCCGGTGATATGCCCGGCCAATGTTCAAAACCCTTGCGCGGCAGGAACGATCCGGGTGACGAGGAAAATAGCCTGAGGCGAACCTTCCTTGCTTGCCGCAACATCCCTGCCGTCACTTTACAGGCCGCTCTTGGTTGTCGGGGTCGGCGTGTTCAGCAATTGCTGCTCCCAGAGATAGGCAATGCCGCTGCCGCTCATGTGAGAGATCAGCACTTCGGTCAGTTCCTCGACGTGCTCGGTCCGCGCCCAGTCCCGCTGCCACTCGCCCGCCAAAGCCATCCAGGTCATCATGTTGACGCCCGCCGCGATCATCCGCTGGATAGCGACCTGATGCGATTCCAGCGAACTTCCGCCCGAGGCGTCGGTGATGACGGTCACGTCCCAGCCTTCGCCGGCGGCCTGGATGGCCGGCATTGCAACGCATACTTCCGTCCACAGACCCGCAATGATGAGCTGCTTGCGGCCCGTCGCCTTGACCAATTCGACCACCTTCTCGTCCTCCCAGGTATTCACCCAGGTCCGATCGATCACCTCCTGGCCGGGAAAGACATCGGTGATATGCTTGAAGATCTTGCCGCCGCGATCGGCGATCACGCTGGTGAGAATGGTCGGGACGTTGAATGCTTTCGCCAGCTTGGCCAGGGCCGTCGCATTGTTGACGATCGCTTGAGGATCGTGGCTATTGAGGTTAGTCAACTGATAGGGCTGGTGATCAATCAGAACAAGGACGGAGTCTTCGGGCCGAAGCAGGGAGTCGAGGCCGTTACGAAAGGTCATGGAAATATCCTATGTTGGCGGTTCGTCGGGCGTTCGCAGGCTGACCGCATCGGAGAGCTCTCCTACGCGACCAGCCAAACCTGACATTCTCTCACCCACGTCGGTAGCCGCAGGACGCGTGACGCGATGTTGCAGGAAAAGGAACACGAATTGGACATTGAGGATCTGAGGATATTCGTCGAAGCCGCAGATGCCGGCGGCGTATCGTCAGCGGCGTTGCGTCTGGGTATCTCTAAATCGATGGTCAGCCGCAGGATCACACAACTGGAGTCGGAGCTTGGTGTGCAGCTGCTCGCGAGAACAACCCGTGGCATCGCACTAACGGAAGCCGGTGCGACTTTCAGGGACTACGCAGCACGGATCTCTGCGGAACTGGATGTGGCGCGGGAAACGATCCTCCCAGCCGGAGAGCTTCGAGGGCGCATCCGCGTCGCCGCACCGTTGACGTTCGGTCCGACCCATTTTGCTCCGGTTCTGTCTCAGATGGCACGCCTGCACCCACGCTTGCAGATCGATTCATCCTATACCGACCGTTTTGTCGATCTTGTGGGAGAAGGGTTCGATTGTGCGATACGCGTCGGGTATCTCCCGGATTCAACCTTGGTGGCACGGCGCATCGGTCCCATACTTGGCGCGTTGGTCGCGAGTCCTGCTTACATCGAGGCGCATGGTGCTCCCTCCACGCCGGACGAGATCGTCAATCACGAAGCCGTCCTTCGCAACAATGAGGCTTGGCAATTTACGGTGGAGGACAAGATCGTTACGGTTCGCCCACGGGGACGCTTCGTTGCCGACAACGGCGTGTCGCTGGTGGCGGCTGCGCTCGACGGGGTAGGACTCGCTTACGTTCCAGAACTGCTGGTTGCCGATCATATCTCATCGGGCGCCCTTGTGCCGATTATGAGGTCTCATCCGATTCCGCCTGCCGCAATCTTTGTCGTGCGACCGCCCACCCAGTATCCGTCACGGAAGGTAAGAGTACTCACTGACATGCTGATCGAATGCTTTGGACCTTCCTCTCCTGGGGGCGATGCATAACCCGCCGGGCGGTCTTAACGATCCAATTCCATTCTCGTAGCTAATCGCCCTCGTCCGGCAGCTCCGCTACAGGCGCAGCGCCAAGCTGCGACAGCTTCACATTGTTAAACTCCCAGTAGTCCATCCCGCTGACTGCCGACCAGTCGTACCCTAGTTCGTGAACGACGCGGAGCGCCGCCGCTGAGGGGCTGAGCTCCTCGCCTCGGAACAACACCTTGCGAGACCGCGACACGGTACAAGTTATGTCAGCGTCCTTCGCGAACGTCAGTGTCGCCCCGAGCGGCACATTCAGGCTGGTGAAGGTCCTAACCTCTCGCCGCCGTCGCATCTGCTCGATCTCGCGCCGCTCAGCCGTATCAATTGACTGCTCCACGTCGCTCACATCGACCTTTCTGTCGGCGACCAACTCGATGATTGCCTTGGCGAGGTCAGGATCGATTGTGAAAAACTCGCGATTGCGACGTGCCCGCTTCTCGCCAAACACGAAGTGCAGAGTACGCTCTAGCTTACCACAATCAGGGACGTAGGCGGCGAAATGGCACTCGAACGGCACGGGAATGGAGGTTGTCGTTTTGCAGTTAATCGGGTCTGCCTCACTTTGTGTGGAGATCGGCCAATTGGATGGGCATCATCCGCGCTCTGAGAAGCTCTGCACCCGCTCGGCCATRCATKGMGCGCTTGATCGTCTTCAGTCGGTTGATCTGRCCTTCYGCYTGACCATTGCTCCARGGCAGGTCGATGGCGTTRCASACGGCRTCGATATCGCGGCGAARRACGCGGGCAAARCGGGCSAGGRAARCSAGGCCAGAAYGAATGGCATCATCAATCCAWTSTTCGAGCYTTGCCGASKTTCGGCTATGAARTATYCCGCGAAACCGCATGGAGAARCTGCGCAARSTRGCGAACGYCTGKGAKCCYTGTTTRAGGGCRTCCACTTTCCGCTCTTGATTGAYGGTCAGCGCSCCGCGCGGCTTGATGCARAGAGCAGCGGCRACAACCGGTGAGATCMARTGACCAGTGTGCGGRTCACGCACAGGCGCATKRTCRTAYGTRCTGTCGACGASGCCAATCCGAGCCGGCGCCGCATCATYSTTATCCGWWTCCGSTNTCNCGGCSYSKCGSCRSGKYGCCAGGWKGCCAGGAGACGTTCAAGATTGGAAAAGCTGCCGGTGTACCCGCKGTKCTKGATGTCAWGAAACAGATGCCGCCCACGGCGGTTGCCGTCCTTCCARCAYTGSKTGAGAAAGGCTTCGAAGTACAGGGGAGATGTCGGCTGCAACGCTYCCCTGCGYCGGTCGGGTGGCGTYTCAAACGTCAGCCATTTCGCGATGCTGCGACGGCCGTATCCAGTGCGACGCGCAATCTCCGAGCAGGTCAGGCCTTCTTTGCTCAAGGCGTACACCTTCTCGAACACCTCCTTCCGGGACTGCCTATGTGTCCGTCGAAGCGGATTGCGCAACCGCATTCCAGGCGCCTCCTCATGCAAAGCTCGATCGTCATGATCAGTCTCGATGCCCTCGTCTGGCAGCAGTGCCCTGCCTGTCGCTCGGCCCGAAAGGCATCTGTTCCTCGATCGCAAGACGCAGGTTCTGGAAGAGATGAAASCGGTCAGCCACCTGAGASGCTTGCGRGGCACCTTCACGAGCAGCCTGCGCGTATAGCCCGCATCGATCTCGACTGACCACCTCAATRGTRGSRTKCCGCTTCAACCATTGTGCAACRCTYGCCACGCTACGATCTTCGAGAATGTCCATGACCCTTCTGCGCTCGAGATCRACGATGATSGTGCCGTAGCGCCACGATTTYCTCCAACTCCAGTCATCAATGCCAATGATCCGTGCAGGWGGTTCGTCGTCGGCCCGTGAAGCACTCCGCTTCAAATGCCGAAGGATGGTGTCGTCGCTGACCGGCAACCCGAGCTGGTTCATCAAGCGCTCTCCCGGGCGTCCGTCTGTGCCGCGACCCAGCAGGGCCACTAGCTTTGTGACCCTCGCTGTCCTGCGGGCGTACGGCGGGGCAATATCCGGGATCGGGTCCGAGAATGTTCGTGGGGCCGACCCCGGACTACTGGGTCAGGTTTCGCTTTCGCAGATAGGACAGAACGGAGAGCAGCCAGCCAGAGCCAGTTCGTCCAACCCCGGCAGCCTAAGCTCCTTGCTCACCAACGGAAACTGCAGCGCGAAGGTGTACAAGGGCAGGGGTGGTTGGTTCGATTCCGTTCAAGGCGAACCAGCGCGAGGAAGACGGGCGCATCCCAGCCCCCTGCGATGAAAGGAATAAGCTGGGTCCCGCCCCACCTCGTCCTCTTTGGAAAAGCCGGTAGTTGTGTCCTTTTAGCACTCTTTTCTTGCGATTTACAAAGGGCGCTGGTGCGTTTCTTCGAACCTATGTTATTATGTGTATCATGAGTACACCGAAGACGGATACCATGGTGCTCGAACCGGGGGACGAAGGCGAAGCTGTGTGGAGCATTGAGGAGACGCTCGCACTTGCTCCGCAACTCTCGGACGAATGACAGGGCGCGTTGAGGATCGTCTCGAGCGATATAATCGGCGATATGCTCAAGGTCGTTTTCCGCCTCGCTGGAAAACTCAAGGATCATGCAGATTTTTCGGCCTTTTCCGCCATTGCACGGTATTTGGCGTCGAGACGGCCGAATACATCGCGCGCCGGCTTCGTCCGCCCAGCGTCCGCATCTGCGATGCCGCGCGTGATGGAAGCATCCAGCGCGACAAGCCGGGTCTCGCGGTCCTGAACCAGTCGCACACCTTCACGCAGGACTTCGCTTTTGGAGCCATAGCGACCTGTATCGACGAGCTGCTGGATGTAGCTTTCGAGCTGCTTTCCTAGATCGGCGCTGATCATGCGGTCCTCCATCTGATGTGATAGAGAAAAGAAAAGTATTTAATCAACTATTATCAACAGAGATCATGCTCTCCCCCGCTGCGGGCGGCTGGATGTCCTTCCAGTACGACATAAAGGTGGCGGCAACTTCGGGGTCATCGGTTCGATCCCGATCAAGAGCTTATACACTTCCCGCTGCTCTGGCCGGCGCCCCATTATCGCGTGCGGAAACGCATGAAGCCTCTTGCACGACCTCTTCAAGGTCCTCGCGGGTGGCGCCGTCGCGGGCCTGGACGGACATGCCCTGAAGCACGACGACCAAAAAGCGAGCTACGGAGGACGCTCGGTCTGGCTCAAGCCAACGCCGGAGCGCTTCAGCTATTGTCTCGCGCATAGCATCCCTGCGCTCCGACAATACAAGCGCGAGGGCAGTATGCTCTTCTGCGCATTGGAGCATTCCGCTCGATACCATGCATCCTGGTTCTCCGCAGGGATCTGTGGCGGCATCAGCAGCCTGTCGCAAGATCAACGCCACCGCATCGTCCAGCGATGACGCTTTATCGAGGTTGAGAAGCGCGCCGGGTATTCCGGAGTAACGATCGAGGGCCTCACGATAAAGCCCCGCCTTGCTGCCGAACGCGGCATAGAGGCTCGGTGGCGCAATCCCGATCGCGGTCGTCAGGTCGTTGAGCGACACACCCTCATAACCGTGCCGCCAGAACAGCCGCATGGCGATGTCGACCGCCTCGTTGCGGTTGAAGGTTCGCGGTCCGCCCCGCCGTCTTCTAATCGGCTTATCCATAGTGATCACTAAAGACTGCTTGACAGAAGAAATCAAGTTGGTAGTTTTTAGTGACCACTACAGTTAAGATGGTCTTGGCCGCAACGCATTGGAGAATTTATGTCAGGACGTTTCACCCGAGCCGCGAAAGGTATGTTCGTCGCTGCTGTGCTGCTTTCGAGCGTGTCGGCCGCCGCGGCTGCCGACAGAGAATACACCGTGGAATCATCCGATGGCGTGTCGATCGCCGTCGAGGAAACAGGAAACCCCGCAGGTCAGCCGATCGTATTCGTCCATGGCCTGCTCGGCAGCCGCATCAACTGGAACAAGCAGACCAGCGACCCCGACATGCAGAGGTTTCGGCTGATTACCTATGATCTTAGGGGGCAGGGACAGTCGGGAAAACCGGATGATGCCGCCGCTTATAAAGACGGTGACCGCTGGGCAGACGACCTTGCGGCGGTGCTGAAGGAAAGCAAGGCAAAGAATCCCGTTCTTGTGGGCTGGTCTCTTGGTGGCGTAGTGCTGTCCAATTATCTTGCATCGCATGGCGACGCCGGGATTGGCGGTTTGGTTTACGTGGACGGTGTGATCGAGCTGAAACCGGACCTCATCACGCCGCACCCGCAGGTCTATGCAGGACTAGCGTCACAGGACCTGCGGACGCATCTCGACGCGGTACGGACGTTTCTGGCTCTCTGCTTCCAAACGCCGCCAGACCGGACAACGTTTGAACGGCTCCTTTCCAACGCAGCCACCGCATCGTGGCTGATGACCCGAACAGTCCCCTCGATGACGGTTCAGGCAGAAGAGGGCCTGCCCAGGGCGAAAGTGCCTGTTCTGTTGATCTACGGCGGCAAGGACAATCTGGTGCTGCCTGAGGCGAGCATTGCACGCGCAAAGTTTTTGAACAATCGGATCAAGTGGGAGATCTACGACGATTCCGGTCACGCGCCTTTCGTTGAAGAAGCGGCGCGTTTCAACATGGATCTGGCCAAGTTTGCGGTTTTTGCCCAGGGCAGAAGTAGCATAGGGAGCCGGTTTGGGGGATCACCCACCGAAGGGCGGAGACGGATTTAACGACAGCAGCCGTCTCCTTCGTGCCCTTGCAATGCGTCCCTCTCTTTTCCGAAGAACTATCAGAGAGGTGCTGCTGAGAACGGCGGTCGTCAAGCCTTGCCGGCCCCCCATCAATTGCTCCTTGGTCGATGAATAGCTCGTCGCTTCGACCCGGACGGTGGCTGGAAGCGACTGGGGGCTGATCACATTGACGATGAGCGGGCTCACGGTCTGGGATAACCAGATCGGCAGACGCGTGCGGACTTCGCTTGCCCCGTGCTTTTGCTTGCTTCGGATTTTTCCCGCCGCGACCGCTCAACCGCCCTACCGGCGAGCCGCCCGCAAAGGAGGTGCCGCCTCGAAAGGACGGGCCATCCGCCGCGCTTCCTCATCCAGCTCCTCGCGGCCGACTTTCCCGGCCAACCGGAAACTCTCGACAAGCTGTCTCAGTCCAGCTGCCTCAGACGCAAGGGCGGCCGATGCAGCACTTGACTGTTCCACCATCGCCGCGTTCTGCTGGGTCGTCTGGTCCATGGAGTTGACGGCCTGGTTGACCTCGCTCAGACCCGTTGACTGCTCCTTCGCCGACGTGGCGATCGAATCGACGTGGGTGTTCATCTCTTCAATGAATCCACCAATCGTGCGAAGCGCTTCGCCAGCCTTGCGCACCAGATCAACCCCGCCGGACACTTCGGTCGTCGACGTCTGAATCAGTGTCTTGATCTCCTTGGCAGCATTGGCCGAACGCTGGGCGAGCTCGCGCACTTCCTGGGCGACGACGGCAAAGCCCCGCCCGGCCTCGCCGGCGCGGGCCGCCTCGACGCCGGCATTGAGGGCAAGCAGGTTGGTCTGGAAGGCAATTTCGTCGATCACGCCAATGATGTTCGAGATCTGCTTCGAGCTACCTTCGATCCGGCGCATCGCTTCTTCCGCATGGCCGACGACCTGTGACGACTGGGAGGCTGCCGTGTTTGCACGTCCAGCCAGTTCGCGCGCCTCACCCGTGCGCCGCGATGAATTGGCAACGTTGACCGTGATTTCTTCAACGGCGGCTGCGGTCTCTTCCAAAGATGCTGCCTGTCGCTCTGTCCGCCGCGACAGATCGTCCGCGCCCGCGGCGATTTCGGCGGTCCCGGCTTCCATTCGGGTGATGCCGCTGGAGATCGCCGCCAACGTCGA
This sequence comes from Pseudorhizobium pelagicum, assembly GCA_000722615.1. GTDB lineage: Bacteria > Pseudomonadota > Alphaproteobacteria > Rhizobiales > Rhizobiaceae > Neorhizobium > Neorhizobium pelagicum. Next base: position 102,608 of record JOKI01000016.1, on the reverse strand, counting down.
ACCCAGTTGCACGACGCTTTGATTGAAGTCGTGGCGCAGCGGCTCGAAGTCGGGAGCGAAGGCCTCCGTAAGCTGGAACGAAAGATCACCTTCGGCAAGGCGCTTCAATCCGGCAGCCAGGCCTGAAGTCGCAATGCGCAAACGCTCCGCTGCTTCCGCCTCGGCCCGTTGTTGCGCTGCCGCCCGGTCGCCCTCGGCACGTTGGCGCGCGTCGCCGGCCTCTGCCTCGAGGCGGCGATTGGCAACGGCTGCGTCCCGAAAGACCTCCAGTGTCGACGCCATCGTGCCGATTTCATCACGTCCAGCCTTGACGGAGGGAACATCGAGGTCGCCGTTGGCGAGCCGGGACATGATCTCGCTGAACTGCCGCAAGGGACGCGAAACCAACCTGAAGTTCAAGACGGCCATCACGATGGCAACCAGGATCATCAGCAGCGCCGACGCCGCTCCGATCCATTCTACCAGTTCCAGCGCATGCTTCTGCGCAGCGGCCGCGTCTCCGGCTCGCTGCCGCAGGACCTCGGAGATTGTCCGAAGTTGAGTGTAGAAGAGATCGAGAGCGTCAGCGCCGGCGTCTGTCGCCTGCAATGCCCGTGCGAGCTCCACCGTCGACGGGTCGCGCATCAGCTGGATCTGGTGGTCGGTAACCTGTGTGCGCCAATCCTGGATGCCGGCAAAGGCTGTGCGCAGGGCAGGGAGCTCGCCAGCGGCATGATCGGAAAACTGTTGCTGGAGCGACGCGTACTGCTCAGCGGCACTGGCGCCAAGCCTCTCATAGGTCTCGACGAAGTCGCGATTGCCAGTCAGCAGGAAGCTTTTGACGGCCAGGTCTGTGGCCGTCACCACATCGGCAAGCTCACCGCTCGCGTTCAACATTTGAACGATCGTCTGATTGTTCTCGACAAGGTCGGTCGCAACCACAGCTCTGTTGAAGATGTAGGCACTCGATGCCACGGCGATGAGAGCGAGGATGCCGAAAGCGGCAAAGCCCTTGGATGCTACAGAGATGTTTCTGATCACGATTGAAGTCCTATCGGGGTTGTTCTGCTTGGCGTGAAACCGTCCAAGCATGCTTGAACGTGCGGTAAACCGACCAGCTTCACGTGCCGGATGCGGCACGGCGCTCCAGTTCCGTCAGATTGAGTTCCACCGTCACGGCGCCGATCTTTTGGCCGCCATCGGCATCGTTGACAGTCATGCTCACCTGCGTCCGCCAGATGCCGAACTCGCTGTCGTACTCGGCCTCGTCGATAAACACAGCATCGGCAGAAACCTCGAAAGTCTTCAGAAACTTGTCCTCATCGCCTTGCCAGAAGTCGCTGGTGATGGAGCTTTGGCCGACGTTGAGGCCATTTTGGTCCATGACGAAGATCTCCGGGTAAAGCCCAAGCGATTTCCCTTGCATCCGCGAAAGATAGACCGACAGAGGGTTTGACAGCGTGGCTGCGATCAGAGGCTTGTCCGGATTCTCGCGCTCCTTGACCCACTGGCTGTCGAGCGCTGCAATCGACGCCGCGCCGGGATGATCATAACGCTTGTTCTGCGCGACGATGCTGACACGGACGATATCGGTATTAATCCAGTCGTTGATCTCCTGAAGAACTTGCGCCGTGATGAGCGCACTGTCCGGTGGGGATGGCTCGGCGCGTGCGGTATGACCCATAGCCGCGATCAAGGCGGCAGCAAGTAGAGCGCGAGATAAGACCATGTGTTTTCTCCTCCATGTCCGAAACTTTTGCATATTCTTTTGAAGAAGATCTTAATATGTATCTCGGGCCCCGACAGCATATCGGGTGTTGAGTCGGGAGGTTGCGGAGCTGGCGACGGTTTCATGCCAGACCATGGCGTCGTGCCGGATCTATTGTCGACCAAGGACGCACGGGCATCGCGCGACGGGCGATACCCGTGAGACACCCAATTGAGGTTTGCTGCCGCCCGAGAACGCCTCTGAAGAGGCGGGGCTGAAGAACCGTCAACATAGATATTAAGGACCACCAGAGAATCCCGGTGTGGCATGCACAGCCGTCCGGTTCCGGTCTTTCAGCAAGGGCGCTTACGCGCTTGCGCAGCGCCATCCGGCATCAAGGGATTCCGGGCGATCACCAACGAAGCTGCCGTCACCCGATCTTGCCGCCGCGCTCTCCGTGCCCAGTGTCGCGGAATGGCTCAATCTTGACTGGGGCCTCGTGTCCGACAGCGCCGCTGCCGGAGAACTTTGCCCATGCCGGGTGATCAGGCTGCACGGCAACTGCGACTTCCGCTCCTTCGCCGGGACTCTGCGTTCCGAACTAGACCGCGTGGGGCCAGCCGAGGCCGAGTTGAGCCGTGACTTCTTCCGGCGGGCCATTGCCTGCTATGCAATAGCCCAAGGCAAGATCTCGTGCTAGGTAGCGGGAGTGAGGGAGGACATCCATGCGGCAGAAGTTGGTCGCCGTAGCGCTTGCGGCACTTGCGCCGGTCGTGGCAATGCTGGCGTACAACGAATATGCGCTTCGCGAGCAGCGAAGCCAGGAGATCCATGATTCCGCGTCCCAGGCCGCACGACAGGCAGCCTCGGAGGTCGAGCGCATTATCGAGGGTGTTCATGCCCTGCTGGTCTCCGTCACGGCGATGCCTTCGGTCCTTGACCTCGACGTGCCGGAATGTAAACGCGCCCTTCGCTCAGTCGCCGACAGGGTTGACAACATCCGCGCCATTTTCGTGGTCGACCTGGACGGCAATGCTATCTGCAGCAGCCTCGACCCCGCCAGCGGGACGCGTTTTGCCGATCGCGCCTATTTCCAACAGGCGGTGGCAACCAAGGACTTCGTCGTCGGCACCTACACGTCGAGCCGCATCTCCGGAGCGGCCGTCCTTCCGCTCGCCATGCCGTTGCTTGAAGCAGGCAGTGTCCGAGCCGTTGTCGTTTCGGGGATTCGCCTCGACTGGCTGCAAAGCCGCCTCACCGAACGGGGCGTTTCCCCAGGCAACGCCGTGACGATCGCCGACGGCAAGGGGGCCATCCTTGCGCGGGTTCCCCTGCCGGAACGGTTCGTCGGCACGGTCATCCCCGATGAGTATCGGGCGCTCATCCACGCCACGCGTCCCGGAGTCACCACGGTCAAAAGCCAGGACGGAACAGAAAGGATTCTGGCCTATCGCCCCATAGCGCTCCCTTCCAGTCCGCTCTATGTCAGCGCGGGCTTCTCGCGTGAAGAAGCCTTCGGTTCCTTGAACCGGGCAACGCTGATGAATGCTCTGGCGATCTGCGGCGGAGCACTTGCGGCATTCGTCATGGCGATCTTGATCGGCGACCGATTCATCCTCAGACCTATCGGCCGGATTTCAGGTGTCATGGACCGATGGCGGGAGGGTGACGCAACGGCAAGGACGGGCATGAGGACCGGTGACGCGCTGGCCAATGTCGGTGCGACGCTGGACCGGCTCCTTGACGAGCTTGAGGATCGCCGTCGCCGCAGTGAGGAGGCGGAGGAGGAGAGACGCCTGCTGGTCGGAGAACTGGCACATCGCGTCAAGAATGGCTTTTCGCTGGTGCAAGCCATCGCCAGCCAGACGTTCGGTCGCGCCGATCCGGCGCGCTACAAGTCATTTTCGCAGCGGCTGGCGGCGCTTGCCTCGACCTACGACCTTATCCTCTCGAGAGAGACTTCCTCCTCATCTGTCGCCGACGTCGTCTCGGCGGCACTGCGGGCTCACATAGACCCCGATGAGGATCGCATCCATGTGGAGGGACCGCCGGTGATGCTTGAAGCCGACGTCGCCTTGCCGCTGTCGCTGGTGATCCACGAACTGGCAACCAATGCCACCAAGTACGGCAGCCTGGGCAGCCAACATGGGCGGGTCGAGGTTCAGTGGAAGTGCGATGGCCGCAACGTCATACTGGACTGGACAGAGAGGGGCGGACCGCGCGTGTCGGCACCGACGAGGCGAGGCTTTGGCTCCGTCCTCATCGAAAGAGCCTTTCCGTCCAAGGCGAGGGCCGAGACCAGACTGGACTATCGGCCTGAGGGAATCGCCTTTCAACTGATTTTTTTACCCGAACCGAGTGCGCCATCCGGCGAGGTTTAACCGAGCTTGCCCGCTGAAGCGGCAATGCCTATCTCGCGGCGCTTCCGGAGGAACGGGCACGACAGATCATTTCGACGCTGGAGCTGCCGCGCTTCACCCGGTATACCTTCACCGATCCCGCAGCCTTTGCCGAGGAAATCCGCAAGACGCGCGAGCGCGGCTACTCCTACGATCATGAAGAGAATGAGCTCGATATCCGCTGCTTCGGAAGCATGATCTACGACCGATCGGGGGAACCGGTCGCCGGAGTGAGCATCAGCATTCCCCCGTATCGCTACAACGAAGAGGATCACACCAATTATGCTCGGCTGATCCGGGAAACGGCTGCTGCAATCTTCAATGGACTGGACATGGTCGTGAAATAACAGGCGGAGGCATCGGCAAGGGGCATCATCAGCAAGCCCCTGTCTAACGGACCTGTCACCGCGCGCTTGGCGCGACACTGGCCATCATCACCTTCCTCATGGCGTGGGACCAGTTCGTTCGACCCTTCCTGGTGGTCACGCCGGAAGATAGGCTGACAGTACCTGTCGACCTCACTCAGGTGAATGATGCCTTTGGCGTCGTCTATGCCCGGCTGATGTTTGTCGCGCTGCCAGCGGCCATGCCAGTTGCGGTCGCCTGTCCGGTCTTCCAGAAAAAGATGACGGAGGCCGTGACGATCGCCGCGGGCGTCAAGGGATGGTGACGGCAACAGCCTGGCCAGCCTGCGTGATCCACCAACTGTCTTGTTGCAGCTGGCAACGTCGGGCGAGAAGCCTATCGGCGGGCGCGTCGTAAGATCCGTTCGCTCAAGCAAAATCGCCATAATCAATGGTCCCACGCTCCCGCGGCAGGCGAAAAATTACGGGACCGCTGCAACGTGGACGCCACGACCAGCGCCTGCCGCCTGCTCCCCGCGTTTGCTCGCCGATCGTCCCGAACTCGGGAGGCAGGCATCGCGCGGCCGGCAATGAAGGCTTAAAACATGGTCGCCGCCTCTGGCGGTGGGTCAGCAGGCATCCTATCTCGGTTGTGTCGGGAGGATGGTTTCATGGCAGATAGCAACGGTCGGGGTAGCATCCCCGTTCTCGAATATGTTGACGCTGTCCGGTCCGCACTGGATCTTGTCACGGCCGGTCCCGATGTCGCCTCGAGCTTAGACCACGACGTGATCCTGCCCATCCTGTCGCTGCTCTACGAGAAGGGCATGGAAGATCCGCAGCAGCTTGCTGATGCAGCCTTTCTGCTTGCGAGCAGCAAGCTGTTTACCGGGATGCTCTGAGGAGAGCGAGCGCGCCGCTGTCGCTGAAATCAGGTCCAACTGCCGGCAACGATGACCCTGCACGCAGGATGCACAGCCTGCCGGCGGACCTTTGCGCACCATCGCCCCCGAGCCAAGCTCAGTCCGCCGCCCGTGGCGCTGTCCCGCGCCTGCGGCGCAGGCCACCGGTTAGATGACAGGCTGGTTCGACAGGCGATCGAGGTCTTCCGAAATCGCCCTTGCCGCTGGCTTCAGGATCGGGGCATAGCGCCCGAAAGCCTCCTGCTCACGGCTGAGTGCCGACTCGTGATGGCCAACCGGTACTTGCCGGCACCCGATCTCCCTGAGCACAGGTCCGCGACCCTGCGGCGCGGCTGGGCTTTCCGCCGTGTGGCAGCACGCTGCAGCAGCAGATCGTCCGCCGCCGCCGCAGGACCGTTGGTCGATCCCGCGCTCTTTCTGGCACGCCCCTTTTTGCCCCGCATTGACGCCCGATTCGGGCAGAAGCGCCGCTTTTTAACAATCCATTAATGATAGCTGGGGCTAATGTTCAGATCGGGCGGGTTTCGTATTGATTTGCCACGTCTTTTCCCAAGGTAGAAGAGAAGGGCGGTGTCGTGTCGGCTGCGAGAACCTGGATGTTGCGTGTTTTCACAGGAGTGATCATCGGATCGGTCGGGACCGGATGCAGTTCCACCGGGACCGTCACACGGCCTCCATCTCCCTCGTTGGTGGCCGACGAAAGGGCGCTTGCGCTGCCGCCGCCAGGCGGTCCGGCTATCATCGGCGTGGTCGAGCGTTCGCGCGGCAATGGTCTCGAGCAGACCATTTCTCTCGCCACCACCGCACGCGTCAGTGGCCAGAATCATCTGAAGATCGAGTTCTACGGCGCCGATATGTCCTCTGGCCCGTCAGCAGCGTTCAGGACAATCGACGAACGGGAGATCCTGCGGGAAGCGGCGGCGGCAATCCCGAGCGTACGGCTTTCGCGGCGTAACGCCTTTCTGCAGAACACCTATGGCCCCTTCGCCTATGCCGCGGGACGCAGCGCCTTTGGCGACACCTGCATCTATGCCTGGCAGCAAATTCGTGCCGGAACGACCTCGCAGGGGATCGGGCGCAACTTCGGCATGATCCAGGTCCGGTGGCGGCTTTGTGATGCCTTCGCCGGCGAGCAGCAGCTTTTGAGCGCCGTCTACGGCTACACGATCACCGGCACCTTCGACGGACCGGCATGGGATCCATTCGGCGAACCCAATCGTGCCGACAGTCGCCTGGGCAAGACGGGCTACCCAATCTATCCCGCAGATAGCGCGGCCCTGGGTGGCCTGTCGATGGGTTACGCCGGCGGGATTGATCCGCGGCGCACCGCGGCCATGACAAGTCATCCGTCGCGCCGCTCAGCCAGGCCGTCGCAGCCGGCGCCAAAGGGCCCAGCGCAAGCGAGGGGGCCAAGCGTGCCGAGTCCCGATCAGGTCGCAAGACAAGCAGCCGCTGATCCTTCGGCGTCTGCACAACCGAACGAGACAGTGAAGCGCCCTGCAGTCACGGTGCCTTCGCCAGAGACGATCTCAACGTCCCGACCATGATGGCGGGCGTCAACAAAAGGCGTATTTCCGGTCGCACCTGCGGCCGGCTCCTTGGCGCCGAAGGATGTCGATGCACAAAGCGCGTAGCGTATTTTTATGGGCAATCGTGGCGATCCTCGAGATCGCCCTGATTACCCTGCCCGTCAGCCTCCAGGCTCAGTTGATTGCGGGCATCAGCGTCGTGACGCTGATGGGCACGATCAAGATCCTCAATGCGCAGGGGACATGGCGCCTCGTGTCGCTGGCGCTTGGAACCGGTATCGTGCTGCGCTACGTCTACTGGCGCACCACCGAAACACTGCCACCGATCGACCAGATCCAGGATTTCGTTCCCGGAATGATCCTCTATCTGGCAGAAATGTACAACGTGCTGATGCTCGCGCTCAGCCTGTTCATCGTGGCAATGCCCCTGCCGCCGCGCCCGTCGCGGACGGATGCCACCGAAGACCTGCCGGATGTCGATGTCTTCATCCCGACCTACAACGAGGATGCAAACCTGCTGGCCAACACGCTGGCCGCTGCCAAGGCCATGGATTATCCGGCCGAGAAGCTGCATATCTGGCTGCTCGACGACGGCGGAACCGTGCAGAAACGCAGCTCGGCAGATGTCGCATCGGCCGAAGCCGCGCGCGAGCGGCATCATCAGCTTGCACAACTTTGCCAGATCCTGGGCGCCAACTATCTCACCCGCGAGCGCAACGAGCACGCCAAGGCCGGCAACCTGAATAACGGCCTAGCGCATTCCAGCGGCGAACTCGTCGCCGTGTTCGACGCTGACCACGCACCCGCTCGCGACTTCCTGCGCGAGACGGTCGGCTATTTCGCCGAGGACCCGAAGCTGTTCCTCGTCCAGACACCGCACTTCTTCATCAATCCGGACCCGCTGGAACGCAATCTGCGCACCTTCGATACCATGCCGAGCGAGAACGAGATGTTCTACGGTGTCATCCAGCGAGGCCTCGACAAGTGGAATGCGGCCTTCTTCTGCGGGTCGGCGGCGGTGCTGAGCCGGCGGGCGCTGGAGCAGACGGGTGGCTTTTCCGGCCTCAGCATCACCGAGGATTGCGAAACGGCGCTGGCGCTTCACAGTGCAGGCTGGAACAGCGTCTATGTCGACAAGCCGCTGATTGCCGGGCTGCAGCCCGCCACCTTTGCCAGCTTCATCGGCCAACGCAGCCGTTGGGCGCAGGGCATGATGCAGATTCTGCACTTCCGCTTCCCGCTCTTCAAGCGCGGCCTGACCCTGCCGCAGCGGCTCTGCTACATGTCCTCGACGCTCTTCTGGCTGTTTCCCTTCACCCGCGCCACTTTTTTGTTTGCGCCATTGTTCTACCTGCTCTTCGACCTGCAGATCTTTGTCGCCTCGGGGGGCGATTTCCTGGCCTATACGCTATCCTATCTGATCGTGAACCTGATGATGCAGAACTACCTCTACGGCTCCTTCCGCTGGCCGTGGATCTCCGAACTTTACGAATATGTACAGACGGTCCATCTGCTACCGGCAGTCATCTCGGTGATGATCAACCCGCGCAAGCCGACCTTCAAGGTGACGGCAAAGGACGAGTCGATCGCGGTCAGCCGTCTTTCCGAAATCAGTCGCCCCTTCTTCGTCATCTTCGCGATCCTGGTGATCGTGACGGGCTTTGGCATCTATCGGATCTACACGGAGCCCTACAAGGCCGACATCACCCTCGTTGTCACCGGCTGGAACATCCTCAACCTCATCTTGGCCGGCTGCGCCCTCGGGGTGGTGGCAGAGCGCGGCGAACGCGCAGCCTCGCGTCGGGTCAGGCTGCAGCGGCGCTGTGAGGTTATGGTCGACGATCGGCCGCTTGCGGCCTCCATCGAGGATGTCTCGGTGGGTGGCGCGCAGGTCCACATCTTTTCCAGGCAGGTCCATGGCCTGAGCAGAGGCAAGACTGCGCTGTTGCGGTTTCAGCCGCATGGGATGACACGCATGGAGACCCTGCCGATCACCATCCGCAGCTTCGAGCCCTCGGGGGACCTCACCGTGATCGGGGTTCAGTATCAGCCGGCGGGCCCCCTGGACCACCGGTGGATTGCCGACCTGATCTTTGCCAATTCCCGGCAATGGTCGCAGTTTCAGGAATCGCGACGCAAGAACCCCGGCATCGTCAAAGGCAGCCTGATGTTCCTCAGCATGGCGCTTTACCAGACAAGTCGCGGCCTTGCATACTTCGTGCGTCGGCAAGGCGGCGACAGGCCAGTGAAGCAGGGAGGCGACCGATGATGAACCGCCTTGCCGCCTGTGCTGCGGCGGTTGTCTGCAGCCTCAGCCTCTGCGGCACCCTGTCTGCGCAGCCGGCACCCTTCGACATGTCTCCGGAGCGTCCGGCAAGCCCGCAGGCGCTGCCCCGGCTGCCCCGGCCAATCCCCGTGCCCCCGGACGTCTCCGCGACACCGGGCGCGCGCCAGGAGGAAGTCCCTGCGCAGGTTCCACCCGCGCCGCAACAGCCGGCAACGGACACGACACAGAGCGAGCCTGGGCGGCGCCCGGAGCCGCAGCCCGCGGCCACCGCGCCGTCTCTCGCAGAACCGGCCGACGCCCGTCGCTACGTCATTCCGTCCCAAACCCTGGCGCTGAGCGGGGAATACGGGCGCAGGGCCTGGGCCGTCTATCTCACCGCCGAGCAGGCGCAGGCTGCCCGGTCCTTCACGCTTGGATATAAGAGCGCCATCGTCGTTGCTCCCGAATCCTCGCGCCTTGAGCTCTTCATCAACAACAGGCTCATTGGCCTGGAGAACATCAGCGCACCGAACGGCACGAAATCCATTCGCTGGTCGATCCCGCCCGGGCTGTTGCGCCCCGGAAACAACGATGTGGAACTGGTCGCGAACCAAAGGCACCGCACCGACTGTGACATCCGCTCGACCTACGATCTGTGGACGCAGATCGATAGCACACAGACCTATCTCCAGCTCGCTCCGAATCTGGCGCCGGTGAGCTCCGCCTTCGAAGCGGTCAACGCCCTGGGCCCCGACGCGGACGGGCGCACCCATTTCCAGATGGTGGTTCCTTCGATCGGCCCCATGGAGGAACTGGCGCCGCTGCTGCGGCTGTCTCAGGGCCTTGCGATCATGAGCGGCATGCCCAACCCGCGGTTTTCTTTTCAGCAGGCGATGCCGCAGCAGATCGGCGCGCCGGGGCAGATCACCGTGGCGGTTGGAACGGCAGCCGAACTGGCTGGCGTCCTGCCGGCTTTGCCGCCCGGTGCCGAAACCGGTCCCGTCAGCGGCATGACGCAGGCGCCCGGCAGCGCCGGACCCGTCATGGTGATCAGCGGGCCGACCTGGTCGGCGGTTGCAAGCGCCGTCGAGTCGTTCATTGCCCCTTTGGCGCACGCCCCCACGCTCCGGCGCGAATCGATGTCAACCGATCGGTGGCAACGACCCAATGCACCCTTCGTCTTCGGTGGCGAGCGCCTTGGTTTTGATCGCCTCGGAATTCCCACTGTCGAGTTTTCCGGCCGGCGGCTGCGCACCGGCTTCGACATTGCCGTTCCCTCCGACTTTTACGCCGGAGCCTACGGCGAGGCGGTGCTTCTGCTCGATGCGGCCTACAGCCCGTCGGTGGCGGCCGGCAGCCACATCGACGTTTATGTCAACGGCAATATTGCCTCGACGGTGCCCATCACCGAGGAGGGCGGCGGCCTGTTGCGACAGTCGCCGATCCGCATGACGATGCGGCACCTACGCGCCGGGATCAATCGGATAGAGGTGGAAGCGGTGCTTCTTTCCAGGGCCGACGAGGCATGCGCGCCGGGAAGCAATGCCTCGACGGAACCCCGCTTCGCGCTCTTTGATAGCTCGGTCTTTGCCATGCCAGGGTACGCACGGATCGGCCAGACGCCGAACCTCGCCGCACTGTCGGGGACCGGTTTTCCCTACAGCCGGCAGCACCAGCCAGCGGCCTTTTTCATGGACAGGATCGACGCCGATATGCTTTCGGCTGCCGCGAACTTCCTGGGCAAGGCAGCGCAGGTTTCGGGCGCCCCCATCGCCATCGAACCCGTCTCGGCGGCCAATGCGGCGGGTGGGCGCAACGCGATCTACATCGGCTCGGCCGGGCAACTTCCCGTCAATGTCCTGACCCAGCTGAACCTGGATCCGGATCTTGCCGCCGGATGGAATCCGGTCAACGGCGAAGGCCCGACCACCGGCAGCACAGTCCAGTCGATAGAGGCCTGGCGCGGTCGCCTGCAGGGCGGTTTCCTGAGCCAGACGGTCACGTCATTTCGGCAATGGCTGCAGGAAAGGCTTGATCTTTCGGAAGGTGCCTTGCGGTTTCTCCCCGCAAGCGAGACAGCCTTCCAGCCGGATGCGGACGACGACCTGCTGATTGCACAGGGGCCCGGTCCCAATGGCAACGGTCTTTGGACGGCGCTGATTGCGCCCAGTCCCCAGGAGTTGCGGCTTGCCACAGCTGAGATGGCGCGCCAGGATGTGTGGCAGCAGGTCGAGGGGCGGGTGTTCAGCTACGCGCGCGCCACAGACACGGTAGCGGTTCAGGAGGCCCGGCAACTGTCCTTCCTGCCACCGGTCGACACCTCGCTGCAGAACTACAGATTGATCGCCAGCAACTGGCTGTCGAGCAACCTTCTGTCCTATGCACTGGCGATCGTCGTTGCGTCCTGCCTGCTCGGTGTCACGACAGCGACCGTGCTGCGATGGCTGGGGAGGCGCAGATGATTGCAAAACCGTTGATCTCGATGCTGACGCTGTTGGGGCTGCTCGCCGCGACCGGGCCTGCGGCGGCGCAGCAAGGTTCGATCGGGCCATCGCTCTGGCAGGACTATACATCCAGGTTTCTGGATGCGAGTGGCCGGATCGTCGATAACGCCAACGGCGGGATCAGTCACAGCGAGGGCCAGGGCTACGGCCTGCTGCTTGCCTTCTTCGCCAACAGCCCGTCGGATTTCGAGCAGATCTGGTCTTTCACCCAGACGGAGTTGATGATCCGTAACGACGGGCTGACCGCCTGGAAGTGGGACCCCGGCGCCCAACCGCACGTCACCGACGTCAACAACGCCTCCGATGGCGATCTCCTCATCGCCTATGCGCTGGCGATGGCCGGGGCGGCCTGGGAGCGGGAGGATTACCTTGCAAGCGCCGCGGCCCTTGCGCGCGCCATCCTCGACAACGTCGTGGTCGAAAGCGGCGGGCGGGTGCTGCTGTTGCCGGCGGCCGAAGGCTTCGACGCAGGCGAGCGTACGGATGGTCCGGTCATCAATCCTTCCTACTGGATCTTTGAATCCTTCCCGATCATGGCGATCCTCGCGCCGTCCGATCGCTGGTCGAGACTTCAGCAAGACGGTCTCGCCCTCATCGCCCAGATGCAGTTCGGACCAAGACAGCTGCCGGCCGAATGGGTCAGCCTTGCCAGGCAGCCAAAGCCGGCGGAAGGGTTTGCGGCCGAGTTCGGCTACAACGCGATCCGCATTCCGCTCTATCTGCTGCGCGCGTCACTGGAGCATATCGAGCTGGCGAGGCGCATGCTGCAGGCAATGACGATCGACGGCACGCCGGCCATCATCGATCTTTCCAGCGGCCAGGCGAAGGAGAGGCTGGAGGATCCGGGTTATCAGTTCGTTAACCATATTCTGGCCTGTGTTAGCGAAGGCAGGGCAGTACCAGTGACTGCCCGCGAGCTGACGTCGCAGTTGTACTATCCGGCCACACTCCATCTGCTAGGCCTGGCATATATCATGGAGAAACATCCGTCGTGTCTCTGAAACTGCCCATGCTGATGGTCTCCACCGCCGTATCTGCAGGTCTGTTCATGACGCAGTCGAACGAGACCGGCATTGTGTCCTCCTGGCTGGCGACAGCTGACACCGGCAGCATCAGCAAGCCGACCGATATCCGACGGGTCGCAGACGAGGGAACCGACGGGACGGGTCTGGACGGACTGGCACGCGACATCCGGGCCCTGCAGCAGACACCGGCGAAGACAGAGCGCCTGGTCCAGGCCGGCTCCATTGTTCCCTTCCAGCTGTCGCAGATGGAGCAGGACGAGGCAGCCGACGCAGGCGCAGCCGAAACGCAAGCCGAGCCGGCACCGGCTCAGGTGGACGAGACGGCGCTTCGATACTTTGCCGCACAGGGCGACACGGCGCGGCTGGCCGCGGAAATCGCACGCCTGCGGCAGCTCTATCCGAACTGGACACCGCCTGCCGACCCGCTTGCCGTTCCCCAAAACGTCGATCGACAGCTGGAAGGCATGTGGGCGCTTTATGCACAGGGCCGGTACGCGCAGGTGAGGAAGGCGATCGCCGAGCGGCAGGCCGCCGAACCCGCCTGGGAGCCGCCGGCCGATCTTCTGGAGCGACTGGACATCGCCGAAGCGCGCAGCCGCCTTGTCAACGCCTCGCAGCTGAAGCAGTATCAGACCGTTATCGACCTCGGCGCCACAAATCCACTGCTTCTCAACTGCAGCGAGGTTGATGTCTTGTGGCGCGTGGCCGAGGCTTTCGCCAATACCGACCGTGCACAGCGTGCAGTGGATGCCTATCGCTATATCCTGACAACCTGCACCGATCCGGCGGAGCGGCTAGCAACACTGCAGAAGGCTGCCGCGGCATTGCCCTACGATCGCGTCCAGCCGCTTCTTGCGCTTGCAAAACAGACCGAAAGCGGCGCCGGTGAATTCGACAGCATCCGCGACGATCTCGCCCGCCGCTTCGTGGCCCAGGCCAATGAGGACCCGTCGCTGGCAGTTGCGCCCGACGACGTCGATCGGCTGAAGGCATCGGCCCGTGGCGACGGTCCGGCCTCCGACGCCCTGCTCCTGGCGTGGTATTATCTCCGGCGTGACGACGCCGATGAGGCAGCGGTCTGGTTTCGGCGCGCGCGCGAGCGCGACGATACCGCCGATGCATCCCAAGGCCTGGCGCTGACGCTGCTGCAGCAGGGCAAGCCGGCCGAGGCGGAAGCGGTGCTCTACCCCTGGCGTGAGGCTTCAGAAGACGCGACGGCAACCTATCTGGCTGCAACGGCAAATTTCTTGGCGATCGACCCGCCCGCGACGATCGACGAGGCAATATTGACGCGGATGGCACAGGCGGTGATTGCCGAGCGCTATGCACCTTCGGCGCAGCAGTTCGGCTGGTATGCCCGCGCCTTCGATCAACCGCAGACGGCGGTGCAGTGGTTTGAGACGGCGCTTGAATGGGCGCCGGAAGACGAGCCGTCCGCCTACGGGCTTGCGCTGACGCGGCTCCAGTTGAACGACAGGGCAGGCTTTGCCAAGCTGCAGCAGCAATGGGCAGCGCAGTCGCCGCGCATCGCCGATCTGGCAACCACGCCCGCTGATGGACGTCCGTCGCGACCTGCAACCGCCATTCGGCCCGCTGAGCCGGCGGCTCGTCCACGAGGGGCTGCCGTCGCAATGCAGGCAGCGCCGGCCGCCACCGCAGCGCCGGTCGCGGCGGCGGTACACTCTGCGCGGCCTGCCTCCTGCGCCAGCCGCCTCGATCCGGCCCGTCTGTCGGCGCCGGCAGCGCTTCAACGCGGTTGGTGTCTCATGGACTTGAACCGCCCGCTCGAAGCCGCCGAAAGTTTTGATGCCGCACTCTCCAGCGGCAACCGCAACATCCGCGAGGACGCCGCCTACGGACAGAGCCTCGCCTATCTCAGGGTCGGACTGACCGATCGTGCGGCCGTCGCGGCAACCCAGGCGCCCATGAGTTCTACTCGGGCGCGTGGACTACAGGCCTCCATCCTTGCCGACCGCGCCGTCCAGGCGTTTCAGTCCGACCGATATCGCGAGGCGCTGCTCTATCTCGACCAGCGGGCGCAGGTGCAGCAGGAGCCGGTCGACCTTTTGGTGCTGCGCGCCTATAGCTACATGAACCTCAGCAGACCGCACGACGCCTTGCGCCTGTTTGAAGCCGCCGCCACCACGGGCAACCGCGATGCGCGCCGTGGCCTTGCCGATGCCAAGGCAGCCGTCGGTCTGAATTGATGGCGTGAACGGCGGCTGGAAGCGTGCACGGTGCAAGCCCTGTAGCGCGACCGCGCAGGGCCGAGCCTTTGTGGCGCGGTTCTCGATGCCGCGCGCGATTCCTCATGGCGCAGCCCGGAAGAAAGCTGCAAATCAGGCTCAGGCTGCAAACTTGCGTGCGGGGTACACCGGCGACCCGATCTTAGAAGCAGCAGTGGCTCGTTACGTTTCGGGCGACATCACTTCTGAAGAAATGCGATAAGAACGGCTGGTCGGCTCAAGCGTGATTGACAGCTGGAAATTGATGCAGCCAATAGGCACTCAGGCGTCCTCTGTGGCGTTTGGCCTTACCCAAGATTGAATGCGATGCGCCTTCAAGGCATTCAGAGGTTTCAGACTCCATCGAATATCCAAAGCCTCCAGTCCTGGCGAGATGGCGATACGGTCGATCGTGGAAGCCCCCGCAAGCCTGAGCCCCTGAGAGCAATTCTAAAGCGATTTCCGAAGGTAGCTAGTGGCGGCCGCCTCCGAGACACCTGCGTCGTGGACGGCGACACGTTCCGAGCGAACGGCACAAAGATCGCGATCGCTGACATTGACCGCCGGATCCGCCAGCCGCGCCGCCCCGCGGGGCCAAATGCCCCGTCGTCCACATCGCAGGTGGAAATCTCCCATTGTCATCACACCTAAATTTGGTTTAGCTGATTTGAGGCTTCAACTATCGGCATCAACCTGGAGGAGGTGGCCGTCGAGGTTGGGTCCGCGCAGACCAAGGTTGAGTGGCAAAGGGGAGGAACCATGTCCACGAAGATAATCGCTGCTTCGGCAGCCGCAGCCAGCATGTCGCTTTTTTGGGCGTCAAGCGCGCTTGCCGTCACCGAACTGCAGTGGTGGCACGCCATGACTGGCGCCAACAACGAGGTCGTCGATACGCTGGCGAAGGAATTCAACGAGACGCAGAGCGACTACAAGATCGTCCCGGTCTTCAAGGGGACCTACCCGGAAACGCTCAATGCCGGCATTGCCGCCTTCCGCGCCAAGCAGACGCCGGCGATCATCCAGGTCTTCGACGTCGGCACCGGCGTGATGATGAGCGCCGAGGGCGCCGTTATGCCGGTCGCGGAGGTGCTCCAGAAGGGTGGCTATACATTCGACAAGGCCAACTACCTGGCCGGCATCGTCGCATACTACTCCAAGCCCGACGGCACCATGCTGTCCTTCCCGTACAACTCTTCCTCGCCGATCCTTTACTACAACAAGGACATCTTCCAGAAGGCAGGCCTCGACGCTGAAAACCCGCCTAAGACATGGCCGGAAGTCTGGGAAGCGGCCCGCAAGATCAAGACCAGCGGCGCTGCCGAATGCGGCTATACCTCGACCTGGCTGACCTGGATCCAGACGGAGAATTTCGCCGCCTGGAACAATCTGTCCTACGCCAACAACGAAAATGGTCTCGCCGACACCGATGTCGAGCTGCAGTTCAATTCCCCGCAGTTCGTCGAGCACTTCCAGTCGATTGCAGACCTCGCCAAGGACGGTGTCTTCCGCTACGGCGGCCGCACCTCTGAAGCCAAGAACCTCTTCCTCTCCGGCGAATGCGCCATCCTGACCGAATCCTCGGGCGGGCTGGGCGACATCGTCAAGAGCGGCATGAACTACGGCATCGGCCAACTGCCCTATTACGAGGGCGACGGCCGTCCGCAAAACACCATTCCCGGCGGCGCCAGCCTCTGGGTCTTCGGCGGCAAGAGCGACGAAGAATACAAGGGTATCGCCGAGTTCTTCAACTTCCTGTCGCAGACGCAAATCCAGGCCCGCCTGCATCAGGTGTCGGGCTATCTGCCGGTCACCATGGAAGCCTACAACGCCACCAAGGAGTCGGGTTTCTACGAAAAGAACCCGGGGCGCGAGACGCCGATCCAGCAGATGATGGGCAAGGAGCCGACCGAAAACTCCAAGGGCGTACGCCTCGTCAACCTGCCGCAGGTTCGTGACATCCTGAACGAGGAGTTCGAAGCCATGCTGGCCGGCCAGCAGGATGCCAAGGCGGCACTCGACAAGGCCGTCGAACGCGGCAATGCCGCCATACAGCAGGCACTCGGCAACTAAGAGAATGCACTCGCAATGCCGCCCGGATCACGATCCGGGCGGTCTTCTCATCTGGCGGGGGCATGTGCTTTGCAAAACGTCGTCTTTCCCAACAAGATCCTTCCCTATTTCCTGGTCGCCCCACAGATCGTCCTGACGGTGATCTTCTTTTTCTGGCCGGCAAGCCAGGCGCTCTACCAGTCGGCCATGCGCGAGGATCCCTTCGGGCTGCGCAGCGCCTTTGTCGGCCTTTCCAACTTCCAGGCGATCTTCACCGATCCGAACTACCTGCACGCGCTGCAGGTGACGCTCGTCTTCAGCGTGGCAACGGCTGCGGTGGCCATGGGGACAGCCCTGTTCCTGGCAACGGCTGCCGATCTCGTTGTCCGCGGGCGCGGCTTCTACCGCACCTTCCTGATCATTCCCTATGCGGTGGCGCCGGCCGTGGCCGGCATGCTGTGGCTGTTCATGTTCAACCCGGCGATGGGAACATTCGCCTATCTGCTGCGCCGCAACGGCATCCTGTGGGATCCGCTGCTCGACGGCAATCAGGCGATGACGCTGGTGGTGGCGGCCGCCGCCTGGAAGCAGATCAGCTACAATTTCCTGTTCTTCGTCGCCGGCCTGCAGGCAATCCCCAAGTCGCTTCTGGAGGCTGCAGCCATTGACGGGGCGAGGGGGGCGCGTCGGTTCTGGACGATCGTCTTCCCGCTGCTGGCGCCGACGACCTTCTTCCTGCTCGTCGTCAACACGGTCTATGCCTTCTTCGACACCTTCGGCATCATCCATGCCGTCACCGGCGGCGGTCCGGCCAAGGCGACCGAGACGCTGGTCTACAAGGTCTACAACGACGGCTTCGTGAACCTCAATCTCGGGTCCTCCGCGGCGCAGTCGGTGGTGCTGATGATCATCGTCATTGCGCTGACCGCCTTCCAGTTCCGCTTCGTGGAGAAGAAGGTGCACTATGGTTGAGGTCCGGTCATGATTGAAAATCGCCCGATAGCGACACTGCTCGGCCACCTCGTGCTGGTGCTCGGCATCATCGTCGTGGCCTTCCCGATCTACTATACCTTCATCGCCTCGACGATGTCGTCGATCGACATTATCCGGCCTCCCATGTCGCTGCTGCCCGGAGACCAGTTCCTCGAGAACTATTCCGGCGCACTTTCCGGCGGCGTCGAGCAGGTCGTCGGCGTCAGCCTGGAGCGGCTTCTCTTCAACACCTTCGTGGTCGCCATGGCGATTGCAATCGGCAAGATCATCATCTCCTTCCTGTCGGCCTTCGCCATCGTGTTCTTCCGCTTCCCATTCAGGATGGGCTTCTTCTGGATGATCTTCATCACGCTGATGCTGCCGGTGGAGGTCCGCATCCTGCCGACCTACAAGGTGATCGTCGATCTCGGCCTGCTCGACAGCTATGCCGGCCTGACCCTGCCGCTGATGGCCTCGGCGACGGCAACCTTCCTGTTTCGCCAGTTCTTCCTGACCATCCCGGGAGAAATGGTGGAAGCCGCCCGTCTCGACAATGCCGGCCCCTTCCGCTTTATGAAGGATATCCTCCTGCCACTTTCGAAGACCAATATCGCCGCGCTCTTCGTGATCCTCTTCATCTACGGCTGGACCCAGTACCTCTGGCCGCTGCTCGTCACCAATGACGCGAAGATGAACACGATCATCATCGGACTGCGGCGCATGGTCGATTTCACCGACGCGTCCACGCCGTGGAACTACGTCATGGTTACCGCAATCCTCGCCATCATCCCGCCCGTTCTGGTCGTCGTGCTGATGCAGCGCTGGTTCGTCAAAGGTCTTGTGGAGACTGAAAAATAATGGCCGAAATCGAACTCAAGGATGTCCGCAAGGTCTACGGCGGCAATATCGAAGCAATCAAGGGCGTGTCGCTCACCATCGCCGACGGCGAAATGATCGTCCTCGTCGGCCCCTCGGGCTGTGGAAAATCGACCCTGCTGCGCATGATCGCCGGCCTCGAAGGGATCTCCTCCGGAGACATCGCGATCGGGGGCCGCGTCATCAACACTCTCGAGCCTGCCGAGCGCGACATCGCCATGGTCTTCCAGAACTATGCGCTCTATCCGCATATGACCGTCCGCCAGAACCTGTCCTACGGCCTGAAGAACCGCAACACGCCGAAGGACGAGATCGACCGGCGGGTCCTGGAAGCTGCGACGGCCTTGGAAATAGAGCCGTTCCTTGACCGCAAACCGCGCCAACTGTCTGGCGGCCAGCGGCAACGCGTGGCCATGGGACGGGCGATCGTGCGCAAGCCGGCGGCCTTCCTCTTCGACGAGCCGTTGTCGAACCTTGACGCCAAGCTGCGGGTACAGATGCGTGTCGAGATCCGCAGACTGCAGCGGTCGCTCGCCACCACCAGCGTCTACGTCACCCATGACCAGATGGAGGCCATGACCCTGGCTGACCGGCTGGTGGTGCTCAACGGCGGCCGCATCGAGCAGGTCGGCACGCCGATCGAGCTTTACGAGCGGCCCGCCTCAACCTTCGTCGCAACCTTCATCGGCTCACCGTCGATGAACCTCCTGAAGCGCAAGGCAGTCGAAGGCAGCGGCTGGGTCCTTGCCACCAGCTCCGGCGTGGCAGCCGGCGTCGACACCGTCGGCATCCGACCGGAAGACATCGTGATTGCCGAGGACAATTCCCCTGCGGATTTTTCCGGGCAGGTGCAGGTGGATGCGGTGGAACTGGTCGGCGCCGAAAGCTATGTCCATGCCTCGCTCGCCGATGGCAGTCCCATCGTCTTGCGGGTGCCCGGCCGCACGCGGCTCGGCATCGGCGAGACCATTCGCATCGCCGCTGCCCAGGCCAACATCCATATGTTCGACGAGACCGGCAAGCGACTGCCCTGACCGGCCGGTCGCCGGCGGCGCGACAGCGGCAAAGCTTCCCGGCGGCTCCCGCACGGGCCTTTGCCATGCCAGCTGCCGGGTGCTGCGCGCACGGGTGGCCGCCGGCGCCCCTTGCCGGCGGGGAACACCCGACGTTGCGCAGATCAGCGACGGTCCACGTCCGCCGGCAGACCTGCCGGCTTTTGCGGCGCAAACTGTCGGACCCGATCGTGTCGAGTGCCCTGGCGATCGCTCGTGTGTCCCAAACGTGCCGACGATCAGTATCTTGGCGGCGGGGTCAGCGCCGCGATGCTCCTCCCGAAAGCCACCGTCGCTGACAGCCTAGATCGCTTGGCGCAAGGTCCCGTTTTCATAGCGGCGGTGCCGGACGTGTCTCGTATCGCAGTGGTTGCTGGTGCAGCAGGATGATGCGGTCCCTGCTGCGCGTCAGGCTCTGGCGGGACCTGAAAGGACGAGGACGTGGCCCTGACGGTGAAGCCGGGCAGGCCAAGCCCCCACGGGACTTAAGGTTGCAGACACCCCTGGGGAATGTGGGTGGCGTCCGTTTTGACCAGGCTTTGCCCGGCTCGGGCCCGCGAGCGGCACTCGCCTCGCCAAGGCCTCGCTGGTGGCGACGAAAGTGCACGCGGGCCGCTTCCATTCTGCAGGAGATAGATCATATTTGCTTAGCCGACACCCGAATTTCGCCCGGCAATCGACTGGAATCTGCAATGCAATCGACCATTGTCATCATCAATCTCTTCGGCGCGGTCGCCCTGTTGCTCTTCGGCCTCGCCCAGGTGAAGGATGGCGTCACCCGTGCCTTCGGCTCCAGGCTGCGGACCGGGCTTGCCTCCGGCACACAAAGCGGCCTGCGTTCCTTTGCCGCCGGCTTTCTTGCCACCATCGCCCTGCAGAGCTCCACGGCAACCGCCTTGACCGTTGCGTCCTTTGTCGAACGCGACCTGATCCGCGCCCGCATGGCCCAGATCGTGCTGCTCGGTGCCAATGTCGGCACGGCCGTCACTGCCTTTGTCGTCGCAACCGGAATCGAATGGCTGTCGCCGCTCTTGATCATCGCCGGTGTCGCGCTCCAGAAGGGGGGCTCGACCGCACGCAGGGGCGGCGGCACGGCGCTGATCGGCATCGGATTGATGCTCCTGTCGCTCGACCTGCTCTCGGCTGCCACCGAGCCGATGCGCGCGTCTCCCGCGCTCGCCGCCTTCATCAAGCTGCTGGACGGCGCCTGGCCTGTGGCATTTGCACTGACAGCGGGCCTCGCCATCGTCTCCTCGTCGAGCCTTGCGGTTGTCGTGCTGGTTCTTTCGCTTGCCGGGACCGGCATCCTGTCGACCGAGCTGATCATCGTGCTGATCCTCGGCGCCAACCTCGGCGGCGCCATTGGGCCCGTGCTGGCAACGCTGTCTGCCCCTGCCTCGGCGCGGCGGATCACCACCGGCAACCTGGTCGTTCGCGCCGTCGGATGCCTGATCGCGCTGCCGTTTGTCGACTACGGGGCGCAGGGGCTTTCCATGCTGCCACTGGCACGGGAAGGCTTGCCGGTCGATGCCCATCTCGCCTTCAACATCGCCCTTGCACTTCTGGCCTGGCCCTTCTCCGGCTTCTTGTCGGATGTCATGAAACGCGCGATCCCGGCACAGGAAGATCCCGACACCGGTCCGAGGTATCTGGATCCGGAGGCGCTTTCGACCCCGGTGGTGGCGTTGGCCAATGCCACGCGGGAGGTTCTCGCTGTCGGCGATCTGGTCGAACGAATGCTGGTTCGGGTCGAAAGCGCATTCCGGAACAATGATCTGGCGCCGTTGTCCGAGATTGAGGCGCTGGAAAAGCGGGTTGACCGCCTGCAGCAGGACGTCAAGGTCTATCTGTCAAAGCTTGGCTGGGAACCGGAAGCCGGCGACAACACCCGCCGCTCAGGTGCCATTATCGACTACGCCATCAATCTGGAACATGTGGGCGACATCATCGAGAAAGGCCTTGGCGAACAGGTTCGCAAGAAGGTGTCAAGCGATCTGAAATTCTCCGAGGCCGGCTATCAGGAGCTCAAGAACCTCTTTGACCTGACCATCGAGAACCTGCGCACGGCGCAGACCATCATCGTTACCGGTGATCTCAACCTGGCGCTGCGCCTGATGGAGATAAAGGTCGATGTGCGAAAGGCGGAGAAGCTCTCCGCCGAGCGGCATCTGGAGCGTCTTCGCGACGGCCGCATCGAGAGCCTGCAGACGAGTTCGCTGCACCTCGACATCCTGCGCGACCTGAAGCGCATCAACGCGCATCTTGTCTCGGTCGCACACCCGATCCTCGACGACAGTGGACTGTTGCGCGAGAGCCGTCTGCGTCAGGGGGCGCCGAAGGTTTGACCGGGGTGATGCGACGCTCGCCAACGGCTGCCTGTGCTTGTCCTTCGGCGTCCCCAAGAGAGGTAAATTTGCCCGCAAAGGCGAGCCGCTGTTCGGGCATGCCTCCTGCGATCTCCCGGATGCCTCGACGTTCACTGACCCTGCATGTTGAGCGCGAGCGCGTGCAACCATGCCCGGCTCCCGCTCTTGACGATGGATACGATCAATCGACGCGACCGATGCGAAGGCGGCGTGTCGGCTTTGCTTCCGTTGCCGCGTCCTTGGGCGCCGGACGAGGGCGCTCCGCTTCGATCAAGCGCCATTCGCGCTCAAGCCTCTCGAAGACGTTTTGGGGTATTGTCTCAGCCATGTCCCTGCTCTCCTCTGCCGAGCAAGCTAAAGCACGTCGGCCTGTAGCGGACAACGCAACCTTATAGGTAAGCCTACGCAGTAAGGTTAATCCGCCTTGCCCGCAATCCTTGATCACGGGTCGATGACGGGGGAAGGGACAGCGGCGGGAGCGGCTGTTTCTCGCCAAGATCACCACGGGTGGCGGGCAAAAAACCGCCCGACCAGCCTGGACTGGTCGGGCAAGGTGAGCATTCCTGAACTTCACGTCTCTCACAAAGCGAAGTGGGCAGACTATCCACGAAAATGGTTAGGATCGAATTACCGCCACGGCTGGCGCCGGCGAGGGCGATGAAACCCGGGTGACCGGGCAGGCAGGGTCGGCGAGCGGAAATGGTCCGGCGGCAAGGCCAGCCGGTGGAACCGTTTGCCCTGCGCGCTTGGCTGTTGGCTTTGCTGCCATCGCGATCGGCCTTGTCCAACGCCGCACCCGCAGGCCGCCAATCGGTCTCACATCGGCGCGCCTGTCCTGGCTCGACCAACTTGAACCTTGCCGTCGCCTGCCTTGAACGCTACTGAAGTGATCAGAGGCATCAGTCAAGGAGGATGACATGGCCACTGGTATCGTAAAGTTCTTCGCTGAGGACAAGGGCTTTGGCTTCATCACGCCGGACACCGGCGGTCCTGACGTCTTCGTTCATGTCTCGGCGATCGGGTCCGGCGGATCGCTTCGGGAGGGCCAGAAGGTCAGCTATGACGTCGGCCAGGACCGCAAGACCGGCAAGTCGAAGGCGGAAAACGTCACGGTGATCTAGGGTATCGCGCCAGTTCCTGCCGGAAGATCTGAAGAAAACGAGCCGGCGCGTCGACCGCACCCCTTCGGCTACGCGACCGGGGCCTGTTGCATTCAGGTGCCTTGCGGCGACCCTGCTTCGATTCGGATAATCGGTTTACCAATTTGTTCTAGCATCGCGGTTTCTTCGGGTTGGTCCCGACGGGCAATTGAGGCGGTGCGGTTTTTTCATGAGTACGCTTTCTGACAACAGCAGCATCTTCGAGCTGGCGCCGGTTGCCATGTGGCTCGAAGACTTCAGTGAGGTTCAGGCCCTTTTCACGCAGTGGCGCAATGAGGGTGTAACAGACCTGCGATCCTACCTGAAAGACGACCTTGCCCGGGTGGCGATGTGCTCCCAGCGCATCCGCGTGCTGGCGGTAAACCAGAAGACACTCGAGCTGTTTGCGGCGGACGATGTCGACCATCTGATCCTGAACCTTGGTCGCATCTTCCGCGACGACATGCTGGAAACCCACATCACCGAGCTGACGCATCTATGGGAGGGCCGGGGAGCGTTTTGCAGCAATGCGGCCAATTACGCGCTCGATGGTCGGCGGCTGGATATCCAGCTGCGTGGAGCCGTCCTCCCAGGCTACGAAAGCACCTGGGAACGGGTGCTGGTGACGACGGAGGACGTCACGGCGCGTGAGGATGCCAGACGGCAGGAGCAGGCCAATCATCGCCATGCCAAGGCGATGTTTGAACACTCTCCGGTGTCTCTGTGGATGGAGGACTTCAGTGCCATCAAGGCGTTGCTTGATGACGTGCGCCATCGCGGGATCATTGACTTTCGGGTCTTCCTGGACGTGCATCCCGAGTTCGTTCAGCAATGCATGAGCGAGATCCGCGTCATCGATGTGAACCGGGCGACGCTGGAGCTGTTTGCCGCCCCCGATCGCCCGACGCTGTTGCGCCAGCTGGGCGACATCTTCCGCGATGGAATGGCGCATCCGTTTCGTGAACAGCTGATCGATCTGTGGAATGGTAACCTGTTTCATCAGCGTGAAGTCCTCAACTATGCCCTCGACGGCTCCGAACGGCACGTGCTTCTGCAATTCTCGGTGTTCCCCGGCCATGAGCACGACTGGTCGCTGGTTCAGGTCGCCTTGACCGACATCACGGCGCGCAAGAAGGCCGAGGCATACCTGGAGTATCTGGGCAAGCACGATGTACTGACGCGCCTGCACAACCGGGCCTTCTACATGGAAGAGCTCAACCGGCTGGAGAGGAAGTCCTTGCGGCCGGTTTCGGCGATCGTCGTCGACCTCAACGGCTTGAAGGAGGCCAACGACGACCTTGGCCATGACGCGGGCGACGCACTTCTAAGACGCCTTGGGGAGGTCCTCAACGGTGTGGTGTCAGCCCCCAATCATGCCGCTCGTATCGGTGGAGACGAGTTCGCACTGCTCATGCCTGGCGCAGACCGCCTCGCCGCTGCCGCGATGGTCGAGGCCATCCAGGAACTCCTCAAGATCAACAATCAGTTCTATTCCAATGCGCCCATCAGCATCTCCGTTGGTGTCGCCACCAGCGAGGATGGGGAAACGATGGAAGCGCTTATGAAACGGGCGGATCAGTCGATGTACGCACAGAAAAGGGCCTTCTATGCAGCATCGGGGCTGACGCAACGGGGCGCTGGAGGACGTCGCGAGACGTGATCGCACAGGAAGGATGTCTTGCGCCTCTCCAGGCCCGCAATGCCCCAGGTCGCCACGTCCTGCGATCTGCAGCCGTTCGAACTGCGATAGACGTCAGCCGTTGAAGGACGGACAGCCGAAGTCGCGGATGAAGCGCACCTGTGGCAGGTCCGGATCCATGTCGAACACGACGGGCAAACCGGCCCTTGAGCCCTGCGGGGCGCGCGTTCGTCTTGATGCTGAAGACCGCCGTTTTCCTGCCCCCCGGCAAAGTTGGTGATCGGCAGAACCGCCCTGCATCCTTTTGAGGCTTTTGGCGTTCCTGTGGGGCACGCAAACACGGCGGCAGGAAACAGCGCGCAGGAGCGATTGATGACAGGGAAAGATGCCAGCAGCGTCAACGGCAAGCCCCAACGGCCACGACGCGCAACGCCGGCAAGGGACCACGCCGGGGTTAGCGCCGGTTGCGGGGATCTGGTGGCGGCGCGGCGGGAGATCGCCGATTTACAGAAGCAGGTCGCCGAGATGAACGCACAGGTCGCCGTCATCCGGCAGCAGGTCATCGATCACTCGGCCGCAGCGTCTAGCGCCGCAAGCCTGCCCCGGATGGCCACGTCGATTGCCATCACCGTTCTGGTAGGCAAGGTCGTGCGGCGGCTGCGGCTCGGGCTGCTTGGTGCTGCTGCGGCCCCCCTGCTGGCAGCGCAGATCAACCATCGACTGTGGCCGATGCGATGACAGGACCCAGAGGGCGGTCGCCGGAGCCGCTGCGATCCCCGCGCACTTCTGGCCGCGGCCGGGGTTGAGGCGCGCCTGAGCCAAAAGCGACTGCGGCTGCAGGGCGCTGGACGGGTTCAAACCAGCCATCCTCGCACTTAAGAAGAACCCCGGTACCGGCGCAGTGGCGCAATCCATGCTCAAGGCGATGAAGGCCGGACGCTCACGGTAACCGATGCTGTCGCCGGCGAGCAGATCGGGCCTGGGATCCGACCGGATGAAAAAAAAGACCAGGCGGCTGGCGTCCATCAAGAAGGGTCTGGACGGGCTTCTTCAAAGGGAATCTGGAACCGGAGAGCATCAGCCAGTACGTGCGCGATCCGGATCCAGCCGTAGGCATTACCACCGGGATAAGCGGGTATTCGGGATGATCGGCGAGCGGTTTACTGTCTAAACTGGATGACGTCCGCGCCCGCAGCATAGGATACTCCGCACCGTCGGTCGCGGAGTAAATGGCTCTTTCCGATCGCAAGAGATGGATAACATTCGGGGAAAACCGACGGAAACTACTGGCTGGCAAGCAAAAACGGCCGGAACCTCAAAATCGCTGCACCGTGTACTTACTGTCGCCGCGCCTGCCTCAACTTGCGTGTCGAGCAGCAAACTCTTGGTCTGCGGGAGAAGCAGTTATTGGGCGTTGAGCCTGCCTGTCAGTCGCGTCATGAGATCCATTCGCTCGGGTAAAATAGCGACGATCAATGCGGGCATCCCGGCTCGCGGCAGGCAAAAAGATATAGTGATGGTTGCAACGCGCAACCGTAGGGCGGGATAGACTTCGCCCATATCCGTGAAGAGGCCTTGTCCGGCGGCAAGAGTCGCTATGCCCTCATCCAGATCGCCGATATAGCGGCGCACCTGGGCAGTGCCCCATTCCTTGCGTGTGTATCGGATTATGCCGCGTAAATCAGCTTCGGCCTCGGTTGTGAGAACGTAGGCCGTCAAGCGTGATACTCGCCGAGTTCTTCATCGAGAATTTCACCGATGCTCTTGGTCGACACCTTCCCCGAAAGCCCATCATTGATGCGATTTCTGAGGAGCTCCCTAAGCTCCCGCATTGCCTGATCGGCCTCAGCGTCGCCGGGAAACAAGCGTTCCAGAGCGTAATGCTTGATGGTCTTGCCCTGCAATGCCGCCAGCGCCTTAAGGCTTTGGTGCTGTTGGTCCGTCATATCGATGGTCAGGCGGCTCATGGAAACATCCAAAGTTACAAACTCACATTATCACAGATGTGGGTAGCAAACCAACCCGACACTTTTCCCGCCTCACTCCGCTCATGTAGCGGCGCTTGATCCCATTCTCGGGCCTGCCTCCAAGGCAACCCGCTTCGATATTCAGTTCAGGCGGTTCTTCGAACCCCCTGAACTGCTTCAGCAATGAAATATGCCATTGAAACGGAGCGATGGCACGGCGCTCCTTGCCGGTCTGGCGAAGACGCAGGAGCCACTGGTCGCATAACGAGGAACGCCCGGCTCGGAAACACCAATGAGTGAACCGCGCGTTCCTGATGCGTCGCCGAGACGACGCCTGGCGTGAATGAAGAGGAGGCCGGAAGGTTCCGAAAGAAGTGTGCCACGGTCGAGGCCCGCGTGCTCGCGACGCTGCGGCTCACCTGCTGGCAGCGCGTATCAGTAGACCGTTAAGCTCGTTCAGCATTTTTTGCTCCTGCATTTGGTTTGCCTGATAGGACATACCGTCGAACCGGAGCTGCAGGCCTGCACACAGCAACGGCCTTGAGCAACTACGACGATGACAACCACAGCAGTGAAAGCGGTGGAGCGTGCATGATGCACACAGTGACAGACGCCATCTATCGTGATGTGCCGCGCAACCCGCGTGGGCAGCCGAACGCCATGCTTCGGGCTCTCTACCGAGAGCATCTGGCCGATCCGCGAAGGCAAACGACGCGTCAGGGGCTATGGATTGCGGTCCTGGTCTATGTGCTATTTTCGATCAGCGATCTCCTGCTGATCCCCGATGTCGCCTCCATCACGGTCACAACCCGGTTCATCATTTCCGCCATCATGCTGGCGGCAATGGAATGGCAGGTACGCCGCGGCGGCAGTGCCGACGCGATTGACGCCACGGCAGCACTGGCCCTTGTCCTTGCTTATGGTGGCTGGGTTTCAACCGCCCTTTTGACCGCTCAGACCGAGATCATGTCATACTACATGGTGTTCGGCGCCATCTTCATGATGAGCATCGGCCTGTTCTTCAATTTTTCCTTCCGCCTGTCCTTGATCGCATCGGCGATCATCGTCCTCCTGTTTTTTTTCGCCTTGCTGTCGTTTCCGCAGGATGAGCAGGTTTACAAGCTCACCTTCGGGATCTTCTGCCTCTCCTGCTTCATCTTCACCTCCTACGTAAACTGGAAGCTGAACCACGAGCGCTACCACGTCTTTCTCAACGCCCTGGCGGCGAAGGCCCGACAGGTGGAGGCGGCTGAGCGAGGGGAAGAACTGCTGAGACTGTCCAATACCGATCCCCTGACCGGTCTTGCCAACCGCCGTGCCATCGACGCGACATTGCGCGAGTCCTGGCGCAAGTGGCAAAGTGCTGCGACCCCCTTTGCAGTCTTCCTGATCGATGTCGACTTCTTCAAGAAATACAACGACTACTATGGCCATCTCGACGGTGATCGTTGTCTGGTGCGCGTGGCCGGTGCACTCCGGGACCTTTCCACGCGCCATGGCGCCGCCCTTGGTCGCTACGGCGGCGAGGAGTTTATCGTCGTTGTCGGCCTGAACCGGGATGAGGACGTCGCGGCGTTTGCCGAAGTCATTCGCGGCGCTGTTGAAGGTCTTGCGCTGCGCCACGAACAGCGGCGAGACGGGACGGCGACGGTGACAGTCAGCGTCGGCGCAGCCCTGACCAAGGACGGCAGCGCTCCGAGAGTGGAGAAGGTCATCCACCAGGCTGACCGGGCGCTCTACAGCGCCAAGGCTGCCGGCCGAAATTGCGTCAAGCTCTTTGACCCCGATGATCCAAACAACAGCGATGACAGCGAGAACATCGCGGCCTTGTTGAAGATCGCGATCGCACAGGATCTGGTGTCGATGGTCTATCAGCCGGTACAGGACCTGTCCGGCGGCCAAACCGCTGCTGTGGAAGCGCTCATGCGCCTGCGCATGTTGGATGGGGCGCCTATCTCGCCGTCCACCTTCATCCCGGTCGCCGAGCGCACCGGTGCGATCATCGAACTCGGGCAGTGGGCAATCCGCAGGGCCTGCGAAGATATCCTGGTCCGGGACAAGGCTTTGGTCGTCAGCGTCAATGTCTCGCCGCTGCAGTTGCAGATGCCGGGTTTTGCGGCCTGGGTGGCGCTGACGCTGAGTGAATTTGGCATTGGCGGCGACCGCCTGGCGTTCGAGATCACCGAAGGCCAGGACCTGGAGATCCAGTCAAGCCTGTTGCGCTGCATCAGCGACCTCAAGAGCCTTGGCATCAAGATCTGGCTCGACGACTTCGGGACGGGCTTTGCCGGCCTGTCCTGGCTGCGGCTGATCGACTTCGACTGCGTCAAGATCGACAAGTCGTTCCTCCATGGGTCGGGGACATCGAAGGGAGCGGTGATGCTGACCGACATTGTCACGCTCGCGCGCAATATCGGGGCGAGGATCCTCGTCGAAGGGATCGAGACGGAAGAGCATCTGGCCCTGCTGCACCGATTGCAGGTCGATCTGGGTCAGGGATACTATCTGGGCCGGCCCGCCCCCGTCAGCACGATGCGCGCGAGAATGTCAGGATACGCAAGGGCCTAGCGTCGGTATCGATACAATTCTCATCCCGGCAACGCCAGCTCGGCTAGTGGCGAAGATTGATGATGGAGAAAGCGAGGGGTCACCCTGAGCCCGCTTGGGAGGTACTCTCTAACGATCGTCCCGGCCCTTGGAGTAGCCGACAGTTTCGACCCACAAGCTCTTGCTGGGAGTATCCTGTCAGTTCCGAGAATGCGCGGTTGGAGAAGATGATCGGATTGTCGTCCTGCCGGGGATCGGTGATGATCATCGGCATGCGTGTTGCCTTGAAAGCCGCAGGAAAGGGGTCCTCAGAGGCATGACCCGCCACCAAACGGTCACCTGCATCCTGGGCAGTTCGGGCCTTTTTGGTCTCGTACATGAAAGTTCTTCCGTTCAGTGGCGGGAGAAATGAGCCAGTTGCGTTTCGGTGCCATACCGTATCATCTCCTCCTGCAAGCCAGCCTTCCATCAAGACCACACGACGCTCATCGGCCGCCGACAACTGCCCCAGGCCTGCCGCACGATTGGCACAAGACACACCTTTTCATTCCCTGTTCTGCGGCCAACCATTCACCGGAGCAATAGTACCGGCAAACCGCATGTCATTTGAGGACGACGTCTCTGTTCGTGCGGCGTACTGTCTCTCGTCGTCGACATGTGCCACGGGCGTCGACGGCAGGGAGATGACCTCTCGCCCCATGCCATGCAGGCGAGCGATGCATCCGCACTCAGCCCGTTGTTTCCGGCACATCCTCTGTCCTGACGATCTGGCGACAATGAGTCCGGCCTACCTTCTAGCCATGCTGGAAATGGATGGGAAGGATGTCGGTCCCAAAGCGGTCGCCAGAATGATCCTCAAGGGTTGATCGCCGGGGTCTCGTCGACCGCCACAAGCTGGCCGCCCTGTCTGCCCTGGCCGTAGGCCCGCAAGCATTGGGCAAAGCGGCGAACTCGCAAACGCCTAGGCCAGCCACAGCCGCTCCTCCTCCTTTCCACCCGCACCTATGACTGAGATCTGTCCCGGGCGAGCAAGGGGGGTCGAAGCCGCTGCCAGGCAGGTCGGGAACGCAGACGCACTCAAAAGCCGACTGGACGGCGTGCTCCTCGCCTGTGACCTTCCGGTGCCCTGTGCGCATGCAATCTTGCGTATCGTTCGGATTTACAGGCGGCAGCCGGAGAAGCACAAACGAATGGAGTGTCCTTCCAGGTGCGCGGCATGATATTGGTCTTCACGATTGGCAACATCATCGGCTACGTCATGCAGATTTCCCCTCCGACCCGTGAGCGCCACGTCTTCACGGACGGCTCTTTTGATGCAACGTCCGGATCGGGAGGATGGAGCTTCGTCGGCTTCGAAGGCGGCCTGCCTGTCCACCGCGAACACGGCAGCAGCAACGGCCGGTCGAACAACTCCCTCGAGCTGAAAGCCGTGGTTCAGGCTCTCGCCTGGGTCGCAGCATCTTGGCCTGGACGAGCATCCATCCTCTGGACGGACTCCCATCATGTCGTCGAAGGTTGTCATGCGTGGAGAATGATATGGCGCAACAACGGCTGGAAGCGAATCGATCCGAACCCGCGCGCGAGGCGCCGCCAGATCCCCGACGCCGCGCTTTGGCAGACGCTTGACCTCCTGCTCGACCAGAACCCGAACGTGACGGTCGCATGGTGCAAGGGGCATTCCGGCGTCGGCGGCAACGAAGACGCCGACAGCTTGGCGAGGAGCCACGTCACAGGCGTGGGACATCGGTTGCTCCGATGACGATTTCCTCCTGCTGCAGCAGAGCCTCCAACCTGTCGTTCAAGTGGCGGTCAACGAAGATGAGATGCTTGGCTGACGGGGAGCCATCGCGAGGTGCTCTGCAAATGAGGCAATGTGCCGTCACCGGACGAAGGGCCGAAGCGGCGACGGCTGCTCCTCAACGGCCATTGCCTGCATCCGCAGACGTTCCCGAAGGTTTCCGTCTAAGGTGCCCGCGCGAGCTTCGCCTGACGTCTCAGCAAGCGGGAGAATCGTCCAAGCTTGCGGTCTTCTATGGGGCGGGACCTCAACGGGCTGACTGGAGCCGACAACGACGGCGAGGGCGCCAGTCTCTGCTTGCGCTTCCTTGCGCCTTACTGCTCTGGGTGCCTCGTGCTGCTTCTCAGGTCCGGAGGGCCCGGAGTTGCCTGCCAGCATCTACGCAGGCTCCGTCACAGGAGCCATGGCGGTGACGACGCTGCTGACGATCCAATCCGAAGGTCCGTCCGGAGCGCAGAGCTTCAATCGCAGGCGCAGTGTTGTGGCGCGCCGTGGCGGCCTCAGCGATAGTCTGCACGCCTGCTCGCTCCACACCCACGCCCTGCGGCCGTTGCCTGCTGCACATCGGCTCGCCGCACCTTGCACGCCAGCTGGTCGATGTCGGGATCTGATCACGACGCTCGGCAAAAAGGCGAAAAACCGCTGCCGCGACGACCGGACCGGCACCGGTCACCCGGATATATATGTCTGCGCCGTGTGAAGAGTGCCGGTCCTGAACCTTGGAATAGACACGGCACCTGCGATGACTATTCTGACGTCGCGCATCATCGCCTGGGAGGATTGGTCTATGGACCGGATGAAGGACAAGGTCGTGTTGGTTTTCGGTGCCGGGTCCGTCGGGCCGGGGTGGGGGAATGGCAACGCGGCAGCGGTTGCCTATGCGCGGGAGGGTGCGAGCGTCATCTGTGTCGACATCAGCCGCGATGCGGCAGAGGCCACATTGGAGATGGTCGTTGCCGAGGGCGGCACGGGGCTCGCCGTTGCCGCGGACGTGACCAAGGCAGACGAGGTTCGTTCGGCTGTTGAGCGAACTGTGGAGGCGTACCGTCGCATCGACGTCCTCCACAACAATGTCGGCATCAACCTTCCAGGAGGCGGCGCCGATGCAACAGAGGAAAGCTGGAAGCGGGTGCTTGATGTCAACCTCACCAGTGCCTTCCTGACGTGCAGAACAGTGCTTCCCGTGATGGAACGACAGGGCAAGGGGGCCATCATCAACATCTCTTCGCTCGCCGCGATCCGCTGGACGGGCTATCCCTATATCTCCTATTATGCCTCGAAGGCCGGGCTCAATCATTTTACCCGTGCGATCGCCATCGAGTTTGCTGACAAGGGTATTCGCGCGAACACCATCATGCCGGGCCTGATGGACACGCCGCACATTCAAAAACAGATCAGCGGCTACTATGGCTCTCCTGAAGAAATGAAGGCAAAGCGGGATGCACTGTCGCCGATGAAGCGGCAGGGCGATGGTTGGGACGTCGCCTGGGCTTCGGTATTTCTGGCCTCGGACGAAGCAAAGTTCATCACCGGTGTCGAGCTGCCGATCGATGGCGGCATGCACGTCACTGTGAGTGGAAGCCTGGGGTCCTGATCCGACCACTCTTTGACAATCATCCGAACGCGGTCATTCCACAAGGTGGAACAGTCTCTCCTGAAGTACCAGCGACGGGTCAATAATTACTTGCCACCGCCTCTTATCCCGGCTTAACTGCTCAACGCAGGAACGAAGGGTGACGGTCCACCATGTGGATCGAAGGCGGCAGGAGGAGCCGTCGGGAGAGGTCAGGGTCTCGTGTCCAGGGTGTTGAGGAGCGCCCGATCTCGCCGATGTCCGCTCGCTTTCCAAGCCGCAGTGCCATTGAGGAGGTGGATGCGTGGGGGGCATTGAGAAGGCAGCAGGCAGCGACGCCGACGAGTTTCTGCTCGGTGGGCTGGAGACGCTCGACCCGCCGCGAACCTCGTCCCCCTGGATGCGGCCGGTCGAGGCAGCGGCGGCTTTGCTGCTCGTGGTCATCATCGCCCTGTTGTTTATCGGCGTCGTTTCGCGCTACCTGTTTTCCCTCCCGATCATCTGGATCGATGAAGTCGCCTCCCTCTCTTTTCTCTGGCTGGCGATGTTGGGAGCGGCTCTTGCCATAGATCGCAGCGAGCACCTCCGCCTCACCCTGTTTGTCAACTTCCTCCCTGAACGATCCCGCCAACGCGTCGACACGCTCGCGTTGCTGCTCGTGACGCTGTTTCTCGGCGCTATGCTGCGCCCCGCTGTGGAATATGCCATGGAGGAGGTCTTCATCACCTCAGCGGCGCTGAACATCCCGATGAGCTGGCGCGCCTCGGCGCTTCCCGTCGGCATCGCCTTGATGCTGGCCTTGTCTCTTTTCCACGCGCTTCGTGACACAAGCCTTGTCACAGTCGCGGCCTGCATCGCCGTCATCGCCGTGGCGACGGCAATGCTTTGGTTGCTGATGCCTGGCTTCAGGGCGATTGGCAACTGGAATATCCCGATCTTCCTTGTCGCGCTGGTCGCGCTCTTCCTCGTCCTCGGGGTGCCCATCGCGTTCTGCTTCGGCCTGGGAACGCTGGCTTTCCTGACGTTCAGCACATCCGTTCCGATCTTTGTGATGATCGGCCGGATCGACGAAGGCATGTCCAGCATTGTCCTGTTGTCCGTACCGATCTTCGTCTTGCTCGGCTGCATCCTCGACGCGACTGGCATGGGAAAGGCAATCGTGGAATTCCTGGCGTCGCTGCTCGGACACGTGCGCGCCGGCATGTCCTATGTGCTGCTCGGCTCGCTGTTTCTGGTCTCTGGCATCTCCGGTTCAAAAGTCTCGGACATGGCAACGGTCGCACCGGCGCTGTTTCCGGAGATGAAGCGTCGAGGGCACAAGCCTCCCGAAATGATCGCCCTGCTCGCAACCGGTGCAGCCATGGCCGAGACGGTGCCCCCATCGATTGTTCTCATCGTTCTGGGATCGGCTGCAGGCGTCTCGATTGCCGGCCTGTTCACCTCTGGCTTTGCAATCGCGATGGTGCTGCTTCTGGTCCTCGCCGTCCTGGCACGTTGGAAAGCTCGCCACGAAGCCTCCGAGGGTGTTCGTCGTGCCCCGTTCGAGACCATCAAGAAAACCTTGCTGATCGCCGCGCCGGCGCTTGTGCTGCCGTTCATCATCCGCGCCGCGGTCGGCGAGGGCATCGCAACGGCCACGGAAGTCTCGACGATCGCCGTCCTCTACGCGCTTGTCATTGGCATGGTGCTGTACGGCGGAATCGGCGCCGGTCGTCTCTACGCCATGCTCGTCGAAACTGCGGCCTTGTCGGGGGCGATCCTGATGATCCTTGGCGCTGCCTCTGCCATGGCTTGGGCGCTGACGCAGACGGGCTTTGCTGCCCAGCTGGTGGCCGGAGTCCAGGGGCTGCCGGGGGGGTGGATGACGTTCATGGGCGTCACCATCCTGATCTTCCTTGTCTTGGGGTGTGTGCTGGAAGGTCTGCCGGCCATCGTCCTGATGGCGCCGATCATGTTTCCTGTCGCCCGCTCGCTCGGGATCCATGACGTCCACTACGCGATGGTCGTTGTCACCGCGATGAACATCGGCTTGATGACACCGCCGATCGGCATCGGCTTTTATATTGCCTGCAAGATCGGAAACGTGCCGCCTGACCAGGCGATGCGCGCGATCTGGCCCTACATTGGTGCACTGCTGGTCGGCCTCGTCCTGATTGCTGCTGTACCGATCTTCTCGACCGCTTTCCTTTGAGGGCGACGAGGCTGCATGAGGATTGAAACAAGGGAGGAAGGTTTCATGAACGTAAAGCGCAGGACACTGATGCTGGGAGCCGCAGCGACCGGTATCGCAACGACCTTTTCTATTCGCACACGATCGGCCAACGCCGCCGAGTTTACCTATAAGTTTGCCAACAACCAGACGCTGACGCACCCGATGAACGTGCGCGCGCAGGAGGCAGTGGAGAAGATCCAGGAGGAATCCGGCGGCCGAATGGCGATCAATATCTTCCCATCCAGCCAGCTTGGTGCCGACACCGACATGTTGAGCCAGATCAGATCCGGCGGGGTCGAGATGTTCAGCCTGTCGCCGATCATCCTGTCGACCCTGGTGCCGAATTCCTCCCTCAATGGCGTCGGCTTCGCCTTCAACAGCTATGACGAAGTCTGGCCAGCGATGGACGGAGAGCTCGGTGCCTATGTGCGCGGCCAGATCGAGGAGAAGGGATTGCTGACCCTTGAGAAGATCTGGGACAACGGATTTCGTCAGATCACCTCGTCCAAGGGACCGATCGCGACGCCTGCCGACCTTGAAGGCTTCAAGATCCGGGTGCCCGTCAGTCCGCTGTGGACATCGATGTTCACCGCCTTCGGATCGGCCCCGGCAAGCATCAATTTCGCAGAAACCTACACCGCTTTGCAGACTGGTGTCGTGGACGGCCAGGAGAACCCACTGGCGATTATTTCCACCGCCAAGCTGTTTGAGGTCCAGCAGTACGTGTCGATGACAAACCACATGTGGGACGGCTTCTGGATTCTTCTCAACCGGCGCGCCTGGCAATCGCTACCGGAGGATCTCCAGGACATCGTATCGAAGCATTTCAATGCGGCAGCTGAGCTGCAGCGCAAGGACGTAATGGACCTGAATGCCACCGTGCAAAGCGAACTGGAGAGTAAGGGAATGACGTTCAACAACCCCGACTCCAAGGCGTTCCAGGACAAGCTCAGAAGTGCCGGCTTTTATGCCGACTGGAAGAGCAAGTATGGTGAGGAGGCTTGGGCCATCCTGGAGAAGGCTGTCGGCAAGCAATTGAGCTGAACAGCCTGCGGAAGCGACAGATGGGCGAATTTCTACCGAGTATGGAGGTTCAGGGCGTCGCTTCCGCGTCCGGCGCGCGCGCCGTTGAACGTGCACTGGGCGTGATGGCGATGGTCGCAAAAGGCGGCGGCACCGGCATCTCCCTGGCCGATGTCGTTCGCGACACTGGCCTCAACAAGCCCACAGCCCGGCGATTGCTGATCGCCTTGATCCGCTCGCGGCTTGTCGAGCAGGATGACGCAACCCGCAGGTACCATCTTGGCCCTGAACTCTACGTGCTGGGAATGCTGGCCGCGCCCCGGCACGGGCTTCTGGACATGGCGACGGAAAGCCTGCAGCGGCTTTCCGGAATCTCGGGCGACACCAGTTTCGTGTCGATGCGCCGAGGCGACTACGCGGTATGCCTGCACCGGCAGGAGGGAAACCACCCGGTAAGGACACACGCGTTGCTGGCCGGTGACCAAAACCCGCTCGGCGTCGGCGCCGGATCGCTGGCCATGCTTGCCGCACTCGCCGATGACGAGGCAGGCGCCGTCTTGCAGCGTGTTGAAGACACGATCTGTGCCCAGTACCGTGGCTACACCTCCGAGATCCTCCGGCTGGATATTCAGCAGGCCAGGGAACGCGGCTACGCTCTCAATCCGGGCCGGGTCATTGCAAGCTCCTGGGGGATCGGGATGCCGATCCTGCTGCCCAATGGCCGGCTTGCCGGTGCTCTCTCGATTGCGGCGATCGACAGCCGCATGACGCAGCCGCGGCAGCAAGAGCTCGCCTCTCTTCTGAGCGAGGAAGTCAGCCGCATACAGGCGAAACTTCAGCGTCTTTTCAAAGACCATGCATCCGATGCCGGGACCGTCCAGCATAAAGTGTCATTGAAGGCCGACGTGCCAGCATAGCCAAGGAGATCAGCAGTGACCACAGCGCAAATTGTCGGTTGGGCTCATTCCAAATTCGGGAAATCGGACGCGCCCACGACGCGCGAATTGATGGCGCAAGTCATCCATCCGGCGCTTGACCATGCGGGCATAGAACCGCAGGACGTGGACGGCATCTTTGTCGGCGTGTTCAACAACGGCTTCACCAAGCAGGACTTCCAGGGCGCACTGGTTGCGATGGCCGCGGAAGGGTTCGATCACACCCCGGCCGTCAGGATGGAGAACGCCTGCGCCACAGGCTCCGCAGCGATCTATTCGGCACTCGACTTCATCGCATCCGGACGCGGCCGGATCGCGCTGGTGGTCGGCGCCGAGAAGATGACGAACTTGCCCAGCAAGGAGACAGGAGACGTTCTCCTGTCGGCGTGCTTCCGCGAGGAAGAGGCCGATGTCGAGGGCGGTTTTGCAGGTCTCTTCGGACGCATCGCCAGCCATTACTTCCAGCGCTACGGCGACCGGTCCGAAGAACTGGCCATGATTGCCGCCAAGAACCATGCCAATGGAATGGCCAACCCCTACGCCCATATGCAGCGCGACTTCTCCTTCGAATTCTGCAATACCGTCTCTGAGAAAAACCCCTATGTTGCATCCCCTTTGCGCCGGACAGACTGCTCCTTGGTCTCCGATGGTGCCGCAGCCCTGGTGCTTGCCCACCCAGATGTGGCCGCTGGGATGGCGCGGGCGGTTGCCTTCCGGGCCCACTCGCATGTCAACGACATCCTCGCCCTGTCGCGCCGGGATCCCGTCGCCTTCGATGGAGCGCGGATGGCCTGGACGAAATCGCTGGATGCAGCCGGCTTCAAGCTTGATGATCTCGATTTCGTTGAAACCCATGATTGCTTCACGATCGCGGAACTGATCGAGTACGAGGCCATGGGGTTGGCGGAGCCGGGCGAGGGCCACCGGGTGATCCGCGAAGGGACGACGACGATGGGCGGCAAGCTGCCGGTCAATCCTTCCGGCGGGCTGAAATCCAAGGGGCACCCGGTTGGCGCGACAGGTGTCTCCATGCACGTCATGGCGGCGATGCAGCTTTGCGGGGAGGCTGGCGAGATGCAGGTGCCGCAAGCGTCAAAAGCCGGGGTCTTCAACATGGGCGGGGCGGCTGTCGCCAACTATGTCTCCATTCTGGAGCGGGTGAAATGAGCGCACCCCTCTCAGGTGACACGAAACCTCCCGCTGCACCCGTCGGTGGACTTTCCCCCCGTTCTACCCGGGTGATGAACCTGGCGCGGTTTCTCACCCAGGCGATGCGGCGCAATCCACTGGGCGTTGCACTTGTTTGGGGCGACTTCAACTGGACATGGACGCACCTGGAAGCGCGCGTCGACGCCATGGCCGTCGCCCTGCAGCAGCGTTATGGCGTGCAGAAGGGTGACCGCATTCTGGTTCAGTCGCAAAACTGCAACCAGATGTTTGAAACCATGTTTGCCTGTTTCCGCATCGGCGCTGTCTGGGTCCCCACCAACTTTCGCCAAACCCCGGAAGAAGTCGCCTATCTTGCCAAGGCAAGCGGTGCGACAGGGATGATCGCCAATGCTTCCTTTCCAGACCATGCAGCCGCAGTCACCCGGACAAACCCGCAAATTGCCTTCGTCATCGCGATCGGCGCGGCAGATTTCGGGGCATCCTACGAACAGCTCGTGGAAGACCACGCCGGATCACAACCGCTTGAAGCCGCCGTCGACCGCGATGATCCGTGCTGGTTCTTTTTCACATCGGGCACCACGGGCCGGCCAAAAGCGGCGGTCCTGACGCACGGGCAGATGGCCTATGTCGTCAACAACCATCTGTGCGACCTGATGCCCGGTCTCAGCTCCGATGACGCCTCTCTCGTGGTGGCGCCCCTGTCTCATGGGGCGGGCGTACATCAACTGACGCAGGTGGCCAGAGGCGTGACCACCGTGCTGCTGCCAAGCGAGAAATTCGATATCGAGGCTGCCTGGGCGCTTGTGGAAAAGTGGCGGGTTTCCACGATGTTCACGGTGCCGACAATCCTGAAGATGCTGGTTGAGCACCCGTCGGTGGATGCCCATGATCACGCCTCGCTGCGCTATGTGATATACGCGGGCGCCCCGATGTACCGCGAGGACCAGAAACGGGCGCTACAGGTCCTGGGGCCTGTGCTGGTGCAGTATTTTGGGCTCGGTGAAGTGACGGGTGCAATCACCGTCCTGCCGCCTGCACTGCATACGTGCGAAGATGGCGATCATGCCAGAATCGGGACTTGCGGATTCGAGCGCACCGGCATGCAGGTGTCGATCCAGAACGATGCGGGCGAGGAGGTCGGTGCAAACCAGACAGGCGAAATCTGCTGCACCGGACCGGCAGTCTTTGCAGGCTATTACGAGAACGACGAAGCCAACCAAAAGGCCTTCCGCAATGGCTGGTTCCGGACCGGCGACCTTGGTCATGTCGATGCGCAAGGCTTCCTCTACATCACTGGGCGCGCGTCGGACATGTATATTTCGGGGGGGTCCAATGTCTACCCGCGCGAGATCGAGGAAAAGATCCTCAGCCATCCGGGGATTACGGAGGTGGCGGTGCTGGGGATGCCAGATCCGCTTTGGGGCGAGGTGGGGGTCGCTGTTTGCGTCGCAAAGCTTGCGGTGACGGAAGCCGAGCTGCTCGCCTTTCTCGACGGCAAGATGGCGCGCTACAAGCTGCCCAAGCGCATCGTGTTCTGGGATGCTTTGCCGAAATCCGCCTACGGAAAGATCACCAAGAAGATGATCCGCGAGGAACTGCAGCGACGCGGGGATCTGGCACGACAGCAGGGTAACGAAGAAACCGCGCGATTCGGCACGCTGGCGCATCCGGGGCCAAGGCATCCGGTTCGGCGCGAGGTGGTCCAGACGCCACTGACGCCCGTCGGCGGGCAGTTGCAGCCGGGCGAAACAGTCATGGCGGGAGTGGCCAGGATCTTCGCCGAGGCGGGCTGCCGCGCCGGTGTCGTGACCCTTGATGGCGGCACCTGCGCACCATTCCGTTACGTCCTGCCGGCATTATCGCATGACCACGAACACGCCGCATGGTACAGTGCCACGC
The DNA here is from genome assembly GCA_000722615.1 of Pseudorhizobium pelagicum. Classification (GTDB taxonomy): domain Bacteria; phylum Pseudomonadota; class Alphaproteobacteria; order Rhizobiales; family Rhizobiaceae; genus Neorhizobium; species Neorhizobium pelagicum. The sequence continues at coordinate 62,489 of JOKI01000016.1, read as the reverse complement.
TGGCGCCGGAAGCCGGTGCCCGATTCATCTCCGCAACGGCAACGTTCGGTGAAAGGGATGGTGCTGTCTTCCTCCATTGCCACGGGCTTTGGGACGTCGGCGAGGGCCGGCCACGGATGGGGCATGTTCTTCCGTTCGACAGCATCGTCGTCGAGCCGGTGACGGTTCGTGGCCACGGAAGCGTATCTGCGATCTGGCAGTCGGTCCTGGACATCGAGACAAACTTCACCTTGTTCTCGGCGCAAGGGGATGGCTGTCGAGGAGACGGCGTTTACCTGCGTTTGCGACCGGATGAGGATGTCTGCACGGCTGTCGAACAGACCTGCGTCGAATTCGGCATCGAAAAGGCCCGCATCCATGGCCTTGGAAGCATCTACATGCCTGTTTTTGAGGATGGCCGGCAGGTTCGGTGCACCGCGACCGAGGTTGTTATGCAAGATGGTGTCGTCGTGGCGGGACCACACGGTGTCCGTGCGCTTGTTGACGCCGCAGTGGTCGATGTGGACGGAGAGGTCTACACGGGGCGTCTCAAGAAAGGTGAAAATCCCGTGGGTGTGACGTTCGAACTCCTGGTGCAAAGCCTCGCAGACGGTCCGCGGTCCTGACGTCGAGGCAACAAATGGAAGCCCACGACTGCTGCAACGCGGGAGGCCGAAAGCCGCCGACACAGCGTCACCGCCGTCTACGGAGCGGGCGGGTGGTCATTTTTCGACGGACTGAAGCAGCCGTTTGGCTTGCCTGAGGTGCGGCGCATCGATCATGCGACCGTGGAAGCCAAGCGCTCCCTGATCTGGATTGGCTGTGAATGCGTTGACGATGGCCTGTGCTTCGGCCAGTTCCTCTGCTGTGGCAGTGAAGGCTTCATTGATGACGCAAACCTGTGTCGGATGCACCGCCATCATGCCGGTGAAGCCGTCTCTTCGGGCGCGTGCCGCATAGGCTGACGCCCCTTTCAGATCGCCAAAGGCCGGATAGATTGTGTCGATGGCTTCGACGCCGGCGGCATGGGCTGCAAACAGCGTCAGCGATCGCACCATCTCGTAGGGCGGCGTGAGACGCCCATCCGGCTCGCGCGCACTCCTGGCGCCGATGGCAGCGGGAAGGTCCTCCGCCCCCCAGGTGAGACCGAGGATCAGGTTGCCGACAGCGCGGTAGCTGCCAATCTCGAAGATCGCCGACGGCGTTTCCGTCGCGATCGGCAAGATCGGGATGCCGGGCGCTCTTGCTGACAAGGCCTGAACGCTTGCGGCGCCCTCTGCCTTGGGCAGAACGAGCGCGTCAGGTCCTGCGGCGACAACCGCCGCGAGATCGCCGTCAAGCAGACCGCTGTCGAGCGCATTGACGCGAACGAAAAGCTTGGCCTGGCGTTTGGCCGAGCGCAGGAACGCTGCGGTCATCTCCCGCGCCATTGGCTTGCTTTGCAAGGCCACAGCGTCCTCCAGATCGATGATCAACGCGTCGGCCCCGCGCTGGAGCGCCGTCTTCATCCGCTCCGGCCGGTCGCCGGGCACGAACAGCAGCGAGCGCAGCCTCATGGTGACCTCCGGTGCACGAGGGCCGTGCGCAGGCACTGGCAGGCAATGTCGCCGCGCTGGTTGAAGAGTTCATGGCGGAAGGTGACGATGCCGGCCGTTGGCCTTGACCCGCTTTCCCTCAAACCGACAACCTCGGTTTCGGCACGCATGGTGTCGCCGATAAAGACCGGCCTGGGCATGACGAGTTTGTCATAGCCGAGGTTGGCGATCAGCGTGCCGAGCGTGGTGTCGCCGACGGAAAGTCCGACCATCAGCGAAAAGGTGAACGTGCCGACAACGAGGAGCTGGCCAAATTCACTTGCCTTGGCCGCCTCGACATCGAGATGCAAAGGCTGCGGGTTGTGGGTCATGGTCGTGAAGAGCAGGTTGTCGGTTTCCGTCACCGTGCGACGGATCTCGTGGACGACCCGATCTCCGACGGTCCAGTCCTCGAAAAGGCGTCCGGCCATCATTCGTCTCCTTCGATATGCACCAGGAGAGCACCGTCCTCCACCTGCGCGCCGCGGCTTGCCCGCAGTTGAGCGACGACACCGTCAAAGGGCGCCCTGAGCGTCTGTTCCATCTTCATCGCCTCCAGGACGACGAGCGCTTGGCCGCGGGTGATGCGCTCGCCTGGCGACACGGAGACGGCCACGATTGTTCCCGACATCGGCGCCACGACCGATCCATCCAGGTGTCCCTGACTGGCCTTGGCATGGTCGGTCCGGCAACGGGCAAACGGCCATGCCGCGCCATCTTGAAAGATGACGCCCTTGACGCCGCCACCACCTCCTTGCCGGCGGCCGTCGAGGTTGACGAGATAGGGCCGGTCACAAACAGCCAGGTTCACCTGCCTTGACGCTTCTGCGTTGAGGCGAAAGCCTGAAAGCGCCATCCACGGATCCTGCCCGGTGACGGCGACAAGGGACGCGGCCGCAGCCTGCAGCACGCCTTCATCAGGCTGCGTGGACGGCACGAGATCGGCGAGATGATCATCGATGAAGCCCGTGGTGACTGCTCCGGCCAAGAACGCCGGGTGCCGCAGTGTCTTTGCCAAGAATGCCGCATTGGTGGTCACCGGCCAGACCTCGATTCCCGCCGCCACCTTCGCCAGCTTCCTTGCAGCCTGTTGCCGGCTCGCGGCGTGGCTAATCAGCTTGGCAATCATCGGGTCGTAATGGCTCGTGACCTGACCCCCCTCCTCGACACCGCTATCGACGCGCACGCCCGGCGGGATGCGAACATGCTCCAGGCGACCTGCGGAGGGCGAAAAGCCGGCGGCGGGGTCTTCGGCGTAAAGTCGCGCCTCAATGGCGCAGCCTGTGATCGACAATTCGTCTTGCGCAAGAGGCAGGGGTTCGCCCGAGGCGATGCGCAGCTGCCATTCCACCAGATCCTGTCCGGTCACCGCCTCGGTAACGGGATGCTCGACCTGGAGCCGCGTGTTCATCTCCATGAACCAGACCCGGTCGGCCCGCAGCCCATGGGAAGCATCGGCGATGAATTCCACCGTGCCGGCCCCGACATATCCAATCGCTTGCGCGGCCCGGACGGCGGCAAGACAGATGGCGCTGCGCGTCGCCTCATCCATGCCCGGCGCCGGCGCCTCCTCGACCACCTTCTGGTGGCGGCGCTGCAGCGAGCAGTCGCGCTCGAAGAGGTGGACGACATTCCCGCGGCTGTCGCCGAAGACCTGAACTTCGATGTGGCGCGGCGACAGGATGAATTTCTCGATCAACACGCGATCGTCACCGAAGGATGAGGCTGCTTCGCGCCGACAGCTTTCCAGTGCCGCGGGAAAGTCGGCAGCCGCGTCGACCCGACGCATGCCCTTGCCGCCGCCGCCGGCGACGGCCTTGATCAGCACCGGATAGCCGATCGCGTCGCCTTCTCGTTGCAGGCGGACCGGATCCTGATCGGCACCAAGATAGCCGGGCGTGACCGCGACGTGGGCGGCAATCATCCGCTCCTTGGCGGCGTGCTTGAGGCCCATGGAGCGGATCGACGAGGGTGGTGCGCCGACCCAGATCAATCCCGCCGCGATGACGGCTTCGGCAAATTCAGCGTTTTCCGACAGAAATCCATAGCCGGGATGAACCGCCTGCGCGCCCGTCTGCCGTGCCGCCTGCAGAAGCCGGTCGGCGCGAAGATAGCTATCACGCGCGGGCGCACTGCCGATGCGAACGGCGTCATCGGCCTCGCGCACGAATGGCAGGGCGGCATCGGCGTCGGAATAGACTGCGATCGTCCGAATGCCGAGCCGTCGTGCGGTGCGCATGATCCGGCGGGCGATTTCTCCCCGATTGGCGATCAGCAGGCTCTCAATCATTGCCCCCTCCTGCGCTACATCCGAAACAGGCCGAACTGCGCGCGCTCTGGAACCGGCGCGTTCAGCGTCGTGGCAAAGGCGAGACCCAAGGCATCACGGGTCTGGATGGGATCGATAACACCATCGTCCCACAGGCGCGCCGTCGCATAGTAAGGATTGCCCTCATCCTCGTATTTTTGCCGGATCGGCGCCTTGAACGCTTCCGCCTCAGCCGGGCTCCAGCTCTCGGCGTTGCGGTGGACGGAGGCCAAAACAGCCGCCGCCTGTTCGCCACCCATGACGGAAATTCGGGCATTGGGCCACGAAAACAGAAAGCGCGGCTGGTAGGCGCGGCCGCACATGCCATAGTTGCCGGCTCCGAAACTGCCGCCGATCATCACCGTGACTTTGGGAACCGACGCCGTCGCGACCGCCGTCACCAGTTTTGCGCCATGCTTGGCAATGCCTTCAGCTTCGTATTTGCCGCCGACCATGAATCCGGAAATGTTCTGCAGGAACAAGAGCGGGATGCGGCGCTGACACGCCAGCTGAATGAAATGCGCGCCCTTCAATGCACTTTGCGAAAACAGCACGCCGTTGTTTGCAAGAATGGCAACCGGAATGCCCCATATGTGCGCAAATCCGCACACCAGGCTCGATCCATACAGCGGCTTGAACTCCTGAAACGCGGAGCCGTCGACAAGTCGGCCGATCACCTCCCGCACCTCATAGGGGATGCGCACATCCTGCGGAATGATGCCGTAGATGTCGGCCGGCTCAAGCAGCGGAGGCCTCGGCGCAGCCAACTCGATACCCGCTCCCGTCGGCCGGGGGAGGGTGGCCATGATGTCGCCGACGATCATCAGCGCATGTTCGTCATTTTCCGCGACATGATCGACGACCCCCGACCTGCGGCCATGGGTCTCGGCGCCCCCCAATTCCTCAGCGGAAATCACCTCGCCGGTCGCCGCCTTCACCAGCGGCGGCCCGCCGAGGAAGATCGTGCCCTGATTGCGCACGATGACCGTCTCGTCCGACATTGCCGGAACATAGGCGCCGCCTGCGGTGCAACTTCCCATGACGCAGGCAATCTGGGCAATGCCTGCGGCCGACATCTGGGCCTGGTTATAGAAGATCCGGCCGAAATGATCCCGGTCGGCGAAGACCTCAGCCTGATGCGGCAGGTTGGCGCCGCCGGAATCCACCAGATAGATGCACGGCAGACGGTTCTCCCAGGCAATCTCCTGCGCCCGCAGATGCTTCTTCACCGTCATCGGGAAGTAGGCGCCCCCTTTCACCGTGGCGTCGTGGGCGACGATCATGCACTGGCGGTCAGACACGCGCCCGATGCCGGTGATGATGCCCGCACCGGGCGCTTGTCCCCCATACATTCCCTCCGCCGCAAGCTGTCCGACTTCCAGGAATGGGGCACCGGGATCGAGGAGCCGCTGAACCCTGTCGCGCGGCAGGAGCTTGCCGCGCGACTGATGCCGCTCGCGGTGACTTTGCGATCCTCCGCGCGCAGCCGTCTCCACTTTCGAGCGCAACGCTTTGCACAGCGTGCGATTGTGCGCCGCATTGGCCTTGAAGACATCGCCGTTGCGGTCAAGCATGGTACGGATCGGGGGCATCAGCCGTGGCCTCCCGCGCCGATCACTTCACGGCCGATCAACATCCGGCGCACCTCGTTGGTGCCCGCGCCGATATCGAGCAGCTTGGCGTCGCGCCAAAGCCGCTCCACCGGCCAATCCTTCGTGTAGCCGGCGCCGCCGAGGGCCTGGATCGCCTGTTCGGCCACCCTTACGGCGCACTCAGAGGCATAGAGTATCGCGCCGGCGGCATCTTGCCGGGTCGTCTTGCCGGCATCGCAGGCCCGCGCCACCTGGTAGACATAGGCGCGGGCTGAATTCAGCGCCACCACCATGTCGGCCACTTTCGCCTGTATCAGCTGAAAACTGCCGATCGGCCTGCCGAACTGTTGCCGCTGTCGCACATAAGGCACGACCACATCCAGGCAGGCCTGCATGATACCAAGCTGGATGCCGGACAGCACCACACGCTCGTAGTCAAGGCCGGACATCAAAATCTGGACACCGCCATTTAGCCCGCCCAGCACGTTTTCCTCCGGCACAAAGCAATCGTTGAAGACGAGTTCGGCGGTCGGAGAACCGCGCATGCCGACCTTGTCGATCTTCTGTCCGATTGCAAAGCCGTCAAAGTCCTTATCGACGAGGAAGGCGGTAATCCCTTTCGAACCCGCCTCGGCCGCCGTCTTGGCGTAGACGACCAGCGTTTGCGCATAGGGCGCATTGGTGATCCAGAACTTGGTGCCGTTCAGCCGGAATCCGCCACCGACGCTGTCGGCGCGCAGACGCATGGAGATGACGTCGGATCCGGCGCCCGTCTCCGACATTGCCAGGCTGCCGACATGGTCCCCCGAAATGAGGCGGGGAAGGTAGCGGATCTTCTGGTCGGTCGAGCCCCAGCGCGCGATCTGGTTGATGCACAGGTTGGAATGGGCTCCGTAGGACAGACCAACGGAGGCTGACGCATGGCTGATCTCTTGACAGGCGACGACATGATCGAGGTAGCCTAGTCCCAACCCGCCATCCTCTTGCGCAACAGTGATGCCATGGAGCCCCAGAGCGCCCATGGCCGGCCAAAGCTCGATCGGGAAACGATCGTTGGCGTCGATTTCAGCGGCGATCGGTGCGATGCGCTCGCGCGCGAAGCGCTGTGCGGCGGCGCCAACGGCCACCGCCGCTTCACTCAATCCGAAATCCAGGTCTGTCATTCGCCGTTCCTTCCCAACAGCTAGCGGCAAAAGCACCTCGAAGATCAAAGGTGCAGAGCCTGCCCCATCGCCCGCAGCGCAGCTTCATGGACGGCCTCGCTTCGTGTCGGATGCGCATGGATCGTGCCTGCGATGTCCTCCAGCCGTGCACCCATCTCGATTGCCAGTGCGAAAGCAGCCGTAAGCTCCGATACGCCCGCGCCGACCGCCTGCAACCCCAGCACCAGATGGGAATCGGCACGCGCCACGACCCGCACGAAACCGTCCTCGTCATCCATTGTCATCGCCCTTCCGTTGGCGGCGAAAGGAAAATGCCCGACCTTGACCTCGATGCCTTGACTGCGGGCGTCATCGGGGGAAAGGCCGGCACTGATGATTTCCGGGTCGGTGAAGCAAATCGAGGGAATGCAGCGGCTATCCCACCCGCGGTTTCGCCCTGCGACGATTTCGGCCACCATTTCTCCCTGCGCCATGGCCCGATGGGCCAGCATCGGTTCGCCGGTGACGTCGCCGATGGCATAGACGCCGCGCATCGATGTCCGGCAGCGATCATCGATCTGCAAAAAGGGACCGGCGCGGTCGAGATCGAGGTCTTCCAGCCCGAACCCGGTCACCTGCGGCTGCCTGCCGACAGTGACGAGGATACGGTCCGCCGGAAGTTCCTGCCGTTCCCCCCTTTCCTCCACCACCAGCGCGTCGCCCCGGGGGGAGAGCCCGATCGCCTTGGACGTGGTCATGACCTTGATGCCGCGTTCGCTCACTCTGCGCATGACGGGCTGAACCAGTTCGCGGTCATAGGCCGGCAGGACCTGCGCCATCGCCTCGACCACAGTGACCTGGCTGCCCAGTTTGGCAAATGCCGTCCCCAGTTCCAGTCCGATGTAGCCACCACCGACGACCACCAGCCTGTTCGGCAGCTGCGTCAGCGAAAGCGCCTGGGCCGACGACAACACCGGCCCGCCAAACGGCAATGCGGCAAGCTCGACCGGCTCAGAACCGGTCGCGATGACCACGCTTTCGGCGCGAATGATCTGCAGCCCGGTTTCGGTTTCGACCTCCACCGTCTTGCCGTCGCGAAAGCGTGCCTTGCCATGGATGATCTTCACCCGTGCCTTGTGCAGGAGACTGGACACACCGCTGCTGAGTCGCGCGACGATGCCGTCCTTCCAGGCGGTGGTGATGCCAAGATCAATGGTCGCATTCGCAGCGCGGATCCCCAGATCGCTTTTGCCCGACGCCATACGCTTGAGGGCGTCAAACTCACCCGCGGCGTGGATCAGTGCCTTGGATGGAATGCAGCCGACCGTCAGGCAGGTTCCGCCTGGCCTTCCCGCGTCGACGATCACCGTGTCGATCCCAAGCTGGCCGGCCCGGATGGCGCAGACATAGCCTCCGGGTCCGGCGCCGATCACAAGCAGTGTGCAGGTGATGTCTTTCATGGGTCAGCCTTCCATGAAGATCAGGGCGGGCGTTTCCAGCAGCGTTCGCAGGCGCTGAACGAAGGTCGCGGCATCCCAGCCATCAATGATGCGGTGGTCGAAGCTCGACGAGAGGTTCATCATCTTGCGAGGAACGAACTGAGTTCCATCCCAGATCGGGCGGATGGCAATCTTGTTGACCGCAACGACTGCGACCTCCGGGAGATTGATGACCGGGGTCGAGACGATCCCGCCAAGCCTGCCCAGCGAACTGATGGTGATGGTCGAGCCGCCAAGCTCGTCACGAGTGGCTGTGCCTGACCGCGCCGCCTCCGCCAGCCGGCCTATCTCGGCGGCGCAATCGAAGATGCTGCGCGCCTCGGCATGTCTGACCACCGGCACGGTGAGCCCGGCAGGCGTCTGGGTGGCGATGCCGATGTGGACGGCACTGAAACGGGTAAGGAGACCTGCCTCGGTGTCGAACGTCGCGTTGATCTGCGGGTGCTCGGCAACGGCCTTGACGAGCGCCCGCATCAAAAACGGCAACAGGGTGAGCTTGGGATGGTCGGGTTTGCGATCGCGGTTCATCGTCGCCCGCAGGTCCTCCACGGCGGTGACGTCGACTTCCTCCACATAGGTGATATGGGGGATGCGCGTGGTGGCCAGCACCATTTTTTCCGCGATGCGGCGACGAAGCCCGGTAAGCTTGACTGCTTCCTGAGCCGTTTTGATCGCCAGGGGCTGCCGCGCGGACGTGGCATCTGTTGCGGCCGCAAGGTAGTGTTCGACATCTTCCCGCAGGATGCGGCCCGCCGGGCCGCTTGCACGCACCTGCCGGAGATCAACGCCGTTGTTTCGCGCAAACAGTCGGACAGAGGGTGCAGCCAAGGGCTTGCCGGGGGCGGCAGGCGGCAGGCGGGCCGGGGAGAGGGCGGGCGGTGATAAGGGAGCGCAGGCCGCCGGCTCTTTGGGCGTTTCGGCAGCTGTCATGCTGTCGACCGGCGCGCCCTTTTCCTGCGGCGTGTCCGGCGGCACCGGCGTGTCATCAATGCCGCTTGTCTCGATGCGCATCAGCGGCGCCTTCACCGACAGCGTGTCACCCACCTCACCGGCAAGCCAGACGACGGTTCCGCTGACGGGGGAGGGGATTTCCACGGTAGCCTTGTCGGTCATCACCGCCGCAACCGCCATATCCTCGCGCACGGGATCGCCCACCGCGACCAGCCACTCCACCAGCTCGGCCTCGGCGACACCTTCTCCCACGTCCGGCATCTTGATCGTGAACTCGCCCATGCTCAGGCCTCCAGAACCTCGATCAGCGCACGACCGACCCGCGCCGGACCAGGAAAATAGTCCCACTCCTGGGCATGCGGGTAGGGCGTGTCCCATCCGGCGACGCGCATGACCGGCGCTTCCAGATGGTAGAAACAGAATTCCTGCACCAGGGCCGCGATCTCTGCGCCAAATCCCGAGGTCAGCGTTGCCTCGTGCACGACAACGCAGCGCCCCGTCTTGGAAACCGATGTGACGATGGCGTCGAGATCGAGCGGCATGAGGCTGCGAAGGTCGATGACTTCAGCGTCGATGCCCGTGTCGGCTACAGCCGCCAGGGCCACGTGAACCATCGTGCCATAGGCGACCACTGTCGCGGCCGAGCCGGGGCGGCGAACGTCCGCCTTGCCGATCGGGATGGCGTAGTAGCCATCCGGGACCTCACCGAGATCATGTTTCGACCATGCCGTCACCGGGCGCTCGTGATGGCCGTCGAAAGGTCCGTTGTAGAGCCGCTTTGGCTCCAGGAAGATCACCGGATCAGGGTCTTCAATCGCCGCAATGAGCAGCCCCTTGGCGTCGTAGGGGTTGGAGGGCACGACGACCTTCAGGCCGCAGACGTGGGTAAACAGCGCCTCGGGGCTCTGGCTATGGGTCTGACCGCCAAAAATGCCACCACCGGTTGGCATGCGCACCACGATCGGGCAGGTGAAGTCACCATTGGATCGATAGCGGATACGGGCGGCTTCCTGCGTCAGCTGATCGTAGGCGGGGTACATGTAGTCGGCAAACTGGATCTCGACACAGGGTCTTAGCCCATAGGCAGCCATGCCGATCGCGGCGCCGACGATGCCCGACTCGCTGATGGGCGTATCAAAGCAGCGCGTCTTGCCATACTTTGCCTGCAGCCCCTGTGTGCAGCGGAAGACGCCGCCGAAATAACCCACATCCTCCCCGAAAACGACCACGTCGTCATCGCGACCCATGGCAATGTCCATGGCGCTGCGGATCGCTTCGATCATCGTCATTCTGGCCATTCAATAACCAGCCTTCTGTCGTTGCCGACGTAGGTGTGGTGGCATCTGCGCGTAAACGCCCTCGAAGATGTCGCGCACCGACGGTCTGCCGCCGGCATGCATCGTTCCATGTTCCTCCGCCTTGCGCTGGGCGGCGATGACATCGTCCATGATTTCCGCCTCAGCCTGCACATGACGTGCCTCAGACCACAGCCCCCGCAGGATCAGATGCTTCTTGAGCCTCAGCACCGGGTCGCCCAGCGGCCATGCCTCTGACTCGGCCTTTGGCCTGTAGGCACTCGGATCGTCGGAGGTGGAATGGGCGCCGACGCGATAGGTGACATATTCGATCAATGTCGGCCCGAGATTGCGCCGCGCCCGTTCCGCTGCCCAGCAGGCGACGGCATGGACCGCCAGGTAATCATTGCCGTCAACCCGCAGCGCGGGAATGCCAAAGCCCAGCCCGCGAGCGGCGAAGGTGCCCGAGCCACCGCGCGCAATTCCCTGGAACGTCGAAATCGCCCACTGGTTGTTGACTACGTTGAGGATCACCGGCGCCCGGTACGTGGAGGCAAACACCAGCGCCGAATGAAAATCCGACTCGGCCGTGGAGCCATCGCCGATCCAGGCAGCGGCGATGCGGGTGTCATTCTTGATCGCCGAAGCCATGGCCCAGCCGACCGCCTGGACATACTGGGTGGCGAGATTGCCGGAAATCGTAAAGAAGCCGTGCTCCTTCGACGAATACATGATCGGCAGCTGCCGGCCGCGCAAAGGGTCGCTCTCGTTGGAGTAGATCTGGTTCATCATCTCTACCATCGGATAATCGTCGGCGATCAACAGGCCGGCCTGTCGATAGGTCGGGAAATTCATGTCCCCCTTGGCCAGCGCCTTTCGAAATGCGCAACTGACCGCTTCTTCCCCAAGGTGCTGCATGTAGAACGACGTCTTGCCCTGTCGCTGCGCCATCAGCATGCGCGCGTCGAAGGCGCGCAGCGTCATCATGTGACGCAAGCCCTCCCTCAGATCCTGGTCGGGAAGCAGGCCCGCCCACGGGCCGACCGCCTCACCCTCCCGGTTGAGAACCCGGATGATGGAATAGGCGAGATCGCGAATATCCTGCGCTTCTGCGTCCACCGCTGGACGCGTCACGGCGCCGGCCTTGGCGATGGTAACATTGGAAAAATCAGGCTGTCCGCCCGGCCGCACGGCCGGCTCTGGGACATGCAAGCTCAATGGAGCCGTATCCACGATCACTTCCTCCCTGCTGACCCTGCTCCTCTCCCCAGAAGCAGATCAATGGACAAGGATGGTAGTCCTGGCGACAATGGCAAGCCATGACAGAACTGCCTCGAGATTTTCGGCCAGTTTTGCCATAGCGACGGCGTCGACGAGGCGCGACACCCGAAGTCCTGATCTAGGCCGATCCCTGGAGTTTCCGGAATGTCTCGGGACTGACGCCGACCCACTTCTTGAAGGCCCGGTAGAAGGCACTCGGTTCGGAGTAGCCGAGATGTGCTGCAATGTCACCGACTGTCTGACGCGTCGTTGTCAGCATGGTGCAGGCAAGGTCGCGGCGGATTTCGTCCTTGATCCTGGCGTAGCTCTGCCCTTCGTCGTAGAGCCTGTGGCGAAGTGTCGACGGCGACATGCGCATGTCGCCCGCCAGAGTTGCGAAGCTGGCCCAATTGGGCGGCGCCTTCTGACTCAGGCGTCGCCTCACGGCGGCTGCGGTGCCGGCGTCGTAGCGGTAGCGCAGAAGAATGTTGGCAGGCGCTGCGCGCAGGAACTGTTTTAGAGCCTGGTTGCTGCGCGAAATCGGCAATGCCAGTAAGGCACTGTCGAAACCGAGGCGACTGACGGGTTGATTGAACCGGATCGGGGCGCCGAAGAAAAGCCTGTGGTCTTCGCCGCCACTCGGCTCGGAACAGCGGAATTCCACCAGGCGGATGGGAATGCGTCGTCCCACGAGCCAGCAGGTCAGTCCGTGCAGGATGATCCAGTAGCTACGATAGGCGAAGGCCGACCGAGGCTCCTGCGTATCATTCAGCTCGATCTGGGCGGTCGCGTCGCCGACCACAAGCCGGCCTGTAGGAGCACCCAACACCACGTTGAGAAAGCGCAGTGCCCGGCGCAACGCCTGCTCCAGCGTGGCGGCATGCAAGACGCAGTGACACAGCAGAGTAAAGCTCCCGCGCTGCATTGGACGGGCGCCGAGACCGAAGCACTCGTCATCCAGCTCCGCCGCGATCGCAAGCCACAACTGGCCAAATGTCTGCGCCGAAACCGGCTGCCTGACAACCGGCGGCAGGTCGAGCCTCGCCAGGAGCGGCTGCGTCGGGCGTCCACTGCGACGCAGGCAATCAAGCGCCTCCTCGACAAAACTGGGGGCGATCATATGTCGTTCCAGGTCTGACATGATCCACCTGCTATGGTAAAACTGTCCGGCAGGATGGATCAGTTTCGTCATCGCTTGCAAGAAGAAAACGGCCTAGATTTCGCGACGGCCGATCTCACAGGTATCCGGCAAGGGAAAACGGCGTGATGCCGTGCATCGGCGGTAGCCCATCGACGGCGGTCGTCGTCAAGTGCCGTCACCGGGGTAGAGCAAATGATCCTTTCCGACCTTCAACAGCAGATTCGCGAGATGGCGCGTCGGTTCGCTCAGGAGCGGCTGGCGCCCGGCGCTGCCAGAAGGGACAGGGAAAGGGGCTTTCCGCGAGACGAACTGCAGGAAATGGGGACGCTCGGTCTGTTGGGCATGCTGGTGCCGGAGGTGTATGGAGGGTCCGATACCGGAACACTTGCCTACGCGGCTGCGGTTGAGGAGATTGCTGCGGCCGACGGGGCGTGCTCGACCATCATGAGCGTCCATAGCTCGGTCGGCTGCGTGCCGATCCTCAAATTCGGAACAGAGGCGCAGAAACAGGATTTCCTGCCGCGTCTTGCGTGCGGCGCGTGGATTGGCGGCTTCGCCCTGACCGAGCCACAGGCCGGCTCCGACGCATCGAACTTAAGAACCCATGCGCGACGAATTGGCAACCACTACGTCATCAACGGAACCAAACAGTTCATCACGTCCGGCAAGAATGCGCAGATGATCATTGTCTTTGCCGTCACCGATCCCGACGCCGGGAAGAGAGGGATTTCCGCTTTCATCGTCCCGACGGACACGCCTGGCTACCAGGTCGTGCGCGTTGAGGAGAAGCTCGGGATCCACGGTTCTGACACCTGCCAGATCGCCTTTGACGACATGCGGATTCCAATCGAGTTGAGGCTCGGAGAGGAAGGCGACGGCTATCGCATCGCGCTTGCCAATCTGGAAGGAGGGCGGATCGGCATCGCAGCTCAGGCCGTCGGCATGGCGCAGGCGGCATTCAGTGCCGCGCGCGACTACGCCCGCGAACGGACCGCCTTCGGCAGTCCCATCGTCGATCATCAAGCGGTGGCCTTTCGTCTTGCCGATATGGCCACCCAGATAGAGGCGGCAAGGCAACTCGTCTGGCACGCAGCTTCGCTGCGCGAGGCTCAAATGCCGTGTCTGTCGGAGGCATCGATGGCCAAGCTCTTTGCGTCGGAGATGGCCGAACGCGTCTGTTCCGATGCCATACAGATCCATGGCGGTTACGGCTATATGGCGGACTATCCCGTCGAGCGGATCTACCGCGATGTGCGCATCTGCCAGATCTATGAGGGAACCAGCGACGTGCAGCGTATCGTCATCGCCCGCCATCTTTAAGTGCATCGAAGCATGGTTGTCTGCCGCCATCATCGAGACGACGGAGATCTTACGAACACCAAACCGCGCGTCGGATGAACGATGCAACCGACTACCTGATGCCTACGGTATCCTGCGGCCGACTGAAATCGCTGACGTGACCATGGTTTCGATCGGGCCCCTGGTGCTGAGCGATAGATGGGCTTGCAATAGCTCATCATTGCAATAATGATGAGTTATAGAGGAGCTGGCTATAACTCATGACATGGAACTGGCAAAACGCTGATTGGCCAAACTTTAGGTACGACGCTCCAAGCTTGACATTGTTGGAGCGGAAATTCCTGCAGTCGGCCGGCGAGGTTATTGGTGCCGTTCGCCATTTCAACGAGGATGACAGCAACCAACTCCGCATTGAGTTGCTGAGCGACGAAGCGGTCAAGACATCAGAGATCGAGGGGGAATTTCTTGATCGGGTAAGTGTCCAATCATCACTCCGCCGGCAGTTTGGGCTCAACGCCGATGACAGACAGGTACGCCCCCAAGAGCGGGGGATCGCCGAGATGATGGCGGATGTCTATCGGAGCTGGCATAGCCCGCTGGGCCACGAGGGCCTGTTCCATTGGCATTCAATGCTGATGGCCGGAAATCGATACATTGAGACGATTGGCGCTTACCGTGAGCATGAAGACGCCATGCAGATCGTGTCAGGTCGACTGGATAAGCCCGCAATCCATTTTGAGGCTCCCCCATCTCGCCAGGTTCACGCTGAGATGGAGAACTTCATCGCCTGGTTCAATCAATCCGGGCCAAATGGCCGAACGCCGCTTCAAGCTTTGACACGCGCAGCAGTAGGCCATCTTTACTTTGAAAGCATTCATCCGTTTGAGGATGGGAACGGCCGAATTGGGCGCGCGCTCGCCGAGAAATCCCTGGCACAAAACATTGGGCAACCAAGCCTCATTTCACTCGCCTTCACGATCGAGAAGAGCCGGAAGGCCTATTACTCCGAGCTTGAGCGACACCAACGCACGCTCGATATCACCGACTGGATCATTTTCTTTTCAGAAACTATCCTGGAGGCTCAACGGGCGACGCTGGATCGAATAAATTTCTTCATTCAAAAAGCGAAATTCTACGACCGATTTCGAAACCGACTGAACGAGCGGCAGCAAAAGGTGGTCGCGCGCATCTTCAAGGAAGGCACATCAGGCTTCAAGGGTGGCCTGAGTGCAGAAAATTACATCTCGATCACAGGTACATCTCGCGCCACAGCGACACGCGACCTTCAGCAGCTTGTCGAGATCGGTGCATTCACACGCACGGGCGAACTTCGACATACCCGCTACTCTCTGGCATGGCAGAAATAGTCTGGTGCAAATCGAATGAATTTCATCAAAATCTCTATTGGGCTTCTTTGCTAGGCTGCGAACAGCTTGTTCAGGCGGCCCCATTGCGCAGCCGCACGATGTTCGAGGGAGATCCACCGCCACACCTTTCCACGAAAGTTCTTCAACCGCGTCGCTTTGTGCGCATGCTGGCGGAGGAGCCGTCCACAGCATCAAGATCTGCCTAAGGCCTCAACGTCGCGAGCAGGTCGCCAAACCGGTTGCCTTGGACCGCTGCTATATGGTGGCGAAGTAAAAGCCGCGCCTTCTGCGCATCGCCGGCGGTGATGGCATCCACAATCTCACAATGCTCCGCCAGTGATACCTTCATGCGGTTTCGCACCCTGAGTTGAAGTCGTCGGTAGGGGCGGAGACGACGTTGCAGCGCGACACACTGTTCCTCCAGAAATCCGCTGTGGCTGGCCGTGTAGATCGCGCGATGGAAGATTCCATTCTCGTAGTAGTACTGATCGGTGCCGTTCTTCTCGGCGGCATGTTGACATTGCTCCACAGCGGCAAGAATGGCGGCTTTGTCGCTCTCACCGTGCCGGCGGGCAGCCAGTCCACCCGCCATAGCCTCGAGCTCGGCCATGACCTCGAACATTTCGAAAACCCGCTCCGGACCGTGTTTAGCCACGACGGCGCCGCGCCGCGGCCGCATTTGGACCGCCCGATCGCAGGCCGCGAAGGGAGCGCGGATTATCGGCATTTGCGCCGGAGTAAAGGTGGTCCCGCCGGCTGGGCTCCTCGACAACAGGCGGGCCACGACACACTGGAATTACCTTCGCGAGATGCTCGGGCGCAGCCCCACCATCGACTATGTGCCCGACAGGCGGATGGTATCGGATGATGCGGTGACCACCACCACCGGCATCTCGGCTTCCATGCCGATGATGCTCACGCTGATCGAAGCCATCGCCGGCCGCCCGAAAGCGCAACAGGTTGCGGCAGGGCTTGGCGTGACCAGTTGGGACGCGCCCCATGCCAGCCAGGCGTTCCGGCTGACGCGGCCCTTCGCCTTGACCGTGCTTGCCAATCGTCTGTCCTTCTGGACGTGGGAGGAACTGGACTTGCTGATCAACAACCGCGTTGATGAAGTGTCGTTGGCACTTGCCGCAGACACCTGGTCGCGCAGCAATCGGTCGAGCGTGCGCATCGATTCAGCGTCCGGCGAGGCGATCACCAGCGCCAACGGCATCCGCATCCTGCCCGATTCCGATGCTGCGCCAAACAGGCAGATCGTCGCGTCGGCGCAGGATGCGCGGCCGGCCGATGTGCTGGAGCAGACCCTCGAGGCTGTCGCCCACCGCCACGGCCCGCGTACCGGATATGGTGGCGATGCAGCTCGAGTATCAATGGGCGGCGGTAGCGCGTTAAAACGGCAGGGCGTGGCAAAAAATTCAAACACGCCTGTCTGGATCGCGCCGACTGGGACGTCCTTGGGCCGAACGGAAAGAAAAGTCAGAAAGGAGAACATCATGCCTAGCACAGTCAAGCTTCATCGCGTCTTTGCCGCCAGTCCGCAAAAGGTCTTCCGCGCCTTCGTCGAGCCTGACGCGCTCGCCAGTTGGTTGCCGCCCTACGGGTTCCTCTGCACCGTCCACGAATTCGACGCGCGGGTCGGCGGCGCGCACCGGATGTCCTTCCGCAACTTCACGACGGGAGAAAGCCACTCCTTTGGCGGAACCTATCGGGAGTTCGTCCCTGGTGAACGGCTGGTCTACACAGACAGCTTTGACGATGCCAACCTGCCCGGCGAGATGCTGGTCACAGTGGCTTTCGCGAAAGTCTCAGTGGGCACGGAGGTCACCATCGAGCAGACCGGGATCCCGGACCTGATTCCGCGCGAAGGCTGCTACCTTGGCTGGCAGGACTCGCTGGACAAGTTAGTGCGGCTGGTTCAGCCGGAGATCGCCGGGTAGCAAACGATTTCCGGTGCTATCGACGCCGGAACCCGGGTTGACGTTGCACAGCCGACCATGGCGCCTCACCATCAAGCGGTCCAGCGAGTGGGAACACTGTTGCGTTGAGCGGCAGAAAGTCCGCCAAGAGCTGCCACTCTCTGGCCTGCCGCCGGCTTCATGGAAATCGAATTTAGGTGTTCCGTCTGAATCCGGAGAGCGTCATTGCCAAGGCGGATATTGAGCCGCGAGTATAAGCGTGAGCGGTGAAGCTGGTCGGGAAACGTTGGGCCACTGTTGCCCAGGCGGCCGGGGGCTGGGTTGGGAAAAAGCCGCCCACGGCCGAGCAACTGGGTTTCGGGTGGGTCGGTGTTTCGACAGATGGCCCTTCGTGGAGCATTGGCGTTTGGGGCCCACCCCAACGACGAAGAAACTCCGCCGTTTGAACCTGACCTGGCAAGACAACTGATTTGCAGCCCGCTGGAACGGCGCAAGGACGTACTGGGCGCCTCGAATGAACGGCATGGGGCCGTCTTCGAACGACTGGGTCAGGTATTCGCATCCACAGATGGGACAGAACGGAGAGCAGCCAGCTCCGAATCATCCAATCCGGCAACCCGGGTTCCTCGCTCACCAAGGCAGTCCCTTGCGAAGGGTTTGCAGGCCGGGGTCGCGCGTACGATCTCCCGGGCGGGCCGGCCGACCTTTGCTGCATGAAGGAGCTCCCCCTGGCAATTTGCATCGTCGTCGATGAGCATCACTGATAAGCGCGTAACCCCCCACAGGTTTGCGTGAAGCTTTTCGGTCGCGCGTGCTTGACCTGCTAATCCGACTACCGTAGCCTTGCATCATTCACCAGGGGTGCCCCGGCAAGGGGCTGAGATTCTGCTGGCTTTCGCAGCGCAGTGACCCGTTGAACCTGATCCAGTTCATACTGGCGTAGGGACGGTGCGAGCGCTCGACGATATACAGTCCACGTCTGGATTCCGTATCTGCGTCCTTCCATCATTCCGGCTCTAGGACTGGGTCTCCAACCTGAAACTTGGAGCCTCACGATGAAGAATGCCGCCTTAACCCATTCGACAGCCGTTACCGGCGGGCCCTTGCCCGCGTCGCGCAAGATCCACTTGGCCGGAAAGCAGCATCCGGACCTTCGCGTTCCCATGCGCGAGGTCGCCCTCGACCCGACCTCCGGTGAGCTACCCGTCATCGTCTATGACACATCCGGCCCCTATACCGATCCGTCGCACGTCGTCTCGATCGAAGGCGGCCTGCCGAAGCTTCGCGGAGCGTGGATCGCAGCGCGCGACGACACCGAGATCTATCAAGGCCGCAAGATCCGGCCTGAGGACAACGGCTTTGCGGCCGGCGACCGGCTGACGCCGCAATTCTCTCCCCTTAGCCCTCCGCGCCGCGCGAAGGATGGGAAGGCGGTGACCCAGCTCGCCTACGCGCGGGCGGGTATCATAACCGCGGAAATGGAATTTGTCGCTATTCGGGAGAATCTGGGCCGGCAAGCCCAAGAGCATTCGCTGCAGCGGGACGGCGAAAGCTTCGGCGCGCACATTCCCGATTTCGTCACACCGGAGTTCGTTCGGCAGGAAGTGGCGAGTGGACGCGCCATCATTCCGGCCAATATCAACCACCCCGAAGCCGAACCGATGATCATCGGCCGCAACTTCCTGGTCAAGATCAACGCCAACATCGGCAATTCCGCCGTGACGTCCTCCATGACCGAAGAGGTGGAGAAGATGGTCTGCGCGATCCGCTGGGGCGGCGATACCGTAATGGATCTCTCCACCGGCCGTAACATCCACAACATCCGCGAGTGGATTATCCGCAACTCTCCAGTCCCGCTCGGCACCGTGCCGCTCTACCAGGCGCTGGAGAAGGTCGGCGGCATTGCGGAAAACCTCACCTGGGAAATCTATCGCGATACGCTGATCGAACAGGCGGAGCAGGGGGTGGACTACTTCACCATCCATGCCGGGGTGAGGCTCGCCTACATTCCGCTCACCATCGATCGGGTCACCGGCATCGTCTCGCGTGGCGGCTCCATCATGGCCAAATGGTGCCTACATCATCACAAGGAGAGTTTCCTTTACCAGCATTTTGAGGACATCTGCGACATCTGCCGTGCCTATGACGTCTCCTTCTCGCTGGGCGACGGCCTGCGCCCCGGTTCCATTGCCGATGCCAACGATGCTGCGCAGTTCGCTGAGCTCGAAACACTCGGCGAACTCACCAGGATTGCCTGGGAGAAAGACTGCCAGGTGATGATCGAAGGCCCGGGACATGTCCCGATGCACAAGATCAAGGAAAACATGGACAAGCAGTTGCAGATCTGCGGGGAAGCGCCCTTCTACACGCTTGGGCCGCTGACAACCGATATTGCTCCAGGTTACGACCACATCACATCAGGCATAGGTGCGGCGATGATCGGTTGGTTCGGCACAGCCATGCTCTGCTACGTCACCCCGAAGGAACATCTGGGACTGCCCGAAAGCAACGACGTCAAGACTGGCGTCATCACCTACAAGATCGCCGCCCACGCAGCCGATCTCGCAAAGGGACATCCCGCAGCGAAAATCCGCGACGACGCTCTGTCCCGTGCGCGTTTCGAATTCCGCTGGGAGGATCAGTTCAACCTCTCGCTCGATCCGAAACGGCGCGAGCCCTGCACGACGAGACGCTTCCTAAGGAAGCGCACAAGGTTGCGCATTTCTGCTCCATGTGCGGCCCGAAATTCTGCTCCATGCAGATCTCCCACGATATTCGGGCCGAGGCGCGGAAGGAGGGCTTGGCGGCAATGGCGGCAAAATACCGCGAAGGCGGCGATGTCTATATTCCGGTCCCTGGGTTGTCCACGACATCTTCCGGGCAGTGACATGCGTGTTCTTGTCAAAGGGGCCGGCGTTGCCGGTCTGACGGTTGCCTGGCAACTCTATCGCCACGGCCTCGACGTGACAGTTATCGATCACGCCGAACGGGCGGGCGCCGGCGCATCCGGCATTGCCGGCGGTATGCTAGCGCCGTGGTGTGAGCGAGAAGCCGGAGACGAGCGGGTCCTCACACTTGGTCGCTTGGCCGCCGATTGGTGGGAGGCGGCCCTGCCGGGTCATGTCTGTCGTCGCGGGACCCTGGTGGTCGCCGGTGGCCGCGATACCGGCGAACTCGACCGCTTTGCCCGCCGCACAAGCGGTTGGGAATGGCGTGACGGGGCAGGTATCGCCGCACTCGAGCCCGATCTCGCTGGCCGTTTCCACCGGGCGCTGTTCTTTCCAGCCGAAGCGCATCTCGACCCGCGCGCGGCGCTTTCGGCGCTCACCGCCGGGTTGGGGGAGGCGCGCATGCGCGTCCGGTTCGGTCAGGCCGCACCGGCGCCGAGCGAGTTGACGTTCGACCGCGTCGTCGACTGCACCGGCGACGCGCAGATCGGACACCTGCCCGAGCTGCGGGGAGTGCGCGGCGAAATGCTCTTCCTCCAGATGCGAGATATCGCCTTTTCGCGGCCCATCCGCCTGCTGCATCCCCGTTACCCGATCTATATCGTTCCGCGGGAAAACGCACGTTTCATGGTCGGGGCCACCATGATCGAAAGCGATCACAGAGATGCGGTGACAGCGCGCTCGCTGATGGAATTGCTGAACGCCGCCTACGCCGTTCATCCAGCCTTCGGCGAGGCACGGATTGTCGAAACGGGAGCCGGTGTTCGCTCGGCCTATCCCGACAACCTGCCGCGCATCACCGAACATGATGGCGTGATCCATGTGAATGGTTTTTACCGCCACGGCTTTCTTCTTGCACCGGCAATGGCCGGAGAAGTCGCGCGCCAGGTGCTCCAAAACGACAGATGAGATGAAAGGATTGCCCCATGACGTTTATCGTCAACGGCGACGAACAGGACCTTCCCGCATCGACGCTCGCCGAACTACTGGAGCTTCTCGACTACCAGGGAAACTGGCTTGCCACCGCTGTCAACGGCGAGTTGGTGCACCGCGATGATCGCGCCGGATTCACGCTCGACCATCAGGACCGGATCGAGATCCTGACGCCCATGCAGGGAGGCTAATGTGCTGAAACTCTATGACTGTGAAGTCAAATCCCGGCTGCTGCTCGGCACGGCCGGATATCCATCGCCAGCTGCTCTTGCCGAGGCGGTGCGACGCTCGAAGAGTGAGATCGTCACCGTGTCGTTGCGCCGGGAAACAGCGGGAGGCAAGCCCGGTGGTGCGTTCTTCGAATTGATACGTGATCTTGGCGTCCGGGTTCTCCCCAATACCGCCGGATGCCACAGCGTCAAGGAAGCGGTGCTGACGGCGAAGATGGCGCGGGATCTGTTTTCGACGAACTGGATCAAGCTCGAAGTGATCGGTCATCATGATACGCTGCAGCCGGAGGTTTTTGGTCTTGTCGAGGCGGCCCGCATCCTGTGCGACGACGGGTTCGACGTATTCCCCTATACCACCGACGATCTCGTCGTTGGAGAACGGCTTCTGGATGCGGGATGCCGCGTGCTGATGCCGTGGTGCGCGCCGATCGGATCGGCGACGGGACCGGTCAATCCTGCGGGTCTGAAAGCGTTTCGAGCCAGTTTTCCCGAAGTTCCTTTGATCGTGGATGCCGGCATAGGCCGCCCGGCACATGCGGCGAGCGTCATGGAGTTTGGCTTCGATGCAGTGCTGCTCAATACGGCCGTTGCGGGGGCAGGCGATCCGGCCGCGATGGCGGAAGCCTTCGCGCTGGCCATCAACGCCGGCCATATGGCCTACGGTGCCGTACCTCTGGAACCGCGGGACATGGCGGTTCCGTCTACGCCGGTGATTGGAAAGGCGGTGTTTACATGAAACTCGATCCCTTCTATCTCATCGTCGATAGCGCCGAGTGGATCTCAAGACTGGTGCCGCTGGGGGTCCGGCTCGTGCAGCTCCGGATCAAGGACAGCGCCCAGGCACCGCTGCGGCAGGAGCTGCGCGCGGCCAAGGCGATCTGCGCGGCACATGCATGCCAGCTGGTGGTCAACGATCATTGGAAGATGGCTATCGAGGAAGGCTGCGATTTTATCCATCTCGGCCAGGAGGATCTTGCGGCAGCCGATCTTGCTGCCATTCGAAAGGCAGGGATGAGGCTTGGCGTTTCGACTCATGACGAGGCCGAACTCGAAACGGCATTCGCCGTTCGGCCCGATTACATCGCTTTGGGGCCGATTTATCCCACCGTCCTGAAGGCCATGCCCTGGTCGCCACAGGGTCTTGATCGCATCGCCCAATGGAAGATGCGGATCAGCGGAATTCCGCTTGTTGCCATCGGCGGGCTCACCGTCGAGCGGGTCGCGGGCGTACTGGACCGCGGCGCTGACAGTGCTGCCGTCGTCACTGACATCACCCGAAATGCAGATCCGGAGCGGCGTTGCACCGAGTGGATTGCCGCGACCCGACCGGTTGCCAGCAAAGCAACCTGACGTCGTTCGGCACTTGACCGGGGCATGCGTCACTTTGTGGGGAGATCGGCGGACGTGGTTGCTATGGGCCGCAGTCGGCTGGCAGCGCCGCCGGGCCGGCCGCTACTTTGGCGATCGGGGGCGGCGCGATGCTTTCCTCCATTTCCGGCGCCGTGCTGACACAAAATGATGCGGCCTATGGATTATTCTCGTTCCTTCTTATCTTCACCGGTCCCCCGCAATGATCCGAGGCATCCGGTCCCAGTCGGTCTCGCCGCTCAGTCCCGGCCAGATCACATGGAAACAGTCGTGGCCGTGCTCTTGAGCCACGGCCACGAGAGACATGTGACGGCATTCACCGATTAGAGATGTCACCACGTCGAGCCCGATGGTGTGGGGGCGGTCTCGTTTCGAAGGATCAGACGCTTCCCGGGTTTTGCCTTGAGGCCCTGCTGCGAAAGCGTCCTCGGACGTCCTCGTGCGGATGGGCCGCAACCCCGATCTCGGCAAGCTCCACCATGCGCTCGGTGAGCAAAGGATAGACCTTGAAAATTTCTGCTCTACTTGCGCCCTGCTCTCACAGATCGCTGCAGTCGCAGGGCTATTGCCTCTGCTCCATCACGCATAAGTTCGCCCGCCCCACTCCGCCTTCTGCTTCCTTGGAAGCGTTCACCATGACCAGTTGAAAAAAGGGAGGTTGGCTCACGTTCCACCGCACCGGTCTCCACATGGCACCCGAAGGCGATCACCCGCCGCACCTTTCCAGGAAAGCTCTTCAACCGCGTCGCGCCAGGGGCGTGCTGGCGGAGGAGCCGTCGACAGCATCAAGATCTGCCTAAGGCCTCAACGTCGCGAGCAGGTCGCCAAACCGGTCGCCTTGGACCGCTATATGATGGCGAAGCAAAAGCCGCGCCTTTTGCGCATCGCCGGCGGTGATGGCATCCACAATCTCACAATGCTCCGCAAGTGATACCTTCATGCGGTTGCGCACCCTAAGTTGAAGTCGTCGGTAGGGGCGGAGACGCCGGTGCAGCGAGACACACTGTTCCTCCAGAAAGCCGCTATGGCTGGCCGTGTAGATCGCGCGGTGGAAGATTTCATTCTCGTAGTAGTACTGATCGGTGTCGTTCTTCTCGGCTGCGTTTTGGCATTGCTCCAACGCGGCTAGAATGGCGGCCTTGTCGTTGTCACCGTGCCGGCGGGCAGCCAGTCCACCCGCCATAGCTTCGAGCTCGGCCATGACCTCGAACATTTCGAAAACCCGCTCCGGACCATGTTCAGCCACGACGGCGCCGCGCCGCGGCCGCATCTCGACCAGCCCGATGGCGCCAAGCTGCATCAAGGCTTCTCTGACGGGCGTTCTCGACACGCCATAGCGGGTCGCGAGTTGGACCTCGTCCAGGCGCTCGCCAGGAGGAAATTCGCCGGTCACGATTCCGTTTTCGATTTCATCCCGCAGTGTCTGCGATGTCGCGCTCATTGGCTTTGTCCAATTATGCAGTTTCAATGTTCTTGTATACAAATTCGTTGACTTCGTGTGCAAGGTGATTTCAACTCTTTCTAATCCAACGGGAGGGTTGGAGTAACGGGAGGATAATGATGTTTACTCGCACAAAAGCAGTAACGCTGACGGCGGTCGTCGCACTGATGGGTACGGTCGCCACCGGGGCGACGGCGCAGACGGTGCTGAAGGCTTCGCACCAGTTCCCCGGCGGCAAAGGCGACATACGCGACGAGATGGTGCAGATGATCGCCCGTGACGTCGCTGCCGCCGACGTTGACCTTGAGATTCAGATATTTCCCGGATCGTCGCTCTACAAGCCGAACGACCAGTGGAATGCGGTGACCCGTGGCCTGCTGGACATGACGTCCTTTCCGCTCGACTACGCTTCCGGCCGCCATCCGGAATTCTCCGCCACCTTGATGCCGGGGCTGGTCGGCAACTTCGACCGCGCCAAACGCCTGAACGATTCCGAGTTCATGACCGACATCAAGAAGGTCATCGAGGATGCGGGTGCGATGGTGATTGCGGATGCGTGGCTGTCGGGCGCTTTTGCGTCGAAACAGGGCTGCATCACGTCGCCGGATACGTTGAAGGGGCAGGTTATTCGCGCTGCGGGTCCGGCGTTCGAGGAGATGCTGGTCGCAGCAGGTGCGTCGATCTCGTCGATGCCGTCCTCCGAAATCTACACCGGCATGCAGACAGGCGTGCTCGATGCAGCCAACACCTCGTCGGCAAGCTTCGTGTCCTACCGGCTCTTCGAGCATGCCAAATGCCTTACCGCCCCCGGAGAGAATGCCCTCTGGTTCATGTATGAGCCGGTGCTCGTCTCCAAGAAGGTCTTCGAACGCCTGACGCCGGAACAGCAAAAGGCGATCCTTGCTGCAGGAGAGAAGGCGGAAGCCTTCTTCGACGAAGAAGTGCGCAAGGGCGATCAACTCATGGTCGACACCTACAAGAAGGCCGGCGTCGAGGTCGTGGAGATGTCGAAGGAAGACTACGACGCGTGGCTCGAGCTGGCCAAGCAGTCCTCCTACAAGAACTTTGCCGAAAAGGTTGAGGGCGGAGACGCGCTGATCGAGAAGGCTCTGGCCGTGCAATAGCGAGTGAGAGGCGCGCACAAGCTGCGCGCCTCGTCGCAATGCCCCCTGAAGGAGCCGGAAATGATCAAGGCCTACATTCGATGGATAGGCAACCTGTCTCGCCTGTTTGCGATCCTGTCGACCATCCTCATCATCCTTGCCATGCTGGTCGTCTGCCAGATGATCCTGATGCGTTACGTCTTTCGTGTCGCGACGATTTGGCAGACAGATTTCGTGGTTTTTTCCGCAACCGCGGCCATGTTCCTCGGGGCGCCCTATGTCCTTCTCAAGGGCGGGCACGTCGGGGTGGACGTCATCGAACTGCTTCTGTCGGACAAAAGCCGCGCCCGTCTTCGCCTCGTCGGTGCAATGCTCGGCTTGATCTTCTGCGTCATCATGCTGGCGGCCACCTGGGTCCAGTTCCACGAGGCCTGGGCCGGCAACTGGAAGCATTCCAGCGTCTGGGCGCCGCCCTTGTGGATTCCGCTGCTCGCGCTGCCCGCCGGTTTCGCCATGCTTTGTCTGCAATACGTCGCCCAGATCCTTGTGCTCACGACGCCGGGCATGCACGCGGTCGTTCATGATCCGCTCGCAGCCGTTCCGGCCGTTTCGCAGAACCAATCCAACGTCAAGGAGTATCCGCGGTGAACGTCACGGTTTCGGGACTCCTGATCATCTGCGCCCTGTTCCTGCTGCTCGCGACCGGCATGCCGATCGCCTTCGCACTCGGACTTGCAGCTTTCGTGGCCCTCTTCCTGCAGGATGGACTGCAGATCTTCTACATCCTTGGCGATACCATGTTCTCGGGCATCGCCAACCTTGCCTATGTCTCCATTCCAATGTTCGTGCTGATGGGCGCGGCCGTCGCCTCATCTCCCGCAGGCGCAGACCTCTATACCTCGCTCGATCGCTGGCTGAACCGCGTTCCAGGGGGGCTCGTTTTATCGAACATCGGCGCCTGTGCCGTTTTTTCGGGGATGACGGGATCGTCGCCGGCGACCTGTGCGGCAATCGGCAAAATGGGTATTCCGGAAATGCTGCGCCGCGGCTACCCGAATTCCGTCGCAACCGGCTCCATTGCCGCAGGCGGCACGCTTGGCATCCTCATCCCGCCCTCGGTCACGCTGATCGTCTACGGGATCGCCACCGAAACCTCGATCGGTCGCCTGTTCATGGCGGGGGTATTTCCGGGGATCATGCTCACGGTCATGTTCATGGCCTGGGCGATCATCGACTGCAAGCGGAAGGGCTACGAGTTCGACGCGCGCTTCGTTCGCTACACGTTGAAGGAGCGCCTGGCTGGCCTGCCGCGGATCCTGCCTTTCCTGCTGATTATCGCCGGCACCCTTTACGTCCTCTACGGTGGCATCGCAACGCCATCGGAAGCTGCCGGTGCGGGGGCACTTCTGACCCTGCTGGTGGTCATCATCGCCTACCGACTTTTCCGCTTCCGCGCCGTCAGCGGCATCTTTGGTTCGGCCATGCGCGAAAGCGTGATGATCATGATGATCATGGCCGCAGCGGAACTCTTTGCCTTTGCACTGTCATCGCTCTTCGTCACCCAGACAGTCGCCGCCGCCATCGCGGACATGGACGTCAACCGCTGGGTGCTGATGGCGGTCATCAACGTTTTCCTGCTCGTTTGCGGCATGTTCCTGCCGCCGGTGGCGGTGATCGTGATGACGGCGCCGATGCTGTTTCCCATCATCACCCAGGCGGGGTTCGATCCCTACTGGTTCGCGATCGTACTGACCATCAACATGGAGGTGGGGCTGATCACGCCGCCGATCGGGCTCAATCTCTTCGTCATCAATGCGATCGCCCCGACGGTGCCGACAAGGGATATCCTGTGGGGTTCGCTCCCCTATGTCCTCGTCATGTTCCTGGCGATCCTCATCCTTTGCATATTTCCCGAAATTGCGACTTGGCTGCCCAACCAGATGCTTGGAGTTGTCGAATGAACACCTCCTCCTTCCTGGCCGACATGCTGCAGACGATCACTGAAAGAGGGCGACGGTTTCTCGCGCTCAACCAGCGGGAAAACCTGGATGACCCCGTAGGTGGTGCAGGCACCCTGTGCGAAACCCTGCTGTCGAGCCGCGGTGAAGCCTCGGGCATGGCGCTGGCAAAAAACATTCTCGAGCGTTGGCAAAGCTTCGACGAAGGAGAAAAGCGTGACTTCATGATCATGCTGCTCGACCGCTTCGGGCCGGACACACAGCGGCTCGAAACAGCCATCGACCGTTACCGCGGGGATAGGGATGCCTCGGCTCTCCTGGAACTGCACCTGGCGGCGGAACCGCGGCGCCAGGAGCTGATCCGTCGGTTCAATTTGGCGCCCAACGGCATCGAGACCCTCGTGCGGATGCGCGAGGTCCTGCTCGCACTGATCAAGGAGCGACCCGATCTCTCTGCCGTGGATGCCGATTTCTCGCATCTGTTCGGATCCTGGTTCAACAGGGGCTTCCTCGTGCTGCGACCCATCAGTTGGTCAACGCCTGCCAACATTCTCGAGAAGATCATTCGCTACGAAGCCGTCCATGACATCGGCGGCTGGGACGAGCTGCGCCGCCGGCTGGAGCCTGAGGATCGCCGTTGCTTTGCGTTCTTTCATCCGCAGCTCTCGGATGATCCGCTGATTTTCGTCGAGGTGGCGCTCACGCGCGACATTCCTTCGCGCATCGATGACCTGCTGCGGCAGGATCGCGTGTTCGTTGCAACGGGTGAGGCGACAACCGCGGTCTTTTACTCCATCTCCAATTGCCAGGAGGGCTTGAGAGGGATTTCCTTTGGCAACTTCCTGATCAAGCAGGTGGTTGAGGATCTGCGCCGGGATTTGCCGAAACTGGAACGGTTCGTCACGCTCTCGCCGGTTCCGGGCTTTGCCGCCTGGCTGGCGCGTGAGCGCCGCAACGAAGCCTCCGATGCCCTTTCTCCCTCGGCAAAGACGGTCCTTTCGGTCCTCGACGATGAAGGCTGGGCAGACGATGGGCAGAAGGCAGCGGCCGTGGAACCGGTGCTCGCGGCTGCTGCCGCATGGTACTTCCTCAGAGCACGTGATTCCGCCGGCCGTATGGTGGATCCGGTGGCACGGTTCCATCTCGGCAACGGTGCCCGGCTGGAGCGCCTGAACGTGCTGGGGGACCGCTCGCCAAGGGCCCTGCGGCAGGCGCACGGGTTGATGGTCAACTACCTTTACAAACTGGATGAGATCGAGGCCAACCACGAGGCCTTTGCGGGCAGGCGGGAAGTGGTGACGACGCCGCAGATCCGGCGCCTCGTGCCGGCCGACAAGCCCAATCAGAGCCTTGTGCCGGTCAAAGATGTCTCGCCGCGCGGGAAGACTGTCATCAACGAGCATGCGAATACGGAGCCCACCTCATGAGCAATCACCTCTTCGATGCCATCCGCAATGCCGCGAGCAGGGGAGGCATCTTCATCGACACCGCCGATGGCAGGCAATGGACCTATGATCAGATGCTCTCAGGGTCGGCAGCCCTTGCCAGAAAACTCATCCAACTGGGCGTTCAGCCCGGCGACCGGGTGGCGGTGCAGGTCGAGAAGAGCCCGGAGGCGCTTCTTCTATACCTGTCCTGCTTGCGTGCGGGCGCGGTCTATCTGCCACTCAATACCGCCTATACCCTCGCCGAACTGGACTATTTCATCGGCGATGCGGAGCCGGCGCTTGTGGTCTGTTCTCCTGCAGCGCGCGATGGACTGGTACCGGTCGCCACCGATCACGGTGCCCGCGTGGAGACGCTGGACGAGCGCGGCGGGGGAACGCTTCTGCAAGGGCTGGACGAGGAAAACGCCTTTCAGGATGTCGCGCGCGGCCCCGACGACTTGGCTGCCATCCTCTACACATCCGGCACGACGGGCCGCTCCAAGGGCGCCATGCTGACGCACGAGAATCTGCTGTCGAATGCCCAGACGTTGCGCGAATACTGGCACTTCACCGCCGATGACCGCCTGATCCACGCATTGCCGATCTTCCACACGCACGGACTGTTCGTCGCGTCGAACGTCGTGTTGCTGTCGGGGGCGTCGATGTACTTCTTGCCCAAGTTTGACGCCACGCAGGTGTTGCGGCTGATGCAGACATCGACGGTGATGATGGGAGTGCCGACGTTCTACGTGCGGCTTGCCCAGCACGCGGGCTTGACGCGGGCGGTCGCCTCCAGGATGCGCCTCTTCATCTCCGGCTCGGCGCCTCTGCTGGCCGAAACCCACAAGGCATTTGCAGACAAGTCCGGCCATCTCATCCTCGAGCGCTACGGGATGACCGAAACCAACATGAACACCTCCAATCCGTATGACGGAGACCGGATTGCCGGTACAGTCGGCTTCCCGCTGCCGGGGGTCTCGCTGCAGGTCACCGATCCCGACAGCGGCAAGCCGCTGACCGACGGCGAGACGGGGATGATAGAGGTCAAGGGCCCCAACGTCTTCACCGGCTACTGGAGAATGCCGGAAAAGACCCAGGCCGAATTCAGGACCGACGGCTTCTTCATCACTGGCGATCTGGGCAAGATCGACGAGAAAGGCTACCTCCACATCGTCGGGCGCGGCAAGGACCTCGTCATCTCAGGCGGCTACAACATCTACCCGAAGGAGGTCGAAAGCGAGATCGACCAGATCGATGGCGTTGCCGAGAGCGCGGTCATCGGGGTTCCCCATCCCGATTTCGGAGAAGGGGTCACGGCACTCGTCGTCAAGGAGAGAGGGGCGTCGGTAGACGAACGAGCCATCCTCACGGGATTGCAGGATCGCCTCGCGCGGTACAAGCAACCAAAGCAGGTGATCTTCATTGAGGAGCTGCCGCGCAACACGATGGGCAAAGTGCAGAAGAACGTCCTTCGCGAACAGTACAGGCGGCTTTACGAATCCGGGGACCGGGCCGGTTGATTCCACTGATGTGCAAAGAAAAAGCAGCCTGAATAGCCCGGACGCGTGACGGTGCCGCATCCCAAGCGAGATCCACCAAGGGGTACGCTTAAGAGCATTGAGAGGCAAACCGATCCCAACCGAGGTGCCCCATGCGCAGTCATATCGCACTGATCCATAAGGACGCCGATGGCGACTTCGGGGTTTCCTTGCCCGATGTTCAAGGAGGTCGTGACTGCGGGAACTGACCTTGCTGATGCCCGCCGGATGGCTGAAGAAGCTCTTCTCCTTCATGTGGATGGCATGCTTGAGGACGGCGAGGCCGTACCGGAGCCTTCCCGCTTGGAAACGGCGGCGGATCAACATCACCCTTCCTGAGGATGTCCTCAAGCAGATCAATGCTTTCGCAGAAGCTCAAGGCCTTACCCGGTCGGTTTCCTGGCATTGGCGGCCAAACACCAGATCACCTCGTCGATTTGCCTTGCAAGGCAGGTCCGGCGCCTGTCTCAGGACAATAGTACCTGATGGCCGCTCTGGGTAACCTTTCCCCCTCGCGACGCTGGAACAATACCATGGGCCGGCCATGCGCCCAACCCCGGATCGGGCCGTCACCCGGGCACGCTGCTCATCGACGCTCACGTATCTGGGAGGAGGACGAAAACGGCTGCTTTGGGTGGGATCTGGGCGAAGAGGAACAATCGCGCAGCCGTCCCGTTGGTCCTGAGCAAAGGAGACCGTCATATGTCAGATATCGTTATCATTCCCCAGAATACCCTTGTTGTCGTGGCGGACGGCCACCAGGCGATCCTGCTTCGCAGTCATGGCGTGAAGGATGCGTTGACCCTTGCTGAGGAACGGCGCGTAACGCCGCAAAATCTGGAGGACGACGGTCCCTCCGGATCTCGCCCACCGGAGCAGACCATCGTCCAGACAGACGAAGCGACCTTTGCCAAGCAGCTGGCAAACGAGCTGTACTCGATGAAGCACGCTCACCAGTTTGATAAGATGGTCCTCGCCGCCGATCCCCAAACGCTGGGCCAGCTACGAGACACCATGCACAAGACCGTGGCTGACAGCATCGTCCTGTCGTTGAACAAGGTGCTGACAAACCACAGCACCCTGGATCTGGCTAAAGCTGTTCGGGACGCTGCCGGATAGGGCGCCTTCGCATCGAGACAGGGCCACAACCGACAAGAGCGCATCCCCGCCTGGCGAGCCCGCCCGGCCTTCCGGGCCGGCGTCGTTGCGTAAGGTCAACGCCTACGGCCTGGCTACCGGTCACGGTGAAGGCGTCGAAACTGTCTGCGACATTGCTGGGCTAGCGAGCGCGGCATGACCCTAACCCAGTATCGATGACAGGAACTCGCGCGTCCGTTCATGTTTCGGCGCACCGAGAATCGCCTCCGGCGCGCCCTGCTCGCAGATGCGTCCCTTGTCGAAGAAGCACACGCGGTCCGACACTTCGCGCGCAAAGCGCATTTCGTGGGTGACGAGCAGCATCGTCAGGTCATGCTCGTGCGCCAGGCCGCGAATGACGGAAAGCACCTCTCCCACCAATTGGGGATCGAGCGCTGAGGTTGGCTCGTCGAAGAGCAGGACTTGCGGGCGCATCGCGAGCGCGCGGGCGATGGCCACCCGCTGCTGCTGTCCGCCCGACAGCTGTGCCGGATACTGGTCCTTCTTGTCTGCCAGGCCCACCATCTGGAGCAGTTCGATCGCGCGCACCTCGGCTTCCTCCCGCTGCATCCCAAGTACCCGCACCGGGGCTTCGACCACATTGCGAAGGACAGTCATGTGCGGAAAGAGATTGAAGCTCTGGAAGACCATTCCGACGTGGTTGCGGATCTGGCGCAGATGCCTTTCGGAGGCCTGGAAACGGCCCCGGCCGCCCGGTTCATGGTAGGAAGTCCCATCGAGCGTCAGCCTTCCCTCCTGGAATGGCTCAAGTGTCATCAAGATCCGCAGCACGGTGGATTTTCCCGAGCCGGATGGGCCGATCAGGGTAACCTTTTCCCCCTTGGCGACGCTGAAATTGAACTGGTCCAGCACCGTAAGTATACCGAAGCGTTTGGTCACGTCGGAAAACTCAATGAGGGGTGTATCTGTCTTTTCGTTCATCGCAACGGGATTCCTGCTTTGGGAAGCGCCTTCTGCAGACGGTGGAGGCCGGCCGAGCAGATCAGCGTCAGGAGAAGGAAGATCAGGCCGACAAGTGTCAGCGGCACGAGGTATTCGAAGGTGCGTTCGCCAATCATGTTGGCGAGCCCCATCATCTCCATGACGGTGATGACCGAAAGGACCGGCGTTTCCTTGATCATCGCCACCAGGTAATTGCCCATGGCCGGTACGATGCGAGGAACGGCCTGCGGGATGATGATGTCGCGATAGGCTTGCATGCGCGTAAGATTCAAGGCCGTGGCCGCTTCCCACTGGCCATGATGCACGGCTTCAATGCCACCGCGGTAGACCTCGGACGTGTAGGCGGCATATTGCAGGCCGAGCGCCAGCGCCCCGGTCAGGAATGCCGGCAGAACGATGCCGAAATTCGGCAGTACATAATAGAGAAAGAACAGCTGTACCAGAAGCGGCGTGTCGCGAAGGAACTCGACGACAAAGGCGACCGTCCAGGAGATCGCCTTGATCCGGCTGCGGCGCAGAAGCGCGAAGACAAGGCCAAGCACGAGCGCAATGACAAATCCCGCGGCAGCCGCTTTCAAGGTCACCGTCAGGCCGATCAGGATGATCGGAAGGATGGAGATCGTGTAGGTCAGCCAGGTGGTCGTATCCCATTCATAGCCGTACATCATGGTGTCAGGTCCTCACGAATGGGCCGAGCGAGGAAAGACATCTCCCCGCCTGACGACGTGTTCGATGATCCGGATGGCGATCATCAGCACCAGCGACATGGCAAAATAGCAAAGAAGCGTGATGGAGTAGATGCTCGCGCTGTCGAGGGTGAGATTGCGGATCGATTGCGCTGTAAAGGTCAGGTCGGCGATCGATATCAACGACACCAGTGACGAGAGCTTCAGCGTTTCGATGGCCAGATTGCCAAACGCTGGCATCATCTCGACCACGGCCTGGGGCAGGGAGACACGAAACAGCGTCTGAAACCGGTCAAAGTTCAGGGCTCTTGCCGCCTCCAGCTGCTGGGTGGAGACCGAAGAGAGTGCGCCACGGACAATCTCCGCGCCATAGCCGCCGACGTGGGCGGCAAGCACCAGGATGCCCGTGGTGACCGGCTCGAAGCTGAGGCCCACCAGCGGCAGCGCATAGTAGAACCAGAATAGCTGGACCAGCAGGGACGTGCCGCGGAACACCTCCGTATAGCAAAGGGCAATGGTCGATAGTACCGGCCCGCCTTCGACGCGCAGGATGCCGAAGGCGAATGCAAGCAGCGCGCCGACGACAATCGAGGCAAGCGTGATCGTCATGGTGACGCCAGCACCCTGCAGGATCATCGGCAGATAGGCACTCCAGTCCATCCAGGATCTCCCTTGCATGGGCGCCCGGCTTAGCCGGGCGCCGTCCCTGTCAGTTACCCGCGCAAAGATCCGCGACGCGCTTGTCGGCGGCAGCCGCAATGCTCTGCTCGGACAGCCCGTAGTTTGCCAGGATCGCCTTGTACTCGTCCGTCTGGCGGAACTCTACCAGTGCCGCATTGAAGGCGTCGCGCAATTCCTTGTCTTCCGGACGGAAGGCGAAGCCACCATAGTTGCGCACCGGCTGGTCATTGACGACCGGATCCGTGAAGGGCGAGACCTGCTCGACCTGATCCTGGTCCTTTGCCAGTTCCGACACGGTCAACTCGGTGGCCGCATAGGCGTCCACCCTGCTCTGGACGGTAGGGA
This sequence comes from Pseudorhizobium pelagicum, assembly GCA_000722615.1. GTDB lineage: Bacteria > Pseudomonadota > Alphaproteobacteria > Rhizobiales > Rhizobiaceae > Neorhizobium > Neorhizobium pelagicum. Next base: position 28,405 of record JOKI01000016.1, on the reverse strand, counting down.
TGGCGTCGGCATTGGCCTGGATGAAGACGATCTGGTCGTCCTTGACGCCGACGGCGCGAAGGAAGTCAACATTGTTGGCCCCCGACACCACGGCGACTGTCAGCGACGGATCCTTGGCGATATCGGCATAGGTCGTAAGCCCCTTGGGATTGCCCTTCTTGACGAGAAGCCCCTCGCCATAGGACGAGTTCGGCTCCGTAAAGGCAACCTGCTTGCAGCGCTCCGGCGAGATATTCTGTTCGGCCGCAACAAAATCATAGCGCCTTGCCTTGAGCCCGGGAATGAGTGTGCCAAACGGGGTGACGGTCCAGTTGACCTCCTCGATCCCCATCGATTTCAGCACCTGATTGGCGACATCCGGTCCAATTCCCGCCGAGGTGCCGTCAGGTTGCATGTAGGAATAGGGAACTTCATTGGCAGTCGCTGCGCGAATGTATCCCTGCTCCTTGACCTCCTCGACGGTGAGTGCCGCCGCAGTCGTGACGGTTGCGCTGAATGCAAGGGCGGAAAGCCCGACAAGCTTTGAAACATGCATATGTGTTCTCCTCTGGTTGGCGGTTTTTCCGTGGCCCGTTTTCGGGTCTCACGAGGTTCGCCGGCTCACGGTGGCTCCGTGACCGTGGCGATGACGGAAAGGCAGTCGCCCGCCTTGATCAGGCCGGGGACATGGCGGGCTGCAAGCACACCATCTATGGCGGCGGCGTAACTTATGGGGGCAATGCCGGTCTTGCCGACGGGGTACACACGGGCGATCACGTCACCTTCGTTGACGGGATCGCCGAGATTGCAGGCAAAGGCGATCAACCCGTCATCCTCAGCAAAGGTAAAGCAGTCACTCGACGGCATGTCCAGCCAGCGGGTCGGTCGCACGTCTGGAGCACCCTTCAGGATTCCCGCATGCCGCAGGAGATTGCCCGTCCCGCGTCGCGCGATGTCAATGGAGCGCGCACTTGCCGTGCCGGCGCCCCCAAGCTCGGTGGTGACGAAGACCTTGCCCATCTCTTCGGCTGTCGTGTCCAGCATGCCGACGGCATCGATCTCCAGCATCTTCATCGAGTATGGCGCGGAGAATGCCGCGACCGCCTGGAAACAACGTGCCTCCTGCAGCTTGTCCGGCAGCTCGTGCGCCGCCGCATAGGGCAGGAAGTCGAGTGTCTTTCCGCCGGAATGGAAGTCGAGCACGATGTCGGCGAACGGGATCAGCTGACGCGCTACGTAATCGGCGATCTTCTCGGTTACCGTCCCGTCTGGCCGGCCAGGAAAGCTGCGGTTGAGGTTTCCGCGATCAATGGGCGAGGTGCGCGTTCCGGCACGAAAGGCCGGGTAGTTGAGAGCGGGCACGATGATGATGCGCCCCTTGACCTGGGTCGGATCAAGCGTCTGCGCCAGCTCGAAAAGAGCCGCCGGGCCTTCATATTCGTCCCCATGATTGGCGCCGGTGAGAAGAGCAGTCGCCCCATCCCCGTTGGCGACGACACAGATCGGAATCATCACCGAACCCCATGCACTGTCGTCGCGGCTGTAGGGCAGCCGCAGATGGCCATGCTGCACACCCTTGGCGTCAAAATCGACCGTCGGTGTGATTGCAGAAGGACGGGGCGCGGTCTCCAACATTGCGTCACGCCTTCACAAACAGTTCGCGCGGCACATTTGCCAGACATTCGACGCCGGTTTCGGTGATGGCGATGCTCTCGGTGATCTCAAGCCCCATGTCTTCAAGCCATAGCCCTGTCATGAAGTGAAAGGTCATTCCCGGCTTCAGCTGCGTGCGGTCGCCCGGGCGCAGGCTCATGGTGCGCTCGCCCCAGTCCGGCGGATAGGAAAGACCGATCGGATAGCCGGTTCGGTTGTCCTTGGTGATCCCGTATTTCTTCAAGACGGCGAAGAAGGCGTTGGCGATGTCCTCGCAGGTGTTGCCCGGTCGAGCGGCGGCCAGACCAGCCTCCATCCCTTCGAGCGTCGCCTTTTCCGCGTCGAGAAAGGCCTGTGTCGGCTTGCCGAGAAAGACGGTGCGCGAGAGCGGGCAGTGGTAACGCTTGTACGCTCCGGCGATCTCGAAGAACGTGCCTTCGCCGGTGCGCATCGGCTTGTCGTCCCATGTCAGATGCGGCGCGGAGGCGTCGGCGCCCGACGGAAGAAGCGGGACGATCGCCGGATAGTCGCCGCCGAACTCGCGGGTACCGCGAATGCCGGCATCATAGATCTCGGCAACGAGATCGCATTTGCGCATGCCCGGTTCGGTGACGTCGAGGATCCGCTTGTGCATCAGTTCGACGATCTTGCCGGCCTTGCGCATGTAGTCCAGCTCGGTCGGGCTTTTGACCGCACGCTGCCAGTTGACGAGCGCTGCCGCATCGGTGAAGCGGGCATTGGGCAGATGCTTCTGGAGGGAGGCGAAAGCAGCTGCCGAGAAGTAGTAGTTGTCCATTTCGACGCCGATCGTGAGGCCGGACCATTTGCGCTCGTCGATGATCTGCGACAGCAGATCCATCGGATGACGCTCGGTCGACTGCACGTAATGGTCCGGGTAGCCGATGATGTTGTCGTGTTCCAGATAGGCAGTGCGCTTGGCGCCGTTGGCATCCTGCCTGCGGCCGTACCAGATCGGCTCGCCGCCAGGCGGCACCAGCACGCATTGGTGCACGTAAAATGACCAGCCGTCATACCCGGTCAACCAGTGCATGTTGGAAGGATCGGTCACGATGAGAAGATCGATTCCGGCCTTGTCCATTGCGCGATGGGTTTTGGACAAACGCTCGGCATATTCCTCGCGCGTAAAGTTCAGCGTCACGCTCACGCCACGTCTCCCGTTTTGAGTGTGTTTTCGATGGTCTGGCCGCGCCCGGCGTCTTTTGCGCGGGTCAACGCGAGATTGGCGATCGCGGTGTCCTGCACGCCAGTCCCGGTGAGATCGGCAAAGGTGATGTCGTCGGCAGCCGTGCGTCCCGTCGCGCTGCCAGCAATAACAGCTCCCAGCTCCGGGTACGGTCGGTCGGCCGGTGCGGTCCCCGCCTTGATGGCGTGGTGCAATTCCCCGAGAATCCGGGTCTGGGTGATCCGGTCGGCGATATAGAGCGCGCGCGCAAAGATGGTCGGATCGATCTCGTTCTTGTGCTCGGCGTCCGATCCCATCGCCGTCAGGTGCTGGCCGGGCTCCAGCCACTGCGCCATCAGGATCGGCTTTTCGGCCGGTGTCGTGGTGACGATGATGTCGGCACCGCTTGCGGCCTGGCGCGCATCGGCCACGGCGGTGACCTCGATGCCGTGCGCGAGAGAGAAGTCACCTGCAAGCTTGCTTGCCCTGGCGTGATCGCGTGCCCAGATGCGAGCCGACCTGATCGGGCGCACCAGCATCAGCGCCTGCAATTGCAACCGGGCCTGCATGCCGGCGCCAAAGATCGTGGCAGTACAGGCGTCCTGCCGTGAAAGATGCCGCGCCGCGACAGCACCCGCGGCGGCGGTGCGGATATCGGTCAGATAGCCGTTGTCGAGCAGCAGAGCCTCGACGAGGCCTGTCCTGGCGCTGAGCAGGATCATCAACCCGTTGAGGCTCGGCAGGCCGAGCTGCGGATTGTCGAAGAAGCCGGGGCTGACCTTGATGGCAAAGCTGTCAAAGCCTGGTACGTAGGCCGTCTTGACGTCCACCTCGCCCCGAAATTCGGGAATGTCGAGGCGCAGGATCGGCGGCATGGCAACCGGTTTGGTGGCAAGCGCCGCGAAAGCCTGTTCGACACAGTCGACGGCGGAAGCGTCGAGCGTGACGAGGTCACGGAGATCTGCTTCCGTCAGGATGCTGATGTGGCCCATCCGGCCGCTCCCCCGACAATCTGCCGGTGTGTCTTCGGGTCGATATTGCCGCCCGAGACGATGACGGCGGTTGGTCCCGATAGCGCAACCTTGCCCGCGAGAATGGCGGCAATGCCGACGGCTCCCGCCCCCTCGACGACCTCTCCTTCTTCGCGCGCCGCATGCCGGAGACCGGCAATGATTTCGTCTTCAGTCAGCAGGATAACGCCATCGAGGAGGTTGCGGCAGAGCGCGAAGGTGACGCGGTTTGCAAGCCCGATACCGCCGCCGAGCGAGTCTGCCAGCGTTTCCTCCTCGCGGACCGCAACAGGTTCGCCGGCGGCGATGGCCGCATGCATGGCGGCACCGCGCTCCATCGAGATGCCGATGATGCGCGCCTGCGGCCTTAGCCCTTTCACCGCCACGGCAATGCCGCCTGCCAGGCCGCCCCCGGAAAGGGGCACGAGCACGGTGGCAAGGTCCGGCAGGTCCGCCACGATTTCCAGGCCTATTGTGCCCTGCCCGGCGACCACGTCGACGTCGTCGAAGGGCGGGATGGGGGTCAGGCCGGCGCTTTGGACAAGACGCTCGACCTCCTCCTGGGCATCGTCCTGCGACAGGCCGAAGATGCGGATCTCGGCGCCCAGCGCGCGGATCGCCTCGACCTTGTTGCCCGGAACCAGCGAAGACATGCAAATGGTGGCGGGGATGCCAAGTTCACGGGCGGCATAGGCGACGGCGCGGCCATGGTTGCCGGTTGAGGCGGTGACGAGGCCGCGCTGCCTGGCCTTTTCATCAAGCGACAGGATGGCGTTCATCGCACCGCGCAGCTTGAACGCACCGATGGGCTGGCGTGTCTCAAGCTTGAGGTGGACGGGATGACCTGCACGCCGAAGCAGCGCGGCAGAGGCAACGAGCGGCGTCCGTATCACCCGGCCCGCGATACGTGCCGCTGCCTGCTCGACATCTGCCAGCACAACCGGCAGAGTGATGTTTTCGCTCAACTTGGACAGGCTTCCGCTCTTCATGATTATCATGTTGCGAGCGAAGTAAAATCATGTCAATTATTATATTGTCATGATTCAATCTTCGTCCGGCTGCCTAGCTGATCGAGCCGATGTCATAGACGGGGGGCAATTGCTCGAAGGTCTGGCGCACCGTCGTCAGCGCTTTTGTCAGAGTCTCGTGACTCAGGCGCCCGCCAAGGCAAATGCGGATGCCGCCGCCATGGCCGGGACCGGCAATGAAGGGTTCCGATGGCGAGACGGCGACATTGAGATTGGCAAGCGCACGCACCAATCCGTCCTCGGTCCACGGCGCCGGCACTTTCAGCCAGGCGCAAAGCGAGAGCGGATGGCTGGAGGCAATGTGCCCGTCAAGGATGCCGGCTGCGATGGCCTGGCGCGCACGGGCCTCCTTGCGCTGGATCTCGAGCAACCTTTGCGCCGTACCGTTTTCGATCCAGCGTGTCGCGATCTCGCCGGCCATGTAGGTGCCGCTCCAGCTCGACACGCGTAGGATGGAGGCGGCGCGGATCGAATAGGAGGGAGGGACGACCAGATAGCCGACACGAAGGCCCGTGATCACCGCCTTGGTGAAACTGGTGACGAAAAAGCCCAGCTCCGGCAGCATTTCGGCGATCGACGGGAGCTGCTCGTCGATCATCGGGCGGCACACCTCGTCCTCGACGACGAAAATGCCGTAACGTGCCGCAATGGCGGCGATTGCTGTCCGACGTTCGGCGCCCGCTACGTGACCCGTGGGATTGTTGAGCGTCGGGATCAGGACAAGCGCCCGGACCCCGCCGGAAGCGCAGGCCGCCTCCAGCGCGTCGGGCAGGACCCCTTCATGGTCCGTGGGGAGCCCTTTGAGGCTGAAGCCGAGGACGTTGGAAAGGCCGATAATGCCATGGTCGGTCAGGTTTTCGCACAGCACGACGTCGCCTGGGCGAACGATGCAGCTGAGCGCAAGGAAGATGCCGTGGGCAGCGCCGTTGGTGACGAGGATGCGATCGGCGCCGGCGGTGACGCCGAATCGCTGCAGCCAGAGGCGCGCCGTTTCGCGGTGACGATCAAGTCCTGCAATCGGGCGGCAGGGACGCATGAAGCTGGCGATGTCGCTTTCGGCCATGTCTCGGAAGACCTCGCGGCAGGCCGTTTCGTGCTCATCGAGATAAACACCGCGGATGATGGAAAGATCGAGCACTTCATTGGGGCTGTGATCGAGCATCATGCGCCCTGCGCGGTCGGTCACGCGCGCCTTGACGAATGTACCGCGGCCGATCTCGCCGCTGAGGAAGCCGAGCCGCTCCGCCTCCTTGTAGGAAAGGCTGACGGTCTGGACGGAAAGATCGAGTTGGCGCGCGAGATCCCGGTGCGTGGGCATGCGATCCATCGGCTTGAGCACCCCGGAATCGATGTCGGCAATGATCCGCTCGGTCAGCGCCGCGTGCTTGGTGACCCCCTTTTGCTTCGTGAGGCTTGGTCGCCAGGCCACAGGCCTTGTCGAAGGCACGGGATCGGTGACGAGCGGATTGGCTTGGCGGCGCATGAAATTGACTCGTTATTCGAGAGTGCAGTTTCATGACATTATGCATGCTTCAGCGCAAAAGATGAAGCACTATGCCTGCCTCAGAGGCGTTTGCCCTCCGGACAGGCAGGCTTGCCGCAATCGTAACCGTCGGCACAGGCTTGACCGGGCGGCGGGAAGCGCCCGGTCAAGAAAGCGTCAGAGCGTTTCGCCGGCGCGGACCAGATCGTCCATGACGGCCCGAACGGCGGCTTCGGTGATGGCGACGATTTCGTCGACCTCCGCCCTCGTCGTGACCAGCGGCGGCGCAAAGCCAAGAATGTCTCCATGCGGCATGGCGCGTGCGATGAGACCGCGCTCGCGCGCCGCCTTCGACACGCGTGCTCCGACCGTGAGGTTGGGCTTGAAGCGCGTCTTCTTCTCGCGATCCGCGACGAATTCGATTGCGCCCATCAGTCCCACGCCGCGCACTTCGCCGACAATGGGAAGCTGCGCAAATTTCGCCTTCAACTGCTCCTGGAAATAGCTGCCGACCGCGCGTGCACTTCCCGGCAGGTCCTCCTGTTCGACGATGTCAAGAACAGCGTTTGCAGCCGCTGCGCCGATGGGATGGCCGGAATAGGTATAGCCGTGGGAGAAAGCGCCGACGCGGTCTGCTCCTTCTTCCAGCACCTTGTAGACCTTGTCGCCGACGATCGCGCCCGACAGCGGAAAATAGGCGGAGGTCAGGCCCTTGGCCACGGTGATCAGGTCCGGCTCGATGCCGTAGTGCTGTGACCCGAACATCGAGCCGGTGCGTCCAAAACCGGTGATGACCTCGTCGGCGATGAGCAGAATGTCGTAGTTCTTCAGAACCTTCTGCACGTCTTCCCAATAGCCTTGTGGAGGGGGAATGATGCCACCGGTACCAAGGACCGGCTCGGCGATGAAGGCGCCGATGGTGTCTGGATCCTCACGCAGGATCAGGGCCTCGAGTTCCTCCGCACGGCGCTTTGAAAATTCCCGTTCCGTCTCGCCTGCTTCTGCCCCCCAATAGTAGTGCGGTGCTCCGGTATGGAGTATGCCGGCGCGCGGCAGGTCCATGTGATCGTGATAGAAGCTCATGCCGGTCATGGAGCCGGAGACGACGCTGCAGCCATGATAGCCGCGTTCGCGGGAAATGATCTTCTTCTTGTTCGGCTTGCCGCGTAGGTTGCTGTAGTACCAAACGAGCTTCGCCTGGGTCTCGTTGGCGTCGGAGCCGGACATTCCGTAGAACACCTTGCTCATCTTGCCCGGTGCCATCTTCACCAGGCGGTCGGAGAGGATTGCCAGCTCGTCCGTCGTGTGGGCCGCATAGGAGTGGTAGTAGGCGAGGCGATAGGCCTGGCGAGAGATGGCTTGCGCGACTTCCGTTCGTCCGTAGCCGACATTGACGCAGTAGAGGCCTGCAAAGCCGTCGATCAGCTCCCTGCCATGTGCATCCTGGATACGGATGCCCTTGCCGGTCTCGACAATGGTCGGATCGCCCATCTTGCCGGAGGCGAAGTCCTTGAGGTGCGTGAAGGGGTGCAGGACGCAATTGCGGTCCATTTCAGCGATTTGGTCCAGGTTGACAGACATGGTGATAGTCCTTTCATGCAGCAAGGTTGCCGAAGCAGACGTATTTTGCCTCGAGATATTCCAGGAGTCCGTGGCGTGCGCCTTCGCGTCCGAGCCCGGATTGCTTCCATCCGCCAAAGGGGATCGGCGCGCCGGTAAATTTTGGCGTGTTGACAGCAACCATCCCGTATTCAAGCCGGTCGGTGAGGCGCATCGCGCGCCCCAGGTCGTTGGTATAGACATAGGCTGCAAGGCCCATTTCCGTGGCGTTGGCCCGGGCAAGCACGTCCGCTTCGTCGTCGAAAGGCAGGATGGCGGCGACCGGACCGAAGGTTTCCTCCCGTGCGATCAGCATGTTGTCGGTGACATCGGCAAGCACCGTCGGCGAGACAAAATTGCCGCCCAGCGGGCTGTCCTGTCCACCGCAGACGAGACGGGCGCCGGCCGAAACCGCCTGGGAAACCTGCTGGCGACATTTTTCCACGACCGACGGGCGCGTCATCGGGCCGATATCCGTGCCGGGTTCAAGACCATGACCGACGTTGAGCTGCGAGGTCGCCAGCCCGAACGCGTCGACGAAGCGATCGTAGACACGGCGCTGAACGTAGATTCGATTGGCGGCCAGGCAATCCTGCCCCGACGTCGCAAATTTGGCGCTGATGCAGTCGCTCACGGATCTGGCGAGATCGACATCGTCAAACAGGATGAAAGGGGCATGCCCCCCGAGCTCCAGCGACGCCTTCTTCACTGTCGCCGCGGAGTGGGTAAGCAGGATGCGGCCGACTTCCGTGGAGCCGGTGAAGGAAAACGCCCTGACCTCGGTATTCTCGAGAAGCCGGCGAGCAAGTGGTACGGCCTCGCCGGTGAGAACCTGAAAGACGCCCGCCGGCATGCCTGCCTCCTCGGCGAGCTTCGCAAGGGCGAGAGCAGAAAGCGGCGTCTCGGGCGCAGGCTTGACGATCATTGTGCAGCCAGCCGCCAGTGCGGCGCCCGCCTTGCGGGCGATCATCGCGGCGGGGAAATTCCACGGCGTGATCGCGACGGTGACGCCGACCGGCTGCATCTGCACCGAAAGGTGACTCCCGGGCAGATGGCTTGGAATGGTTTCGCCATAGGCCCGCTCCCCTTCGGCAGCAAACCAGTCGAGGAAATTTGCGGCGTAGGACATCTCGCCCAGTGCTTCAGCCAGTGGCTTGCCCTGCTCGCACGTCATGATGGTTGCAAGGTCCCGGGCATTGTCCCGCACTAGTTTGGCCCACAGGCGCAAGATCATGCCGCGCTCGGCCGGGAGCCTGTCGCGCCAATCGAAGAACGCGCGACGGGCGGCGGCGACTGCAGCGTCGGCGTCGGCAGGGGAGCAGACCGCGACCGCAGCGAGGCGCTCACCGTTTGCCGGGTCGCTGACACCCAGGACCTCATCGCGCGCGGTCCACACGCCGTTCAGGAAGGCGCGGCGTTCGATCAGGTCCAGTCGCGAGAGCGTCTTGAGAGCCGCAGCGGCAATGCTTTGCATAGGGAACTCCACATCGGTGTTTACATCAGCCTACCCGCAGAGCATGATCGAATATCTGCGTTGGCATGCCGCCAGATGCCGAATTTTAGAGTTTTAATCGTCAAGGACGCAGGATTTCTGCAATGGTGACACTGGATCGCGTTGACCTGGCTCTTCTCGCCGCCGTTCAGAAGAACAACCGTTTGACCTCGGAAGAACTGGCGCAGGTCGTCAATCTTTCGCCAACCGCCTGCCAGCGGCGGTTGAAGCGCCTGCGCGAAGGGGGAGTGATCGAGGCAGATGTCTCCATCGTCTCGCCGAAAGCCGTGGGGCGGGGCATCACCATGATCGTCCTCGTGTCACTGGAACGCGAGCGAGCAGACATTGTCGATCGCTTCAAGGCGGCAATCCGGGCCACGCGGGAGGTCATGATCGGCTACTACGTAACCGGCGATGCCGATTTCATCCTCGTCATCACTGCCAAGGACATGGAGGACTACGAAGCCTTCACCCGGCGGTTTTTCTACGAGAACCACGACATCAAGGGGTTCAAGACCATGGTGGTGATGGATCGCGTAAAGGCGGGCTTCAGTTTTCCGATCGGGGACTAAAAGCCTGGAGCCCGATTTTCCATCACTTCGCTCATCCGCTAGTCCGTGACGTTAAGACACCTCTGCTCACATTGGCTCGAGGTTTCTATCGTTTGATGTGGTTGTTCAGCCTCGTCATCAAAGAACTCCACCTGAAATCCCTGGCGGGCCAGTCGACGTTGCATGATGGCAGCCATAGCATCAAGAAAAGCCCCGATACCGTGCTCTTCCTCGAATGCGAGACAGGTACGCTCTAGATCTTCCGACGTCATGTTCCTCTCCGACTTAGTCGGCGAACCACGTCCACCGAACGAAGTTCCCGCAATAATTGCTCAATTTTGTGCTGTTGGTGATCAACCCAGCTTACGCCGCGGCGGTTCCTTCTGATGAGCCGCTCGAGCAAAGCTGTTCGGCTACGGTGTCACCTCGCGTTCACTTCAAGAAATAAATAACTCAAGCGACGATCGAAGTCGGCGAGGAGCATCATGCTCGTACCCGCGACCGTAGCCAAAAATCACCCGATCCGGCTCAAAGCGACCACTTGGCGCGCAGTCGGCAGTGGCAGGATGGTGATGTTTTCTGGGACGACGAGATTGTTGGACATGTGCCATCCCGCCTGGTCCCTGATGAGGACGGCATGTGCGTTATCGGCGACATTGCGGGATATCTCGATCAGGTGCTGGTTCATGGCATGGGTGTCGCACCACGGCATGACGAGAGCGGCAGCCTTGCGCTGTTTGGGGCAGATGGCACCGAAGATATAAGCCGACCGAGTTCGCTGGTCGTGTGGCGCGGACGGCCTTGTTCCCCGCTTGGCCCAGCAGCGGGTGATCTTGTTCTTCTGGCCTATACGAGCTTCGTCCTGAAACCAGACTTCGAGCACTTTGCCCAGGCGGGACCGGCGACGATTTTTGCCACAGCGGCGGGGAAGTTTTTTAAAAGCCTCAGCCGCTTCGGCATCCTGAGCATGATGTCTTGGGCGAGCAGAGAGCTTGCGATACCCATGGCACGCACTTCGCGACCCAGCGTCTCCTGGCTCACCGAGATGCGGAACTCTTCCCGGATCCATTGCGCCAGATCACACAGACGCCAACGAACGACGCCATCCAGATACGGTGTCGGTCCGCGCTCGATCGCTTGCGCCAAGGCCGCTCGCTGTTCGTCGTTCAGGAGAGAAGGCTTGCCCGAAGCCTTGCCATTGATCAGACCCTCTGGACCTAGATCGATGCAAGCGCCAGAAGCCGTCGCGCTTTATTGGCATCCCGTGTATGGCGAGCCAGACGCCGCAAACTGGCCCCGTCGAAATCCAACCGCGCTGAAAGCGCTAAACCCATCGCAAACCTCCTGTTTGCAACAAAGACTCAGATTCGTCGGCTGCTTGTGGGAGCCCTCCGATGCGGTGGCAGGATGTCGGGTACTCGCAGAAATAGTGAGGACGCTGGCTTACGGATAATAGGCCTTCGTTGCGCAGGACCTGTTTGGAGCTTTCCTTCAAATCTGCAGCTCAGCTACTGCCTCGGCAGCGCCAGAACTCCCGACGGATCCGGTCGCGTACGAGTCGATGTCGTTGTCCGGTATCGACTTGCTCTGAGCGGTAGAGGCCACGGCCAAGCCCTTTTTGAGCCGCTGCGGTTTTCCCATCTCTAGGCATCTCCGCTCGCGATCAGCGCCTTCCGGGCGGCGCCAAATGCAGCGTGCAGCGCCTTGTGGCCATGGAGCCCTTCCGAAGCGTAGCTATTGAGAAACTGACGTCCGGCGAAGAACTTGCGGTCGACCGGGGTCAGTTCGGCTTCCTCGCACACTGCCTGCCATTGTTCGGCGATGGTCGTGATCTGCTGTTCCATCAGCGCGGCCGCTTCCGCCTCTTTCAGGTGGTAATCCGGCGCAGCCGCAAGGCAGGTCGCCAGGGTGCTCGCGCGTCGCTCGCCCTTGATCAGCATCGCCTGTGTGGCTTCGGTGCCCGTGCGGTTTTGCGGGCAGATGTCATAGGCGGGCGTCAGGGTCAACATCTTGCCGTCCCAGAACGCCGCATGGTTGCGGGCATGGTCGTCGGTATTGCCGCACAGCACGTTGAAGCAAATCCGTCCGTAGAGCTCCTTGAGTGTATCCTTGGGGGCAGTGAAGCGGTGGCGGATCAGTTCTGCCAAATCTTCATAAGACGCATAGCGGGCCATCATCTCATCAAGGCCAAGCATCGTCAGCGCCGAGACCATCGCCTGCCGCGTCCAACCCTCCTTTGTATGCCGGCGATCAAAGCGCTCGATCAGCAGCACGTCCTTTTGCGCGGCATGGGCAATCGACACGGATGCTACGTCGAGCCCGCTGGCGCTTGCCAGCCTCATCGCGACGAATTCAGCTTTCACGACGCTGTAGGTGTCATTGCTCGCCGAGAATTTGGCAATGAACCTCTTTGTGTCGTCGTTGATAAGCGCCTTAGGGCGCGCGCCGCCGATCGAGGTGCCGTGGTTGAGAGCCTGGTCGAGTGCGGAGGGCAGAGGGACGCCCTTCTCGACGAGGGAGGCTGCTTCCATAAGTTCGTCCAGCGATGCTTGCGCGGCACGGCGGGGGACATACTCTGTTGCCGATGCCTGGAAATCAAGGGCTCCAATCCGGTCGGAGCCTGACTGGAGCAGGTAGATGAGCTCGCTGATCTCCGGCACGCCCTCAGCATCGGGCTTGCTCCCCGTCAGCTTGTTGATGATCACGCGGCGACCCCAGGCATCCGGCGAGCCGTCGCGAATGCAGCTCGCCATCAGCAAGCCGTTGATGGGTGCGATCGCGCCTTCCTGAAGGGGAAGTTCGGGCTCGTAGATCGGAATGGCATTCTTTCGGCTGCGGTAGCTGGCGCCATAGGTAAAGAGCAGGCGCTCGCCATCCTGATCGAGGCGACCTGCGACCACCGGTTCGGTTGCCCCGGGTAGCCAAATCCAGACAAAGGCTTCTGTGGCGTCAGCCTTAGAAGTCATCATCAACCTCCTTCACCGCGTGCCGGACGCTCTTGGGCAGCAGCGTCAGTTTTTCGTCAACGCGAGAGTTGTGAATCTGAAAGGTGCGTTCGTCATAGTCGAACAGACGCACGCCAACGAGTGAAGCGACTTCGAAGACGATGCCGATCTCGGGGCCTGCTGCGCCTTTCTCGATACTGGAAAGAGTTGTCCGACTGATGCCGGCACGGTCGGCCAATTCCTGCGCCGTCAGGCCGCGTTCGACCCGGCCTATTCGGATCAACTTTCCAAGCATGGTGAGCGCTTTGCGCGTCACGCGCGAATAGCTTCTCGTTCGGGGCAACCTTATCACCTTTGTTCATTCAAATGGACATATTACGGCTTTATGTTCATAATTATGGGCATCTTGTCACGGTGTGAGCGCCAAAGTCAAATTTGTTCATTTTTCTGGTCATAAGGGACTTTCGTGACCGCAATTTTGAACTACTCGTGATTTTGAACTGTAGAGCTCGAACGCAAAGAGATCGTCGAGGGTCTTATTGGCTATTGTCATGTCCGCCTTGGATTTGCCGCCTGCAAACATAGTGTGGCAGCACAAATTCCAGCCTGACCGTCAGGACACGGGGACTGGAGGATCTGGATGGCGAGGTTTGTGAGCCTTGGTCCCTATTCCTTGGGGCTTCTTTGGCGCTCTGAGGCGGCGGGTGACGACGGTGCGCTGCCGGTGCGTGTGCTTGGCAAGCTATTCCGACGCTTGTTCCTGACGCGGCTGCTCCAACTCCGCGATCATCGGAGGCTGCCTCTTCGGTCCGGCTGCGCATCTTGCTGACCGCCGGGAATTTGGACGATACCTGTCGCCGGTTCGCCGGAAGCGTTGGGTCCTTTATGCCACGTCAACCTTTTGCCGGGCCAAGCGGTGCTTGCCTATTCGTCGCGCTATACCCACCGGGGCGCCATCTCGAACAGTTGCCTGATCGCCTTCGACGAGACGGGAACCACCTTCCACTACAAGGACTACCGTCGTGACGGCTGCGACCGGCAGCAGGTCATGACGCTCGCGATCCACGAGTTCATTGTCAGCAGCACCGAGAGAGATGCAGCGTTTTGATCATCTATCACGATCCGCGAAGAGCTCCATGTCCGGAGCCGACCGATGTTTCAGAGACCTCTGATTGAGCAATTGCGCAATAATGCATCATTCGCTCGGCTTGAAACAAATGCGTTAAACATCGGCTAAGAAATCAACCCTATATCTGGGGTTGCCCCGAGCGCCACTGGCAGGATGCCGAGACGCCGATGCCTGTCCAACGACAGCCAAATCTCGATCATCGCGTGCCACAGCCATCGCGGACGTTGCATGCACCCGTCCATTCAACGTCCGCAGCCCAAGGCAGCGGCGAACGCTCCCGCATGACGGGCAGCACACAAGGAGCTTACATGGGAATATCATTCATTCCGTCGTCAGATGCAGCCGCGGTGCTTGCAGCCATGGGGCGGTCCCAGGCCATCATCGAGTTCGATCTCAAGGGCAACATCCTCACCGCCAACGAAAACTTCTGCGCCGTCATGGGCTATGAACTGGCGGAAATCAAAGGCAAGCACCACCGCATCTTCGTCGACCCAGCCGAGGCCGCCGGCGCCGAATACAAGGAGTTCTGGCAACGCCTGTCGGAAGGACATTTCGATCGGCGCCAGTATCGCCGCATCGGCAAGGGCGGGCGCGAGATTTGGATCGAAGCCTCCTATAATCCCGTCTTCAAGCGCGGCAAGCCCTACAAGGTGGTCAAGTTCGCAACCGACATCACGGCCCTGAAGCTCAAGGCATCTGAGGACGCCGGCAAGCTCTCGGCGCTTTCCAGGGCCCAGGCGATGATCGAATTCACGCCCATGGGTGACATCATCACGGCCAATGAGAATTTTCTCAACGCCATGGGCTACCAACATTCGGAGATCGTCGGCAAGCACCACTCTATGTTCTGCGACCCGGCGTATGTGCGCACCGAAGACTACGCACGCTTCTGGGAGCGGCTTCGCGGCGGCGAGTTCTTCTCGGAGGAATTTACCCGGATCGGGCGCGCTGGAAACAAGGTCTACATTCAGGCGTCCTACAATCCGATCGCTGGTCCTGATGGCAAGGTCATGAAGGTTGTGAAGTTCGCAACCGACGTTACCGGCCGTGTCGAGAACGTTCTGGCGCTGGGAAGTGGACTGCAACAGCTCTCAGCCGGCGATCTCTGTTCGGAATTGTCTCAGCCTTTCATTCCGAGCCTTGATCAGTTGCGTACGGACTTCAACCAGACCGCCCAGCGGCTTCGCGAAGCCATGCGTGCGATCCAAGAGAACGCACAGGCAATTGCTGCCGGTTCTACCGAGATCAAATCAGCGGCAGACGATCTTTCCAAGCGAACCGAGCAGCAGGCGGCTTCGGTCGAGGAAACCGCGGCGGCCTTGGAGGAAATCACTCAGACCGTTGGCGACTCCAGCCGGCGTGCCGACGAGGCAGGTCGTCTTGTGAAGGACGCCCGCAAGAGTGCCGAGAACTCCGGCGAGATCGTCACCAAAGCAATCGACGCCATGGGAGCCATCGAGAAGTCCTCCCGCGAGATCACCAACATCATCGGCGTGATCGACGACATAGCCTTCCAGACCAATCTGCTGGCACTTAACGCCGGGGTCGAGGCAGCGCGTGCCGGGGAGGCTGGCAAGGGCTTTGCCGTCGTTGCTCAGGAAGTACGAGAACTGGCGCAGCGCTCGGCTGCGGCTGCCAAGGAGATCAAGACGCTGATCAGCCTTTCCAGTGAACAGGTGCGATCAGGCGTCAGTCTGGTCGACGAGACCGGCCAGGCACTCGCCAGGATCGTTGCGCAGGTGAAGGAGATCAACACGAACGTCGAAGCCATCGTCGAGGGTTCCCGCGAGCAGGCGGTCGGGCTTCGCGAAATCAATGTCGCCGTCAACACGATCGACCAGGGCACGCAGCAAAATGCCGCCATGGTGGAGCAGTCCAACGCAGCCAGCCACAGTCTGGCGACGGAGGCGCAGGCATTGTTCAACCTGCTCTCCCAGTTCAGCCTCGACGCTCGGGAAACCAGGCATCAGCCCCGTCAGGAAACGATCCGAAGGATACCGGCTACGGCAACCGTGAATGAGTTGAAACAGCGCGTCAGCCGCGGCTTCAACGGCAATGCCGCCGCAGCACAGCAGTGGGAAGACTTCTGATGCTTGCTATGCAAAAGACCGGCTCAAACAACCTCGACATCATTGCCTTTCGCCTTCGGGGTCAGGAGTTCTGTGTCG
Source organism: Pseudorhizobium pelagicum (assembly GCA_000722615.1). Classification (GTDB taxonomy): domain Bacteria; phylum Pseudomonadota; class Alphaproteobacteria; order Rhizobiales; family Rhizobiaceae; genus Neorhizobium; species Neorhizobium pelagicum. The sequence continues at coordinate 12,185 of JOKI01000016.1, read as the reverse complement.
AAACCACGAAAGTCCGCGAGATACGGGGGTGGGTGGCCTGCACACCCATTCCCAAGGCTCCGAAGGACGTCCTTGGGGTCATAAACCTGAGAGGCGAAGTCGTCCCGATCGTAGATCTCGCCGGAAGGCTCGGAATGTCTCCTAGTGCCGAGACCGAGAGATCAGCCATCATCGTTGCGGAAGTAGGGCCAACCATCGTGGGCCTGCTAGTGGACAATGTCTCCGATATTCTGACGGTGAGCGAGGACAGCGTACAGCCTATTCCGCAGATGGCGACGCAGATCGCGACCCGCTATGCCGAAGGCATGATCGCCCACGAAGCAGGGATGATCTGTCTCCTGAACCTGGCAAGGCTTCTTGAGCAGGGCGGTCACGAGGCGACGGAACTTCATGATGCCGCGGAAGCCACCTGAGCACATCATCGCCCTGGTGCGCGCCCTGCTATCGGCAGGGTGCGATATGTGGGCGATCGGCACGCGCTACAGCATTGGTGAGCCGCAGGATGAGCCGATGGCGTCGCAGGTGCGCAAAATTCTTGCCGACTTCGGCTCCCGCGAGGAGTATCTGGAGGAGATCGCGGCGTGCCTGCGCGGGATGGGACGGACGATCACGCCGAATGATCAGCTCCATTGATACAGCCTCAGGGAATGATACGGCGACGGATAGCTTCAGCAATTGCCTGCGTGCGATTGCTGCAGCCCAGCTTCTTGACCGCCGACTTGATGTAGCTGTTGACCGTCTCCTGCTGATAGCCGGTGGCAGTGGCGATCTCTTCACTGGTCAGTCCCCGACTGGCCTGCCACAAGCAGGCCAGTTCACCTTTCGACAGCTTCATCTCACCCGTGGCGAAACGTTTCATCAATGGCTCTGTCACCGTGGTATGGATCGGCCCCGCCACGAGCGAAAGGAAGTTGAGTTCGTCCTCGTCGAACGGCGTTGATCGCGTGAAGCATACCGAACCGTACATGATCTCGTTCCGCATCACAGGGAACAACGTCCGGTTCTGAACCTTGAAGGTCCTCGTCAGATAGAGCAGTCGCTGGCCCGGCTCGTGTGTCTTCCAGATCTCGCTTTCAATGACGATGCCATCACTTCCGCCCTTGGCTGCGAGTACAAAAGGATCACTCGTGAACAAGCCGTCGGCGGCATAAGCATCGAGAAACGCGGGGGGAAAGTCGGAATCGATCGAGGCTGCCTGCCCGAACCGGTAGCCGTCGATGTCCAGCCCGCTCACGGCGATATAATCGAACGCGACGGCAAGCCGCATGCGCTCGATGAAAGGATGCGCGGTCAAACGCCGCCAGCGAGGGACCGACTGCAGGTCCACATAGGGACCGAGTGGATCTGCGCTGCTAGGGGCACCCGACGGATACGGCATGTTGAAATCCAGATTGACGAAAGCCAAGAAATGGTGCGCATATGTTAAAAACAAGTTAATGGCGCCGCGCCAGTTGAGGCACCCCTTCTTGGGTTGTCGGCAAGATCCCAACGATCCGCGTGACACGGACCTCTCTGACCCGCGGATCAAGACAGCCGTCATCATCACCGCGCCGGGCGTCGCCGACATGGAGACTGCGGCCCCGGACCGCTCCCCGTCATTGCGGCACAACAGCGTTGGAAGCACGGCCGGCCCGCTTTGGTGATCGCTGGTGACAAGGACCTGACCCCAGCCGGCAGCACACGTCTCGGTTACCATTGGAACGGCGAGATCCTTGGCATGTTTCAGTGTCCGAAACCTCGGGTGAAATCCGATCGACGATCTCCCCGATCGCCGTGTTACCGCTCGACCGGATCGCCTATGCGTCGCTCGCGATATTCAGCACGTAGCGTGTTGCCTTGCGTTCGCCGGTGCGCAGCAGCGCGCCTTTCTCGACCAGATCGGAGAGGTCGCGTGTCGTGGTTGAAGGCGGAGCGCCGGTAATCGTCGCGTAGTTGCCGGCACTTAAGCCTCCGGTGAATCCTTCAGGCCCCTCAGCCAGCATCCGCAGCAGCACTTTTTCCTGTCGCTCGTTCAACGCGCCACGCAGCCGGTCCATGAAACGCGTTTTCTCGATCAGGAAGCGAACCAGTTCCTCCGCGGATCTCTGGGCCTCGAGAGCACGATCCGCGAACCACGAGAGCCATTCGTCGATCATCAGCGTGGTGCTCGCCGCTTCCAGCATGGCGTAATAGTCTTTGCGGTGTTTGAGCAGCGATTTCGACAATGCGCTGAAGGTTGGCGTCGAGATCGCCCCTGCAAGGGCGCTTTCGGCGATCGCGCGACCGATGCGGCCATTGCCGTCCTCGAAAGGATGGATGCTCTCGAACCACAGATGAGCGATGCCGGCACGGGTGAGGGCGGCAAGTGGGTCCAACCCTTCGGGAGAGGTCTGTTCCAGCCAGTCCAGAAGCCTGCCCATCTCGGCCGCTAGGTGATCGGATGGAGGTGCTTCGAAGTGCACGCGCTGGCGGCCGAATGCTCCTGAGACGATCTGCATCGGTTCGCCATGGCGGCGATAGGTGCCGATATCAACAATGTCACGGCGGCCGTTCATGACCATCCGGTGCCATTCGAAAAGCCGCTCCTCGGTTATCGGGTCATGCGGGTGGCGGTAGAGGTCCGCCATCATCTCGGCAATGCCAGCTTCGGCCGGCCTGCTGCGGAATGCGGCCGCGGACATTCCAAGCTGCCGCCGAAGGGACGATTGCACGCTATCGCGATCGAGGACTTCCCCTTCAATCGCCGATGTGCTCAATGCGTCGGAGCTGAGTAGCTCGATCACGACCTCCTCGCGGTCGTCTTTCCCCAGATGCCGCATGGTGCCGACGGCGATAGCCGCATTCTCCATGAATGCCTGCTCCCTGACACGCAGAAATTCGGGGTTCCACTTGAACTTCGGCCACCCCGCCAATTCCCAATTCCAAGCCATGGGCGATAAACTCCATATTTATAGCCCACTATGCGGCAATAATGTGAGCGATAAAAGCGATTTGTTTCGCTCATTATTTGGCGGCTGTGAAACTGTGCAGGCAGTGGCCCGATATCAGCGGCAAGATGGTGGCACTTATACCGCAACCGCAAAACGCTCCCGGTGCGTGTGAGATCGCCCCAGACTGGCCGGCAGAACCTAATCACTGAACAGGATGGCGCCATAGCCGGTGGCGCCATCCAGGACATGGACGATGATCACCCTCGGTTTCGACGCGGTAGGCGATCAGATAAGTGCCATGGACGCGCCGACAGATGCCATGGGTCACGTCGCGGGGGAGGAGGGCGAAGCCGGGTAGGCGTCGCTCATGTCATTTCTCCCTTGATGATCCAGTTGTCGGAGACAAACGGGGCGGAGGCGGCCTGTGCGGCCCTTCAAGCGATGTTTGCCTGCGCTTGCGTTCGCGGGAAAGGTCTGAAAGTCAACGCGATCAAGAAAGCTCCAAGGCCCAGGCCGCAGGCGCCGAGGTAAAGCCAGCTGTAGGTCGCGAAGGTGTCGTAGACCAGGCCTCCCGCCCAGGGGCCAAGCGCCATGCCCAGTCCGCCCGCCATGCCGGTACCTCCGACAATGGTTCCCATCATCCTCTGCGGGAAATTCTCCCGGGCCAGCACCGCATAAAGCGGCATGACCCCGGCATAGATGAAGCCGAACATGGCGGCGATGGCGTAGAAGCTCTCCAACTGACGTGCAAAGAAGAAGAAGAACGCCACAATTGCCTGGGCCAGCAGCCCGAGCACAAGGATGTTCTTGGCGCCAAATCGATCTCCCATGATGCCAAACGCCACCCGCCCCCCAAGCCCGGCAAGCCCTTCGACACTGTAGATCGTGACAGCGGCGACGAGTGGTATCCCACAGCTTACGGCGTAGCCGACCGTATGGAAGATTGGACCGGAATGGGTGGCGCAGCAGAAGAAGTTGGTCAGCATCAGTACGATGAACGGCGACGACGTCAACGCCGCGCCAACAGACATCGGCGCACGTGCCCCAGTCGTCGGCATCGGCGAACGCTCTTCCTCCGGAAGCGCCGGCGGCCGGCGGATGAGGAGGGCGAGCGGAATCATGGTGATTGCGGCAAGACCGGCAATTGCAAGCAATGAGAACCGCCAGTCATAGTTGGAGACGAGCCACGCCGCGAAGGGCGAGACAGTCATCGGCGCCATGCCCATTCCGGCTGATACGAGTGACACGGCGAGGCTGCGATGGGTGTCGAACCAGCCCATGACCGACGCCATCAACGGCGGTAGGATCGCTGCGATCGACAGGCCGACCACGAGACCGAAAATCAGCTGAAATTCCAGCATCGATGTGGCGCGGCTGGCCCAGGCGAGGCTGGCCGCCAAGGCCCCTGATCCCATCAGGACGACGGGTCGGGCGCCGATATGGTCAGAAAGCGAGCCAAACGCCATGCTGCCAAGCGCCATGGCGACAAAGGCGATCGTCATGGCTGTGGAAATGCCCGTCACCGACCAGCCGGTATTCTCCACGATTGGACGGATCAAGACCGGCAGCGTGAACATTGATCCAATCGCCATGCAGCCGAGCAGGCCGCCAGCGGCAACGATGACCCAACGATAGGTCTCCTGAGGCATGCTGTTTCTCCTCCGACGGTTCGGCTGGCGCGCCCATCAGTTGCGCGGCTCCCCTTGTACTCATAGCCCACGACCCGGCTCCAACAACGTCGCTCAACGTGCCGGCATTGTCCTCTTCGACCGCCACGCCCGCCGGCCGGTCCGGGCAGGCCTTCCAACCTGTACCCAGATCCTGATGCGCGTGGTCTTTCCTCGACACGACGGATCCCGAATGAACGAGTTGAAGACGTGTAGCGCCTTCGGTTCCCGACAGCGTCCACAAAACAATTGTGTTGAGCCGCGAGCCATGGCCGGAGTTGGCTTCACCGCTACCGTCCAGGGACAGCGCAACCTCTCGTTCTCCTATCCCTTCGAGACCGTCGCAGTCAGCGGATCCCCACCATGAAATCCCCGCAGTCCATCGCTGACGCTGCCCAAGGCACGGCGGGCCAGCCCAAGCCAACGGACGTCGATGCGATGTGGCTGGCCAATGCCACGGTCGTTCCCCAGATCGAGCCCGGCCAGATGGCAACGCAGGACCACATGGAAAATCGCGTCGCCGTCGAGACCGATCTCGCGTCTGGGCGCGTTGCCGCAGCCAGGTGCGGCCAGCAACGCGTGTTTCCATTGACACGGTTCTCGCACTCGCGCATGAAAGCTTCACCTGTTACTCCACTTTATGGCCTCCACGGTGACATTTCAGCCCCGAATGAACAATCGTATCGACGGCTTCAAGGTGGTGGGCAAGATTCACAGCCGCCAATGGAATGGCATCATCGCTGACCTGACCGAGGTTCAATGTACGCATTACGCCGGGGGTTACTACCTTGCCCAGGATCCGCGGCTGTTCATTCTGCTGGATGTGGAGGGCGATGACCGTCCGTTGGTGAAAATGACCGCCAATGGCGCAGCTCTGCCGCATGATCCCTATCAACGGCCGATATCCTACGTGCCGGCGGGGATGGATCTTTGGGTTGACGTCATTGGTGTTCGATACATGCGTCATCTCGATCTGCATTTTGACGCCCAGACACTTTTGCAGCGACTTGGTGAGGATCTTGATCCAAGGCGCCTTGCTGAACCGCGCCTGCTCTTCAGTGACCCAAGGATCGTCGCATTGGGTCAGCTGATTGCAACCGAATGCGTCACCGCGCGACCCCTGCACGATCTCTACGGTGACAGTCTGGCGCTGGCGCTGATCATCGACGCGATGAAGCTCGGTCCTGCGGTGCCGCGGCAGCGCAGCGCCCTGGCCTCCTGGCAGTTGAGGCGGGCGCTCGAATTCATGGAGAGCAACTGCCTGCGCAGCATCCGTCTTGAAGAGCTGGCCGGATTGACCGGACTTTCGCAGTCCCACTTCAGCCGTGCGTTTAAAGCCTCCACGGGAACCCTTCCCCATCAATGGCAGATGAGGATGCGCATCCAGCGCGCGCAGCAGTTGCTCCTGTCCGATGACAAGTCCTTAAGCGATGTGGCCGCGGAAACGGGCTTTGCCGACCAGGCCCATTTCACGCGGATCTTCCGGCAGATGACTGGGGCGACGCCTGCGCATTGGCGCAGGGCGCACAAATAAGGCGAAAAACCGCAGATTTTGCCGGGATCCTTCAAAAGTCGCAGATACGTTCAAGCCCGGATCATAAAGATGAGTTAGCCGCTCATCTTTAGTTTTCAGGTGCGGCCAGGGACTGCGGCAGAGGCGGGGATAGACGAAGACGATGAGTGATTTGAAGGCGATGAAGGTGCTGTTGAAGGCAGGGGCGGCCATGGCGGTGATGACGGCAGCCGTCCCGGCTCTGGCGCAGGACACGCAACTCGAGACGATCGTGATTGAGGGGCAGGGCAGTCCGTCCGCCGTCGCGCCGGTCAGGGGGTATGTTGCCAAGACCTCGTCGGCCGGCTCCAAAGGCAACACGCCGCTCAGCGAGATCCCGCAGTCGGTGTCCGTCATCGGCCAGCAGGAATTCCAGGACCGCGGCATCACCAACAAGGTGGACGAACTCCTGCGCTATACACCGGGTGTGGTGGCGCAGCCCTATGGCAGCGACCCCGATACCGACTGGTATTTCATCCGCGGCTTCAACGCGACGCAGACCGGCGTCTATTTCGATGACCTGAACCTGTTCAGCTATGGCTTCGGTGGCTTCCAGATCGATCCCTTCATGCTGGAGCGGGTCGACGTGCTGAAGGGACCGGCGTCGGTTCTCTACGGCGGCGCCAATGCCGGCGGCATCGTCAACATGATCCGCAAGCGGCCAACCGACGATCCGCTCTACCTGACCGAGACGGGGATCAACTCGAACGGCAATGCCTTCTTCGGCTTCGATTTCTCCGATGAAGTCCGCGAAGACGGGACGATGAGCTATCGCCTGACCGGCAAGATCGCCGGCGGCGACAATTATTCGGATTATTCCGAAGACCTGCGCGGCTTCGTGATGCCGCAGCTGACGATCGCGCCGGACGATGCGACGAGCCTGACGCTGTGGGGCTATGCCGGCGCGCTCGACCAGGTGCATTCGAGCAACGGCTTCCTGCCCTATGTCGGGACGGTGGTGGACGCTCCCTTCGGGCGCATCGATCGCGAGGCCTTCTTCGGCGAGCCGGATCTCGACACGGGCCGATACGACCAGCAGATGATCGGCTTCGAGTTCGATCATACGTTCGACAACGGCTGGAACGTCACCTCCAACTTCCGCTACGGCCATTTGGACAAATACGAGACCGGCCCGTATCCCTATCTCTATGTGAACACCACCAATCCGGCAGACCCCGGCTACTACGCGCTGAACCGCATCGGGTTCGAGGGCGACACGTCGGCCGATACGGTGGCGTGGGACAACCGGGTCGAGAACAGGTTCGATCTGGGCGGCGCCGAACACGCCGTGCGGGCCGGTATCGACTACCGCTACTACCGGCTCGACAACGTGCAGAACTCGCTGTTCGGCGCCAGTTCGATCAGCCCGACCAATCCCGTCTACGGCCTGCCGCAGCCGAACCTCAACCCGCTCTACGACCAGGAGCTGAAGATGAACCAGCTGGGCCTCTACGCCCAGGACCAGATCCGCTTCGGCGGCGGCTGGATCGTCACGCTGAACGGCCGCTACGACTTCGTCCACACGCAGATGGACGACCGGCTGGCGGCGAACGAAGACTACGACAGCTCGCAGGGGGCATGGAGCGGCCGTGCCGGCCTTGCCTATGAGTTCGACAACGGCGTGACGCCCTATGTCAGCGCCGCGACCTTCTTCAACCCGCTGGTGGGTATGGGCCTGCAGGGACCGCTGGTGCCGGAAGAGGGAGAGCAGTTCGAGGCGGGCGTCAAGTTCGAGCCGGGCTTCCTGGATGCCTCGTTCACGGCCGCGGTCTTCCACATCAACAAGCAGAACAACGTCGTCTCGGTGGCCGTTGCGCCCTGGCAGGACCAGCTCGGGGAGGTCCGCTCGCAGGGCGTCGAGCTCGAGGGCAAGGTCAACCTCAACGACAACTGGCGCATGCTCGGCTCCTTCACCTATGCGGATGTCGAGGTGACGGAAAACGCACCGAACCCGGCGCTGGTTGGCAATACGCCCTATATCGTCCCCGACGTGACGGCCTCGCTGTGGCTGGACTATGCCTTTACCAACGAGACGCTCAACGGGCTCAGCATCGGCGCCGGACTGCGCTACAAGGGTGAATCCTTCGCCGACGAGGCAAATACGCTCAAGGTGCCGGATGCGACGCTCGTCGACGCGGCGATCCGCTACCAGAAGAACGACTGGACCGCCTCCCTCAATGTCGCGAACCTGTTCGACAAGGACTATGTCGAAAGCTGCGGCGGCGTCGGGGCCTGCGGCTACGGCGAGGCGCGCACCGTGACGTTCAAGCTGAGCAAGACGTGGTAGGCAAGGATATACATGGTTGAGCAGGGCGTGCCGGAGAGTTTCCTGTCGCTGAGAGGCATCGGCTTCGCGGCGGACGGCAAGACGATCCTCTCCGGCATCGACCTCGATGTCGGTGCCGGACGGGTCTGTGGGCTCGTCGGGCCGAATGGCTCCGGCAAGAGCAGCCTGCTCAGGATCATCGCGCGGCAGATCGATCCGAGCTCCGGCGAGATTGCCTGGAACGGCCGGTCGGCACGGGCGTGGAGCAATCGCGCCTTTGCCCGTCACGTCGCCTACATGCCGCAGTTCACGCCCGGTGCGGACGGCATGACGGTGCGCGAACTGGTGACGCTGGGTCGCTTTCCCTGGCATGGGACGCTCGGCCGCTTCGGCGCCGACGACCGGCGGGCGGTGGAGGGGGCGATCGCCCGCACAGATCTGAAGACCTTCGCCGACCGGCGGGTTGACGGCATGTCCGGCGGCGAAAGGCAGCGCGCCTGGATTGCCATGATGCTGGCCCAGGACGCCCGATGCCTGATCCTGGACGAGCCGACCTCGGCGCTCGATCTCGCCCACCAGGCCGGCGTCCTCTCGCTGGTGCGCACGCTCGCCGAGGAGCGCGGGCTGACGGTGATCGTCGTGCTGCACGATATCAATCTGGCCGCCCGCTACTGCGATACGATCACCGCCCTCAACGGCGGTCGCGTGCTGATGAGCGGCACGCCGGAGGAGATCATGCAGGAGGAGGCGCTGGCCCGCATCTTCGGCGTCGGCATGGGGGTGTTCCGGCATCCCAATCGCCGGCAACCGGTCAGTTATCTGCTGTGAGCGCTGCACCCTCTCCATGGACGCGGCGGCATCTTCTCGCGGGACTGTCCGCAGTACTTGCGGTGCCGACTGCCATGCATGCCGCGCCGACAGTCCAGGGGCCGCGCGTCGCGACCCTCGACTGGGCGCTCCTGGAAACGCTGCTGGCGATGAAGGCAAATGTCGTTGCCGGTGCCGAGCTGCGGCAGTTCCGCGAGGTCGCGGTGACGCCGCCGGTGCCGGCGGAGGTCCGCGATCTCGGCCTGCGCGGCACGGCCAATTTCGAGGCGCTGATCCACGCCCGGCCTGACCTGATCTTCAACTCCAACTTCTACGCCTCGAGCGCGCCGTCGCTGAGCCGCATCGCGCCGGTGGAGACGCATTCGGTCTATGTGCCGGGTCAGAGTCCTTTCGCTCTTGCGGCGGAGGCGGCCCGCGCCATGGGCGCGCGGCTTGGTCTGGAGACCGGCCGGCAGCTGGTGGAAACGACCGAGGCACAGCTGGAGCGCCAGCGGCAGATCCTCGCGTCCGGCGGCGATGGTCGGCCCATGCTGCCGATCAATCTCGGCGATGCGCGGCATTACCGCGTCTTCGGCAGCGACAGCATGTTCGCAGAGGTGCTGGCGCGGCTCGGGCTGGACAATGCATGGGCGGGTGCCACCGCCTATTCGGCGATGGCGCCGATCGGCATCGAGACGCTGGCGACGATGCCGGACGCCTGGATCCTCCTCATTCCGCCGCATCCGGCGGACGTGCCGGAGACGCTGTCGGCCAGCGCCTTCTGGAACGCGCTGCCGCCGGTGAGGGCAGGGCGCGTGCTCACGCTCGGTTCGGTCAATCCCTATGGCGCGCTGCCGGCGGCCGCACGCTTTGCCGATCTGCTGACGGAAGGGCTGCTGCATGCCCGCAACGACTGAAATGACCGCACCGTCACGGCAGAGGCTGGCCATCGGTGGCGGGGTGGTCATCGCCGGATGCCTGGGGATGCTCTTGCTGCTGGTGCTGCTGATGCCAGCCGTTCCCGGGCCGCCCGCCGCGGCGCAGGCGCTGCGCTCCATCCTTCTCTGGCACAGCCTGATGCCGCGGGCAGTCGTCGCCGTTCTCGCCGGGGCCGCGCTCGGACTTTCGGGTGCCTTGCTGCAGCACGTGCTGCGCAATCCGATCGCGGATGCCTCCACCCTGGGGATTGCCGCCGGGGCGCAGCTGGCGCTGACGGTGGCGCTCGGCCTTTCGCCCAGCCTGCTGGTCCTGCCGCGCGAAGTGACCGCCTTTGCCGGCGGCGTCGGGGCTCTGGCGCTGGTGCTGGCGCTCAGCTGGCGGCGGCAGCTGGACCCGGTGACGGTGGCGCTGTCGGGCATGATCGTGACGATGGTCGCCTCGGCGGCGAGCGTGGCCGTGGTCCTGGCGCGCGGCGAATATGCCATGTCGATCTTCATCTGGGGGTCCGGCGCGCTCAGCCAGCAGGACTGGAGCGGCGCGCTGTCGCTGCTTCCCCGCCTGATCGTCGGCATGATCGCGACCCTGGTGCTGATGCGGCCACTTCGGGTGCTGTCGCTGGACGATGCCGCCGCGCGCAGCCTGGGCGTTTCCATCCATGCCATCCGTCTTACGGTGCTGGCGCTAGCGGTGTGGCTGGCGGCGTCCGTGATTGCGATCGTCGGCGTGATCGGCTTCCTCGGGCTCGTCGCGCCGGCGCTTGCCCGCTACTGCGGGGCGCGCACCACGGGCGAGGTGGTCGGTGGTGCCGCCGTCATTGGCGGCGGGGTGCTCTTCGTCGCCGACGGGCTGATGCAGCTGCTTGGGCCGGGCTTCTCCGATCTCGCGCCGGCCGGCGCCGCGACCGCGCTGCTCGGGGGGCCGCTGCTGCTCCTGCTTCTGCCGCGGGTGCGCAGCGTTCTGACGGCGAAGATCGCGGCCGTCCTGCCCGGGCGGCGGCTGTCGCGGCCGGGCAGGGGGATCATGCTGCTGGTGATGTTCCTTGCCGTGCTGCTCGTGCTGGCCACCGTCGTCGGCGCCACCGAGGCCGGGTTGACGGTCAGTCTCGGCAGCGATCTCCATGGCCTCCTGCCGTTCCGGCTGCCGCGGCTGATCGCGGCGGGCGGCGCCGGGGCGATGCTGGCCGCAGCAGGCCTGATCATGCAGCGGATCACCGGCAATCCGCTGGCGAGCCCGGAGGTTCTGGGCGTCAGTGCCGGGGGTGGCGCCGGGCTGACGGTGGCGCTGTTCCTGGTCGCGTTTCCCTCCCTGCCGGTCATGCTGGCCAGCATGGCGCTCGGGGCGCTCGCGAGCTTTCTGCTGATCATGGCACTGACAGCGCGCACCGGGTTTTCGCCGGAGCGGGTGCTCCTGGCCGGCGTCGCGCTGGGCGCCCTTTCGATGGCGCTGATCACGCTGGTGCTGGCGCAGGGGGACATGCGCAGCTTCATCCTGCTCACCTGGATTTCCGGGTCGACCAACACTGCCGGGCCGCTGCAGGCAGGCGTTGCGATGGCCGCGCTGGCCCTGCTGGTCCTGCCGCTGCTGTTTGCGGGGCGCTGGCTGGCGCTCCTGCCGCTCGGCGCGCAGGTGGGGCGTTCGCTCGGGCTTTCCGTCGCCAGGGCGAGGCTGTCGCTTGCCGTGCTTGCGGCGCTGTTGACGGCGGCGGGCTCCTTCATCGTCGGGCCGCTCAGCCTGACGGGGCTGGTCGCGCCGCATCTTGCGCGGATCGCGGGGTTCCAGCGGCCGGGGCATCAGCTTGCTGCATCGCTGATCCTCGGGGCGGCGATCCTGATTGCTGCCGACTGGCTTTCGCGGCTGGTAATTTATCCCTATCAGATCCCGCTGGGGCTTTTCGCCGCCCTGATCAGCGGTCCCTATCTCCTGTGGCTGCTGAGCCGCAGGGCGCCGGCGTGAGTGCGCCGAGGTGACGCCATCAAAGCAGGACAGATGACCGATATCCTTCGCCGATTCGCCGCCTACTATCGTCCGCACCGTCGGCTGTTCCT
>JOKI01000015.1 GCA_000722615.1 Pseudorhizobium pelagicum | reverse complement strand
AGCCGACCGCTAAGCTGCTTCGCCAGATGGGGTCTGCTTGTCGCTTACGTTGGGACCACCATCAGGTTTGGAGGTCCTCCCATGCTCGATAAATCGGAACCGTCGCGAGCAATCGCAAACTGTTTAAGGTGCCTGAGGCTCGGGTTGGAAATCCGAGACCTGGATTACATGGGGGCTTGGTTGCATCAGGCCCAGGAGCTGGTTGCAATTCAAGGCTCTGACGAACAACACGCTCAGGTGCTGGCCTATGAAAACGAAGTTCGCCATCTCAGGGAAACCGAAGAAGATGGCGGCCGGAGAAGCGCGTTGCTAGCCGAGCATCCTTTGGTTGTTGGTCGCGAGAAAATACTCTGCCGTAGAGCGAGCCGTCTCACGGCGTCAGCGGCTTGATTGCGATCACCGCCTGATCAGGGCGAACCCATTCGAATTCCTCGCTGGTCGGCAGATCATCCTCCAGATTCAACTCGGCAATCTCGAGGCCGTCTTTTTGACGCCGAGCCGCGAAAGCTACTTTTTGCTTTGCCTGGAGGCAGATTTCTATCTGTTCTAGCAACTCTTCAAGAGCATCGAGATCGGTAATCACGCGCAGCTCGCCCAACGCCTTTTTCAGGCTCTCCGTTGATTTTCCTGATTTCACAGGCCGTCCACTAGAAGACGTCACGGGGTTCAACGCTGGGCATACTCAGGCAACTTTGAAGCAGGTTTTTCCCTTTTTCCAGATGGTGGGCGGTCTGATTTGAAGGACAGCCAGATGGTTCCGACGATAAGCACAGTCACAGTATATGGCCAGTATGCGAAGTGAAAAAGTAACAAGCCTGCCAGGAAGGCACCTGCGTAATCACCGGTTAGGGAGAGCGGAATCTTGAACATATCGGCCATTACGAATCCCGGCCACAGCAACAGCGCCAGGATCACGATTAGCTTAATTGGCAACTTCAGCACTCTTTCGGGGAGGATGAGCCAGATCACAGAGCGACCTGTATGACAAAGATCAATTTATTTCAAGCCAGACCCGCCCCCAACCTCAGATCAAGTCGACGTTGCAGGCCGAGGTGGCCCGGTGGTTTCAGTCACTGTTGGCGCATCCTTGCCGTCAATGTCGTAGTGGCATTTTTCGGGTTTCCCGATCAAGCTTGGTCAATGTGCGAGAAAAACACCTTTCAACCAGGACGTAGACCAAGCTCCACTACGATCCCCCTTTGCGTTTTCCTCCAGTGCGAATTCCCGGAACTCTGGATCAGGCCGATGCCGGGCCTTCGTTTCTATCAGTAAGAGAGCTGCGACGCGATCCGGGGCGGCTGCGGCAGGAGACGATGATCAAGGTCGCCACCAGGGAGAGGTCAATTCAAGATGCCAATAACTGTTACATTGCCCGATAAGTTCGCCTGACTGCCTTATGCGGGTCCTCCACAATTCGGTACGACAACTCCAATCCCGACTTTTGGGCTTAGTTTCACTATTACAGGGAGCACTTAGGGACTGCCGCATACCTCTCGCTAAACGTCTGTACGATATCCAGGTCCTGTAAGCCGTTTGATGGTGATGATCTCAGTTGGGGTTGGGGGATGGATAGATCGAGTGACACGGTACGCCGCGCGGCGCACGAGGGAGGTCATTGCCTCGTTGCATGCATACTGGGCATCACGGTAGCACGGGCGAGTATCCAGACGGGCGATGACATAGACGCAGCAGTAAGATGTGATCTCTCTCGTGCAAGCCGATCCGAGAGGCTTTGGGTTTACCTATCGGGATGGGCAGGGAATGCCTACATGCGTTCGCATGACAAGCACTCCAAGTCTTTCAATGTCGAAGCCTATGTCCAGCAGCTCCGAAGCGCGAAAGATGGAGCTGGGTCAACATTGGGCGTAGTTGTTCTTGGTCGAAGCGACATGGCCCTAGCGATGCGGGCGAGTCCTATCAAAGCGATTCTTCCACGTTCAACGCTGATTGAGATCGGCAAAGAAATTCACCAGCGTCGCGTCGCATTCTATTCAATTCTTGATGCGCTTCTGACGGAATATAGCCTTGATGAAGAGGCCATCAGCAAAGTGTACAATGGTAATCATATCACTGATGAGGATCGGTCACGCAGTCGCAACGCCGATCTCGACCATTGGACTGCGGTGAGCGCGGGTAACAAGTCCATTTAAGTCTGGCGTGTTGTCGATAGTCTGCCCCGGAAAGATCATCACTCTCACCAAACGACCGGCCGATGACCAGAGTGACACAAGCGTCTCACCTTCGAACCGCGAGATAGTTACGTCCCCAATCTCGGGGAATGGCAAGAACTCACATTGGGGGGCCGTATGGTCAACGGCATTCAGGGCAACGTACACCCCGCGTGAACCCACAAGCCATATGCTCCTGCCGTGGTTCGTGAACACGTCCAGTGAAGCAGACTTGTACCCTTGGTTCACCTTTGTTCGCAGCCCCGAACAGGACCTCCATAGCTTTCCCTGCACCCAGTAGATTGCGACACCGAGAGCTATGATCGCGGCGCAACGGACCACCGCTCCATCAAGCCTGACGATCGAAAGCACAGCCACGCATGCCAGACATACCGCTGCAATGGAAAATCCGCATAACCGAGCGAACTCGGACCGGACGTCTTCGCGCCATATCTTCTTTTGAGACGTGCAGAGGGCGTCCAGTCCTGCTGGCCCTGGCGTTATTTCGAATTCGATGATGTCGCCTCGCGTCGCCACAAGTGAGCGAAGCTCGGCGAGCACAGTGTGCCGAGCTGCTGCAAATTGCTTTCTCAGGACTTGGTCAGCGAATTTTTTGAATAGCATCATCTTCCATACCCACCCATGCACGATGGTGGTCGACGGCCTAACGATCAGTCAAGTGACCTTACTCCGAGCAACCCGCTCGGGCAGCGCTAGCACTCGCGTTTGAATCTTCAGCATCGGCGGTCAGCTACGAGGAAGCTAGCAGCTTTATATTTGAAGCAGCGACATCAGCGATTTCGATCATCGCCATCATCGCAGATCGCGGCCGTCGATATCTCGCCAATTTTGGCTGTGTTTCCAGCCCCATGCGGAACTGTTCAGAGGTATGTGGCGGTGAACCCCTTCTGGAACAGAGGTATGTGGCGGCGAGGTCAAACGGTTGCGGCGGCCACGGCGCTAAGTCGTTGAATCCTGGTAGCCGCTAGATCAGACGTTTGTGGCGGCCCACATGCTTAGTTGAAAAGCGCTAGCATATTTCCATCATTTCGGACCTGGAGGATGCTCTGGACCGATTTTGAAGACAAGTTCCGTAAGGCTTATGAGGATCAGGACGTGCCAGATCAGCATTAGGAGCGCAGCGGAATTGAATATTGCTTGACCCACCTCGGTTACCGCTGCCACGGGTTTGACTGCCACGATGATACAGCCCGCCACAAATATGCCTATCAACCAATACGCCGCCTTCTTGAGATTTGTTCTCGACTTTGCAAGGCCGAGCGGCTTCTCATATCGCTCCTCAATCCTGTTGAACGCGAGATGGATGTTAGCAACGGATGCTAGGGTGATGGCAAGAATGACCCCTAGCATGTTGAGGATGTTCTCGTTGACAAAGTTCTTCAGGAAACCGTTGGAATCCGACAGGAAAGAGGGCTCCGCAACGGATATCACAGTCAGCCCGACAGCGGAGACAAAGAGGATCGTGTAGGAGAGAGCTCTACCCATCAGAAGATCCTGTCGAGGGCAGCACGAACTCTCGACCAGAAGTCGCTCTTCTCTGACTCCGTTCCTCCCGTATCGACATCTTCATGGGCAGCATGCTCATCTGAGTTGTAGGTCGATCCGTCGGTTGTCGTGGCTTTTATCTTACCGCCACCTTTCTCGACATGGTTGGCGATCTCTGTGAGGCGAGTGGCTTTGATGTCGATAGTACCGTCACTCTCGAGCCTCGTTTTCACTTTAGAAACGTTGGCCTCATCTCTAAGAGTACGCATTTCCTCAGAGAAGTCATCAGCGCCGCCGAACATGTTCGGAACAGAGGCCTCGTAGGTGATGGTCTTAATAGTCTCTTCGTGTTCCGAGGCGAACCGCGCGAACGAGCGTTCCTCAATTATGGGGAAAGCCGTGACCGAGAATGGTTCTTGAACACTTGGAGAGAGGGCTCTTGCCAGAGACACTAGGATAGCTTCTGGACTGCCAATATCTGGCCGAGCCTCCATCGCCACCTTTTGCCCGTCGTCATGGTGACGAGGGTCGATCATGATCAACGCGGCCTGCCAAGATTCATGCTCTGTCAGGGATAGGCCATCCCAAGGGGGCGTTCTCTCGTTAACAGCCCGAGTTCTCGCGATCCAGCCGACGATGATTTCGCTAGGTATCCCTGTGTCCGACGCTTCAGGAACGAAATAGAAATCGTTCTGCCGGTGATTGAATGCAACTTGTGACGAAAGTCGCTCTCGAAGCCAAGTTTCTCTTGTGTGAGCAGACCCGTCACTCTGGCGGCGCTGGAATATGTCAGTCTGCCGATGCGGCTTTAGCGACAGGCGAAATAGAAATAGTCTCATCTGGTCCCCCACAGCTCCCTGATGAAACGCTAGCAGGAGGGGATGAACCGGTAGTTACCTTTCAACTATACCTCCAGCAGTTGTGTGGAGCAGATCCATGACGGTTAGCCTTGCGGCTGGAACGACGGAAACGACTTTGGCTAGCCCTTCCGCAACTTCACCCAAACGGCGATTCACACGCCCGGCGTGGCCCATTGTACGGCTGGTAGCTGTTGTCCTCGAGGCGGTAGGAGCGATAGCGCTGCAGGCACCAGTTCACGTGCGAATTGTCGGCCTGGACCATGGGGCGTTCGGCGCCTGCGCTGTAGGAGACGGTTTCGGCGCGGGCGGTGTCAGGGGCGATCTCGCCCGCCATGTGGGGGGACTCGCAGCTGCGGCGGGGGCCGTTGTAGGGCTGGTAGGTATTGTCCTCGAGGCGGTAGGAGTTGTAGCGGCTCTGGCACCATTGCGCATGCGGCGTGCCGGCGAGGGTCGTCATCGGGGCGTCCTCGATGGCGCCTGTCGTGGCCATGTCGAGGCTGGCATTCTGGAAGGTGGCTTCGTCAGACGCCATGTCGACCGGCGGCTTCCGATCGTCGGGAACATCGACGGCCATGGCGAGGAAGACCGGGGGCACGGGAGCGGCGGCGATGCGTTCGAAGGACTGGGCCTGCGGATCGATCGCGACGGGCCGGTTGGTCCACAGCGGGCGCTCGTCGAGATGCGCAAAGCGATGCGGTGCGGGCTCGGCCAGGATCCAGGACGCAGCGGCGACGCCACCGACGAACAGCACCACCGCCATCGTGATGCCCAGCACCAGGGAAAAAAGAGATCTCATCGTTCTGCTCCGCATTCTGCCATTGCGGCGTCAATGCGGCATGCCGCGGAGCGGTTCCGTCGCAATTCGGCAATTTCGGCAGGAGTGTTAGCAAAGCCTGATAAAATCGGCGGGCGCAAGTTGAGACGCGTCCGATTGCGTGCAAAACACCTGCGGCGTGGCCACCGGAGTCCGCAGGGGGCTGCTGATGCCTGTGGCCGAATTGGCGATGCCCGCAGGGGCGAGCGCTAGTCGAATTCGGTCGTCCAGGCGTTTTCCAGCAGCCAGCCGAAAAGCCAGGCTTCGGCCTTCTGGCGCCAGTCGCCGACAGGTTCGCCCGTGGTCTGCGGCAGCCGTTCCTTCACGAGGAAGGGATTGGTGTCGAAGCCGAAACCGCGGGATCGGGCGATCATGCCCTCATCCTGGTATGTCAGAAGCATTTCTAGCAATGTATAAGCTACTGGCCTGTCAGTCTTATTAGTTGATTCTAAGGTCCTCGCGACCATGGCAGAGGCGGTGATTCACGACAAGAGTCGTTCACCACCAAAGTCTAATAAAACTTGATCGGGCGATCCGCGCCGGATCAAAGGCCAGGGCGAAGCGTTCGGAGACAGATGATCTACTTCACGAGTGATACCCATTTCGGCGACGCGCGCGTCCTGCGCATCGACCGCCGTCCCTTCGCCAATATGGTCGAGCATGATGCCGCCCTGATTAAGACCTGGAACGACACGATCGGGCCTGACGACGAGGTTTGGCATCTGGGCGATGTCATGTCGTCGCGCAGCACCGAGGACGCCGAACTGCTGCTGTCACGCCTGAATGGCCGCAAGCATCTGGTGATCGGCAACAATGATCCGGTGCCGGTGACGCAGGCCGCTGCCTGGGCCAGTGTCCAGCACTACGCCGAGATCCGGCTCGGCGACCAGCTCCTAGTGCTCTGCCACTATGCCTTCCGGACCTGGAACCAGATGAGCAAGAAATCGGTCAACCTGCACGGCCATTCCCATGGCCGGCTGAAGCCGGTGCCGCGGCAGTTCGACGTCGGCGTCGACGCAAGACAGCTGCGCCCCGTGACCCTAGAGGAGCTGACGCAGCCGTGACCGGCAGGCTCAGGACGCGGTGACCGCCGCAGGCTCTTCGCCCAGGTGGCGGGCCGGTTCGGATGCGGCGAACGAGGAGCGGATGCGGCTCTTGCCGACCTCGATGACATGGCGCATGGCGTGGATCGCCTTGTCGGGATCGCGCGAGGCGATGGCATGGACGATGCGCAGATGGTTGGTCGCCACTTCATCGATCTTTTCCGGGGAGGCGGCCGGGGAGGAGAGCTGGAAGGAGATGGCGAGCGCCGCCTCGACGATGGCGCTTGCCGAGCGCATGAACGGGTTGCCGGACATGCGGGCGATGGCGAGGTGGAACTCGAGGTCGACCTTGGCGATGGTTTCCGGCGTATGGGCGAGGTCGTCGAACCTGGCGGCAATTGCATAGAGCTGGACGATGTCGTCGTTGGAGGCGCGTCGGGCCGCTGCTGCGGCGGCGGCGGGCTCCAGTGCCATGCGCATCTCGGCCAGATGCTCGATGAACTCGAAATCGAGGCCGGACTGGCAGCGCCAGCCGAGCACGTCGGCATCGAAGAAGTTCCAGCTGGCGCGGTCGACGACCCGGGTGCCGACCTTTGCCTTGGCTTCGATCAGGCGCTTTGCCGACAGCGTCTTCATGGCCTCGCGCAGGACCGTGCGCGAGACACCGAAGCGGGCGGAGAGCTCGGCATCGCCCGGCAGCAGCGCCCCTTCGGGGATTCGTCCGGCGACGATGGCGCTGCCAAGCTCCGCGACCACATGCGCATGGCTGCTACGCCCCTTGCGTCCGGTGATCGTGGTTTCAAGCAGTCCCAATCATGCCTCCTTCAGGCGTCCTTCGGCCAGTCTCCGGTCCGAATACCACACGATCGCCCGTTGCAGAACAATGAACGTGAACAGCAGGATGCCGATCACGATCTTGGTCCACCAGGACGACAGCGATCCGTCGAAGACGATATAGGTCTGGATGAGGCCCTGAATCAGGATGCCGACGAAGGTTCCGGCGACCAGCCCGGCGCCGCCGGTGAGCAGGGTGCCGCCGATCACCACCGCCGCGATCGCGTCCAGTTCGACGCCGACGGTGGCCAGCGAATAGCCCGACGAGGTGTAGAGGGTATAGGCGATGCCGGCGAGACCGGAGAGAAAGCCCGAGAGCGCATAGATGCCGATTGTCGTGCGCCCGACCGGCACCCCCATCAGCTCCGCCGACTGCGGATTGCCGCCGAGCGCATAGACATTGGCGCCGAAGCGGGTGCGCCCGGCCACGAACGCGCCGACGACGAAGACCACGAGCATCAGCATGGCCATGGCGGTCAGGCGTCCGCCGCCGGGGAAGCGGAAGTAGAAGCCCTGGATGGCGTCGATCACGGGATGCGAGATGGGCACGGACTGGGTGGAGATCAGATAGGCGGCGCCGCGCGCGAGGAACATGCCGGCAAGCGTCGCCACGAAGGGCGGGATCGACAGGAAGCGGATCATCAGCCCCATGGACGCGCCGAAGGTGGTGGAGATGGCCAGCACCGCCGCGAAGGCGACGATCGGGTTGACGCCGAGCGAGCCGACCATGGAGGCGACGAAGACGCTGGTGAAGGCAATCACGGAGCCGATCGACAGGTCGATGCCGCCCGAGAGGATGACGAAGGTCATGCCGACGGCGGCG
The DNA here is from genome assembly GCA_000722615.1 of Pseudorhizobium pelagicum. Taxonomy (GTDB): domain Bacteria; phylum Pseudomonadota; class Alphaproteobacteria; order Rhizobiales; family Rhizobiaceae; genus Neorhizobium; species Neorhizobium pelagicum. The sequence continues at coordinate 128,693 of JOKI01000015.1, read as the reverse complement.
ATGCCGAGGAAGGCATTGTCGGTGAGCAGATTGCCGAGCACCCGGGTCGACAGCATGTTGGGGAACTGCAGCACGCAGGCCAGATAGGCGAGAAGGAAGATCGCCAATGCCGCGACGAAGGGGAGATTGCGGGTATGGATCACCGGGCCGTCCTCTCGGTCTTTGCGGTCTGGGCGGGGTGCCGGACGGGCTTCAGGAAGCCGACCAGCGTGCCGATTGCCGGCGACTGGAGCGTCAGGACGAGGATGATGATGCCGGCCTTGATGATCAGGTTGAACTCCGGCGGGAAGCCCGAGACGAGGATGCCGGTGTTGATGGTCTGGATGATCATCGCGCCGATCAGCGATGCGAGGATGGAGAAGCGTCCGCCGTTCAGCGAGGTGCCGCCGATGACGACCGCGAGGATGGCGTCAAGCTCGAGCCAGAGGCCGGCATTGTTGGCGTCGGCGCCGCGGATGTCGGCGGTGACGATCAGCCCCGCGACGGCCGCCATGATGCCGGAGACGGCATAGACGAAGAACAGCAGGAAGCGGGCGCGGATGCCGGCCAGCATGGCGGCGCGGCGGTTGATGCCGGTCGCCTCGATCAGGAAGCCGAGCGCCGTGCGGCGCACCAGCAGGCCGACCAGCAGAGCCGCGGTCACCCAGATCAGGATGGACACCGGAATGCCGCCGATCGAGCCGGATCCGAGGGCGGCGAAGCTCTCGTTGTTGAAGGTCAGGATCACGCCTTCGGTGATCAGCTGCGCGATGCCGCGGCCGGCCACCATCAGGATCAGGGTGGCAATGATCGGCTGGATGTCGAGCACGGCGACAAGCAGCCCGTTCCACAGTCCGCATGCGAGGCCGACGCAGAGGGATGCGAAGATCACGACCGGCAGCGGGTATCCGCTGGTTACCAACGTTGCGGCGACCGCGCCGCAGATGGCGATGACCGCGCCGATGGAGAGGTCGATGCCGCGGGTGGCGATCACCAGCGTCATCCCGATGGCCAGCAGCGCGACCGGTGCGCCGCGAACGAGCACGTCGATCAGGCTGCCGTAGAGACGCCCGTTCTGGTAGGTGACGCTGAGGAAGCCGGGCGAGATCAGGCTGACGAGGGTGACGATGACGATCAGGGCCGCAAGTTGCGGGGCGATGCGGCGCAGGCGGCGGGCGAGGGCGCTTTTCATGCGGCCTCCGTACGGGCCGGATCGGCGATCGCCGCCATGATGTTGTCGGCCGTCACCGCCCCGCCGGTCAGTTCCGCGACGTGGCGACGGTCGGCGAGCACGATGACGCGATGGGCGACTGCCGTCAGTTCCTCCAGTTCGGACGAGATGACGACGAGCGACATGCCATCGGCGCAGAGTCTTTCGATCATTCTGAGAATTTCCGTATGGGCGCCGATGTCGATCCCGCGCGTGGGTTCGTCGAGGATGAGAAGGCGCGGCCCTGTCGCCAGCCAGCGCGCCAGGATCGCCTTCTGCTGATTGCCTCCGGAGAGAAACTTGATCGGCCGGTCCGGATCCGGGGGGCGGATGTCCAGCGAACGGATGAACTCGTCAGCCAGTTCCGCCTTCTGGCGTGCCGACACCGGTCGTGCCCAGCCTTGCCGCGCCTGCAGCGCCAGGGCGATGTTTTCGCTGACGGAAAATTCGCTGATGATGCCGTCGCTCTTGCGTTCCTCCGGACAGAAGCCGAAGCCATGGGCGATGGCTGCTTCCGGCGAGGTGATCTTCACCGCTTCCCCGTCGATATGCGCGGTCCCCGAATCGGGCCGGTCGATGCCAAACAGCAGGAAGGCGGTTTCCGTGCGGCCCGAACCCAGCAGACCGGCGATGCCGACCACTTCGCCGGGATGAATGTCGAGGTCGAAGGGCGCGATGCTGCCGCGCTTGCCGTAGCCTGCAAAGCGGATCGGCGCAGAGGTAGCCGCCACCGTTTCTTCGAGTGCGTGATGGTCGCGGGTGATGTGCTGCAGGTCGCGGCCGAGCATCATCGAGATCAGCTCCATGCGCGGCAATCCCGCGATCTCTCGCGTGCCGACCATGCGGCCGTTCCTGAGCACCGTCACCCGGTCGGCGATATCGTAGACCTGGTTCAGGAAGTGGGTGATGATGATGATGCCGAGGCCTCTGTCGCGCAGCTTTCGCAGGACCGAGAAGACCATCTCCACTTCATGGCTGTCGAGGCTCGCGGTCGGTTCGTCGAGGACGAGCACCTTGCCGGAGAGGTCGACGGCGCGGGCGATGGCGATGATCTGGCGGATGGCGACGGAGTAGGACGACAGCAGGGCGTCGACATCGATGTCCAGCCCGTAATCCTGCAGCAGCGCGCGGGCGCGGCGGCGCATCTCCCGCTTGTCGACCAACCCGAAACGCCGCGGCTGGCGGCCGAGGAAGAGGTTTTCAGCGACCGTGAGGTTTTCGAGAAGGTTCACCTCCTGATAGACGGTGCCGATGCCGAGGTCCTGGGCTTCCGCCACCGTGGCGGGCGCGACCTCCGTGCCCTCCAGCATCATGGTGCCGCCATCGCGGTTGTAGACGCCGGTCAGGATCTTGATGAGGGTGGACTTGCCGGCGCCGTTTTCACCGAGCAGCGCGTGGACTTCGCCATGCCTCAGGGAAAAATCGACGTTCTCGAGTGCGGCGATGCCGAGGAAGCTCTTGTTGATGCCGCGAGCGTCCAGAAGAGTGTGTGTGGTGTTCATGTGACGTCCTGCGACCGACGACCGGAGCCGCGACATGCGGCCCCAGTCATGCTTCAGGAAGGGCGGTGGGACCGGCGTGCCGGCCCCCCTTTGACGGTTCGGCTCAGTAGCCGAGGTCCTTCTTGGCTTCGTAGACGGCCATCGGATCGTCAGCGGCGGTGTAGAGCTTCGATTCCGTCTGGATCCACTTCGGCGGTTCCGTCTTGTCCTTCAGGTAGGCTTCCAGAACATCGAAAGCCGGGCCTGCCATGTTGGGCGTCAGTTCCACTGTCGCATTGGCCTCACCCTCGGCCATGGCCTTGAAGATGTCCGGAACGGCGTCAATCGAGACGATCTTGATGTCGGAGCCCGGCTTCAGGCCAGCTTCCTTGATGGCCTGGATGGCGCCGACGGCCATGTCGTCGTTATGGGCATAGACGGCGCAGATATCCTGGCCGCCGCCTTCCGCCTTGATGAAGCTTTCCATGACTTCCTTACCCTTGGTGCGGGTGAAGTCGCCGGTCTGCGAGCGGGTGATCTTGATGTTGTCATGCGAGGCAAGCGCTTCCTCGAAACCCTTCTTGCGGTTGATTGCGGGCGAGGAGCCCGTGGTGCCCTGGAGCTCCACGACGTTGCACGGCTTGTCGCCGATGTCCTTCACCAGCCAGTCGCCGGCGACCTTGCCCTCATGGACCTGATCCGAGGTGACGGCCGTGAGGTAGAGATCGTCCGATGCTTCGATCTGCCGGTCGAGAAGGATCACGGGGATCTCTTCTTCCTTGGCTTCCTGCAGGACCGATTCCCAGCCGGTCGCGACGACCGGGGCAACCAGGATCGCATCGACGCCCTGCGCGATGAAGCCGCGGATCGCCTTAATCTGGTTTTCCTGCTTCTGCTGCGCATCGGCAAACTTCAGGTCGATGCCGCGCTTTTCCGCTTCCTGTTTCGTGACCGTCGTCTCGGCGGCGCGCCAGCCGGACTCTGAGCCGATCTGCGAGAAGCCCACGGTCAGGGACTGTGCGGAAACGCCGGATGCGAGACATGCGGAAAATGCGACGGTAAACGCCGCGAGTGCCTTTTTCATCTTAAATCCTCCCAGAAGATGATGGCCTATGACCTTCTAACATTTCCATATTGTCATACTTTTGCAAGGGGGTTTTTGAGGAGTTGTCTGAAAAAAATCGTATAGCCGGCAAGTTGTTCGGTGTTTTCTTACTGATTTAGCAGCATAAAAGATGTCTACTTGAGTGCGGTCGGTGGGATAGCGGTGCGCTTGACAATGGCCCCATCGCTCCAATAATCCTATTATATTCTCTCCGGCATGATCGGGGTGGGAGGAGATGGCCGCCTCGTGCGGCCTTACCGAAAGTGCTTTGGGTAGAGGGTCAATGCTGCGAATTCTTCAAGTGCGTGATGGCGACGGCGTCAAGGTTGTTGCCTGGGATGGTGTCGGTGCGGGACGGGTCGTGCGCGACGCCGCATCCACCTACGATCTGGCCATGGGTGCCATCGAGGCGGGGCAGTCCCTGCAGGAGCGCATCGATGCGCTCGGCTATGCGGAAGACATTGATCTTCGGCGCGCGCAGGACGAGGGACGATTGACGATCCCGGTGTCGCACGCGGATCCGGCGCATTTCTTCGTTGCAGGAACGGGCCTGACTCATCTCGGGTCTGCCGACGGACGCGACAAGATGCACAAGGCGGCACAGTCTGCCGAAAAGCCCACCGATTCCATGCGCATGTTCCAGATGGGTGTCGAAGGCGGCAAGCCCGCGGACGGCCAGGTCGGCGTGCAGCCGGAGTGGTTCTACAAGGGCGACGGTTCGCAGCTGCGCGCCACCGGCGAGGATCTGGTTTCGCCCGCCTTCGCGCTCGATGGCGGGGAAGAGCCTGAGCTCGCCGCCATCTATATGATCGGTCCCGATGGCACGCCGTTCCGCCTCGGCTTCTGTCTCGCCAATGAGTTCTCCGACCACGTGACCGAGAAGGGCAACTATCTCTGGCTTGCTCACTCGAAGCTGCGCCAGGCGGCTCTCGGCGCCGAGCTCATCGTCGGCGATCTGCCTGCGCATGTGGAGGGAACGTCGCGCGTTCGCCGTGGCGATGCGGTGATCTTCGAAAAGCCCTTCCTGTCGGGCGAAGCGAACATGTCGCATTCGATTGCCAACCTCGAGCACCATAACTTCAAGTACGAGCTTTTCCGCCGTCCCGGCGACCTTCACGTGCATTTCTTCGGCACGGCAACGCTGTCGTTCTCGGAAGGCGTCAAGACCGAGCCAGGTGATGTGTTCGAGATCGCTGCCGAGCCGTTCAAGCTGCCGCTCGTCAATACGCTGACGGTGGCTGCTGAGGCACCCGTCTCCATCCGCAAGCTCTGAGGCGCGCCATGAGCATCCGTCTCGGCATCGTTGGACTGGGCAAGATTGCCAGGGACCAGCATCTCGGTGCCATCGAGGCGACCGGCGGCATCGAACTGGTTGCCGTCGCGAGCCGCAATGCGACGCTCGACGGCGTCGCCTCGTTCAACGACATCCAGGATCTGTTGTCCTCCGACACAGAGATCGATGCCGTCTCTCTCTGCACGCCGCCGCAGGGCAGGTTCGAGCAGGCAAGAGCCGCGATCGAGGCCGGCAAGCATGTGATGCTGGAAAAGCCGCCCGGCGCGACGCTTTCCGAGGTCCATGCGCTGGAGGCTTTGGCGAAAGAAAAGGGCGTGACGCTTTTTGCCACCTGGCACTCGCGCGAAGCCGCTGCCGTCGAGCCGACACGGGCACTGCTGGCGCAGCGGACGATCCGCAGCGTCGCGGTGGAGTGGAAGGAAGACGTTCGCCACTGGCATCCGGGCCAAGCCTGGATCTGGGAGCCGGGCGGTCTCGGGGTCTTCGATCCCGGCATCAATGCGCTGTCGATCGTGACACGGATCATGCCGGTGCCGTTCCACCTCGTTCGCTCGGACCTGTTCTTCCCGGAAAACCGCGCAGCGCCGATTGCGGCGAGCCTTGTCTTCGAAGCCGTCGGCGGCATGGCCGTGACGGCCGAGTTCGACTGGCGGCAGACCGGACCGCAGACCTGGGACATCCGCATCGACACGGAAGAGGGGCCTGTCGTCGTCACTCATGGCGGCAGCCGGCTCACCGTCGATGGCGAGCAGCGGATGGTCGAAGAGGACAGGGAATACCGGAACCTCTACAAGCATTTCGTCCAGCTGGTCGGGGAGGGCCGCAGCGACGCGGACTTCTCGCCGCTGGTCCATGTCGCCGACGCTTTCCTGCTCGGACGCCGGCATGCCGTCGAACCCTTCGAGGACTAGCGATGCGTGCCGCTCGCCTCGTCCCCATCCACGCGTGAGAAGTAGACCATGACAAATTCCGAAAACCTGCCTTCGACCGAAATTGCCGAAACGGACCATGCCCGCGGAGAGACGACCAGACTGCGGTCGCGGGCCTGGTTCGACAATCCGCACAATGCGGACATGACGGCGCTCTATCTCGAGCGCTACATGAATTTCGGCCTCAGCCAGGCGGAATTGCAGTCGGATCGCCCGATCATCGGCATCGCCCAGACCGGCTCCGACCTGTCGCCCTGCAACCGGCACCATCTGGAGCTCGCCAAGCGCCTGCGCGAAGGCATCCGCGAAGCCGGCGGCATTGCCATCGAGTTTCCGGTGCATCCGATCCAGGAGACCGGCAAGCGTCCGACCGCCGGCCTCGACCGCAATCTCGCCTACCTCGGACTTGTCGAAGTGCTCTACGGCTACCCGCTCGACGGCGTCGTGCTGACGATCGGCTGCGACAAGACCACGCCGGCCTGTCTCATGGCGGCGGCGACGGTCAACATCCCGTCGATCGCGCTGTCGGTCGGCCCGATGCTGAACGGCTGGTTCCGCGGCGAGCGCACCGGCTCCGGGACGATCGTCTGGAAGGCGCGCGAACTGCTGGCCAAGGGCGAGATCGACTACGCCGGCTTCGTCAAGCTGGTCGCCTCGTCGGCACCGTCGACCGGCTACTGCAATACCATGGGCACCGCGACCACGATGAATTCGCTGGCCGAAGCGCTCGGCATGCAGCTTCCGGGCTCGGCGGCCATTCCGGCGCCCTATCGCGATCGCCAGGAGGTTGCCTATCTGACCGGTCTCCGGATCGTGGAAATGGTCAAGGAAGACCTGAAGCCCTCCGAGATCATGACCAGGGAAGCCTTCATCAACGCCATCCGCGTCAATTCGGCGATCGGCGGCTCTACCAATGCGCCGATCCATCTGAACGGTCTCGCACGCCACATGGGCGTCGAGCTGTCCGTCGACGACTGGCAGACCTATGGCGAAGACGTGCCGCTGCTCGTCAACCTGCAGCCGGCCGGTGAATATCTCGGCGAGGACTATTATCACGCCGGTGGCGTTCCGGCCGTCGTCAACCAGCTGATGAACCACGGCCTCATCCACGAGGATGCGATGACCGTCAACGGCAAGACGATCGGCGAGAACTGCCGCGGTGCCATCATCGAGGACGAGAAGGTCATCCGTCCCTTCGATCAGCCGCTCAAGGAGCGCGCCGGCTTCCGCGTCCTGCGCGGCAACCTGTTCTCCTCGGCAATCATGAAGACCAGCGTCATCTCGCCGGAGTTCCGGGAACGCTACCTGTCGAACCCGGACGATCCGGAGGCCTTCGAAGGTCGTGCGGTCGTCTTCGACGGACCGGAGGACTACCACAAGCGGATCGACGATCCGTCACTGCAGATCGACGCGCATAGCGTCCTCTTCATGCGCGGCGCCGGCCCGATCGGCTATCCCGGCGCGGCCGAAGTGGTCAACATGCGCGCCCCCGACTACCTCCTGAAGCAGGGGATCACGTCGCTGGCCTGCATCGGCGACGGTCGTCAGTCGGGAACCTCGGGCAGCCCGTCCATCCTCAACGCCTCTCCGGAGGCGGCTGCGGGCGGCGGCTTGGCGCTGCTGAAGACCGGCGACCGCGTGCGCATCGACGTCGGTCGCGGCACGGCCGACATCCTGATTTCCGAGGAGGAGCTTGCCGAACGCCGCCAGACCCTGGAGGCCCACGGTGGCTATCAGTATCCGAAGCACCAGACGCCCTGGCAGGAAATCCAGCGTGGCATCGTCGGTCAGATGGAATCCGGCGCGGTTCTCGAACCCGCCGTGAAATACCAGCGGATTGCGCAAACGGAAGGCATTCCGCGCGACAACCACTGAGTTGCAAAGGCTGGCGGCAGGGGGCCGCCAGCCATTTCAGCGGACAAAGACGTCCGCCTTTTCGGAGGAGTAATTATGAAAATGCTGAAATATCTGACGACTGCCGCGATGCTGGCATCGATGGCGTTTGCCGCGCCGGCCGGCGCCCAGGACAAGGGCCTTGTCGGCGTTGCCATGCCGACCAAGTCCTCTGCCCGCTGGATCGCCGACGGCGACAACATGGTGAAGGTCCTGCAGGAGCGCGGTTACGAAACCGATCTTCAGTATGCGGAAGACGACGTTCCGAATCAGCTCTCGCAGATCGAGAACATGATCGTGAAGGGCGCCAAGGTTCTCGTCATCGCCTCGATCGACGGCACCACGCTGTCGGACGTGCTGCAGCAGGCAGCCGATCAGGACATCAAGGTCATCGCCTATGACCGCCTGATCCGCGACAGCGGCAATGTCGACTACTATGCCACCTTCGACAACTTCCAGGTCGGCGTGCTGCAGGCGCAGTCGCTCGTCGACGGCCTGAAGGCCAGCGGCAGGGAAGGCCCCTACAACATCGAGCTCTTCGGCGGTTCGCCGGACGACAACAATGCCTACTTCTTCTACGACGGCGCCATGAGCGTGCTGCAGCCGATGATCGACAGCGGCGAACTCGTCGTCGGCAGCGGCCAGACCGGCATGGACCAGGTTGCCACCCTTCGCTGGGATGGTGCCACGGCACAGGCCCGCATGGATGCTCTCCTGAGCTCGACCTACTCCGACAAGCGCCTCGACGCCGTCCTGTCACCCTATGACGGCATCTCGATCGGCATCCTGTCTTCGCTGAAGGGCGTCGGCTACGGCAGCGGCGACATGCCGATGCCGATCGTCAGCGGCCAGGATGCGGAAGTCCCGTCGGTGAAGTCCATCCTCGCAGGCGAGCAGTATTCGACCATCTTCAAGGACACCCGTGACCTTGCAAGCGTCACCGTCGACATGGTCGATGCCGTGATGACCGGTAAGGAGCCGGAAGTGACGGACACCAAGACCTATGACAACGGCGTCAAGGTCGTTCCATCCTACCTGCTGAAGCCAGTCGTCGTGAACAAGGACAACTGGGAAGAAGTCCTGGTTGGCAGCGGTTACTACACCGCAGACCAGATCAAGTAAGCTATCTGAGGGCGCCTGCGAAGACGCGGGCGCCTTTTTTCCCAGCAGCGGAGTTTCCGGATGCTTGCACCCGCGGTTTCGGCCGAACAATTGCCCATTCTCGAGATGCGCGGCATCTCCAAATCCTTCGGCGCCGTCAAGGCGCTTTCCGACGTGAGCTTTACCGTTCGCGAAGGAGAAATTCATGCCCTGGTCGGCGAAAACGGCGCCGGCAAATCGACCCTGATGAAGGTGCTGTCCGGCGTTTATCCGCATGGCAGCTACGAGGGTTCCATCCTGCTCGACGGGCAGGAGCGGCACTTCCGCGACATCAATGATTCCGAGGAACTCGGCGTCATCATCATCCACCAGGAGCTGGCACTCATTCCGCTGATGTCGATCGCGGAAAACATCTTCCTGTCCAACCCGCCGTCGCGCTTCGGCGTGATCGACCGGTCGGCCGTCCACGAGCGGACCAAGGCCCTGCTCGCCAAGGTCGGATTGAGCGAGACGCCGGATACGCTGATCACCAACATCGGGGTCGGCAAGCAGCAGCTCGTGGAGATCGCCAAGGCGCTGTCGAAAGACGTGCGGCTGCTGATCCTCGACGAGCCGACCGCCAGCCTCAACGAAAAGGACAGCGCCGCCCTGCTGGAGCTCCTGAAGGAATTCCGGGCCCAGGGCATCACGTCGATCCTGATCTCGCACAAGCTCAACGAGATCTCGGCCGTCGCCGACCGCATCACGGTGCTGCGCGACGGGCGCTCGGTCGGAACGCTCGACTGCCACGAAGGCGTCGTTCAGGAAGACGAGATCATCCGGCGGATGGTCGACCGCGACATGGAGAGCCGCTACCCGAAGCGCGACCCGAAGATCGGCGATGTCATCTTCGACGTCGAGAACTGGTCCGCCTACCACCCGCAGCATTCCGAGCGCCAGGTGGTCAAGAACGTCTCGATGCAGGTGAGGGCAGGCGAGATCGTCGGCATCTCCGGGCTGATGGGCGCCGGCCGCACCGAGTTCGCCATGAGCATCTTCGGTCGCTCCTGGGGACGCAACATCTCCGGCAAGGTGCGCCTGCATGGCAAGGACGTCGATGTGTCGGACGTGCACCGGGCGATCAAGGCGGGTCTCGCCTATGTCACCGAGGACCGCAAGCATCTGGGCCTGATCCTGGGCGAGGACATCCGCAAGAACATTTCGCTGGCCCATCTCGGCGGCGTCTCGTCACGCGGCGTCATCGACGACATCGATGAGATGAAGGTGGCGCAGGATTTCCGCACCCGCATGCGGATCCGCAGCCACAACGTTTATCAGGAAACCGGCAAGCTGTCCGGCGGCAACCAACAGAAGGTGGTGCTGTCGAAGTGGCTGTTTACCGGCCCGGACGTGCTGATCCTCGACGAGCCGACCCGCGGCATCGACGTCGGCGCGAAATACGAGATCTATTCGATCATCAACGAATTGGCGGACGCCGGGAAGGCCGTCATCGTGATCTCCTCGGAGATGCCGGAACTGATCGGCATCTGCGACAGGATCATGGTGATGCACGAAGGTGAGTTCGTCGGCGAGGTGGCCGGTGAGGAGGCCACCCAGGAAAACATCATGCGTGCCATCATGCGCCGCAAAGTGAGGGAAGAATGACTAACCCGCCCAACACGCTGGCTGCGCCGCCGCGCGGCACCGGCTTCTGGAAGGACAATCTGCGCGAATACGGGATGATGATGTCGCTGCTGGCGATCGTCCTCTTCTTCCAGTTCGCCACCGGCGGCGTCATCCTGAAGCCGCTCAACATTACAAACATCATCCTGCAGAACAGCTATATCGTGATCATGGCGCTCGGCATGCTGATGGTCATCGTCACCGGCCACATCGACCTTTCGGTGGGCTCCGTGGCAGGCTTCATCGGCGCCATCGCCGCGGTGCTGATGGTGCAATACGACCTGAACTTCGTGCTGGCTGCCGTCATCTGCCTGGCGCTCGGCGGCCTGATCGGGGCGGCACAGGGCTTCTGGATCGCCTATTTCAAGATACCGTCGTTCATCGTCACGCTGGCAGGAATGCTGGTGTTCCGCGGCCTGATGATCGCCGTCCTCGGCGGGCGTTCGATCGGCCCCTTCGATCCGACCTTCCAGAAGCTGTCCTCCGGCTATATTCCCGAGTTCGTATCGTCCAGCAGCGGCGTCTATCTCACGTCTTTCGCCGTGGGTCTCGCTGCTGCAGCCTTCCTCGTCTGGCAGAACTTCAAGGGCCGCTCGCGGCGGGTCCTGCATGAGGTCGAGACGGAGCCCTTCGGCTTCTTCGTCGCCAAGAATGTCGCGATCTTCCTGGTGATCGGCTATGTGGCCTATCTGCTTGCCTCCCATCGCGGCATGCCGAACGTGCTGATCATCATGGCACTCCTGATCGGCTGCTACGCCTTCTTCACCAACAGGACGATCTTCGGCCGGCAGATCTATGCGGTCGGCGGCAACGAGAAGGCGGCGGCCCTGTCCGGGATCAAGACGGCGCGGCTGACCTTCTTCACCTTCGTCAACATGGGCGTGCTCGCGGCTCTGGCCGGGCTCGTCTTTGCCGCGCGGCTGAACACGGCGACGCCGAAGGCCGGCATCGGCTTCGAGCTCGACGTGATCGCCGCCTGCTTCATTGGCGGCGCCTCGGCCTATGGCGGCGTCGGCAAGGTCACGGGTGCCGTGATCGGCGCCTTCATCATGGGCGTCATGAACAACGGCATGTCGATCCTCGGCATCGGCATCGATTATCAGCAGGTGATCAAGGGGCTGGTGCTTCTGGGTGCCGTCTGCGTCGACGTCTACAACCAGCGCCGCTGATCTCGCCATTCCGGCTGAAACCAAAGGCCCGCTTCTCAGGAGGCGGGCCTTATCGTTTTGCAGCATCGGCTTCCGGAACCGCCTTGGTTCCGACGCGTTCGCTTTGCTGAAACGGAGGTCCCCCCATGCTCGATGAGGTAAGGTTCGAATGGCTCGCGCGCTTTGGCTATGCCGCGCGTGGCGTTGTCTATCTGCTGGTCGGCGGCATCGCGCTGCTGTCCAGTTTCTCAGGCGGTCAGGCGGATCAGGAGTCGGCGCTGCAGATGGTCCTGCGGCAGCCGCTCGGCTGGATTTGGCTGGGGCTGATCGGACTTGGCCTCATCGGCTTCATCGTCTGGCGGCTGGTACAGGGCATCCTCAACGCCGACGGCCATCCCGGCAATGCCAAGGGCTATCTGACCCGTGCCGCCATGATCGTCAGCGCGATCACCCACGTGGGGCTTGCCTCCTTCGCGCTTCGTCAGGCGTTTCAGCTGTCGATCGGTGGCGGATCAGGCAGCAGCCAGGAGAGCTGGACGTCCTGGCTCATGCAGCAGGCCTTCGGTCCCTATCTCGTCGGGGCCGTCGGTCTTGCCATCATCGCCGGTGGCGTCGTGCAGATCCTCAAGGGTGTCAAACGGCGTTATCTGAAATACGTGAACCTTTCGCCCGCCAGGCACCGCGCACTCGATCTCATCTGCGTCTATGGCCTGGCGGCGCGGGGCGTGATCTTCCTTATCATCGGCACCTTCTTCCTGTATGCCGCCTGGGTGGTTGATCCGGGGCAGGCCGGAAGCACGGCAGACGCCATGGCCTGGGTGCGCCAGCTTCCCTTTGGACGGATCCTCTATGGTTTCGTGGCCCTCGGTCTTTTCGCCTTCGGCGCCTATGGTTTGATCGAAGCCCGCTATAGAACTGTGCGGGCACCCACCCTAGATGATGCCAAGCGCGCAGCAGCAATGGCCTAGATCGCCGGACAACCGGCAAACGGAGTTACAGATGGCCTACCACCAGCGGGTCGGACGAAGGATCGTCGAGCGGATCATGACGTTCGAACCCATCAGTCTTGTTTTGTTTGCCGTGGCTGCGGGCGGCCTCTTCGTGTTCTTCCAGTTGACCGGAGAAGTGCTCGAAGGCGAGACACGCGCCTTCGACGAGACCGTCCTGCTGATGCTTCGCAGCGCCGAAGATCCCGGGACGGCCATCGGGCCTTTCTGGCTCTCGCATGCGATGAACGATATCACGGCGCTCGGCGGCACGACCGTCCTGTCGTTGATGACGGTGCTCGTGACAGGTTACCTCGTTCTGGCCAGACGCAGGAAGATCGCGATTTTCACCTTCCTGTCCGTGGTCGGCGGATGGGTGCTCAGCGCTTCGCTGAAGCTGGGTGTTGCCCGTCCCCGGCCCGACATCGTGCCTCATCTCGTGGAAGTCCACGACCTGAGCTTTCCGAGCGGCCACGCCATGCTCTCGGCGGTGACCTATCTCACGCTCGGCGCGCTGCTGTCGCGGGCGGAACCGGGGCGGATCACCCGGATCTACACCATCGGCGTGGCGGTATTGCTGACCTTCCTCATCGGGGTAAGCAGGGTCTTTCTCGGTGTCCATTATCCCACGGACGTTCTGGGCGGCTGGTGTGCCGGCGCAACCTGGGCGCTGATCTGCTGGTTGATCGCCCGCCGCTATATCGCCCAAACTCCCGGCTAGGTTCGGTGCCTTGGATGGGGAAAAAGCCGTTTCGGCTTGAGCGAAGCCTCGCCAAGCTCTAAACCATAGCGGCTGGATGACGACCGAGCAAAATCAGGTGGGACACGTTGATCGATCCATATGACACCCTCGGTGTTGCACGCAATGCCGATGCCACACAGATCAAGACCGCCTACCGCCGGCGGGCGAAGAACGCCCATCCGGACACCGGTGGCGACGTGGACGCGTTCGCGAAACTAACGACCTCCTATGAGCTGCTTTGCGATCCGGTGCGGCGCAAGGTCTTCGACGAGACCGGCTATGACCCGACGCTGGCCGACACGAAGGACCTCGAGGGGCTGCTCGTGCTCGAGACGCTCATCAATGATTTCATCCTCGACGAGCGCGAGCCGGGAAGCTTCGATCCGGTGGCCGCCATGCGCCGCAAGCTCACCGACAAGATCGTCAATGTCCGCTTTCACATCCTGGAGCTCGAGCGGCATCGTGCCCGGATCCGCAATCACCTGGACCGCATCGGGCGGAAGCCCGAAACGGACTTTCTGGGCAGCATGATGCGGGCGCGCAGCGATTCGATCACCGATGCCATTCTCAAGGCCGAGGCGCAGATCACCACCATCGAGAAGGCCTACCAGATGCTCGACGGGTATTCCTACGAGCTGGAGCTGGAGGCGAGGAGCGCCGCGGAGTAGACGCTCCGCACCCTGGTCGAATGCCGCCGCCCTCCTAGCTAAAGGCAAAGAAGCATAGGAGGCCTCTGCATGAAGACCGACCATTTCCTGTTGTCCGAAAACGACTGGGTGCCGAACAATCCGCGACTGCCGGTGATCGTCCACAGCGGCCTCTCTGCGGAAGACGAGTCCCTCGCGGACATGTTCGAAGCGACCTTTGCCGAGAACGGCTGGCAGGGCATCTGGCGCAACGGCATCTTCGACTATCACCACTACCACACGACCGCCCACGAGGTGCTGGGGATCGCGCGCGGACAGGCGAGGGTGGTGCTGGGTGGCCCCGGCGGCCGCGAGCTGCAGGTGCAGGCAGGCGATTGCCTCGTGCTGCCGGCAGGCACAGGCCACTGCAGGATTTCGGCCAGCGACGACTTCCTCGTCATCGGCGCCTATCCGGCGGGGCAGGATCCGGATCTGCGGCGCAGCGAGGCGGGCGAAAACGGGATGCGCATCTTGAAGACGCTTCCCGTTCCCGAAACCGATCCTCTCGGCGGCGCGACGCTTCGGGACTTGTGGGGAGACGGCGGCTGAGAGGCCGCCGTCTGTTTAGCTAGTCGCGGCTCCAGCGCAGGAAGATGGTGGAGAGCGGGGGCAGCGTCAGCACGATCGACTGTGCCTTTCCGTGGGAGGGATGCTCCTCGCTCCAGGCCTCGGAGTTGCCGAGGTTGGAGCCGCCGTAGACGCCCGCGTCGGAGTTCAGGATCTCCGTCCAGCGGCCCGCTTCCGGAACGCCGACCCGGTAGCCGTGGCGGGGCATGGGGGTCATGTTGGATATGGCGAGCACGCAGGACGAGCGGTCCTCCGGCCAGCGCAGCATTCCGAAGATGGAGTTCTCCGCATCGTCGCCGATCGCCCACTCGAACCCTTGCGGGTTGATGTCGCCATAGGTGAGGGCCGGTTCCGCCGCATAGAGGCGATTGAGATCCCGGATCAACCGCTGCACGCCGGCGTGCTGCGGGTTGTCGAGCAGATCCCAGACGATCGAGCCATCATGGTTCCATTCGGTTTCCTGGCCGATCTCGCAGCCCATGAAGAGCAGCTTCTTGCCAGGATGGGCCCACATGAAGCCGTAGTAGGCGCGGAGGTTGGCGTGCTTCTGCCAGACGTCGCCCGGCATCTTGCCGAGCAGCGAGCCCTTGCCGTGCACCACCTCGTCATGGGAAATCGGCAGCATGAAGCGCTCGGAGTAGGCGTAGACCATGCTGAAGGTCATCATGCCGTGGTGATACTTCCGGTAGACCGGATCTTCCTCCATGTAGTGCAGGCTGTCGTGCATCCAGCCCATGTTCCACTTGAAGTCGAACCCAAGGCCGCCCTGTTCCGGCGGTACGGTGACGCCCGGCCAGGCCGTCGATTCCTCGGCAACGGTGAAGGCATGCTCACAGCGGTGGTGGATGATGCTGTTGAGGTGCTTGAAGAATTCCACCGATTCCAGGTTCTCCCGGCCGCCGTACTTGTTGGGGATCCACTCGTCGGCATTGCGGCTGTAGTCCCGGTAGAGCATCGAGGCCACGGCATCCACGCGCAAAGCGTCCACGTGATAGTGTTCCAGCCATTCCAGCGCGCTGGCGATCAGGAAGCCCTTCACCTCGTTACGGCCGAGGTTGTAGATCAGCGTGTTCCAGTCCTTGTGGAAGCCTTCGCGCGGGTCCTCGTGTTCGTAGAGGGCCGTGCCATCGAACCGGGCAAGGCCCCAGACGTCGGTCGGGAAATGCGCCGGCACCCAGTCGACGATGACGCCGATGCCGGCGGCATGGCAGCGATCGACGAAATAGGCGAAGTCTTCCGGCGTGCCATAGCGGCCGGTCGGTGCAAACAGGCCAAGCGGCTGATAGCCCCAGGAGCCGCCGAAGGGATGCTCCATGATCGGCAGCAGTTCGATGTGGGTGAACCCGAGATCCGCGGCATAGGGAATGAGGCGCTGGCTGAGTTCGATCCAGTTCAGGTTGCGGTTGCCCTCTTCGGGAACACGCAGCCAGGATTCCAGATGCACCTCGTAGACGGACATGGCGTCCCTGCCGTCGCGGACCGGAGCCTGGGAGCGCATCCACTCGTCATCCGTCCAGCGGAACGGGGCGTTCGAGGCAACGATCGACGCGGTCGAGGGCGCGGCCTCGCTGGCGCGCGCCACGGGATCCGCCTTCTGCGGCAGCGTATGGCCGTTGTAGTCGATGATCTCGAACTTGTAGCGCTCGCCCGGACCAAGCCGGGGGAGAAACAGTTCCCAGATGCCGGCGGAGCCGCGCAGCCGCATCGGGTGCCGGCGGCCGTCCCAGGCGTTGAAATCGCCGACGACGGAGACGCGGCGGGCATTAGGCGCCCAGACGGCGAAACGCACGCCCGATACCCCATCAACGTCCATCGGCTGAGCGCCGAGGGTGCGACCGAGATCGTAGTGGGTGCCTTGGGAAATCAGGTGAAGGTCGAGATCGCCCAGCAGAAGGCCGAAGGAGTAGGGGTCCTCCGTCTCCTGAACCGCATCCGGCCAGGAGATCCGCAGGCGATAGGAACCGCGTCCTCCGATGTCGGCGGCAAACAGGCCGCCGCCGAAGACCTGTTCCATGGGGGTGATGACGCCATCACCTTCGGTGTCGATCACCTCCACGGACGTGGCTCCCGGCAGGAAGGCACGCACCACATTGGTCTGGCCGACGGGGTGGCGACCGAGGATCGTGAAGGGGTCGCCGTGGCGCCCCTCTACGAGTGCCTGCAGGGCAGCGTGATCGATATTGGCGAGCAGATCGTCGCGCTCAAGGTTCATTCCGCATTCTCCATGAGGCGTTTTGCGATTTCCGAAAAGCCGCCCAAGGGAATTGGTAGCCATTTCGGGCGATTGCGAGCTTCATAGCTGATCTCGTAGGCCGCCTTTTCCAGAAGGAAGAGGTCGAGCACCGCGCGATAGGTCCCGTCGGCCATGGCCAGCGGTCCGGCTTGCGCCACCACCTGCCTGTAACGCTCCAGGAACGCCGCTTCCGCATCCCGTCCGAACTGCGAAACGATCGAGTGGCGGCGAGACTGGTCGGCATCGACCATCACATCCTGCTCGAGGTCCGCCGTTGCAGCGAGATAGCTCAGCGAGCGCAGGAAGCCTGCGACGTCGCGCAGCGGGCTCGACTTGGCCCGGCGTTCCGCAAGGTCTCGGGCCGGCTCGCCTTCGAAGTCGATGAGATAGGCATCGTTTTCGGCAACGAGGATCTGGCCCAGGTGGAAATCGCCATGATGGCGCGTCATCAGCGTGTCGATGCCGGCACTGGCAAGCTTGCCGGCCGCGCCGAGCAGTTCCTCACGGCGGTCCAGCAACGGCTGTACCTGCTGGGCGACCTCCGGATCGAGATTGCCTTTCTCCTCGACCAGGATGTCGAGTGCAGAACCGATCTGATCGGCAACCGACTGGCGCCATGCGTCCGTATCTTCCTGCCGCGCCGTGATCGGCTGGAAATCCGGATCGTCGGTCTGCTGCGACAGAGCCAGATGAAGCTCGCCCAGTCTCTGGCCGATGGTGCCTGCGAAATCCACCAGCGGCTTGAACTGTTCGGTGACGTCCGCTTCTTCCTCGCCTGCGGTCAGCAGGATGTCGTCGATGCCACGGCGCAGATTGCCGAGCATCCAGGTCCAGGCGTCGCCCTGATTGCGGATCATGCCCTGGACGATGATCAGGGTGTAGCGGGATCCGTCAGGTGCGGTGCGGGCAACCTCGCCCAGCAAGGGAGCTGTATTCTGATAGCCCACCTTGGTCAGGTAGCGGGTCATCTCGACCTCCGGGTGGATGCCCGGGAAGATCTTGCGGATGAGCTTGATCATCGCCTTGTCGCCGATGATCAGCGAGCTGTTGGACTGCTCCGCCGAGAGCCAGTTGACGTTCATGTCCTCGGTCATGCCCATGCCGTCGAGCTGCTCGGTGCCGATGAACTCCAGCGTGCCGGCACGACCCGAAATCTGCGACCGTTCACAGAGCGAGCGGATGGTGGCGCGGGCCATGGCCTCCAACGCAAAGCCGTCCGTCAGAAAGCCGACGCGTCGGCCCTGGCGGATGCGTGCCAATGCGAGCTGCTGGGCGAGCGCCGGTGGCTGCGTTTCGTCCCAGGCCGCCGCAAGCGGCAGGAGGTAGGTTTCAGTCCGGCCTTCCAGCTCCGCTTCCAGCTCACCGAGCAGGATGTTGCCGGCGAAGGGTAGGGGCGTTGCAGCGACCAGGTTGGCGCTCTTCAATTTCTCGCCCTTCGATCCGAACCAGCGGCGCTTCGTCAGATAGGCCGGCAGGATCTCGCGCGACATGGTGTTGACCAGACGCGGCTCCTCGAGGAGTTCGTGCAGGTCGCGACGGATCACCATCGTGGCAAAGTCGGCAAGCTGTTCCGGCGGTTCGGTCCGCCAGGCGGGACCATCAGCCTCGGCAACCAGCTGGAACCAGAAGAAGCCGTAGGGAGGCATGGTCAAGAGATAGGTGAGCTGGCCGATCGGCGGGAAGGGCGACATGCCGGTCAATTCGATCGGAACGCGGCCCTGGAACTCCGAGAGGTCGAGTTCGACGGCCTGTGGAATCCGCGACAGATTGGCGACACACAGAATCGTCTCGCCCTGGTACTCGCGCATGTAGGCCAGGATCTTGCGATTGCCCGGCGTCATGAACCGCAGCGAGCCGCGTCCGAAGGCTGGATGCTTGCCGCGCAGCGACAGCATCCGACGCGTCCAGTTGAGAAGCGAGTGGGCATCGGCGGCCTGGGCTTCGACGTTGACCGCTTCGTAGCCGTAGAGCGGATCCATGACCGGGGGCAGGACCAGGCGCGCCGGATCGGCCTTGGAGAAGCCGCCGTTGCGGTCGGGAGACCATTGCATCGGGGTGCGCACGCCGTCGCGGTCGCCGAGGTAGATGTTGTCGCCCATGCCGATCTCGTCGCCGTAGTAGAGCACCGGGGTGCCTGGCATGGAGAGAAGAAGGGCGTTCATCAGTTCGATGCGGCGACGGTCGCGCTCCATCAGCGGCGCCAGGCGACGGCGGATACCGAGGTTGATGCGCGCGCGGCTGTCGGCGGCATAGGTGCTCCAGAGGTAGTCGCGCTCCTCGTCCGTAACCATTTCGAGCGTCAGCTCGTCGTGGTTGCGCAGGAAGATCGCCCACTGGCAGTTTTCCGGGATCTCGGGCGTCTGGCGCATGATGTCGGTGATCGGGAAGCGGTCTTCCTTGGCGATCGCCATGTACATGCGCGGCATCAGCGGGAAGTGGAACGCCATGTGGCATTCGTCGCCATCGCCGAAGTAGTCGCGGGTGTCCTCCGGCCACTGGTTGGCCTCGGCGAGCAGCATCTTGCCGGGGTGGGTGGCTTCCAGCGCCGCACGGATCTTCTTCAGGATGTCGTGGGTCTCGGGAAGGTTCTCGTTAATCGTGCCTTCCCGTTCGATCAGGTAGGGGATCGCGTCGAGGCGGAAGCCGTCGATGCCGGTCTCCAGCCAGAAACGCATGACGTCGAGCAGTTCCTCCAGAACCTGGGGGTTGTCGAAGTTCAGGTCCGGCTGGTGGGAATAGAAGCGGTGCCAATAGTAGGAGCCGGCGACCGGGTCCCAGGTCCAGTTCGACTTCTCGGTATCGATGAAGATGATCCGGGTCTCGGGGAATTTCTGGTCGTCGTCGGACCAGACGTAGAAGTCACGCTCGGGCGAGCCGACCGGCGCGTTCCGCGCCCGCTGGAACCAGGGATGCTGGTCGGAGGTATGGTTGATCACGAGCTCGATGATCACCCGCATGCCGCGGGCGTGGGCGGCATCGACGAAGGCCTTGAATTCGTCCATCGTGCCGTAGTCGGGGCTGACGTCGCCGTAGTCGGCGATATCGTAGCCGTCATCCCGACGCGGGGACGGGAAGAAGGGCAGGATCCAGATCGCTGTCGCACCCAGAGACGAGATATGATCGAGCTTTTCGTGCAGCCCCTTGAAATCGCCGATACCGTCGCCGTTGGCGTCGAAGAACGACTTCACGTGCAGCTGGTAGATGATCGCATCCTTGTACCACAAAGGGTCCTGGATGCTGGTGTCTTGGGCCTGCGCCTGCAGGTTGTCCATGCTCTTCTCCATTATCTCACGCGCCAGATTGAAAACGGCAGGCCGGGCTCAAGGCGCAGTCGCTGCCACTTTCCAGTCCAGGTGAACTTGTGACCCGAGATCAGGTCCTCCATCGAAAGTGCTGCATGGTCCGGGAGGTTCCATGACCACAGTGGGATTTCGACATCCGCCTCCTGCGCATTGTGCGGATCGAGGCTGATTGCGATCATCAAAACGTTCTCGCGGCCCGGGCTCGCCTTCTCGAAGAACATGACATTGTCGTTCTGAGCGGGGAGCAGCGTGAGACCGAGATGCGAATGAAGCGCGGGGTTTTCCCTGCGGATACCGTTCAGCAGACCGATCTCCTGCTTGATGTTTCCGGGGCGATCCCAGTCCCAGGCGCGGATCTCGTATTTCTCGCTGTCGGCATATTCCTTGCGCTTGGCGTCCGGCCGGCCTTCGCAAAGCTCGAAGCCGTTATAGATGCCCCAGAGGCCGGAAAGGGTGGACGCGAGGGCCGCACGGATGAGGTAGGCGGAACGGGGGGCGTTTTGCAGGAAGTCCGGGTTGATGTCGTGGGTATTGACGAAGAAGTGGGGCCGGAAGAAATCCTTCGGCTCTTCCGTGGTGATCTCGTGCATGTATTGCTCGAGCTCCCACTTGGCGTTGCGCCAGGTGAAATAGGTGTAGGACTGCGAGAAGCCGATTTTGGCGAGCCGATACATGACCTTCGGCTTGGTGAAGGCCTCGGAGAGGAAGATGACGTCCGGGTGGCGCGAGCGGATGTCGGCGATCAGCCACTCCCAGAACGGGAAGGGCTTGGTGTGCGGGTTGTCGACGCGGAAGAGCTTGACGCCTTCGTCCACCCACATCTGGATCACGTCGCGCAATTCCTGCCACAGTGAGGGCACGGCATCCTTGGCGTAGAAATCGACGTTGACGATATCCTCGTATTTCTTCGGCGGGTTCTCCGCATAGCGGATCGTGCCGTCGGGTCGCCAGTCGAACCAGCCCGGGTGCTGCTTCAGCCACGGGTGGTCGGGGGAGGCCTGGATGGCAAAGTCGAGGGCGACTTCCATGCCCTGCTCATGAGAGGCGGCGACGAGGCGGCGAAAGTCCTCGAAGGTGCCGAGCTCGGGATGAATGGCGTCATGGCCACCGTCCTCCGATCCGATGGCATAGGGGCTGCCGGGATCACCGGGCGCCGCCTTCAGGCTGTTGTTGCGGCCTTTGCGATTGGTGTCGCCGATCGGATGGATGGGCGTGAAGTAGACGACGTCGAAACCCATCTCGCGTATGCCGGGGAGACGCTCGATGACGTCGTCGAAGGTGCCGTGGCGGTTTGGGTCGCCACTCTGCGAGCGCGGGAAGAGCGAGTACCAGCTGGCAAAGCTTGCACCCAGCCGCTCCGCATCGAGCGGCATGACCTGCGAGCGGATGCGGAACGGCCGGCGGTCGGCCTTCGTCATCAGCTCCGACGTTGCGTGGTCGAGGAGAAGTTCGATCCGACGTGCTTCGGGGGCATCCTCAAGCTCGCCGATCAGACGCTTGAGCTGCAGCTTGATATGGCCGTCGACCTGGTCGGCCGTCGCCTTAATCAGATTGATGCCCTCCTGGATCTCCAGCCTGAGGTCCAGCCGCGCGTCGTGCTTCTTCGTCAGCTCGTAGCGGAAAATCGCGAAGGGGTTTCGCCAGGCCTCGACGGCATATTCGTGGCGGCCCATTCGCCGCGGCGTGAACTCGGCCTGCCAGCGGTCGTTCTCGAACAACTGCATCCGGACTTCCTGCCACTCGTCCTGATCGGCCGCGCGCCACAGCAGGGCGGCGCTCAATGGGTCATGACCGTCGCCAAAGATGTCGGCCTCGACGCGGATCGTATCGCCGACCACGCGCTTGACGGCAAAACGGCCTTCGTCGACTGCCGGCGTGATCTTCTCGATCGCCAGTCTCGGCGCAGCCGCGGCGGCGGCCAGGTCAGGAAGGGGAGAGGCCGACTGGATGGGTTCGGAGGCGCGGCCTTCCAGGATGCGGACTTCCCCGGGATTCAGGCGGGACTCCGACGCGCCATCGAGGTCGGTCAACGGCAGGAAGGACGAGGCGACCTGATTGATGGCTTTCAGTGGCGGCGCAACGCTCTGCCGCAGATCACGGTTGACGATGACGACCCGCACCTTCTGAGAGGCGCGAAGATCTTCCCGATCGGACTGCAGGATCGCCACGGCCGGCGTGTTGCTGCTGCCGGCAATCATCGTCAGCGGGCGGCGGTGGAACGCATCCTGATCCCGTTGCAGCTTCTCGTTGATTGCGCGGATCTCGCCGGAGATGTCATAGGCGGACTGGTCGCGGAAGGCTGCGAGGCCAAGGCCGTCGCCGTTCATCTGGTCGAGCGGTGTGGAGGCGCCATACTCGAAGCCCATTGGCACCATCAGGCCACCGCCCAGATGTGCGGAAAGCTTCAGAGCCCGCAGGGCGCGGCGCTGCAGGATTTCGGAGCTTTCGGTGCCATGGGCGAGGCGCTTGGCAAAGGGGGCTTCGGGGAAGGCGATCTGGTGGCCGAGGCTTCGCTGCAGAAGATGCTCTTCCGGAAGCCAACTGTCCTCCAGGTTCCACCACGCAAGCGAGGAGAAGCAGCCGTCGAAGCCGACGCCTGCCAGCGCACGGCGCCGATTGAGGTCCGTGCCCGGCGTCCATGCGTAAAACTGGATGGCATTCCCGTGGGCCCGCGCCGGGCTGATCAGCGACCTCCAGGCCTCCTCCGGGACACGGTCGATCCCGAGGCAGCGGAAACCGGTGACGCCGGCATCAGTCATCACGGCCAGACGCTGACGCCACGTTTCCAGGTGCCGATAGGTTTCATCGTTCGGCGGCAGTTCGATAGACGTGCTGCAGCTCTCGTCGGGTCCGATGCGCGGGTCCGAGACGATGCTGACGCTTCCGCTGTCCTGGCGCGCAACCCTGTCGATCACCAGATCCAGCATCAAGCTCAGGCCGTGCTCGGCCGCTGCTGTCGTCAGGGTCTTGAGGACATCTTTGACGCTTTCTCCGAGCCCGAGGCCCGGGTCGATGCGGTCCGGGTCCCTGGTGACGAAGACGCTCGTGTGGCCGCTTCGCTCGAAGAGCGGTGCGCTCAAGATCGTATCGAAGCCGAGACCCGAGGCATGCCGGAAAACGGCCTGCCAGGCCTCTATCCCATTCAGTTGAAGAGGATGAACGTAATAGATCCGGGGGGGATGGGTCAGGCGTGAGGCCGGAGCATCGAATTTTGGAATCGGATTCATGGCCGGGGCCCCCTACGTTTGCGTCCAACGCTTAACGGTGGGGCTCCCGGCTTGTTCCGCCGAAAGGGGGAAGAGTATTTCCGCTACATCAGCTGTGCTTCTGCAACGGCATCCTGGAATGTCTGTCGCGCGACCTCGGCGCTTTCACGGCCGTCCAGAGCCGCCAGGCAGGCGTAGCGGGCCTTCACGAATCTCGGGCCCTTGATGTTGGGCCATCGATGATCGAGGTAGTCGAGCGCCTCAAAGGTGCTCGTGACGGCGTCGGATCGCGTCCTTACCGGTGTCTGCCAAACCACGTTCTGCATGACCATCCTCCCATGGTGTCTCGGTCCCTCGGCCTCCCAGCCGAAAGGACCCTAGTAACGTCCAGGAATTGAAGCGGTTGCGCTCCGGCTCAAGTTTAGCACGTTTTGAAAAGTTAGCCCGGTTTGATGTGCGAGAGCTCAAGGGAAGATCGGCGGGATCGTCAGGTTCAGTAGCGGCGGGCCTGAACAGGAGATTTAGCAATCGGTTGCAATACCTGCCGCCATTCGCTTCGGTAATTGTCATCACGGCAGGAAGCGGTATAACCGCCTATCTGCATTGATTTGGGAATGGGCATGTTTCGGCGGACGGGACTATCAGAGATCGATTTGAATTTGCTGTTCAATCTTTCTCCAAATCCATACGTCCTGCTGGATGGTGAGCTTCAGATCGTCGGTGCCAACAATGCCTATCTGAAGGCGACGATGCGCACCGAGGCAGAGCTTCTCGGTCGCAAGCTGTTCGACGCCTTCCCCAGCGAGCCGGATTCCACGCCCGGAAAGATGCTCCGGCACTCCTTTGCCCGCGTGCTCGAGACGGGTGAAATCGATTATCTTTCCGTGATCCCTTACCCGATCGCCGGGCCTGGCGGGGTGTTGGAAAACCGTTTCTGGAGCGCGACCCACACGCCGATCAAGGACGGCGACGGCAAGGTCATCTTCATCCTGCAGCATACCGTCGATGTCACCGAACTGCATCGATTGCGGCAGGCCGCCAGCCTCGACGGCGATCTGCAGGCCCAGGTCGGCGTCTTGAACCGCGCAGATGCCGTTCAGGGCCAGAACCGGGTTCTGGGAGAGGAGCGGGAGTATCTGCGCAACCTCTTTGAGCAGGCGCCGGGCTTCATGGCGGTTCTTCGCGAACCGGAGCATGTCTTCACGATTGCGAACAAGGCTTACCGCGAGCTCGTCGGACGCAGCGACCTGATCGGCAAGACGATCAGAACGGCGCTGCCGGAGGTGGCCAGCCAGGGGTTCTACGAGATCCTCGACGAGGTTTACCGAAGCGGCAATCCCTATTCCGCCAATGCGGCGCGCATCCTGCTGAAGCGCCAGAACGACACGGAAGAAGAGCGCTTCCTCGATTTCGTCTACCAGCCGATCCGCGACGCATCGGGGGCCGTGAGCGGCATCTTTGTGCAGGGACACGACGTCACCCAGCTTCGCGAGGCCCAGGAGACGGCGAAGGAAAACGAGAAGCGCTTTCGAACGCTTGCCCAGTCTCTGCCGAACCAGGTCTGGACGGCGCTGCCGAACGGCCAGATCGAATGGTGCAACGATGAGGTCTATCGCTACAGCGGGCTCGCCTCGCTCCACTTCGATGCTACCACCCGCTCCACAATGATCCACCCGGACGAGGCCGAAGCGGTCTCGCGCAACTGGCAGCACTCGCTGCGCAGCGGCCAACCGTTCGAGATGGACATTCGGCTGCGGCACCATGACGGCACATTCCGGTGGTTCATCAGCCGTGCTGCGCCGATCATGAACAGCGAGGGCGACATTATCCTGTGGGTCGCCACCAATACCGACATCGAAACGCAGAAGAAGACCGAGTCGCATCTCGAATATCTGGCGGAATCGCTGGGGCAGACGGTTGAAGCGAGAACGCAGGAGCTGGAGCGGACGCAAGAGGTGCTGCGCCAGAGCCAGAAGATGGAAGCGATCGGCAATCTGGCCGGCGGCATCGCCCACGACTTCAACAATCTGCTGCAGGTCATCACCGGCAATCTGCAACTGCTGAACCGCGATGTTTCCGGCAATGATGTTGCAGAACGCCGTGTCGCAGGCGCGCTGGCGGGTGCTGCGCGCGGTGCGCGGCTTGCCTCGCAGCTTCTCTCCTTCGGGCGCCGACAGCCGCTGGAACCCAAGGTCATCAACCTGAGCCGGCTGATCCGCGAGATGGATCATCTGCTGCGCCGGAGCCTGGGCGAGGCGATCGAGATCGACACCATCGTCAGCGGCGGGCTCTGGAACACGCTCGTAGATCCGAGCAATGTCGAGAATGCCCTCCTCAATCTGGCGATCAATGCGCGCGACGCCATGGACGGGCAGGGCAAGCTGACGATCGAGCTCGGGAACGCCTTTCTCGACGACGAATATGCCCGCAACGCCATCGATGTGTCCCCGGGGCAGTATGTCATGCTGGCGGTCACCGATACCGGTTCGGGAATGACGCCCGATATCCTGGAGAAGGTCTTCGATCCTTTCTTTACCACCAAGCCGGACGGCAAGGGCACCGGGCTCGGGCTGTCGATGGTCTATGGCTTCGTCAAGCAGTCGGAAGGCCACATCAAGATCTACAGCGAGGCGGGCAGTGGCACGACTGTGCGTATCTACCTGCCACGGGCGATGGAGGCCGAGGACGTCCTCGCCGACAATATTACCGGACCCGTCACTGGCGGATCCGAGACGGTGCTGGTGGTCGAGGACGAGGAGGCTGTCCGCGACGTGACCGTCAGCCTGCTGACCGAGCTCGGCTACAAGGTGCTGAAAGCCAAGGATGCCGACAGCGGTCTGGCGATCATCGAAAGCGGCGCGCCGATCGATCTTCTCTTCACCGACGTGGTCATGCCGGGCCGGCTGAAGAGCCGGGATCTGGCGCGCAAGGCGAAAGAGCGCCTGCCGACGCTTGGCGTTCTCTTCACCTCCGGTTACACGGAGAACTCCATCGTTCACGGGGGACGCCTGGACCCCGGCGTCAATCTTCTCAGCAAGCCCTATACGCGAGAGGCGCTTGCCCGCAAGATCAGGCAGGTGCTCGAACAGGTGCGTGGGAAGTCGGGGGGACAAGGCATGACGGAGCCAGAGACATCAAGCCCATCGGGGCCGGCCAGTGATCTGCCGATCACCGTCCTCATCTGCGAGGACGAAGTGCTCATCCGGATCTCGACCGTCGATTATCTGCAGGATATCGGAATGAACGTCGTTGAGGCAGGCACCTGCGCGGAGGCCCTTGCCGCGGCGCAGAGCCACCCGATCGATATCCTCATCACCGATGTCAACCTGCCGGACATGAGCGGGCTGGAACTGACCCTGAAACTTCGTGAATCCCTGCCGCATCTGCCGGTCATCTTCGCGACAGGCGACAGGACGGTTCCGGGGTCGGAGGTGCTGGAGAAGACGGCGTTGATCACCAAGCCCTATGATTACGATCTTCTGGCGACGCGCATCCACGCGATGGTGACGCCGCGGTCCTAGAGGTCGCGGTCGTCGTCGCTCTTGATGCCGGCGGCGATCTCCGTCTCCCGCAGCAGCCAGAGGACGATGATGCCGGTGACGGTCGCAGCGACGGCGACCACCCACATGCCCATTCCGACGCTGAGGCCGATGGCGGCGGACAGCCACATGCTCGCGCCTGTCGTCAGGCCGCGGACGCTCCCCTTCGTATAGACGATGACGCCGGCCGCGAGGAAGGCAATGCCGGACGTCACCGCCTCCACGAGCCTGACGGGATCCATGCGCGTGGTATCGCCATCGCCGAGCGTCTTCATCATCTGCAGCGTGACGAGAGTGAAGACGGTCGCAGCCAGCCCGATCAGCATGTTGGTGCGGATCCCGGCGGTGTTCTTGCGGATCTCGCGCTCCAGGCCGATGACGCCGCAGAGGAGCAGGGCGCCGAGGATCCGCAGAAGCAGAACTTCGATGCTGACGGGGGAGGTGTTGGAAAACTCCGCGGCGAGGGTTTCGGTCATGGCAGCGTCAGGGTCTCGTCATCTCGTTGTCACCCGACAACTGCTTCCGGCAATCGAAGTTCCTGATCCGCATGGGCTGAAGCGTCGCCAGTCCCGGTGGTGCCGGCCGCCAGAGGAGGCCTGCACCACGCGATGCCGCGCTAGAGCTTGCCGCCGGCGTTCTGGATGACGCGGGTCAGGCTGCCGTCCGCCGAAAAGAGAGGGATGAGGCAGGCCTGCAGCGCGTGATAGAGGTCGCCCTTGCCCGGGAATAGGTCGTGCGAAGGAACGAGATCCTCCGTCAGCTCCTCATGCCAGCCGCCGTTCCTGTGGTCGACGACATGGTTGGCGATCGTGCTCCAGACGAGACGGTAGCTGTCCTCGTAGAAGTCGTCGGCGGGCAGATGCTCGTTGAGGAAATGCGCCGCGCCGGCGGCTTCGCAGAGCGGCCACCAGAGCTTGGCCGTCTTGGCGGGCTTGTCGTCCCAGTCCAGGGTATAGAAGAAGCCGCCCCGCTGCTTGTCCCAGCCCAGTGACATGGCCTGGATGAACAGGGTTCTTGCGGCATCGGCCATCCAGCCATGGCGCTTGTCGCCGAGCGACCAGAGCTGCAGGATGAGGCGCGACCATTCCAGCCAGTGGCCCGGCGTCGTCCCCGCCGGCCGGAACATCTCGTTCTCGTGGTAATAGTCCCGGTCGATCTGCCATTCGCTGTCGAAATGCTCGGCGACCCGGAAGCCGACGCTGCCGGCTGCGCGCCGGATCACGAGGTCGGCAATGCTCTCGGCCTTGTCCAGATAGTGTCTCTCGCCGGTGACTTCGAAGGCGGCCATGAGCGCTTCGGTCAAATGCATGTTGGAATTCTGGCCGCGATAGGTGCCGCCATCGATCGGCGACCAGTCGGCTTCGAACTCCTCGGCGATCGCGCCGTGGCGCTCTTCCCAGAAGCGGGTGTCCAGAACCTGCGTGATATCGGCGAGCATCTGGTCGGCCAGCGGGTGCCCGACGACCTTGGCCGAAGAGGCGGCGAGCAGCACGAAGGCGTGGCCGTAACCCTGCTTGGTGGCATCGACGACGCCATCATCGTTCAGGGACCAGGAATAGCCGCCGTTGACGCTGTCGCGGTGGCTGTTCCACAGATAGGTCATGCCGTGATCGATGACCTCGCCGGCGCCCGGGCGTCCGAGGAGATAGGCGATCGAGTAGCAATGCACCATGCGCGCCGACGAATGGATGCCGCGGACGGGGTTTTCCGTGACAAGCGGCGCACCTGTGTCGTCGAGGTCGTGGAAGCCGCCCTTGGGGTTCATCGCCCGGTACTGGAAGAAGTCCATCAGGGTCTCGGCTTGCCGCAGCAGCCAATGACGGTGATACTCGCGCTTCGCCCACATGCGTGGCATTGACGCCGACTCGTTCATGAAACCTCTCCCGGACTCACAGATTTAACTGGTGGGCATATAACGCGAGGGACCACATGGTGTCATCGCGATTGTTGTCGATGCAGCAGTCGCTAATTATTTGACATAAAGATATGTTTATGCGCTTATGGCGCAAATCGATAAGGGAGATGTCTATGTTCGACGAGCTGTTCGGCCCGGAGGCTTCGCCACGCGACGGTGCAGAGGTGCTTGCCGCCCTGCAGAAGGCTGCACGCGAACGCATCCTGATCATCGACGGCGCCATGGGCACCCAGATCCAGGGGCTCGGCTACGACGAAGACCACTTCCGCGGCGAGCGCTTTGCCGGTTGCGCCTGTCACCAGCAGGGCAACAACGATCTTCTCATCCTCAGTCAGCCGCAGGCGATCGAGGAGATCCACTACCGCTATGCGATGGCTGGGGCCGACATCCTCGAGACCAATACGTTTTCCTCGACGCGGATCGCTCAGGCCGATTACCAAATGGAAGGGGCCGTCTACGACCTCAACCGCGATGGTGCCCGTCTGGCGCGGCGCGCAGCGCTCCGGGCAGAGAAGGAGGACGGCAAGCGCCGCTTCGTGGCCGGTGCCATCGGCCCGACCAACCGTACGGCGTCGATGTCGCCGGACGTCAACAATCCCGGCTACCGGGCGGTCTCCTTCGACGACCTGCGGATCGCCTACGGCGAGCAGATCGACGGACTGATCGACGGTGGCGCCGATCTCATCCTGATCGAGACGATCTTCGATACGCTGAACGCAAAGGCTGCCATCTTCGCCTGCGAGGAGCGCTTCGCCGAGAAGGGCATCCGCCTGCCGGTGATGATTTCCGGGACGATCACGGATCTCTCCGGTCGCACCCTGTCCGGGCAGACGCCGTCGGCCTTCTGGTATTCCGTCCGGCACGCCAATCCCTTCACCATCGGCCTGAACTGCGCGCTCGGTGCCGATGCCATGCTGCCGCATCTGCAGGAACTCTCCACGGTCGCCGACACCTTCATCTGCGCCTATCCGAACGCCGGTCTTCCCAATGAATTCGGCCAGTACGACGAGTCGCCTGCGGACATGGCTCGGCAGGTGGCGGAATTTGCCCGCGAAGGCCTCATCAACGTCATCGGCGGCTGCTGCGGCTCGACGCCGGAGCACATCCGGGCGATCGCCGAGGCCGTCTCCGGTTTCGCGCCGCGCGAGGTGCCCGAGCACAAGCCATTCATGGCGCTGGCCGGCCTCGAGCCCTTCGTGCTCACCAAGGAAATCCCCTTCGTCAACGTCGGCGAGCGGACGAACGTCACGGGCTCTGCCAAATTCCGCAAGCTGATCACCGCCGGCGATTACGCGGCAGCGCTCGTGGTTGCCCGCGACCAGGTGGAGAACGGTGCGCAGATCATCGACATCAACATGGACGAAGGTCTGATCGATTCCGGCCGCGCCATGGTCGAATTCCTGAACCTGATCGCCGCCGAGCCGGATATCGCCAGGGTACCGGTGATGATCGACTCCTCGAAGTTCGAGATCATCGAAGCGGGCCTCAAGTGCGTGCAGGGCAAGGCGATCGTCAATTCGATCTCGATGAAGGAGGGCGAGGAGAAATTCATCGCCCAGGGCCGCCTGATCCGCAACTATGGCGCCGCCGTCGTCGTCATGGCGTTCGACGAGCAGGGACAGGCCGACACCTACGAGCGCAAGGTGGAGATCTGCAGCCGGGCCTACAAGCTCCTGACGGAAGAAGCTGGCTTTGCACCCGAAGACATCATCTTCGATCCGAACGTGTTTGCGGTGGCAACGGGCATCGAGGAGCACAATGGCTATGGTGTCGACTTCATCGAAGCGACCCGCACCATTCGCCAGACCATGCCGTTGGTGCATATCTCCGGTGGCGTCTCCAACCTTTCCTTTTCCTTCCGCGGCAACGAGCCGGTGCGCGAGGCCATGCATGCGG
Organism: Pseudorhizobium pelagicum; assembly: GCA_000722615.1. Classification (GTDB taxonomy): domain Bacteria; phylum Pseudomonadota; class Alphaproteobacteria; order Rhizobiales; family Rhizobiaceae; genus Neorhizobium; species Neorhizobium pelagicum. The sequence continues at coordinate 97,819 of JOKI01000015.1, read as the reverse complement.
TCTTCCTCTACCATGCCATCCAGGCCGGCATGGACATGGGGATCGTCAACGCGGGGCAGCTCGCGGTCTACGAATCGATCGATGCCGAGCTTCGCGAGGCTTGCGAAGACGTCGTCCTGAACCGGCGCGACGACAGCACCGAGCGTCTGCTCGAGATCGCCGAACGCTATCGGGGTGCGGCCGGCAAGGAAGCCCGCGTGCAGGATCTCGCATGGCGCGAGTGGACGGTGGACAAGCGGTTGGCGCATGCTCTGGTCAACGGCATCACCGAATTCATCGATGCCGACACGGAAGAGGCACGCCTGCAGGCGGAGCGTCCGCTGCATGTGATCGAGGGGCCGCTGATGGCCGGCATGAATGTCGTCGGCGACCTGTTCGGGGCCGGCAAGATGTTCCTGCCGCAGGTGGTCAAGTCGGCCCGCGTCATGAAGCAGGCGGTGGCCGTGCTGCTGCCCTACATGGAGGAAGAGAAACGCCTCAATGGCGGTGACGGCCAGCGACAGACCGCCGGCAAGGTGCTGATGGCGACCGTGAAGGGAGACGTCCACGACATCGGCAAGAACATCGTCGGCGTCGTGCTGGCCTGCAACAACTACGAGATCATCGATCTCGGGGTGATGGTGCCGGCAACCAAGATCCTGGAAACGGCGATTGCCGAGAAGGTCGACATCATTGGCCTGTCGGGACTGATCACGCCGTCGCTCGACGAGATGGTGCATGTCGCCTCAGAAATGGAGCGCCAGGGGTTCGATATCCCGCTGCTGATCGGCGGCGCGACGACGAGCCGCGTCCATACCGCGGTCAAGATCCATCCGCGCTACGAGCGCGGACAGGCAATCTATGTGACCGATGCCAGCCGCGCCGTCGGCGTCGTGTCCTCGCTTCTCTCCGAAGATAGCAAGACGGGGTATGTGGATACGATCCGCGGCGAATACGCCAAGGTGGCGGCCGCGCACGCCCGCAGCGAAGCGGAAAAGAAGCGCCTTCCTCTGCCCAGGGCCCGCGAAAACGCCCATAAGCTGGACTGGCAGGCCTATCAGCCGGTCGCACCAAGCTTCACGGGGACCAAGGTTTTCGATCACTATGATCTCGAGGAGCTCTCGAAATACATCGACTGGACGCCGTTCTTCCAGACCTGGGAGATGAAGGGCCGGTTCCCGGCGATCCTGGAAGACGAGAAGCAGGGCGAGGCCGCCCGGCAGCTCTACGCCGATGCCCAGGCGATGCTGGAGAAGATCATCGCCGAGAAGTGGTTCCGGCCGCAGGCCGTGATCGGCTTCTGGCCGGCCAATGCGGTGGGCGACGACATCCGCCTGTTTGCCGACGACAGCCGCAGCAAGGAGCTTGCGACCTTCTTCACGCTGCGCCAGCAGTTGTCCAAGCGCGACGGCCGGCCCAATGTGGCGCTCTCGGATTTCGTGGCGCCGGTGGAGAGCGGCAAGCAAGATTACGTCGGCGGCTTCGTCGTCACGGCGGGCATCGAAGAGGTCGCGATCGCCGAGCGCTTCGAGCGGGCCAACGACGACTATTCCTCGATCCTCGTGAAGGCGCTTGCCGACCGGTTCGCGGAGGCTTTCGCCGAACGGTTGCACGAACGGGTGCGCAAGGAGTTCTGGGGCTATGCGCGCGACGAGGCTCTGGCGCCGGACGCGCTGATCGGCGAGGGCTATGCGGGCATCCGTCCGGCGCCCGGTTATCCCGCACAGCCGGACCATACGGAAAAGGAGACGCTCTTCCGTCTGCTCGACGCCGAGAAGGCAACGGGCGTGAAGCTGACGGAGAGCTTTGCCATGTGGCCCGGCTCCTCGGTCGCCGGTCTCTACATCGGGCACCCGGAGTCCTACTACTTCGGCGTTGCCAAGGTGGAGCGTGACCAGGTGCAGGACTACGCGGCCCGCAAGGGCATGCCGTTCGCGGAGGTCGAGCGCTGGCTCGGGCCTGTGCTCAACTACGTGCCGACGACTGCGGCGGACGAGGCCGACGAGGCGGCCTGATCCGTCAGCCGGAGGAGGATGGCCGTGGTGTCGTCCGACTGCTTGAAGCGCGGGAACGTGAGCCCTTCCGGGTCCGTCTCGCGCTCCAGGCGTCGCAGTTCCTCGACCAGCGACGACAGCCCCTTGTCCAGGGCCCGGCGCACCAGGCCTGGTGCGTCATAGGCCCTGTAGAGGGCGACGAGATCGGCCAGACCATCGGAGCAGAGGATGGCGTGGGCGCCACCGCCGCGCAGCGGCACGTCGCAGCGGAAAAGATGGTCTGCGGCTTCCGGCACGATGCCGAAGGTCCAGGTGATGCCGTCCGGTGTGTTCTGCAGTGCTCGCCCCTTGCGCAGCTCTTCCAGCGTCACGGGATCGGTCTGGTCGCCGCGGATCAGGCCTATACCGCCGAGCCGGGCGATATGGCGGGCGGCCTGCTGCTGTTCCCATTCGTAGGCGCCGGGGATCGGGATGAGAAAGTCGCTCGTGCCGTCGTCGTGGAGGACGTAGAGGCAGCTGTCGCCAAGCCCGAAATACTGTAAGCCGGCGTCCGTCGCGCGCAGCGCCGTCAGGCTGCAGAGCGGCCAGGCGTAGCGCGGCTGGTCTCCCGCCGCCGTCAGGAAAGCACTCCGCGCTTCACTCGAAATCTGTCTGAAAACAGCGGCCGGATCGATACTCCCGTCCAGACGCTCCGAAAGCCGGGTCGCGGCGAATTCGGCAATCCATGCCGCGTCCGAGCCGTGGCCTTCCATGAACTGCCGGTCGCCGAGCCCGGTCGCACCGTCCAGCACGAAGGCGGCGCAGTCGTTAAAGCCGAACCTGTCCTCGTTCGCCCGGCCGGGCTTGCCCGGATCGGTGATCGTGTCGAGGATCTCCAGCGTGAAGCGGTGGTTCATGGGCTGTCCTTCAGGCTGAGGCCGATATGTCAGTCGCGCACCACGAGGAGATCGCCGGCCGAGAAGCGGAGCGTCACGACTTCTCCCGGCGCGGGCATCGTGAGATCCGGATCGTTGAACATGTCGAAGGAAACGGTGTTGCTGCCAATGGCCAGCTTCGTGCGGATGACGGAGCCGAGGAAGCTCGACGACAGCACCTCGCCACGCAAGGCGGTGTCGCCGCTGTCGACAAGACTGCCGGCCTCGGGGCGCAGGGCCAGCGAGATGGTGTCGCCGCCCTTCTTTTCCGCGATCGCTTCCTTGAGCGCGATGAGCTGGTCGCCGATGCGCACGGTGTTTGCCGCGGGATCGGCCACCACGGCATCGATCATGTTGAGGGTTCCGACGAAGGACGCGACGAAGCGGGTGGCCGGGCGGTTGTAGATCTCCGAGGGCGTGCCGATCTGGTCGGCGCGGCCGGCGTTCATCACGACGATGCGGTCGGAGATCGACAGGGCCTCTTCCTGGTCGTGGGTGACGAAGACGGTGGTGATGCCGAGCTGGCGCTGGATCTGCCGGATTTCCTCGCGCAGCGAAATCCGGATCTTGGCATCGAGCGCCGACAGCGGCTCGTCGAGAAGCAGAACCCGCGGCTTGGGCGCCAGCGCGCGGGCCAAGGCAACACGCTGCTGCTGTCCGCCCGACATCTGGTAGGGGTAGCGGTCGGCCAGGTGCTCGAGGCGGATCAGCGCCAGCATCTCGTTGACGCGTTCGGTGATCTCGGCCTTCGGCTTGCCGGCCACCTTCAGCCCGAAGGCGACATTGTCGAAGACGTTCATGTTGGGGAAGAGCGCATAGGCCTGGAAGACCATGCCGATGTTGCGCTGGTTGGACTTCAGCCGGTCCTGGTCCTCACCGTCGATGGTGATCGTACCGCCGCTCGGCATCTCGAAGCCGGCGATCATCCGCAGCACGGTGGTCTTGCCGCAGCCGGACGGTCCGAGGAAAGAGACGAACTCGCCCTTCTCGATGGACATGTTGAAGTCTTTCACCACCTGCACCGGGCCAAAACTCTTCTGGAGGTTGTCGAGAACCAGGAACGACATGGGCAGATCAATCCTTAAAAGCGGGCGGGTGCCGCCTTGCTGAAGCGGGAAACGAGCTGGATCAGCGCAAGGCAGCCCCAGGTGATGCCGAAGGCGATGACGGAGAGCGCAAACGGCTCATAGGCCTTGTTGGCGCCGATGCGCTGCAGGTAGGGGCCGAAGGCCGGCCGGTCGAGCAGGGCCGCCAGCGTGAATTCGCCGATGACGATGGCGAACGTCAGGAATGCACCCGACAGGACGGCGGGAACGACGTTCGGCAGGATGATCCGGCTCAGGATCGTGAACCATCCGGCGCCGAGAATCTGTGCGGCCTCCGTCAGCGTCGCGACGTCGATCGTCCGCAATCCCGTATCCACGGCGCGATACATGTAGGGCAGGGCGAGCACCGTATAGCCGAAGGCGAGCAGCACATTGGTGCCCAAGACGGAGCCGGTCAGCGGCAGGAAGCTCGAGGTGTTGTAGAGGCGGATATAGCCGAAGACGATGACGATGGCGGGAATGACCAGCGGCAGCAGGGTCATGAATTCGACGTAGGGCCGCGCCCAGGGCATCTTCAGCCGCACCCAGAAGGCGGTGGGAACGACGATGACGATGCCGATGACGATCGTCGCCAGCGCCATCATCACGGAATAGCCGAAGGTCGCCTGGAACTGCGGATCCGCCCAGACCCGGGAATAGGCGTCGAGACTGTAGACGCCGCGTCTGGCCTTCAGCGAGAACTCGAAGAGACCGCCGAGCGGCACGAAGAAATACAGGAGGCCGAAGATCAGCACTCCCCAGCCGATGATGCGCGCGCCGATACTCATTTGAGCCACCTCTCGGCGCGGATGCGCAGCCAGATGTAGACGACATTGGCGATGGCGGTGACGACGATCATGCCGAAGGCCATGGCGTAGCCGAGGTGAGGATTGCCCAGAACATCGCCGCGGATCTGCGCGTAGAGCTGGATCGGCACGATGTTGAGGCTGGAGCCGGTCAGCGCGATGGCGGTGGCAACGGCGCCGAAGGCATTGGCGAAGAGCAGCGCAAAGGTGCCGAGCAGCGACGGGAAGAGGATCGGCATGGCCACCATTCGCCAATACTGCAGGGTGGTTGCACCCAGCACCTGCGCGGCTTCCCGCCATTCGCGGCGCAGGCCCTCGAGGGCTGGCGTGATGATCAGGATCATCAGCGGGATCTGGAAGAACAGATAGGTGACCGTCAGGCCCCAGAAGCTGAGGATGTTGAAGCCGAGGTCGCGCTGCAGCACGAGGCCGAAATTATTGCGCAGGAAGACGGTGACGAGGCCCACCGGCCCGAATGTCGCCAGGAAGGCGAAGGCGAGCGGCACGCCGGCGAAGTTCGACGCGACGCCGGAAAAGGTCATCAGCGGCGAGCGAACCCAGCGCGGTACGGCGCCGAAGACGACGGCTGCGGCCATACCGAAACCGATGAGGCAGCCGAGGGCGGCGGAGGCGACGGAGATCTTGACCGAGATCCAGTAGCTGGACGGGATGGTGCCGCTGTTGAGGTCGACGATGTTCTGCAGCGTGAAGGCGCCGTCGCGCGTCTGGAAGGCACCGATGACGATGTGCATCGTCGGCAGCACCATGAACAGCATCACGAAGATCACGAAGGGCATCAGGCCCAGCCATGTGAACGAGAGGCGCAGCCGGGGTGCGGGTGAGGCTTGGTTCATCGCGGCAGGTTATCCCCGTCAGGCTGTTGTTGCGCTTCCGGTGAACGTACGGCGAGAGCGCTTCGGCTGGCAAGTCCCGGCCCCTTGTGGAGGGCCGGGACTGAAGTGGAGAGGCTTACTGAACGTTGGCGCCGACGACGCTGTCCCAGCCGGCAGTGACGGCGGCCTTGTTGGCGTTCTGCTCCTCGACGGTCGGGAAGACGGCGGCTTCGTAGCTCTCAGCCGGCGGCAGCGCGTCCATCAGTTCCTGCGGGATCTTGCCGGCCTTGGCCATGGCGTTGAAGCGGGCCGGGTGGCAGTAACCCTTCAGCCAGAGGTTCTGGCCTTCGTCGGAGTAGAGGTATTCCATCCACAGCTTGGCGGCATTCGGATGCGGGGCGTAGGCGGAGATGCCCTGGACGTAGACGCCGGCGAGAACGCCGGTCTTCGGCACGACGATTTCGACCGGCGGGTTGCCGGCCAGTTCGTCGCGCCATGCGAGCACGTTGTAGTCCCAGGCGATCGCGATCGGGGTCGCGCCCTGTGCGATCGTGCCGGCCTTGGCGATGACCGGAACGAAGTTGCCGGCCTTGTTCAGCTCGGCGAAGTATTCGAGGCCGGCCTTGCCGGATGCTTCGCCGGCTTCGGCACCCTTGTGCAGGCCGGCGGCAAGAACGCCGAGGATGGCCTGGTTGGAGGCGCGCGGGTCACCGGCAAGCGCGACCTGGCTTGCATATTCCGGCTTCAGAAGATCGGCCCAGTCGGCCGGCGTGTTCTCGACGAGGTCCTTGTTCACGATGAACGACAGAACGCCGTAATAGTCGCCGTACCAGTAGCCTTCGGCATCCTTGATGTCGTCCGGAATCTCGTCCCAGGTCGAGACCTTGTAGGGCTGCAGCAGGCCTTCGTCCTTCATCTGCGGTCCGAAGGCGAGGCCGACGTCGACCACGTCAGGCGCCTGCGGGCCCATGTTGTCCTTGTTGGCCTTGATGGCTTCCACTTCGTCGGCGGAGCCGGCGTCAGGGTTCAGCTCGTTGACCTGGATCTCGGGATACTTCGCCTTGAAGCCGGCGATGACGTCGCCGTAGCCGCACCAGCTGTGGGGCAGGGCGATGGTGGTCAGCATGCCTTCCTTCTTGGCCGCTTCGATGAGTTCCGCGCTCGGTTCGGCAAAGGCAAGGCTGGTCGAAGCCATGACGATGGCGGTCGTCAGAGACAGCAAACGGTGGGTCTTGGTGATCACGATATCCTCCTGAGGTTGGTCGTGTTGGCGCGACTCGTAGAGCCAGTTGATGTAGCGTATGTGACAGCCTGCGAAGGTGAGCTTTTGCTCATGAAGCCCTTGCGCAGACGGCCTTTGCGTCCGCCACGGTCATTTGGGCCCGTGGCGATTGTGGCGGCGAAACAGCCGGGATCGTTCAAACAGGTCTTCCAGGGAATTCATGCGTTCGCGTGTCCTGTCCCAGGCGGCGCTCTGCACCGCCTCGATCAGCGCCTCGACGACGAACAGCGTCACGACGGAGGAGTCCCATGCGCTGGGCGCCTCGATGCGGACCCGAAAGCTGTGCAGGGCATGTTTGGCGACCGGCGAGCCCCAGACGTCGGTCAAGAGGACGATGACGACGCCGTTTGCCTTGGCGACCTCGGCAAGCGTCGCCATCTCCTGCTCGTAGCGGCGGATGTCGAAGATCACCAGCACGTCGCCGGGGTTCATGTTGAGGACGTGCTGCGGCCAGGAGCTGGAGTTGGTCGAGATCAGCGTCGTCTTCGGACGGATCACCTGCATGTGGGTGAAGAAGTATTCTGCCAGCGCCCCCGTGATGCGGCCGCCGACGAAATAGATGCCGCGCTTGGGATCTCCCAGCAGCGACGCCGCTTCCTCGAAGGTGCGCGTGTCGAGGTCCGAGAGCGTCTCGCGCAGGTTGGCGGTGATGGCATCGGCAAAGCGATTGAGGATGTGCATGCCCGGGGCATTCGACGCCCAGCGGTCGTGCTTGGCGATGGGGTTGGAGATCGTCGCCTCCAGCTCCTGGTGCAGATGCGACTGGAATTCCGGATAGCCCTTGAAGCCGAGCTTCTGCACCATGCGGGCCACCGTCGGCGTCGAGACGCCGGCGTTCTCCGCGATCGTGGTGATGCTGCCGAGGCCGGACACCGGATAATTCTCCAAAATCCTGTCAGCCAACTGCCGTTCCGCGCGAGTCAGGCTGTCGTAGCGGGTGCGAATGACATCTGAGACGGTGCGTGCTGTCGTTGGCACTGAAGCTGTTCCCTCCGGTCTTCGCCGGTTGATGAAGATTTAAAAGTTCTTTCGGTTTCGGAGTCAATGGAAGCAATGAAGAGAAATTTTCAGAACTGCATTGACGGGTCGTCGAAGATGAAGAATTCTCTTCTAAGTCTTTCCCCGAGTGATGACATCTTCGAATGCTGGCTGAGACAACATTCTTCACTGAGGCCGACGGCGATCCTGTGGCTGTCGAAAACCCGGACGGGAAGGGCGAGGTCCTGCTCGTCTGCGAACATGCCTCGCGGCGGCTGCCGCAGCGCTACGGCACGCTCGGCCTCTCCGGCGATGCTCTCGCATCCCATATCGCCTGGGACCCCGGCGCGCTTGCGGTGGCGCAGCGGATGTCGCGGCAGCTCGACGCCACGCTGATCTACCAGCGCTTCTCCCGGCTGATCTACGACTGCAACCGTCCGCCGGATTCGCCGGCTGCGATGCGCGATGTCAGCGAGATCTTCCGCATTCCCGGCAACGAGAACCTGACGGAGGAGGAGCGCTCGTTGCGGACCTCGTCCCTCTACCTGCCGTTCCAGGGGCGCATCCGCCAGGATATCGAGACACGCAGGGCTCAGGGCCGGCCAACGGTGCTGGTGACGGTGCACAGTTTCACGCCCGTCTATTTCGGACAGCAGAGACAGGTCGAAATCGGCATTCTCCATGAACGGGATCACCGGCTCGCCGATGCCATGCTGGAGATTGCCGCCGGCGGCACGCTCTACCGGGTGGCGCGCAACGAACCCTATGGACCGGCCGATGGCGTTACCCATACGTTGGAGCTGCACGCCATGCCGGCGGGCATGCTGAACGTGATGATCGAGATCCGCAATGACCTGATCGCCGACGAGGCGGGGCAGGGCCGGGCGGCAGACTTCCTCAGCGGCCTGCTGAGACAAGGCATCGAAGCCCTGACCAATCAGAACAATAATGGCGGGGCGTAACGAGGTGGAACGGACTGGGAGAATGAAGGGATGCCTGCGAATGTGAGTGCCGCGCCGGGTCGGGCCGATGCCTGAGGCGCTGAAAACCTATGTCCGCACCGTCGACCGCTTCAACCGGGGCGTCGGGCGCGTGACCATGTACCTGATCTTCGTGATGATGGGCATTTTGCTCTGGTCGTCGATCTCGAAGACCTTCTTCCTGCCGTCGCTCTGGACGCTGGAGATGGCGCAGTTCGTGATGTCGGCCTACTACCTCCTCGGCGGCGCCTATTCGCTGCAGATGGATTCCCATGTGCGCATGGATCTCGCCTATGGCCGCTGGTCGCCGAAGACCAAGGCCGTCGTCGACGCGATCACCATCTTCATGCTGTTCACCTACCTGTTCTTCCTGCTCTACGGCGGCATCTCCAGCACGACCTACGCGCTGCAATATACCGAGACCAGCTACTCCTCCTGGTCGCCCTACATGGCGCCGATCAAGATCATCATGGTGATCGGCATCTTCCTGACACTGCTGCAGGCGACGTCGATCTTCATCAAGGATATCGCGACGGCGCTGGGGAGGTCGCTCGCATGAGCGCGGAAATGATCATCCTCTTCATGTTCTCGTCGATGCTGCTCAGCATGCTGACGGGGCAGCGCGTCTTTGCCGTCATCGGGTTCGTCGGCGTCGTCGCGGCCGCCATCCTGTGGGGCAACGGCGGCTTCGAGCTCGGGTTCTCGGCGGCCATGAAGCTGATGAAGTGGTATCCGCTGCTGACGCTGCCGCTGTTCATCTTCATGGGCTATCTGCTCTCGGAATCCGGCATTGCCGAGGACCTCTACAAAGCCTTCCACGTCTGGATGGGCGGACTGCGCGGCGGTCTTGCCGTCGGCACGATCGGGCTGATGGTGGTGATCTCGGCGATGAACGGCCTCTCGGTCGCCGGCATGGCGATCGGCGCCACCATCGCACTGCCGGAACTGCTGAAGCGCGGCTACGACAAGACGATGGTCACCGGTGTGATCCAGGCGGGGAGCTCGCTCGGGATCCTGGTGCCGCCGAGCGTGGTGCTGGTCCTCTACGGCATGATCGCTCGCCAGCCGGTTGGTCAGCTCTGGCTCGCCGGTGCGCTGCCGGGTCTGCTGCTCGCAGCGCTCTTCATCATCTACGTCCTCGTGCGCTGCCACTTCAATCCGGCGCTGGGGCCTGTCCTCCCGAAGGAGGAACGGGACATCCCGCTGCGCGACAAACTCCTGCTGCTGCGGGCCGGGATCCTGCCGTTCCTGATCTTCTTCCTGATGATGGGCCTGTTCCTGATGGGCTACACGAGCCTGGTGGAGAGCTCGGCCGTCGGCGCCCTCTCGGCGCTGGTGGTGGCCGCGCTCAAGGGGCGTCTCGGCAACGGTGTGCTGACCCGGACGATCGAGCAGACGCTCGGCATCTCCTGCATGTTCATGTGGATCATCCTCGCCGCCCTCTGCTTCGGTGCCGTCTTCGACGGGCTGGGTGCCGTCCGGGCGATCGAGGGCCTGCTGGTCAACGACTGGGGTCTGTCGCCCTGGACGATCCTGATCATGATGCAGCTGTCATTCATCCTGATGGGCATGTTCCTGGATGACACGGCCATGCTGGTGATCGTTGCGCCGCTCTACATCCCGCTCGTCGGCAAGCTCGGCTTCGACCTCGTCTGGTACGGCGTGCTCTACACGATCACCTGCCAGATCTCATATATGACGCCACCCTTCGGCTACAATCTCTTCCTGATGCGGGCGATGGCGCCGCCGGAGATCTCGCTCGGCGACATCTACAGGTCGGTTTGGCCGTTCGTGATCATCATGATGGTCGGGCTAGCGATCATCATGATGTTTCCGCAGATCGCACTCTGGCTGCCGGAGACCGTCAATGTGCGCGGCTAGCCTTGCAACACCAAGAGCAAGAGCCCCGGGAAAGGGGCCATTCCTCGTGCCGGATGAGCCGGCGCGGCGTGACTGTGTCAATCAACAACAGAGGGAACAGACATGACGAACAGACGCGAATTTCTGAAGAAAGCCGGCATGACGGCTGCTGCCGCAGGACCCGCCATGCTGGCGGCTCCGCACGTGAGAGCGCAGGCGCCGATCCGCTGGCGGTTGCAGACCTATGCGGGCCCGGCGCTTGCCGAGCACGTCATCAAGCCGGCGATCGACTCCTTCAACAAGATCGCCGACGGCCAGATGGAAATCGAACTCTATACCGCCGACCAGCTGGTGCCGACGGGCGAACTCTTCCGCGCCATGCAGGCCGGAACGATCGATGCCGTGCAGTCGGACGACGACTCGATGAACTCGCCGGTCGATATCAAGGTCTTCGGCGGCTATTTCCCGTTCGCCTCGCGCTACAGCCTCGACGTGCCCACCCTGTTCCACCAGTATGGGCTGAACGAGATCTGGCGGGAGGCCTATGACGAGGTCGGCGTGAAGTGGCTGTCTGCGGGTTCCTGGGACCCCTGCAACTTCGCCACCAACAAGCCGCTCAACAGCCTGGAGGACCTGAAGGGGCTGCGGATCTTCACCTTCCCGACCGCCGGCCAGTTCCTGTCGCGCTTCGGCGTCGTGCCGGTGACCCTGCCGTGGGAGGACGTGCAGGTGGCGATGCAGACGGGCGAGATCGACGGGATCGCCTGGTCGGGGATCACCGAGGACTATACCGTCGGCTGGGCGGACGTGACGAAGTACTTCCTCACCAACAACATCTCGGGCGCCTGGTGCGGCTCCTTCTTCGCCAATGCCGATCGCTGGGCGGAGGTGCCGGACAATCTGAAGGAGCTCTTCATGCTGACGATGGACTCGTCGCACTACTACCGCCAGCATTGGTACTGGGGCGGCGAGGCGAAGCTGCGCGTCGAGGGCACGAAGCTGGAACTGACGACGATTCCCGAGGCGGAGTGGAAGACGGTCGAGGCGGAAGCGCTGAAGTTCTGGGACGAGACCGCCCAGATCAGCCCGCGCTGCGCCAAGGTGGTCGATATTCTGAAGAAGTATCGCGACACGATGGAGAAGGCGGGTCCGCCGTACCGCTACACCTGATCGCACAACCCAACGGCAGATCCGGAGCCTCCGGATCTGCCACCCTTCAACACGCTCGCCTGACGGAACCCATCCATGTCCCCCACCTATACCTTCGATGCACTCAAGGCCGATGTCGACGCCGGCCGGATCGATACCGTCCTGGCCTGCCTCGTCGACATGCAGGGCCGGCTGATGGGCAAGCGCTTCCAGGCCGAGTTCTTCGTCGAGAGCGCCTTCGAGGAGACGCACGGCTGCAACTATCTGCTGGCGACCGACATGGAGATGGAGACGATATCCGGCTACAAGGCGACGAGCTGGGAGAAGGGCTACGGCGACTATACGATGAAGCCGGATCTTTCGACGCTCCGCCGCGTGCCGTGGCTCGAGGGGACGGCCATGGTGCTCTGCGACGTGCTGGATCATCACACCCACGAGGAGGTGGCGCATTCGCCGCGCGCGATCCTCAAGAAGCAGGTGGCGCGGCTCGAAGCCATGGGCATGAAGGCCTTCATGGCGACCGAACTGGAATTCTTCTTGTTCGACCAGACCTATGAGCAGGCGCAGGCCTCCGGCTACCGCAACCTGAAGCTCGCCGGCACCTACAACGAGGACTACCACATCTTCCAGACCACCAAGGACGAGGATGTGATGCGGGCGATCCGCAACGGCCTGCAGGGCGCCGGCATTCCGGTGGAGAATTCCAAGGGCGAGGCGTCGGCGGGGCAGGCGGAGATCAACGTCCGCTACGCCGATGCCCTGACCATGGCCGACCGGCATGTCGTCATCAAGAACGCCTGCAAGGAGATTGCCTGGTCGAAGGGCAAGGCGATCACCTTCCTGGCCAAGTGGAACTACGCTGCGGCCGGCTCGTCGTCGCACATCCACCAGTCGCTCTGGAGCGCTGACGGCAAGACGCCGCTCTTCTTCGACAAGGATGCAGAATACGGCATGTCGGAGACGATGCGGCACTATGTGGCCGGACTGCTCGCCCATGCCGGCGAGATCACCTATTTCCTGGCGCCCTATATCAACTCCTACAAGCGTTTCATGGCGGGCACCTTCGCGCCGACCAAGGCGATCTGGTCGAAGGACAACCGCACCGCCGGCTACCGCCTCTGCGGCGAGGAGACGAAGGGCATCCGCATCGAATGCCGGGTCGGCGGCTCCGACCTCAACCCCTATCTCGCCATGGCGGCGCTGCTGGCGGCCGGTATCGACGGGATCGAGAAGAAGACGGAGCTGGAGCCCGCCTTCGTCGGCGACGCCTATGGCGGCAAGGACATCCGCGAGATCCCCAACACGCTGCGGGGCGCGACCGTGCTGATGAACGGTTCGGCCATGCTGCGCGCGGCCTTCGGGGACGATGTCATCGATCACTACACCCGTGCGGCGCAATGGGAGCAGGAGGAATACGATCGCCGCATCACCGACTGGGAAGTGGCGCGCGGGTTCGAAAGGGCCTAGTGCTCAAACCACAAGTTCATAAACGACAGGAAGCGCGATCATGACGATGATCCAATGTATTTCGCCGGTCGACGGCTCGGTCTACGCCGAGCGGCAGGCCATGAGTTTCGAGGATGCCGCAGTTGCCGTCGATCGGGCGCGCAAGGCGCAGAAGGCCTGGGCGAAGCGGCCGCTGGAGGAGCGGGTGCAGCTCGTCATGAAGGGCGTCGCCCGCCTCAACGAGATGGCCGACGAGATCGTCCCGGAACTGGCCTGGATGATGGGCCGGCCGATCCGTTACGGCGGCGAGTTCAAGGGTTTCAACGAGCGCTCGAACTATGTCGCATCCATTGCCGCGGATGCCCTGGCGCCGATGGTGGTGGAAGAGAGTGGCGCCTTCGAGCGCCGCATCGAGCGGGAAGCACATGGCGTCGTCTTCGTCATCGCCCCGTGGAACTATCCCTATATGACGGCCATCAACACGATCGCACCGGCGCTGATGGCCGGCAACACGGTGGTCATCAAGCACGCGTCGCAGACCCTGCTGGTCGGCGAGCGCATGGTGCGCGCCTTCGTGGAAGCGGGCGTTCCCGACGACGTCTTCGTCAATCTGTTCCTCGACCATGACACGACCTCCGCGCTGATCGCCGCGGGCAAGTTCAACTTCATCAACTTCACCGGCTCCGTCGCGGGCGGCCGCTCGATCGAACGGGCGGCTGCCGGCACCTTCACCGGCCTCGGCCTCGAACTCGGCGGCAAGGATCCGGGCTATGTGATGGAGGATGCCGATCTCGACGCCGCCGTCGACACGCTGATGGACGGCGCCACCTACAATTCCGGCCAGTGCTGCTGCGGCATCGAGCGCATCTACGTGCACGAGTCCCTCTATGACCGGTTTGTCGAAAAGTCGGTCGCCTGGGTGTCGAACTACAAGCTCGGCAATCCGCTGGAGCAGGAGACGACGCTAGGCCCCATGGCCAACAGGCGATTTGCCCAGGTCGTGCGCGAACAGGTGGCGGACGCGGTGTCGCGGGGCGCCAGGGCGCTGGTCGATCCCAAGCTTTTCCCGGCCGATGACGGCGGCGCCTATCTCGCGCCGCAGGTCCTGGTGGATGTCGATCATTCGATGACCTTCATGACCGAGGAGACCTTCGGTCCAGCCGTCGGCATCATGAAGGTGAAGGGCGACGAGGAAGCCGTCGCGCTGATGAACGACAGCAAGTACGGGCTGACGGCTTCGCTGTGGACGCAGGACACTGAGCGGGCAGGGCGGCTTGGCCGCGAGATCGAGACGGGCACCGTCTTCATGAACCGTGCCGACTACCTCGATCCGGCGCTCTGCTGGACGGGCGTCAAGGAAACCGGCCGCGGCGGCTCGCTCTCCGTACTCGGCTTTCACAACCTCACCCGACCCAAGTCCTATCATCTGAAGAAGGTCACCCAATGAACATCGTCGCGAACTGGAGCTATCCGACGGCCGTCAAACTCGGCCGCGGGCGCATCAAGGAACTGGCGGAGGCCTGCAAGACGCTCGGCATCAAGAAACCGCTGCTTGTCACCGACCGGGGACTGGCGACCATGGCGATCACCGCCCACGCGCTCGACGTGCTCGAAGAGGCGGGACTGGGCCGGGCGATCTTCTCCGATGTCGATCCGAACCCGAACGAGAAGAACCTCGAGGCCGGTGTCACGGCCTACAAGGCAGGCGGGCATGACGGCGTCGTCGCCTTCGGCGGCGGCTCCGGCCTCGACCTCGGCAAGGCGGTCGCCTTCATGGCCGGACAGACCCGTCCGGTCTGGGACTTCGAGGACATCGGCGACTGGTGGACGCGGGCGAACGCCGACGCCATCGCGCCGATCGTGGCCGTGCCGACCACCGCCGGCACCGGCTCGGAAGTCGGGCGCGCTTCGGTCATCACCAATTCCCAGACGCATGTGAAGAAGATCATCTTCCACCCGAAGTTCCTGCCGGGCGTCGTCATCTGTGATCCGGAGCTGACGGTCGGAATGCCGAAGGTGATCACCGCCGGTACCGGCATGGACGCCTTCGCCCATTGCCTGGAAGCCTATTGCTCGCCCTTCTTCCATCCGATGAGCCAGGGGATCGCACTGGAGGGCATGCGGCTGGTGAAGGAGTTCCTGCCGCGCGCCCACAAGGACGGCACCGACATCGAGGCCCGCACCAACATGATGGCGGCTGCCGCCATGGGCGCCGTCGCCTTCCAGAAGGGGCTCGGCGCGATCCACGCGCTGTCGCATCCGATCGGCGCCGTCTACAACACCCACCACGGCATGACGAACGCCGTGGTGATGCCGCCTGTGCTGCGCTTCAACCGGCCGGCCATCGAAGACAAGCTGGCGCGCGCTGCCGCCTATCTCGGCATCGCGGGCGGCTTCGACGGGTTCTACGACTATGTCCTGTCGCTGCGCTCCGAACTCGGCGTGCCGGACACGCTGACGGCGATGGGAATCACCCCGGATCGGATCGACGAGCTTGCGGCCATGGCGATCGAGGATCCGAGCTGCGGCGGCAACCCGGTGCCGATGACGCTGGAGAATACCCGGCAGCTCTTCCTCGACTGCTTCTAAGGCAATTGATGCGGAAAGGACGGACAAGCCCCGGAGCCTGGATCCGGGGCTTTTTTCGTCGCGCTCTCATATCTCATCGGTCATATGACAGGCATCTGAATTAACCGTCCATTAACCATGATTAAGCAGGATGCGGGCAATGCACCATGCCGCTGCGGTGCCCCTTCGAGCGATGCGGCTCATATCCCTCCTGAGGACCGAGAATGCCCGTAATTTCCTTTGCCAACGCCAAGGGTGGTGCCGGAAAAACCACCGCAGCCCTTCTGCTCGCGACCGAATTGGCCCACCGGGGCTTTCGGGTCGCCATCATCGACTGCGATCCGCAGCACTGGATCACGCAGTGGGCGGAGATCTCCGGTCCGATTCGCAATCTCGAGGTCATCTCGGAAGCGTCGGTCGCATCGCTGCAGTGTCATCTGCGCGATCTGGCGTCGCGCGTCGATTTCTTCATCGTCGATCTCGCCGGCGCCAAGGACGCCCTGGTCACCACGGCGATCGGTCTTTCGGATCACGTCATGATTCCCGTGCAGGGATCGGCGATGGACGCCAAGGGCGCGGCCCAGATCCTCGATCTCCTGGCGCTGATGAGGGACAAGGCCAACCTCGACATCGCTCATTCGGTGGTGCTGACCCGGGTCTCCTCGATGGTGACCACCAAGGCGCTGCTCGCCATCAAGGGCCTGCTTGCCGCCCGTGGCGTCAACGTCCTCAATACGCCGATCGGCGAGCGCAACGCCTTCAAGGAGATCTTCGAGGTGGGCGGTACCCTGCACACGCTGGATATTGCGAAGGTCAGCAACGTCGACAAGGCAAAGGAGAATGCGGCGGCCTTCGCGCAGGAGGTCATCCGCCTGATGCCGGCGCATGTCATCCGCTCGCCGCGCCTGCGCGTCTTCCCCTTCGGTCGCCACGCGGCCTGAAGCAGAAGGATAACGCACAAGAAAAAGGCGCCCGGAGGCGCCTTTTTTTATTCCACGAATTCGACGGTCACGCCGGGTTTGACCATCTTGGCCAGTTCCGTCGCATCCCAGTTGGTCAGGCGGATGCAGCCGTGGCTGTTGGTCTTGCCGATCTTCGACGGCTCGGGCGTGCCGTGGATGCCGTAGCTCGGCTTCGACAGGGCGATCCAGACGGTTCCGACCGGACCATTGGGGCCTGGCGGAATCTCGAGAACCTTGTCGTTGTCGCCCTGCTTGAAATTGATCTTCGGGTTGTAGGTATAGCCCGGATCGAGCGCGATGCGCTGGACCGTATGGGTGCCGACCGGCGAGGGTGTGTCGGTCGATCCGATCGTCGCCGGATAGGCCGCGATCAGGGCGCCGTCTTCGCCATAGGCGAGGACCTGTTCCTTGCTCTTGTCGGCCACGATCCGCGCGACCGCGCCCTTCTTGGGCTGGCCGGGGTTGATTACCTTGATCGTCGTGCCGGGGATGGAGAAGTCGACGCCGGGATTGAGCGTCTTCAGGTAGTTCTCGTCCATGTGGAACTGCTCGGCCAGCTTTTCGCTCGTCGAGGTATAGGACAAGGCCGGCAGCTGCGCCTTGTGCGCATAGTCCTCGGGAATGGATGCCACGTAAGGACCGGCGGCATCGGCCGCAGTGATCGTGTAGTCGACGATCGGCAGGCCGTCCGAATAGGTCAGGCGCTGCAGGATGTCCTCGGAGTTGTTGGGATCCAGCGTCTCGCCCGTCATCTGCTGCCAGGCGGCGATCGCCTTGTTGACGTTCTCGCCGAGATGGCCGTCGATGACGCCGGGGGAAATACCCTCGCGGTCGAGGAAGACCTGGAGCGCCGCGATCTCGGCTTCCGGCTTCTTGGTCACCGTGATGATCGGCTCCTGCTGCTGCATCGGCTGGACAGGCTGCTGTTCCCGGTCAATCGCGGCATAGTCCCCGTCCGGCTGGGGCGCCTCGGGGTAGGCCTGCTCCTCGAGCGGCATCCGCGTGATCGAGCCGGGGCTTGCAATCGAGCCGGTGACGGAGCCAGGTTCTCCCGGCCGGTATTCGCGATAGTCACGGTAGCCCGCTTCGTCACGGTAACCGCCCGGGGCCGGCGGGTACTGATCCACGCGACGCTGTCCATACGCGTCGCGACGGACTTCCGTCGCAACCACCTCTCCGTAGCGGTCGATCAGGACCCGCTGACCGGCGCGGTCATAGCCGATCCTCACTTCGCCTTCTTCGGGCACGAAGTCGAGGATGCTGCCGTCGGGGGAGACAAGCATGGTGTCTGCGGCATAGGGATCGAAGATCACCTGCGCCGATGTGGTCGAGATGCCCTGGGTCACCAGAATTGCGAGACCGAGACTAGCGGTAAAAAGGCGTTTCACGTTGTCACCGACCTTGTTGTTGAACACGGATGAAATTGCCGAGACTGCCAAACGTTCCGCCCGGTGTATTGGCTGCCACAGACAAGCTAAATTTGACGCTAGTGTGAATTAGCTGAATTCATCGTGAACACAGCGTTAAATTCTCTATCACGTTCTGGTAACAGAGTCGTTGCAGGGGAGTGAGGAGTTGAAATGAAAGCTTTTTCCGCAGCCGTCGGACCGCGCTTGATGCTCGATGAGAGCTCGGTGCTCGACATCGGCTCATGCTTCGTCGGCGAGGTCGACCTGGCGCCCGGGCGCGCAATTCCCGACGACGGCGATCCGCGGATCGATCACTCCCTCGAGGGCTTCCTGTTCACCTGCGGACCGGATCACATCCGCCACCCTGAACCGATACCCGGGCGCAAGGACGGCAAGCATTTCCCGCTGCACGGTTCCTTCTCGTCGCATCCGGCCAAGCTCGTCTTCTGGGACGGGCAGGGCGAGGATGTGGAATGCCATGCCGAGGTGTCGGTGAAGCTTGCCGACGGCGGCACGGCGCTCCTGGAGCGCCAGTGGCGGATCGACGGCCAGACCGGGGAGGTCTGGCTTGCCGACAAGGTCACGAACACGGGGCCTGAACCCTTCTCGCCCGTTCACATGTACCACATGAACATCGGCGCCTGGCTGTTCGACAGCGAGGTGCGGTTGAACGGCGCGATGCTGGAGAACGGCAGCCTGCCCTGGAACTTCGGCGAGGACCCTGGGGGCGTGTTCTGCGTGCCGGCGGCAACGGAAGGCGCTGCCTGGGCCGAGGTCAATCTCGGGCCGATTGCTGCGATCGGCGGCAAGACGCTGAGGGTCAAGTTTCGCACCGACACACTCCCGCATCTGCAGATCTGGCGCAACCAGCAGTCGCCGGCGCATGTGCTCGGCATCGAGCCGGTCTCGCACCGTTGGGTGGACCGTCGCGAGCTCGAGGAAGCGGGGGAGCTGTCCCTCCTGGGGCCTGGCGAGAGCATCGACTACGGCCTGCGCTTCTGCTTCGTCTGACACGG
This sequence comes from Pseudorhizobium pelagicum, assembly GCA_000722615.1. GTDB lineage: Bacteria > Pseudomonadota > Alphaproteobacteria > Rhizobiales > Rhizobiaceae > Neorhizobium > Neorhizobium pelagicum. The sequence goes on along the minus strand of JOKI01000015.1, from coordinate 78,558 downwards.
GCGTCGATTGACGCTCCGTCGGTGGCAGCGTATTGGGGTTGCCACATTCCAGCCGGAGGAAAAGCGATGGATATCCGACAGATCAACGACGAGTACGCGGTCACCGGACAGATCACGGTCGAAGACCTGGAGCAGGTCAAGGCGATGGGGTTCAAGTCGATCGTCTGCAACCGGCCGGACGAGGAAGATCCCGGCCAGCCGAGCTTCGCCGACATCGCGGCGAAGGCTGAGGCACTCGGCCTTGAGGTCAAGCACGTGCCGGTCGGTCGCATGGGCGTCGATGCCGAAGCCGTCAACGGCATGGTCGATGCTCTGGACGAACTGCCGCGCCCGATGCTTGCCTACTGCCGCTCGGGCGCCCGCTCCACGGCCATCTATGAGAAAAGCCAGCATCTGCGTGGCTGACACTTCCACGGCCGGCAGCCTGCCGGCCCATCATCCGCAGCTTAAACATCTCCAGGAGTATCCATGAGCATCAAGCGCATCGAATCCGGCGCCCGCATGAGCGGCGCCGTCGTCCACGGCAACACCGTCTATCTGGCTGGCCAGGTGGGTGAGGGCGAGACCGTGACGGAGCAGTGCGAATATGCCCTGCGGGAAGTGGATCGCCTGCTGGCCGCCGTTGGCTCTGACAAGTCCAAGATCCTGCAGACGCTGATCTACCTGTCGGACATGTCCTACTTTGCTGAAATGAACGCCGCATGGGAAGCCTGGGTCGATCCGGCCAACACGCCGGCTCGTGCCACCAGCGAAGCCAAGCTTGCAGCACCGAAGTACAAGGTCGAGTTCACGGTGACCGCCGCCATCTGAGCGATGACAATTTGAATCCGAAGGCCGGCGCATCCTCGGATGCGCCGGCCTTTTTTGTATCAAGCCTTCTCGCGGATCTGCGTCAGCGTCCGGGTCGGCGTGATGGCCTCCGGATCGAGCTTGATCTCGATGATCGACGGCTTGCCGCTGGCGCGGGCCCGTTCGAAGGCGGGCGCGAAGTCGGCCGTCTTCTCCACCAGTTCGCCGTGGCCGCCATAGGCCTTTGCGAAGGCGACGAAATCCGGGTTGACCAGATCGGTGGCGCTGACGCGGCCGGGATACTCCCGCTCCTGATGCATGCGGATCGTGCCGTAGGTGCTGTTGTTGACCAGCACCGTGATGATCGGCAGACCGTAGCGCACGGCAGTGATGAACTCCTGGCCATGCATCATGAAGCAGCCGTCACCGGCAAAGCAGATCACCTCGCGTTCGGGAAACAGCTGCTTGGCCGCGACGGCTGCCGGCAGGCCGTAGCCCATGGAACCGGAAGTCGGAGCTGCCTGGGTGTTGTACTTGCGGAAGCGGTGGAAGCGATGCACCCAGGTGGCGTAGTTGCCGGCGCCGTTGGTGAAGATCGTGTCGGCCGCGGTATTGGCGTCCAGCCACTCCATGATCGGCCCCATCTGCACGGCGCCCGGACCGGTCTGCGGCGGGGTGGACCACTTCAGATAGGCGTCGTGCATGGCCGACTTGCGCTCGGCCCAGAGCGGCGCCGCCGGCGGCTCGATGTGCTTCAGCGCCGCGGCAAATTCCGCCGGTGCGGCGCAGATGGCGAGATCGGGGCGGTAGATGCGGCCGAGTTCCTCCGGATCCGGGTAGACATGCACGAGCTTCTGGGACGGGTAGGGGATATCGATCAGCGTATAGCCGGAGGAGGGCATTTCCGACATGCGGGCGCCGACGAGGACGATGAGGTCGGACTCCTTGATCGCCTTCGACAAGGTCGGGTTAATGCCGATGCCGACATCGCCGGCATAGGACGGATGAAGGTGATCGAACAGCATCTGCCGACGGAAGGAGCAGCCAACCGGCACCTTGAAGCGGCTTGCAAACGCCTGCATGTCGGCGACGGCCTCTTCGCTCCAGCGCGTGCCGCCGAGGATGAACATCGGCCGCTGCGCCTCTTTCAGCATCGTCTCGAGCGCCCGCATCTGGCTCGGGCCGGGATGGGATTCGACCGGCATATAGGCACGCGCCGCCGGGGCCTCGACCTCTTCGACCAGCATGTCCTCCGGCAGCGTCAGGACGACGGGGCCGGGGCGGCCGGAGGTCGCCACCGCAAAGGCGCGGGTGACGAACTCGGGAATGCGGCGGGCGTCGTCGATCTCGCCCACCCATTTGGCGAATTCGGTGAAGGCGCGGCGATACTCGACCTCCTGGAAGGCCTCGCGCTCCTTCATGTCACGGCCGATCTGGCCGATGAAGAGGATCATCGGGATGGAATCCTGCTTGGCGATATGCAGCCCGGCGGAGGCATTGGTGGCGCCCGGTCCGCGGGTGACCATGCAGATGCCGGGCTGGCCGGTCAGCCGCCCCCAGCTATCGGCCATCATCGCTGCCCCGCCCTCCTGGCGGCAGACGAGAACCTCGATGCCGCTCTCGTAGAGGGCGTCGAGCACGGCAAGATAGCTTTCGCCCGGCACGCAGGAAATGCGCTCCACGCCGTTCGCCTTCAGCGCCTCGACAATCAGCTGTCCTCCGGTCTTCATCGGTCTTTCCCCTTGGTGTCTTTGATGTTCAGTTCTGAAAGCACACTTTCGGTGTGCTCGCCGAGCTTCGGGCTCGGGCGGTGATAGGCAAGCGGCGTTTCCGACAGCACGATCGGCGTGCGGACGCCCGGAATGATGGTCCCGTCGGACGACGGAAGGTCGATGCGCAGCCCACGCGCCTTCACCTGCGGATCGTCGAACATTTCGGCGACCGAGTTGATCGGCCCGGCCGGGACGGCGTTGTCGCCACAGGCGGCGAGCAGGGCCGCCTTCGGCCAGGTTTCGGTCTGCGCCACCAGCAGCGGCCGCAGGGCAAGGCGGTTGGCGACCCGGGCCTGGTTGGTCGAAAAGCGCTCGTCGTCGGCCAGGGCCTCGATGCCGAGAACACGGCAGAAGCGGCGGAACTGCCCGTCGTTGCCGACGGCGAGGATGATGTGGCCATCCTCGACGGGAATGACCTCATAGGGGCTGATGTTCGGATGCGCGTTGCCGAGGCGGGTCGGCGGCGTGCCGGAGACCAGGTAGTTCATGTTCTGGTTGGCCAGCACCGCTGACATCACGTCGAGGAGAGCCATGTCCACCAGCTGGCCTTCGCCGGTCTTCATGGCATGGATCAGCGCCGCCTGGATGGCCGCCACGGCGTAGATGCCGGTGAAGATGTCGGCGATGGCGACGCCCGCCTTCATCGGCTGGCCGTCGGTCTCGCCGGTGATCGACATGAAGCCGGACATGCCCTGGACGATGTAGTCGTAGCCGGCGAGATTGGCATAGGGGCCGTCCTGGCCGAAGCCGGTGATCGAGCAATAGACCAGCTTGGGGTTGATGACCTTCAGGCTCTCGTAGTCCAGCCCGTATTTCTTCAGTCCACCGAGCTTGAAGTTCTCGATCACCACGTCGGCGGTGGCCACCAGCTGGCGAACGATCTCCTGTCCGTCTGCGGTCTTCAGATCAACGGCGACCGAGCGCTTGCCGCGATTGGTGGCATGATAGTAGGCAGCCGAGAGGTTCTCGCCGTCTTCGCCTTCGACGAAGGGCGGTCCCCAGGCGCGCGTGTCGTCGCCACCTTCCGGGTTCTCCACCTTGATCACGTCCGCGCCGAGGTCGGCGAGCATCTGGCCGGCCCAGGGGCCGGCAAGGACGCGGGCCAGTTCGATGACCCGAATTCCGGTGAGGGGCGGTTTCTTCGCTGTGGTCTCGTTCATGGTGTCCCTGTTCAGGGCGTGACGACGGGATCGGCCGTTGTCACGGGTTTGGAGGCAGCGCGGCGTTCGCGCCAGATGATGTAGAGGCCGGAGCCGACGACGATGGCGATGCCCAGCCATTTGGTGCCATCGGGAAAATCCCCGAAGATGAGCCAGCCGAAAAGCGTTGCCGAGACGATCTCGAAATACTGGATCGGCGCCAGGATGGAGGCCGGGGCGACCCGATAGGCGTAGACCGCGAGGACGCCGGACAGGGTGGCAAAGAAGCCGACGCCGACAAGCCACACCACCGTCGTCACGTCCGGCGTGGAGGGGGCCATGAACGCGATGCCGCTCCCGCTGCCGATCGCCAGCAGGGCCGCGGAAATCGGGATGCCCCAGAGCGCCATCTGGAACTGCATGGCCCAGGGGTTCTCGTGCCGCGCCAGCGCGCGCGTCATCAGCGCGAAGACCGCGACGCAAAAGGCGGTGGCAATCGGCAGCAGCGCCACGAAGCCGATGTCGGCAAAGCTCGGCTGAATGATGATCATGGCGCCGATGAAGCCGACGCCGCAGGCGGTGTAGCGCCGCCAGCCGACCACTTCCTTCAGGAAGATGCTCGACAGCACCGTCAGGATCATGGGCTCGACGAAGAAGATGGCGACTGCGTCGGCCACTTCCATCACGGCGAGCGTCGCAACGAAGCAGATCATGCCGACGGTGATCAGGGCTGCGCGTATGGCGTGGAAGGTGCTCATCCGCCAGGAGAAGCTGCGCCACAGGCCGTGCCAGATCACGATCGGCAGCATGAAGATAGCCTGGAAGACGAAGCGGCCGGCGGTGATCATGGTCGGCGACGTGGTGTCGGTGGCGAGCTTGGAGAAGGTGTCGATCAGCGGCGCCACGAGCATGGCGAGCAGCATCAGCAGGAGGCCGTTGACGATGCTTGCGGACGGGGCATGGGTGGCGGCAAGGCCGCCGGCTGGGGAAGTCATCCTGATCCACTCTTGCAAGGCGCGGCAGGGGCAATCAGTTCCGGCCGCGGGTCATGTATAGCCAAGCGCGGCTGCGGCCGCACTTGACGAAATGTCATCACTTCATTCCGTTCGAAGCTCGGCGGCCTCGCGTGCCCAGGCGGCGAACTCCGCGGTCGCTTCGTTGCGGACGCTGTCGTTCAACGTCTCGTGGCGGGTCTTCGGCCAGATCCTGCTCGTCACACGACGCAATCCGTGTGTCTTCAGATGACGCGCGAGCCAGGTGATCTCGCGACCGCCGTTGGTGGCCGGATCGTTCTCGCCGCCGACGAGGTAGATCGGCATGTCCTTGCGCAGCCTGTCGACGAGCGTCGGGCCACGGTAGGTCATCTCGAACAGGTCGAGCCACAGCGAAACGCTGGCGTCGAAGCCGCACAGGGGGTCGGTGAGATAGGCGTCGACTTCGGCCGGATCATTACTCAGCCAGTCCGCCTCGGTGCGCTTTTCCGGCATCGAGCGGCCCCAGGCGCGAAATGTCGCCATCGGCAGGATGGTGCTCGGCACGTCCGAACCCTTCAACGCCCGTTCCGCCAGAAGCACGGCCTGCGCGAGGCGCCCGGCGGGTCCTGGGTGGAAATTCGAGTTCCAGATGGTGAGTGCCTGGAAGTCGTCGGGTCGATCGACGGCGGTGTTGAGGGCAATGAGGCCGCCCATGGAATGACCGAAGAGGATGACGGGCAGGCCGGGGTGCGCCGCGGCGGCCATGTCGCGCATGGCGCAGACATCGTCGATCACCTTGCGCAGACCATCGCGCTCGGCAAAGCGTCCGGGGACTGCATCCGGCGCCCTCGTTTCACCGTGGCCGCGGTGGTCATGGGCATAGACGTGAAAGCCGGTATCGGCCATCTTGTCGGCAAATGCGCGGTAGCGCCCGGAATGCTCGGCCAGTCCATGGCAGATCAGGAGAATGCCCGCAGCAGCTGGCCCCGACGCGCGGTGGTGATAGGCAAGGTCGGCGCCCGTCGGGCTCTGGAATCGTCTCGTTTCGCTGAACATTACCCCTCCCTTAGGCGCCTGCGCATTGCTCCGGGGCGCCAATTCGCCTACATAGCGGCAACTTCCCATTCTGCCCGGAGCAATTTCACGATGGCACGCCAGTTCATCTATCACATGTCGGGACTGAACAAGTCCTACGGCGCCAAGAAGATCCTCGAGAACGTCAGCCTGTCCTTCTACCCGGACGCCAAGATCGGTATCCTCGGTCCAAACGGCGCCGGTAAGTCCACCGTGCTGCGCATCATCGCCGGCCAGGACAAGGAGTTCAACGGCGAAGCCTGGCTCGCCGAAGGCGCGACCGTCGGCTACCTGGAGCAGGAGCCGCATCTCGACGAGACGAAGACCGCCTTCGAGAACGTCATGGAAGGCGTGGCCGACAAGCAGGCCGTGCTCGACCGCTACAATGAACTGATGATGAACTATTCCGACGAGACAGCGGAAGAAGGCGCAAAGCTTCAGGACGTCATCGACAGCCAGAACCTCTGGGATCTCGAACAGCAGGTCGAGATGGCGATGGAAGCCCTGCGCTGCCCGCCGAAGGATGCCGACGTCTCGGTTCTCTCCGGTGGTGAGCGTCGCCGTATCGCGCTCTGCCGCCTGCTTCTGTCGCAGCCGGACCTGCTGCTGCTCGACGAACCGACCAACCACCTCGATGCCGAAACCATCGCCTGGCTCGAAAAGCACCTGCGCGCCTATCCCGGCGCCGTTATGATGATCACCCACGATCGCTACTTCCTCGACAACGTCACCGGCTGGATCCTGGAGCTCGACCGCGGCCGCGGCATTCCCTACGAAGGCAATTACTCGGCCTATCTCACCGCCAAGGCCAAGCGCATGCAGCAGGAAGCCCGCGAAGATGCCGGCCGCCAGAAAGCAATCTCGCGCGAACAGGAATGGATTGCCTCCAGCCCGAAGGCACGCCAGGCCAAGTCCAAGGCGCGTATCCGGTCCTATGAACAGCTGGTGGATGCAGCGGAAGGCATCCGGCCGGGCGATGCACAGATCATCATCCCCGTATCCGAACGCCTCGGCCAGGTGGTCATCGAGCTCGACGGCATCACCAAGGGCTTTGAAGGTCGCACGCTGATCAACGACCTGTCGATCAAGCTGCCGCCAGGCGGCATCGTCGGCATCATCGGACCGAACGGCGCCGGCAAGTCGACGCTGTTCAAGATGATCACCGGACAGGAAACGCCGGATGCCGGTTCGATCCGTATCGGCGACACGGTGCATCTCGGCTATGTCGACCAGAGCCGCGATGCGCTCGACGGTTCGAAGACGGTCTGGGAGGAAATCTCCGGCGGTGCGGAAATCATCAAGCTCGGCAAGTTCGACATGAACTCCCGCGCCTATTGCGGTGCTTTCAACTTCAAGGGCGGCGACCAGCAGCAGAAGGTCGGAAACCTCTCCGGCGGCCAGCGCAACCGCGTGCATCTTGCCAAGATGCTGAAGGCCGGCGGCAACGTTCTCCTCCTCGACGAACCGACCAACGACCTTGATACGGAAACGCTCGGCGCCTTGGAAACGGCGCTCGAGAATTTTGCCGGTTGCGCCATCATCATCAGCCACGATCGCATGTTCCTCGACCGTCTTGCCACCCACATCCTCGCCTTCGAAGGCGACGGCCATGTGGAATGGTTCGAAGGCAACTTCGAAGACTACGAGCAGGACAAGATTCGTCGTCTCGGTGCCGACGCCCTCAATCCCGGCAGCCAGACCTACAAGCGCCTGACGCGCTGACCGTCACACTGACCTGATAATGCAGGAGGCTCCGGGCTGCCGGGGCCTTCTGCTTTTCCACCGACATGTCGACAATCGGGTTGCACGACCGCTCCGCCTCATATAAAGATATCTTTATATCTTGATTGCGTAAGGCTGGTGCGAATGGGTTTGTCGCTCGATACATTGGTGGATGTGCTGAAGACCGTCGGCGAACCGACGCGGTTTCGCCTTCTGGCCCTTCTGGCCGATGGCGACCTCACTGTCAGCGACCTCACCGAAATTCTCGGCCAATCCCAGCCGCGCATCTCGCGTCACCTCAAGCTTCTGGCGGAGGAGGACCTGATCGAGCGGTATCAGGAGGGTGCCTGGGCCTATTTCCGCCTGAAGCAGGATGGCCGGGCAGCGGTGCTGGTGCAAACCCTGCTGGCCGCGGCCGCTTCAGACGAGCCGGTGCTGGTGCGCGATGGAGAGCGGCTGGCGACGGTGAAGCGGGCGCGGGCGGAGCGGGCGCAGGCCTATTTCAGCCGCAACGCCTCCGAATGGGACGAGTTGCGGCGCCTGCATGTCAGCGATGCCGCCGTCGAGAAGGCGCTTCTTGGGCTGATCGGCCGGACGCCCGTCGATTCGCTGCTGGATCTGGGAACCGGAACAGGCTGGATCCTGCAGCTGCTGTCGGACCTCTACAGGCGCGCGGTCGGCGTCGATGCCAGTCGGGACATGCTGTCTGTGGCGCGCGCCAATCTGGACAATGCCGGCATCCTCAAGGCTTCCGTCCGGCACGGGGACATCCTCAACCTGCCGGTGGAGGGGCAGGACTTCGACCTCATCACGATCCATCAGGTGCTGCACTTCCTGGACCAGCCGGAGCTGGCGATCGCCGAGGCGGCCCGGGTGCTGCGGCCCGGCGGGAGGCTCCTGATCGTCGATCTCGCGCCCCACACGCTCGAATACCTTCGCGACGAGCACGCCCACGTGCGCCTCGGCTTTTCACACCAGATCATGAGCGACTGGCTGGAAAAGGTGGGCCTTGAGGTCGAGGAGGTTGTCGACCTGGCCTCCGGGCAGAAGATCGCCCCGTCGCTGACGGCGACGCTGTGGCTTGCCCGCGACAAACGCCTGCTGATCGCCGAACCCAGTTCGGCCCACGACATGACGGCTACTCAGGGAGAACACGCATGAGAACCGGTCAAGCTTCACGGGACGCCTTCAGCGTTTCGTTCGAGTTCTTTCCGCCCAAGGGGCCCGAGATGGAGGGGCAGCTCTGGCAGACGGTCGCCGAGCTGCGCGACTGGAACCCTGAGTTCGTCTCCGTCACCTATGGGGCCGGCGGCTCCACCAAGGCGCCGACACTGGCGACGATCCGGCGGCTTGTCGAGGAGACACCGCTCGTGACGGCCGGCCACCTGACCTGCGTCGATGCCTCGCGCGAGGAGGTGCATGCCGTCGTCGCCGAGTACAAGGCGACCGGCGTCCGCCACATCGTCGCGCTTCGCGGCGATTCCGCCAGCGGCGTCGGGACGGCCTATGTGCCGCACCCGGAGGGTTACACCGATACGGCCGAACTGGTTGCAGGTCTCCGTGCCCTCGGCGACTTCGACATTTCCGTTTCCGCCTATCCGGAGAAGCATCCGGAAAGCCCGGACATGGCGGCCGACATCGAGACCTTGAAGCGCAAGGCCGACGCCGGAGCGGCGAGGGCCCTGACCCAGTTCTTCTTCGAGAACGACGTCTTCGAGCGCTACCTCGAAAAGGTCCGGGCGGCAGGCATCAGCATTCCCATCGTGCCGGGGATCATGCCGATCCAGAACCTGACGCAGCTGAAGCGGTTCGCCGGACGGTGCGGCGCGTCGGTGCCGTCTTTCCTGGACGACCGGTTTGCAGGCTTCGACGAGAAGCCCGAGGAGCGGGCGAAGGTGGCTGCGGATGTGGCTGCCGAGCAGATGGAAGACCTGCAGCGACGCGGTATCGACGACTTCCACATCTACACGATGAACAGGTCCGGCCTCGTCAACGCCGTGCTGGAGCGGCTTGGCCGCCCGAAGCGGCCGGCACAGACGGGCGCTGCCGCCTGACGGTACGAAAGAAGAAACGCAGCCCGATGGAGCTGCGTTTCCTGCTTTCAAATCTTTATATGATTGTCACGGATGCCAGATATGACCGGTAGTTGTGAAACTGTGGCGCTCAAATGAAGAGCATGGAAGCCACGAATACGAATGCTACACCAACTGCCAGGACATTCAGAGAGTAAGCGCGTCCCATGTCTGCCTCCTTGTGCTGACTGAGGGAGTGTATGTCTCTTTTCACCCGTTTGAAAAGTAAATTTTATGCTGCGGTGCAGGCGGCAGCTATCTGCGTTCATTTGAAAATGACGACCAACCCACTGTTATAAATCAACAAATCTGTTAATTTTCATGGTGGATAAATCGTGAATTTCCGCTCTCCTGCTGTTAGGAAGAGTTACATTCCGTGAGCCTTTGGACGCCGAGCGCCCGCCCTTACCGCGCTGCAGCAGGACTCAGGCGACGGAAAAGCCGACCGTCGAGGACCACCAGACCCAGCGCGATCAGCGCCATTCCCGCCATGTCCGTCCACGTCAGCCGCTCGCCCAGGAACAGGGCGCCGAGGACGATGGCGCTTGGCGGCACGAGCAGGGTGACCAGCGAGGCATTGGTGGCGCCGGCCAGGGTCAGGATTCGGAAGTACAGCAGATAGCCGAAGGCGGTCGACAGGAGCGCAAGCCCGAGGATGGCCAGAATTGCAGCCGTGCTCGGGATCGGCAGCGACCAGGACTGGTCCATGACGAGAGCGACCGGCAGCATCATCAGGGAGGACGCCGTCAACTGGCCGGTTGCCGTCACCGGCGCCGGGATCCCGCGGAAGCGTTTGCCGAAGGTGCCGGCAAAGCCGTAGGAGATCGCGGCTGCGACCGGCAGGATCAGGGCCCAGAGCGGCGCATGGGCTGCCGAGGAAAGCGCCGGCCCGATCAGGACGGCGGTGCCCGCAAGGCCGATGGCGCAGCCGGCGAGCTTGGCGCCCGTCAGCCTCTCGTCCGTCGTCAGGCGGTTGGCGATGATGACCGTCCAGATCGGCGTCGTTGCATTGAGGATCGAGGCGAGGCCGGCGCCGATCTCCGTCTGGCCGAAGAAGATCAGCGTGTGGGGCAAAGCGTTGTTGAGGAGACCCATGATGGCGAAGGCGCGCCAATGGATGCGAAGCGTCCTGTAGAGATCGCGGCGCCCGTGCAGGTAGATGTGCAGCGCCAGGGCGGCGATCGACAATCGCAGGAAGACCAGGGTGAAGGGCGGCACTTCCAGGACCGCCACGCGGGCGAAGAAGAACGAGCCGCCCCAGATCAGGCCGAGCAGCAGCAAGAGCCCCCAGGCGGTTGCCGACAGCCGTTGTGGTGATTCAGGTGCCACGTGATTCTCCCTCGTGCGAGATCGAAGGAATAGGGGGGCGCAGCTTTGTGCGCCACCCGAATCTTGCGGGGACCCTGGGCTCAGAGAGCCTGCAGGAGTTCCTGGGTCGGCCAGCCGTCTGCCGGCAGTCCGAGGCGCGCCTGTTCCTTCTGGACGGCGCGGCGGGTGCCGGATCCGAGAATGCCATCCACCTTGCCGACATCGTGGCCGACGCTCTGCAGCTTCGTCTGCAGCGCCCTCATGCCGGCATCGTCGAGGCCTGTATCGGGATTGCCCTTCTGGTAGGCCGGAGCACCCATCAGGCGCGTGGCGAAATAGGCGGCCGAGGTGGTGTAGATGAACGACTGGTTCCACTCGAGATAGATGTTGAAGTTCGGGTAGGTGAGGAAGGCTGGACCGTTGCGGCCCTGCGGCAGCACGAGCGCGGCCGGCAGCGCGCCGGAGGTGGTGTCGCCGTCGCGCGGCGTCACGCCCATGGCAAACCACTCGCTGGCGGGCACTTCATTGCCAAGCCCGCTCTTTTCCCACGGCAGATCGGCGGGAAGGGTGACTTCCTGGATCCAGGGCTCGCCGGCACGGAAGCCGAGGCTCTGGATGAACTTGGCGGCCGTCAGGATGGCGTCGGGGGAACTCTGCTTGACGTTGACGTGGCCATCCCCGTCACCGTCGACGCCATAGGCGATGATGTCTTCGGGAAGCATCTGGACCTGGCCGATCTCGCCGGCCCAGGCGCCGGTGCTGGTCGCCGGGTCGAGGTCGCCGTGCTGCACCATCTCGATCAGCGCGAGCAGTTGCGGCCGGAAGAGTTCCGGGCGGCGGCAATCGTGCGCGAGCGTCACCAGCGCATTGCGGGTGCTGAAATCGCCCTGGACAGCGCCGAAATCGGTCTCCATGGCCCAGAAGGCGGCAATCACACCAGGCGGCACGCCGAACTCCTGCTCGGCGCGCGCAAAGACGTCCGCATACTGCTTGAGCTTCTGGCGGCCGATGTCGAGGCGGGCCTGGCTCACGGTCCGCTGCGAGAATTCCAGGAAGGTCTGCTTGAACACGCCCTGGGCGCGGTCGCGCGAAAGCACCTTCGGATCGATGCGGGCGCCGGAGAGAGCCCGGTCGGCCACCTCTGCCGGGATCCCCTTGGCGACGGCTTCCGCCTTCACACCCTCAAGAAAGGCACCGAGATCGCCGCCGCAGCTTTGCGCCAGCGCCGAGGAGGCAAAAGCGGTCGACAACAGGGCAGAGAGGATCAGGTTGCGGGCTATCGGCATCGGACGCTCCATCAGACGGCAAAGGGAAACAGGTCTGCCGGGTCTGGGCAATCAATGTGACGGAAGCGCGGCAAACGCCGGTGTCCCGGCATGTTCCGCTGCCGCTCAACCGTCAGCCGCCGACGGATGCCAGCCAGGTCCGCCAGTTCTTCTCCGTGCCGGCAAAGACATTGATGTCGGTGTTGCCGGGCACGCCGGGCACGACGCCGGTGGCCGTATACTGCCAGAACGCCCAGCGCCGCGAGGTGTAGATGTCCTCCGGATGCGCGGCGGTCGAGCGGATCCAGAAATGGTAGTCGTCGAAGTGGCCGACGAGGTTGTCGCGGTGGAAGTCGACCGTGGTGTAGATGATCGGTCGCTTGCCGTAGTGGGCCTCGATGCGGTCCATGAACCGCTGCATGGCGGCGCGCACCGTGGTGGAGTCCGGGCGCAGCTTGCAGGTCGGCGAGGCGTGGTTCCATTCGACGTCGAGGACGGGAGGCAGACGGACCGAGGCTTTCGGGACGTTGCGGATGAACCAGTCGGCCTGGTCGTCGGCGGTCGAGCAGAAATAGTAGAAGTGATAGGGCGCGTGCGGAACGTCGGCTGCGGCGGCCTGGCGCCAGTTGCGCTCGAAGCCGCTGTCGATGCGGTCCTTGCCTTCGGTCGCCTTGATGAAGGCGAAGGAGACGCCGGATCCCCTGGCTGCCCGCCAGTCGATGTCGCCGTTCCACTTCGAGACGTCGATACCGTGAATGTCGTGCCTGTGGGGGTGTCTGGCGCCGAAATCGACCGGATCATTGTCCTGAAACTTCGGCCGGACAATCGATGCGGTGCTCAGGCTGTCATAGTCCGTGACGCTGCATGCGGTGAGCAGGAGCGCTGCGGAAAGGAGCGCGATCAGAAGCCGTGTCATCGATATCCCGTATGCTGCGCCGACAGGTCCCGCGTGGGTGAAGCCTGAAGCCGTCCTCTTCCTTGCTCGCCATAACGCCGCAAAAGCGGCGCCGGGGCAAGGGGAGACGGGTCAGATGCGCTTGCGCACGATGGCGTGCCACGCATATCCGCCGCGGATCTCCTCGAAGATCATATCGGCATTGGCTTGCTCCAGCCTTTCCTCGAGCGCCGTCTGCAGCCGTGCCCGCGGCGTGACGTGGAAACGGGCAAGCCAGCCCACCAGGAGGTTCCGGAACCAGCGGGGCAGGCGCTCCTGCTGGCCGAAGTCGACGATGTGCAGCGATCCTCCCGGTGCAACCACAGCCAGCGCGGCGTCGATGGCGGCTTCCCAGTCGGGGATCATCGACAGAGCGTAGGAGATCATCACCCGCTCGAAGCGATCCGTACCGAACTCCGCCGCATCGAAATTGGTGGCATCGGCGCGGACGAGGACGGGACTTGTCACCTCGCGCTCGAAGTGGCGCCGCGCGCTGTTCAGCATCTCGGCGGAGATGTCGAGGCCGTAGAGCCGGGCGGTCGGATAAAGTCGGTGTGCCTTCAGAAGGTTGCGGCCAGTGCCGCAGCCGATTTCCAGCAGCCGGCCGTCCCGCGGAACCTGCAGGTCGAGGATCGCCCGGTCCCGCCCGAGGAGGTAGTACTTGCGGGTCAGGTCGTAGATGTGCCGCTGATAGCGGTACATCCGGTCCATCCGCTCGGCGTGTTCGCCTTCGATGTCCATGGTGCCGGCTGCCTGCGGAAGCTCGCTCATCCGCGGAACTCGTAGATGTGGAAGCCGCCGTAGATGGCGGAGCGATCGCGCAGGTTCAGCTCTTTCGAGCGGTCGGCAAGATAAGCCCAGCGCTGCAGCAGGGTCTGTGCCACGCGGCCCTCGATGACGCTCTCTTCGGCGGCGGTCCGGAAGATGACGCGGGCGCCGGGAGCGGCCGTGCGGGAAATCTCCGACCACAGCTCGTTCAGCTGGACATCGGTCATCCAGTCCTGGGCATCCAGCAGCACGTAGCGGTCGACCGAAGCGGTCGGCTTCTTCGCCAGCAGTTCCGTGAAGCTCGCATGATGGACGGTGACGCGTTCGACGTTGTCACGGATCGTCAGGTAGTTTTCAGGCCGCAGATAGGTCGGCAGGCTGCCTTCGTGGGTTGCCGGGTAGCGTCGCGCGAAGGCCTGCCAGGCGAAATGGTTGTCGCGGAGTGGAAAGTGGCAGGCGAGCTTTTCCAGGCGCTGGCGAAGCACCGGCGCGATCGAACCGCCCTCGGCGCCGCGCGCCAGCTCGTCGTATTGCTGCGGCGGGATTCCGAGGCCGAAGAGCGAGCTCTTGCGGCTTGTGATGAAGCGGATCAGCGGCTTGTTGAACAGCGGTGCGATCTCTGTCTCGAAGAATTGGCGCTGTTCGCGCAGCGAGCGTGCCTTCACGAAATCGGTGAGGTTGACGCCGTGAAGGCGCGCCAGAAGATGGCCGGCGCCGATGAAACGGCCGAGCAGTCCGGTCCGGTAGATATTGCCGTTCAGCACCTCGATGCGGCGGCGGCCGGTCATGCTGCGGCGCTCCCAGTAGGCGCGGGTCGCCTGGTCGAGGTTGGCAGCGACGAACATGTCGTAGCTGGCGCTGTTGGTGCCGACCTGATCCATTCCGAAGAGGCGGACGACGTCGTTGTGGGTGGGCAGATGCCGGTAGGCCGCAAGCTTCAACCGGTTCAGCGCGATGTGGTGCGGGTTGAGGTCCACGACGTCGATGGCCTGCGGCGCGCGGCTGAGATAGGCGAGCATGTTGCAGCCGCCGGAGCCGATCGTGACGATGCTGTGCTTCGGACCGAGCTCCATCGCCTGCATGTCGACATCGGCGTCTTCCCAGATCTGCGGGTAGACGAGGCCGGAAAACAGAAGTCCGAAAAGCCGTTCCGAAAGCCCCTTGCGCGTCAGCGCCTTGTGCTGAAGCAGCGCGTCCTTGAGGGGCCGGTTCTTGCGGTAACCCGCGTGGTGAGCAACGTCCGCCATCCTGAAATCTCCCGCCTTGGTGTCACGTGCATCTAGACGCGCCGTGCTACAGATTAATGACGTGGCCTGTGGGCAAAGGGATCAGGGGTTTTCTCCCCGACGTTTTGCTGCTTGCATGGAGCATCACAGGAGCGCCCATGACCCGTCCCCTCCGCATTCTGAAGTTTGCTGCCCTTGCCCTTGCGGTGGTCCTTGCCGGAGGTCTTCTCTGGATGCTGTTCTCGCCCCCGGCCTTGCTGCGCGTCGGGGCGGGGTATGCCGCAAAAATGGTCTGCTCGAACGTATTCCTGAACGGTCGCGATCCCGATGACGTCCTGTCGGTCGATGTCCAGGCGCCCGGCAATCCGCTGCTGCGGCTGATGCAGGTGGACGTCGACCACTCGTCGGGTCGTGTGCAGGCGGCGTTTCTGGGAGGCCTCGCCGGCAATGAAGCCGTCGACCGTGCAGGCCTGGGGTGCACCGTGCTGCCGCAGGGCGGTCCTCCCGAGGACATCTCGATCACAAGGGCCCCTGCCGTCGACCGCCCTGTCGAGAGCCGGTGGCCGGAGGGGAAGATTGCAGAGTCAGACCAGTCTGTTGCGGCACTTCTTTCAGATCCTGCTTTCGCCGGCGACGGCATGCGGGCGCTTGTCGTGCTGCGCGGCGGTCGGATCGTCGCGGAAGCCTATGGTGAAGGCTTTTCGGCGGAATCAGTCCTGCTCGGCTGGTCGATGACGAAGACGGTCAACGCGGCGATCATCGGGACGCTGATCAACCGGAACCGGATGAGGATGGACGAGACGGCACTGCTTCCCCAGTGGAAGGGCGACCCGCGGGCGGATATCTCGCTTGCCGATCTTCTGGCGATGGAGGACGGGCTCGCCTTCAACGAGAGCTACGGCTCCGTGACGGATGTGACGCAGATGCTCTATCTCGAGCCGGACATGGCAGCCTTCGCCGCCGATGCGCCGCTGCGCGCCGAGCCTGGTGCGCGCTTCAGCTATTCCTCCGGGAGTGCCGTCCTGCTGTCGCGCATCTGGATGGATCGTCTCGGGGATGCCGCGACGGCGCTCGCCTATCCCCGGCAGGCCCTGTTCCGGCCGCTCGGCATGGACAGCGCCGTGATGGAGGTGGATGCCGCGGGCACCTTCGTGGGCAGTTCCTACATGTATGCGACCGCGCGTGACTGGGCGCGATTCGCGCTTTTTCTGCTGCGCGACGGCCTGTGGAACGGCGAGCGCCTTTTGCCGGAGGGGTTCGTGGCGATGATGGCACGGCCGAACGGCACGTCGGAGGGCCGCTATTCGCAGATGCAGACCTGGCTTCCCGGCCCCGACGAAACCGAGCTTCCCGAGGATACCTTCTTCCTGCAGGGGCACGACGGGCAGACGATCGCGATCATGCCGTCGCTCGACCTTGCGGTCGTTCGGCTGGGACTGACACCGCGCCGGACAGGCTACGATGTCGTTCCACTGGTGCGGGAAATCGTGAAGTTGAGCCGCTGACTACTGCTTCAGGACGTGCAGCATGCCCTTGCGCTTGGCATCGTAGTAATAGCCGCGTGCATAAAGCCGGATGGCATTGTCGTTGCTGTTGTCGGCCACGAGCCAGGCGCCGCGAAGATATTTCGACGCGTATTTCAGGTTGGTCTCGGCGTCGAGCAGGCCTTCGGGGCGACCGGTGTAGCCCATCGACTTGGCCGTCGCATATTTGATCTGCATGAGACCCCAGTATCCGTCCTTGTGGTAGGCCTTGGGGTTGTAGCGGCTCTCGCGCTGGACGACACGATGGATCAGCGATTCGGGAATTCCGTAGAGACCAGCATAATGCTTGATCAGCTTGGTCAATTCCGGCGGGCTTGCGGCTGCGGTCTCCGGAAGCGGATCGCCCGGCGCCGGCGGGAACACGCGACGCGTATCGACCGCCTGAAGCGTCGCCACGGCTGCCGGTGCGGCAGATGTGCTGGCATAGCCGAGCGCCTTGATGTCGGGGCGGGGGATCGGAATGGCGGCCTGCAGGGACCGCATGTCCGGCGTCAGCGCTGCCTCTTCCGCCGTCAGAGTCTGTCCGCCGAGTGGAGTCGGTGCGATGCTGGCCGTTTCCGTGACGACATCAACGGTCGCTGCTGAGGCGACCGACTGGATGGCGACGGCGGCCGTTGTCGCCGATACCGGATTGCTGGTGGCGTAGGCAACCTGCGGCGCCATTTCAGGCGCCTCCATGGCGGCCTGCTGCGCATGTGCAACGGACGTCGTATCGGGAATAGCGAGGTGAATGCGGCCAGTCTTGGAAATGGACACCGTCGCCCCGGGCGTCGCGGCGGAGGCAACCTCGGTCGAGGAGGCCTCATCCGCCACCTCTGCGGCGTTCGCCTGCTGAACGGGACTTGAAGCGGGCTGGAGGCGAGAGGTCTTGTTCGGCGCCGGCTCGACACTCGAACATCCCGAAAGCGCCGCAGTCAGCGCCAGCGAGGCGAGTGCAGTACGGCTCAAGAGTAGGTTCATCGCCATTGGGTCGCTCTCATGATGTTTACGTGCTTGTCCCCAGCCGCCCAAACGCCATCGAACAGGAATCTCATTAACCCATTCCCTTCAAGGGAACAAGTCGCCCTCATGCGGCAATGCGCCGGAACCCGGCGCTGACGGCGCGGCGGGCGATATATCTGGTCTGCATCTTGTGCGAGGCTGGATGACGCCGCGCGGGTCGACGGAGCCGGTTCAGGGTGCGTTGGGGGAAGAGGACATGCAGCGTGGCGCCGGCTGCCACCGCCAGCACGAAGGCCGCCTGCATCTCCAGGGCCAGAGCCGGCACGGCCATGACCGGGTCGAGGAACTGGGAAAGAAGGGCGGCGAGCACCACCAGATAGCGGCCCGTCCCGACACATTCCCGGAAGAAGTGGACGAAAATACCCAGAGGCCGCTGTTGCGGCAGATTGTCGTTGCTCGCGAGCGGCGCGCGGGCGGACGGCTCCTGGAACGACCAGAGAATGTAGAGGAGGAGATAGGCCAAGCCGAGCCACGAGAGCGGCTCGCGCAGGGCGGGCGCTGCCCAGACGAGCGCCGCCAGGGGAAGGGCGGCAATCGTCAGGGCGGTGCCCATCCCCAGCGCGACGCCGGGGACTGTGACCAAGGCGCTGCGGCGGCCTCTCTGAACGGCGAACCGCGCAATCAGGCTGGCCACGGGGCTCGGAAGCAGCGTGATGAGGATGGCGGCAGCACAGAAGGCTACCCAGGTTTCGGCCGTCATCACGTCCTCCTCAGCATTGCGATTCCAGACGTCAGGATCAGGCGGCCTCGAAGGGCTGGCCAATGAAGTCCATCACGTCACCAAACCATTTTGCCGACAGATCGAAGTGTTTTCCACCCTTAATTCGCGGAAACTCGATTGTTCGCAAACGTCCGTCCTGGTCCTCGTCGTGCCCGGTGACGCCGGAGATCCCGTTGAGGGCGCTCTCGACGGCGAGATCGACCATGCTCTGGATCAGTCGCAGGTCACCCGCATTGGCCGGCGCCGAGCGGGCGAAATAGCCTGATTTCTGCACCATGGACCGCTCCGAGTTGAGCCTGGCGGCGAAATGCTTCTGGAACCAGTTGCCGACATTGATGCTGTCGATCTTCACGTGGCCGAAGGCATCACGCTTGACGTCTTCGCCGGAGGCCTCGCGCTCGGCGACGATGGCGTCGAGGCAGGCGCCCTCGGACACGAAGAGCGTGACATAGCCGCGTTCGTCCATCACCTGGCGCAGGCGCTCCGCCTCCTTCTCGAAATCGAAGGCCATCTCCGGGAGATAGAGCCCGTCGATGTTCTTCATCGAGGTGTTCATCATCAGGCCCTCGACATATTCGTTATGCTGGGTGCGCTGGATGTACTTGCGGGCGGTGGCGGCGGTGAGCCAGCCGCAGTGGCGGCCCATCACTTCATGGATGACGAGGCTGCGCGGGGCCGCACTCTGCTCGTTGCTGACGTGGTCGAAGAAATGCGCTCCGACCTCGGCGGCCGTCCAGGCGCCCAGCGACTGGCGAATCGGGACGATATCGTTGTCGACCGTTTTCGGCAGGCCGACCACGGTCAGGTCATAGCCGTTGGCGCCAAGGTAGGCGGCGAGATCCGCAGCGGTGGTGTTGGTATCGTCGCCGCCGATGGTGTGGAGAATGGTGATGCCATCCTCGGCCAGCCGGTCGGCTGCCACCTGAAGCGGGTTCTGCCCCTCCTTGACGAGGCCGCGCTTCACGCAGTCGGCCGCATTGGTCAGCTTGACGCGGCTGTTGCCGATCGGCGAGCCGCCGTAGCGATGGAGAAGATGCGCGCCTTCGCGGATATCCGGCGTGATCTCGATGTGGTCTGCCTTCAGCAGGCCTTGGTAGCCGGACCGGTAGGCGACCAGCTCGATCTCCGGAGCGATGTCCGTGTATCGCTCGATCAGTCCGCCGACAGCCGATGAAAGACAGGGGGCCAGTCCGCCCGCAGTCAGCATTGCCACTTTCTGTTTCGCCATCTCAGCCTCCTTGTGCGCCAGCCTGCGCCGGCTTCCGCCTTTCGGATCGTGAGCAATGGATGGAGCACGCAGCTGCAGCTGTAAAGGAAATTTCCCAAGGAAATCGGGTGTTTCGACGAGATTGATCCACTTCCGGCAGGAGGTGGGCGATCTAATCGGTTCAAAGTGAAGGGGCTGGAGATCCGGCTGTGGAAAACTGCCGTAGGACAATTGCAAGAACCTGAGCGGAGCTTTTGGGGCCAGCCGGAACCCGGCGGACGGAACCGAATTCGAAGCGAGAGTGAAATCTGTCGGCTTCGGAACTGCTGGAAGATCTGACAGTTGGGTTCGTTGTTCGGAAAGGATGAACAGAGTTTAATCTTTTCCGGGACGTTCGACTTATTGCATCCAACCCGATTATCTGGTCATCTGCGGCATGATTTTTGATTTTTCCTGCTTCCAAATATCCTCCCTGTGGGACAGGCTGATCGGCGCCATCGGCGACGCGGCTGGCGGTGCGCTTGGCCGGGTGGTCGAAGCGATCCGCACCCTCTTCGAGGGCGATCCGGAAATGCGCCGCCAGGTGTCGTTCTCGGTGGCCATCATTGCGCTTTCGGCGAAGATGGCCAAGGCCGATGGACTGGTGACGGAAAAGGAAGTGGATGCCTTCCGGCAGATCTTCGACTTCCCGCTGGAGGAAGCGCAGAACGTGGCGCGGCTCTACAACCTCGCGCGGCAGGACATCGCAGGCTATGAGGCCTATGCGACCCGATTGTCGGGGCTTTGCGGCAGCGGCGATGACAATTGCCCGATGCTCGAGAACGTCATTGACGGCCTCTTCCATATCGCCAAGGCCGACGGCCTGATCCACGAGAAGGAACTGGCGTTCCTGGCGCGCATCGCCGAGATCTTCAAGATCGACGAAGAGCATTTCCGCCGCATCCTGGCCCGCCACGTCCATATCGAGGGGAGGGATCCCTATCTCGTTCTCGGCGTTTCGCCGGACGACGAGTTCGCCGCGATTCGCAAGACCTATCGCCGGCTCGTGTCGGAGCACCATCCGGACCGGTTGATCGCCCGCGGCGTGCCTCCCGCCTTGCATGCCGCCGCCAACGAACGCATGGCAGCGCTCAATGCGGCCTATGCCGCAATCGAGAAAGAGCGCCGCGCGGCATGAGCGAATTCGCCGCCGATTTTCCCGGCGCAGTGGTCAGACCCTCACCCAATCACGGGCTTCGCGCCGATCAGCGCAGCCCGGACATGCTCGTCCTGCACTACACGGGCATGCCGGATCACGAGCAGGCCCTGTCCTGGCTCTGCGATCGCGACAGCCAGGTGTCCAGCCACTACTTCGTCCATGAAGACGGGCGCGTCCTGCAACTGGTGCCGGAGAGCGCGCGCGCCTGGCATGCGGGCAAGAGCTGCTGGGGTGGCGAGAGCGACATCAACTCCAGCTCGATCGGAATCGAGATCGCCAACGCCGGGCACCCGGACGGGCTGCCGCCATTTCCAGCGGCGCAGATCGAAGCGGTCGTCAGATTGTGTCGCGATTGCGGCTCACGCTGGAATATTGCCCCCGAAAGGGTGCTGGGGCACTCGGATATTGCCCCCATCCGCAAGATCGATCCGGGTGAAAATTTCCCATGGTCGGCGCTGCACTCGGCAGGCGTCGGACACTGGGTCGAACCGGCGCCGATCACCAGCGGCCGTTTCTTCCAGCGAGGCGAGACGGGGCAACCCATCGAGGCCCTTCAGTCGATGCTGTCGATCTATGGTTACGACATTGAGATCACAGGGTATTTCTGCGACAGGACCAGGGGCGTCATCGAGGCGTTCCAGCGCCATTTCCGCCCGCAGCGGGTCGACGGGATCGCCGATATTTCGACGATCGATACGCTGCATCGGCTGATCGTCTCGCTCCCGAAATACAACCCGTCTTAATGCGCCAACCGGGTTTCGGTTCCCCGCCGCCGGGACAAAAAATCACCGGCGCCACATCATTTCCGCATTACGCCGTTTAAAACCCAATCCATCGACGTGGCCGACACCGAAGGACGGGGGCCGCAAACATCAATGAATCGTGGGTCTTACCCACTGCCGCAGCGTCTTTTGGGCGCGGTGCGCAGCGGCTGGCGCTTGCCCAGACGAGACCTTGCAATCGGAGAGCTTCCCCGAAAATGAAAAATGCAATTGTTGCCGCTGCGGCATGTTTCTCCATGCTCATCGCTGTTCCCCAGGCTTCGTTCGCCGGCGAGGAAAAGGTGAAGACGAAGACCGTCGCGCTGCAATCGAAAGTCAGCAAGTCCGGTTACGCTTCGGCCAAGAGCCCCTTGTCCGCTGCCATGGAATCCGCCAATCCCTATTCGAAGATCATCACCAAGTTTGCCAAGGCCTACGGTGTGCCGGTCGATCTTGCCCATGCCGTCGTGAAGGTGGAGAGCAATTTCAATCCCAAGGCGCGCGGTCAGGCTGGCGAGGTCGGTCTGATGCAGATCAAGCCGGCGACGGCGCGGATGATGGGGTACAAGGGCAGCGTCAAGAGCCTCTACAATCCGGAAACCAACATCGAATTCGGCATGAAGTACCTGGCGGCGGCGCATGAGCTGGGCGGCGGAGAAACCTGCGGTACCATCCTCAAGTACAATGCCGGCCACGGCGCCAAGCGCATGAACCCGATCTCCAAGCGCTACTGCGGCAAGGTTCTGGCGCTGCTCCAGTCCTGATCCTGCCGTGCTGCTTTGCCACTGGCGCTCGAGGCCCGGGAGCGGCTAAAACCCTTTCGGATCAATTCGACCGGCAGGGGCAGGCGTGGCAGAAAGCTTCAGGTATATCGTCATCGGTGGCGGCATGTTCGGTGCTGCCGCCGCCCGTCATCTCTCCAAGTCCACCGAAGGCGTTGCCCTGATCGGACCGGCGGAGCCCTTAGACTACCAGTCGCATGACGGGGTGTTCGCAAGCCACTACGACGAGGCCCGCATCACCCGCCGTTTCGATGCCGACGCCCTCTGGGCCAGTTTCGCCTCCCGCTCCCTCGACCGCTACCGCGAGATCGAGGACGAGAGCGGGATCGGCTTCTACAGCGAGGTGGGTTGCCTGTTCGTCGGCCCGCAGCCGCGCTCGGAGGCCGACTATCTTCATCGTGCCTCTGCCGTGGCGCTGTCGATGGCGTTTCCGGTCGAGACATTGCCTCCCACGCAACTCGCCAACCGTTTTCCGCAATTCGACTTTCCGTCGCATGTGTCCGGCTACCACGAGGAGACGAAGGCCGGTCATATCAATCCCCGCGCGCTCGTTCGGGCCCAGACGCTGCTGGCGACGCGCGGCGGCGTCCGCCACATCGCGCAGATGGTGACGTCCGTCCGTGACGAGGGTGACCGCGTCCGGGTCGAGACCGCGGACGGGGACTATCTGGCCGAGCGCGTCTTGGTCGCCGCCGGCGCCTTCAGCAACTTCCAGACCCTTCTGCCGCGCGCGCTCGCCCTGCGGGCAGCCCCGCGCACGGTGGTGTTCTTCGAGCTCGGCGAGGCGGAGATGGCGACGTTTTCCACCATGCCCTCGACGATCGTGTTCACGGACCGGGAGGAGGATCACGTCTACATCCTGCCGCCCGTCCGCTACCCCGACGGCAAGGTCTATCTCAAGCTCGGCGGCGACATCGAGGCCGGAGGTTTCGATCGCCTTGAGGATGTGCAGGCCTGGTTCCGGACGTCCGGCGATGCGGCGGAACGGCAGCGCCTGATCGACATCGCCGTGCAGCTGATGCCGGGTCTTGCCGGATGCCCGACATCATCGGCGGCCTGCGTCGCGAGCTTCACGCCGACCGCGCGCCCCTATGCCGGATATACGGCGTCACCCAGGATTGCGGTTCTCGCCGGCGGAAATTTCGTGGCTGCCAAATCGTCGGACGAAATCGGGCGGCTGGGGTCGCTCCTGCTGCTCCAGGGCGGTCTGGGCGAAGACGATTTCGGGCACCAGATGGCGCCGGTCTTTCAGTGAGGCATGGGAATGGCAAAACACTTCAAGTATCTGATCATCGGTGCAGGCATGATGGGGGCGGCGGCCGCCCGGCATCTGTCGCAGTGGACGGATGGCGTGGCGCTCCTGGGGCCGGCCGAGCCGACAGACCCGAAGACCCATGAGGGCGTCTTCGCCAGCCATTACGACGAAGCGCGAATCACCCGCACGATCGATCCCGATCCGGTATGGGCCTGTCTCGCACACCGGTCGATCGCCCGGTATCCGGAGATCGCGGCGGACAGCGGCGTGGATTTCTACTCAGAGGCCGGTTGCCTGCTCGTCGGGCCGAAGCGCGCTGGCGGCCCGTCCTACGTCCGGGATGTGCTGGATGCAGCCGACCGCCTCGGCGTGCAGCCCGAGGCGCTGGATGGCTCCGCACTGGCCACGAAGTGCTCCTGCTTCACCTTTCCGCAGGGCAGCGAGGGTGTCTGGGAAGCGACGAATGCCGGCCACATCAACCCGCGCCGGCTGGTGAAGGCGCAGATCGTGCTGGCCGAGCGCCAGGGCTGTGCGCTCCTGCGCGAGACGGCAGCCTCGGTGCGCGACGACGGCAGCAGGGCCGTGGTGACGACCGCGGAGGGCAATGTCTATTCTGCCGACCGGGTGCTGGTTGCCGCCGGCGGCTTCTCGATCAACGAGGCGCTGTTGCCGCGGCGGCTTGCCCTCGATGTCTTCGCCCGCACCATTGCCTTCTACGAGGTGGACGAAAGCGCGATGCAGGTGTGGGGCAGGGTGCCGTCGCTGATCTGGAAGTGGAACGAGGCCGAGGACGGCATCTATCTGCTGCCGCCGGTCCGCTACCCGGACGGCAGGCTCTACCTGAAGATCGGCGGCGATCCAGACGATGTGCTTATCGAGCAAGAGCCCGATATCCGCGCCTGGTTCCGCTCCGGCGGCCGCGAGAGCACCCACCGGCACCTGACGAGCGTGATGAGCCGGCTGATGCCGGAGCTCGACCTGTCGCGGACGCACATGGCCGCCTGTGTCACCTCGTTCACGCCGACCGGCTATCCGGCGATCTCGATGTCCGACTCGGACAGGATCGGCGTGCTGTCGGGTGGCTGCGGTGCGGCCGCCAAGAGTTCCGACGAGATCGGCCGACTCGGGGCGGAGCTCATCTTTCACGGCGCCGTTCTGGACGATGCCTATTCTGCGGACTTTCGGGCGCGCTTCGTCTGAAACCTGCGCGTCCATTTCCGCTGGCGTTTATCGATCAACTCGACTATCTCACCGCTTGCCAGTTGGCCGGGCAGCCGCGCTTTACCAATGCCGAAAGGCGGTAGGGTGAGGAAAGTCCGGGCTCCACGGAAACACGGTGCCGGATAACGTCCGGCGGGGGCGACCCCAGGGAAAGTGCCACAGAAAGGAAACCGCCCCGCCTGCTGTTTCGCTCCTCCAGGGAGCGCAAGAGCTGGCGGGGTAAGGGTGAAAGGGTGGGGTAAGAGCCCACCGCGCTCTTGGTGACAGGAGCGGCATGGTAAACCCCACCGGGAGCAAGACCGAATAGGGATGACGCGGGGTGCTTTCAGCACCTACAGCCTGTTTCTGGGCCAGTCATCCGGGTGGGTTGCGCGAGGCGGTGCGCAAGCATCGTCCCAGATGAATGGCTGCCGCGTCCCGGTGTTCGCACCGGGGCCTTACAGAACCCGGCTTACAGGCCAACTGGCTCCACAATTTGCATGGCTCAACACCTCCGGACGAACAAGGTCCGGGGGCGTTGACGCATGTAAGTACATACAAAAATTCTCATCTTTTCAGTGGGTTGAAAGTGTGCAGGATGCGGCTTAGCGGTAGCTGTCGAACCTCTTTCTCGGCGACCTCCACTAACCCTTTGTTAAACTTAACAGCTCATAAATAAACGCTGTTGCGGCCTTGCTGCGGGGCCTCTTCCCATTGACGCCCATATGGTCCCATGTTATCCCAGATGCACACTGTTGAGGGGCAAATGAGTGCCCGCCAATCACCAAGTTTCAGTCGCTCAGCCGAGCGGATTCTCATCCGTCTGGTCGGCGAAGCCGTGTCTGGTTCAGTCGTGTGTCAGGGGGCGATTTACGCCCTGAGGAGCAGCGGGACGGATGTCTGGCGTAGTCAACCGCTTCCTGTCGAATGCAACCAATCGGATCGATGCGAAGGGGCGTGTTTCGGTGCCTGCGAGCTTTCGTTCCGTTTTGGCCGACAGAGGGGTCCAGGAGCTTTATTGTCTTCAGGATTTCATCTATCCGGCGATCAGCGTCGGCGGACCGGATCTGCTCGATCGTTACGAGCGGCAGATCGCAACCGTCGATCCGTTTTCGCCGGAAGCAAACAGGATGTCGCTGCTGGTTCATGGCGGCGGGGTCTATATGAGGCTCGATGCGGAAGGCCGTCTGATGGTCACGGATTTCATCCGGGACTTCACGGGCATCGATACGGAGGTCACCTTCGTCGGGCGCTCGGATCATTTTCAGCTATGGCGGCCGCAGGCGTTTCACGAGGCGCAGGCGGCGGCAAGGGAGGGGCGCTTCGGACATCGCCCCACTTAGGACGGGGGATTGGAATGGCGGCGAATCTTGGCAGCGGACATCCCGAGGCCGAAGGCGGACCGGTTCGCCACATTCCGGTTCTTCTGTCGGAGGTGCTGGCGGCACTCGACGCGAAGCCGGGGCAGGTCGTTCTGGACGGCACCTTCGGCGCCGGCGGATATACCGCAGCGATTCTCCATGCCGGGGCCTCGGTGATCGGGCTCGACCGTGATCCGACGGCAATTGCCGGAGGTCAGGCGCTGGTCGAGGCCAGCGCAGGCCGACTTACCCTCATTCAGACCCAGTTTTCCCGTCTCGACGAGCATGCGCCGGCCGAAGGGCTTGATGCCGTGGTTCTCGATATCGGGGTCTCTTCCATGCAGATCGACGAGGCGGAGCGGGGGTTCTCGTTCCAGCGTAACGGGCCGCTCGACATGCGCATGTCCGGAGACGGCGTCTCGGCGGCGGATGTCGTCAACCGGGCCAAGGTCGGCGACCTCATCCGGATCTTCGGCTTCCTTGGCGAGGAAAAGCATCCCGGACGAATCGCACGGGCGATCGAGAAGCGCCGGCTCACCGAACCCTTCACGACGACTCGCGACCTGGCCAACCTCATCGAGAGCGTCAATCCCCGCAAGGCCAAGGACAAGATCCACCCGGCGACCCGCGTATTCCAGGCGCTGCGCATCTTCGTCAACGACGAGCTCGGCGAACTGGCGCAGGCGCTGTTTGCAGCGGAGCGGGCGCTGAAGCCGGGCGGACGCCTGCTGGTCGTCACCTTCCATTCGCTCGAAGACCGGATCGTCAAGAAGTACTTCGCCGACCGCTCCGGCAAGGCTTCCGGATCTCGGCACATGCCGATGGTGGAAGTGAAGCCCGCAATCTTCGAGCCGATCGGAAAGGGCATGGTGGCCGCCACGGAGGCGGAAGCCGAACTCAATCCGCGGGCGCGCTCGGCCAAGCTGCGGGCAGGCCTGCGCACCGATGCCGCTTCGCGTCCGGATGACCTGTCCATCTTCGATCTTCCCGATCTCGCCACTCTTGCCAAGCTGGGAGCCTAAGCATGCTCAGAAGCTTCGATCTCGTGCTCATCGGTGTCATGACCGCCGCCGCGGTGGTCACCTACACCATCAAGCACCATGCCGACGACAAGCTGCAGGAGGTCCGCCGCCTGGAGACCGAGATCCGGCTGGAGCGCGATACGATCGACCTTCTGAAGGCAGACTGGGCGCTGCTGACCCAGCCCAACCGGCTTGACCGGCTGATCGACGTCTACCAGTCGGAACTGCAGCTGGTGCCGACGGCGCCAACGCAGCTGGCGATGCCGATGGAACTGCCGATGCCGCGTTCGCAGCTGCCGATGCCCGAAACCACCATTGAGGATCTCATCGCCAGTGCCGGCGGGGATGTGGCCGCGGCCATCAAGGGTGTCGACGAGGCGCGCAATGCAGCGCCTGTCTCCGATATCCCCGTGCCGCTCCCGCGTGGCGGCTATCCTGTCGACGTCATCTCAACCGGATCGGTGAACCGCTAATGTCCTTCCTTTCGCGCATCATGGTGTTGAAAAGCCGGGCTCACCTTTCCGCCGGCACGCGCGGCAGTCGGGGCGTTCGCAGCGATCTCTTCGAGGGCGCTGGCAAGCGCAAGGCGGCGCAGGCACGCAATCGCGTCGGGTTGCTGATGCTCGGCTTCGCCGCCTTCTATTGTGTCATCGGCGGACGGCTCGTCCAGTACGGCATGGCGCAGCCGGAGATCACCTCCAGCATCATGCCGGCCGACCGGCTTCTGGCATCCCGCCCGGATCTTCTCGATCGCAATGGTGAGGTTCTGGCGACCGACATCCGCACCGTGTCGCTCTACGCGGAGCCGCACAAGATCGTCGACGCCAGCGAGGTGATCGAGAAGCTTGCCACCGTGCTTCCCGACATTGACGCCAAGAGCGTCTACGGCCGTCTTGCCTCGAAATCGCATTTCCAGTGGCTGCGCCGCCAGCTGACGCCCAAGCAGCAGAGCCAGATCCTGGCACTCGGCATTCCCGGCATCGGCTTCCGCCCGGAGAAGCGCCGCTTCTATCCCGGCGGTGCGACGGCCGCGCATATCGTCGGCCATGTGAACATCGACAACCGCGGCGTGGCCGGCATGGAGCGCTACGTCGACGGGCAGGGTCTGGCCGATCTCGCCGCCGTCGGGATGACCTCCGACCAGCCGCTCGAACCCGTTCGCCTGTCGATCGACCTCCGGGTCCAGTCGATCGTGCGCGAGGTCCTCTATTCCGCCATGGACAAGTTCAAGGCGATCGGCGCCGGTGCCGTCGTGCTCGACGTGCATACGGGCGAAGTCCTCGGCATGGCGTCGGCGCCGGACTATGATCCGAACAATCCGGCTGCCGGTGCCGAGGAAGGCTGGCTCAACCGGATGTCGAACGGCACCTTCGAGATGGGCTCGACCTTCAAGTCGTTCACCATCGCGATGGCGCTCGATTCCGGCAAGGTCAACATGAACGACAGCTTCGATGCGCGCTATCCGATCCGCATCGGCGGCTTCACCATCAAGGATTTCCACGGCAAGGGCCGCATGCTGACGGTTCCGGAGGTGTTCCAGTATTCCTCCAACATCGCCACGGCGAAGATGGCCGATGTCGTCGGCATCGAGGGCCACAAGGATTTCCTGACCAAGCTCGGACTGCTCTCCAAGATGCAGACGGAACTGCCGGAAGTCGCTCAGCCGAGCCAGCCGCGCGAATGGAAGAAGATCAATTCGATCACCATCTCCTTCGGCCACGGCGTCGCCACGACGCCCTTGCAGACGGCGGTCGCCGGCGCGGCGCTCATCAACGGTGGCAAGCTGATCGAGCCGACCTTCCTGCCGCGGACCCGTGACGAAGCGGATCAGGTGGCACAGCAGGTGCTGCAGCCAACCACCAGCGATTCGATGCGCTACCTGTTTCACTGGAACGGCGTGAAGGGCTCGGGCAAGAACGCCCGCGTCGAAGGCTTCAATGTCGGCGGCAAGACCGGCACGGCCGACAAGGTCGTCAACGGACGCTACGTCAACGACAAGAACTTCAACGCCTTCCTCGCGGCCTTCCCGATCGATGATCCGCAGTACGTGGTTCTGACCTTCATCGACGAGCCGAAGACCGACAAGGGCAATGGTGCAGCGCTTGCCGGCAATTCCGCGGCGCCGATGGCGCATGACATCATCAGCCGCTCTGCCGCCATTCTCGGTGTGAAGCCGAAGTTTGGCGATGACGGGTCTGCCCTGCTCGTGTCTTATTGAACGACAACTAATCGAGCGGACGATTCGTGGGATGTGATATCCGCTCGGAAATGAAAGTGCGCCGATGAAACTGCGAGAGCTTGCGGGAAACGACTTCCCGGAGATCAACGACATCCTGACCGGTCCGACGGGCGACCTCGAGATTGCGGCGCTGACCTCCGACAGCCGCAAGGCAAAGCCGGGAGCGCTGTTCGTGGCTGTGGCGGGCACCAAGGCCAATGGTGCCGGCTTCATCGCCGACGCGGTCGCCCACGGCGCAGTTGCGGCCGTGGCGGAAAGCCCTGTCCAGGCCGACATTCCGGTCCTGGTTGTCGCCAACGCACGCCGGTTCCTGGCGCTTGCGGCAGCACGGCTCTCCGGAGCGCAGCCAGCGACCATGGTGGCTGTCACGGGCACGGCCGGCAAGACTTCCGTCGCCTCCTTCACCCGACAAATCTGGGCGCATGCCGGACTGGCGGCCGCACAGATCGGCACGACCGGCGTCGTCTCGCCGTCCCGGAACGAATACGGCTCACTGACGACTCCCGATCCCGTGGCGCTGCATGCGCTGCTGGCCGAGCTCGCCGCGGAAGGCGTGACGCATGCCGCGGTGGAAGCTTCGAGCCACGGCCTCGACCAGTCTCGTCTCGACGGCGTCCGCCTTGCCGCTGCCGGCTTCACCAATCTCGGCCGCGACCACATGGACTACCACCCGACCGTCGAGAGCTACATGGCAGCCAAGATGCGGCTCTTCGATACGCTGCTGCCGAAAGGGGCGCCGGCGATCATCTTCGCGGACGACGAATGGTCTGCGGAGGCGATCCGGGTGGCCCGCGCCAGCGGCCTCGACGTCAGGACCGTCGGCCGCCGCGGCGATTACCTCAGCCTCAAGCGGGTCGAGCATTTCCGTCACAAGCAGACGGCCGAAATCCATGTCGACGGTGCGATCTTTGAGGTAGACATTCCGCTCGCCGGCGATTTCCAGGTGGCCAACGCCCTGGTCGCCGCCGGTCTGGCGATGGCGACCGGGACACCGGCGGCCACGGCAATGGCGGCGCTCGAGAAACTGAAGGGAGCATCCGGCCGGCTCGAACTCGTCGGGCAGACGAAGGGTGGTGCGCTGGCCTATGTCGATTACGCCCACAAGCCCGATGCGCTGGAAAATGTCCTGACTTCCGTGCGGCCCTTCACGACGGGGCGGGTCATCGTCGTCTTCGGATGCGGTGGCGACCGCGACAAGGGCAAGCGTCCGATCATGGGCGAGGTGGCGACCCGGCTCGCCGATGTCGTCATCGTCACCGACGACAATCCGCGCTCGGAAGTCCCGGAGGTGGTGCGCTCGGAAATCATGGCGGCGGCGCCCGGCGCGGTCGAAATCGGCGATCGTGCCGCTGCCATCCGCCATGCGGTTGGAATCCTGGCCTCGGGCGATACTTTGATTGTCGCAGGCAAGGGGCATGAAGAAGGACAGACGATCGGAGACAGGGTTTTGCCCTTCTCCGATCATGCGGAAGTCCGAAAGGCATTGGAGGAGATGGGATCTTGAGCTGGCTCTGGACGACCGAGACGATGGTTTCCGTGATGGAGGGGCGCCCGGTGGGGACGCCGCCGGAGGGTATCACCGGCATCTCGATCGACAGCCGTTCGATTTCGCCCGGCGAAGCCTTCTTCGCCATCAAGGGCGACCGCGTCGACGGCCACGACTTTGCCAGCATCGCGGTCGCCAATGGCGCCTCCCTCATCATCGTCAGCGACGCGAAGCTGCCGGCGATGGGCCGGCTCACCGTGCCGATGATCGTCGTCGACGACGTGCTGGCGGCCCTGGGCCGTCTTGCCGCCGCGGCGCGCCAGCGCAGCAGGGCGAAGATCGTCGCCGTCACCGGATCGGTCGGCAAGACGACGACCAAAGAGATGCTGCGCCATGTGCTGGCGCCCTCCGGTCGGGTGCATGCCGCCGTCGCATCCTTCAACAATCACTGGGGCGTGCCGCTGACGCTTGCCAGGATGCCTGCCGATACGGAGTTCGGCGTCTTCGAGATCGGCATGAACCATGCCGGCGAGATCCGTCCGCTGGTGAAGCTGGTGCGCCCGCATGTGGCGATCATCACCACCATCGCAGCAGCCCACCTCGGTCACTTCAAGGGGATCGAGGAAATTGCGGCCGCCAAGGCGGAAATCTTCGAGGGGCTCGAGCCAGGCGGCGCTGTCATCCTCAACCGAGACAACAAGCAGTTCGATTACCTGGAAAAGCGGGCCCAGGAGACGGGCGTCGAGCGGATCTACAGCTTCGGTCAGCATGCCAAGGCGGATTTCCGGCTGGCCGATTTCGAGGGCGACAGCCGGAGTTCGACGATCTGGGCGACCCTGAACGGCGAAACCGTCGAAGTGCACATCGGCTCGCCCGGTCGTCACATCGCCGAGAATGCCATGGCGGCACTGGGCGCCTGTCTTCTCGTGGAAGCCGATCTTTCCAAGGCGATCTCGGCGCTGCCGGATCTTCGTCCGGTCAAGGGACGCGGCGAGCAGCACCGGCTTGGGATCGGGGAGGGTACCCTGACGCTGATCGACGAGAGCTACAACGCCAACCCGGCCTCGGTGCGGGCGGCAATCGCCCTGCTGGCTGCATCCGAACCGCAGGCGTCGGGCCGGCGGATCGCCGTGCTGGGCGACATGCTGGAAATGGGCGAATTCTCGTCGAAGGTGCATGAGGAACTGGCGGGACCCATTCTTGCGGCCGGGATCGAGCATGTCTGGCTGGCAGGGCCGGAGATGGCGGCGCTGCGCGATGCGCTGCCCGACAGCGTGCACGTCGAATACCATCCCGATACCGAATCGCTGGTTTCCTATGCCGTCAGCGCGGTGACGCCGGGCGACGTGGTGATGGTGAAATCATCGCTCGGCCTCGGCTTCGGCAAGATCGTCGCGGCCCTTATTGACAATTACCCGGCAGTTTCCGACAGGGAGCGCCAACTGTAATACGGCTTCTAGAAAGGGCCATTGATGCTCATATGGCTTGTGGAACTGGCGGACACGTTTCAATTCTTCAATCTCTTCCGGTACATCACGTTCCGCACCGGCGCAGCTCTGTTCACCTCCGCACTGATCGTCTTCCTGTTCGGGCCACGGATCATCGCGTCGCTGCGCGTCCGGCAGGGCAGAGGGCAGCCGATTCGCGCCGATGGCCCGCAGACGCACTTCAAGAAGGCCGGCACGCCGACCATGGGCGGCCTGATGATCCTCGCCGGCATCGTCGGCGGCTCGCTGCTGTGGGCCGATCTCTCGAACGTCTATGTCGTGGCGACGCTGCTGGTGACGCTCGGCTTCGGCGCCATCGGCTTCTATGACGACTACCTGAAGGTCACGAAACAGACCGACAAGGGGTTTTCCGGGAAGGCGCGGCTCGGCATCGAATTCCTGATCGCCGCCATCGCCGTCTTCTTCATGATGCGAATCGCGCTCGCCACCGGGCAGCCGTCCAACCCGACGCTCGGCTCGTCCATTGCCTTCCCGTTCTTCAAGGATCTCTTCCTCGATCTCGGGATCTTCTTCGTCTTCTTCGGCGCCTTCGTGATCGTCGGGGCAGGCAATGCGGTCAACCTGACGGATGGCCTCGATGGGCTTGCCATCGTGCCGGTGATGATCGCCGCCGCCTCCTTCGGCGTGATCGCCTATCTGGCCGGCAACGGCGTCTTCGCCAATTACCTGCAGATCAATTTCGTGCCCGGCACCGGCGAACTGGCGGTGATCCTCGGCGCCGTCATCGGCGCCGGTCTCGGCTTCCTCTGGTTCAACGCGCCGCCGGCGGCCATCTTCATGGGCGATACCGGATCGCTCGCGCTCGGTGGCCTGATCGGCTCGGTCGCCGTGGCGACCAAGCATGAGATCGTCATGATCATCATCGGCGGCCTCTTCGTGATGGAGACTTTGTCGGTCATCATCCAGGTGGGCTTCTTCAAGATGACCGGGCGGCGCGTCTTCCTGATGGCGCCGATCCACCACCACTTCGAGAAACTGGGCTGGACCGAAAGCCAGGTGGTGATCCGCTTTTGGATCATCGCCGTCGGCCTGGCGCTGCTCGGCCTCTCCACCCTGAAGCTGCGGTGAGCCGATGATCCCGGTCACCACATTCGCCGGCAGGAAGGTCGCCCTCTTCGGTCTCGGCGGCTCGGGCCTTGCGACCGCGCAGGCGCTGGTGGCGGGCGGGGCGGAGGTGACCGCCTGGGACGACAACCCCGACAGTGTCGCAAGGGCCTCGCAGGCGGGCATTCCGACCGGCGACCTGCATGGGCTCGACTGGTCGGCGCAGGCGGCCCTCGTGCTGTCGCCCGGCGTGCCGCTGACGCATCCGAAGCCGCACTGGAGCGTCGATCTGGCGCGCACGGCGGGCGTCGAGATCATCGGCGACGTCGAGCTCTTCGTGCGCGAGCGCCGCGTCCATGCGCCCGATTGCCCCTTCATCGCGATCACCGGCACCAACGGCAAATCCACCACGACGGCGCTGATCGCTCATATCCTCAAGGCCAGCGGTCGTGACACGCAGCTCGGCGGCAATATCGGCACCGCGATCCTGACGCTCGATCCGCCGAAGGCGGAGCGCTATTTCGTCGTGGAGTGCTCCTCCTACCAGATCGATCTGGCTCCCACACTCGACCCGACGGCCGGCATCCTCCTCAATCTGACCCCCGACCATCTCGATCGTCACGGCACGATGCAGCATTATGCCGAGATCAAGGAACGGCTGGTGGCCGGAAGCCGCACGGCGATCGTCGGCGTCGACGACAGCTTTTGCGCGTTGATCGCCGACCGCATCGAGCGGGCCGGTGTCCCGGTGCGCCGCATCTCGAAGCGGAGCGTCGTCGCGGACGGCGTCTATGCCGAGGGCAGCCGGATCTTTCAGACCGATGGCGGCACCAGCGCGGACTTCGTCGATCTCGACGGCATCGATACGCTGAAGGGCAGCCACAACGCCCAGAACGCCGCAGCGGCCATTGCCGCCTGCCGGGCGGTCGGTGTCAGCGCCGACGACATCCGTGCGGGATTGCGCTCCTTCCCGGGCCTCAAGCATCGCATGCAGCCGGTCGGTCGTCGCGGATGCGTGGTTTTCGTCAATGATTCGAAGGCGACCAATGCGGATGCCGCAGCCCCTGCGCTGTCCAGCTACAAGCGCATCTACTGGATTGCCGGCGGTCTGCCGAAGGAGGGTGGCATCGCAAGCCTCGCACCACTCTTTCCGCATATAGTAAAAGCCTATCTGATCGGAGAGGCAGCTCCAGGCTTCGCTGCATCGCTGGGTGAGGCCGTTGCCTACGAGATATCGGGCACTCTGGAGCAGGCGGTTGCTCATGCCAGCGCCGACGCGGCAGCGGAAGGGCAGGATGCGGCCGTTCTGCTGTCTCCCGCCTGCGCAAGCTTTGATCAGTACAAGAACTTCGAGGTTCGCGGAGACGCCTTCGTGAGCCATGTCGCTACACTCGACGGTATCACCATGCTGGTCGAGACGAAGAAGGGGAACTGACGATGGTAAGCCGCGCAGATCGTGGACCGCTGGCGGACTGGTTCTGGACGATCGACCGCTTTTTCCTGGCCGCCTTCATCCTGCTGATGGGCGTCGGCTTCATGCTGTCGTTTGCCGCATCGCCGCCGGTCGCGGAGCGCCTCGGTCTCGACAGCTTCCACTTCGTCAAGCGGCATGCCGTCTTCATCGTGCCGTCGCTGGCGGTGATGATCGGGCTTTCCTTCCTGACGCCGCGGCAGGTGCGGCGGGCGGCGGTCATCCTGCTCGGCATCTCTCTCCTGCTGATGGTCATCGCGCTCTTCTTCGGTGTCGAAGTGAAGGGCTCGCGCCGCTGGGTCTCGATCGCCAGCTTCTCGCTGCAGCCGTCGGAGTTCATGAAGCCCGCCTTCGTCGTCGTCTGCGCCTGGCTGTTTGCCGAACATGCCCGCCAGCCGGAGATCCCCGGCAATCTGTTCGCCATCATCCTGTTTGGCATCGTCGCGGCGCTTCTCGTGGCGCAGCCGGACCTTGGCCAGACCATCCTGACTTCCGTCGTCTGGGGCGGCATGTTCTTCATGGCCGGCATGCCCTGGCTGTGGATCATGGTGCTTGGCATGCTGGGCGCCGGCGGCTTCCTGACCGCCTACTACATGCTGCCGCACGTCGCCGGCCGTATCGACCGATTCCTCACCGGCGAAGGCGACACCTTCCAGGTGGACACGGCGCGCGACGCGATCATCCGCGGCGACTGGTTCGGCCAGGGTCCGGGCGAGGGCATCGTCAAGCGGATCATCCCCGACAGCCACACCGACTTCATCTTCTCCGTGGCGGCCGAGGAGTTCGGCATCCTGTTCTGCATGCTGCTGGTGGCGATCTTCGCCTTCATCGTCCTGCGCGGCCTCAGCCATGCCTTCAAGGAGCGCAACGACTTCAACCGGTTTGCGGTTGCCGGCCTGGTGCTCCAGCTCGGCATCCAGTCGATGATCAATGTCGGCGTCAACCTCGAGCTGATGCCCGCCAAGGGCATGACGCTGCCGCTGATCTCCTATGGCGGCTCGTCGATGATCGCCGTCTGCGTCACCGCTGGCTTCATCCTGGCGCTCACCCGCCACCGGCCGGAGAAGCGGGCTCAGGAACGGAGCCTGTTCCGGGTCACCTCCGCCGTGCCGGCGGAGTAGGGGCATGAGCAAGGGCATCATCCTCCTGGCCGCCGGCGGGACCGGCGGTCACCTGTTTCCGGCAGAGGCGCTGGGCCACGAGCTGAAGGCCCGCGGCTACAGCGTGCATCTCGTGACCGACAGTCGCGCCGAACGCTTCGCCGGCAGCTTTCCGGCCGACGAGGTGCATGTCGTCGCCTCCGCCACCTTCGGCTCCAAGAACCCGATCGCGCTTCTGCGCAGCGGCTGGAAGATGTGGAGCGGGCTGCGCGCCGCCCGCCGGCTCATCGGTCGGCTGAAGCCTACTGCCGTGATCGGCTTCGGGGGCTATCCCACCGTGCCACCGCTTCTCGCTGCAACCTCGATGGGCGTCCCCTCGCTGATCCACGAACAGAATGCCGTGATGGGCCGTGCCAACAAGGCACTCGCGTCGCGGGTCAAGGCGATTGCCGGCGGTTTTCTTCCGGAAAGCAGCGGCACTTACGCGGCCAAGACTGTGATCACCGGCAACCCTGTCCGTCCCGCCGTCCTGGCGGCCGCGGAGACGATCTACAGGCCGTCGGCCGCGGCGCAGGAGTTCCGGCTTCTGGTGTTCGGCGGCAGCCAGGGCGCGCAGTTCTTTTCTAAGGCCATTCCGGCCGCCGTCGGCCTGCTCGATCCGGTGCAGCGGGCCCGCCTCAACGTGACGCAGCAGGCGCGGGCTGACGATGCCGACGCGGTGGCCGAGGCCTACCGGGCGCTCGACATCCCGGCTGCGGTGTCGCCCTTCTTTGCCGACATGGCCGAGCGGCTGGCGGACGCGCACCTCGTCATCTGCCGCTCAGGCGCCTCGACGGTGTCGGAGATCGCGGTGATCGGGCGCCCTGCCATTCTCGTCCCCTATCCCTACGCGCTTGATCACGACCAGGCGGCAAATGCCGCGGCGCTGGTTGCCAAGGGCGGCGCGGCCGTCGTGGCGCAGGCGGATCTTTCGCCGGAACGGCTGGCAGAACTGATCACGGCCGCCATGGCCGAGCCCGAGCGGCTGGAAAAGATGGCCACGGCGGCGAAGCAGGCCGGGCGTGCGGATGCAGCAGCCTTGCTCGCAGACCTGGTTGTGGCTATCTCGGCGCATCAATCGGTACAGGAATTCAAAGGAGAGCATCCATGAAGATGCCGAAGGCCATCGGGCTCGTCCATTTCATCGGCATCGGCGGGATCGGCATGAGCGGTATCGCCGAGGTTCTGCACAACCTCGGCCACCGGGTGCAGGGTTCCGACCAGGCGGATGGCGCCAACGTCCAGCGGCTGCGTGAGAAGGGGATTCCCGTCTTCGTCGGTCACAAGGCCGAGAACCTGGGCGACGCCGAGGTGGTGGTGGTGTCCACCGCGATCAAGAAGGACAATCCCGAG
The DNA here is from genome assembly GCA_000722615.1 of Pseudorhizobium pelagicum. Classification (GTDB taxonomy): domain Bacteria; phylum Pseudomonadota; class Alphaproteobacteria; order Rhizobiales; family Rhizobiaceae; genus Neorhizobium; species Neorhizobium pelagicum. Next base: position 41,222 of record JOKI01000015.1, on the reverse strand, counting down.
CTGGTTGCCGCTCGTGAGAAATCACTGCCGATCGTGCGGCGTGCGGAAATGCTGGCCGAGCTGATGCGCTTTCGCAATGCCATCGCCATCGGCGGCACGCACGGCAAGACGACCACGACCTCGATGGTCGCCACGCTTCTGGATGCCGGCGGCCTGGATCCGACCGTCATCAACGGCGGCATCATCAATGCCTATGGCACCAATGCCCGCATGGGCGAGGGCGAATGGATGGTGGTGGAGGCCGACGAATCGGACGGCACCTTCCTGAAGCTCCCGGCCGACGTGGCCGTCGTCACCAATATCGACCCGGAACACCTCGATCATTACGGCAGCTTCGACGCTGTGCGCGCGGCCTTCCGCCAGTTCGTCGAGAACGTGCCGTTCTACGGCTTCGGCGTGCTCTGCATCGACCACCCGGAAGTGCAGGCGCTGGTCGGCCGCATCGAAGATCGCAAGATCGTCACCTACGGCGAAAACCCGCAGGCCGATGCGCGTTTCTCCAACGTCCGCATAGAAGGCACGAAGGCAATCTTCGACGTCGAGATCCGCCGGCGCCGGACCGGCCGCGTCTTCCAGCTCAAGGATCTGGCGCTGCCGATGCCGGGACGCCACAACATCTCGAACGCCACGGCGGCGATTGCCGTCGCCAACCGCCTGGGCATTTCCGAAGATGACATCCGCAAGGGACTGGCTGCCTTCGGCGGCGTCAAGCGGCGCTTCACGCTGACCGGCACCTGGAACGGCGTCTCCATCTTCGACGACTACGGCCACCATCCCGTGGAGATCAAGGCCGTGCTGCGGGCGGCACGCGAGTCCTGCTCCGGTCGCATCATCGCGGTCCATCAGCCGCATCGCTATTCGCGACTTTCGAGCCTCTTCAACGATTTCGCGACCTGCTTCAACGATGCCGACAGCATCTTTCTTGCCCCGGTCTATGCCGCCGGCGAGGAGCCGATCGAGGGCATCAACTCCGAGGCGCTCGTGGCCCAGATCCGGGCCGGCGGCCATCGCGACGCGCGCTACATCAGCGGCCCCGCCGAACTGGCGCCGATCATTTCCGGCATTGCGAAGCCCGGCGATTTTGTGGTTCTTCTGGGGGCTGGCAATATCACCCAGTGGGCAGCAGTCTTGCCCGAGGAATTGGAAAGCGTTTCGGGACAGTAGGCATGAAACAGGTGAATGGGGAAAAACTGCTGGCGTCGCTCGGGGAGGGCGTCAAGGATGTGCGGGGCCGGTTGACGCCGGATGCGCCTATGGACCGCGTCACCTGGTTCCAGGCGGGCGGTCTGGCCGAGCTGATGTTCCAGCCGCATGACGTCGACGACCTGGTCACCTTCCTCAAGATCCTGCCGGAAGAGGTGCCGCTGACGGTGGTCGGCGTCGGGTCCAATCTCCTGGTGCGCGACGGCGGCATTCCGGGCGTCGTTCTGAGGCTTTCGGCCAAGGGCTTCGGCCAGGTCGATCTCGTCGGCGAAAACCGGATCAAGGCCGGCGCCATCTGCCCGGACAAGCACGTCGCGGCCATGGCGATGGACAACGGCATCGGCGGCTTTGCCTTCTACTACGGCATTCCCGGGTCGATCGGCGGCGCCCTGCGCATGAACGCCGGCGCCAACGGCACCGAGACGGCGGACCGCGTCGTCGAGGTGCATGCGGTGGACCGGAGCGGTAATAGACATGTGCTGAGCAAGGCCGACATGGGCTACAGCTACCGCCACTCCAGCGCGCCCGCCGGGCTGATCTTCACCCACGGCATCTTTGAAGGCTATGCCGACGAGCGGGCGAAGATCCGCCAGGAAATGGATGCCGTGCGCCAGCATCGCGAGACGGTGCAGCCGGTCAAGGAAAAGACCGGCGGCTCGACGTTCAAAAACCCGGAAGGTCATTCGGCCTGGAAGCTCATCGACGAGGCCGGTTGCCGCGGACTGGTCTGCGGCGGGGCCCAGATGTCGTCGCTGCACTGCAATTTCATGATCAACACGGGCCATGCCGGGGGCTACGATCTTGAGTATCTCGGCGAGATGGTGCGCCAGCGGGTCTTCGAGCATTCGGGAATCAGGCTCGAATGGGAGATCAAGCGCCTCGGCATCTTCATGCCGGGCCGCGAGGTTAAGCCTTACCAGGGCGTCGCGTCGGAATAACAGGTCCAGTTCCTTAAAAGGCCGTCATCCCAAAGGGTTGACGGCCTTTTTATTGTCTTGATTCCGGTCAAAGTCGCTGCCCGGAAGGGCTGATTTTTCAACGACTTCGGGTTTCGGTTAACGAAAGTAAACGGTTCATTAACCATATGCCGCCAATATGGGTCCTGCGTCGCGTGATCCGGTTTGGTCCGGTCAGCCTGGCGCAAGTGAAGTGTGGAATGGATGCGTTCTTTTTCCGGAGGTCGTCGATGAGTGACAAGCATGTGGCTGTTCTAATGGGGGGATTCTCCTCCGAGCGGCCCGTAAGCTTGGCTTCCGGAAGGCCCTGCGCCGATGCTCTCGAGGCTGAAGGGTATCGGGTAACGCGCGTTGATGTCGATCGCAATGTCGCATCCGTCCTGTCCGAGCTTCGGCCGGATGTCGCCTTCAATGCCCTGCACGGCCCCTTCGGCGAAGACGGCACGATCCAGGGTATCCTCGAATATCTCGAAATCCCCTATACGCATTCGGGCGTCCTTGCCTCGGCGCTGTCGATGGACAAGGGGCAGGCCAAGCATGTCGCTGCGGCCGCCGGCATTCCGGTCGCCGAGGCGCGGGTCATGAACCGATTCGATTTTACCTCCGAGCATCCGATCGAGCCGCCGTATGTGGTGAAGCCGGTGCGGGAGGGTTCGTCCTTCGGAGTTGTGATCGTCCGGGAAGGGCAGTCGCATCCGCCGCAGATTCTCACCTCGCCGGATTGGCGCTATGGCGACCTGGTCATGGTCGAACGCTACATCCACGGTCGCGAGCTGACCTGCGGCGTCATGGGCGACGTGGCGCTCGGTGTCACCGAGGTGGTGCCGACCGGCAACGCCTTCTACGACTATGATGCGAAATACTCGGACGGTGGATCCAAACACGTCATACCGGCGCAAATTTCACCAGATGTTTACCAAAACATTCAATCCTACGCACTTAAGGCGCATCAGGCGATGGGCTGCCGCGGCGTGAGTCGATCCGATTTCCGCTACGACGACCGCTTCTCCGAAAACGGCGAGATCATCTGGCTGGAGGTCAATACCCAGCCGGGAATGACCCCGACCTCCCTGGTGCCCGAAATGGCAGCTCATGCCGGCTATTCGTTCGGTGAGCTTGTTCGTTGGATGGTGGAGGACGCATCGTGTTTGCGTTGAACGGCAAAATGTCCGGCAGGTCGTCCCGTGAGGGATCTGTATCCCATGCCGAAGATCGTCGCGTCCTGCCGCGGCCCCTTCGCCGTATCGTTCGCTTCACCGTCAGCCTGGCGAGCGGCCGCATTCATATCCCGCGCCATGTCGGTACGGCCTCGACCTTCGTCTTCCTCGGCGTTGTCGGCCTCTACGGCATGTCCGTCGGTGGTCACACGGAAGTCGTTGCGCAGTCCGTGACGGCCTCGGCCGGCTTTGCCATCGAGGACGTCCGCGTCTCCGGCAACGACCAGACCTCCGAGATCGACATTCTCCAGCTCCTCGGCCTCGATGGCACGACCTCGCTCGTCGCTCTCGACATCGAGGCTGCCCGCAAGAAGCTCGCCGAGCTTCCCTGGGTCGAATACGCGGAAGTCCGCAAGGTCTATCCGAAGACGATCGAAGTCATGCTCAAGGAGCGCCAGGCGTTCGGCATCTGGCAGCACGGCACGGAGCTGTCGCTGATCGAACGCGACGGCAAGGTCATCGCGCCGCTGCGTGACAGCAAGTTCGCCACGCTGCCGCTCTTCGTCGGTCGCGATGCCGAGACGGCCGCTTCCGCATTCGAACAGGAGCTCGCCGGCTGGCCGGAACTGAAGAGCCGGGTGCGCGCCTACGTCCGCGTCGCCGGACGCCGGTGGGATCTGCATCTCGACAATGGCGTCGTCCTGAAGCTTCCCGAGCGCAACATCCACAAGGCGCTGGCCGTGCTGTCGCGTCTGGAAGCCGAGCAGGGGATCCTGGAGCGCGATGTCGCAGCCGTCGACCTTCGCCTCGACGACCGTACCGCCGTGCAGCTGAGCGATGGCGCCTTCGAGCGCCGCAAGGAAGCTCTCGACGCCCGTACCAAGGCCCTCAAGAAGGCGGGGGCGCAGTCATGAGCCTGTTCGGTTCCTCGCATTTCCTGCCGCGCATCAAGCCGCTGTCCTCCAAGCGCAGCCACGTCGTCTCCGTCCTTGACATCGGCTCGACCAAGGTCGTCTGCATGATCGGTCGCCTGACGCCGCGCGCCGAAAGCCTGGTCCTGCCGGGGCGCACCCACAACATCGAGGTCATCGGCATCGGCCACCAGCGGTCGCGCGGCGTGAAGTCCGGCGTCATCGCCGATCTCGATGCGGCCGAAAGCGTCGTGCGGCTGGCGGTGGACGCCGCCGAGCGCATGGCCGGCCTCACGGTCGACAGCCTCATCATCAACATTTCGTCCGGCCGCCTTGCGAGCGACGTCTACACGGCGAGCATCGATCTGGGTGGCCAGGAGGTCGAAGGCGACGACCTGCGCAAGGTGCTGATCTCTGCCAGCCAGCAGTCGCAGCGTCAGGATCGCGCCATCCTGCATTCCCTCGCCACCGGCTATTCGCTCGACGGCGAGCGCGGCATCCGCGATCCGCTTGGCATGTTCGGCGACGTTCTGGGCGTCGACATGCATGTGGTGACCTCCGAGCGGGCCACGCTGCGCAACCTCGAACTCTGCGTCAACCGGGCGCATCTGTCGGTCGAGGGCATGGTTGCCACCCCTTATGCCAGCGGCCTGTCGGCGCTCGTCGACGACGAGGTCGAACTCGGCTGCGCGGCTATCGACATGGGCGGCGGCACGACGACGATCTCGGTCTTTGCCGAAGGCAAGCTGGTGCACACCGATGCCATCGGTCTTGGCGGTCATCACGTGACCACCGATCTGGCGCGCGGCCTCTCCACCCGCATCGACGATGCCGAGCGCCTGAAGGTGGTGCATGGGTCGGCGCTTTCGAACGGCGGCGACGACCGCGACCTGATCTCGATCCCGCCGATCGGCGAGGACGACCGCGACCAGCCCACACAGGTGCCGCGTGCGCTGGTGACGCGCATCGTGCGGGCCCGCATCGAAGAGACGCTGGAACTGATCCGCGACCGCATCCAGGCCTCGGGCTTCAGCCCGGTCGTCGGCAAGCGGATCGTGCTTACCGGCGGCGCCAGCCAACTGACCGGCCTGCCGGAAACGGCGCGGCGGATTCTCGCCCGCAACGTGCGGATCGGACGCCCGATGGGCGTCTCGGGACTGCCGGTTGCGGCCAAGGGACCGGCGTTCTCGACTGCGGTCGGGCTGATGATCTATCCGCAGGTTGCGGACATGGAAACGCATGCGTCGCAGGGTGGCCTGATCGCCTCCCTCGGCAATGGCAACGGCAGACTGTCCCGCATGGGCCAGTGGCTGAAGGAAAGTTTTTGACCAACCGCCCACAAGGGCGGCGTCTGAAGAAGTTGTAATAAATCGGCCGGCGGCGATGCGGCCAGAGTGAGAAGGAACGGGTACAATGACCATCAAGCTGCAAAAGCCCGATATCACCGAGCTGAAGCCTCGGATCACCGTGTTCGGCGTCGGTGGCGGTGGCGGAAACGCTGTCAACAACATGATCTCGGCCGGGCTCGAGGGCGTCGACTTCGTCGTCGCCAATACCGATGCCCAGGCGCTGACGATGACCAAGGCCGAGCGCATCATCCAGATGGGCGCCCAGGTCACCGAAGGTCTCGGCGCAGGTTCGCAGCCGGAAGTCGGCCGCGCTGCCGCCGAAGAGTGCCTCGACGAGATCGTCGACCACCTGAACGGCACCCACATGTGCTTCGTGACTGCCGGCATGGGCGGCGGCACGGGCACCGGTGCGGCACCGGTCGTGGCACAGGCCGCCCGCAACAAAGGCATCCTGACCGTCGGCGTCGTCACCAAGCCGTTCCACTTCGAAGGCGCACGCCGCATGCGGCTTGCCGAGATGGGCATCCAGGAACTGCAGAAGTCGGTCGACACGCTGATCGTCATTCCGAACCAGAACCTGTTCCGCATCGCCAACGACAAGACCACCTTCGCCGACGCCTTCGCGATGGCCGACCAGGTGCTCTACTCGGGCGTCGCCTGCATCACCGATCTGATGGTCAAGGAAGGCCTCATCAACCTCGACTTCGCCGACGTCCGTTCGGTGATGCGCGAGATGGGTCGCGCCATGATGGGTACCGGCGAGGCTTCGGGTCCGGGCCGCGCCATGCAGGCTGCGGAAGCCGCAATCGCCAACCCGCTGCTCGACGAAACCTCGATGAAGGGCGCACAGGGCCTGCTGATCTCCATCACCGGCGGTCGCGACCTGACGCTGTTTGAAGTCGACGAAGCGGCGACCCGCATCCGCGAGGAAGTCGATCCGGATGCCAACATCATCCTCGGCGCCACCTTCGACGAAGCACTTGAAGGCCTGATCCGCGTCTCGGTCGTTGCCACCGGCATCGACCGTAGCGCCAACCAGGGCGACATGCGCGGCTATGAGGCCCATGCCGCTGCGGCTCCGGCACGTCCGATCATTCGTCCTTCGGCGGCCGTTGCTCCGGCTCCGGCCGCAGCACAGCCTGCCCCCGTGATGCAGGCACCCCGAACCGTAGACCCGGTTGCCGAGACCATCCGCCAGGCAGAAGCCGACATGGAACGTGAACTGGCGATTGCGGAAGCACCGCGTCCGGCCGCTCTCCAGCCGGCGGCACCGCAGCCGGTTGCCCAGCAGGCAGAGCCGGAATTCCGTCCGCAGAGCCGGATCTTCAGCGGCTCGGCTCCGATCGAAGCCCCGGTTCTTCGCGCTCCGGCCGCCCCGCAGATGCAGGCGCAGCCGGCTCCGGTCATGGCCCAGCCGGCACCGCGCATGGCGCAGCCGTTCCACCATGAGCCTGCCGCACCGACCATGTCGGCTGCAGTCGAGCCGGTCCGCATGCCCAAGGTCGAAGACTTTCCGCCGGTCGTGAAGGCCGAGATGGATCACCGCGCCCACCAGGTTCAGCATGTCCAGGAAGAGCGTGGCCCGATGGGTCTCCTGAAGCGGATCACCAATTCGCTCGGGCGTCGCGAAGACGAAGACCAGGTCACGGCCGACATGACGGCACCGGCACCGGCTGCAGCCTCGCAGCAGCGCCGTCCGCTCTCGGCCGAGGCGAGCCTCTATGCGCCGCGTCGCGGCCAGCTCGACGATCACGGCCGCGCCGTGCCGCAGTCGGCTGCACAGCAGGAAGACGATCAGTTGGAAATTCCGGCCTTCCTGCGCCGCCAGCACAACTGATTCAATCCATACCAGCAACAGACGAAGGCCCGGATCTCCAGATCCGGGCCTTTTTCGCGTCTGCGCGAGGACCTGAAAGATTAGCAAATACTGATGGTTAACAACGTAACAATCAGAAAGAAACAGTGATTTGGAATGTCCTCCCGGGCTGCGTATGTAGAAGGCTCAGAATAAGCATTGACATCCGCGTGGGATGGCAATCGCAGGAATGCCCCGCCGCCTTCGGGCGGAGGGACCTTTAAAAGGCAAAAGCAATGACGATCGGTCTCCTCGGATTTCAGACAACCATCGCAGCTCCCGTGACCATGCGGGGCATTGGTGTGCATTCGGGAACTCCGGTGTCGATCACCTTCCAGCCGTCCGAGGCTGGTGCCGGTATCGTTTTCAGCCGTGTCTTCGCCGATGGTAAGTCCGTCGAATACCGGGCGGTCTCCTCGCAGGTCGGCCCGACCGATCTCTGCACCATCCTCGGCAGTTCGCCGGCCAACTGGGTCGCCACGATCGAGCATGTGATGGCAGCCCTTTATGCGCTGGGCATCGACAATGTCCTCGTCGAGGTGGACGCGGCCGAAATGCCGATCATGGACGGCAGCTCCTATGACTTCATCGAGGCGATCGAGCAGGTCGGCATCGTCAATCTCGGCGTCAAGCGCCGCTACATTCGCGTCGTCAAGCCGGTGCGCATCGATTCGGACGCCTCCTGGTCGGAGTTCCGGCCCTATGACGGCACGCGCTTCGAGGTCGAAATCGATTTCTCGACGCCGCTGATCGGTCGCCAGAGCTGGAAGGGCGACCTGACCGCCGCGACCTTCAAGGAAGAGCTTTCGCGGGCGCGCACCTTCGGCTTCATGCGCGATGTCGAGCGGCTCTGGGCTGCCGGCTACGCGCTTGGCTCGTCGCTGGAAAACTCGGTGGTGATCTCCGACGACGACACCGTCGTCAATGTCGAGGGCCTGCGCTACAAGGACGAGTTCGTTCGCCACAAGACGCTGGATGCCGTCGGCGATCTTGCCCTTGCCGGTGCCCAGTTCATCGGTTGCTACCGGTCCTATCGTGGCGGCCACAAGATGAACGCCAATGCGCTGAAGGCGCTGCTGAGCGATCCCACCGCCTATGAAATTGTCGAGGCGCCGGTCCGCAGCGACCGGGTGCGTGCGCGCGAGTTCGTGCCGGTGCAGGCACCGGAAGTTTCAGCCTGGCTTGCTTGAAATCGACCTCCAGTCCAACTGGCCGCTCCTCGTGGGCGGCCTTTTCTTTGAACGGCAAGTGCAAACCGGCGAAATCCGTCCTCCGGTGAGTGCTGCCTCGGACAACGTGCCACAAAATTGCGTTAATGCGTCCGCATTGCGTTGCTCTGAACCTGCTTGTAAGGCTAGAAGGCCAGTAAGAGCAGTGGCACTTGTACGCGTGATGATCAGGAACCGTCGAATGGCTTATGCGCAGTCTGAAGTGATGAAGAAAACGGCGAGGATCGCCCTGGTTTCGCTTGCAATGGCCTTTGCAGGTGCTGCCGTGACGGCTTGCCAGTCCGACAAGGACATCGACATCACCAAGCTCGGCTTCGAAAGCGAGCCGCCGGAGATGCTCTACAATCAGGGCCTGGCCAACATGAAGGCCGGCAATATCGGCGAGGCGTCGCGCAAGTTCGACTCGATCGATCGCCAGTACCCGTTCACCGAATGGGGTCGCAAGGCGCTGGTGATGAGCACCTTCAGCAAATACCGGCTGGGCCGCAACGAAGACGCCATCACCACCGGCAACCGCTACCTGAAGCAGTATCCGAACTCCGAGGATTCGGCCTACGTCCAGTATCTCGTCGGACTCTCCTATTCCAAGCAGATCGCCGATGTGACGCAGGACCAGAAGGCTGCGGCGCAGACCATCGACGCCATGTCGCGGGTGATCAACGAATATCCGGATTCGGAGTATGTCGAGGACGCCCAGGCGAAGATCCGCTTTGCCCGCGACCAGCTGGCCGGCAAGGAAATGCAGGTCGGCCGCTACTATCTGGAGCGCAAGGAGTATCTCGCCGCCATCAAGCGCTTCCGCGTCGTGGTCGAGGAGTATTCCAACACCAACCAGGTGGAAGAGGCGCTCGCGCGCCTCGTCGAGACCTATTACGCCATGGGCATCGTCGAAGAGGCGCAGACGGCTGCCGCCATTCTCGGTCGCAATTATCCTGACAGCCAGTGGTACGCGGACTCCTACAAGCTGCTGCAGTCGGGTGGCATCGAGCCGCGCGAAAACCCTCGCTCCTGGATTTCCCGCGCCGGGGCCAAGCTCATCGGCGCCTAACCCATGCTCGTCCAGCTTTCGATCCGCGATATCGTCCTGATCGAGCGGCTGGACCTCGATTTCGAGGCCGGCCTCTCGGTGCTGACCGGCGAGACGGGGGCGGGCAAATCCATCCTTCTCGACAGCCTGTCGCTGGCGCTTGGCGGGCGTGGCGACGGCGGGCTCGTGCGCCACGGCGAGGACAAGGGACAGGTGACGGCGGTATTCGACGTCGCCGGCCAGCATCCCGCCCGTCTCATGCTGCGCGACAATGGCATCGATGACGACGGCGACCTGATCTTCCGCCGCATCCAGTCCGCGGACGGCCGCACCCGCGCCTCCATCAACGACCAGCCGGTCAGCGTCCAGATGATGCGGCAGATCGGCCAGCTGCTGGTCGAAATCCACGGCCAGCACGACGACCGTGCTCTCACCGACACCAATACACACCGCACGCTGCTCGATGCCTTTGCCGGGCTGACGGAGGAGGTCCAGCAGGTCGCCGGCCTCTACCGCAACTGGAAGGATGCCGAGCGCGCCTTCAAGACTCATCGCGCCAAGGTGGAAGCCGCCGCCCGCGAGGCCGACTATATCCGCGCCTCGGTGGAGGAGCTGGAGGCCCTCAGCCCACGGGACGGGGAAGAGGAGGAGCTGGCCGAGCAACGCTCGCGGATGCAGAAGTCCGAGCGCATCGCCGGAGACATCTCCGAAGCGTCCGAGTTTCTGAACGGCAATGGTTCACCGGTTCCGGCGATCGCCTCCATGGTTCGCCGGCTGGAGCGCAAGTCCCAGGAAGCTCCTGGGCTCCTGGAAGAGACGGTCGAGCTTCTCGATGCGGCGCTGAACAGCCTGTCCAACGCGCAGATGGAGGTCGAAGCCGCCCTTCGGAAGACGGAATTCGATCCGCGCGAGCTCGAGCGTGTCGAGGAACGGCTCTTTGCGCTGCGCGCCGCCGGCCGCAAGTATTCCGTCGCGGTGGCCGATCTTCCTGCCCTGGCGGAGAAGATGGTCGCGGATCTCGCCGATCTCGATGCCGGCGAGGAAAGACTCGGGATCCTGGAACAGCAGACGCTCGCCACCAGGGCGGACTTCGACCGGGCGGCGCTCACGCTGTCGCAGAAGCGGCAGCAGGGTGCCGAAGGCCTGGCCGAAGCGGTGATGGCGGAGCTTCCGGCACTGAAGCTGGAGCGGGCGCGGTTCATGGTGGAAGTCACGAGCGACGCCGACGCGGCGACGGCCGAGGGCATCGACATCGTCGAATTCCATGTCCAGACCAATCCGGGCACACGGCCGGGTCCGATCATGAAGGTTGCCTCCGGGGGTGAATTGTCCCGCTTCCTGCTGGCGCTGAAGGTGGCTCTGGCCGATCGCGGCTCGGCACCGACGCTCGTCTTCGACGAGATCGACACCGGCGTCGGTGGCGCGGTGGCCGATGCCATCGGTCAGCGGCTGAAGCGGCTCTCCGACAAGGTCCAGGTCCTGTCGGTGACGCATGCGCCACAGGTGGCTGCGCGCGCGGCCACGCATCTACTGATTTCCAAGGGACCGGCCGGGGAGGGCTCGGAGAAGATCGCCACCCGTGTCGCGACCATGGAGCCCGAGCACCGCACCGAGGAAATCGCCCGGATGCTTGCCGGCGCCTCGGTCACCGAAGAGGCGCGCGCCGCAGCCAAGAAGCTTCTGGCCGGAACCGGCTGATCAGGCTAGTCGCCGTCCGACAGGCTCATGATGGCAACGACATTGCGACGGTGGACGGCTTCATAGGGCTTGAAGTAATCGATGGCGCCCGCCGCCAGGTCCTCGGCGATGAAATCCTTCAGCGACATGGCCTGCGGTTTCGAAATCTCCCCCTTGGTCGTGAGCTTTTCCAGATAGCGCCGGTTCGCGTCGATGAACTCTACTGTATACCCGCCCGCTGCGATCCGCTCGGCAGAGCCATGATTGGGCAGGATGCGGCGGATCGGCCATGTGCGCATGCGCTCCAGTTCACCGATGTGGATGGCGAGCCTGTCTTCTTCGGCGAGATAGCTGATCGGGTCCTCCAGGGTGTCACCGGCGAACAGAAGGCCCTGGTCGGCGAGCCAGAGGACATTACCGTCGGCGCTGTGGATGTCGAAATGATGCAGCTCCACCGTCCGCTCGCCGATCTGCAGCGTCAGCGCCGTCTTGAACAGGCCGTTCGGCATGACCAGCGGCCGGATCGGCGGGTCGCGGCTTTCCAGTCTCGGCCGGTTCTCCTCCAGCGCCCGCGCGGTCAGCTCCAGCGCAATGATCTCGCAATCGTCGAAGATGGCGTTGCCCGCGACGTGATCGGCATGCCAGTGGCTGAGGACGACGGTGATCTTGCCGACGCCACGGTCCTCGAGGTGCTGGCGGATGAAGCGAGCGTGGGCGATCGAGATATGCGTGTCGTAGACCAGCGCTTCCGCGCCATCGACGATGGCATAGGAGGCGGCGCCCAGCTCAAAGGCGCCATCGTCCAGCCAGTTCGGCTTCTGCGAATACAGCCTTTTGCCGGGAATGCGCCCGTCGTAATAGGCGAAGACGCCCGGATAGGGCTCGAAGACTCGAAGCGTCGACGTATCGACCATGATGGCGGCATCCTGTTTTGACCTGGTGGAAACTACGGATCGGAAATCGCCGTGGCAAGCGCGTGCCTTGTGACAGTTCGACGTTTGCATTCTGGAATTTTCGGCTAAAACGCTTCGACACGACTGGAGTGAGACAGAAGCATGGCCGCCGAGCAGACGCCCGTTGAAACCCTGACCCAAGAGCAGGCCGCGGCCGAACTGGCCTTTCTGGCCTCCGAGATCGCGCGCCACGACGAGCTCTATCACGGCCACGACGCCCCGGAGGTGTCGGATGCCGAATACGATGCCCTGAAGCGTCGCAACGACGCCATCGAGACGCGCTTTCCCGAGCTGCGCCGCGCCGATAGTCCCTCGTTGCGCGTCGGTGCCGCACCGCTCGCCACCTTCGCACCGATCACCCATTCGCGGCCGATGCTGTCGCTCGACAACGCGTTTTCCGACGAGGACGTGCGCGACTTCATCAACGCCGTCTACCGCTTCCTCGGCCAGCTGCCGGACGGCTCGATCGCCTTCACCGCCGAGCCGAAAATCGACGGGCTGTCGATGTCGATCCGCTACGAGAACGGCCGGCTCGTCAATGCCGCCACCCGTGGCGACGGCACGACGGGGGAGAACGTCACCGCCAACATCCTGACGATCGACGAGATCCCGAACGTGCTGCCCAAGGGCGCGCCGTCGGTGGTGGAAGTGCGCGGCGAGGTCTACATGACGAAGAGCGACTTCCTGGCGCTCAACGAGAAGATGGCCGCCGAGGGCAAGCAGACCTACGTCAACCCGCGCAACACGGCGGCGGGCTCGCTGCGCCAGCTCGATCCGAAGGTGACGGCAAGCCGCCGGCTGCGGTTCTTTGCCTATGCCTGGGGCGAAATATCGGAGATGCCGGCGGATACCCAGATGGGCATGGTGAAGGCCTTCGAGGAATGGGGCTTTCCGGTCAACCCGCTGATGAAGCGCCTTTCCTCCGTCGAGGAGATCATCGCCCATTACCAGGAGATCGGCCTGAAGCGCCCGGATCTCGACTACGAGATCGACGGCGTCGTCTACAAGGTCGATCGGCTCGACCTGCAGGCTCGCCTCGGCTTCCGCTCGCGCTCGCCGCGCTGGGCGACGGCGCACAAGTTCCCCGCCGAGCAGGCCTTCACCAGGGTGGAGAAGATCGACATCCAGGTCGGTCGCACCGGTGCACTGACACCGGTCGCGCGGCTGACGCCGGTGACGGTCGGCGGCGTCGTCGTCACCAATGCGACGCTGCACAACGAGGACTACATCAAGGGCATCGGCAATTCCGGCGAGCGCATCCGCGAGGACGAGCACGACATCCGCATCGGCGACACCGTGATCGTGCAGCGGGCAGGGGACGTCATCCCGCAGGTGCTTGACGTCGTGATGGAGAAGCGGCCGGCTGAGGCGGTGGCTTACGAGTTTCCGCGGAAGTGCCCGGTCTGCGGCAGCCATGCGGTGCGCGAGAAGAACGAGAAGACAGGCAAGCTCGATTCGGTCACCCGCTGCACCGGCGGCTTCGTCTGCCGCGCGCAGGCGATGGAGCACCTGAAGCATTTCGTCTCCCGCAATGCCTTCGACATCGAGGGGCTCGGCTCCAAGCAGATCGACTTCTTCTTCGAGGCGGAGGATCCGGCGCTGACGATCCGGACGGCACCGGACATCTTCACCCTCAAGGACCGCCAGGAGAAATCGCCGCTCACCAAGCTCGAGAACATCGAAGGCTTCGGCAAGGTCAGCGTCCGCAAGCTCTTCGAAGCGATCGACGAGCGCCGGACCATTGCGCTCCACCGCTTCATCTATGCGCTCGGCATCCGCCATGTGGGCGAGACAACGGCCAAGCTGCTCGCCCGCGCCTACGGCACCTACGACGCCTTCGAGGCGGCCATGAAGGAGGCTGCGAGCCTCACCGGCGATGCCTGGGACGATCTCAACAACATCGAGGGGATCGGCGAGGTGGTCGCCCGCGCGATCGTGGAATTCTTCAAGGAGCCACGCAATGTCGAGGTGATCGGCCGGCTGCTGGAGGAGGTGACGCCGGAAGTGGCCGAACAGATTGCCGCGAGCGACAGCCCGGTCGCCGGCAAGACCGTCGTCTTTACCGGCGCGCTGGAAAAATTCACCCGCGACGAGGCCAAGGCGAAAGCCGAAAGCCTTGGCGCCAAGGTCGCCGGTTCGGTCTCCAAGAAGACCGATATCGTCGTAGCAGGCCCCGGCGCCGGCTCCAAGCTCGCCAAGGCGGCCGAACTCGGCGTTCAGGTGATGGACGAGGACGAATGGCTGGCGCTGGTGGGCGGCTGAGGATCAGGTCCTGAGCCGGGCCATCGCATAGGCGTCGACATAGCTGCCGTCGCGGAAGGCGAAGTCGCGGAGTTGGCCTTCCACTTCGAACCCGAATTTACGATAGAGCGCCATGGCCGGCGCGTTGTCGGTGTAGACCGTGAGTTCGATCCGGCGGATGTTCAGCCAGTTATCGGCAGCCTTCAGCATTTCGCCCAGAAGGGCGCTTCCCACACCATGCCCGATGAAATCGTCGTGCACGCCCATCCCGATGCTGGCTGCGTGGCTTCTTCGTCCCTGGAACGGGTTGATGCCGCCGTTGCCGACGATCCGGCCGTCGCTGGTGGCCACCAGAGCGATACTGCCGGGAGCCGGGTTGTCGACCCATTTTCGCGTCTCGTCCACTCGCTGGAAGGGCATGCGCAGCGTCCCGTGCCGATAACCCGGCATGTTGGCGAGGGCGGTGATCGCCTCTGCGTCTGCGGGATGGGCAGCGCGAATCGTCAGGCCTTCCAGCCTGGCCGGTCGCGCCGGCTGCTCGTCAGTCTCGTTTGCAGAAATGTTCATCTTTGCTCTCCTGGGTCTTGGGCCTGGGCAGAGCGGCAACACCGGACCCTGCCATATGGGGCAGGGTGGGTGACGGAGGACCGGCTAACGCGCCATACCCGCCACGCGCCCTGCTGGGCGGATGGTCATGGTAAGCTGCACGTGGGTGATGATGCTGGTCATGGCTGCATCTCGCCATGTTGTCCCAAGATCGTCAATACCGAAATGTCTGCTGTTTTGCCGAATCACCGCCACCTCGCTAGAAGTGGGGGAGACAAACCCGGGACCGCACCGTGAAGACCATCGCCATCGACTTCGAAACCGCCAACGAGACCCGCGGCAGCGCCTGCTCCGTCGGTCTCGCCTGGATCGAGGACGGCGAGGTTGTGCGTGTCGAGGAGCGGCTGATCCGGCCGCACGACATGCGGTTTTCCTCCTTCAACATCGCCATCCACGGCATCCGCCCGGAGCATGTGGAGGATGCGCCCGAATTCCCGGAAGTGATGGACGAATTCGCCGAGGATTTCCGCGAAGCGACGATGATCGCCCATAACGCGGCCTTCGACTTCAGCGTCTGGCGCGCCTGTCTCGACCTCTACCGTTTTGGTTATCCGGAACTCTCCTACCTTTGCAGCGTGAAGATGTCGCAGAAGGTCTGGCCGCATCTCGGCTCGCACCGGCTGAATGCGCTGGCGGCCCATCTCGGCCTGCAGTTCATGCACCACAATGCAGCCGAGGATGCGGCCGTCTGCGCGCGGGCGGCGATCGCGATCGCCAAATCGCTGGATGTTGCGCATATCCGGGATATTCCGGCGATGATCGGCATGAAGGTGGGGCGGCTGTTTGCGGGCGGTTACGCCCCCTGCACCTGCCGACTGAAGTGATGTCGCGCTTGTAACGCCGGCGCTGTACCTTATCTCTGATCACAGATCGTTGACCGGAGTTTCCCTTATGAATCGCTTGACCCTTTTCGCATCCGCCGCCGCTTTATCCTGCGGCCTTCTGGCATCCGTAGCTCTGGCTGAAGTGGTCGGCGAGGTCGGCGTCGACTGGATCGGCAACGACATCATCGTCGAGGCGGTCGCCGATCCGGAGGTGAAGGGCGTCACCTGCCATGTCACCTATTTCGACCGCTCCATCATCGACCGGCTGAAGCAGGGCAACTGGTTTGAAGATCCTTCCAACAGTTCGATCGCCTGCCGGCAGACCGGCCCGATCGAGATCGGCGATATCGATCTCTCCAAGGGGGGCGAAGAGGTGTTCCGGCAGGGACGGTCGCTGATCTGGAAGGATCTGCTCGTCAAGCGCATCTACGACAAGACCAATGACACGCTGGTCTATCTGGCGCATTCGCGGCAGGTGGTCGAAGGATCGGCGAAGATGTCGATCTCCACCGTTCCGCTTTACGGCGAAGAGGTGACGTGGACGAGCGGCAAGCCCTAAGAGGCCGAAAGCAAAGGCGTTCGGAGACAAAAAAAGAGCCCGCGATGCGGGCTCTTTGTGTCCTGGAGGGACGTGATCGTCTTACTTGACGTAGACGATCTTGCCGCCGTTGGCAGCCGTGTCGATGGCCAGAACGTTGTCGACTTCGATGCTGTTTTCCTGCAGTTCAGCCATCAGTGCCGGAGTGGCGCGGACTTCAGCCTGTGCTTCAGCCGTGACTTCGGCCGTCGGGCTCTGGAACATCTCAGGAACCTGGTTGTTTGCGTCGTCGCTGTCGGAATTTTCGCTGATGCGCACGATACGGATCATGTCGTTCATGTCCGACGTGGCCGTCGCCGTTGTCGAAGAGGTCGTCTGTGCGAAGGCAATGCCGCCGAGCGATGCGGTGGACAGTGCTGCGGCGAGAGCGAGTGTTACGGCGTTTCTCATGGATATTCTCCCTGGTTTGTTTCCGATCGACCAGCCTAAGCTTAGCCGAACATTTCGCTGTCCGATTGGACACCAGAGAAACGGCGCGGGTACGACTTCGTTCCCACGCGGCTCATGTATTATTTCACGCAGAGATAACATAAGCGTCATCTCCGACTGACTTAAGGCCGCAGTGATCGGATGGATCAGGCTGCTTCGCGGGCCAATTCGTCGGCAATGATCGTGTCGAGGTTCAGGAAACAGACCATGGTCTTCTCCAGCGCAACGATGCCGCGGCAGAAGGCGCGCTGCTCTTCCGGAATGATTTCCGGTGCCGGCTGCAGGTCTTCGGACCGGATGGTCATCATGTCGGAAACCTGTTCCACCAGCAGACCCACCAGCTTGCCGGCAATGTCGGTAACGATGATGGCGGAGCGCTCCGACGGCTCGGTCATCTTCATGCCGAGGCGGCAGGCCATGTCGATAACCGGGATCACCGCTCCGCGCAGGTTGATGAGGCCGAGCACATAGGGTGGGGTATGCGGCATCGGGGTCACCGGCGCCCAGCCGCGAATTTCGCGGATCGCCATGATGTCGATGCAGAATTCCTGGTCTCCCAGATGAAAGGAGACGATTTCGA
Source organism: Pseudorhizobium pelagicum (assembly GCA_000722615.1). Classification (GTDB taxonomy): domain Bacteria; phylum Pseudomonadota; class Alphaproteobacteria; order Rhizobiales; family Rhizobiaceae; genus Neorhizobium; species Neorhizobium pelagicum. The sequence goes on along the minus strand of JOKI01000015.1, from coordinate 23,627 downwards.
GATAGGCGCCCGATTGCTTGATGGCGTTGCTCATGTGTTTTCCCCCACCTGCCAATGGGCTCGCGGCTTGCCGCGGATGCCGCCATTCAGGCTGCAATAAATGTCTGGATCGAGATGCGGAGGCGAGATCTCTCTCGGTGACGTCATGTCGGTGTGGATTTTTGCCCTCCGTCATCATGAGGACGGGCATGGCAATCGAATCCACCTTCGCGTGGATGGGAGAATGCCCATCAGATGTTAAGCTTCCGCTAATGCCTGCATCTCGGGCTTTCGATCTCCGCCGATTGGCAGTAGACTGTATCCATGGATCAGGTCTCGCCATCGGCTCACCGCCTTCCGACCGCACTGCTCGCTGCCCTGGCCGTGACGTCGCTTGTGGCTGCCGCTTTCTATGGCTGGGTGACCTACGGCTCGTCGATCCTGCTGACGCTCGCCGAAACCGGCCTCTCCAACTGTTTCTGAGGATCTTCGGGTTTGAGACAAATCGCCGCTCGACGCGCGAATGATTTGCCCGCAGCCGCAGATTCGCCTATCGGATCGGTGAAATCCATGGGCCGCAAAGAGAGACAGACATGAGAACGCTCCGCATCATCCTCTGGGCAGCCGTCCTCGTGCTTGGCGGCGTGCTGGCGTGGCTGACGCTCGAAGTGACCCAGACCCGGCAGGCCGTCGTCGAAGAACCGTTCGGCGTTCCCTTCGAACTCGTGGCGCAGAACGGCGAACCGATCACCGAACAGGCCTTCCGGCAGAAGCCGACCGCGCTCTTCTTCGGCTTCACCCACTGCCCGGAAGTCTGCCCGACGACGCTCTACGAACTGAACGGCTGGATGCATCAGGTCGATCCCGATGGCACGAAGCTGAACGGTTATTTCGTCACCGTCGATCCGGAGCGCGATCCGCCGGAGCTTCTCGGCCAGTATATTTCCAACGTCACCGACCGCATCACCGGGATCTCGGGACCACCTGAAAAGGTGAGCGAGATGGCCAAGGGGTTCAAGGTCTACTTCAAGAAGGTGCCGCTCGACGAGGCGCAGCCGGAGGGTGACTACACGATGGACCACACCGCCTCCGTCTTCCTGCTCGACGCGCAGGGGCGCTTCTCCGGCACCATCTCCTACGGGGAGAATCCGGAGACGGCCGTCAAGAAGCTCGAGAACCTCGTCAACGGCTGATCATCCTATTTGCCTGCTGTCGCTTGCCGATGGCAGGGGCAGGGGCTATGTGGCATGCCACCGCAATCGCAATCGCCAAAGAGCCGCCCCTTGAGTGAGATCCGCCTATACGTCGCCGCCACCGAACGGGATGCCGAGCGCATCCTCGACATCTTGTCGGATGTTTTCGGCGAGGAGGATATTGCGCTCGCCACGACGGAAGTCGACGAGAAGCGGGACCTCTGGGAGGCCTCCGTCTATCTGATGGCGGAAGACGAGAACGAGATCCGGCAGCGGATCGCCGATGGTCTCGCGGAGGCCTATCCGGGCCTTGCCATCGAGAAGGAAGTGATTCCCGATGTCGACTGGATCGCCAAATCGCTCGAAGGCCTGTCGCCGGTGCGGGCCGGTCGTTTCCTCGTTCACGGCTCGCACGACCGGGGCAAGGTGAAGGCCAACGACGTCTCGATCGAGATCGACGCGGGCCAGGCCTTCGGCACGGGTCATCACGGAACGACGGCCGGATGCCTGGAGATGATCGATGCCGTGGCGCGGTCGCAGACCATCCGCCGGGCGCTTGATCTCGGCACGGGAAGCGGCGTGCTGGCGATCGGTTTGCGCAAGATTCGTAACATCCCGATCCTGGCCACCGACATCGATCCGGTTGCTGTTGCCGTCGCGAAAGAGAACGTCCGCCGTAACGGCATCGCCTCCGGGCTGAAGCTGGTGACGGCGCCGGGCTTCCACTCGCCGGCATTCGCGCAGGCGGGGCCGTTCGACCTGATCATCGCCAACATTCTCGCCCGTCCGCTGATGAAGATGGCGCCGCAGCTGGCGGCGCATCTTGCCCCCGGCGGATCGGTCATCCTCTCGGGGATTCTTGCGGCGCAGCGCTGGAAGGTGCTCGCGGCCTACAATGGCGTGCGCCTGCACCACGTGCGGACGATCTGGCGCAACGGCTGGGTGACGATCCACCTGCGGCGTCGCAGCCACTGATTCTGCTGCGCTGCAGCATTGCGCAGACTGCAAAGCAACTCCCCCAAACCCAGGCTCGGAACAAGAAAAAGGCGGCACCGTGAGGTACCGCCTTGAACGATCAGGAGATCCTGATCTGACCCGCGAGCCTGGGAGGAAAGCTCAAGCAGGAAGCACGCATTCCGAGGTTTCCGGAGGAGGGAGGGAGGATCCCGATCCGGAACCTTTATCAGAATGCGGAGGTCGAGCCGCCCTTGCGGCGCAATTCTTCGCGGCTGGTGCCCATGCCCTTCAGGGTCTGGTCGTCGAGGTTCATCAGCACGCCGTTGACATACCGGCTGGCCTGACGTTCGCGTGCCGCAACAACGCGTTGGAAGGCAGTGCGGAAAAATGAGGTAGCCATTGTCTTAGTTCCTTTCATCGCGGGACTGGTTCGCTGCCCGTTCGATGATTGGAATATAGCCGCTTTGCCGGGAGGCAGTGAGAGGGCTTGCGTCATTGGTGTTATGCGCCCAGTGCATGGGCCGCCGCGATAGTGTCCATTGCCTGTTAGCATATGCACAATCGGCGTGCATCTGCGTCTTTCGCTGGCGGGAGCCGGCAGGGATCGTCTAGTATCGGCGTCCTCCTGTCCTTTTTGCCGTTCCGGAAAGTTCTCATGTTCCAGTCCTTCGATATCAAATCAGCCCCGCAGTTCGGTCGCGAGCGGGTCGCTTCTCTCCGGGCTCGCTTCGCCGAGGCAAGCATCGACGGTTTTCTCGTCCCACGCGCGGACGAATATCAGGGGGAATATGTCCCGGCGTCCGCCGAGCGGCTGTCCTGGCTCACCGGCTTTACCGGCTCGGCGGGCGTGGCGCTGATAACGGCCTCGCAGGCGATCGTCTTCGTCGACGGGCGCTACACGACGCAGCTGAAGGAGCAGGTGGATGGCGAGGTCTTCACCGGCGGCGATCTGGTGGGCGAACCGCCGCATCTGTGGCTGCGCCATCATGGCACCAAGGGGTTCCGGCTGGGGATCGATCCCTGGCTGCACACGGCCGCCGAGGTGCGGCGGCTCAGGAAGGCGCTGGAGGAGATAGACGGATCGCTCATCTTCCTGCCGTCGAACCCGCTGGATGCGATCTGGACGGACCGCCCGGCAGAGCCGGTTGGCACCGTCGCCATCCAGAAGGCCGACCATGCGGGCACGCTGGCGAGCGAGAAGATCGCCGCGATCGTCGAACAGGTGAAGGACAAGAAGGCCGCCGCGGTGCTGATCACCGATCCGTCTTCCGTCGCCTGGATCTTCAACATCCGCGGCAGCGACGTGCCGCATACGCCGCATCCGCTGGCACGCGCCATCGTCTCGGCCGAGGGCAAGCCGCAGCTCTTCCTTGACCAGCGCAAGACGGGCATCGAGGTGCGCGCCTATCTCGCCCAGCTCGCCGAGCAGCTGCCGCCGGAGGCGTTTCCGGTCCGGCTGCAGGACTGGGCGAAGCAGGGCCCCATTCTCCTTGACGCCGATCTTGCGCCGCTGGCGCTCAGCCTGGCGATCGAGGAGGCCGGCGGAACCGTCATCGAGGCGCCGGATCCGGCCAGGCTTCCGCGCGCCTGCAAGAACCGCACCGAGCTGGAAGGGTCCGCCAGGGCGCATCTGCAGGATGGCGCGGCCGTGGTCGAGTTCCTGCATTGGCTGGACCGGCAGCCGGCGGGCAGCGTCACGGAGATCGAAAGCGTCAGGGCGCTGGAAGCGGCCCGTCTACGGGTCGGTGAGCGGATGCAGAACCCGCTCAAGGACATTTCCTTCGACACCATCTCGGGTGCCGGCGAACACGCCGCCATCATGCATTACCGGGTGACCAGCGAGAGCGACCGCAGTCTGAACGAAGGGGAGCTGTTCCTGATCGATTCGGGCGCGCAATACATCAACGGCACTACCGATATCACCCGCACGGTGGCCATCGGTGCGGTGCCGGAGGACCGCAAGCGGTTCTTCACGCTCGTGCTGAAGGGCATGATCGCGATCAGCACCGCCCGCTTCCCGAAGGGCACGCGCGGCTGCGACCTCGACCCGCTGGCCCGCATCGCACTGTGGAAGGCCGGCGGCGACTTCGCGCACGGCACGGGCCATGGCGTCGGCTCCTATCTCTCCGTGCACGAGGGGCCGCAGCGGATCTCGCGGCTGTCGACGCAGGAGCTGCTGGCCGGCATGATCCTCTCCAACGAGCCGGGCTATTATCGCCCCGGGCACTTCGGCATCCGCATCGAGAACCTGATCCACGTCCGCGACGCCGAAGAGATCGCCGGCGGCGACATGCCGATGCTTTCCTTCGAGACGCTGACCTGGTGCCCGATCGACCGCCGCCTCGTCGTGCCCGAGCTGCTGACGGCGGAAGAGCGGGACTGGTTGAATGGCTATCATGCGCAGACGCGCGAGAAGCTGATGCCGCTGATCGAGGACGCGGAGGTGCGGGAATGGCTGGCGCGGGCGACCGAGCCGCTCGGTTAGGTCAGAGCCCGAACAGGTGGCGGCAGATCATCACTGTCGCCCAGCCGGCCACCAGCACCAGCAGACCGGGAAAGCGCAGGGCGACGCCCAGCGCGACCAGCATGGTGATCTTCACGTCCCAACCACCCTCGAAGAAGGCGGGTGCCACCAGCGTCGTCAGGACGGCCGCCGGCACGGCGTTCAGTGCCGCCTCCATCCGGGGCGGGATGCTCGTCATCCGCGTGATCAGCAGATAGCCGCCGATGCGGGTGACATAGGTCGCCGCAGCGGCCGCAAGGATCAGCAGTACCGTGTTAATGTCGAGTGCGGTGCTCATCTCAGCCCTCCGCCTCGGAAGCCGCCGCATCGGGCTCCTGCTTTGCCGGCAGCGGCAGCACGGTGGCCACGATCACGCCGGCGGCTGCGCCAATGCTGACATGCCAGGGAGAACCGACCGTGTGATAGGCCGCGATCGAGGCGACGGCGCTTGCCAGCACGATGGGGTAGAAGCCCCAGCGGCTGCGGAAGGCCAGCACCATGCCGAGGAAATAGACCGGCAGCAGGATGTCGATCCCGATCGAGGCGGGATCGCCGATCATGCGCCCGAACCAGGCGCCGATCATCGTGGAAATACTCCAGCACACGTAGATCACCGCGCCGAAGCCGAAATACCAGGAGAAGCTGACGCCCTGACCGCTCTCGCCGCGCCGGAAGGCTTCGGCAAACTGCGGATCGACCAGCAGGAAGAAGGCGAGCGCCTTCTGCAGTGGAGTATAGTGCCGGACGAATTTCGCGATGGCCGCGGAATAGAGAATATGCCGGAAGTTGACGGCAAAGACCGACAGCACCACCAGCCACGGTTCGACGCGCTGGCCGAAGAGTTCGATGCCCACCAGCTGGCTTGCCCCGGCGTAGACCGTGGCGCTCATCAGCAGCGTCTCAAGGAAGCTCAGGCCATTGTCGATGGCCACCGCCCCGAAGAGAACCCCGAAAGGTGCCGACGACAGGGCAATGATGGCACCGCCCTTCAGGCCTTGTTTGAAATCGCTGCGGTTCATGGAAATCCTTCTTGCGCGCAAGCCTTACGGGCGTGCAGCGAAGGGCACAATTCAATTGCGCTGATGGATGGATCGATTTCGCTGAAGCATCGCGACCGGCCGTGCCTTCAGTCCTTGAGGATCTGCCGGCTCTTGACGATGCCGATGCCCTTTTCCCGCATCTCCTCGATCGCCGCCTTCACGCCCTTGGGATCGATGCCGCGGCTGGCATCCTCGATGAAGCAGATCTGCACGCCGGGCAGCATCTCCAGGGCATCGAGGGCGGAGAACCTGACGCAGTAGTCGGTCGCCAGGCCGCAGATGTCGAGTTCCTTGATCTGCTGCGCCCGAAGGTAGCCCGCGAGGCCGGTGATCGCCGCCTTGTCGTTGTCGCGAAACGCGGAATAGCTGTCGATGGCCGGGTTTTCGCCCTTCTGCTGGATGTAGTCGATCGCATCGATATCGAGATCCGGATGGAATTCCGCATCGGCGGTTCCCTGCACGCAGTGATCCGGCCAGAGCATCTGCGGCTGGCCGCAAAGCTCGCCCATCTCGAAGGGCTGCCTCCCGGGGTGCTGCGAAGCAAAGCTGCCGTGATTGGCGGGATGCCAGTCCTGGGAGGCGACGATCACGTCATAGCCGCCTTCCTCGATCAGGCGGTTGGCCACCGGCACCACCTTGTCGCCCTCCGGCACCGGCAGGTTGCCGCCCGGGCAGAAGCCGTTCTGGATGTCGACCAGCAGCAAGGCCTTCATGATCTGCTCCTCCTTGTCCCTACCCGGTTGATTAAACCCGAGGCAGACCCGCGGGACAACCCTTGCCGGGTGTGTAGCAGCGAATGGGCGCTAAACAAACGGGCTGGCAAGGGGCACGGCAGCGGCTGGGAACTTTCGCCGTGCCCTCCGGTTGCAGCGTCCAGCGATCCAGCCAGAGAGTTCCCATGAGATTTCCGCGAGCGATGACGGGCAGGGGGCATCTGGGCGGGCACAATCCTGCGATTCAGGTCGTGTGGGAGAAGCTCAGGACCAGCTTCTGGCTGGTGCCGAGCCTGATGGCGCTGGCGGCGCTCGCGATCGCCGTGGCCGCCACATGGGCTGACTTCCAGCTGGCCGACGCCGATCCCGCCAGCATGCCGAGGTTCATTTTCGTCAGCACGCCGGATGCGGCACGGGATGTCCTCTCGACATTGCTGTCGTCGATGATCACGATGACCAGCCTGGTGTTTTCGATCACCATGGTCGTCCTATCGCTGGCGGCCAACCAGTTCGGCCCGCGCCTGATCCGCAGCTTCATGTCGAACCCGCACACGCAGTTCGTGCTGGGGACCTTCGTCATGACGTCAGTCTACTGTCTGCTCGAGCTCGGATCGGTGGGCTCAACCACCGAGGAAAAGATGCAGCCCTTTCCGAGCGTCAGTCTCGGACTTCTGCTGATGCTGGTGAGTGTCCTTGTCCTGGTGTCCTTCCTCCATTTTCTGGCGCGGTCGATCGTCTCGGAAACCCTGATCAAGCGGCTCGGCACGGAGGTCGCCGACATGGTCGCCGAACTGGATGACCTGCCGGAGGATCGCAATCAGCAGACGGCAGCGGCGCTGCCGGAGGATTTCGAGCGTGAGGCCACCTTCTTTGGTCCGCGTGCTGACGGCTTCGTCCAGAGCATCGACCTGGACGGGCTCAAGGAGCTCGCTGAGGACGCCGACGTACTTGTCGCATTCTCGTTTCGGCCCGGCGACTATGTCATTGCCGATGGTGGTGGCATCGGGGTCTGTCCCGGCCGAAACTGCACGCCCGAACTTCAGGAGCACATCTGCAGGATGATCGTCGTGGGCTCGCGGCGAACCTCCACCCAGGACCCGGAGTTCGCCATCCGCCATCTGGTGGAGATGGCGGTGAGAGCATTGTCGCCGGGGGTCAACGATCCCTATACGGCAACGGCGGTGCTGGCGCAGCTCTCCGCGGGTCTGGCGCATCTCATGAAGCGTGCGCTGCCGGAATCGGTGGTGACAGGGGCAGACGGAGGCGCACGCATCGTGGTTCCGAGCTCGACCTATGCTTCGGTCGTCGGCGCCGCCTTCAACCAAATCCGGCAGAACGCGGCTTCCAAGCCCTTCGTCATCCTGCACCTGATTGAGGCCATTCTGCGCATCGCGGACCATGTCCGGCTTCCGGAGCAGGCCGACGTCCTGGAGGAGCAACTGGACGCGGCCCTGGACGCCGGCAGCGCGATCGGGGACTTCGACCGGCAGGCGATCAACGCCCGGGCAGAGGCCGCCCGTACCGCGATCAACAGGCAAAGGCAGAGGCTCGGCCAGGAGCGGCGCTGACGCGATCTGCGGTGGCGGGGCTCGGCTTGCCTCGGCAAATTGCTGGCTCCTGTCTGACGCAATGGCGACAGGAAGCTGCCGGTCGCCGGGCTTTGGACCATCGGAAGTCTGCCTGACCCGTGACGGGCGTCTGGGCGCAAACAATATCCGCCTGACGCGCCGCAGGGAGAACATGGTTCCTCGAAGCTGGCGGCGATGCGGCCCATATACGGCTTACAACTTTCCGGAGTCTCCCATGTCCGTTTCATCTACATCAATCCAGCCGCGCGCTGGGAGCCTGCCACCGCTCGGCGCGCCCGGCCTCGCGGCGCTCGCCGTCCTCATCCTTGGCACCCTGGCGCTCGGCGCCGCCTATGGCACTGCCCATGGTGCGCTCTTTCTCGTCGGCGGCGCGCTCGGCATCTCGCTCTACCACGCCGCCTTCGGCTTCACCTCCGCCTGGCGGGTCTTCATCGCGGAAGGGCGGGGCAGGGGATTGCGGGTGCAGATGATCCTGCTGGCGCTCACCGTCATCCTGTTCTTCCCGTTCCTGTCGAGCGGCACGCTCTTCGGCCATGAGGTGAGCGGCTTCGTCTCGCCGGCCGGCAGCGGCGTGATCGTCGGCGCCTTCATGTTCGGCGTCGGTATGCAGCTCGGCGGCGGCTGCGCCTCCGGTACGCTGTTTACCGCCGGTGGCGGCAATGCCCGCATGCTGGTGACGCTGTTCTTCTTCATCGTCGGCTCCGTGCTGGCCACCGTCCACTTCGACTGGTGGGCCAGCCTGCCGGCGCTGCCGCCGATGTCGCTGACGGCTCTCGGCCCTGTTGCCGGCATTTTCGTGTCGCTGGCGATCTTCGGTGCCATCGCGGCGATCACCATCCTCGTAGAGAAGAAGCGCAACGGTGCGCTGGAACAGCCGCCGGAAGCGCCGCGCCATGGTCTTGCCCGCTATCTGCGCGGTCCCTGGCCGCTGGTGGCCGGTGCCGTGGCCCTGGCACTCCTCAACTTCGCGACCCTGTCGCTCGCCGGCCGTCCGTGGGGCATCACCTCGGCCTTCGCGCTCTGGGGTGCCAAGGGTGCGCAGCTGATCGGCATCGATCCGACGGCGTGGGCCTACTGGCAGGCGCCCGGCAACGCCAGGGCGCTCGCCGAAAGCGTCTTTGCCGACGTCACCTCGATCATGGACTTCGGCATCATCGCCGGTGCCATGCTGGCCGCAGCACTTGCCGGAAAGTTCGCTCCAAGCCTCGACATCCCGCTGCGGTCGATTCTCGCCGCCGTCGTCGGTGGCCTGCTGCTCGGCTATGGTGCCCGCATCGCCTATGGCTGCAACATCGGCGCCTATTTCTCCGGCATCGCCTCGGGCAGCCTGCACGGCTACCTCTGGGCGGTGGCCGCCTTCGCCGGCAATATCCTTGGCGTCAAGCTGCGTCCCTGGTTCTTCCTGGAACGGAGCGCCATCCGCCGCATGGATGGCTAACCCTCCGGCTCCCCGCGCCGCCATGTGGTGCGGGGAGGCCGCTTTTTCGGCCCCCGACACGGCAGCGCCGCATTTCCGCTAAATTTCCCGCATGTTTGCCCTCTAGAGGAGAAGCATCAAATCACGGGCGGGGTGTAAAGATATTGGTTACCATATTTCGGCATTCTCTAATCCAATCGCCGGACGGCATGAGGCTCACGGGTCGCCGTTCAACGAATGTGGACATGGTCGCAGCAGCGGCTTTGGCAGAATGACCGGGTAACGAGTATCATGGCGCTAGAGATCGAAACGCTCGATAATGCATTTCCATCGCAGAAGCCGGCACGGCGCAAGAAGCGTCCGTCCCGCTTCGCCTTCGCCGTCAAGATGGCACTTGCCGCCGCCGCACTCGGCGGCATCTGGATCTTTGCGGCCACCACCACCGTTAGCAGCTTTGCGCCCAGCCATTCGGCACTGGAAAAGCCGCAGTTCGACCTGATGCTGTCGTTGAGGCCGGCCCATGCGGCAAAGACCTCCGAGCCGCAGGCGCCCGAACCCCTTTCGCTGAAGATCAACAAGTTCTCCCGCCTCTACCAGCAGCCGGCGGCGCCGAAGGCCGAGCGGCTTGAGGGCGCGCGTCTCGCTGCCGCCCTGGCGCAGCGCCCGGGCGAACAGGCCCTGGCCGACACCTTGGGCGCTGCCTTCGCCTCGGCTGCCGAGGAAGAAAAATTCCAGGCCCTGGCGGAGCTTCGCCCGGAAGCCGAGGTGGTCAAGCAGATGCTCGGCGAGGCGATGACCCAGGTCGTTGCGCTGGCCCCGCGCATCGAGCCTGCCGCCGGCGATGCACTCGCCACGATTGCCACAGCCTCCATCCCGACCGAGCCTGCCCAGGACGGGGCACTCCCGGACGAGAGCGCCGTCGAACTGGCCGCCATCGAGGCGGAGGAAGCCGGCCGCACCGCCGAGATCGCGGCGCTGATGGACGACAGCCTGCCGATGGCAGGCCCGCTACCGGGGACACGCCCGCAGACCGCGGCCAAGGCGCTCGAGGCGATGGCGGTTGCGAAACTGTCCAAGCCGCAGGCCGATGATGCGGCCGAAGAGCCTGCCTCCACCGTGCTGGCCTATGCCCGTCCCGACAATCCGGTGAAGCCGCTTGCCCCGGTCGCGCCAATTCCCAATCCGGGCACCAAGAAGGTGGCCATCTACGATATCACCAATGGCGTCGTACACATGCCGAACGGCACCAAGCTCGAAGCGCATTCCGGCATCGGCAAGATGCGCGACAACCCGAAATACACCCATGTGAAGATGAATGGCCCGACGCCGCCCGGCACCTACAAGCTGTCGATGCGCGAAAAGCTGTTCCACGGCGTCGCCGCCATCCGCCTGACCTCGGTGGACGGAAAGCATCCGCAGAACCGCACCGGCCTTCTGGCGCACACCTACCTGCTGCGCTCGCGGCCCGGCGATTCGCACGGCTGCGTCGCCTTCAAGAACTACGACAAGTTCCTGGCGGCCTTCCGCCGCGGCGAGATCACCCACATGGTCATCGTGCCGGAATACAACGGCCGCCTGCCGGGCAAGAACGACAACCTGCTGGTCAAGCTGTTCGGCGGCAAGGGCGCGTGATCCGCGCCTGAGCCTGAGCCCTAGCCGAGGAGGTCGCGCGCCGTGCGCATGAGGATGCGGGCGCCGATCGGGATGAGGTCGTCGGGGAAATCGTAATCCGGATTGTGGAGCGCCGGGTGCTTCTCACCGGCGCCGAGATAGAACATCGCCGAGCGCGAGACCGCGCCGAAGCGGCCGAAGTCCTCCGATGCGCGCAGCGCCTCGCCCGCCTCGTGGGCTACTCCTTCCGCATCGAGCGCGGCGCGCAGCTTCTCCACCGCATCGGGATGGTTGTCGCAGTGGCTGAAGATCTCGTGATAGCTCGTCTCCAGCGAAAGCCCTCCGGCATCGGCCGCCTGCCGCGCCAGCTGCTCGGCGGCATCCACCAAGGCCTGCATCTGGTCGTTCGTCGTCGTCCTGAGCGTCACCCAGAGCTCGGCATAGCCGGGCGCGATGCCGAAGGCGGGTTCGCCCAGGCGCACGTGCCCGACGGTCGCCAGCACCAGATCGCCGCCGGCGACGGTGCCGCCGCTCAGGTCCGTCAGCGCCGGCATCAGCCCGGCGATCGCCCGCATCGGCGAGGTTCCGGTCTCCGGCATGGAGGCATGCGCGGTCTTGCCGGTGAGGGTGATCTTCAGCCCGCGCGAGGCGCAGTTGGCGATGCCCTCCTTCAGCCAGACATGACCGAGCGGCAGCCCCGGCAGATTGTGCAGCGAGAAGGCATAGTCCGGCGTGATCTCCGCAAACCGCGGGTCGGCAATCACCGCCGCCGCGCCGGCGCCGGTTTCCTCCGCCGGCTGGAACAACAGCACGACGCGTCCGCGCTTCGGACGGTCCTTGGCAAAACCGCGGGCAAGTGCGGCGATCGTCGCAGTATGGCCGTCGTGGCCGCACATATGGCCCTTGCCGGACAGCCGCGACCGATGCGGAATGTCGGAGATCTCCTCGATCGGCAACGCGTCCAGCTCGCAGCGGAAGAGCACCGTCGGCCCCGGCTCGGCGCCGTCGAAGACGGCAGCGACGCCGGTGTTGCCGAGGCCAGAGAGCACCTTGTCGGGCGCCGTCTCGGCCAGGAAGGCAATCACCTCGGCGGCGGTCGCCACCTCCTCGCCGGAGATCTCCGGCATGGCGTGCAGCTTCTGCCGCCAGGCGGTCAGCTCGACGATGTCGTGATTGGTGAGAAACATGGGGCACCTCCGTTACCGGTGCAAAGAGGTAACGGGGTGCGCCCGGCAAGGCAAGCAGCCGGGCGCTGGCGTCAGCCTACCATTCGATGCCGATCTTGCCGAAGTGGGCGCCGCTCTCCTCGTAGCGGAAGGCGTCGGCGAGCTCTTCCAGCGGGAAGACGCGGTCGATCACCGGACGGAAGATGCCGGTGTCGAGGGCGCGCACGAAGTCCTGCTGGTGCCGGCGGCTGCCGACGATGATGCCGGAAAGCACCGCCTGCTTACCCATCAGGGCTGCGGTCGGCACCTCGCCGCTGACGCCGGTCAGCACGCCGATCATGGTGATGCGGCCGCCGAGCGCCACCGCCTGGATGGATTGCGCCAGCGTGCCGGGACCGCCGACCTCGACGACGTGATCGACGCCGCGGCCGCCGGTCCAGCCCATCACCTGCTTGCCCCAGTCCTGATGCGTCTTGTAGTTCAGCGTGAACTCCGCGCCCAGTTCCCTGGCCCGCGCCAGCTTCTCGTCCGAGGAGGAGGTGATGGCGACGCGGGCGCCCATGGCGCGGGCGATCTGCAGGGCAAAGATCGAGACGCCGCCGGTGCCGAGCGCCAGCACCGTGTCACCCGCCTTGAGGTTGCCGAGTTCCACCAGCGCCCGCCAGGCCGTCAGACCCGCGGTGGTGATCGTCGCCGCCTCGACATGGGAAAAGCCCTTCGGCGCATGGGTGAAGGCGGTCGCCGGGCGCACCGCGTATTCGGTCGCAAAGCCGTCGATGCCGTCGCCAGGGACGCGGGAAAAATTGCCCGAGACCGGCGGTCCATCCTGCCAGTCGGGGAAGAAGCCGGAGACGACGTGGTCGCCCGGCACAAATTCGCTGACGCCGTCGCCGACCGCTTCCACCACGCCGGCGCCATCGGCCATCAGTACGCGCCCGTCGCTCGGCATCCTGCCGCTGGCGACGCTGTAGTCGTGGAAGTTGATCGAGCTTGCGTGCAGGGCGACGCGGATCTCGCCCGGTCCCGGCTGACCCGGATCGGGCAGGTCGACGAGCTTCAGGGCGTTCAGTCCGCCCGGGGCGGTGACGATGGCTTTCATGGGGAGGTCCTCAAGTCTTGGGGGTGGAGGCCACACCTAGGAGGCGGGGGAGGGAGTAGCAAGGGGCGCCGCGAAATCTCGCCAGCACCCCTCGCAGGTGTCCGAGCCGATGCCAGCGGCCTCAGTGGTTGAGGCCGCTGACGATCTCGAACATCTTGTCGAGGTTGCCGGTTTCGGCCGCATAGCGCAGCGGCTTGCAGCGCTCGACCACGACCTCTTGCGCATCCGGCTGGTTCGTCAGGATGTCCATCACCTCGGTGATGAAGTCCGTGAGCGGCATGGCTGTCGGGTCATTCGCCTGGCGGTCGCCCATCAGCGTTGTCTGCACATAGGGCGGCACGATCTCGATCACCTGCACCGGCGTCTCTGCCAGCTGGCGGCGCAGTCCCATCGAGTAGGAATGGATGGCCGCCTTGGTGGCGGAATAGGTGGGCGTCGCGGCCATCGGCACGAAGGCGAGGCCGGAGGAGACGGTGAGGATCGCCGCGTCCTTCTGCTTCAGGAGATGCGGCAGCAGGGCAGCCGTCAGCCGGATCGGGCCGAGCAGATTGGTGGCGATCGTGTCTTCCGCCGTCGCCAGGAAGTCCGGCGCATCCGCAAGCGTCTCGCGCTTCATGATGCCGGCATTGTGGATGACGACATTGATGCCGGGATGTTGCGTGGTCGCTTCATCGGCGAAGGCCTTGATGCTGTCCGCGTCCATCATGTCGACGGTCAGCGCCGCCATTCCGGGATTGGCGGCCGTCACTTCGGCCAGGGCCTCCTGCCGGCGGCCGGAGATGATCACCTGGTTGCCGAGTTGGTGGAAGGCTTCCGCCAGCGCCCGGCCGATGCCGGAACCGCCGCCGGTGATGAGAATGGTATTGCCTGTCGTCTGCATGGATCCGATCTCCTGGCTGGTTGTCTGGACAGAAGATACGGCGCATGCTTACTTTCTGAAAGAAGGCACCTGAAAGATCCATACGCACCAAAAGGAGAGTGACTGTGAGCCAGGCGATTGCGTCGGAGAAAAGTTTCATCGCGGAGCGCGAGATCCCTGATCAGATCGATCCGGCGATCGAAACGCTGGTGCGTGGCATCATCGGTCAGGTGGCCGACAAATGGACAATGCTGATCCTCGAGGTGCTGGAGGAGCACGGCACGCTGCGCTTCACGGAGGTCGGGCGGCAGGTGGAGGGCATCAGCCAGAAGATGCTGACGAAGACGCTGCGCGACATGGAGCGCGACGGCCTCGTCTCGCGCACCGTCCACCCGGTCATCCCGCCGCATGTGGACTATACGCTGACCGACCTCGGCCACAGCCTAGGCGAGGCCTTCTGCGGGGTGTGGATCTGGGCGGAGAAGCATCACGCGACGATCGAGGCCGCCCGGGCGGCGTTTGCGGCGCGGACGGGAAGGGGCTGACAGCTATCGTTGCCCACAAGCCAGAGCGTTGCCACAGGTTACAAACTTTGCCATCATCCGTAACAGACGAGGTGTCCCGCCATGGCGACGATGAACGTATCCCTTCCGGAGAAAATGAAGGATTGGGCTGAGGACCAGGCACGATCCGGCGGCTATTCGAACGTGAGCGATTATGTCCGCGACTTGATCCGACGCGATCAGGAGCGGTCCGAAAAGGTTGCCGCCATGCAACGGCTGGTCGATGAAGGCCTGGCAAGCGGCCTTGGAGACCGCTCGGCGGCCGCATTGTACGATGAGGCGAAGACGCGGGCTCAAGGCACGGGGCGCTGATCGTGGGCTTCCGCCTTTCTCTCGAGGCGGAAGAAGACATCATCGGTATTGCCGAACATGGCATCCTCGCCTTCGGCGAGGCTCAGGCCGAGCGATATCACCAGGAACTTTTCACGCTGATAGCCCTGATCGCCGACCATCCGCGCATGGCGAGGGAGCGTCGTGAGATCGTCCCGCCGGTCCGCATACAGCCGTTCAAGGCGCATCTCGTCGTCTACCTGATCGAAGATGATGGCGAGGTTCTCGTGCTTCGCGTGCGGCATGCCCATGAGAACTGGGAGAGCGAGGAGAAGTGATCCCCCTCACACCTTCTCCACAAACCCGTCCAGCACCCGCTTCTGCCCGGCCTTGTCGAAATCGATCGTCAGCTTGTTGCCCTCGATCGTCGCGACATTGCCGTTGCCGAACTTGATGTGGAAGACGCGGTCGCCGACGGTGAATTTCGACGGGGTGTCGGCGACGGACTTGGCCACCAGTTCGCCGTCGATGGTGCGCCCGCGCGGGCCGCTCTCGCCATAGCCGATGCGTTCGACCGCGTGGCCGGAGCGCGAGCCCCAGTTGTCGCGGGTGGCGTCGGTCTTGTTGGCCTGGGCGCGTTTCCAGCCGGGGGTGCCATAGCTGTTGGCAAAGGGCTCGGCCTTGTCGAAGCGTGACTGGCCGTAGCCGCCGCGACCGCCGCCATAGCCGCCGTAGCTCGTGTCGGAGGCGGCGACGTCGACATGGGCCTGCGGCAGCTCGTCGAGGAAGCGCGACGGCAGCGTCGACTGCCAGAGGCCGTGGATGCGGCGGTTGGAGACGAACCAGATATGGCAGCGGCGCTTGGCGCGGGTGATGCCGACATAGGCGAGGCGACGTTCCTCCTCCAGCCCCGAGCGGCCGCCTTCGTCGAGCGACCGCTGGTGCGGAAACAGGCCTTCCTCCCAGCCGGGCAGGAAGACGGTCTCGAATTCGAGGCCCTTGGCCGAATGCAGCGTCATGATCGAGACGGCGTCGAGATCTTCGTTCTGCTCGGCGTCCATCACCAGCGAGACATGCTCCAGGAAGCCGCGCATACTCTCGAAGGCCTCCATGGAGCGGATCAGCTCCTTCAGGTTTTCCAGCCGTCCAGGGGCTTCCGCCGACTTGTCGTTCTTCCACATGTCGGTGTAGCCGGACTCTTCCAGGATCTGTTCAGCAAGCTCGACATGCGGAGTCTTTTCAAGCCTTTCCTGCCAGTTCCTGAAGCTTTGAATCACGTCGAACAGCGCCTTGCGCGCCTTTGGCTTCAGCTCGTCGGTCTCGATGATGTCGGTGGCGGCGGCCAGCATGGGGATGTCGCGGGCGCGGGCATAGTCGTGCAGGTTGCGGATCGTCGTGTCGCCCAGGCCGCGCTTGGGCGTATTGACGATGCGCTCGAAGGCGAGGTCGTCGGCCGGCTGGCAGACGAGCCGGCAGTAGGCCATGGCGTCGCGGATCTCGAGCCGCTCGTAGAAGCGCGGGCCGCCGATGACGCGGTAGTTGAGGCCGAGCGTCACGAAGCGGTCTTCGAACTCGCGCATCTGGAAGGAGGCGCGCACCAGGATCGCCATGTCGTTCAGCGCATGCTTCTTGCCGTCGGCGTCGCCGCGCTGCAGCCGCTCGATCTCTTCGCCGAGCGCGCGGGCTTCCTCTTCACTGTCCCAGGCGGCATGCACCTGCACCTTCTCGTCGTCGGGGTTCACCCGGTCGGTGAACAGCGTCTTGCCGAGGCGGCCCTCGTTGTGGGCGATCAGATGGCCGGCGGCGCCGAGGATGTGTTCGGTCGAGCGGTAGTTGCGCTCCAGCTTGATCACCTTGGCGCCCAGGAAATCCTTCTCGAAGCGCAGGATGTTGTCCACCTCGGCGCCGCGCCAGCCGTAGATCGACTGGTCGTCGTCGCCCACGCAGCAGACGTTCTGCGGCACATCCTTCGGCCGCTGGGCCAGCAGCCGCAGCCACATGTACTGCGCCGTGTTGGTGTCCTGATACTCGTCGACGAGGATGTAGCGGAAGCGGCCGTGGTACTCCTTGAGGATATCCGGATGGGCGCGGAAGATGGCGATCGGATGCAGCAGCAGATCGCCGAAATCGCAGGCGTTCAGCGTGCGCAGCCGCGCCTGGTAGGCGGCATAGAGCTCGCGGCCCTTGCCGTTGGCAAAGGCGCGGGCATCGCCCTCGGGGATGTCCTTGGGCGTTAGGCCCTTGTTCTTCCAGCCGTCGATCATGCCGGCGAACTGGCGGGCCGGCCAGCGTTTGTCGTCCAGGCCCTCGGCCTGGATCAGCTGCTTGATCAGCCGGATCACGTCGTCGGTGTCGAGGATGGTGAAGTCGGAGCGCAGGCCGGCAAGTTCGGCATGGCGGCGCAGGATCTTGACGCCGATCGAGTGGAAGGTGCCGAGCCACGGCATGCCCTCGACGGCGCCGCCGACGAGCACGCCGATGCGCTCCTTCATCTCGCGCGCCGCCTTGTTGGTGAAGGTGACGGCCAGGATCTGGCTCGGATAGGCGCGGTTGGTCGCCAGAATATGGGCGATGCGGGTGGTCAGCACGCGCGTCTTGCCGGTGCCGGCGCCGGCCAGCACCAGCACTGGACCGTCGAGCGCCTCGACGGCCTCGCGCTGTTCCGGATTGAGGCCGGAGAGATAGTCGGGAACGCTGCGGCTCTGGTCGCGGGCGGCCATGGCGCGGGCGGCGATGCCCAACCCACCTGGAGCAGGGGCAGCGGACGCCGAGGGGGCCGGCTGCGACGGGCGGCGGGGTTCCGGCTCCTCGTCGAAGAACGGAATATCGTCGAAACTGTTACTCATGCGGCCAATGTAGTGATTCGGACCCGAAAGGCCAGAAAAGATGTTCTGCTTTCATTCCAGTCGCGCCGTATCGGTGGTCAAAAAGCGGGCGGATCGCCTCTGTCCTTCCGCTGCCGGCTGCCTATGTCGGCTGCATGCAGTGGTCGGCGACGCTGACATTTGCGTGAAATCTCGCGAGGTTACAAATCCGTAAGGATGCGGCCCGGGTATTGCATGTATAATCCCGCCAACCAGTAATTTCCGTCCATTGATTTTTGGCCCCCGGGCCTTCCACCGGAGACCTTCATGCGCATTTGGAAACAGCTCCTGCTGAGTATCGTCCTTCTCGTCGGAGCCCTCTGTCTCTGGGTCTATCTGGTGCCGAGCGCCGGCGACACGCTGGCGAAGGCCGGCGTGCCGGCCGCCTGGATCGCCGCCGTGCGCCCGGAAACGGCCAGTCTGCCCGCCGAAGGCGAGGGCGCCCCCCGCGGCGGCCAGGCCGGCCGCAGACAGGGTGGCGGGCAGGGGACGCTGATTGCCACGCGCCCGGTCGAGATCGGCACCGTCAACGACCGGCTGAGCGCCATCGGCGACGGCGAGGCGATCCAGTCCGTCGTGGTGATGCCGCAGGCCACCGGCACGATCGAGGAAATCATGGTCTCCTCCGGCGACCGCGTGACGAAGGGGCAGGTCCTGGCTCGCCTCGACGACGACGAGCAGACCATCCTGCGCGACCAGGCGCAGGTCCTCCTGCGCAGTGCCAGCGAAAAGGCCTCCTCCTACCGCAATGCCCGCAGCTTCTCGCGCCTGGAAGTGCTCGACGCCCAGATCGCCGAGGAAACGGCGCAGCTCGATCTGACCAATGCCGAGCTTGCCCTGAAGCGCCGGTCGATCGTCGCGCCGATCGACGGCATCGTCGGCATCGTCGCGGTCAATATCGGCGACAACGTCACCACCACCAGCAATGTCGTGTCGATCGACAATCGGTCGGAGCTTCTCGTCGATTTCTGGGCGCCGGAGCGCTTCGCCGTTGCCGTGAAGCCCGGCATGCCGGTCGAGGCGAGTTCGGTGTCGCGGCCGGGCGAGGTGTTCAACGGCACGGTGGAGGCCGTCGACAACCGCGTCGATCCCGCCAGCCGCACGATCCGCATCCGCGCCAAGATCCCGAACGGCGACGACGCGCTGCGCGCCGGCATGTCGTTCAACGTCACCATGCGCTTCGAAGGCGAGCGCTTCCCCGCCGTCGATCCGCTGGCGGTGCAGTGGGACAGCCAGGGCTCCTTCGTCTGGCAGGTCCGCGAGGACAAGTCGGTGAAGACGCGCGTTCGCATCATCCAGCGCAATCCGGATCTGGTGCTCGTGGAGGCCGAACTTGCCGAAGGCGACAGCGTCGTGACCGAGGGCCTGCAGCGCGTTCGTGAAGGCGGCACCGTGCGCATTGCCGGGCAGCCGGCACCGGAGGTCGCCAGCAAATGAGCCAGGACGAGACGCAGAACCCCACGCAGGGCGATTCCTCACAGACCTTTACCGCACTCTTCGTGCGCCGGCCTATCCTGGCCGCGGTCCTCAACACGCTTCTCGTCGTCGCCGGCCTTGCCGCGCTCTTCGGCATCGAGGTGCGCGAACTGCCGGACGTCGACCAGCCGGTCATCACCGTGCGCACCGATTACGACGGTGCCTCCGCCCAGACCATGGACCAGGAGGTCACCGAGATCATCGAGGGCGCGGTCGCCCGCGTCAGCGGCCTCAGCAAGATCTCGTCCTCCTCTCAGTTCGGCTCCAGCCGCGTCACCCTCGAGTTCAACGATACCGCCGATCTCGCCGTTGCCGCCAACGACGTGCGCGATGCGCTCGGCCGGGTCACCAACCAGCTTCCCGACGATGTCGACGAACCGCGCATCATCAAGGCGGATTCCGATTCGCAGCCGATCATGCGGCTTGCCGTCACCTCCACCACGCTCAGCATGGAAGACCTGACGCTCCTCGTCGACAACGAGATCTCCGACCGCCTCGCGGCCGTGGAAGGTGTGGCCGACGTGGAACTCTACGGTGACCAGGAGAAGGTCTTCCGCATCGACGTCGACCAGGGCGCGCTCGCCAGCCGCGGCCTGACGGTCGCGGATGTCTCGCAGGCGCTGTCCACGGCGGCGCTCGACGTGCCGGCCGGTTCGCTGGAATCCAGCACCCAGGACATCGTCGTGCGCGCCACCGCCAATCTGACGACGCCGGAAGACTTCGAGAACGTCCTGCTGCGCGACAACATCAGGCTGCGCGACGTCGCCACCGTCATGCTCGGCGCCGACGACGGCACCACGGCCCTGCGCTCCAACGGCGTGCAGGGCGTCGGCCTCGGCATCCTGCGCCAGGCCCAGTCCAACACGCTCAGCATCTCTCAAGGGGTGGAAGCCGCCGTCGCAGACCTCACCGGGACCCTGCCGGAGGGCACGCGGCTGGCCATCACCAGCAATGACGCGGTCTTCATCGATGGCGCGCTGCACGAGGTGGAAATCGCGCTGGCGATCTCCGGCACCGTCGTCATCGCCGTCATCTTCCTCTTCCTGCGCGACTGGCGGGCGACGCTCATTCCGGCGCTGACCATGCCGGTCGCCCTCATCGGCACGCTGGTCGCCGTTTATCTGGTCGGCTTCTCGATCAACATCCTGACGCTGCTTGCCATCGTTCTCGCCACCGGTCTCGTCGTCGACGATGCCATCGTGGTGCTGGAAAACATCGTGCGACGACGATCCGAAGGCATGGGGCCGCGGGCGGCCGCCGTGCTCGGAACGCAGGAGGTGTTCTTCGCGGTGCTGGCGACCACTGCGACGCTGGCGGCCGTCTTCATTCCGCTGTCCTTCCTTCCCGGCCAGATGGGCGGCCTGTTCCGCGAGTTCGGCTTCGTGCTGGCCTTCGCCGTGGCGTTGTCCTCTGTCACCGCGCTGACGCTCTGCCCGATGCTCGCCTCGCGCATGCTGACGAAGCCGATGAAGGAAGATCACGGCGCGCTCGGGCGCTTCGGCACCAGGGTTGCAGAACTCTACCGCGTCACGCTGCGCGCCTGCCTCAATGCGCCGGCGGTGGTGATCGTCGTGTCGATCATCGTCTCGGCCGCCGCCTACCTCGCCTTCACCCAGGTCCAGAGCGAGCTGACGCCGCAGGAAGACCGCGCCATGGTGATGATGCGTGCCAGTGCGCCGGAGGGCGTCAGCCTCGAATACACCCGCGACAAGCTCCAGCAGATCGAGGAGAGGCTGCAGCCGCTGGTGGATTCGGGCGAGGTCTCCAACGTCTTCTCCATCTCCGGCTTCGGCAGCTCCACCAACAGCGGCTTCATGGTGCTGACGCTGGCGCCCTGGGGCGAGCGGGAGCGCAGCCAGAACGAGATCGTCCAGGACATCAATGCGGCCGCCGCCGAAGTGCCGGCGCTGCGCGGCTTTGCCATCCAGCAGAACAGCCTGCGCATCCGCGGCGCCGGCAACGGCCTGCAGATGGCCATGGTCGGCGCCACGCACGAACAGCTCACCGAGGCGACGATCAAGCTGGTCGACGCCCTGCGCGACAGCGGCCTCTTCGAGACGCCGCGTCTCAATGACGAGCCGACCCAGGCACAGATATCCGTCAGCATCAACCGCGAGCGGGCCTCCGATCTCGGCATCGACATCACCAGCCTCGGCACCTCGCTGCAGGCGCTGCTCGAGGGCCGGTCGATCGTCGACGTCTTCGTCGACGGCGAGGCGATCCCGGTGAAGCTCGCCTCGACGACGCGCCCGATCGACGATCCGACGGATCTGGAGAACATCTTCCTGAAGGCACAGGACGGCCGCATGGTGCCGATGTCGACGGTCGCGACCCTGGAAGAGGTGGCGGTTGCGCCGGAACTGAACCGCGAAGACCAACTGGCCGCCGTCTCCTTCTCCGCCAACCTGCGCGACGGCGTGTCGCTCGGCCAGGCGGTCCAGGTCGCCACCGAGCTTGCCGCGCCGCTTCTTCCGGCGGGCGCCCGGCTGATGCCGTTGGCCGAGGCTGCAACGCTCGACGAGAATTCGAGCGGCATGCTGCTGACCTTCGGTTTTGCGATCGCCATCATCTTCCTGGTGCTGGCGGCTCAGTTCGAGAGCGTCATCTCGGCGCTGATCATCATGTCGACGGTGCCGCTCGGGCTAGCCTGCGCGGTGTTCGCCCTGGTCATCACGGGCTCCAGCCTCAACGTCTACAGCCAGATCGGGCTCGTGCTGCTGGTCGGTGTGATGGCGAAGAACGGCATCCTGATCGTCGAGTTCGCCAACCAGCTGCGCGACCGCGGCGAGGGCGTGCGCGAGGCGATCGAGAATGCCTGCAGCGTGCGCCTGCGCCCGGTGATGATGACGATGATCGCGACCGTGATCGGCGGCCTTCCGCTGGTGCTCGCCCAGGGCGCCGGCGCCGAGGCCCGCATCGCGCTCGGCTGGGTCATCGTCGGCGGTCTCGGCATGGCGACGCTCGTCACCCTCTACATCACCCCCGTCGCCTATCTGCTGCTCGCCCGCTTCTCCAAGCCGCATGTGCATGAAGAGCAGCGCTTCCACGCGGAGCTGGCGGTTGCCCGCCAGCGGCAGGCGAACGAAGACGAGCGGCCGCTGCTGGCGGCGGAGTGACTACCGCCGGCGCCTGTGCGTCCTTGCGAGGGTAAACAGCTTCCAGCCCAGGATGCCGGCGACGAGAGCGGACACGATGAACCACGTGAGGCTGCCCAGCAACTCCGACAGCATTTCTACGCTTCGGCTGAAGGTCACGCCGAGGGCGAGGTAGCCGGCGACCCAGACCGCTTCCCCGAGAAGCCCAAAGAGCGAGAACCGGGCCCAGGAATAGCCGGTCATGCCGGCCGCCAAATTGATCCACGGTCCCATGGGGCTGAGCAGCCAGCGGCTCAGGAAGATTCCGAGATCCCCCCAGCGGGTCTCGAAGCGCTCCGCCTTCTGGAGGGTTGCGGCAAGCCAGCCATGCTCCGCGCTCGCCCTGACCCTTGACCGGCCGGTGTGGCCGATCAGATAGCCGAGCTGGTCGCCGACGACGGAGCCCGCCAGACCGGCAAGGAAAAAGGGCAGGGCCTCGATCTCCCCTTGCTCCACCAGAGAGCCGATGGCCATCATCACCAGGGCGGCGGGAACGGGAACGGCAAGACAGCTCGCCATCAGGATCAGCGCGAGAGCGAGGCTCCCTCCCGTGTTGACGAACTGGAGAAGCTGATCCGTCACCTTGCGGCCTCGCCGTGCGGGCGCTTCGCCGCGTCGGCGGCGATCGCCCGCTCGAGATCTGCCCTGACGTCTGCGAAAGCTCTGCCCTGGTCCTTGGCGATATCCGCCAGCGGACGGCGGTCCGGCTGTCCCACCGGCAGGCCGATCGCCTCCTGGAGGATTTGCGGCGGTATATCGTGCGAATGGGCGACATAGCCGATCCACATCCAGTCCTCGATGGGTTCCAGACGATGGGCGGACCAGTAGGTTGCATGGACTGCGAACCGCACCGCAAAGAAACCCGCGGCACCCAGTGCAGCGGCAAAGGCGATGGCAAGGGCGAATAGAATTCTGCGGGGCTGTCGTGCGGTCACGTGACGTTCTCTCGATGTGCCGCCAACCTGCCACGGACGGCTGGCTGTTGTCGATCTATCCGGATGCGGGCACGCCGCTCGCCATCACCCGAGGCGGCCAGGGCGGGCCGCACCGCAAGCCGATCCTTGGCGAGCCTAGCTTCGCCCGTCCGCCTCAGGATCAGCGCATCTGCGGCGCCCCACCAAAAAAACGCACCCCACCCAACAAATATCAACCACTTACCCCCATCCAGATTCACCTCCCGCAAACCCATGCCCA
>JOKI01000014.1 GCA_000722615.1 Pseudorhizobium pelagicum | reverse complement strand
TGGCCGAGCGGGTGCAGAGCTTCTCAGAGCGCGGATGATGCCCATCCAACTGGCCGATCTCCACATAAAGTGAGGCAGACCCCGGCTAGGTGCCACGCGACAGGTGTTTCCTGCGGCCGAGATTGCAGGGTGGTGCGGAGAATTATGGGGAAGTCTTGCCGCGAGGAGATCGTGGAGCGTTTCCGATAGCCGCTAGGAGCAAACAAACGGCCGTTTCGATACATTTGCGCAAGCCGAAGAAGGGGGCTGGTCTGGATCATCCTAAGGCCGAGAATGTCGCACACTACGCTGTGCTCCAGCGTCATCGCCCGTTGATCAGATAAGCGCATTCTGGGTGAGAAGATGGCGTCTGATATCCTCAGGAACCGCCCTCCTTGCCTGCACCCCGAGAGCCGCGACTATGCCGGCAGCGTGCCCGGTGGCGAAGGCCGTGCCCATGACCCGTATCGAGCCATAGGCGGCCTGGTCGGCACCGACGACACGTCCTGCTAGGTAAAGATTGGTGATATCCGCAGCCTGGAGCGAGCCCATCGGAATATCGGCAAAACCTTCGCCGCCGAGATCGATGAAGAAGGCCCGGCCCGGCGCCTCGTGCACCTCCATCGGCCAAGCGGCGCGACCGATGCCATCGGAACGGCGTGCGCCGGTCTCCAGTGCGGCGGCGGTCATGTCCTCGCACGACTGCGGCCTGCGGGTCTCGCGGATGCCGATCTGTGGTCCGGTCGCCACCAGATAGGCGCGTTCGAAACCGGGCATCTGTTTGATGAGTACGAGATTGCGCCAGGCCTGCCGCCGCGCCTCCCGCTCGACGACGCAAAGATCCTCGCCACTCACGCCTCCGAGGGGAAGATCGATCGTCATCCACCACACGTCGCCCGAAATTGGAAGCCGCGACATCACGCCGCCATCGGCGCGCGGAATGGGCGTGTCTGATGTCGCATTGTGGTGTGCGATGATCCCGGACAGCACTGCCCGGTCAAACGGGGCATCGGGTGCCACGCCGCCAATCCGGACGGGCATCGAGGTAGGCTGCACATGGTCGCCGCGACGGATATCGCTGGTCAGGCGGGCGCCGGCCAACGTTGAAAGCGTTGCCTCGCCGCTCGCATCAATGAAACTCCCGGCCTCGATCGTGACAGTCCCTGCATGATCGGCCAATGTTACGGAGGTGATGCGGCCCTCGTCCGTGGTGACGGCTGTCAGCTTGCTGTGTATCCGCACCTGCACCCCAGCACGCTCGCACATCCGGTCAAAGGCGAATTTTACCGCTTCCGGATCAAGCATGACGATCCAGTTTCCGCTTCGCGACATGATCGGCGCGACGGATTGGCCGATGGTTTCAAGCTCCGCAAGCAATTCAGCGCCAATGCCGAGCACGGCCGGCACCGGCGTAGAACCCTTCTGATAAAAGCCGCAATAGGCGAGCACCTGCGAATTCGATGCAGCGCCACCGAGGAAGCCGTATTGTTCGACCAGAACCACCCGCGCTCCCAGACGCGCTGCGGCAACAGCCGCGCTCATGCCGCCGGCACCACCGCCAATCACAACGACATCTGTCTTCTCCTGCCGGGCGTTAAGCATGATGGTCTCCGTCCATGATCCCCATAGCCTGCGCGAGCAACTGGAACTGAGCCTTGGCCATCTCGACCCCGGTCTGCACGGCAAGACCGCGTGCAGCGGCGGCCTTCAGGAACAAGGTGTGCTCGGGCGAGGTAATGACCTCGGCGCCGAGGCCGTCTGCCGGCATCATCTCGATGATGCTCTGGGCGACCGGTGGCGGCTCGAGATCACGCATGCCGGCGGGCGAGCAGTTCACCACCAGCCCGAACGGTCTCATGTCGCCGGTCGCCACGGCGCAATGGCACTGAGGAAAGGCGGCGGCGAGCTTTGCCACCAGAATCTTTGCGCGCATCGCGTCGATGTCCTGGATCGAGAGTTCGGCGAGGCCTGTCTCAGCCAGCGCCTGGGCTATGGCACTGCCGGCGGCCCCTGCACCGATCAGCAGGGCCGATTTGCCTTCGACCGAAAAACCACGCGCGCGCAGCGCTTCGACAAAACCGGCTCCATCGGTCATGTCCCCCGACAAATGTCCGCCAGGATGACGCCGCACGACATTGACCGCGCCGAGAAAGCGCGCGCGCGGGCTCAGATCGTCGATGAGCCTCGCCATCGCATTCTTGTGCGGGATGGTGACGACAAAACCGTCGAGGTTCTGCCATCCGCGCACCATCGCCACGAAATCCGCGACCTGCGCTGCTGTCAGGTCGACCGCGATCATGGCGCGATCCAGCCCGTTATCCTCGAAATGGCGATTGAAAATGTCCGGCGATTTTACCTGGGCGATAGGGGCGCCGATGATGGCCACGAGGCGGGTAGAAGCACCGATCATTTCGTACCAATCCATTCTGTTGCATCGAGCATAGCGGTGGCAGCGCCATTGACGCCAATACGTAAAACGACGACATACATAAACAGAAGTTATAGCTTGAGCGCGGGGAAGCGTGGCCACACCGAAACTGAAAGAACGACATCTCGAGATCTTCCGCATCGTCATGGCGACACAGTCGCTGACGGCTGCGGCGAGGCATCTTGGCGTCTCCCAACCCAGTCTCTCAGTCGCGATCAAGCGGCTGGAGGATCAATTGGGGGTGGCGCTGTTTGCGCGCATCTCCGGCCGCATGGTGCCCACTGAAGAGGCGCGGCTGATCCTGGCCGAGGTGGAGCGGGTCCACCAGCAGTCAGAAATGCTGTCCGATGTCGTCTATTCGATCGCCCGCGGCCAGGCCACGACGTTCCGCTTCGGTGCAACTCCCAGCATCGGCATGCGCCTGCTGCCCAAGGCGGTTCGGCAGTTGCAGCTCAAAGGCACGGCCGGCACCTATTATTGCGATTCCCTGCCACAGCGCGATGTCAGGGATTACCTGCTGTTCGGACAGGGCAGTTGTGTGGCCACCATCGCCACCGTGGAGGACCCGCTGATCGATACGGTGAAGATAGGGGAAGCCAACCTCGTCTGCGTGGTGCCGGCTGGCCATGCGCTGGCCTCGCTATCCTCGGTCACGCCGGGGGACATCATGGGCGACACGCTGATTTCCTTTACACCCGCCACGACGCACGGCCTCCATATCGACGAGACCTTCCGGCGCTGGGGCGTCGTGCGTGAAACCTCCGTCTTCGTGCATTTCGTCGAGGCTGCGCTGTCCTTCGTCGCGGAGGGGATCGGCATCACCATCCTCGACGCGTTCTCGGCGATGGACTGTACATCGAGCGGCCTCGTTGCCATACCGATCGAAAACAGCGTCACGGTTTCGGCCTATGTCCATTCCTGCCTGCTGCGGCCGCGGCCGCTGGCTGCCGACAAGCTGATCGCCGAGTTGCGCGCCATTGCCGCTGATGCAGGCATGCGGTGAGGAGAGACGGACGTGACGGATAAGGAAGCGCTCTTTGGTGGCTTTGCCGAGACGGTGATCGAGACCACGGATGTCCAATTTTCGGTTTTGACGCATGGCCGCGGACCGGCGGTGCTGCTTTTGCACGGGTACCCGCAAACGCGCGCGGCATGGCATCGCATAGCGCCCTGGCTAGCCAAAACCTGTAGCGTTGTCGTGCCTGATCTGCCGGGCTATGGGCGAAGCCGCGTGATTGCCGAATTCGAAGGCGCTGGTTCCAAGCGCCACATGGCGGCGAGCCTGGTCGCGATGATGCGTGCGCTTGGTCATGAAACATTCGCCGTTGTCGGCCATGATCGCGGCGGCCGGGTCGCCTACCGAATGGCGCTGGATTTTCCTGACAAGGTAAAGGCGCTGGTATCCGTGACCGTCGTGCCCACGCCAGAAATGTGGGAAGGCGCATCCAAGGCATTCGGCATGGGCGCGTGGCACTGGTTCATGATGGCTCAGCCCGCACCGCTGCCAGAAAAGCTGATGGCCGGCGACCCGCGATCCCTGCTCGACGCCACGCTTGAAAAAATGGCGGGCGGGCTCGATCGGCTCGATCCCAGAGCGCTCGCCGACTACCGCGCCTGCTTCGATGATCCCGCTGTGCGCCACGCCATGTGCGAAGACTACCGTGCCGGTGCGACCACCGACGAGGCGGACGACCTCGCGGATAGGGCAGCCGGGCGGATGATCGAGGTGCCGGTGCTGCTGATCTGGGAGGCTGGGCGACGCTATGGCGGCGGGCGCGAGCCGCTCGATATCTGGCGCGACTGGGCGAGCAATGTCGAGGGCGTGGGGCTAAACGGTGGCCATCTGCTGCCGGAAACGGCGAGCGAACAGGTGCGCGAACGGATACGGGAATTCTTCGGGAGGATCGGCCATGGTGTCTGACGATTTGGGCGACACCGGAACAAGCTCTGCCGAGCAGCTTCTCAGCTTGCGGCAGATCGAAGTTTTCCACACCGTCATGAATGCGCGCTCGATCACGGGGGCGTCCAAGGTGCTCAACGTATCCCAACCGGCGCTGAGCCGCACGATCCGGCGTATAGAGGACATCCTCGGCATCGCCCTGTTCATCCGCGATCGAAACGGGCTGGTGCCGACATCGGAAGCGCTGGAGATTTACGCCGAAATCGATCCGCTGTTGCGCCAGTTGACCGGTGTCGGCGCACAGATTGAGCGCATCGTGCGCGGCGAGACTGCGGTCTTCCGTATCGGTTCAACGGCAAGCGTCGCGCGCGCACTGGTGCCGCAAGCGCTGCGCGAGCTCTCCCAGGAAGTGCCAGGCATCGAACTGTTCTTCGATGTTCTGCCGGTTGACCAGATCGAGGACTACCTGACGACCGGGCGCGGGGAAGCGCTGGTGACGATCGCCACGCCCGATCACCCCCTGATCGCGATCGAGCCGGTGGGCCGGGCCGATCTCGTTGCCGTCATTCCTCGCACCCATCCGCTGTCAAAAAAGACGCTGGTCGGGTCCCGGGATCTCGCGGGCGCCGACTTCATCGCCTTTGCCGCCGGCGGCGCCCATCAGCGCGTTGT
Source organism: Pseudorhizobium pelagicum (assembly GCA_000722615.1). Lineage (GTDB taxonomy): Bacteria > Pseudomonadota > Alphaproteobacteria > Rhizobiales > Rhizobiaceae > Neorhizobium > Neorhizobium pelagicum. The sequence goes on along the minus strand of JOKI01000014.1, from coordinate 133,189 downwards.
CGACAGCTTTCTCGACCGCGCCAAGGTCAAGGTGAACGCACGGGCCGTCGCCCGCTTTTCAGACACGGCACTCGCCCTTGCCAATGAGGAAATGGGCATCGTCCTCGTAGATTACATGACGACGCTTGGCCCACTGGGCAGCAATCTCGTGGTCCGGCCGATCGAGAACGCGCCGCAATTCGAGGTTTCGGTGCTGTGGAACCGCCGTCGCCCGCATTCGGCAAACCTCCAGAAGCTGATCGAAATCCTCAGCCGCAAGCTCGCCAATCTGCCGGCGCTCGGCTGACGGCCCGCGGTTCATCGGCAAGCGGCTTTCGTCACCTCCTATGCTCTCAGGGCATGGGAAACATAATCATTATTGGTTGTCATGCCCGATCACGGGTGGCAATGAAGGCAAATGGCGCCGGGGAGGCGTCATTTATCGGAGGAAACAGACAATGCAGTTCACAATGAAACGCCGTCAGGCGCTTTGGGGCATGGGCGCCTTGGGTGCCGCTGCGGCTTTCGGCCTTCCTGCCCGCGCAGCCACCCGTAATCTTGCCGTCCTGCACCTCGCTAGCCACGCACCGAGCTTCATTGCGTTCGAGCGCGGCTACTACAAGGACGCCGGCCTCGACATTCAACTTAAGTTCTTTGAAGCGGCGCAGCCGATGGCCGTTGCCATCGCCTCCGGCGATGCCGATTTCGGGGTGACCGCCATGAGCGGCGGCCTGATCAGCCTGGCACAAAAAGATGCCGTCAAGGTCATCGGCGGTGCACTGACCGAGGAGACGGGCATCACCGGCGCGATCGTGCTCGCCTCCAACAAGGCCTACGATGCCGGCCTGACCGACCCGTCGAAACTGGCTGGCAAGAGCTTCGGGATCACCACTGCCGGCTCGTCATTCCACTTCATGGCCCACAAGATCGCTCAGGCCAACAACGTCAAACTCGCCGACATCGAGCTTCGACCGTTGCAGAAGCTGGGCGCTATCGTCGGTGCACTGTCGACGGGCCAGATCGACGCGTGGGTCATCCAGCCGAGCGTCGCCAAGAAGATGATCCGCGAAGGTGCTGCCAAGCAGATCGGCATCATGTCGGATTATGCCCCCAACTATCAGGTAACCACCGCCTTCACGTCGACCAAGAACGCGAAGGACGAGCGGGCAATGACGGAATCCTTCATCAAGGCCTATTCCCGTGCTGTCGCCGACTATAATGCGGCATTCGTCGACAAGACCGCGGACGCGGCCGAGGTCGATGCCTTGGCGAAGATCGTTCACAAATATGTCGAGAGCGACAGCCCTGCGGATGTTGCCAAGCAGAACCTCATCGATGGCTCGATGCGCATCAACCAAGGCCTCGCGTTGTCGCTCGATAGCTGCGTCGAACAGCTCGAGTGGTTCAAGTCCGAAGGCATGGTCAAGGACGCCATCACCAACGAACAGCTGTTCGACACGTCCTACGTGAAGACGATCTGATTATTCGACGTTCGGCATGCGGAGGCCACCCGGCCTCCGCCGGGAGATCGCCATGGACCTGAGACTCAACAATATCAGCCACTATTACGGAGCCGTCGAAGTCCTCAAGGACATCTCGCTCGACATACCGCAGGGGCAGATCGTTTGTCTGATTGGTCCGTCCGGCTGCGGCAAGTCCACGCTCCTGCGCTTCCTCGGCGGGCTTGAGCGCCCGTCGAACGGCGAGGTTCTGCAGGTCGGCGATGCGCCCGCGGATTCACTCAATCCGCTGACCTATGTCTTCCAGCATTTTGCGCTTCTGCCGTGGCGTTCGGTGGAAGGCAATATCAAGCTCGTTCTCGAAGACCACGGCCTCAGCCGTCGCGAAATGGATGACATCGTCACCGACGTTCTGGAGCGAACCCGCCTTTCTGATTTCCGTTCGGCGCTTCCAAAGCAGCTGTCCGGCGGCATGCGCCAGCGCGTCGCCATCAGCCGGGCGCTTGCCGTGCGGCCCGCCGTCATGCTGATGGACGAACCCTTGTCTGCACTCGACAGCCAGACCCGTGAGCTGCTGATGGATGATCTGGTGTCCCTGTGGACCCGTCAGCCTTTTACCTCCGTCTATGTCACGCATAATCTCAATGAGGCGGTCAGGCTTGGACATCGCGTCGTCGTGCTGTCGCGCCGCCCCGGCCGCATCCGCGACATTGTTGATATCGAAATCCCGCTCGCCGAACGTCATCTCGGTGATCCCCAGTTGGAGGCCAAACAGGCCCAGCTATGGGACCTCATGCGTGAAGAGGCGATGGCGGCGGACAAGGAGCTGGTCAATGTCTGAAAGCACATCAACGGCAGGGCGTGTACCGCTGATGGACACACACGACCGCAACGCCGGTCGCATCAAGGCCGTCAATTTTCGCGGTGGCGGCTTTGCACCGGTGCCGGTGCGCGGGATGGGACTGATCGTCTTCGTGGCTCTCATCGCGCTTGCCGAAGCCGGAACGCGCAGCGGTTTCATTTCCAACCTCACCCTGCCCCGCCCTTCTGCCGTTTTGGAGACCTTCATGCAGCTCTGGCAGACCGGCCTGTTGTGGAAGCATCTGCTGCCCTCGCTGCAGCGCCTGCTCATCGGCGGCCTGCTGGGCGTTTCTGTCGGCGTCGCCCTCGGCGTCCTGATTGGTCTGTTCAGCTATGTGCGCGCCGGCCTCGTTCCGCTGGTCGCCGCTCTGTTTCCGATCCCGAAGATTGCGCTCCTGCCGCTGTTCGTTATCTGGTTCGGCATTGACGAGATGTCGAAATACATGCTGATCGCCTTTGGCACCTTCACCCCGACCGTGGTCGCAACCTACGGCGCCGTCGACAATGTCGATCGCACGTTAATCCGCATGGGCCAGAGCTTTGGGCTGAGCTGGTGGTCGATCGTGCGCAAGATCGTCCTTCCGGGCGCCTTTCCCGCCATCCTGTCCGGGCTCCGGGTCTCGATCTCGATCGCGATCATTCTACTCGTGGCTGCCGAAATGCTCGGCGCGCAGTATGGTGTCGGATCCTACATCCTCGAAGCCGGTTCGCTCTACGATCTCGAAAAGCTGTTCGCCGGGGTGACCATCCTGTCAGTGCTCGGCCTGATCGTCAGTTTCGTCATCGGTAGGGTCGAAAATCACTTTCTCAGCTGGCGCTGATAACATCCGCGTCCTGATTGCCTGGAGACTGCAGCATGCTTGCCTTGCAAAAGACCCGCTCTGCCGCGGGGCTGGATTTCCGCGCGCCCGATGAACCTGCGCCCCAAGCTGGAGAAGTGCTAGTGCGCGTCCATTCCGCCGGGATCTGCGGCACGGATCTCCACATCGCCACCTGGACATCGGGCTATGAGTCGATGGAAAGCGCGATGCCGGTCACGCTCGGCCACGAATTCGCTGGCACGATTGTAAAGGTCGGGCCGGGCATTGCGGAGGACGTGCTGGGCATGCGGGTGACGGCGCGTCCGTCCACCACATGCGGCCGGTGTGCGGCCTGCCTGGCGGGGGACGAGGATAACTGCAGCGCCCGCAAGGGCATCGGCATCGGGCGCAACGGTGCCTTCGCCGCTCTGGTCAGTGTTCCCTATGCCAATTGCCACCGGGTGCCGGACGGCCTCGACCTGTCGCTCGCGGCACTAACGGAGCCGATGACCGTCTGCGCCGAGGCTGTCGCCACCGCGGATGTACGAGCCGGCCAGACGGTGCTCGTGATCGGTCCTGGCTTCATCGGGCAAGGCATTGCCATCCTCGCTCGAGCCAAAGGCGCAAGGGTCGTGGTTCTCGGACGCGATGACCAGCCGCGGATCGCGGCGTTGCAGGCGGCCGGTTTTCTCGACCTGATCGATACGCAGGACACGACGCTGGAAGTGGCCCTGACCGACTTTCCACCCTTCGATGCCATCATCGAGGCGGCCGGTGTGCCGTCTCTGGTCAATGCCAGCCTGCCGTTCCTGAAGAAGCGCGGCATCTTCACGGTTGTCGGCATTCACCCGCGCGCCGCCGAGATAGATCTGACGCGGCTGGTGCGGATGCATCAGCAGATCCGCGGGTCCTATCGCGCGCCGGCCGCTGCCTGGGACGACGTGCTGCGTTTCCTCCAATCAAATCAGGACTTGATGCGCGGGCTGATCAGCCATAGCTTCCCCCTGACTGATGCGCTGGAGGGCTTCAAGCTTGCACACACCCGTGTTGCGTCGAAAGTCATGCTGACGATCGGTGACGCACCATGAGCAAGGCCTTCCTCGCTCTCTGGAACGATTTTCCCACTACCATGCGGGAAGAATACGACACTTGGCATACGTTTGAACACGTGCCCGAGCGGTTGACGCCGCCCGGCATCCGCGCAGCCCGTCGCTACGCCGCCTTCGGCGCCGCTTGCGATCGCTATTTCACCGTCTACGAGCTTGATGATACAGCAGCGCTCGAACATCCTGACTATCTGGATCTCATGCGCCGCCCCACGCCGTGGTCTTCGAAAATGCGCCAGCATTTCTCCAATGTTCTGCGCATACCTGCCGAATGCGTCGCCTCCGGCGGCCGGGGGATGGGCACTCACGTGCTGGTGCAGGCGTATTCCGTTGACCGCAGCCATGCTGGCGGCTCATCCACCAAGTTGGGATTGGTTCTTCAGGATTTGGTGTCCACTGGTCGGATGCTCTCCTATCGCATCGGGCTTGCCGAACCGAACCAGAAATACGAGGTGTTCGCGCAGAAGCCACAATCGGATACCGATATGCTCAATGTTGTCGTGCTGGCCGAAAGCAGCAGCCGTGGCACACTGGAGGACGTCCGTCCGGCAATTACAATGGCGGCGAAGGATAGGCTGCAACCGCAGGCAAGTCTTCGCGACGGGCTATTTGAGCTGCTTGTCAGCTTTCATGACGGTGAAGCGCCCGCGAGCCGGTCGCAGATTTTGGCCAGCGAGACGATGAGGTCGCGGTTCACCGAGGCGAGCTGCGGCAAACGCCACCCGACCCGCAAAACCGGAAGCTACCAACCTCTTAAACAGTAGCCGTTAGGTCGTTTTCCCTCTCAGGCGCGGTCATCCAGCAAGATCTCAGATGATTTGCGTTTAGTCCGCATTTGCGACCCGGTACCGCGTATAGGCTCTTGAAGGGGATCGAACCGACACCTGCCCTGTGACACCCCGTGTAACAGATCCCATTGGTGAGCCAGCAATTGAGACTGCTGGGTTGGACAGTCCAAGCCAGACTAAGCCACTCCCCCTACTGTTCGACACACAGCCATCCAGCAACGATGACTAAGCTTCGTCTGTGCCAACTCCAGTCCAAACTGCAGACCCTGCGCCGACGGCCACAACGCCATTAGCAGACCCGGTACCGTCGCAAATTCGTGCGATCAAGAGACGCCTGAGCCCAAACAGCGCTGCCAATGGGATGGCGACAGCCACCAAAGCGCTTTCTGCGAAGGCGAACCCCCAAATGATTGCCAATCCTGCTGCAGCGACCATGACAAGGGAATGCCTTTGGGTAGATGGCATGAAGCAGATAGCCAGGGTCGAAGCTGGCTGACAGATTGCCGGTATCGACGCGGCGCACTGGGGCAGAGCACTATTTTTATGCTCCCTTAAAGGGCGCTCACGCCGGCGAGATTGTTGGACATGCGCCGTCCTGCCTGATCTATAATGAGAATGGCGAGCGGGCTCGATTGGGAGCACTTCCTCTCTCCCTCCTAATTTCCTTCCCTTGAATGCCGTGAATTCTGACGCTATATTGCGTCATAGTCATTGGGGTCAAAATTCGAGAGGTAAAGCCATGGGAATTGCGCAATACGCCGACGAAGGGCTTTTTTCGCCGCGGAAGATTGCCGACGTCCTGCGCACCACAAGCGAGGAAATCGCCCGCACGGCCGGACTCGGCAAGGATGCGATCCAACGGAAGGACCGGATTCGGTCTGACAGGACGCAGCGCCGTCTGCGCGAGATGACCGAGGTCGTCAACAAGATGGAGCCGCGCTTCGGGTCGGCACTGATGGCTTATGCCTGGTATCGTTCAGAACCGTTGCCGGGCTTCTCGGGAATGACAGCGATGCAGTTGGTCCGGGAAGGCCGCGCCGACGAGGTTCTCGATTATATCGACGCGGTCGATGCCGGCGTCCACGCCTGACAAAAACGATGCGATATGAAGGCGCACTCTTTCGAGCCCTGAACCCGATCTTTGCACGCGAGCCAATGTCCGGGCGCGGGGCGCAGATTTATGGAGGTCGCTTCAACAAAAAGGGCGCGCCAGCGCTCTACACCTGCCTCACGGTAATGACTGCCCTTCGCGAGGCCAACCAGGCCGGTACCCTGCAGCCGACGACGTTGATCTCCTACGACGCCGATATAGGTCGGGTCTTCGACACCAGGGATGAGGTCGCGTTGCTGGCTGAAGGGATGCCCCCGTCATCTCTCGCAGACCCAACATGGCGAGACCAGATGAAGGCGAGCGGCGAGGCCCGCACCCAGGCTTTCGCCCGACACCTCGCCGCCGCAGGTTATCACGGCCTTCTTGTCAGAAGCTTCGCGCCCGGCGCGAACGCTGACGATCTCAACCTGGTCCTGTGGCAATGGGGTGCGGCCGCCCCCGCGCGCTTGACGCTGATCGATGACGAGAAGCGACTTTCGCGATAGCGACAATGGTCTTCGGCCTCATCACCACGTGGTGAGAACCTCCTGCACCGTCGGTTCAACGACAGCGGATGACCGGCCTTGGCGCACTCCTGCCGAAGCCTCCGCCTTGAAGGGAACCGAACCTTCGCCCCCTCCCTGTACAGCAATGACCGCCAATGGCACATCCGCGCGATGGGCCTATTCCAAACGACTGGAGGCGCAGGGCTCAGATCATCTCTCTAGCTCAGCGGCGGCCAATTCCGCTATCTGCAGATCGACCGACACCAAGGGGTCATTCTCAGACAAGAACCAGGATGCTGACAACCCGGTCCAGGCGAGAATCCAGAGCAGCAGGCGCTGTCGCTCCAGCTTCGCAGCGTCGATAACGACGTTCAAGCGAAGTGCAAATCGACCTGGCTCAGTCGCGACTGGCTGGGTCGGGTCTGCCAAATCCGGATTGGTGAAGATGTTGGCGAAGTCATAAGTACGTTCGCCTTTCAGGCCTTTGGGATCGATTGCGAGCCAGCCACGTGCCCCGAAATCGAGCACATTGTCGTGGTGCAGGTCGCCGTGCAGCACCGCTATCTCACGTGGCTCCGCCAGAAGGAGGTTTGCTGCCTCGGCACAGCGAGCAAGGATGCCGCCGTGGGTCCGCGCCATCGGATCCAGCTCACGGAACCAGTACTCGAGAGGGATGAGGTCCGGCAAGGACTTACCTCGGGGGGCGTGCAGCCGAGCGGCGGCGGCGCAGAGGATCCGGCACGCTTCATCATCGCCCCCTGACCGCGCCATACCGGCCAAAGAGGTCGGGCCCGTGGCACGCTCAAGCAGAAGGGCCGTCTCATCCCGGGCGAGAACCCGCGCCGCACCTTCCCCGTCCCACCACTCCATGAGTAGACCACCAAGGCGCTCTTCCTCCTCGTGGGAAAAAAGTTTAAGCATTGCTGGTTCCGCATCACGGATGACCGGTAATAGTTGAGCGGTCGGTGTGGCGATAGGATCACCATCGCGGGTAAGACGCCAACGCACTAGGTAGGGCTCAAACATCGAGTACGCCTTGATGTGGGGACGAACAGGGGTCCAGCGTTGTTCCCGTTGGCTGCATCGCGACATGCCAGGCACGTCCAAATAGGATAGTGTCAACGGTCCGTTGCGCAAGCTTCTATGCTCGCTTAGATCCCTTCAGCTTTTTTATAACATTTCTGCCCCCGGAACGAGGCGAGCACCGCTGGCGTGGAAGACGCCAAGCGGCGGCAGTGGCGGCTCCACGTGTGGCGATGCAGCTCGAAATATCGGAGACTGCTTGCCGACACCATGACCTCAAGCGACTCGAAGCGGGCTACCTGTTGCACCTCGAAGACGCTGGTCCTAAACAGCTGGACGCTGAGGCAGGATATTGAGCGGCTGATGAAGACTTCGATAAAAGAACACGGCTTCATCGACACTCTAGAAAATGCGGCACGGCTTCTGAATTTGCAGGACACTCATTGGATGGTATTTGGGGGAGCCGCGATGGCATTGCACGGCTTTGAGAGAGGTCCAGTTGCTGACATAGACATACTTCTTCCGTCACAAGCAGCAGCCTCGCTAAGCGACCAGTTCTCGTGGAGAAACTACGCGGATGGCCGTTCCCCCCGTTTCCGTTCCGACTATGTACTGAGGCCAAATTTAGGCCCTGTTCCTGTCGAGCTCATTGGAGGTTTTCACGTGATGACAGCCTCCGGCTGGATTCCCATAGAGGGAGGCGGCATCCAGGAACTGCATGTAGGATTGCAGCGGGTCTTCCTGCCCACTCGGGAACGATTGGCCGCGATTTTCCGCCTATGTGGTCGCGAGAAGGATCATCGGCGAGCGGCGCTCATCGATAGTCAGTGAGACGGCTGTGCCCCACGCGCTCATTGGCTGTGGCCAACCCCATCCAAACGGTCCTTCCCTGTGGCACATCTTTCAAAGCCAAATTTGCGAAGCCTCGCTTGGTCCAGAACTCTCTCGCACGCTGATTTCCAGAGTTCACGACGACATGGATGCCTTTGGCGCCTGAGCCAGGAATGAGCTTTCGCCATTCGTTGAAGAGCCTCGTTCCTAGCCCTGCGCCCTGAGCCCGCGGCAGAAGACTAATGTGCAAGTGGGAAGGATAGGGGCCGATCACCGAACGAGGCGTTTTGGTCGGGTGGTGAATCATCGACGCTCGTCGTTCGTCTGGCGACCAGGCTCCCCGCGCACCTTCGAAAGGATCTGACTACAATCATTTTTTATCAAGCGAGAGCAGAGCAGGGGAAATGACCGCAACCGGTTCGGTGCGTCTTGGATGAGTTCGCCGAAGAGGTACCATGCGGTGAGCCGCGACATTACAACGCTGCAGCCTGGATATGTTCGACACCGTAAGACGAATAGCTGAGGAAGATAAAAGACTGTCAGGAATTCAGATCCCGCCGATCCAGAAGCCTGCCAGCTAGGTCTTGAATTGGGAACTGGACTTCGACGCTCTTGAAAGGAGCTGAACCAACGACGCCCTGTCCGGATAGACTAGGCGCTTGATATCTCGCCCAGAACCATGGTCCTCGCGATGCTTCCATGCCACTTGCCATAAGGGGGTAACGAGTGTGATCGATCCCACGCGCCAGTGGCCGCCCGGTCGGAGCGGCCAGTGCCAGCGATCAAGCCGCGACCACGGTGCGGTCGTCATAGTCGGCGGTCCATTGCAGCGCTGGCCGCTCGCGGCAACGCTCGATCCAGGCCTTGATCGCGTCGCTGTCCGGCGTCGCCGCAGGGTACCAAGCAAAGGGCGAATGCAGCAGCAGATCGACAGCTGTGTATCGCTCTCCCATCAGATAGGGCTTATCCTTGAGCGCGGTTTCGAGGCGTGCGGCAAGTTCCGCCGGGCTGCGGAAGGTAAAATCCACAAAAGAATGGGAGATCCCGGCTGCCTGCATGATCAGCACAGGTTCGACCACGCCGGCATACCAGGCAAGCCAGCTGAGATACCGACCGCGCTGCGGATCGCCGGCAACAGGCGCCATCTTCTTTTCCGGGAAGAGATCCGTCAGGTACTGAATGATCGCGATGCTCTCCCAGATGACGACGCCGTCATGGTCGAGCAGCGGCACCTTGCCTTCCGGATGCGGGTTCTTCGGATCTTTGCGGCCGCTGCCATCGCCGCGGCTGATGTCGACGATCTCGACCGCGACCTTGTCGATGGCGTCTAGTTCGCGAAGCAGTGTGACGATACGCGTCGAGCGCGAGCGGGGAGCGTGAAAGAGCGTCAGCATAGTCTGTATCCTCGGTTGCGTTTGGCAATGCGGATCTTGTACAGTCCGCCTACTGCTAGTTTCCGTCAGTAGGCTTCATCTATCCTCAAAGTCATCGCTCGTAGTGATCGTCTGTTCCGCCTGCTTCAGGCGCTTCGCAATCTACCCTCCCCGGTCACGGCCGCGCGCCTTGCCGAGGAGACCGGCGTGTCGTTGCGTTCGCTCTATAGGGACATCGAGAGCCTGCGCGCCGCGGGCGCCGTCATCGATGGCGAGCGCGGCTTCGGCTACAGGCTGACGGAAGACATCGCCTTGCCGCCGCAGACGTTCACACGGCTTGAAATCGAAGCCCTGGTGCTCGGCCTTGCCGAGGTGCGGCATATGGGTGAACCGGCTCTCGCGGCGGCCGCAGGTGCCGTGCTTTCGAAGGTCACAGCAACGCTGCCCGACCGACTACAACGCCAGGCACTGCATGCCGCCTCCCAAGCCTATCGCTTCGAGCGCCGCGATCCGCCGGTCGTCGATGTCGGCCTTCTGCGCGAGGCTTGCTGGCAGGAACGCGCCGTGGTGATAAGCTATGTGGACGCGGAGCAGCAACGGACCGACCGGCAAGTGCTGCCGCTGGCGATCGTCTATTTGGAGAGGACGCTGGTGTTGCTTGCCTGGTGTTGCCTGCGCCAGGATTTCCGCAAGTTCCGCGTCGACCGCATCGCCGACGTCCAGATGACGGAGGAGAGTTTCCGTCCGCGCCGGGTTCAGATGCTCAGGGACTTCGTTGCCATTCTGAACGCCGGTGTGCCCGGAACATCAAAGATGATCTTGAGCAGCCAGTAGCCAAGACGCCGATGCGGCCGGTGTGGCCACGTCCCGCGTTCCGGCTGCGTTTCGCAGATGCAGCAGATGGCCGAACGGCCGCGCTGAGGCGCAACGCTGTCACTGCGAGTGGGCAGCATGAATTCGAGCGGAAATGCCTTGCCCGCGTCTTCGCCTGATGGGCATCTTGTCAGCGTTCGGAAGAACCGCCCCCATCACCACCATTGCAATCAACCCGCACTTTCAGTTATTGCAGTTAGAGGTCCTATTCGCTATATTGGAGGCTAAGGAGATATCGTCATGGCCAGCCAGATTGTTCATTTTGCCAGACTGTCAGACCGCGACCGAAAAACAGCAACGCCCTTGCCTAAACTGGTTGCCGGCGACAGGCTGGAACTCCATGTTCGTGATGCAGGTGGCAAGGAGCGGACGCTCCCGATCCCACCCTCGGCCGCCGCAGCTGTTGAAGCCCTTCTGGCGCACATGCTGCGCGGAGAGCGCGTTGCGGTGCTGGCCGAGGACCAGGAACTGAGCCCAAGCGAAGCTTCAGCCATTCTCGGCATCTCCCGTCCGCTCGTCGTCTTGCGCATGGACCGGGGCGATCTGCCATTCCGCTACGTCGGCAAACACCGCCGCGCCCTCCTTAAGGATGTGCTCGCGTTGAAGTCGAATCTAGACAAACGACAGATGGCGATGGATGCGCTAGCCGAGGACACAGAGGACCTGATCGAGACCTATGGCCTCTAATCCGCCCGTCGCGGTCTACGATGCCTGCGTCCTCTACCCCTTCCACCTGCGCAACATTCTGATCCAGTGCGCCTTCGACGGTCTCGTCGAGGCGCGCTGGACCGACGATATACATGATGAGTGGATGCGCAATCTCGCCGCCAACACCCCAGGTTTGTCCATCGACCGCCTGGAAGCCACGCGCGACCGGATGAACGGAGTCCTCCCAGAGGCAGTCGTGGCGGACTATCGCCCGTTGATGCACGAGCTCACGTTACCAGATCCCGACGATCGGCATGTTCTGGCAGCCGCCATTGCAGCGAAGGCCTCCGTTATCGTCACCTGGAACCTGAAGGACTTTCCCGCGAGAAACCTTCTCGCCCATGGTGTGACCAGCAAGTCGCCAGATGATTTCCTTACCGATCTCCATGCGGCTGTCAATGCCGCGTGAATTTTCCCCAGAAGTGCCGAAGTAAAATTCCCCAATTATGCCGACGTCGACGACATGGCGAATTGAGGATTTTTCGGCGGCCGCCCGCGCGGCTTTTGTGGTGGGGCGAACGCTGGGGGAGCGATGAGGGCTTTGGAGCGAACATGCTCCGGCATGAGTTCGGCATGCTGCCTCAGCCGGTAGCTGGATCCTTCGATCTCCACGACGACGGCATGATGCAGCAGTCTGTCGAGCAGTGCCGTGGCGACGACAGGGTCGCCAAAGACATCGCCCCATTCTGCAAAACCGCGGTTTGACGTCAGGATCATTGCGCTGCGTTCATAGCGTGCGTTAACGAGCTGGAAGTGAATAGCCCCTAGATTTGTAGACGCCTTCTTCCCTAAAACTGAGGCAAGGAGGCCTTCATGGGCAAAGGCAATTTCACGGAAGAGTTCAAGCGTGATGCGGTGCGTCAGATCACCGAGCGCGGCTACCCCGTAGCGGAGGTTTCGCAGCGGCTCGGGGTCAGTCAGCATTCGCTCTATGAGTGGAAGAAGAAGTTCGGCGCATCGAACGGGAAGGGCGGCGACGAAGCCGATGAGATCAGGCGACTGAAGAAGGAACTGGCTCGCGTCACCGAGGAGCGCGACATCCTAAAAAAAGCGGCCGCGTACTTCGCCAGGGATGCAAAGTGAAGTACGCATTCATTGCTCTGCATCGCCTGAGCTTCTCGGTGCGGACGATGTGTCGGCTTCTCCATGTACACCCGAGCGGCTTCTACGCCTGGCTGAAGAACCCGTTGAGCAAACGGGCCAGCGAGGACAAACGTCAGACTGATCTCCTGCTTCAGGCTTGGGAGGAGAGCGGCAAGGTTTACGGCTATCGCAAGCTGCACGATGATCTGCTCGACCAGGGCGAAGCGTGCTGCCCGAACCGCGTCGCGCGTCTGACAAGGCTTGCCGGGATCAAGGCGCAGATTGGCTACAAGCGCCGTCCCGGCATCTATGGCGGCAGGCCATCCGTCGTTGTCGACAACACGCTTGACCGGCAGTTTGACGTAACGGCTCCTGACAAGGCCTGGGTGACGGATATCACCTACATCAGGACCTGCGAGGGCTTCGCCTATCTCGCCGTCGTCATCGATCTTTATTCGCGCCGGGTGATCGGCTGGTCAATGCAGAGCCGTCAAACCACCGACGTCGTGCTGCAGGCCTTGCTCATGGCGGTTTGGCGACGCAAGCCCAAGGATCAGGTTCTGGTCCATTCGGATCAGGGCTCGCAGTTCACCAGCATGGACTGGGCCTCGTTCCTCAAACACCACAATCTGGTTCACTCGATGAGCCGCCGCGGCAATTGCCATGACAACGCAGTGGCTGAGAGCTTCTTCAATCTTCTGAAGCGGGAGCGGATACGTCGCAGGGTCTACCGTTCACGCGACGAAGCTCGTCAGGACGTGTTCGACTACATCGAAATGTTCTACAACCCGAAACGCAAGCACGTCAGAAATGGGATGCTGTCGCCCGTTGAGTTCGAGCGCTTGCAGAAAACATAGACCCGAGGGTGTCTACGAAACTCGGGGCTATTCAAAGAACAGATTGCCGCCGCCCTGGACGACCGGCAAATAGCCAATCTCATCGACGATGAGCAGGCTCGGCCTGCAGAAGAAGCGAATGCGTTCCTGCAGCTTGCCTTCCCGTTCTGAACGGGCAAGCGAGCCGATCAGATCGGCGAGCGTCGTGAAATACACGCTCTTTCCGGCCTTGACGGCTTCGACGCCGAGCGCCGTGGCAAGATGATCTTGTACCGATAGCGCAAGGCATTTTAGGCGGCTGGCGGCGATCGATTGGCACGTCGGCTGGCGCGAACCGCATTTGGGACCGTATATGATGTTCGCACAATCGCTTTCGCTTGTTCGATGGTGAGCGCATTGCCGTCCTTGTCGCGCAGCACATACGGTTTACCGCGGCGAAGCACGCTGAAGATTCGGTTAGTGAGGCGGTTGGCTACGGCGCAAAGGGCCTGCTTATGATGATGGCCTTTGGCGGTCATCAGCCGCCAGTAGATTTCGGCGAGCTCGGGATCGATTCGCCGCGCTGTGTCGGCGGCGAGCATGAGTGCGCGCTTGATGCGATCATTTCCGCCTTGGGTGATCTGTTGTCCCGGCCGCTCTGTACCTCCGCTATCTGATCTCTTGGGGAACAGCCCGCAAAATCCGCGCATGTGTCTTTCGGAGTGGAAGCGCCGAGCGGTGTGGAGCACGCCGAGAATGGTCGGAGCCAAATGTTCACCGATGCCAGGGATACTCCTGAGCAGTGATTGCGGATCCAACTCATCGTAAAGTGCGGCGATACGTTGTTCGAGCGCGGACACAGCTGCCATCTTGGTCAACATGATGTCAATCTCCAGGGCGACCTCGGCCTGAAGTTCGGCAAAGTCGACGTGGCGACCATGAAGAGCCTGGGCTTGCCGAGCAGCATCACGCAGTCCGTCGATCAGTGCCTCGACAAAGGGACCGCTATGCGGATGGTTGCCGCTGGCGTGCTCGGCGATAAACTTGCGCAGCGTCGGTCGACGCACTGACAAGACGGCTTCAGGGTCGAGCCAGCGCTGAAGCGAGGCAAGCGACAGACGCGTCGCCAGATCCGGCAAGACTGCCTCCAGCGCAGGCGACGCCCAGCGGACAAGATCAAGCAAGCGGCGCTTGGCGGACGATAGATCATCCTGGAAGCGCGAACGCTGCTTCGTCAGGCGTTGGAGCGCATGGCTGCGAGCTGCGGGGATATGGACTGGATCTAGGCGTGGGCCGCCAAAGCCGGGTATGGCGGCCAAGACCTGGGCGTCGGCGAGATCAGTCTTGGCATGCTCGGAGAGATATCGCCGCAATGCCTTGACGCGTTTGCCCTTGACGCGAGCGACCTCGACGCCAGCGTCGACGAGCTGATGCGCGATCGGAAACCAACTCATGCCGGTCGGCTCCATGATCGCTTGAACGCGGTCGCTCTCGTTGAGCTTGTCTCGTGCGCGCAGCACCAAGCTGTTCAGCGAAGCGGGATCATGTCGGAAGCGGATCGGCCGGCCGCTGGGATGGCCATCGTCAAAGATCTGGGCAACATGATCGCCGCGGATCGCGAGATCAATGCCTATAGTTCGATGTGTCATTAGCAGGCTCCATTCGTTGCGTTCGGAACCAGCACCGCGAGCACAGTCAGGTATGTCATTCGTGACCACGCGATCTCGAAGACGATCGAGCGTCACAATCATGTTACTCTTGCCCCGTCGGCGCGGCCGGTCCAGGTTTTGGCGTCACGGTGACGAGACGATCGGCGGATCTCTCAGGCTCTTCGAACCCGAACCGACCTGGTTCGTGTCGACACTATAGACCCGGTTCCCGGATGCCGGGAACCGGGTCTGATCCGCGATCACCTACGTCGGAGCGTAATTCTTCAAGCTCTTCCCCGTGGCATCAGACCCGGCCCCGCTATAGATACCTGGCTCTTGCCGGTGCCCGTGCCGCCGACGAGAACGACATTGCGCTGTTCGGCAACAAAGGCTCCGGTCGCCAGGTCTCGGACAAGGCCTTCATTGACGGGCGTGTTGGCAAAGTCAAAGTCGTCGATGTCCTTTGCCAGCGGCAGTTTGGCGATGCTGAGCTGGTAGCGGATGGAGCGTGCCTGCTTCTCGGCGATCTCCGACTGCAGCAGGTCACCAACGATGCGCGGCGGTTCATGTTGCCGTTTGATGCCGTTGCCCATGACCTCGTCATAGGCGCTGCGCATGCCGTAGAGCTTCAAGGTGCTCATCAATTCCAGAACCTGCGTGCGTTCCATTAGCTTGCCCTCCTGAGGCTGTCATAGCGTGCACAATCGGCGACCGGTTCGTGGGTCAGCCGCAGTGCATCGGGGATTTGTAAACGCGCAGCCGGAGCCGGATCGCGACGCCGCGCCAGTATGTTGAGGATGACTGCAGCCGAGCAGACGCCCTAATCAAGCGCCTCCTGACAGGCAGCCTCCACGGCCGTGATCCCGTCGCCCGGCACACAGCCGAGAATGGTGACCATTTGCCGATCGCCGTCATCGACGGTCTTCAATCTCTTGCGGACCTTCTCCATCGCCGCTGGCAGCACCCAGTCGCGGAACGGCGCGCCGTTGCGAAGAGCGCCGGGTTTGCGTGCCAAGACAGGCACATAATGCCAGGGATCATAGACCGTCTCGCCGCGACCGAAGTTGCGCCGATGTTCGGCAATGACCGTGCCATCCTGCTTGACGACAATCCTGCAATGTTGAAAAACCCCACCCGACCTGCCGGCCACCCTCGTCTGGGGCGGTTGGGTATCGGGCTCTTGAAGGAACGGTGTGCCACCCACATCTTCTTCAGGGTGAGCAAGCTTCAGGCCATCATCGCCATCATCACGACCAGCGCCGGCATTATCGGAGGCGCTTGGGTTGGCGCGCTGTTGGCCGGGTGGATCGGCGCTATGCTCTTTTTCCCCTTCGGTGGGGGTATCGGCTATCTGGTTGGCGCTAGACCGCAGATTCTGCTGGAATTCATCGACTTCTAAAGCCCACAGCGGATCCTTGTGGGGAGGGTGGCCGACAGGCCGGGAGGGGAAACGCCAAGCGCCCTACCGCCCCCGTCCGCCGTAGCGCGCAAACACCCGGGCCAGCACGCCGAGCCCCCACCAGGCGCAGAGGCTGGCGAAGGCCGATCCCATCAGCATGATCTCGCCGGCCGAGAGGCTTGTCGCCACCTGCAGCCGGGCGGCGATCCACAGGCCCGTCGAACCGCCGAAGATGATGCCGGTGGCGACCCCGGTCAGGAAGCGCATCGCCGCCTCCTGCCGGTCCTTGGGCAGAAGATAGGCCAGCGAGATCGCGGCCCCGGAGACCGCCCCGATCAGCCGCGCGGTCCACAGACCGCCGTCATGGGAGAAGTCGGCCATTTCATTAACCTTCTCTAATTAAGATGATCCTGCGCCGATCACCGGCATCCCTGCCCGCAGGGCGGCAGAAGCCGCCTCGCTCCGGATGCGTCCGTGCCGGTTTCCGTCAATCTTCCGAATCGTTTGGCGGTCTTTCCTCACAGCGGGATTCCGCGTCTTCACGCAGCGGATCAACGTCTTCACCTGACACGTCAGCACCGCGCGCCTCAGCCTGGTGCCGGCGCGATCGTCTGCCCTGTGCAAAACCGCCATCGTCACACAGCCTACATCTAACTCGGCTTAACTGTTCCCACGTTCAAACGGGGGAATGAACATGGTCTACGTCGTGCAACCTGGACAGGTGCCCCGCGGCACCGTCTGGGAAAAGCCTATGCTCCTCTCGGCTCTCTTCACGGCAACCTTTTCGATGCTGCTCTCGGCCTTTCCGCAGATCGACCTGGCGGTGAGCCGCCTGTTCTACGTCGAAGGCCGGGGCTTCCCCGCCGGCGAAATCGAGGCGCTGAACACCTTCCGCGCCGTCGGCCAGTATTTCCCGTTAACGCTGTCCATCGTGCTCTTGTTCGGCCTTATCCTGAAGATCGCCTATCCGAGCCGGCCTTGCCTGTTCTCGCCGCGCTTCACGGTCTATTTCGCGAGCCTCTTCCTGCTCGGGCCGGCGCTGCTCGTGAACGGCATCCTGAAGCCCTTGTGGGATCGCCCGCGCCCGCGCAACGTCCTGGAGCTCGGTGGCGACCAGCCATTCGTGCCGGCCTGGAGCATGGGCGGCAGCTTCTTCGAGGACCGCTCCTTCGTCTCCGGCGAGGCGGCCGTCGTCGTCTGCCTGATTCCGCTGGCCTTCTTCGTGCCGGTGATCTGGCGCCGCTGCGTCCTCGTGCTGCTCTCGGCCTTCGCCGCCGCCACAGCGCTCAACCGCATCGCCTTCGGCGCCCACTTCCTGTCGGACGTGCTGATTGCCGCCGGGCTGATGGGCATGGTGGCCGTCGGCCTCTGGTACCTGATCTACGTGCGTCCGGGGTCCCAGTCCTGCGACATCAAGCTCGATGCCGATCTCAGCCGTCTTGGCTTTGCGCTTCACGCACGGCGACGCAGAGCGCTCCGCCGGCTGCGGTCCGGCGTCGCCGTCGGCCTGGCGTTTGTGTCTCGGACGCAGCCGGCACGCGGAACCAGGCGCGGCAAGCGCACACTGGTTGCTTCCAAGGCCTGACAGCCTCAGTACCCCACCTCCTGGCGCTTCTCGTCGTCGCTCAGGAACCCGGCCGCGCCGACCCGCGCCCATAGCGAATCGCGCTCGGCGGACAGGCCCGCGATGCGGTCGAGATTCGGCTCCAGCCGGATTGGTTCGCCGTAAGCCTGCGACAGCCAGGCCGACAGGCTTGCCGCCGTGCGCGTCAGGAGCGGCACCACCGTCAGCCGGTAGAAGGCGCGGTTCGCCTCCTGGTAGTTCGCATAGGTATTGTCGCCGGGTATGCCGATCAGCATTGGCGGCACGCCGAGCGAGAGCGCGATGTCGCGCGCTGCGGCGTTCTTCGCCTCGATGAAATCCATGTCCTTGGGCGAAAAGCCCATCGACTTCCAGTCGAGCCCGCCTTCGAGCAGCAGCGGCCGTCCGGCGTTGACCGCCCCGGAATAGCCGGCCTCCAGTTCCTCCTTCAGCCGCTCGTACTGATCGGCCGAGAGATTGCCGCCGTCCTTCGGCTGGTAGACGAGCGCACCGGAGGGCCGCGCTGAGTTGTCGAGCAGCGCCTTGTTCCACTCGCCGGCGGCATTGTGCAGGTCGAGCGCTGCACCGGCCGCACCGAGCGGCGGGAAGCCCAGATGATCGTCGAGCGGATGGAAGAGCTTCAGGTGCAGCAGCGCCACGGTTCCGCGCCCGGCCGGCACCTCCGCCGGCAGCCGCCGGGTGACATGGCCGGCGCGGTAGTCGTAGGCCGCGATCCAGCCGTCGCGCGCCTCCACCACGCTCACCCGGTCGGGCCGCAAGAGGTGCAGTTCGCGCAGCGTTCCGGAGAGCTGCAGCGGCTCCACATAGGCGTTGCCGGAGAGCATCAGGTGGCCATAGAGCGCCTCGAAGAAATCCGGCCCGGCCTGACGCCCGTTCGGCTGCGCCAGAAGCGCCAGCGCCGGATGGTCGGCAAGCTCCGCGTCGCCGTCATAGGCCAGCCAGGGCACGGAGGCGGCCGCCTCCGCCACCAGCCGCACCGCGCGGTGCGCCACCGGGTTCTTCATGAAGCCCGCCCGCGACAGCGCGCCGTAGGATCGGCCCGACCAATGCGCCACGCCATCGCCGGCGACGATCGCAAAGCCCGCCGCCTTCGCCTCGACGGCGGCTGCGCCCGGGGGTAGCGAAGACACGCCTCTTGCCCCGCCGGTGGAAACCCACGGCAGCCTGAAGGGAGATCTCATTGTCTGTGGCTCCTTGCTCGGCGGCAGGCCCCGGATCCCGGGTTACCCGCGCACCTCTGACTTGCCGCTCCTCGACCGCGCCAGTTGGCTCGACTGTTCCGTCAGGATATGGGTGATCTTCTGCTTTTCGCGGTGCGAACGGATCTGCCGGGCGGTGATCTGATCCGGGTCGAGAAGCTTTCGGGCCCCCTCGGTGCGAACCGTGAAGCACCGTTCGGCAGCGGCCAGCTGGTCGTGCCAGGTGTAGCTGCCGACGGCGGTGACCACCAGTTCCTCGAGGCTCTCGATCGCCGCCTCCGCGTCGCCGTCCTGCATGGCCGCGACGATCAGGTCCTTGAAGGTGCCGAGGTCCAGGTATTCTCCGCTGGAGAGCGGTCCCTGGAACAGTTCGCTGCGCTGGTCCATGCCCTTGCGGCCGACCCTGTCGATGTCGCTCAGCGAGCACAGCACCTCGCGGTCACTCAGCTTGAGCTTCAGGATGACCGCCTCGATGAAGACGATCTCCGGGCTCATGTTGGTCAGGATGCAGCGCGACTTGATGGTGTGCCCACCGCCCCGGGTGATCAGGATCTTCGGCCGCTGCCGGTGGCGGTAGCTGCTGTAGAAGAGCTGCAGGTAAATCAGCCAGACACCCAGCATGGCCAGGCTGGAGAGCGCCGAGACGACAGCGGCATTGTCGATGAGCCATGTCCACATGATGCTGTCCTTGCCAAACCGCCAGAGAGAGTGCGTGTGCAACCACGCGAGGCGCATCACGGTTCCATGCGGCAGCCAAGATCGCCGCTCAGGCCCGCAAGGCCCTCGCGAACGCCCTCCCGTGACCCGCCACCAGAACGGCGCGATCGGTGCCGTTGATGATGCGCCTTGCGCCCTGCCAGTCCTCGACGGCGTCTGCGAAGAATTCGTCGAGCCGGCGGCCGGTGAAACTGCCGCGGCGCATGCCCTCGATGAGGATCGCCACAGACACGTCCATGCGCATGGCCAGCGCCGGCTCGGCGACGAGGTCGCAGCCGACGAGCTTCGACATGGCCTCGTAGTTCCTGCGGTGCGTCAGCTGCACCAGGCCGCGGCCAAGCCAGCAGCGGCCGTCGGGCTCGGGCCGCCAGTAGGGCGTCTTCACCGTCGCCAGCCGTCCCGCCGCGAAGGCCCGCTCCAGCCGGCGAACCGCCTCGGCATCGCTCTTTGCCAGCGTCTCGCGCACCGGCTGCATGGTCGCCGCCGTCTCGTGGAAGGCGGTCGCCAGCACATAGGCGAGCTGCCTTCGATCGCCCTCGCCCACCCGTGCCTGCCAGCCGTCGAGAATCGCCGAAAGCCCTTCCACCTGCCGTTTCGCCAGCCGTCCGCCGAACAGGACGAGGCGGATGTCGGCGAAGAAAGAGGCCCTGTCGATCGTTTCGTGAACCATGGATCCCCGTCTCCCCTGCCAACCCTCATGTTTCAATCGGTTTAGAAAAACTAAATCGTTTTAAGCGTTTACGGCGCGATTTACATTTCGTTCACGCTGTGGAACCAACGGGGTGACGGGGCGTTTTGCTCGGCCTTTCGAACAGGAGAAGTCATGATGATGCACCCCCATATTCCGGCCCCGCAGCCGACACAGCCCATTCCCCAGCACGTCCTCGATCGTCTCGAGTCCGAATGGCGCCAGATGCGCGAGAGCGTAACCCAGCCGGCAAAGCCGCTGCCCGCCGCCGAGTGATCGCCACACTGGTCGGAGCGCGGTGTCGCTCCGGTCAGATCCCCCTGATCCGGGGCTCCCCCTGCCCGTCGATCAGGAGCGCCGTCAGCGCCCAGACCAGCGCATCGAGCCGGTCAGGCGAGCGGCCCGACGACAGCCCTTCCGGACCGAAATCACACATCTGGTCTTCCAGCGCCACGAACCGTCCCGCATGAACCACCCGCCGCTGCTCGTAGAGCGCCGCGACCGGTTCGGCGCGCAGGTATTTGCCGCGCGTGGCCCGCACCAGCGTCAGCGGCAGCGCCGCGTCGACGCTTCGCAGCATCGCCGCCACCATCTCGCCGCCCTGGTTGACCTCGGCGACGATGCGGTCGGCGGCAAAGCGGCGGTAGGCATTCGCCACCGCGTTCGCCCAGCCCGCCGGGCTCATGCCTTCCACCGAGCAGTCGGCCAGCACCACCGCCCTGCCGCCGGCATCGAGCCCCGCCACGGCGATGCCGCAGCAGGAGGTCTCGCCCGAGCCGGAAGGCGGATCGACCGCCACGACGATCCGCCGCAGCGCCTCGGTTACCCGCAGCCGGCAGGCCTCGATCTCGTCGCGCTTCCAGAGCGCGTCCTCGCGATCCTCGATCAGTTCGCCGTCGATCTCCTGGCGCCCGAGCCGCGTGCCGCCATAGCGCCTTTCGAGCGCGGCGATGAAGCCCGGCGCGAGGTTCTGCGCATTTCCCCGCGTCTCCATGCGCACCAGCCGGGTGTCGGCATCGGCCAGCAGCCGCTTCAGAAGCGGCACCGGCCTTGGCGTCGTCGTCACCAGCTGGCGCGGATCCTGCCCGAGCCGCAGCCCGAACTGCAGCATGTCGAAGGTCTCCTCCGCATGCTTCCATTTTGCCAGCTCGTCGCACCAGGCATAGTGAAACTGCGGCCCGCGCAGGCTTTCGGGGTCCTCCGAGGAGAAGATCTGGGCGATCGCCCCGTTCGGCCAGACGAGCCGGCGACGCGAGATCTCGAAGTCCGGCCTGTCCCTGCGGGCGATCCGGCAGATGCCGGAGACGCCGTCCACCATGACCTCGCGCGCCTCGCCCAGCGTCTCCGCCACCAGCGCGATGCGCAGGTCCGAACGGGCGCCGGCCGAGGCCAGCGCCTGCACCCATTCCGCCCCGGCCCGCGTCTTCCCCGACCCGCGCCCCCCCATCAGCAACCACGTCCGCCACCCGCCCTCCGGCGGCTTCTGGTCGCGACGACCGCTGGTAATCCAGGCCCGTTGCAGCCTGGGGCAGTAGATTTCATTGCGCTGCAGGAACTCCGCAAGAGCGTCCGCCGCTCCCTTCTCCTCCACGGGGAAAAGGAGGTCCGAAGGACCGCATGAGGGCGACGAAGGCGCAGAGCACGCCCCCTCATCCCCTCGCTTCGCTCGGGACTTCTCCCCGGTGGGGAGAAGAGGGTCTGCATCCTGCCCAACCGTTTCAGGCGCAGCGCTGGCCGTTCGCTTCTCCCCCGAGGGGAGAAGGTGGTCCGAAGGACCGGATGAGGGGGGCGAAGCCATGCCACCATCCTCGTTCGGCCCTGGAGAAGACGCCATCGCGCCCGCCTTCACACTCTCCTGCACCAACTGGCGAAGCTTGCCGATTGCCGTCATCTCCTCACCATGCTCGATCAGGATGGCGGCCGCTTGCTCTTCATCCGGTGTCGGGCGGTTGCGGTGGATCCCCTCCCGTACCGCCGGGCTCGCTGCGATCAATGCCGCGGGTGACACAGAGCGCCTCAAAGCGTTCCTGCGCGCGTGCCTCGATAAGCCGCTCGACCTCACGCACCGCCTCCCCATACCCGCTCGCATCCGCCGCGCGCTCGGCCTCGTCCTCGCGGTCGCGGGCGAGCTGGCGCTGCAGGCTGTCGACCTTCTCCAGCGTGCGGACGATCAGCGACATGGCGTCGGTCGCCGCCTTGATGTCGGCACGGGCAAGCTTGCCGGCGGCCTCGTCGCCGCCCTGGAGCGCCGCGTCGGCGGCCGCCCGCATTGCCCGGAACGACTCGAACTGCTCGCGCATCTCCACCGTCATCTCGTTCAGGAGCTGGCGCAGTGCCTCGGCGGGAGAGACCGCCGGCGCCGCGGCCGACTTGATCTCGAGCACGACCGCCCGCACGTCGTCGACGAGCGCATCGTCCTCGGGCAGCGCCCTGCCATAGGCGGGTGCCGCGGCCCAGCAGCCGAACAGGCTGAGATCGGCGCATGCCGGATCGAACAGATCGGACGGCGCCGGACCCGCAACCGGGTCCCCCTGCCCGCCTCGATCATCCCAGGTCCGCTCAAAGGCTTGCATGGCGCTATCCTCCGCGACGCGCCGGGCCCCGCCGCGAGGAATACCCCGAGGCGCCACAACGGCCGCGTCTGAACGAAAAAAGGCCCGGCGCAGGGGGCCGGGCCAACTTTGACTGAAAGGTCTTCAACCGGCTTGTCGCCGGCTACAGATCTTTGACTGTGACTGAACGATAGCAAAGCACCGTCACGCCGTCAAGGATTAAATTCCTATCACGGCGATTTTATCTTTTAGCGCCGATGTCACGGCATACCGCTGCCGTTTTCGGAGCTCGACAACCCTCTGCGGACGAACGCTTTCGGCATTCTTAACAATCTCATGCGAGAATAGAGCACAAGGCAATCTCGCCTGAACCACCCTGGGGCCTGCAGCGCATGCTGAACATTTTTGCATCCAACTCCAACAATATTCTCGGGGCGCTCGATCTCTCGATGGCCATCATCGAGTTCAAGCTCGACGGCACGATCGTCAAGGCAAACAAGAACTTCTGTGACCTGATGGGCTATTCCGAAGCGGAAATCATCGGCAAGAAACACCGGATGTTCCTCGACCGGGACTATGCCGATTCAGCCGAATACGCCGCCTTCTGGAGCAAGCTCCGCAACGGCGAATTCATCTGCAGCGAGTTCACGCGCGTGGCCAAGAACGGCGCCGAGATCTACATCCGCGGCAACTACAACCCGATCCGCAACAGCGCCGGCAAGGTCGTGAAGATCGTCAAATTCGCCAACGACATCAGCGAGACCAAGCTGCACGCCATCGATACGGACGCCAAGATCAACGCCGTCAACCGCGCCCAGGCCTCCATCGAATTCAAGCCGGATGGCACCATCATCTCCGCCAACGAGAACTTCCTGTCGGCGCTCGGCTATTCGCTTCAGGACATCGTCGGCCGTCACCACAGCATGTTCATCGAACCGGCTCAGGCAAACTCCGCCGAATACCGCGAGTTCTGGCAGAAGCTGAACGCCGGCGAGTTCGTCGCAGGCGAATTCCGGCGCCTCGGCAAGGGCGGCCGCTCGGTCTTCATCCAGGCCTCCTACAACCCGGTCTTCGACCTGAAGGGCAAGGTCATCAAGGTGGTCAAATTCGCCACCGACGTGACGTGCCGGGTCGAAAACGTCGAGCAGCTCGCCCACTGTCTGAATAACCTTGCCAATGGCGACCTGTCGCAGACGATCGACAAGCCCTTCATTCCGTCGCTGGACAAGCTGCGCAAGGACTTCAACGCCGCCTCTGCGCGCCTGAAGGACGCCATGCATACCGTGCGCCTCAACGCCCAGGCGATTTCCTCCGGCGCCCATGAAATCCGCACCGCCGCCGACGATCTGGCACGCCGCACCGAGCAGCAGGCCGCATCCGTCGAGGAGACCGCGGCAGCACTCGAGGAAATCACCACGACGGTCAAGGATTCCAGCCGCCGGGCCGAGGACTCCGGCCGTCTCGTCGGGCGCGCCAAGGCGCATGCCGATCATTCCGGCGAGATCGTCCGCGAAGCCATCACGGCCATGGACAAGATCGACCAGTCGTCGCGGGAAATTTCCAGCATCATCGGCGTGATCGACGAGATCGCCTTCCAGACCAACCTGCTCGCGCTGAACGCCGGCGTCGAGGCAGCCCGCGCCGGGGAAGCCGGCAAGGGTTTTGCGGTCGTGGCGCAGGAAGTGCGCGAACTCGCACAGCGCTCTGCGGCAGCCGCCAAGGAGATCAAGACGCTGATCACGGCGTCCGGCACCCATGTCAGCAGCGGCGTGTCGCTCGTCAGCAAGGCCGGCGAGGCACTGCAGGAAATCGCCGGCCACGTGCAGGAGATCAATCAGGACATCGTCGCCATCGTCGATGCCGCCCGCGAGCAGTCGCTGGCCCTCGGCGGCATCAACCAGTCGATCAACAGCGTCGGCCAGAGCACGCAGAAGAATGCTGCCATGGTCGAGGAACAGACCGCCGCAAGCCACGGGCTGGCCGAGGAGGCCAAGGCGCTCTTCCAGCTGCTGGAACAGTTCCGCTTCGAGGACAAGGCGGCGGGCTTCTCCCGCCGCGCCGCATAGACGGCGCGCCGATCAGACAACGAGAAGGGCTGCTTCGCCATCGAAGCGGCCCTTTTTTTACGGGATCACCTGTGGTCCCGGTCGCGCCGGCGGCGCTTCTCCTGCGGCTGCGAATACATGACCTCCTTGAGGTCGATGCCGTACAGTTCGTCGACGACCAGCAGGAAGAGCAGGATTATGGATGTCGCCGCCATCCAGAACCCGGTCCAGCCGCCGACCCGAAGGCCGGTCGCGATCGCGAGTTGCAGGCTGATGAAGGCCAGCGCACAGAAGCAGATCTGATGTAATCGGAGCATGCCATTCACCCTTGTCTCAGTGGTGATGGCATGAAAACAGCGGTTCCCCGCATTGGTTCCCGGGGCCTCTTTCGAGATGCCGGTCGCCGCTGCGCCAACGGCCGGGACGCGGGGACCGAGCGGGAACCGGGCGGCCGCGGCAAGGGTGTCAGGAACAATCACTTGCCCCTCCCGTTAGTCCGGCACAATTTCCGGAAAGGGCCTCCTCCATGGACATCGCAACGGCAGACACACAGCCGAAGAACCGCGTCGCGCTGACGATCAACGGCAACCGCCAGGACCTCGAGATCCACCCCTGGGTGACGCTGCTCGACCTGTTGCGCGGCCCCCTGCATCTCACGGGCACGAAGAAGGGCTGCGACCACGGCCAGTGCGGCGCCTGCACCGTGCTCGTCGACGGCGAGCGGGTGAATTCCTGCCTGAAGTTCGCGGTCACGCTCGACGGCGCCGAGATCACCACCATCGAGGGTCTCGGCACGCCCGACGACATGCACGCGATGCAGAAGGCCTTTGTCGAGCACGACGCCTACCAGTGCGGCTACTGCACGCCGGGGCAGATCTGTTCCGCCGTCGGCCTCCTTGCGGAAGGCCGGGCGAAGAGCCGCGAGGAAATCCGCGAGATGATGAGCGGCAACATCTGTCGCTGCGGCGCCTATGTGAACATCGCCGACGCCATCGAGGACGTGATGGGCCATGGCTCGGACGCGTCGCAGAAGGAGGCCGCGGAATGAGGCCCTTCACCTATACCCGCGCCGAAAATCTCGGCGAAGCCGTCGCTGCCCTTGCCGCCAATCCGCAGGCCCGGGTACTCGCCGGCGGCACCAATCTCGTCGACCTGATGAAATACGATGTCGAGCATCCGGCCGCCATCATCGACATCAACCGCCTCCCCCTGAAGGAGATCGAGGAGCTGCCGGACGGGTCGCTGCGCATCGGCGCGCTGGTCTCCAATTCCGCCGTCGCCTATGATGCGCGCGTCGCCGAGCGCTATCCGCTGCTTGCCAGCGCCATCCTCGCGGGCGCCTCGCCGCAGCTGCGGAACGCCGCCACCACCGGCGGCAACCTCCTGCAGCGCACCCGCTGCTATTATTTCTACGACCCCTCGACGCCCTGCAACAAGCGCGAGCCGGGGTCGGGCTGCGCGGCGATCGGCGGCGTCAACCGCATCCATGCCATCCTCGGCGCCAGCGAGCACTGTATCGCCACCCATCCTTCCGACATGTGCGTGGCGCTCGCAGCCCTTGCCGCCACCGTCGAGGTCGAGGGACCGGACGGCCGCCGCGACATCCCGTTTGCGGATTTCCACCGGCTGCCGGGCGACCATCCGGAGCATGACAACACGCTGAAGCACGGCGAGATCGTCGTCGCGGTGCGTCTTGAGGGCAATCACTTTGCTGCCCACCACAGCTATCTGAAGCTGCGCGACCGGCTCTCCTATGCCTTCGCGCTGGTTTCGGTCGCCGCCGCCCTGGACATCGCGGACGGCATGATCGTCGACCTTCGCGTCGCGCTTGGCGGCGTCGCCCACAAGCCCTGGCGCGACACGCTGGCGGAGGCGGAGTTTGCCGGCCAGCCGGCCACCCGCGAGACCTTTGCCGCAGTGGCCGACCGGCTGCTTGCCGGGGCAGAGGGCCAGGGCGACAACGACTTCAAGATCCCGATGGCGAAGAAGGCGATCGTCCGGGCGCTGTCGCAGGCGGCCGAGGGCACGCCGCAGGTCCAGTCCGAAAAGCAGCTGCGGTGAAGGAGATCCCAATGCAGAACGAAAAGAACATCATCGGATTTCCGCTGCCGCGCATCGACGGGCCGCTGAAGGTCACCGGCACCGCTCCCTATGCGGCGGAATACGACGAGCCCGGCATGCTGGTCGGCCACGCCTTCTACGCCACCATCGCCAGCGGGCGCATTACCTCCATCGACACCTCCGCGGCGGAGAACTTCCCGGGCGTCGTGAAGGTCTATACCCATCAGAACCGGCCGGCGACCGCCTCGTCCGACGATGCCTGGAAGGACGAGGTGGCGCTTCCCGGCCATCCCTTCCGGCCGCTGGAGAATGACCGCATCCTCTACGACGGCCAGCCGATCGCGCTCGTCATCGCCGAGAGCTTCGAGGCCGCCCGCGACGCCGCCGACCTGATCCGCGTCGACTACGAGGCCGAGGAACCACATACGGACATCGAGGTGGAGCAGGCCAAAAGTTACCCGCCGCCGGTGCCGCGCAAGGAGGCCTTCCTACCGTCCGACCCGCGCGGCGATGCAGACGGCGCCTATGCCGCCGCACCCCACAAGATCTCGGCGGAATACGTCCAGGCGGGCGAGCATCACAACCCGATGGAGCTCTTCGGAACGACGGTCATCCGCGCCGAGGACGGCAGCCTGACGGTCTACGACAAGACGCAGGGGTCGCAGAACAGCCAGGGCTATGTCTGCGGCATCTTCGGGCTGAAGCCCGAGACGGTGCGCGTAATCAACGCCTATGTCGGCGGCGCCTTCGGGTCCGGCCTGCGCCCCAAGCACCAGCTGTTCTTCGCGGTGATGGCAAGCCTCGACCTGAAGCGCTCCGTCAAGGTGGAGATGAGCCGGCGCGAGATGTTCTACCTCACCTGGCGCCCGCCGACGGTGCAGCGGATGCTGGTCGCGGCCGATGCCAACGGCAGGCTGATGTCGATCCGCCACCATGCGGTGCAGACGACCTCGCTCTACGAGGACTACCAGGAGAATGTCGTCAACTGGTCGGGCCTTGCCTACAAGTGCGACAACGTCACCCTTTCCTACGAACTGGCCAAGATGACCGTCTCGACGCCGGGCGACATGCGTGCCCCGGGTGCGGCGACCGGCTTCCTGGCGCTGGAATCGGCGATCGACGAGCTCTCCTACGAGGTCGGCATGGATCCCCTCGAGTTCCGCATCGCCAACTTCGTCGATTACGACCAGAACGACGACCTGCAGCTCACCTCCAAGGCCCTCGACCTCTGCTACCGCCAGGGCGCCGAGCGATTCGGCTGGTCGAAGCGCTCCCCGTTGCCCGCCTCCATGCGCGACGGCCAGGATCTCGTCGGCTGGGGTGTGGCGACCGGCGTCTGGGAAGCGACCCTGTCGCCGGCGGAGGCCAAGGTCCGGCTCTTCCCGGACGGCTCGATCACCGTCGCGGCGGCCGCCTCCGACATCGGCACCGGCACCTATACGATCCTTGCGCAGATCGCCGCCCAGGGGCTCGGCCAGACGGCCGACCGCGTCAGCGTGCTGATCGGCGATTCCTCGCTGGCAAAGACCGCCGTCGAGGGCGGTTCGTGGACGGCCGCCTCCAGCGGCTCCGCCGTCCAGGCCGGCTGCTTCGAGATCCGCAAGACGCTGCTGTCGCTCGCCCAGAAGCTCGACAGTTCGCCGCTGGCCGGCGCATCCGTCGAGGATCTGGCGATCCGCGACAACCGCCTCGTGCTCGACCGCAACGACCAGGTTGGCCTCTCGATCGCCGACATCCTCGGCAGCCAGGGGATGTCCTCGGTGGAAGGCCACGGCAAGGTGGCGCCCGACGAGGAGCAGGCGAAGAAATTCGTCAGCTACACCCATTCGGCCATCTTCACCGAGGTGAAGATCGATGCGGAGCTGGGCGTGCCGCGGGTGACGCGGGTGGTGATCGCGGTCGCCGCCGGCACGATCATCAATCCGAAGACGGCGCGCAGCCAGGTGCTCGGCGGCGTCGTCATGGGGCTCGGCATGGCGCTCCACGAGGAAAGCATGATCGACCACCGCAGCGGCCGCATCATGAACCATAACCTCGCCGAATATCACGTGCCGGCGCATGCCGACGTGCAGGACATAGAGGTGATCTTCGTCGAGGAAGAGGACGACAAGGCCAGCCCGATCGGCGTCAAGGGGCTCGGCGAAATCGGCATCGTCGCCGTCGGTGCCGCCGTCGCCAACGCCATCTACCATGCCACCGGCACCCGCCACCGGCATTTCCCGATCACCATCGACAAGATCATGGAAGGCTTGCCCAACTGATGCGCACGCAGCTCTCCAATACCCCCGTCCGCTACCGTCCGGACGTCGAAACGGTCGAGCCCGACGAGCCGGAGACCGCCCGCAAGATCGCCGAGACCATGGTTTCCATCTGCGAAAAGACCTTCGCCGATTCCGGCCATGCGATCCGCTCCGTGCACGCCAAGAGCCACGGCCTGCTTTCGGCCCGCTTCGAGGTGCTGGACGGCCTGCCGCCAGAGCTGGCGCAGGGACTGTTTGCCAAGCCGGGAGAATACGAGGCGGTGATCCGCCTCTCGACGACGCCGGGCGACCTTCTCCACGACAGCGTCTCGACGCCGCGCGGCATGGCGCTCAAGGTGATGAACGTCGGGGGCCCGCGGCTGCCGGGATCATTTGCCTCGCGCAGCCAGGATTTCGTCATGGTGAACGGCAAGGAGTTCAACTCCCCCTCCGGCAAGGCCTTCCTGAAGAACCTGAAGCTGCTCGCCGCCACCACCGACCGTATGGAGGGCGTCAAGGAGATGGTCTCCAAGGCGTTCAAGACGGTCGAGGGCGGGCTGGAAAAACTCGGCAAGCAGAGCGCCGTCCTGAAGACCATGGGCGGCAATCCGGAGACCCATATTCTCGGCGACAGCTTCTTTGCCCAGCTGCCGCTGCGCTACGGCGAGCACATCGCAAAAATCGCCGTCGTCCCCGCCTCCGACAATCTCAAGGCGCTGACGGGCACCAAGGTCGATACCTCCGAGGACCCCGATATCCTGCGCCACGCGGCGGATGAGTTCTTCAAGGCGGAGACCGCCGTCTGGGACCTGCAGGCGCAGCTCTGCACCGATCTCGAGGCCATGCCCGTCGAGGGCGTCGAGGCCTGGGACGAGGAGAAGAGCCCCTTCGTCACCGTTGCGCGCATCACCGCCGTTCCGCAGGAGGGGTGGAGCGAAGAGCTGTCGCGACAGGTCGACGACGGCATGCATTTCAGCCCCTGGAACGGCCTTGCCGCCCACCAGCCGCTCGGCGCGATTATGCGGCTCAGGCAACTCGCCTACGAACGCTCCGCCGCCTTCCGGTCGGAGCGCAACGCGACCCCGGTGACGGAGCCGCTGAAATGTCCGTTCGGCTGACGGGGCACCTGCCTTGGGGCCGGCGGGCAGCCTGGAAGTCAGGCCGGGAGAATTGATTCAACGGACACGCATCCGTGTGTTACTGTGCCTCTGTCGGACGTGACCTTATCGGCTTTTCGACGCACCTGCCGAGTCATGACTTGCTCCGTGAGTCTTCGGCCCTTGAGGGCCTGTTCATGCCACAGATACCGACAGACCATTTGGAAGCGGCGAGCACGCTTGCCGTGGTGATATCATCCAAGGATCCGCTGCTGTTCCTGTCCGATGATCTCAGGATCATTGCGGCGAGCACATCCTTCTGCCGGGCGTTCGAGATCGACCCCGCGACCGTTTCCGGCAAGCGCCTCGGCGAACTTGGCAACGGGGAATGGGCAATGCCCAAGCTCCAGTCCCTGCTGACGGCGACCGCGACCGGCAGTGCGAGTGTCGAGTCATACGAGATCGACCTGAAGCGACCAGACCAGAAAACGCGGCAGCTGGTCGTCCATGCGCAGACGCTCGACGACGGTGACGTCGACCACATCCGTCTGCTTCTCGCCATAACCGATGTCACCGACATGCGCGCCGCAGCCCGCCTGAAGGATGACCTGATCCGCGACAAGGCCATCCTGCTGCAGGAGGTCCAGCACAGGGTCGCCAACAGTCTGCAGATCATTGCCAGCGTTCTCATGCAGAGCGCACGGCGCGTTCAGTCGGAAGAGGCACGCGGACATCTCCAGGATGCCCGTCACCGGATCATGTCCATTGCAGCCCTGCAGCGACAGCTTTCCGCATCCCCCGGCGGCAGCATCGAACTGCGTACCTACTTCACGCAGCTCTGCCAAAGTCTTGGCGCATCGATGATCGCCGAGCCCGAGCGGCTATCGATTCAGGTCACCGTCGATGACAGCATCGTCGATGCAGAGGTCTCCATCAGTCTGGGGCTCGTCCTGACAGAACTCGTGATCAACGCCCTCAAGCACGCCTTTCCAGACGACCGGATCGGGACGATCGCGATCGACTACCGTTCGTCGGGCGAGGACTGGACGCTTTCCATCGCCGACAACGGAATCGGAATGCCCGGCGGGGAGGATGCACCCAAGGCCGGATTGGGAACGGGTAT
This sequence comes from Pseudorhizobium pelagicum, assembly GCA_000722615.1. Lineage (GTDB taxonomy): Bacteria > Pseudomonadota > Alphaproteobacteria > Rhizobiales > Rhizobiaceae > Neorhizobium > Neorhizobium pelagicum. The sequence goes on along the minus strand of JOKI01000014.1, from coordinate 101,520 downwards.
CGTGGAGGCGCTCGTGAAGAACCTGAACGGCGTGATCACGCTGACCGACGCGAACCCGGGTACGGTGGTCACCATCAGCCGTCGGGAAACCTCCGACGTCCAGGCCGACCTTTCCTCAGCGGCATAGGAAACATGACTTGCTATTTACGGCGCTAAAGACCGCGCGTTGCGGCCAACCTCATATATCGAGTGAACAATGAAGAACGGCAGATCCGTCGTCCTTGTCGTGGAAGACAGCCCGATCATACGCATGGGTGCCGTCGAACTTGTCCTGTCGGCGGGCTACGAAGCACTGGACGCTTGCGACGCGGACGAGGCAATCCGCATCCTCGAATTGCGGGACGACATCGATCTTGTGTTCACCGATGTCCAGATGCCGGGGACGATGGACGGCATCAAGCTGTCCCACTACATCCGCGATCGGTGGCCGCCCGTGAAGCTGATCGTCGCATCCGGTGCGGCCATTCTTGAGGAGAGCATACTGCCCGGCGGAAGCCGCTTCTTCTCCAAACCCTACGACGAACTCACCATCACCACGGCAATAGCCCACCTGCTTGCGAGCGAAACCCTGCACACCCGTAGCATCTGAAGCCTTGCTGCAGAGGTCGCCGCGAGGAAGGCAGATACTCGTCGCCCGTTGACGACCGCATTTTTTCCACTGCAGTAGGGCCAATTCGTAAAACTGTGCTATGCGCGCCAGCCAGACAACAGCAGGAGTATCCCCGTGAGCGAACCGACCGTGGCCGAGGCAACGAACCGCATCTATGAATCGCTTCAGACGGACAATGCCGACATCGACGCGCATATCGCCACGCTGAAGGCGGCAATGGCACGGGAAGGCGTAAAAGAGGCCGTCTTCGATCCGGCGCGGCTGGCGCAGAACAACCGCTCCGGCCGCAAGCTGATGCAGGCCTATTTCCGCCAGCGCGGCGTGACGGTGACCTATTCGGCCTCGTGACGCCGTTCGGGCCGAGCGGTCGACGAGGGAATAGTCTGACATCACCCGAGAGTGCCAGCGGCGAAACACGATCGCCTCTGCTCAGGAGGTCATCGCGGCTTTCGTTCCCTTGGCGACCGGCCAGGCGAGCAGCGCCTGCTCGGCCACGCCTTCCAGCGTCTCGCGGCTGAAGCCCGCCTTCGCCTGCACCGCCATGCCGTGCATGACAGCCATCAGGAAGGCCGCCAGCGCATCGGCCCTGGCGGTCTCGGGCAGGTCGCCCTCGTCTTTCGCTCTTTCGAAGCGTTGCCGAACCTCGCGTTCCCCGGCGGCCCGCGCCTCGACCAGAAATTGCCGCACCGGTTCTGAATCATCCGAACCCGCCAGCACACCCTGGATCATCAGGCATCCCCTGTGCGTGGGATAGCGGGTGTTGAGATCGATGGCGCCGCGAAGGAGGTGTTCTGCCACCTCCCGCGCCGTCGGCAGCGCCAGTGCCTCCGGCAGGTATCGCAGGTATTTTTCGTGGTAGCGGTCCAGCGCCTTGCGGAACATGGCTTCCTTGTTGCCGAAGGCGGAATACAGCGCCGGCCGCTCGACACCGGCAGCCGCGGTGAGGTCGGCGTAGGACGTCCCCTCGTAGCCCTTCTGCCAGAAGACACAGAGGACCGCGTCGAGAACCTTCTCCATGTCGAATTCGCGATGGCGTCCCATCAGCCTGGTCCGGATATTTTCATAACGACCATTATTAAAAGCCTTGACCCACCCTGTCAATTTTCATAACGATCATTATCGTAATAGTCGTTACGATATGCCGTCCGGGATAGCCTCGGCGCGGCGTCAACAGGACAAAGGAAAACAGTTCATGTCCAACTTCTTGAAGGGCAAGGTCGCTCTCGTGACGGGCGGCTCGCGCGGCCTCGGTGCGGCAACGGCGGAAGCGCTCGCCGGTCACGGTGCAGACGTCGCGATCAGCTACGCGGCCTCCGCCGAGAAGGCGCAGGCGGTCGTGGAAAGGCTGAAGGCCAAGGGCGTGCGGGCCATCGCCGTCAAAAGCGACCAGTCCGACCTCTCTTCCGCCAGGCCGCTCATCGATGCGGTCATGGCCGAGTTCGGCAGGCTTGACATCCTCGTCAACAACGCCGGCATCGCGATCCAGGGCCAGCTGGTGGACGATCCGACCCTCGACGGCGAGAACTACAACCGCCAGTGGCAGGTCAACGTCATGGGCACCATCGCCAATACCCGCGCGGCAGCACCCCGGCTGACCGACGGCGGGCGGATCATCTTCGTCGGCTCCGGCCTCGGCTCCTTCGTCCCCTTCCCGGGCGTCGCCGATTATGCCGGCACGAAATGGGCGCTGGCCGGATATGCCAAGGGCATCGCGCGCGACCTCGGACCGCGCGACATCACCGTCAACGTCGTCCAGCCGGGCATCATGCCGACCGACATGGCAGCAGAGGTCGCCGGTGAACTTCCAAACCGCGACGCCATCCTCGACATGCATCCGATCCGCCGCATAGCAACGCTGGAGGAAGTCGCCGAAACGATCTGCTTCCTCGCCGGCCCGCATGCCGGCTACATCAACGGCCAGCAGATCACGCTTGCCGGCGGCCTCGGCATCTAACCATTGAAGACGAAAGAGGCGATCCGCAGGCCGGATCGCCTCTTTCATGCGGGATTGCCGGCTTCGGCTCCAGCCCCCTTAGCCCGCGCTCTTTCGAAGCCCTAGGGGACTGATGCCCGTTCGCGCCTTGAAGGCCTTCCGGAAATAGGAGGCGTCGCGAAACCCCACGGCGGCAGCCACCTGCTCCACGCTCAGCGCATCCTCCCCCAGCAGCCTGCGAGCCTTTTCAAGGCGCCGGTACAGCAGATATTGGTAAGGGGTTTCTCCGGTTTCCGCCTTGAAGGCCCTGTTGAAGTGAAAGCGGCTCAGGCCCGCCACGGCAGCAAGGTCATCGAGACCGATCTGGTTTTCCAGGTTCTGATCGACATATTCCAGCACCCGCGACAAGGCGCGCCGCGAGATCCCGGGCCTCTTCAGGTCTTTCCCCGCGCCGGCTTTCTGGATCTGCAGCACAGTCATCAGACCCAGCGTCTCCGCGTACAGCTCATCGGGCTCGTCCTGCATGAGCAACGTCGAGAACCGCCGCAGGTACATCAAAAGCTCCGGGTCGCGAAAATAGACCCGTAGGCCCAGTTCAGTGGAGAACCGCTGATCGAGCTCCTCATGCAGCTCGGCAGGGTCGAAGTATATTGCGGTATAGGAATTCCTGCGCTGGCTGAGCTGCGACCACCCCTGGACCGCGGCTCCCTTCGGAACATAGGTCAGCGAATCCCGGAGGTTCTTCTGGTTGTTTTCAGCGGCGTCGCCCGCACGGATGCCGCCGTCGTCCAGGACGATATCGTGCAGCGCGCAGAAGTGCAGATCGCTTTGCCAGGCGTATTCGAAGGTGTCACCAATGGCCGGCACAACATGCTCAACGGCAAAACCTCTCCAGGAGCGGTGCCGGCGAATGGCACCTCCCCCTGAATTCTTGGGGCTAAATCGTTGATTTTTCACATTCACCACCACAGAGAAAAGGTTGCCCGAAAAGGGAATACATTGCTATAGTCCACGCATGTTCTCGCGTGAACGGCAGAGCCTTTTCCACGACCGTCGTCTCCAGCAGCATCAAGGCCGAAGCATGAGCTACCGGATCGACCGCCCGTTGACGAGGTTTCGATGAAGAACAGATTAACCACGCAGGACGACGAAACAAGCCTTGAACCGTTCCTGCTGGCCCTTCCCGCCTTCAGAAACGCAGTGCATGGTGCGACCGCTTCCAGTCTGCTGCTAGGCCAGCTCGCGGCCCTGGCCATGACCACGGTCGCCTTGCTCCTCGGATTCCTGCTGGATCCCTTCCTGCCTCCCGGTTTCCCTTACCTGACCTTCTTCCCCGCAGTCTTCATCACCGGCTTCATATGGGGCATCTATCCCGCCATCACGTCGGCCGTGCTTTCGGGACTGGTCGCCTGGTACTGGTTCATCGCGCCGTTCGGGAGCTTTGCGCTGGGTGCCCCGGCCGCGACGGCTCTCGCGTTCTATGTCTTCATCGTCACGACGAATATCGGGCTTCTGGGGCTTGCGCTCCATGCCCTGGGCGCACAGGCCCGATCACGGCAGGCGCTCGCCAAGGCCCTGCAACTCCAGGAGGTGGTGTCCGAGGAGGTCGACCATCGGCTGAAGAACATCATGGCGACGATCAGCGGCCTGATTTCCCTGCTGCAGAAACATGTCTCCACCCCGGCACAGCTCGCCGAGCGATTGCGGCACAAGATCACCGCCCTGAGCCGCTCCATCGAGCTCCTGCGGGGCGCGGCCCAGGGCGACAAGATCACGGTCGGAGCGGCAATCCATGCGGTACTGGAGCCGCTTGGCCTGGCCGACCAGAAAAGGCTGACCCTTGGCGGCCCGGATCTGGTGATCAGCGCGAACGGGATCATTCCGCTCAATCTCATCCTTCATGAGCTGGGCACCAATTCGCTCAAGCACGGGGCGTTCAGCAGCCCGTCGGGCGTGGTTTCCGTAGACTGGGACGTGCTGCCGTCGCAAGGCGAAGGTCCAGTGCTGCACCTGACCTGGGTCGAAAGAGATGGCCCGGCGACGGCACCACCGACAAGCTCCGGTTTCGGGACGGAACTGCTGAACCGCATGAGCCTTTCGATGGGCGGCGAATGCAGGCTCGCCTATGAGCCCGAAGGCCTGACTGCAAAGATTACAATGGATTGCGTCAACATGCTCGACGGCTATTGAGGCAAGCTTCGCCTTGCGCGGCGCTTCTCCAGTCGGCGGGACAACGTCACGGCATCGCATCCGCTATCCTTAACAATGCCGCGTAAATGACCTCGGGATCGTCGGGGGCAACCGCGTTGCGAACCAGAGTTTCAGCGCGCGCTGCAATCTTGTGTGCCTCTTGCACCACCGAACGTCCCTCTTGCGTCAAGTTCGTGGTGAGAACCCTGCCGTGGAGCGGGTGGGCCGCTCGTTTTACGAGGCCATCCCGTTCTAGGCCGACGACGATGGCCTGCATCGTCTGCGGTGTTACGAAAGCCTGCCGCGCAAGCTCCGCATTGGACAAGCTCTCGCTGCGCTCAAGTCCCGCCAGGACGGAGTACTGCGGTGTCGTCAATCCAATGGTTCGAAGCTCCGCGTCCAGATGAGCCCGCAGTGCCTGCTGCGCCCGCTTCAGCGCATATCCCACTGACCGGTAAGTATCGTCTTCTGGCGGAACTGTGAGACTGGACATATCAGGGCCCTTACATTACATCCTATCAGGACCCTGATATATCGGGTTGTGCACGAAAAGGAAATATCGCCCATGCCTAGACTGATTGGACCTGATTTCATCTCGATCCAGACAAGAGATCTGGATGCGGCACTCACCTTCTATCGCGATGTCGTCGGGCTTACGCCAGCTGCAAAAGCCCCTCCGGGAGCGACGGTTTTTGAGACGCAACCGATCCCATTCGCTGTCCGTACCCCGACCCAGGAGTTCGCCGACGGGGACAGGCTTGGCCTGGGCATCGCGATCTGGTTTGGTTGCGACGACGCTGACGAATTGCATGAACACCTTCGCGCGCACGACGTCACCATAGTCTTTCCGCCCAAGGATGGCCCATTTGGCCGATATTTCGCCTTCATGGACCCGTTTGGGTATACGATCACGGCGCATACGGTCCTGATGAGCTGATCGCCGCTGGGGTCAGCCGACCGGCGTTGACGGAAATGGGGGACTTTGACACTCTCGACCTTCACCCAAACAGGCGAGAGAACATGGAGAGACGGGCACTTTTTGCGGCAGGCGCACGGGCAGTCGCCGATCGGCTCCGGCTTTCGCCCGGAATCATCTCGGGCGACCATGTGTTTCTGACCGGCATGACAGGAAGCAGTCCGGACGGCACGATGCCAACAAACCTCGAAGATCAGTTTCGGCAGGCATTCGAGAAGATCGGAGCCGTCCTCGGAGAAGCCGGATTGGGTTTCGATTCGATCGTCGAGATGACCTCCTACCACATCGGTCTGCGCGAGCACTTCGACAGGTTCTGTGCCGTTCGGTACGCCTATGTCGTGGATCCGTTTCCGGCATGGACCGCGGTCGAGGTCGCAGGACTGCGCAGAGAAGGCGCCGTCGTGGAGATTCGGGTGGTGGCGGCACGGTCGACCGGCTGACCAGACCGCATCGGCCGGTGGTCGGGCAACCTCAACGATGGAGAAACAGCAGGACGGCCAGCGTGATCTCGCGGCAGCAACGTGACGTCAATCGGTCGCCCGACCCCGTTCTCAAGCTAACGGCAGTCGCGTCCTGAAGGGCTTTTGGCAGACGATGGACATCCTGTCCAACCGAAATCGGCGTTCACGCGCTGGTGCATTGCCATCGCCGCGGGACAACCCTATCTGGGCCCGGCCTGTCGGCAGCGGGCGTAAGGCGGCGTGAAGCACGGATCAGACGTCACGCCGGAGTTTTCAACGCCCTTTCACACCCTCCGCCAATCCGCCTGACTGCCGTCTGCGTAACCTGTTCGACACTCACAAGGCTGCCTGATGTTCCATCTCATTTTCGGCGTTCCCTGGCTCATCGTGGCGGCCCGGTTCATCCTTCCCCTGCCCTGGTCGTGGGCGCTGAAGATCGCGCTTGCGGTCCTCCTGCTGCTGGTCTCCCAATACCATTGGTTCAGCCGGCTTTCCTCCGGCTCGGTGTTCTCGCCCGAGTTTCCCAGGCCGCTGATCCTCGCCTTCAACCTCCTGCTCGGCGCCATGCTGATGCTGGCCGTCTTCCAGCTGGTGCTCGATGCCGTGTCGCTGGTGCTGCTGGCGATCAAGGGATCCTTTCCGGTGGTGCCTGCCGGCGTCCGCTATGCGATCGGCGGGCTGGCGCTGGCGCTCTCGGCCTTCGGCGTCAGCCAGGCGATCCTCGTCCCCCAGACGAAGGATATCCAGGTCACCATCCCCGGTCTGCCGGCCGCCTTCGACGGCTACCAGCTCGTGCAACTGACCGACCTCCACATCAGCCGCCTGTTTCCGGCGCGCTGGGCGCAGCAACTGGTGGAGCGCACCAATGCGCTCGATGCCGACCTGATCGTCGTCACCGGCGATCTGATCGACGGCAACATCGAAAGCCGCAGCGCCGACGTGGCGCCGCTGTCAGGGCTTCGCGCCCGCGACGGCGTGCTGGCCATCCCCGGCAACCACGAGTATTTCTTCGGCTACGAGGCCTGGATGCGCTATTTCCAGGGCCTCAATATGCAGATACTCGCCAATGGCCACGCGGTGATTGCGCGCGGCGGTGAGAGCCTCGTCATTGCCGGTGTCACGGATCATTCCGCCGCAAGAACCGGCATGCCGGCGCCCGACGTGCGTGCCGCCCTTGCCGGCGCGCCGGAGGGAGCGCCGGTCATTCTTCTCGATCACCAGCCGCGCAACGCGGTGGATGCGTCCACGACAAGGGTTGCGCTGCAGTTGTCGGGCCACACCCACGGCGGGATGGTCCTCGGGCTCGACCGGCTGGTGGCAAACGCCAACAACGGCTTCGTCTCGGGCTTCTATCGGGTCGGGGCGATGCAGCTCTACGTCAACAACGGCACCGCGCTGTGGCCGGGCTTTGCGCTGCGGCTCGGACGGCCGTCGGAACTCACCCGGATCACCCTGCGCAGCAGCCGCTGAGCCCCCTCGGAACGATGGGCTTCATGCGGATGCCGAGATAGCAACTCACTTCCCTACGGCTTAATTTACCACATCCTTTAACAGCGGATATACGCTCTGCGCGTAACAGGAGGTGCTCCCTCGCTACCTCTTTGCGCGGCCGCTGGAGAGCGCCGACTTCGACCGGTTCATCGCCGGGAAGGCGGCAGACCGGCCGGAGCTTGCGGTTGCCTGAACGGGCCTTCGGACTGCAGGACGGCGATAGGGTTCAGGGAATGCCGTCGTCGGGCTCAGGTTGCGCAGGATGATTTAAGAGGCATAGTGGCGCGGCCCCCGTTTCGCAGTCCGGATAGCTCTCCATGCCACCATTGCCCCTCTTCACCGGTCTCTCCGCCTTTCCGCTGACGCCAGCCGACGAGGCCGGCCGCGTGGATACCGATGCGCTTCAGACGCTGCTGGCGCGCATCGTCGACAGCAAGGCCCGCTCCATCGGCCTGCTCGGCAGCACCGGCACCTATATGTACCTGAGCCGTGCGGAGCGCCTGCGCGCCGTCGAGGCCGCCGTCGAAGGTGTGGCCGGCCGCCTGCCGATCATCGTCGGCATCGGCGCGCTCAGGACCGACGAGGCCGCCCAGCTTGCCCGCGACGCAGCGGGCGCCGGGGCCGATGCGCTGCTTCTGGCGCCCGTCTCCTATACGCCGCTGACGCAGGACGAGGTGTTCGAGCACTTCGCCACGGTCGCCGCTGCGACCGACCTGCCGCTCTGCATCTACAACAATCCCTCCACCACGCATTTCGTCTTCGGCGAGGACCTCATCCGCCGGCTGGCTGGCCTGCCGAGGGTCATGGCGGTGAAGATGCCGCTGCCGAAGGAGATGGCGTTCTCCACCGAGATCGCCCGGCTGCGCAGCCGGACGGCGGATGATTTTGCGATCGGCTACAGCGGCGACTGGGGTGCGGCGGCTGCATTGCTGGCGGGCGCGGACGCCTGGTACAGCGTCGTCGGCGGGCTGTTTCCCAAGCCCGCCGCAGCGCTCGTCGAGGCGGCGCAGTCAGGCGATCCGGCCGCCACGGCCCGCATCGACCAGTCGTTCGCGCCGCTCTGGGCGCTGTTCCAGGCGCACGGCAGCCTGCGCGTCATATATGCGGCGCTAAACCTGCTTAACCTTTCGCAGGCCGCCCCGCCGCGCCCGATCCTGCCTCTCGACCGGACCAATCTGCCGGAGGTGGAAGCGGCAATCGCCGGCCTGGCGGGCGAATGAGCCGGAAGGCTTACGTGCCGCAGAAGGTCTGCAGCACGCGCTCCTCGGGCTTTGGCGGCACCGTGTAGTCGGCAAACTCCGGAAGGTCCTCGTAAGGCTTTTCCAGTGCCGCCAGCAGGCGTTCGAAGAAGCTGAGGTCGCCGTAGTTGGCGGCGGCGAGCGCTTCCTCGACCTTGTGGTTGCGCGGGATGACCGCCGGATTGACGCCTCGCATGGCGGCGGCGCGGTCGGTCGCGCTGATCTGCTCCCCCTGCAGCCGCGCGCGCCAGCGCGACAGCCACTCGCCCGCCTGGGCGGAATCCTTGAAACCCGACAGGAAGACGGTCTCGGCCTCACCACCGGCCGCCTCGTCCGCCACGGCGCAGAGACGCCGGAAGGTCAGGGTGAAATCGGCCTCGCCCGCGTGCATGGCGGAGAGCAGGCCCTGCACCAGATCGCCGTCGTCGTCCGTCTCGTCCTGCAGCCCGATCTTGGCGCGGAAGACGTCGAGCCACTGCGACTGGAAGCGCTGGCCGTATTCCGCCAGCACCTCGTTGGCGATCACCACCGCCTTCTCCTCATCCGCCTCGATCAGCGGCAGCAGGCATTCGGCAAGCCGTGCGATGTTCCACTGGCCGATGCCCGGCTGGTTGCGATAGGCATAGCGGCCGCCCTGGTCGATCGAGGAAAACACCTTCATCGGGTCGTAGTCGTCGAGGAAGGCGCAGGGGCCGAAGTCGATCGTCTCGCCCGAAAGCGTCATGTTGTCGGTGTTCATCACGCCGTGGATGAAGCCGATCCCCATCCAGGCGGCGATCAGATCCGCCTGGGCGATGGCGACGGCCCGCAGCAGCGAGGAATAGGGATTGGCGTCGCCCTTCAGATGCGGGTAGTGGCGCTCGATCACGTAGTCGGCCAGCGTCCGCAGGCCGTCGACATCCTGGCGGGCGGCGAAATACTGGAAGGTGCCGATGCGCACATGGCTTGCGGCCACCCGCACGAAGACGGCGCCCGGCTGCATGGTCTCGCGCTGCACCGGCTCACCGGTGGCGACGGCGGCCAGCGCGCGGGTGGCGCGGACGCCGAGCGCGTTCATGGCTTCCGAGAGAATGTACTCCCTCAGCACCGGACCGAGCGCTGCCCGTCCGTCGCCGCGGCGGGAAAAGGGTGTGGGCCCTGCCCCCTTCAGCTGCACGTCGCGGCGCGTGCCGGCGGTATCGAGCACCTCGCCAAGCAGGATCGCCCGACCGTCACCAAGCCGCGGCACGAAGTTTCCGAACTGGTGGCCGGCATAGGCCATGGCAAGCGGCATGGCGCCGGCGGGCACGACATTGCCGGCCAGCACCGCCGCCAGCCGGGCCGGATCGGAGAGATCCGCCACCATGCCGAGCTCGTCTGCCAGCGCCGCGTTGAACTTCAGGAGCACAGGCCCCTCGACCGGCTCCGGATAGACGGCGGCATGGAAACGGTCCGGCAGGCGGGCATAGGAATTGTCGAACTGGAACACGGATACACTCCTTCGCCTTGGGTTCCCGCTGCATATGGGAACTCTCCCCTTTCCAACAAGCCAGGCGCGACTTGGTTGCGGCCTCACGCCGCCGGCAGGCGAATGCGCAGGCCCAGCAGGAAGGCCAGCACCGAAAGCGCCCCGGCGGTTCCATAGAGCCAGGCGGCCACCTCCCCGAGGTCGCCGGTGGCAAGCCGCGGCACGAGTCCGGCCGCCGTGGTGATCATGCCGGCGAGGCTGGCGCCGATGGCATAGCCGGCGGTGGAGACGGTCGGCAGCAGCGAGCCGGTGCGATCGCGATCTTCCGCGGGCGCAGCCGCCATTGCCGCCTCGTTGACGCCCGCCCAGGCGACGCCGAAGCCGGTGCCGATCGCCAGCTGCCCCGCCACCAGCAACCAGCTCCACTGCAGGCCGAGTGCTGCGGCCAGCAGGGCAAAGCCGGCCAACTGAAAGAGCGGCCCGCTGCGCATCAGCAGATGGCGCGCCGGTCGTGCGACGGCACGGCTTGCGACGATCGCCACGACGCTCCAGCTCAGCGCCATCAGGACGATGATGTAGCCGACGACGGCCGGGCGGAAGCCGAAGACGGCGTTGATCATCAGCGCCAGATAGACGCTGCCGACGGAATGGGAGGCCGACATCAGCAGCAGCACCCAGAAGCCGCGCCCGACGACCGAACCGAGGCGGAAGGCGCCGACCGGGAAGAGCCGCGGCCCGAGGCGGCCGTCGAGGCGGATGGCAGCCAGGAAGGACACTGAACTGGCTACCACCGCCGCCGCCTGCACCGCCCCCACCTCGCTGAGGGAAGACAGCGACAGCATCAGCGCGCCAAGGAGGCTGAGGGCGATTGTCGCCAGCGAGAGAGGCACCGCCGCGGCCACCGTCACCTGCGGCCGCGCCAGGAGGGTGAGGATCGGCAGCGCGACCACGAGCGGCGTCACGGCCAGGAAGGACATCCGCCAGGAGGCCGTTTCCGCCAGCAGTCCGCCCGCCAGCGGCCCGACCAGCGAGGCGCCGGCCCAGACCACCGCCTCGATGGCAAAGACACGGGCAATGGCGCGCGGCGGGAAATTTGCCGGGATGAGGCTGTAGCACATGGCGACGATCAGCCCGTCGGCCACACCCTGCAGCATCCGGCCGGCCAGCAGCCAGCCGAAGGCGGGGGCGGAGATGGCGAGCAGCCCTCCGAGCGCAAAGAGGAGTGCGGCGAGGATCATTCCTGCCCGTGGACCCAAACGATCGCGATAGGCAGCCGCCCCGGTGCCGCCGGCAATGGAACCGATGAAATAGAGGCTGTAGGCCCAGCTGAAGGTTGCGGTGCCCCCCAGTTCCGCCGCCGCCAGTGGCAGGGCCGCGACGATCGCGAACTGGTTGAAGGCATGCAACGCAATTCCCGCCGAGATCAGTCCGAGGACGGCGCCGCTCCTTCCGGACAGAAGTGCTGCCCAGGACGTGCCGGTCTCCGTTGCCACTCTCGCCACTGCCAGCCCCGCCCCTGAAGAAGATGCACGAGGGGAACGACAACCGGCGCCCGGGTCAAGGGCCTGCACGCGCCGCAGCCGGACGCCCGTCCGCGCGAGGCTTATCCGCCGTGCCGGTGATGCAAATCTGCAACGGGCTGTTTTCTTTGATGCCTCCAGGGGGAACCGGAGGAACTGAGATGCCCGGCTGCCGTTTTGTCGCCATGATCAACTTCGAGAAATCAGGGCAACAGACTGTGATTTTTCATTTACAAGAAGCTGTGGTAATTCAGCTACAGCTTTATGAGTGAAAAAGACTACATCCTGAGCATCGACATTCAAGCAAGGAAACCATCATGAAGAAAATCCTGTTCCTGGCCACCGGCGTTGCAATGTTCGCATCGTCTGCAGCTCTCGCCGCCGACGCCGTCGAGTACATCCCGGAAGCTCCGGCTGCCGTTGAAATGCCGGCTGCATTCAGCTGGAGCGGTCCTTACCTCGGTGTTCATGGCGGTTACGGCTGGGGCACCGGCGAATCTGCTGGCTTCGACGAGAGCTTTGACGGCGGCCGTTTCGGTGGCTTCGTCGGCTACAACTGGCAGATGTCTAACGGCTTCGTTGCCGGTATCGAAGGCGACGTGAACTACGACTGGAACGAAGAAACTGTTGCCTTCGGTACAGGTACGGCTGAAGTCGACACCGGCTTCTCCGGCTCCGTCCGCGGTCGCCTCGGCTACGCCATGGATCGCACGCTGATCTACGCAGCAGGCGGTTGGACGGCAACCGAAGTCAACGCCGATGCAGGGGCTGCTGGCAGCTTCGACGACACGCTGCACGGCTGGACGCTCGGCGCCGGCGTGGAGCATGCCTTCACCGACAACATGTTCGGTCGCCTGGAATACCGCTACAACGACTACGGCAATGGCAACCTCGGCCCGGCCGACGTTGACTTCGACCAGCACGTCGTGCAGGTCGGCCTCGGCGTGAAGTTCTGATCCCAAACGGATCAAGCGAAAATGGGCCCCGCGGGGCCCATTTTTGTTTTTGTGGCTGATTGGCGCCCCCATGCGGTGGGTCACCGGCCTCCCGGTCCTGCCCTGCAAACGGCAGGACCTCTAGTTCTCGATCCGAAATCCGGCGGGACGTGCGGCATCAACCGCGTCGCGTGTCTCCACGCCCGAGACGCTGGCGCCGGAAGGACCGTCCCAGAGGCGATCGATCATGGTGCCGACCGCAGGCTCCGGCCCGGTGATCAGGGCCGTCACGGCGCCGTCCGGCTCGTTGCGCACGAAGCCGCTGAGACCCAGACCTTGCGCCTCACGACGCGTCCAGGCCCGGAAGCCGACGCCCTGGACCCGTCCGGTGATGCGGGCGCTGACCGTCTTGCATGCTTCCGCCATTCTGTTTCCTCCCTGTAGGCTGATGTTGCGACAGCGGGCCGTGGCCTCGAAGGCTCAGACGCCCGGCGCCGGTTCCGGCGTGTAGCCGGCGTCGCGGATCGCGGCTTCCGCCCTGCCGGCATCGCCGGCAACCGTGACGCGCTTGCCGGCAAGGTCGATGGTCACGGCGGCACCCGGCAGGGCCTGGTCCAGCGCCGACCGCACCGATTTTTCGCAGTGGCCGCAGGTCATGTCCGGAACGGTGAAGGTGGTGGTCATGCGTGGTCTCCTGGTGTGGGTTATACTTGGTGGTCGCGGATGCGACGGGCCGGCAATCAGCCGTGGCCTGCGGGATGCGGCGCCTCGCCGGCGAGATCGTCGAGGATCGGGCAGTTCGGGCGGTTGTCGCCGCTGCAGCAGTGGGAGAGATGCTTCAGCGTCTTCACCATGCTCTGCATCTCGGCGATGCGCCGCTCCAGATCGGCGACATGCACCTGCGCCACCTCCTTGACGGCGGCGCTCTCGCGGTCCTTGTCCTGCCAGAGCTTCAAGAGCCGCTCGGTCTCCTCGAGAGAGAAGCCGAGGTTGCGGGCGCGCTTGATGAAGCGCAGCACATGCACCTCCACGTCGCCGTAGACCCGGTAGTTGTTGCCGGTGCGGCCCATCGGGCGGATCAGCCCGATCTCCTCGTAGTAGCGGATCATCTTGGCCGATACGCCGGAGGCTTCGGATGCCTGGCCGATGTTCATCGCGTGTTCCTCTCCTTCACCCGGACGGTTCTCAGCCGCAGCGCATTGACGACGACGAAGATGCTGGAAAAGGCCATGGCGCCGGCGCCGATCATCGGCGACAGCTGGATGCCGAAGGTCGGATAGAGAATGCCGGCAGCCACCGGGATCAGCGCGACATTGTAGCCGAAGGCCCAGAACAGGTTCTCCTTGATGTTGCGGATCGTGGCGCGGCTGACCGCAATGGCATCGGCCACGCCGGCGAGCGATCCGCCCGAGAGCACCACGTCGGCGCTCTCGATCGCGACATCCGTGCCGGTGCCGACCGCAATCCCGACATCGGCGGCGGCGAGCGCCGGCGCATCGTTGATGCCGTCGCCGACGAAGGCGATCTTGCGGGGCGCGTGCGCCCCCGCCCGCAGCGCCGCAATGGCCTCGACCTTGCCCTCGGGCAAGACTTCGGCGAGCACATGGTCGATGCCGACGCGGCGGGCGATAGCTTCGGCCGTCCCGCGGCGGTCGCCGCTGACCATGGCGACCTTGAGACCGAGGTCGTGCAGAGCGCGGATAGCTCCCATGCTGTCCGGCTTCAGTTCGTCGGCGACGGCAATCACCGCCGCCAGCCGGCCGTCGACGGCCGCATAGACCGGCGATTTGGCGTCCTCGCCCATGCGGTCGGTCTCGGCGGCAAAGGCCTGGACGTCGAGGCCGAGCTTTTCCATCAGCCGGTCGGAGCCCACTGCGATCGCACGGCCCTCGACCTCCGCCTCGATGCCGTAGCCGGCGGTGGCGCGGAAGTTCGTGGCCGGGCGAAGCGCGATCTTCTTCACCTCGGCGGCGCGGACGATAGCATCGGCCGTCGGATGCTCGGAGAGCGCCTCGACGGAGGCGATCAGCGCCAGCACCTCGTCTTCGGCAAAGCCTTCCGCCATCACCAGATCGGTGAGTTCCGGCTTGCCCTTGGTGATCGTGCCGGTCTTGTCGAAGACGACCATGTCGACGTCGCGCAGTTCCTGCAGCGCATCGCCCTTGCGAAAGAGCACGCCGAGTTCGGCGGCGCGGCCGGAGCCGACCATGATCGACATGGGCACGGCAAGCCCCATGGCGCAGGGGCAGGCGATGATCAGCACCGCGACGGCGGCGACCACCGCATGGCTGAGCGAAGGTCCGAGCACGAGCCAGACGAGGAAGGTTGCAGCCGCAAGGGCAATGACGGCCGGAACGAACCAGGCGGTCACCTTGTCGACCATGGTCTGGATCGGCAGCTTGGCGCCCTGCGCCTGCTCGACCATGCGGATGATCTGCGCCAGCATGGTATCGCGGCCGACCTTTTCGGCGCGGAAGCGGAAGGAGCCGGTCTTGTTGATGGTGCCGCCGACGACGCTGGCGCCCTCACCCTTCTCGACCGGCACCGGCTCGCCGGAGATCATCGATTCGTCGACATGCGACGACCCGTCGATCACGGTGCCGTCGACCGCGATGCGCTCTCCCGGGCGGATGACGAGGATATCGCCGACGACCACGTCTTCGGTCGGAATGTCGGCTGTCCTGCCGTCGCGCTCGACGCGAGCGGTCTTTGCCTGCAGGCCGGCAAGCTTGGAGATCGCCTGACCGGCCCGGCCACTGGCGCGCGCCTCCAGCAGCCGGCCGAAGAGGATCAGCGTGACGATGACGGTCGCCGCTTCGTAATAGACGAAACGGGCGTTTTCCGGCAGCAGGCCGGGTGCGAAGGTGGCGACGACGGAATAGCCATAGGCCGCCAGCACGCCGACGGCGACCAGTGAGTTCATCTCAGGCGCACCTCGAAACAACGCCGGCAGGCCCGTCTTCAGGAAACGCAGGCCCGGCCAGAAGATGACGACCGTCGCCAGCGCGAAATAGGCGTAATAGAGCGTCTGGGTGTCGACTGCGCCCATCAGCCAGTGATGCATCGGCTCATAGGCGTGGCTGCCCATTTCCAGGACGAAGAGCGGCAGGGTGAGGATCAGGGCGATGACGAGGTCACGCTTCAGCGTGCCGTCGCCATGCATGTGCATGTGGTCGTGGCCGCCATGCCCTTCGGCCGCGACGTGATCGGGATGGTCATGATGCGCATGGTCATGGCCTGCGTGGGCGGCCTTCGACACGGCTGCCGGTGAAGGATAACCCGCATCGCGCATCGCCCGCTGCATGGCCCCGGGCGGCACCTCGTAGCCGACCTTCTCGATCGCCGCCGTCAGCGCCTCGGGCGAAAAGTCCTCGCCCGGTTCGAAACTCAGCTTCTTCGTCGCGAAGTTGACGGAACTTGCCGCCACGCCCGGAACCTTGGCGGCCGCGGTCTCGACGCGGCGCACGCAGGAGGCGCAGGTCATGCCCTCCACGGGAATGGTGATCGGCTCGATGTTCGGCCTTGCCTTGATGGTCTGATCCATGGCGGATTCCTCTGTTCCGCCTGTATGTGGACCTTCCCATCATGGGAAGGTCAAGGGCTGCCGGACAGGAAGTTCAGGAACCCGGCCGAAGCCTCACGCCCCCTCGCCGACCTTCCAGGGCCAGTCGACGACATAGTCCTCGAAGTCTTCCACATCGACCTCGGTCTCGCAGACCGTTTCGCGGCCGCGGGCGGAGATGCCGGCGATGTGGACGGTCTCTGGGTCACCGGAGACGAGATGGTGCCACCAGTAGAGGTCGCGGTTCTCGCGTACCAGCCGGTAGCCGCAGGTGGGCGGCAGCCAGGGGATCTCGTCGACGCCTTCGGGCGTCAGCTGGATGCATTCCGGCACGGTCGCCTGGCGGTTTTCGTAGTCGGTGCAGCGGCAGCTCGTGCCGTCCATCAGCCGGCAGCGCACGGAGGTGAAGACGACCGCGCCGCTGTCCCAGTCCTCGAGCTTGTTGAGGCAGCAGAGACCGCAGCCGTCGCAGAGGCTTTCCCACTCGCGCGGGTCCATCTCCTCCAGCGTCTTCACCTTCCAGAAGGGCAGCTCGGTCATTCACAAATCCGTACATGGGAACCAACAGCCTGCGCAACGCTTTTGCCTGTTGCGATTCTGCTATCGTATTTCACCATTCCATAAGCTATTGCTGACTCATTATGCCAGCAGCTCTGGCCGCTCATGATGGCGGCGTCAAGCGACCGGCGCGATCGATTGGGGGCACCAGTGCAGGACGATCCAGAAACAGGAGAAGAACGGCCGCGCCGGAAGCGCCACCTGCTTCTCCGTATCGATTCCTGGATCGACTCCACCGTGTGGAACCTCGGCTTCCGGTTCGGCGAGATCTGGGAGGAGATCACCATCTTCTCCCGCAGGTTCCGCGCCCGCGGCTGGAAGAAGGCCGCCTTCGAGGTTGCCGGCGAAGCGATGACGCTCGGCACGGCCGGCGCCGTCGTCCTTTTGGCGCTCGCCTTGCCTGCCTTCGAGGAAACCAAAGAAGATTGGCGCAATCGTGGCGACTTCGCCGTTACCTTCCTCGACCGCTACGGCAATACGATCGGCCACCGCGGCATCATCCATGAGGATTCGGTGCCGATCGACCAGTTGCCGGACCATCTGATCAAGGCGGTGCTGGCGACGGAAGACCGGCGCTTCTTCGATCATTTCGGCATCGACTTCCTCGGCCTGGCGCGCGCCATGAGCGAGAACGCCAAGGCGGGCGGCGTCGTCCAGGGCGGCTCGACGCTGACGCAGCAGCTCGCCAAGAACCTGTTTTTGACCAACGAGCGGTCCATCGAGCGCAAGATCAAGGAAGCCTTCCTGGCGCTGTGGCTGGAGGCCAATCTCTCCAAGAAGGAAATCCTCTCCTACTACCTCGACCGCGCCTACATGGGCGGCGGCACCTTCGGCGCGGCGGCGGCGGCACAGTTCTACTTCGGCAAGAACCTCACAGAGGTGGATCTGGCGGAATCGGTGATGCTCGCCGGCCTGTTCAAGGCGCCGGCGAAATACGCGCCGCACGTCAACCTGCCGGCGGCGCGCGCGCGGGCCAACGAGGTGCTGACCAATCTCGTGCAGGGCGGCATGATGACCGAGGGCCAGGTGATCGGCGCAAGGCGCAGCCCGGCGACCGTCATTGACCGGGCGGAAGCCAAGGCCCCCGACTATTTCCTCGACTGGGCCTTCGACGAGGTGCAGCGGCTGGCCAAAGCCGGCAAGATCAAGGAGCGCTCGGTGATCGTGCGCACCACGATCGACATGGGCCTGCAGCAGGCCGCCGAGGCGGCGATGGAATCGAGCCTGCGCGAATACGGCGAAAGCTACCGCGCCAAGCAGGGTGCCATGGTGATGATCGAGACGGGCGGCGCCGTGCGCGCCATGGTCGGCGGTCGTGACTACGGCGAAAGCCAGTTCAACCGCGCCACCCGGGCGCTCCGGCAGCCCGGCTCCTCCTTCAAGCTCTACACCTATGCCGCCGCCATGGAGAAGGGTTTCACGCCGGAATCGGTCGTCTCGGACGCGCCGGTGACCTGGCGCGGCTGGTCGCCGCAGAACTACGGCCGCTCCTACAAGGGCAAGGTGACGCTGATGACGGCCATGTCGCAGTCCTACAACACCGTGCCGGTCCGGCTGGCGAAGGACGAGCTGGGCACCGAGCGGATCGCGCAGATGGCCAAGGACATGGGCGTCGAGACGCCGCTGCGGACCGACAAGACCATTCCACTCGGCACCTCCGAGGTCACCGTGCTCGACCAGGCCACCGCCTATGCGGTGATGCCGGCGGGCGGGCTGCAGTCGCGCCGGCACGGCATCGCGCAGATCGTCGGATACGGCAGCGAGGTGCTCTACGACTTCCAGCGCGACGCGCCGCCGGCGCATCGGGTGCTCTCGGAGCAGGCGCTGTCGTCGATGAACCGCATCCTCACCAACATCCCCTATAACGGCACGGCACGGCGCGCGGCCGTCGACGGCGTGCTGACCGGCGGCAAGACCGGCACCTCGCAGAGCTATCGCGATGCCTGGTTCGTCGGATTTACGGGTAACTACACGACGGCCGTCTGGTTCGGCAACGACGACTATACGCCGATGAACAACATGACCGGCGGCTCGCTGCCGGCGATGACCTTCAAGAAGCTGATGGATTATGCCCACCAGGGCGTCGAGCTGAAGCCGATCCCGGGCATCGAGGATCCGTTCCCGGAAGGCGTGACGAAGCCGCAGGCCGTGGCGGAGAAGACGGACGATGGCGAAGAGGCAATCCCGGCCCTGGTGCGTCCGCGCTCCATGCCGGCGGAAGCGACGCGGGTGCTGCGGCGGATCGCCGAGAAGCTGAAAACCGCCGCGCCGCTGGCACCCGCCACCGCCAGGCTTGCCGATGCGACCGTGACGGGTTCGCTGGCGCCAGTGGAGACCAGCGTGTCCGCAGACGGCCCTGGCGGCTGACAGCCGTTCCCTCCCGCCACGCCTTCAATGCCGGCTCCGAACGGCCGGCTGAGGCGCAAGCGCGTCCATAAGCCGTTCCTTTCGAGGGGAATCAATGCTAACCCTCGGCGACACTCCTTGAGGGCATGCCTTTCGTGTTTCGTGTTCCGCTTCTTGTCGCCATTGCCCTTGCGATCGCCTTCGGTGGCGGGATCTGGTCGACGCTCTGGGCACTGGAGGCGACCACCGGCTTCGGCGCCATCCGGCTCGGGGCCTGGGAGGCGTTTCCCGACGCCCAGACGGCCAAGGCCGACCCTTACGCCAAATCGCACCGGGCCAGCGCCGGCGCCCTGCTCTACGGCAGCGCCGAGGGACTGAGCTTCACGGCCGGGGTCGACGAGACCGGCGCGCCGCTGCGGGCCGCCTGCAGCTATCGCATCATCGGGCACACGCCCCCTGCCCGCCTCTGGACCCTCTACACACTGCAGGGAGGCCGGGCCTATCGTCCGCAGACCGGCGTCCTGCCGGTGGCGCTGAACTCCCGCTCGATCCTGCGCCATGGCGACGGCGCGTTCGAAATCGCCGTCGCGGCCGATGCGCAGCCGGGCAACTGGCTGGCGATCCCGCAGGACGGCCGCTTCCGCTTGCGCCTGACGCTTCTCGACACGCCGGCAGCGGGCAGTTCCGGGCTGATCGATCTGTCGATGCCCGCCATCCAGAACCTTGGATGCGGCAATGCTTAAGGTGCTGTTTGCCGTCCTCACCGGGCTTTTCGGCGCGGCCCTGCTGCATCTCGTGATCATCCTGTCGCTGCCCTATTTCAGCGAGCGGGACGCCTATACGCGGGTGCTGGCGGAGGGCAGCCGGCATATCTTCCATCGGCTTCCCGACGCCCGCGACCGGGCCGGACTGGTGCAGGACGATCCGCTGATGGAGGCATCCGTCTGCGCCTACGATATTTCCGAGGGGCCGGTGCGCATCTTCGCGCAAGGCAATGTGCCCTTCTGGTCCATGGCGATCTTCGATGCCGCCTCCAACGAGGTCTTCAGCATCAACGACCGCACCGCCGCGGCCGGCATTCTCGACGTGGTGCTGGCGACGCCCGTGCAGCTGACGGTGCTGCGAAAGACACTGCCGGAGGCGATCTCGCAATCGATCCTCGTCGAGACCCAGCAGGCGGACGGGTATGTGGTCCTCAGGACCATGGTGCCGCAGCCGAGCTTTGCGCCGGCGGCGGGGACATTTCTGTCGGAGGCTGTCTGTGCGCCCTTCGAATGGCGCCGGCGGCAGCAGTTCTGATCCCTGGCCTTCAGTTCTGCTCGAGGAGCATGACCGGGACGGATACTCTCTGCGGCGGCACGGTCTCCAGACGCTCGTAACGAACCCCCGTGAAGATCAGCAGTTGCGCCGTCTCGGCCGTCTCCTGGCGACCGATGTGGATTTCGGGTTTGCGGCGCTGCTGGTCACGCCATCTGTTCAGCACTACGATTTCTGCCATGCTCGTCTCCATGATGGTTCGAGACGGATGAATGACGGCTCACTTTCACCCTGCCCTCAAGTGGGCCGACGCATCCTCATGTGAGGCATCTGCGCCTTACTCGTCGTCACACCATTCCGGTGCCTACGACATTCACGACCGGTACCGCCGAACCGGCTCCTCGCGAAACGGGAGTTCCCCCGTTTCCCGGCTTCGTCCGGGTTGTCTCCGGAACTGGCGTCATTGAGCCAGTAACCGGTAAACCATTCGTTAATGCTAATAAAGTGTGGCGACGCATTTGCGTCATTCCCACAGCAAAAACGCCCGGCGTGGCTTTTTGTTCACACTGGCGGCGATCACGCCTGCCTGATGAGGTGAAGGGCTCCCCTGATCGCCTGGTCAGCCGTTCCATTCCGGTGCAGCGTCATGGGCGATTCATAGCCCATTAACCGTGGCTTGTTACCATCTGGTTTACCATCCAGGTGGCTTGGGCAGGCTGTCTTGGGCAGGCCGGCCTGGGATGCTCTTCCCGCCGTCTCCGGCGACCGGCGCCTGTCGTTCCCGACGGGGCTGCCACGAGTTTTGTATTGCGTAAACGTGAGTTTGGCCTGTGACGGACCAGTTTCGAGATCTTGAAAGGCCTTTGGCCATGCGCAGGAAGGACGTGGTGTTGATTGCCACTGTAACGAGTTTCGAGAGCGTTCCGCGTCCCTCCCGCTCCGAGCTCCGGCAGTTCGCAGAGCTTTTCGGCCCACTCTTCAGCGCCTCCAGCGAGGAAGCCCGGCGGCATGCCGTGGCCGCGCTGTCGCAATCCAGGACAGTGCCGCCGGCCGTCGCCTTCTTCATCGCCTGCCAGCCGATCGCGATTGCCGCCCCCTTCCTCGCCTCCTCCCCCTGCCTGGACGACGAGACGCTGATCACCGTCGCGCGCACGCAAGGCGCTGCGCATGCGAAAGCCATCGTGCTGCGCGAGGACCTGTCACCCAGGGTCATAGACACCCTCGTCAGCCTGCGCCACGACTGGCCGCTCGCCAAGCGCGACACGGCTGCAGCCGATGAGCCCGATCCGGTGACGGTTCAGGTAAAGGCGCAGGACGACGAGCGCGCATGGCGCGAGGAACAGCTGCGTCAGCGCATCAAGGCGCTGGCCGCCCATGTCCACCGCGCCGAAGACGACCGGCTGGGGCTGCGCACGCTGAGCCCCGTCCAGGAAGCGCTGCTCGTGCGCTTCTCCCGCAACCGCGAAGGCGGGCTGTTCGCCACGACGCTGGCCGACGCGCTTTCGGCGAGCCGCTGGCTTGCCGAGCGGATCATGCTCGACATCTCCGGCCAGCAGCTGGCCACCACCCTGAAGGCGCTGGCCATGGAGGAGGCGGATGCGCTCTTCGTGCTGGAGCGCTTCTACTCGCACCTCGGCACCCGGACGAATGGCGTGAGCCGCGGGCAGTTCCTGTGGAATTCGCTCAACGAGGCCGACTGCGGCCGGCGGATCGAGGCCTGGCGGCGCGCCGACGGCTATACCGTCCGGGATTCGGAACTTCATCCGGCAGTGGACCAGGATACCGGCAAGGTCGCGGCGAACGGCACGGGCACCGTTCTCCCCCTGCGCAACGCCGGCTGAGGTTCAGACCGTCGTATCGACGATCGCAAAGAGGCCGTCGATGGCCTCGACCTCCAGTTCGAGAACCCAGAGGTCGCGGTCGAAATTGCGTTCGCGGGTAATCAGCTCGTCGACCGCCTGTGGCTCCACCCGGTCCAGCCGCTTCTCGAACCGCCGCTCGATCACCTCATCCTCCTCGAAGACCTGCTGCGGCGCCGGGGCAAAGAGCGTCTCGGTGCCGTCGCGGAACCGCTGACGGATGAAGACGGCGCCCGCTTCCTCGGCGCCCTTGTGCTCGATCGCGGCAAAGCCGCCGGCGGAAAAGACGCGGCGGGTCAGGGCACTGACGAAGATGTCGGAACGGATGCGCATGGCACATGTCATAGCCGAAAGCGCCACCGGCGCAAAGGCGGCCGTCACCCCGGCCGCCGATCCGCACCGGTTCAGACGTTAGCGGTGGTGTCCGGCGCTGCGCCAGCCTCGCCCGCCTTCGTCCAGGACAGGTAGTAATAGGTTTCGCCGATCATGCCGAAATAGGCGCTTTCGCCGGTCAGCCGGTCCTGATGGCTGGAATCGTCGTTGCGCACGTAGAGACCGTTGCCTTCGCGGGTCAGATGCTGCTTGAGGAAGGAGGTCCAGTCGGTGGTCGCCGCCGCCGTCTTCTCGCTGGCCTTGGCATCGGCATCGGCCGGGTTCCAGGCCTTGACCGTTTCGCCCGCCGCAGCGTCGGTGACCGTCAGCGTACCAGCCTCGACCGCCTTGAGCATCGCCTCTGCCATCGCACTGGTTCCGCTCGCGGCCTTCAGTTCCTCCAGCTTGGCGACGAGCGCCTTCATGAAGGCCTTGCTTTCGATATCCTCGACGGCGCCGTCGCTGGCCGCGTCATCGGCCTCTTCGGCCGACGCGCCGGTCATGGCCTGCTGCTGCAGCGAGGCGATCAGCCGCGAGAGACTGGTATCGTCGTCTTCGGCTTCGTCGCTGTTGCTGCCGGAAAACAGGAGGTCGGCGAGCGAGCTTTGCGCGGTGCCCGACGATTGGGACGACGACTGTGAGGCAGTCTCCTCGGAAACTTCCTTGAAGACCCTCAGGGCGGTCTGCTGCGACCAAAGGCGGACGGTGGTGATTTCGGAAACCATGTTGCTTCTCCGATTGCGGCCCGACCAGTGCCCGGCGGCGGAGAGCGCCTTGGGGCACGGGAACGGGGAAACGCTATCGGCCGTGGCCTGCGCGAAGCTGTGCGCCGGCTCGGCTGCAACCCAGGATTCTAAAGCGCGCCGATCGACTTCAGCTTCTTCAGCACCATCTCGTTCGGCTCGCCGGTTTCCGGCAGCCGATAGTGCTTCTCGAAACGGCGAATCGCCGCCTTGGTCTGGGCGCCCGCCACGCCATCGACCGTGATGTCGCTGTAGGCGATGTTGGAGAGGCCGCGCTGGATCTGGATCACCAGGGTGGCGGAAGCGGCGATATCGGGGCCGAGATCGCGCGACGGCGATGGCGCCTGCTTGTCGGCGGACTTGTCGGCAGGCTTGCGGCTGCGCTCGGAGGAGCGGATCGCCGCGGCGACGGGATCCTCGACCACGGCGCTGACGTCTTCGGCGGGCCGTGCCGCCGGCACGGCAACCGCCTCGATCGGCAGCGGCGCGACGGGGGATGCGGAGGCGGTCTCGACGGTGGCGGCGGGCGCCTCGCGCAGGGTCGCAAGCAGGCCGGGGGTCGCCTCGCCGGTCTGCGGCAGGTCTTCGGTCTCCTGGAAGAAGAGGATGGCGGCGGTGGTCTGCGGGCCGACGAGCCCGTCGGCGACGCCCTGATAGAGACCGCGGCGGGCCAGCTGCCGCTGCACCTCGGCGATCAGTTCCTGCGGCGAGAGGTCCGGCTGCGGCGTGGCCGCGGCATGCTCAACGGCGGGTGGCGCCACGGGCGCGGGCACGGCAGCGGGTGCCGGCTCGGCCGCGTCCTCGCGGGCGATGCGGAAGGTGGTCACGGTGTCGGGTTCGCTGCGGCGCGCCGGGCGGTAACCGGCAATGCCATTCGGATCCTGCGGATCACGGGTCGCCAGAAGCGGCGAAGGGTGATTGCCCGGCTGGTACCACAGCGCATTGGCGGCAATGGAGCCGAAGACGACGGCGAAGGTGGAAACCCCGACAAGCAATCGGGGGTGCCGTCCAGCCGCGCGTCCTGCCGCCGAGAAGAGGCGGAACAGGATGCCGGGTTCCTGAACCTTTTTCTTGCTCTTAGGCGATTTTCGCTTTGGCGGCGTCATTCTCGGTATCCTGTTCGTCCTTCTGTGCCCCGTCGGCGCTCTCCCCGTGAAGGGGTTTTACCAGACGCGGGGGAAATTCGACCATGGGGTCTGCGGGTTCCAGCGCGGCCTCCTCGATGCCGGCACCGTCGGCGGGAAGCGTCACGGTCACCACGGTCCCCTCGCCGGCGCGGCTCTCGATATGGAACCGTCCGCCGTGCAATGCAACAAGTCCTTTCACCAAAGACAGGCCGAGGCCCGTGCCTTCGTACTGGCGGGTATAGTCGTCCTGCACCTGCATGAAGGGCTGGCCGATGAGGGCGAGCTTGTTTTCCGGGATGCCGATGCCGGTGTCGCTGACGGTCAGCACCACGTCACTGCCGACGAGGCCTGCGTCGATCGAGACGACGCCGCCGTTTTCGGTGAACTTGATGGCATTGCCGGCCAGGTTGATGAGGATCTGCTTGACCGCGCGACGGTCGGCGGTGACTTCGCCCAGCCCCTTGGCGGTGCGCGCCGTCAGCGTCACGCCGCGGCCCCGCGCCTGCAGGTCGAGCATGGCGCGGCAGGATTCGATGACGTCGCCGATCATGAAGGGCTCGGCGAGCAGTTCGTAGCGGCCGGCCTCGATCTTGCTCATGTCGAGCATGGTGTTGACGACGGCCAGCAGATGCGCGCCCGACTGGCGGATCAGCCCGACATATTCCTTCTGGCGGTCGGTCTCGAGCCGGCCGAAATATTCGCCGGCCAGCACGTCGGAGAAGCCGAGGATGGCGTTCAGCGGCGTGCGCAGCTCGTGGCTGACGGCGGCGAGGAAGCGGGTCTTGGCCTCATGCGCCGAACGGGCCTCGGTGACGCGCAGCGCCGCCTCGTCGCGCAGCGCCTCTTCGCCGGAGACGTCGCGCATCTGAGCAAAGACTGCGGTGAGCTCGCCGTCGTCGCGGCGCACAGCGGTCATCTCCAGGCAGGCATGCAGGAACTGGCGGCCTTCGGCGCTATAGACGCGCTGGACGCGAACCATGACGGAGGCGGCGTCCTGCCCCTGGCGCAGCGTGTCGAGCGCATGCATGAGGCTGATGCGGTCGGAGACATGCACCAGTTCGGCAAGCCGCTGGCCGCAGGGATCGTGCAGCGCTGCGGGAAACTCGGTGCGGTCGCGGCCGCCGCACTTCATCACCAGGCCATGCGGATCGAGCATCAGCGCCAGACCCGGGCAGGCGGAAAAGACGAGATCGTCGGCGGCAGCGGAGGCGACCGGCGGCGTGGAGCGTCCGCCGCGGCCGAAGGTGGCGGCGGCGGCGATCAGGAAGGAGGAGACCGCAACGGTGGCGCCGACCGGCAGGGCGATGGAGACGGGCAGCAGGGTGGTGAGGACGGCCGGCAGCAGCAGGGCGGCGACCCCGGCATTCAACGTGACGCGGCGCAACAGCACGACGTTCCTGCCACGGGCCTCTTCCGGCTGCCCGAGGCATTCCAGCCAACGGTCGGCGGCCCGGTCGACTTCCCCGACCGCCTTCCCGGCAATGTTACTCAATACGCGCACGCAAGACCCTGACGCAAACTCTGAAATACCCTCGGACTTTAGGCTTCGGCGACTTAAGGAAAGGATAAAAGGGGGGCTTGCGAGGCGTGCCGGATTGGGTCGAATCCCGATTTGGAACGCTCCAACGGGCGCTTTTCCGATCATGGTTAACAGGGCGTAAGCAACGGATTTGCTTGCATTTTCCCGATCCTGTTAACACTTGCGGCAGGGCCTTGCCGCAAGAAGGCGGGAACTGCCGGGCGGGCGCCGCAATTATGCTTAACATCGGTGGTCAAGATTTCGCAGGACTGCCGCGGCCGATGCGCCAAAATGGCGATCGTTCAAATTTTATTCAAAACTGGAGAAAAGCCGAGTGTTCCTGTCAAAGGGCGATTCGCTTCCTCGGGTTAGGGTGACACCAAGACCGGGAGAGACCCGGCGGCCGACCGGGCTTTACGGGTGGTGGACAGGACAATGTGGTTTCTGATCAAGAGCAGTATAACCTTTGGGCTGGTGCTGGTGGCGCTTTCCTACTTCAGCGGCCGTCCGGCCGTGGAGACGGACGGTGCGCCGCAGGTCGAGGTGCAGGACGCCGTGGGCGCCGCCGCCCAGGCCTTCCAGTATCTCAGCGCCATCTGCGTCGAAAAGCCTGACGTCTGCGTCAAGGGTGCCGAAACCTTCGCGGCACTCGGCGAGCGCGCCCGGGAGGGTGCCCTGGTGGCCTTCCAGCTTCTGGACGAACAGTTCGCCGACGAGACGCCGGCCATTGCGCAGGTCGCCGACCCGCAGCCGATGCCGGAAAAGCCGCTTGCCACCGCCTCCACCGACACCGTCTCCACGGGCGGCATTCCGCTTCCGCAGAAGCGCCCTGCCACGCGCTAAACCTTCCGACATCCGGCGACGGAGCCTGAGCGCTTCGTCCGCCCCTTCCCTTGCGCCGGCCATTGCCCCGGCCGGCGCCTGATTGCCTGCCCCTGAACTTCAGCCCCTGCTGGACCGTGAGGATTTGCTCCTCACGGTTTTTTTTCATTCACGCGGCGGGCTTTCCTTCCTATATGCAGCCAAAGACAGAACGGGAGCACCGGATGGCCAGGATCGACCAGATCATCGACGATTTCGCCTACCTCGAGGAGTGGGAGGACCGCTACCGCTACGTCATCGAGCTCGGCAAGGCGCTGCCGGAGCTGCCGGAGGCGGACCGCACGCCGGAGAACAAGGTGCAGGGCTGCGCCAGCCAGGTCTGGGTCGTCAGCCACGAGGAGGACGGCGGCGCCGATCCGGTGCTGACCTTCACCGGCGATTCCGACGCCCATATCGTGCGCGGCCTGGTGGCGATCGTGCTCGCCGTCTATTCCGGCAAGCATGCCTCCGAGATCGTCTCGACCGATGCGATCGAGATCTTCGACCGCATCGGCCTCGTCGAGCACCTGTCCTCGCAGCGCGCCAACGGGTTGCGCTCGATGGTGAAACGGATCCGCGAGGAGGCCCGGCTGAAGGCCGCGGCCTGACAACTCCGGCCTACCGGGGCATCGGCGGGCGGTAGCCATCCGCACCCCAGTGGTGGCTCGCCCTGCGGCTCTGGCGCGGCGGCGGCGCATAGTGGCGGGCAAGCGCGAGAAGCGCGGTGCGCAGCATCAGCTTTGCGGAGCGCGCCGGCCATTGCCGCTCCCGCTCCACCGTCTCCAGACCCTTGCAGAAGCAGCAGACATCGATGGCGACGCCGGAGAGTTCCGGCCCCATGGCCTCCGCGGCCAGGGCGAAACGTTCGCGGGCGGCGATGGCGCTGTCGGCAAGCTCCGCCTGGCCGCCCCGTTCGCCCTTGCCGCGGGCCGAAAGCCGCGGCTCCCAGCTGGCGGTGACGCGCGGCTGCAGCTGCGCCCGCGTGAAATCCGCCGCCAGACGCTCGCCGGCCTCGATCGCCTCGGAGGGCAGGAAGGCGCCGCCGGTGCGGTCCTTCAGCCGCGACAGGAGGGAGAGCGGCGATTCGGCGAGGTTGCGGCGCACGGCCTGGCGCTCACCCTCGACATCGACGGTTTCCTGCACCTCGACCCGATGCTGGCCGGCAAAGGCCTCCTCGCCTGCCAGCATGGCGCGGCGCAGGAAGGCCGATGTCTGCGGCGTCGCGGAGAGCGTACCGCCGGAGGCAGCGACGAGGCCGTGGCGGACCGCGCGGGCGACGAGATCGGCGGCGAGCGACAGGTCCTCGCCCTCCACCCGCAGGGCGGCGCCATCGCCTGCCCCCATCTCGACCGGTCCCCGCAACAGCCGGCGCAGCAGCCGCAAAAGATCGCGCCGCTCGGCGGGCGTCGTGCAGAGGTCCCGGCCGGCGGCCACAGTCTTCACGCGATCAGTCATGGCCGCTGACCTCGGAACTGGCGAAGACGGCGACGACGATGCGCTCGACCGCCGAGACGAATTCGTCGTAGACTCGGTCGTCGCGCCGGTCCTCCACCACGTGGCAGGCATGGCTGACCGTGGTGCGGTCGCGGCCGAAGGCTGCGCCGATATCCTGCTGCGGCATGCGCAGCGCCACGTGGCAGACATACATGGAGATCTGCCGCACATGGCAGGCCAGCCTTCGCCGGTCGCGGCGCACCATGACGCGGTCGCCGAGCAGCAGGAGCAGCTCGGAAACCATCTGACGCACGATGCGGCAGATGCTGCGATCGGACATGCGCCGGGTGAGCGGCGGCTGCCAGACGATCTCGAAGGGGACATCCGGATCTCTTCGCTCCGGCGGGCGGTGGCTCTCCTGGGGCATGATAACTCCTCGCAAAATAGGAATTTATTCATACACCCATAGAGGAAGCACGGGGACGGTGGAAGCTGCGAGAAATCGCACTCGGCATTGATTTTGTTGGAAGGTTTTTGGAGGGACGGAAATCTGATGTAGGATTTTTGTCCCAGTTGTATACTTGACGTACCACGGTGCAAAATGGGTAATGATTCGCGACAGGCCGGCACAGGCAAGACTGAGGGGGTTGAAATCACGCCTGAAATGATTGCGGCCGGGATGACGGTTCTGGCTAATTTTGATCCTTGCTTTGATTCTGGGCAGGATTTTTTGCGCGAGCTGTATCTTGAAATGGCTTCGCATTCAGATCATGGCTCATCAGATTGATTGCCACGCTTGCTGTTTCAATGTTTTGGCACAGAAGCGACATTAATTCAGGCGTTATTTTCGCATTTACAGATAGTTGTACGGCCTTTGCTCTCGACTGAGTATTGACGACCCTAGGGTTTAGCCGCGACCTTTGAAGATCTCCGTCGATGTCGGTTATCCAGAAGTCATGGATCATCCTGTTGCGCTCCGGCCTTAGTTCATTGTCGATCATGTTGAGGACTTTTGACAATGAGGCGTACCAGTCTGGAGATGGAGCGCGCTTAAACCCAATCGTATGGAGAGCTTGAATTTTTTCTCTAAGGCCCATCACGCCAAGGATAGTGTTGTTGACGGTTGGGTCAGAAATTCCCATCAGGCGATGAAGTAGTAGAGTTAGGTCTAACTCAAGATGGCTCCAAGACATACAGAGCCTACCAAGTCTGTTCGCCACCTTACGGTTGCGCTTGACCCGATCCTTCAGCATAGCTCTAAAAATAGGTTCTTGTTCCATGCCAGACTCCAATGAGAAAACAGACCAGAAAGAAGCGATGAAGTCGTGCGGCGTATGCTGAAGACGCCGCCTGATCCGAAACCCCTCCCAAGCCGAAGCCTGGGAAGGTGAGTCATTCGAACGCGTCAGATGATTGACAGCGTCTTAGCGGATGGTGGCGCGTTTCCTCCAATAGCTTCAGGCGGGAACGTAGACCGGGCCTTTCGTGAAGACGTCTCTGATTGCCACCAAATCAGCAACAGGGACGTTGCTAACGAACGCGTCACGAGCGTCTATGACGGCCAACTTATCTCCAGCGTCCATCGCTCGACGGATGAAGTCATGGGCCGTTTGAGTATCAACTTGGGAGTGGACGTAGAATAACGAGTACTGGAGTTTGTACCACGGCCCAAGCTGCTTTATGTGGTTCTGGACAGCTTCATAATTCTGTCCCGGCGGGATCAAGTCGTAACCGATAATGAGATTGTGAGGCATGTAGAAGTTTCCTGTTTGGTGCCTCAGGACACTTGACCGACTCGTTCAGCGGGTTAATTAGTAGATATCCACTCATAGCTAGGCCGTCCTTTCGGCTTGGTTGCGGTGACGGAGCAGTTTAGTCTTTGGCGAGAATCAGCGGCTCCGTCACACAGGTTCCTGTAATGTTCAGATTCGCGCAAGCGGTTGCACCTGTGATTCAGTAGAATCACAGGTTGTTCTTATTGCGCTTGTTGATAAGCCGCCTCGCTTTCTGCATAGGCGTAAGCTGCTCCACCAGTCAGCCGTTAGATAAGACGCTTGTCGCGAGCCTGACGAAGAATGTCACCGGCGCTTACTTCATCGCTGATCTTGAGAGCGGCACGGCGGTTATGACAGAGGTTGACGTCGCAAGGTATCGGTCAAGGTGAGCTTCACCGCATCCCACGGCGCCTCCCATTTGCCACCCCCGCCCCCGCTATCGTACCCTCCTCCCTCACCTGACCGTCTGGAGGAGAACCAGTCATGCAAACATTCACGGGCGGGTGCCTCTGCGGGGATGTGCGGATCGTGGCGACGGGGCAGCCGTATCGGGTGGGGATCTGCCACTGCCTCGACTGCCGCAAGCACCATGGGGCGCTGTTTCATGCCTCGGCGATCTTCCCGGAGGATGCGGTGACGGTGAGCGGCGAGACGGGGGAGTATGGCGGGCGGTTCTTCTGTCGCCGCTGCGGCTCGCCGGTGTTCGGACGCAGCGGCGACGAGGTCGAGGTGAACCTCGGCTCCCTCGATGCGCCCGACCAGTTGGTGCCGACCTACGAGCTCTGGACCATCCGCCGCGAGGCTTGGCTGCCGCCCTTCCCGCTCGAGAGGCTCTACGCGCGCGACCGTGAATCGCCGGGGCAGCGGGAGGAATAGAGGCAATACCCCTCAAAAAGAAGGGGCCGGAAGCAGGTGCTTCACGGCCCTCGATCTGAATGCTTCGGCGGGAGGCGTTACTTCGCGGCGCGCTTGCGGCGCTGGCCGAGGCCCATCTGCTTGGCAAGCCGCGAGCGGGCTTCCGCATAGGCCGGCGCGACCATCGGATAGTCGGACGGCAGGCCCCACTTCTCGCGGTATTCTTCCGGCGTCATGTTGTAGTGGGTCATCAGGTGGCGCTTCAGCGACTTGAACTTCTGACCGTCTTCGAGACAGATCAGGTAATCTTCCTCGATCGACTTCTTGATCGATACCGGCGGCTTGGGCTTTTCCGCCACGGTCGCCGCAGCGACCGGCTGGGTGGTGTTGCTGAGAGCTGTATGGACGTCGGAGATCAGGCCTCCGAGATCACCAACGGGCACGACGTGGTTGCTCACATAGGCCGCAACGATATCGGCGGTCAGCTCCACCAAAAGGTCATGTCCCTTGTCCAAGGCCGTTTCTGTCATTTTACGTCTCCATTTTCTTATTGTTCCACACAGCGCGCGGTTTTCGCTGCGCCGCGTGGGATCTCGCTCGTTTGGCCGATCGGGCGGCTCCCGAACACGCGACATGGGCCGGCCACCTGCTTTGAGGAAAGGCCCGCCAAGCTTCTTGAACATCAGCTTAAAGAAACTACTGCTGCGTCGGTTCCAAGATCTTGCATAAATAAGACTGTTGCGGAGATCTTTTAAGTAGCGCCGGTGTTCTTGATCGGCAGTGTAATCAACTGCGGATGGTTTAGCATCTTTGAATGTGAGTTTCAAAGCACAAAATAGAGCGGTAAGCCTAAATTTTCCGCAGAACGAAGTCCACTAGCGCATGATTGCGAGCGTTTCTCACATCGCTTACGCAATTATTCGCACTGTATAGAAATTGGAAACTATACCTGTTCCTGGCGGCGGCGCATTTCGTCCTGCACCGAGATGTCCGACAGCGGGTAGCCTGATTCGTGCGCGGCCTTGGCCAGCAGATGGGCGGAGACCGGTGCGGTCAGCACGAAGAACAGGAAGCCGGCGAACGAGCGCGCCAGAATGGCGAGGTCGGCGGCATGGATTCCGACGGCGATCAGCATCAGCGCGGATCCCACCGTGCCGGCCTTGGAGGCGGCATGCATGCGGGCATAGAGATCGGGCAGGCGGTTCAGGCCGACGGCGGCCGCGAAGGTGAAGACGGCGCCGGTGATGATCAGCAGTGCGGTGATCAGCGCGAGAATGATATCCATCACGGTGTCTCCTTCTTGGCGGCCGGCTTGGCGGCGGGCTTAGCCGCAGGCTTGCGCGGCGGCTTCGGCTTGGCGGGCGCTGCGGCTGCAGCCGATGCGGATGCTGTCTGGTCGGCGCCGGCGGCCTTGCCCCTGGCCTTGGCCTTGGCGATCTTGACCTTGGCCGCGCTTGCCTTGGTCACCTCAGACTTGCTGGGCGACGGCCTGGCGGTGGCGGCAGGGGCAGCGACCGGCGTGGCGGTGCCGGCGGGTACGGGTTCCGGGGCTTCGGAGGCCACCGGGATCGATTCCGGGGTGGCCGGCTGTTCGACCGTGGCATCCGGACGTTCCGGGAGAGGTTCGGGCGGCGAGCCGTCCTCCCCTTCCCGCCGCTTGCGCGACAGGATGAAGCGGGCGAGCGCCACGGTCGCCAGGAAGCCGACGAGGCCGAGCGAAATGGCGATGTCGATATAGAGCGTATAGCCGGTGCGGATCGCGATCAGGGCGATGAAGCCCATGACGATGCCGACCAGCATGTCGAGCGCGATCACCCGGTCCGGCAGGGTCGGGCCGCGGATGACGCGCCAGACCGTCAGCAGAAAGGCGACGCTGAGGACGACGAGGCCGAAGTGTACGGCAGACTGTGTGATGGCTTGGGCCGTCATCAGCGGAAGGCCTCCAGGATCTTGCGTTCGAAGCCTTCGGCGATGTCGCGCCGGGCGGCCTCAGGGTCGGAGCAGTCGAGGGCATGCACGTAGAGCGTCTTGCAGTCCTCGGAGACATCCACCGACAGCGTGCCGGGGGTGAGCGTGATGAGGTTGGCAAGCAGCGTGATCTCGAAATCACGCTCGACCGTCAGCGGAAAGGCGAAGATGCCGGGCTTGACGACGAGGCGCGGGCTGAGCACCAGGACCGCAACGCGGAAGGCCGAGCGCGCCAGTTCCTTCAGGAAGAGCAGCACCAGCGAGATGATGCGGTTGACGCGCCTCCAGTAACCGGGGCCGCCCATCTCGCCGCGGACGATCCAGAGCGCCAGCGACGCGAGGAAGAAGCCGAAGACCAGGTTGAGCAGCGTGGCGCTGCCGGTGATCGCCACCCAGATGACGGCAAAGATCACGTTGAAGACATAGGTCGTCATTCAGCACCTCCTGTCGGAAACACCGACTGGATATAGGCCCTCGGATCGGCAAGGGTGGCGGCCGCCTCCTGCGACAGCCGCACCGGCAGGTCCGGGAAGATCCCGAAGAAGACGATGATGGCCACGAGACCGGCAAGCGGCGCGGAGCGCTGCAGCGCGCCGGCGGCGGAAGGCACTGCCGAGGGTTCGATGCGCGGCCGCCAGAAGGCGAGCAGGAAGACCCGGCCGAGCGTCAGCGTGAGGATCAGCGCCGAAATGAGGATTGCTGCCGACAGCCACCAGGCGCCGATGTCGAGCGCGGCCTTCAGGAGGATGATCTTCGGCCAGAGGCCGGAGAACGGCGGCAGGCCGGCGGCGGCAAAGAAGATGACGAAGGCGGCCGCGGCGATCCAGGGGGCGTCGCGGTAGAGGCCGCCCAGCGTCTGCAGCGACCAGGAGCCGCCGATGCGGGCCGCCTCGCCGATCAGCAGATAGAGCGCCGTCATGACGATGATCGAGTGCAGCGAATAGAGGATGGCGCCGGACACGCCGGGCACGCCGCCGATCGCCACGCCGGCGATGATGTTGCCGATGCCCGCGATCACCGCGAAACCGGCCATCCGTCTGAGGTCACTCTGCGCCAGCGCGCCGAGCGCCCCGATGACCATGGTCAGCGCCGCGATGATGGCGAGCAAGAAGCTCAGCTGCTCGCGCTCGACGGGGAAGAGCATGACCATGACGCGCATCAGGGCATAGACGCCGACCTTGGTCAGCAGCCCGCCGAAGAGCGCCGACACGACGATGCGCGGCGTGTGGTAGGAGGCCGGCAGCCAGAAGTTGACCGGGAAGGCCGCGGCCTTCATGGCGAAAGCCAGGATGAAGAGCGCGCTCAGCGTCATCAGCGGCGCCGTGCCGCGGTAGTCGTTCGCCTGGCGGGCGATGTCGGCCATATTGAGGGTGCCGAAGATCGCATAGACATAGCCGACGGCGATCAGGAAGAGCGTCGTGCCGAGCAGGTTGAGGACCGCGTATTTCAGCGCGCCGTCGATCTGCTGCCGCTCCGAGCCGAGGATGAGCAGGCCGAAGGAGGAGATCAGCAGCACCTCGAACCAGACGTAGAGGTTGAAGATGTCGCCGGTCAGGAAGGCGCCGGTGACGCCGGCCATCAGCAGCAGCAGGAAGGGGTAGAAGCCGTAGCGGCGGCCGGTGGCGTCGATGTCGCGCAGGCCGTAGATGCCGGCCGCCAGCGCCACGAGGCCGGAGGCGAGCGCCAGCAGCGATCCCATCAGGTCGGCGGTGAACGAGATCCCGAAGGGCGGCAGCCAGCGCCCCGCCGTCATCGTGAAGGGACCGTCGACGGCGACCCTGTAGACCAGCAGCCCCTCCATCAGGACGAGCGCCACCAGCCCCGGGATGGCGATCCATCCGTGCAGCCAGATCCGGTGGCGGACCATCATCAACACGGCGCCGAGCGTGATCATCAGCGCCATGGGCGCGATCACCAGCCAGTCGGCAAGCGCCGTCGGCGCCATGACCATGGCGGCGGAGAGGTCAATCGGGGCAGTCGTCGGTACAGCCATCGCGTCCGTATTCCTATCAGTAACCGAGCGGAGGAAGGGGTTCATCCTTCGGCTCGGCAAGTCGCATCTCGTCGGTGTTGTCCGTTCCGAGCTCCTGGTAGCCGCGATAGGTGAGCACCAGCAGGAAGGCAAAGAAGGAGAACGAGATGACGATGGCGGTCAGAATCAATGCCTGCGGCAGCGGGTTGGCGGCACCTTCCGGCAGGACATCCGCCGCCAGCGGAATGATCGGCGGAACCTCGCGCGTCAGGCGGCC
The DNA here is from genome assembly GCA_000722615.1 of Pseudorhizobium pelagicum. Classification (GTDB taxonomy): domain Bacteria; phylum Pseudomonadota; class Alphaproteobacteria; order Rhizobiales; family Rhizobiaceae; genus Neorhizobium; species Neorhizobium pelagicum. The sequence goes on along the minus strand of JOKI01000014.1, from coordinate 66,234 downwards.
GGCCGTAAACAGCAAAAGGTTCACCGCATTGCCGAGAATGGCAAAGCCGAGCAGGATGCGCACGGTGTGCTTGGACAGCATCAGATAGATCGCCGAGGCGAAGAAGATGCCGATGAGGACGGAGAACAGGGTTTCCATCAGTCGAACTCCCTTTCCTCGAGCGCCAGCGCAATGGAGGCGATCGACCCGAGGACGACGAAATAGACGCCGATATCGAAGGAGATGACGGTGGCCAGCGGCAGTTCGACGCCGAAGATGCGCGGATAGATCCAGAGCCCGGTCATGAAGGGGACGCCGACGAAGACCGAGACGAAGCCGGAGAGCGTCGCGACGAGCAGCCCGAAGCCGGCGATCGCCATGGGATGAAAGCGGATGGCGCGGCGCACGGCGGAGACGCCGTAGGCGATGCCGTAGATGGCGAGCGCGGAGGCCGCGATCAGCCCGCCGATGAAGCCGCCGCCCGGCTCATTGTGGCCGCGCAGCAGCACGAAGACGGAGAAGACCAGCATCAGGGCGGTGATCGGCGGCGCGACCGTGCGCAGGATCAGCGTGTTCATGGGCGATCTCCATCGGCAGGCGCCTCGACCCTTGTTTGCGGCAGCGGGTTGCGCGGGCGCACGCGAATGAGGGCCAGCACCGCCAGGCCGGTGATCATCACCACGCCGATCTCGCCCAGCGTATCCGTGCCGCGGAAGTCGACGATGATGACGTTCACGACATTGGCGCCATGGGCGATGACCTTGGAATAGGCGTTGAAGAATTCCGTCAGATGCGCGTTGAACGGCCCCTGCGTCGACTTCATCAGCATCAGCGTGAAGCCGAGGCCGCAGGAAATGGCGATCGTCGCGTCAAACAGCATCTGGCCGAGCGGACGGTGATCGCGCGGCGACAGCCGAAGCCTGGTCATCACCAGCGCCAGGATGACCACCGAGAGGGTCTCCACCATGAACTGGGTGAACGACAGGTCGGCCGCGCCAAAGAGCAGGAAGATGACGGCGACGGCAAAGCCCTGGATGCCGAGCGAGACGATGGCGGTCAGTCGGTCGGAGGCGCGCAGCACCGCAAACAGGCCGATCACCGCCAGAAGAATGATCGCCCACTCGTGGAACAGCACGTCGGTCGGCCAGGCCGGCAATTCGGGCAGTTCGCCGTAGACGAAGGGCGGCACCAGGAGCGTCAGCGCCAGGAAGATGAAGGTGGCCGTGACATAGATCTCAAGCCGGCCCGGCTGCACCATCCGCGTGACGGCGACCGAGAGGCGCACCAGACCGGAGATGACGTGGTCGAAGCCGCGGTCGGGGCCGTTGCCGATGGCGGCCAGCAGGCGCACCATCATGGCGCGCGCCCGGTCGATCTGCAGATAGACGGCGACGCCGAAGGCGACGGTCACCACGGAGAGAAGCAGCGGCATGCCGAGATGCGGGATGGTGGTGATGTCGACCGGCCGCAGCTCGCCGGCGACGGCGCTTGCCATGGGCGTCGAGACGAAGCGGTGGGCGATCCCGGAGAAGATGCCGCCGAGCAGGCCGAGACCGGCGAGAACGGCGGGACCGAGCCACATCAGCAGCGGCCCCTCGTGGGCGTGCTTCGGCGTCTCCACATGCGGCCCGAGGAAGGGCTTCAGCGCGACGGTGAAGCCGACCACCAGCATCAGGCCGTTGCCGACGATGGCCACCAGCGTGAAGAGCATGGCGCGCAGGTCGCCGTGGGCGAGCGCATAATAGATCTCCTCCTTGGCAAGGAAGCCGAGAAAGAGTGGCAGGCCGCCCATGGAGAGCGCTGCCAGAAGCGCCGCCACGAAGGTGATCGGCATGACGGAACGGAGGCCGCCGAGCTTCGTCACCTCGCGGGTGCCGGCCTCATGGTCGACGAGGCCCGCCACCATGAAGAGCGCGCCCTTGAAGAGCGAATGGGCCACGAGATAGAGCACCGCCGCCTCGATGGCATGCGGCGTGCCGAAGCCGGTCAGCATGACGAGCAGGCCGAGCGAGGCCATGGTCGTATAGGCGAGCATCAGCTTCAGGTCGGTCTGGCGGATGGCCAGAAACGCGCCGGCAATCAGCGTCACGCCACCGAAGAGCGGCAGCAGGATCTCCCAGGCGGGCGTGGCACCCATCACCGGGTTCAGCCGCATCAGCAGGTAGACGCCGGCCTTCACCATGGTGGCGGAATGCAGGTAGGCGGAGACCGGGGTCGGCGCCTCCATGGCGTTGGGAAGCCAGAAGTGGAAGGGGAACTGCGCCGACTTGGTGAAGGCGCCGCCGAGCAGCAGGATAAGGGCCGCCAGGTAGAAGGGGCTTTCGCGCAGGCCGTCGCCGACGTGGACGAGCAGCGAGAGCTGCGTGACGCCGGTCATGTTCCAGAGGAAGATCAGGCCGGCAAGCAGCGACAGGCCGCCGAGCCCGGTGACCACCAGCGCCTGCAGGGCCGAGCGGCGGGCCGCCTCGCGCTCGTGATCGAAGCCGATCAGCAGGAAGGAGGTGATCGAGGTGAGCTCCCAGTAGACGAAGAGCATCAGGAAGCTGTCGGAGACGACGAGGCCGAGCATGGCGCCCATGAACAGCAGGATGAAGCAGAGGAAACGCCCGAGCTGCGGGTGGCCCTTCATGTAGCCGCCGGAATAGAGCACGATCAGCGTGCCGATGCCGGTGATCAGCAGCGCGAAGGTGAGCGACAGGCCGTCGAGGAACCAGGAGAAGGACAGGTTGAGGCTCGGCACCCAGGCAAAGCCGCCGGTGACCACGCCGCCATCGGCCACCTCCGGCAGGAAGGTCAGGAAATGCAGGAAGGACAGGAGCGGCGCCAGTGCCAGAAGCCAGCTTCCGGCATGGCCGAAAGCGCGGATGACCGCCGGCGCAAGGACTGCTGCCAGGAACGGTAGGAAAAGACACAACAACGTCACTGCCGCCTGATCGGCCATATCGTCTCCTGCCTGATTCTGTTCGGATCGCCCCCTCGGACGGATTGCATACATCCCCATATGGGAAAGAAATCAACGCCTCAAGGCTTTTGCGCGCAAACGTTGGCGTGATCGGGGGCTTTTCCAGCGACTCCTCGCCACCTATCTTAGGCGCAACGAAAGGATCCCCCATGTCAGACGCGACGAAACCACGCATTGAGAAGAGCGACGCGGAGTGGCGCGAGCAGTTGACGCCGGATCAGTACCGGATCCTGCGCGAGCACGGTACGGAACGCCCCTTCACCGGCCCCTATTGGGACAGCACCGAGAAGGGCCTCTACCGCTGCGCCGCCTGCGACGAGCCGCTGTTCGTCTCCGACACCAAATTCGACGCCGGCTGCGGCTGGCCGAGCTATTTCGAGCCGGCCAAGCCCGGCGCCGTGACGGAACATCGCGACACTGCCTTCGGCATGGTGCGCACGGAAGTGCGCTGCGCCAACTGCGGCGGCCATCTCGGCCACGTCTTCCCCGACGGCCCGCCGCCGACCGGGTTGCGCTACTGCATCAACGGCCATTCGATGGTGTTCGAGCCGATCGAATAGGCGACGAGGGCCGGTAACCCGGACTTGCCTGCAGAAGACATCGAGGGGCAGCTGACGGCCACGGCGGTCTGCCTCGGCGAGCCAGGGCACGACGCGATCTTAAGTGTCGGCCTGCTCGCGGCAATCCGCCTGTGCCGGCCGCGTCTTACCGGCTGTTGACGCGCTATCCCAGGTCAGCCCGGTATCGGATGGGTCGAGTTCCCATGCTGCGCCGGAACGCTTCCTCGAATTGCGGCACACTGCGGAAGCCGCATTTCGTTGCGATGTCTGCGATGGAGAGGGTCGACGAACGCAGCAGATCCATGGACCGCCTGATCCTGCGTTCCAGGAGGAACTGATAGGGGGACCGGGAGGTCGTCGTCTTGAAGATCCTCGAAAAATGGAACCGGCTCAGATCCAGGACTTTTGCGAGATCCTCGACGGAGAGATCGTCTTCCAGATGCGCCTCGACGAACTCCAGGAGCCGGTCCATCTGAGCTTCACTCAGGCGCTGGGCCGAGACCGAAGGGCGTATCTGCAGCAGTTCACCCACCGCCACCAGGCACAGGGATTCCAGGTAGGCGGCACCCACACCGGTCGAAACGGCATTGGCCAGCTTTTCGAGTGTCGTGCGAAGCGACGGGTCGAAGGCATACAGGAAAGGTGGCGGGCTGCTGGCCGTGAAGCCGGTGCGGAATTCCTCGACCAGCGTCGTTGCATCGAAATACAGCGCCGTGAAACTGTTCCTGCGGTTCTTCGGCACGGACCAGCCGGCGACCTGACATCCGGCCGGAACGAAGGTCAGCCGGTCGGCGAGGGAGTGGCAGTGAGAGCGGGCGCCGTTTGCGAGCTCGGCCTCGCCGTCCTGCAACTCAATGTCGTGAAGGGCGAGGTAATGACTGGTGCCGACGACCTTGTACTCGAACCGTTCGTCCGGGAGCCGCACATGCTCGACGCTCAGCCCCGAAAGCTGCCGCATCGGACGATCCGGCGACCGGACCCTGGCCGTTTGGAAGTCGAGTTCTTGATCTGGATTGATATATCGCGCGAGTGACATTCCGAGTTCTTGCTTCAATATCAGGTTTCATGCTGCTACTGTCGTATCACCGGCATCATCATGGGACAATGAAATGGACGACAATGCTATGCTTTCAGCATCGCCGCGATCCTACCCACATGCACAGCCGGATGCGATCTCGAAGATGCAGGTTGCAGCCCATTTCCTGCTCGATCTCAGCGACCGCCTGCGGGAAATCGCCGCTCCGCGCGGGGTCATGACGGCCGCGGCCGAGCTGTTGGGCCGGCACCTCGGGGCGATGCGCGTCGGCTATTCGGAGATGGAGGAAGACGGCGTTCACCTTCATATCGAGGGGGACTGGCGGGCGGAGGGAGTGGCTTCCGTCGCGGGGCGTCACAATCTCGAAAGCTACGGCCCGGACATCGCTGCCGCCTACCGATCGGGTGAGCTCGTCGCCATCGAAGATTTCGACACTGACGTCCGCACCGCTGGCACACCTGCGGCCGGTGCTCATCACGCACTCGGTGTCCGCGCGCAGCTCGCGGTGCCACTGGTCAAGGCGGGACGGCTGATTGCGCTCCTGTTCCTGCATTCGGCCGAGCCGCGTCGCTGGAGCGAGGAGGACATCGCGCTCGTACGGGAGGTGGCCGAGCGCACCTGGGCGGCCGTCGAGCGGGCGCGTGCCGAGGAGGCGCTCCGCGTCAGCGAGGCGAGGTTCCGTACGGCCCTGGAGATCGGGACGGTCGGTGCAATCTATTTCGACATGGACGGGCTGCTGACGGATGCCAATGACGCGTTTCTGCGCATGGGCGGCTACAGCCGGGAGGACCTGGAGACCGGACGCCTCACCTGGCAGCGCCTCACCCCTGCCGAGTGGATGCAGGATTCCGAGCGTGCCTTCGCTGAACTGAAGGCGAAGGGCAACACCACGCCCTACGAAAAGGAGTATATCCGCAAGGATGGCTCCCGATGGTGGGCGCTGTTCGCTGCCAAGCTGCTGCCCGACGGCACGGGCTTCGAATTTGTGCTCGACATCACGGACCGAAAGTACACCGAGGAGCGTCTGCGCAAGACGACGCGGCGGCTCAATGCGGTGCTGGACAATGCCTCCGTCGCCGTGTTCGTCATGGATGAGCAGCAGCACTGCATCTACATGAATCCGGCCGCCGAGGTGCTGACCGGCTATACGCTTGCGGAAACGCAGGGACGCCCGCTGCACGATGTCGTGCACCACACCTATCCCGACGGTCGCCCCTTTCCGATCCATGAATGCGCCATCGACCGCGCTTTTCCCCAGAACAACAAGGAACAGGGGGAAGAGGTGTTCGTCCACAAGGACGGGAGCTTCTACCCGATCGCCTTCACGGCGAGTCCCATCCGGGACGAGGACGCCAAGACCATCGGGACCATCATCGAGGTGCGCGACATCTCCAGCGAGAAGGCGGCGAAGGAGCGTCAGGCGCTGCTGATAAGCGAGCTGCATCACCGCGTGAAGAACACTCTGGCCACGGTTCAATCCGTCATGAACTTCACCATTCGCACGTCGGACAACATGGAGGCTTTCGAGCGGGGAATGACCGGCCGGCTGTCCTCGCTGGCCCGCAGCCATACGCTCCTGACCGACAATGAATGGACCGGAGCCGACCTCCAGAAGATCATCCTCGCGGAACTGGAACCCTATGATGACGGCACGCGGCTGACGCTCGACGGCGGGGTCTTCCATCTTCCTGTCGACGCCGCCGTCCCGCTTGCCATGGCCGTGCACGAATTGACCACGAACGCTGTAAAATATGGTGCGCTTTCGGTCCCGGACGGACAACTTACCGTCGGCTGGACGACCGAGCGGACGGAGGGCGGCACCATGCTCCATCTGGAATGGACCGAAAGCAATGGTCCTCCCGTCACGCCTCCGACCCGCCGCGGCTTCGGCACGACCTTGCTTGATCGCGTGCTGACCGGACAACTCGGCGGCACCGTGAACGTGAGCTATCCGCCGGAGGGGGCACGCGTGCGCATCCAGGCGGTGGTCTCCCAGGCCTGACATGGAAGGCAGGCCAGAACGACTGGTTCGACTGCAACTGCTTCGAGTTGCCGCGGTTTGAATCGCAGCGGCACCGTGGCGCCGTTCCATTGGATCGTGGCGGCCGAAGCCGTTCTGGATCTCGGCCACCAGCGTATCCAGCACCGGCTGCGGACCTTGCCGCGGCGCACGACAGAGGCGAGGCCGGCCCCTCTTGTGCGGCCTCCATGGAACCGCATCCCTCCCCGCGGCTTCTCTGACGGTGCCGCAGGCAGACAAGGGACATGTGCATGAGAGAAATCGGTCGGGTTGCGGAAGTCTGGCGATATCCGGTGAGTTCAGTCGGCGGCGAGGCGCTTGCCGACATCGCGGTCTCGCCGCAGGGCGTTGCCGGCGACCGACGGTTCGGGCTCTTCGACCGCGCGACCGGCCTTGCGGCGGCACCGGAGAAGGAGCCGCGCTGGCGGCCGGCGCTCTTTCTGGACGGCGCCGGTGGCGACGCGGCCATGCCGCAGATCCGCTTTCCCGACGGCGCGGCCCTCTGGCTCGACGATTCCGCGCTTGAGGAACGGCTGACGGCGCATTTCGGCTTCTATGCCGGCGTCGGCGTCTATGACGGCGTTCTGGAGGGTGGCGACCTGCGCTTTCCGGTCATTTCCAACCGCTACACCACGGCCCCCCTGCACCTGGTGACGACGGCCTCGCTTGATCATCTCGCCGGCATCGGCGCCTTCAGCGAGCTCGACCGCCGTCGCTTCCGGCCCTCGGTGCTGATCGAGAGCTTCGATGGCGAGGGTTTTGTCGAGAACGACTGGATCGGCCGGACACTGAGGATCGGCGGGACCGAGATTGCCGTGACCGAGCCGACGCGACGCTGCGGCATGACGCTGCTTGCCCAGCCCGGCGTGGTCGAGGACCCGAACGTGCTGCGTACCATCATGCGCCACAACGGCCGCAACTTCGGCGCCTATGGCACGCCGTCGGCGGAAAGCCGGATCGCCGTCGGCGACCCGGTCTATGCGGAGAGCTGAAACAGCGGCACGCGGCCTTCGGTATCGACGTCGGCAAGGATCGCCGCCGAGACCGTCTCGCCGATCTCGCAGGCGCTGGTGATGCCCTGCACGAAGGGCTGCTTGTGCAGCAGGAAGGAGATCGCCGCGCAATAGAGCCGGTCGCAGAGCGGCGCCGAGAGCTTCGGCCGGTAGAGATCGTCGATGTCGATGCCGCCGGTGCGCACCATTTCCACCGAACCGTCTTCCGCCATCAGCGCCCCGGCCTTGGGCGTCGCCGACCGGCGCACGCCGCCCTGAGCCACCAGCGTCGGGAACGGCAGGTCGGTCGCCGACAGCGTCTCCTGGCCGGTCGCATCGATGAAGGCATCGAACACATGCCGTTCACCGCCGACGGTGACGGTGACGCCGCGCGCCAGGCCCTTCTCGCTGATCTGGTAATCCTCGCCGAGCTTCAGGATGTCGAGCTTGCCGGCACGCCGCAGCGCCAAAAGCCGGCGGATCGACATCAGCGGCACCGTCGCATAATCGTCGATGAAGATGCCCTTGAAATGGCGGTGGAAGCGCTTCAGGTCCGTCTCGTCCAGATGGGCGACGACGCGGGCGACCACCTCATGGGTGATGAGGATGGCATAGCGCCAGGGCACCGTATAGCACCGCTCGCGGTTGTACTGCGTTTCGGCAAGGTTGGTCGCGGCCCAGACGAAGGGATCGCTCTGCGTGCGCTCGGCGTAATAGGCGGGCGCGAAGCTTTCGACGTTGAGCTGCGAGAGGCCGATGCGGGCGGCATATTCCGGATCGGCGGCGAGGATTTCCTGGCGGAAGAGCTCGAAGACGTCGTCCAGCAGGTCGTGGCGGCCGGTGGCAATCAGCGCGTCGACCGCCTCCTCCGTGCAGACCTTTGGCGTCTCATAGGGCAGCGGACAGTAGAAATCGGCCTCCGGCAGCAGGCCCTTGCGCGACATCATCGTGACGTGGAAGCCTTCGGTTTCCGGCGCCGGCTGGTACTGGAGGTCGCCGCTAGCATCGAAGCAGAAGGCGCCGCGGGCGGTTGCCACCGTCATCAGCGCATCGATGGCGCTGAGCGAGGTGCCGAGGATGCCGATCGGCACGATGCCGATGGCGCCGAGCGCGGTCGCCGGCCAGGGTGAGACGAAGTAGCCGGGGCGGATTTCGGTGCTCTCCGGCCAGTTGTGGCCGGTCGCCATGACGACGTGTTCGTAGACGGCGTCGAGATGCGAGCCGTCGGCGCGCTCCACCTTGAGGCGGATGTCGTCTGTCTGAAGCGCGATGTCGGTGACCCTATGGCGTTCCAGCACCTCGATCGCATGGCCGTTCTGCGCGCCGATGGCGACGAGCGCCAGGAACTGGTCGCGCATGTATTCTCCGAGCACGACGCGGGGATAGAATTCCCGCCCGTCGATGGCTTCCCGGGCGATGGCGAGGCGGGCAAGATCCAGATCGCTCTGCCGCTCGAGCCACTGCACGAGGGTTTCCGTCAGCGCCGGAAACTCGATGCTCGGGATGTTGGAGAGCATCGCCGGATCGTTGATATCGGGATGATAGGGCGTGCCCTTGCCGGGCTCCCCCTCCGCCTCGAAAATGGTGATGGACAGGGGTGTTGTGGATGCGACGAGACCCTTCAGGGTATACAAACCCGTCGGGCCGCAGCCGATCACCGCAATTCTGGGAAGCATCGCAATCTCTACCTGGCCACGAGGGGATCGCGCCTTCTGGAAGCGCACAATGTACAAAGGGGCCGGTTGTTCCACAACGGTGTGGGGACTGCTTTGGGCGAGAGGGGTGGTTGGCGGCAGGAGGGGACGTTGGATTCAGGCGAGGCACTGTTCGATTAGGGGCCGGCTGCGGACTGTCCGATTTTGGTGGTCGGGGATGAAATGGCTGGCATAGAGCGTGGCCGACCACCATGACCGCTTCCGACCGCATCACTGACATGGCACTCTGATCTCACAGACCAGAAAGCAGCCGTAGCCGGCGGTTTACGGTCAATCCATTGTCTTTGCTCCCTCCTTGTGCGATAGCCTTGGCAGCAGTGGAGATCAATGCAATGGATCCAGGGATGAGGCTTGCCGACAAGCCGCTGACCGATGGAGATCGGGCCTTCGAGGAACTCGATATTCCGCTGGAGCGGGACGTGTTCCTGCGCTCGCTGCTGCGCGAACTGGCGGGAACGCTCGAGGATGTTGTCGGTATCGACGAGGCCGCTGGTTACATCAGCATCGTGGGCGGCGCCATCGGCGACCAGATTAACCAGACCTATCGCCAGTCTCTGGGCGTGAAGAACCTAACGAGAGACCAAGTCGCAGCCGTCCTCGTCGATCTAAAGCGCCGCATCCAAGGTGAATTTTACATCATCGAGGAACGCGAGGACAGCATCGTGTTGGGCAATAACGCCTGTCCGTTTGGCAGGTTGGTGGAGGGTCGGCCTTCGCTGTGCATGATGACTTCCAACGTATTCGGCTCGATAACTGCCGAAAATCTCGGCTATGCCCGCGTCGAGATTCAGGAAGCGATCGCTCTCGGTCATCCGGGCTGCCGCGTCGTTGTGCATCTGAAGCCCACGGACGCACCCGATCCGCATGCGCGAGAATATTTCAAGAAAGCTGAGTAATGGGGCAAGATCTGGCGGACGCGGTGCTCGACGCGTTGGACGAGCCGGTATTCCTGGTCGATCTCAACGGCGGGATTGCATTCTCCAATCGAGCTGCGGAAAGCCTCTTCGGCTCCGCTCGTCGAGGTGGGACCCTTCTGGATCTTGTCGAGCAGCCTCACGAAGCGCTGATCCAATACCTGCGGCGCTGCTCCGGAACCGCCCAGACCCTTCCCGGTGCTGCGACGCTTCGTGATGTCAGCGGGGAATTGATCAGATTTCGCCTGCGCGGGGCCAGAACCCGGATGGAAGGTACTCCCTACATCTTTGTCCGCTGCCTCCATTCGCAGCGGGACCAATTTCCCGCCTTGGCCGCGAAAATCCGGGAGCTCAATGCAGAAATCCATCAACGGCGCCGAATTCAGGCTACGCTGGAAGAATCCCTGCGCAACAACGAGGTTCTGCTTCGCGAACTGCATCATCGGGTGAAGAACAACCTGCAGATGCTCATTGGCCTTATGGCCGCAGCACAGCGGGAAACGAGCAGCGACGAGGCACGATCCATCCTGGAGGAGGTCGTTCAGCGCATCACCGCGATCGGCTCGTTCCAGCGCTTGATGCACGAGTCACAGGAGATTAGAACGATATCTTCTGCACCTTTCGTCCAGGCAATCTGCGATGCAACCGCGACAACCATAGGCGACAGGCTGCGCATAGAGGTGCGTGCCGACGATGGCGAGTTGTCCCACGAGGTCGGCATGCCTTTGGCGCTCATCCTGAACGAGCTTCTGACGAACGCTGCGAAACATGCCGGAGGCAGCATCGGCGGCAGTGTGAGGGTGGGGCTTTTCAGTGGCGACCAGGGCTGGGAACTCGTGGTTCACGACAACGGTCCTGGCCTGCCCCCGGATCCAAGGAATCGTCGCTCCTCTGGGTTGGGTCTTGTGAAAGGCCTGTGCCGACAGTTAGGAGCCTCACTGAAGGCGGAGAATGCCGATGGCGCGCGCTTCGTCATTCGCTTTGGTAGGCAGGAACAGACATGATTCACGCAGAAATCCTCATCACCACTCCCGCCGACCCCAGGCCGGTGCGGGCGCTCGCACAAACCGATGACAAAGGCTCTTCCGACACAGTGGGACCTGGAAAGCTCAGCGTTATGGTCGTCGAGGATGAGTGGATTGTCTCCATGGAGATCGAAGCAGCTCTTGAAGAGGGCGGCTACGACTGTGTCGGCGTTGCTTCCACCGCACGCGAAGCCCTTGCCCTGGCCGGTTCTGCCCGCCCTGACCTGGTCTTGATGGATATCCGACTGAAGGGCAACGACGACGGGGTCGAGGTTGCCAAGGAACTGCGCAACCGCTTTGGCCTGCGTTGCCTGTTCATCTCCGCCCATGCCGATGGGGCCACGAAGGAAAGAGCTGCTGGCGCCGACCCGCTTGGCTGGCTGCCGAAGCCATTCTCCGCTCCCCAACTGCTTCAGATGCTTGCTGCTGTGAACTCCGAGCTCGGGCAAAAATAAGCGGCGGGTCGGGTTCGGTCAGCCTACTGTCTGGAGCCACCCTCTGCCACATCCTGTCTGACCAGGCGAACGACAGCTTCCAGGAAATTCAACAGCAGCCTAAATGACCGACATGGGGGCGCGAAGGTGACTTGAGGCGTCCGGGTCGCAATGTCCGCTCCGGACTGGCCGTCATGCCCCAGAAGCGCTAGATCCTTTCCCTCCCTTCCCTCATTTTCCCCGGCGCATGATCAAGAGCTACATCGACTTCTCGCGGCGCAATTGGTCGCTGCTCATCTTCGGCGGCCTGCTGATGGCCCTGTCGAGCTTCGGGCAGACCTATTTCGTCGCCATGTCCGGCGCCCATTTTCGCGCGGCTTTCGGCCTCAGCGACGGCGGGCTGGGGACGGCCTATGCGGCCGGTACCTTCGTCAGCGCCCTGACGCTGACCTGGGCCGGCCGGCTGATCGACTATACCACCGTGCGGCGGTTCACCTGGACGGTGGCGCTGCTGCTGGCCTTTGCCTGCGTGCTCGTCGCCATCAGCCCGGGTGCCGTCTTCCTCGCCGTCGCCTTCTACTTCCTGCGGCTCGGCGGCCAGGGGCTGATGACCCATACGGCGCTGACGGCGACCGCCCGCGCCTTTCCGAGCGATGCCGGCAAGGCGCTGGGGCTGATTGCGCTCGGCCTGTCGCTGGCGCAAGGCGTGCTGCCCTTTGCCACCGTCTTCGTCATGGACGCCTGGGGATGGCGAACGGGGTGGCTGATCAATGCGGCGGTGGTGCTGATCGGGGTGACGTTTGCGCTGCGCTTCCTGCCGGTGGCCGGCGACGAGCCCTTGCGCAGCCGGCGCGAGACGAAGGCGGACGCGGGGCCGCCGACGACACCGCTCTGGCGCGACATGCGCCTGCTGCTGACGCTTCCCGCCGTTCTCGCCACGCCCTTCATCGTCACCGGCTTCTTCTTTCACCAGGCGCGGCTGGCCGAGCAGAAGGGCTGGGACATCGCCACCGTCGCCGGCAGCCTCGGGGCGTTCGCCATCGTGCAGGCGATGTCGCTGGTGCTGATCGGTCCGGTGATCGACCGCTTCGGTCCGAAGCGACTTTTACCCTTCTTCCTGCTGCCGCAGGCGGGCGCCATGCTGCTGCTGGGCTATGTCTCAACGCCGCTGATCGCGCCCGTCTACATGCTGCTGATGGCGATCTCGGCGGCCTTCGGATCGACGCTGGCGACGGCGCTCTGGGTGGACCTCTTCGGGGCGCGGGAACTGGCGCGGGTCCGCTCCGCCGTCGAGGCCGGCGCGGTGCTGGCGAGCGGCGCCTCCCCCATCGCCATGGGCCTCCTCATCGACGCCGGCGTTCCCTTGAGCCTCCAGGCGCTCGGCTGCTGCGCCTTCAGCCTGGCCGCCTCGGCGCTGACCCTGCCGGTCATGCTGAGGAAGGGCGGCCGGTCGGCGTAAGGGCGGCATAGGTCAGATTCCGCCCCCTGATCGAGGGGGCTTACGACGGGAGCGGCCGTCGTATCTAGTGCAGGTCGATCTTGCGCTCGAGGAGATTCGGATGTCCGTTTCAGATGCCGTCTATCGTCCCTTCGAGACGCTGATCCGGCCGCTCGACATTCCTTATTCGCCGCTGCCGACGAGCGGGCCGTTTGCGGTGCTTATGCATTTCGTGCGGATCTTCCGGTGGGTGCTGCTGGCAATCGCCCTGCTCGCCATGCTGGTCGAAGCGATCAATCTTTTCCTGATCTGGAACCTCGGCAGGATCGTCGACGGCGTGACGGCAGATGGCGCCTTAGGCTTCGTGAACCAGGACTGGCCACTGCTGGCGGTCATGGCCGTGCTTCTGTTTCCGACGATCCCCTTGCTGGCATTCACTGCCAACACGCTCACGTCCCAGGTCGCCGCGGTCTGCCTGCCTGCCGCCATCCAGTGGCAGGGTCACAAGGCCGTCGAACGCCAGGACCTGGCCTTTTTCCATGACCTGTTTGCCGGTCAGGTGGCATCGCGTCTCTCGCAGGTATCCTCTGCCGTGCAGCAGCAGGTCATCATCGCATTCCAGACCGTTCCACCCTTTGTCATCCAGTTCGTCGGCTCGCTCCTGCTGCTGGGAAGCCTGGGCTGGCAACTGGCGGTGACGGCATCCGCATGGATGGCGGCCGTCGTCCTCATCACCATTGTCGCGGTCCCGCATTTCGCCGAGCGCTCCAAGCGGTCGGCCCGCCAGCGCAGTCTCGTCGTCGGCGCCATGACGGATCTCTACAGCAACATTCAGACCGTGAAGATCTTCGCGGCGGAAGACAGCGAAGCGGGAGCCCTGCGCAGGGTCTTCACCGAGGCCGTGGAGAGCCAGCAAAGGGAGCGGCGCGTCTACCTGACAACGGGAACGAGCATCATCATCGTGAACGCCGTTTTCTGGATTGCAATGCTGGCGGTCGGCTTCTGGAACATGATCAGCGAAGCGATCAGCGTCGGCCAGTTTGTCGCCGCCATCTACATCGGAAACCGCCTGCAGGGAAATGCACGGGCCTTCCTCGACATGTGCCACCAGATCTTCCAGGCGGTCGGCACCATCAGGGACGCCATGCCGATCATGACGACGCCGCCGACGGTGACCGACCGGGCGGATGCGAAACCGCTGGTGGTGACGGCCGGTGCGGTGCGCTTCGACACGGTGCGCTTCGCCTACCGCAAGGACCGCGGCGTGATCGATGACCTCTCGCTGGAGATCGGCCCGGGCGAAAAGGTGGGGCTCGTCGGCATTTCCGGCGCCGGCAAGTCGACCCTCGTCAGCCTGCTCTTGCGATTCTACGACCTCGACGGCGGCGCGATCCGGATCGACGGCCAGGATATCCGGGACGTGACGCAGGCGAGCCTGCGCGAGCAGATCGGCGTCATCACCCAGGACGTGGCGCTGCTGCACCGCTCGGTGGGCGACAACATCCGCTATGGCCGTCCGGACGCCTCTCGCGAAGAGATCGAACGGGCCGCGGCGCTGGCGCAGGCGGATGGTTTCATCGCGGACCTCAAGGACAACGAAGGCCGCAGCGGCTACGACGCCTTCGTGGGCGACCGCGGCATCAAGCTGTCCGGCGGCCAGCGGCAAAGGGTGGCGATTGCCCGGGCGCTGCTCAAGGACGCCCCGATCCTGGTGCTCGACGAGGCGACCTCGGCGCTCGACAGCGAATCGGAGGCGGCCGTGCAGCAGAACCTCTCGCGGCTGATGGCCGGCAAGACCGTCATCGCCATCGCCCACCGGCTGTCGACGATCGCGGAGATGGACCGGATCGTGGTCATCGAGAAAGGCCGGATCGTGGAAGAGGGCAAACCGGAGGAACTGCTGGCACAGGACGGCCTCTACGCGCGGCTCTGGAAACGCCAGACCGGCGGCTATATCGCCGACGCGATCGAGGACGCGTGATCCGGGCCTTGGAAACCGCCTCCGAGCTGACCCGCCTCCTATGCTGCACCCCTGGAACTTCGCCTGTCGCGCCCGGTTCGGATCGTCCGACACGACGCCGCGGTGGCGGTCGGGTGCGATGGGGAGACGGATCATGCGGGCTGCGCCTCAATCAGCCGGCGTCACCGACGGGTTTTCGAGCTCGCTGCGGTGGGCGGGCTATGCACTCGGGTTTGCGCTCGGCGGCTTCTTCGACGGCATCCTGCTGCACCAGGTGCTGCAGTGGCATCATCTCCTGAGCGGCATCGACGCGGCGCGGCAGGACATCCGCTTCCTGATCCTGACCGACGGGCTCTTCCACGTGCTGATGTACGCGATCGCCGCCGCGGGGCTCTGGCTGCTGTGGCGGGCGCGGGCCGCGTTTGCCGTGGCCGGCGCCGACCGGCTTCTCTTTGCCAACGCGCTGATCGGCTTCGGCGTCTGGCACATCCTCGACAGCCTTCTGTCGCACTGGATCCTCGGCATCCACCGGATTCGGATGGATGTCGACAACCCGCTGTTCTGGGACCTGCTCTGGTTTTTCGTCTTCGGCGTGCTCCCCGCCTTGATCGGGCTTGCCCTGCGCCGGAACCGGCACGACGGCGGTGGTGGGAGGCGGTCGCCGATGGCGCTAGTTCTCGCCGTCTGCATGGCCGGGCCGCTGGCCGCCCTTCCGGCACCGGCCGACGATACGGTCATGGTGGTCTTCCGGCCCGGGGTGACGCCGGCGCAGGCGCTGGCGGGTCTGGCTGCGGTCAAGGGGCGGCTTGTCTGGTCGGACGCCTCCGACACGGTCTGGGCCGTGGACGTCTCCGGCGGCGGAGACCCGAGCCGGTTCTACCGGCACGGCGCGCTTCTCGTCGGCAATTCCATCGTGCCCGCCGGCTGCTTCAACTGGACGAAAGTCTGAGCCGCAAGCGCCGAAGATTCCGTCCAATCGACCGCGCATCGCTGCGAGGGCGCTTTTCATCCGGGCTCCGGTCTGGCATTGCATCTGGCAAGGTCTCAACCGCCCTGCCGCAGATCGGGCCGACCCGTCAGGAGCCGCCATGTCCAACAATGTCGTCGACTTCAAGCGCCCGCCGCAGCCGAAGGCGCCGAAACCGCCCCGCAAGCCCAATCCGGGGCTGCGCAAGCTCCTGACGGTGCTGGCGGTGGTGGCCTTCTTCGTGCTGACCTGGGCCTATTTCCAGTACGTCGGCGGCTGACGAGCGCGGACCGGGCGCCCGCCTAGTCCTCCGGCAGGCCGTAGGCGATGATCGCATCGCTGATCGGCGTTTCCATGAAGTGGTGGCCGCCGGGATAGATGATCACGAACTGGCGGCCATTGACCTCCACGACCAGCGGGTTGGCCTGGCCGCCGCCCGGAAGCACGTCGCTCCACAGCGTTTCGCCGGTTTCCACATCGATCGCCCGGATCAGGTTGTCGGTGGTGGCGGCGATGAAGATCAGCCCGCCTGCGGTGACCGCCGGTCCGCCGTTGTTGGGCGTACCGATGGTGACGGGCAGCATGGAGGGAATGCCGAACGGGCCGTTGCGGCGCGCCGAGCCGAAGGGGTGATCCCAGACGGTATCGCCGGTGGCCAGATCGATGGCCCGGATCCCGCCGTAGGGCGGCTCCTTGCATAGAAGCCCTGTGTATTTCACCCGCCAGCCGGCATTGACGTCGATTGCGTAGGGCGCGCCGATCTGTGGGCCCGCCTCTCCGAGCGGGGTTTCGCCTTCGGCCGGCGGCTCGTAGATGGCCCTCAGCCCCGCCTCGTCCGCCTCTTCCCGCGGCACCAGCCGGTTGTGGTTCGGCATGTTGTTGTAGTTGGCGATCAGCAGGCCGCGCTCCGGGTCGACCGCGACCGAACCCCAGTCGTTGCCGCCGTTATAGCCCGGGTACTGGATCCAGTGCTGGTCCGATGTCGGCGGGGTGTAGATGCCGTCGTAATGGGAGCGACGGAACTGGATGCGGCACCAGAGCTGGTCGATCGGCGACATGCCCCACATGTCCTCCTCCTCCAGGCGCGGGAAGGCGAGCGTGTGATAGGTCGAGAACGGCTGGGTCGGCGAAAGATACTCCGGCTCGACGCCGCCCTGAGGCACGGGCCGCTCCTCGACCGGAAACAGGGATTCGCCCGTCTCGCGGTTGAGGATGTAGATGTCGCCCTGCTTCGACGCGAGGATGACGGCCGGCACGGTGCCGTTGTCGGTCGGGAAGTCGACCAGTGTCGGCTGGCTGCCGAGGTCGTAGTCCCAGACGTCCCGGTGGACGGTCTGGAAATGCCAGGCGGGCTGGCCGGTCGTGACGTCCAGTGCCACGAGCGCCGTGGAGTATTCGTTCTCCTGCTCGCTGCGATTGGAGCCGTAGTAATCGACGGCGGAATTGCCCATCGGCAGGAAGACGTAGCCCGTCTCCTCGTCGCCTGCGGCAATCGTCCACATGTTCGGCGTGCCGCGGGTATAGACCTCCTCCGGCCCGGCCTGGCTGGTGTCTCCCGGACGGCCCATGTCCCAGGCCCATTCGAATTCGCCGGTCACGGCATCGAAGCCGCGGATGACGCCGGAGGGGGAGTCCTCCGCATTGCCGTCGGTCACCTGGGCGCCGACGACGGCCACGCCGCGCACGATGACGGGCGGCGAAGACATGGCGTACCAGCCGGGAACCGTCCGGCCCAGTCCGCGCTCGAGATAGACCATGCCGTTGTCGCCGAAATCGATGCACAGGCGGCCGGTTTCGGCGTCGATGGCAATCAGGCGCGCGTCCAGCGTGCCCCAGATGATGCGCGTAGCGCAGGGGTCATAGGGGTCGGCATCGGGGACTTCGAAATAGGCGACGCCGCGGCAGGTCGCACCATAGGGAATGGCATCTTCCGGCACCTGCGGGTCGTAGCGCCACTCCTCCTTGCCGGAGCCGGCATCGATGGAGATGATCTTGCCCATGGGCGTGCAGGCGAACAGCTTCTCGCCGATCTTCAGCGGCGTGTTTTCCGGCGAGTACTTGCCTTCCGCGTCTGCGTCCGGCAGGTCGCCCGTCTGGAATTCCCAGATGCGCTCCAGCTGGTCGACATTCTCCGGCGTGATCTGGGTCAGCGGGGAATATTTCGTGCCGTGAAGGTCGCCGCCCCATACGGGCCAGTCGGCGCCGGTCTCGCGCATGGCGAGCGCCGGCCGATCCTCTTGCGCTGACTGGCCTTCGGGGGCTGGATCGCGGGGAACCTCGGGATTGATAACGACGTCGCTTTCCGTATCGAGCGCAGGCTCGGTGCCCGGGCTCTGATCGGCCAGTGGCTCGGCGGGCTCGGGGGCAAGTATCCCGGCTCCCGGGTCAGGCTGTTCGCCCGGCTGCGCCGGCGCCGGCGGAGCGTTCCCTGCCCCCTCTTCCGTATCGACCTGCGCCAGGACGGCCGGCGGCTCGATCCAGGGGGCGGCCGTCACTCCAATGCCAAGCGCCGCGAGGACAGCCATCGCCGCGGCCATGCCGCGCTTGCGGACCGGAACTGAATCACGTCGGCGCAGAGCGGGAACGCCGAGCAGCACGAGCACGAGAATGACGGTGGGCGCAACCAGCCTCGGCACCAGTGGCCAGCCCTGAAGCCCCACCTCCCACAATGCCCAGACGAGGGTGAACAGATACGTCACACCATAGACGAGGGCACCGGAGATGCTGCCCTTTAATATCAGCACACCGGAGATCACCAGACCGATCCCGGCGATGGCGTAGTACCAGGAACCGCCCAGCGTGATCAGCCAGAGGCCCCCACCGCCGATCACGAGGCCGAGCAGGACGAGCAAACCGCCCAGCAGTATCGAATACCAGCGGCTGATCGGATGGGAGGTATGATGTGCGGAACGGTCGGTCATGGTCGGCTTCCCCTCGGTTTTCGCCTTGGTTCAGCTTCAGGCAACAGGGGAGATGCGCGAATGTTCCCGACGCCGCACCAAAAAAAGCCACCTTTTCGCCGGGACTTTTCCGGATGCACGCCGGATTTGCCGCAGCAAGGGGGCTAGCGCGAGATCAGCGGTGGTCGGCACCGGTGAAAGCGATACAGGCGAAGCGACCTAGGCCGCCAACGGCACCCGCAGTTCAAGGCAGGTCAGATCCAGCCAGCGGCCGAATTTTTCGCCGACTTCGGTGAAGGTGCCGACATTGCGGAAGCCGAGGCTTTCGTGCAGCCGGATCGAGGCGGCATTGCCGGCCTCGACGCAGGCGATCATCACATGGATGCCGCGCTTTCCGGCATTGGCGACCAGCGCCGTCATCAGCTGGCGGCCGAGGCCTGCGCCGCGGTGGTCGTGGTGGATGTAGACGGAGTGCTCGGCGGTGTGGCGAAAGCCTTCGAAGGCACGCCAGTCGCCATAGGAGGCATAGCCGGCAACCTGCCCGTCCACATCCGCCACCAGCACCGGAAAGCCCCTCGCCAGACGAAGCCGGTACCATTCCTCACGGTTTGCCAGATCGACCTGAGTCTCGTTCCAGATGGCGGTCGTGTTGGCGACGGCATCGTTGTAAATGGCGGTGATCGCGGGAAGATCGGCTTCGGTCGCGTCGCGGATGATCGGGGCAGACGTCATGGCTTGTCCATTATGTTTGATTTTCGTCCACCATAGCAGACGAACGAAAACGATGTCCACCAGCCGGAGCAGGCAGCTCCCGGGCGGATCAGACCATCAATGTGGTTAAAAATTTGCGCCGGAAAGACTGAAGCAGGTAATAACGGCACCATAATGAACGGCGGAGGCGGCGACCACGAAGGCGTGCCAGATGGCGTTCTGGAAGCGCAGCCTTTCCCAGACGTGAAAGATCACGCCGAGCGAATAGATGATGCCGCCCGCAAAGATCAGCCAGACGGTGATCTCCGGCAGATACTGCGAGATCGGCGCCGCGACCACCACGCCGCTCCAACCCATGCCGAGATAGAGCAGGATCGTCAGCCGGTCAAATCGGCCGGGGAAGAGGCATTTCAGCGAAATGCCGACGATCGCCGTCAGCCAGATGGCGACGAGCATGAAGAGGATCAGCGGCTCATGGGTGCCGCGCTGCAGGAAAGGCGTATAGGTGGCGGCAATCAGCACGAAGATCGCCGAATGATCGAAGCGGCGCAGGATCCACTTGGTGCGCGAGTGCGGCCAGATGTTGTAGGTGAACGAGATCGACAGGCAGAGCAGCAGGCCGAGCCCATAGATCCAGGCGGCGGCGATTTCGCCGTAGCTTGCCCAGAGCGTCGCATAGAAGATCAGCGCCGTGACGCCGATCAGCGCCATGACGATGCCTATCCCGTGAACGATGCCATCGGCAACGATCTCGTGAAAGTCGTAGGATCTTCCAAACCGGACCAGGTCAGACATGCACTTCCTCTTCGCGCTAGCCCCTGAAAATGATCAGGGGAGCGCTCCGAGGCAAGGTCTTTTGCTGCGCAAAAGCTCACATTGTGTTTAGGTCGGTCACAATGCCGCAGCGCAGGTCTTGCAGAAGGGCGTGTGCGGCACGACGTCGAGCCGTTCCTCAGAGATCGGGTTCCCGCAGCGGACGCAGGTTCCGAAGGTGCCGGCCTCGACCCGCGCCAGCGCCGCCTCGATCGCCGCAAGCTCCCTCTGGCCGGACTCGCCGAGCTCCTCCAGGACTTCGTCGTTGTTGCGCTCCACGGCACGGTCATCGTCATCGGGATTGCGCGGCGCCTCGAAATCCGCCTCGATCTTCTGCAGGCGGGACTGCAGCTCCTGCTGGCGCCTGGCAAGGATGATCCTGTATTTCTCGACGTCCATGGACGGTATTCCTTTCATGGTCATAAATCTGTTCAGCGGTCGACGAGAACAGAGCACTGGGCGTGGCGCACGATCCGATCGGCGGTTGCGCCGAGGAAGTAGTTGGAGAAGTCCGGGCGGTGCGAGGCGAGGATGATCAGATCGGCCTTGCGCTGATCCGCGGCAGCGAGAATTTCCCGCGCCGGGGCACCCTGACGCACCTCGATATCGGCCTGCACATCGTGGTGGGTGCGCAGGAGCGAAAGGTGGCTCTCCGCCTCGTTGCGGGCGTCGAGCGAAATATCCGCCGGCACCTCGGCCAGCACATAGCCCGGCAGATCCTCGACGACGGCGAGCAGCACGATCCTGCCGCCCTCCTGGAGAAGCTTCTTCGCGCGCGGAATGATGCGCTCCGCCTTCTCCGGTGCCGTGACGTCAATCGCCACGATGATATTCCTGTACATGCTGCTTCCTCACGGATGACGCGTCTTTCGATAGGGCCACTCTCCGTCTTCCCGCGCTCGCCGCATTGATCGTGATCAAGACTGGCGGCGGTTCCGGCTGGTGTGGCGGCGAGAGCGTCAACGCAGCGTGAACAACCTATCAATGCAATGGCGGCTTCTATGAACGACCGGAACGAGTCAGACTGCTGCCATCGCCCCTCGTGACAGACGCCGGAGACACGACGATGAGCATGCCAGCCGAACTCTTTGCCCTGACGCGGCCTGCCCATGTGGCGCACGTGCAGCTGGTGGTGTCGGACCTCGATCGGGTGTCCGGCTACTACCAGTCGGTGATCGGCCTGCGGGTGATGGACGAGGGCGGAAGCGCGCATGTGCTGGGCGTCGGCGGGCGGCCGCTGCTGACGCTTCTCCACCGCCCGGATGCGGCGCGCGCACCGCGCCAGGCGGCGGGACTGTTCCACACCGCCTTCCTGGTTCCCGGACGCACGGAGCTTGCCCATTGGCTTTCGCACGCCGCCGCGACCGGCTTGCGCCTCGACGGGGCCTCCGACCATCTCGTCAGCGAGGCGCTCTACCTCACCGACCCGGAGGGCAACGGCATCGAGATCTACCGCGACCGGCCGCCGGAGGAATGGCCTCACAACGCGGACGGAACGGTGGCGATGGCGACCGAAAGGCTCGACCTGCAGGCACTGCTGGCCGACGCGCCGCAGTCCGCCTGGAACGGCATGGCCGAAGGCACGGCGATCGGCCATATCCACCTGCAGGTGGGCGACGTGCCGCAGGCGGAGGCCTTCTACCGCGATGTCCTGGGGCTCAAGGTCATGGCGCACTATCCCGGCGCCAGCTTCCTGGCCACGGGCGGCTATCACCATCATCTGGCGGCCAACATCTGGAACAGCCGGGGCGCCGGGCCACGGGCGGAGAACATGACCGGGCTTGCCGGCTACACGCTGCATTTCAACGACAGGACAATGCTGGCGACCACGCTGGCAAACCTCGAAGCGCAGCAGATCGCCATCGCGCAAACGACCGAAGGGCATCGGTTCCTTGACCCCTGGGGGATCGCGATCACGCTTTCGGCATAGGTCGCGGAACCCGGCCTTTCGCTGCGCGTTGACGGCGCGCATCGGGGACCAGAATTCATGGCAGCATCTAGCGCGAACGGCCGGCGGCCAAAACAGGGAGCGGACATCGCCGTCGCCAAATCCGAGGCGGCAGCGATGCCGCGCGAGGACGGCGACATCACCGATTTCTCCCCGCTCGGACGCGATGCGCTGGAGGTGGCGGCAAGCTGGGCGCTGATCGGCATCTTCTGCCTGCTCGGCCTCGCGGTCGTTTCCTACATGAAGCTGGTGCTGATCCCCATCACGCTCGCGATCGTCGTCGGCATCATCCTCGGCATGGCCGCCGAACGGCTGGGCGACATGGGCGTGCCCCGCTTCGGGACGGCGCTGATCCTGTCGTCGGGTGTCGCGCTCGTGGTGCTTCTGATCGTCAACGCGCTCGCGGAGCCCGCCGCCTTCTTCATCAACGACGGTCCCGACCTCATCGAGCAGATGATCGACCGGATGATGCCCTTCCTCGAGCGGCAGGAATGGCTGAACATCAGCCCCGCCACCTTCCAGACCGGGCCGATGTCGATGGAAAAGCTCCTGGAAAACAGCAGCAGCGTGCTCGCCGTCCTGACCGCCAGCCTGACGCCGGCGATCATCCAGGCGATGATCTTCTTTGCCGCGCTGCTGCTCTTCCTCTACGGCCGGGTACGGCTGCGCCGCACGATCATCATGGCCTTTCCGCGCCGCCGCCAAAGGCTGATCGCCATCCGCGTGCTGAACGCCATGGAAGAGGTGCTGGGCTATTACTTCGCCACGGCGAGCCTGCTCTATCTCGCGCTCGGCATCTCGATGACGCTGATTGCCTATGTCGGCGGGCTCGGATCACCGGTGATGTGGGGGATCTTTGCCTTTCTCTCAAGCTTCATCCCCTATCTCGGGATCACGCTGATGACGGCATCCGTGGCGCTCGGCGGCGCGCTGACGCATGAATCGCTCATCCTCGCACTGGCACCCGCGGCGGTTTTCTTCACCGTCCACCTGATGATGGAAAACCTCGTGTTCCCGGCGATCATGGGACGGCAGTGGGAGATCAACCCCTTCATCGTCTTCATCGCGATCATCTTCTGGACCTGGATGTGGGGTGCCGTCGGCGCGATGCTCGCCCTGCCGCTGTCGCTGATCGCCATGACGATCGTCAACGAGCTGTTCCCCGAGCGCAAGACGGTTCCGCACCTGCCGGGCTGAACGGCCTCAGTCATAGAGGTAGTAGCGTTCCCACTGGTCGCGCGGCACCTTGTCGCCGACCTTGTACTTGAACGAGTGGACCTTCAGGCCGCGTTCGCCGGTCTCGCACTTGAACTTGAGGCGATACCAGTCGCCCCGGCTGCGGAACACCGCGCCCGGCGCCTGCACCAGATTTCCCTTCTCCACCGGATCGGCGAAGGTATAGGCGATCACCTTGTCGGGCCTGTAGCCCTGCTGCTCCCTGGCGATGCGCGCCATGGCCTCCATGTCGCAGCGCTGCTCGCGCCGCTCCGCGATGTCGAGCGCCTTCAGCTGCCGCAGGACGCTGCTATCAAGTGCCTGCGCAGGAAAGGCGGCCGCAAGTGCCAGAGCGGCCAGGGCGAGGATTTTCTTGTTCTTCATTTTCCGCCTCATCCAATGGGATTCGAACGGCCGGAACCTAGGAGATGGCGACACGATTGACCACCTACCAGAGCGGGAAATAGGATGAGGCGACCCCATTCGGTCGGACTGGACGACGAAGTCATGGAGCCACGCATGTCGCTCTCGGATGTGAAGAAAGAGCAGATCAAGCTGCGGGCAACATTTCTGAACGGGATGGGCATCGGCGTGATGCTGATCGGCGCCTTCACCCCGGTGATGCGGCTGGTCTATGACAAGCCTGCCTCCGAAATCGATTTGCCACGCGTGGTCATCCCGATGCTCGTTTGCTTTTTTCTGGGTGTAGCCCTACATTTGGGTGGTGGATGGATCCTGAAAGGCCTCAAGCAATGACAACGAATGAGATCGTTCTGCTTCTGCTGCCGGTATTTGGTATGTCCCTCGCTGTTGCCGTGGTGTTCTTCGAGAGCTGGCGTGACGGCGTCCTGCCTGGCCAGAAGCAGAGACACAAGTAAGCCCTGCGCAAACCGCCGCCTTGCCTCCGCGGCCGGCGACCCCTATCTCTGGCACTCCTCCCCGTCCAACCCGGAGTGCTTCCTTGGCCGTCGACCGCAAGCCCGTCTTCCACGATCTCCCCGCCGCCCCCGTCGCTCAGAAAAAGCCTGTTTCCGATACCCGCCACGGGCTGACCCGCAGCGACGACTACGCCTGGATGCGGGCGGAGAACTGGCAGGCGATGTTCAAGGATCCGACGCTGCTCGATCCGGAGCTTCGCCGGCATCTGGAGGCGGAGAACGCCTATA
Organism: Pseudorhizobium pelagicum; assembly: GCA_000722615.1. Taxonomy (GTDB): domain Bacteria; phylum Pseudomonadota; class Alphaproteobacteria; order Rhizobiales; family Rhizobiaceae; genus Neorhizobium; species Neorhizobium pelagicum. The sequence goes on along the minus strand of JOKI01000014.1, from coordinate 41,479 downwards.
TGGACGCGGCCATGGCCGACACCAAGGCGCTGCAGAAGACGCTGTTTGCCGAGATGAAGGGCCGCATCAAGGAAGACGACAGCTCCGTGCCGATGAAGGACGGACCCTTCGCCTATGGCACCTCCTTCGTCACCGGCGGCGAGCAGCCGCGCTATTTCCGCATTCCGCACGACGCCGACCCGAAGGACGAGGCGAGCCGCAGGCTGCTGCTCGACGGCGACAAGGAAGCTGAGGGCAAGGACTATTTCAGGCTTGCCGGCCTCGACCATTCGACCGACCACAGCCACGGCATCTGGGGTTATGACGACAAGGGATCGGAATATTTCACGCTGCGCATCCGCGATCTTTCGACCGGCGAGGACCTGGCCGACGTGATCGAGAACACCGGCGGCGGCGGTGTCTGGGCGCCGGACGGCAAGAGCTTCTTCTACACGCTGCAGGACGAGAACCACCGGCCGTCGAAAGTCTTCCACCACATCGTCGGGGAGCCGCAGTCGGCCGACCGGCTGGTGTTCGAGGAAACGGATCCGGGCTTCTTCATGGGCGTCGGCGGCTCGCTGCTCGACGATTTCATCTACATCGACATCCACGACCACGAGACCTCGGAATACCGCCTGCTGTCGACGAAGGACCTGATGGCGGAGCCGATGCTGGTGGCCGAGCGCGAGGAAGGCATCGAGTATTCGATGACCGAGGGCGGCGACGTCTTCTACATCCTCACCAATGACGGCGAGGCCAAGGACTTCAAGATCATGGAGGCGCCGGTCAATGCGCCAGGCAAGGACAACTGGAAAGAGGTCGTTGCGCACGAGCCGGGACGGCTGATCCTCAGCCACATGGCCTATGCCCGCCACCTGATCTGGCTGGAGCGCCGCGACGGGCTGCCGCGCATCGTCATCCGCGACCGCAGGTCCGGCGAGGAGCATTCGATCGCCTTTGCCGAGGAGGCCTATTCGCTGGGGCTGCAGGGCGCTGCGGAATACGAAACGGACGTCATCCGCTTCTCCTATTCGTCGATGACGACGCCAAGCCAGCTCTACGACTACGACATGACCACCCGCGAGCGGACGCTTCTGAAGACGCAGGAGGTGCCGTCCGGGCACAATCCCGACGACTATGTGACCCGCCGGGTGATGGCCCCCTCGCATGACGGGGAGCTCGTGCCGGTCTCGCTGCTCTACCGCAAGGACACGCCCCTCGACGGCTCCGCTCCCTGCCTGCTCTACGGCTACGGCGCCTACGGCATCAGCATCCCGGCGTCCTTCTCGACCACCAACCTGTCGCTCGCCGACCGCGGTTTCGTCTATGCCATCGCCCATGTGCGCGGCGGCAAGGACAAGGGCTTTTCCTGGTACGAGGACGGCAAGATGGAGAAGAAGGAAAATACCTTCAAGGACTTCATCGCAGCCGCTGATCATCTGGTGGAACAGAAGTTCACATCTTACGCGAACATCATCGCCGAGGGCGGCTCCGCCGGCGGCATGCTGATGGGGGCGATCGCCAACATGGCGCCGGAGAAATTCGCCGGCATCATCGCCGCCGTGCCCTTCGTCGACGTGCTGAACACCATGCTCGACGACACCCTGCCGCTGACGCCGCCGGAATGGCCGGAATGGGGCAATCCGCTGGAATCGGAAGAGGAGTACGGCTGGATCGCCGCCTACAGCCCTTACGACAATGTCGGGGAAAAACCCTATCCGCCGATTCTCGCCATCTCCGGCCTTACCGACCCGCGCGTGACCTATTGGGAGCCGACGAAGTGGGTTGCCAAACTGCGCGAGACGGCACCGGACGCCGGCCCCTATCTGCTCAAGACCAACATGGCCGCCGGCCACGGCGGCAAGTCCGGCCGCTTCCAGCGGCTGGAAGAGGTCGCCTTCGAATATGCCTTCGCGATCAAGGTCGCGGGCAAGATGTAGGCAATGTTGCTTGCGAATACCGGCAGCCCGGGGTTGCCGGTAGCAGGATCAGCATGGGCCTGCCCTAGCCAAAAGACACCCTGCGCTCCACATTGCGCGGAGGTTGTTGAAGAAGGCGCCGGCGCGAAGCCACCGGCGTTGCAACCTTATGATCCGGCAGGGCTGATGGAGGCGAGGCAGGCGTGATTTCGAAGAAGTGGTGGATCCTCGTTCGCTTCCTGCGACGGCTCTGGGTGCGCGCGACGCTGTACTGCGTCGTTGCCATCGTCATCGCGCTGGCCGCCATCTGGGCCGATCCCTACATGCCCTCGGAGCTTCCCCGCCAGGTGGGAGCCAAGGCGGTGGATTCGATCCTCACCATCATCGCCTCCAGCATGCTGGCGGTGACTACCTTCTCGCTGACGACGCTCGTCTCCGCGACCACGGCGGCGGCATCCAACGCCACGCCGCGGGCGACCTCGCTTCTGCTCGAGGACACCACCTCGCAACGGGCGCTGTCAACCTTCCTCGGGAGCTTCCTGTTCTCGCTGGTCGGGCTGATCGCGCTCAACACCGAGCTCTACGGCGAGGGCGGCCGCTTCATCCTGTTCATCGCGACACTCGGGGTCGTGGCTCTGATCGTCATCACGCTGCTGCAGTGGATCGACCACCTGGCAGGTCTGGGCCGCGTGGCGGAAACGATCGCCAGGGTCGAGCGGGTCGCTACGCGCGCCTATGAAGCCCATCGAAAGCGGCCCTATCTGGGAGGGCAACCGTATCGGGATGTGCCCGAGGGGGCGATCGAGATCCATCACAAGCGTCTCGGTTACCTCCAGCACCTGGACGTCCAGGTGCTGTCGGGGATCGCCGAGGAGGCGGGCGCCGATATCTACGTGCAACGCCGACCCGGCAGCCACTGCGATCCCTCCGAACCGATTGCCTCCGTCGTCCTGCGCGACAGCGGGGATACCTACAAGTCGGAACTGTCGGACCAGATCCGTGCCGCCTTTACCCTCGGCGACCGGCGTTCGTTCGACCAGGATCCGCGATTCGGGCTGATTGCGCTGTCGGAGATCGGCTCACGCGCCCTGTCTCCCGGCATCAATGATCCGGGCACGGCGATCGACGTGCTGGCGACGCTGGTGCGGGTCATGGCCCCGATCGCGCGCGAGGAAACGCCGGACGATCGCGAAGAGATCAAGTTCGAGCACGTCTTCATTCCTCCGCTCAGCGAGGATGACCTGGTCGATGCCGCCTTCATGCCGATTGCGCGCGACGGAGCCGGTCAGATCGAGGTGGCGATCCGCATGCAGAAGGCGCTGGCGGTGATTGCTGCCACGGCGCAGCCGGATCTGCGCGAGGCCGCCCGGCGGTTTTCCAAGCTCGCCCAGCAGCGGGCCCTGGAGCAGCTTGGCTTCGAGCCTGACCGGCAGCGCCTGATTGCGGATACGCCGTCGCTCTGAGCGAGCGCCATGCCGGATGCTCCTTTCCGCGTCATGCTGCACCGCACAGCCAAGTGCCGCAAATCACCTGCATTTTGATATTGACGAATCTGTCAAGTGACCGATTCGGCCAGACACCCGTGCGCGCAAGCTTCGCGCAAGGTTCGCGCGTTAACCATTTGTTAACGATTTAACCAGGTGTCTTCCCATGAAGATCGACAGCGGCCTCAGCGGCTACCCGTACCCGACACGCTCCCAGACCATCGAGCGCGTGAGCGAAGAGGTCGCTCCCCGCGAGGTCGAACAGCGTCAGCGGTCCGCCTTTGCCATCACCGGAAGCAGCACGCTCCTTTCCAGTTCGCTTGCCAACGCCTTGTGGGTGATCGGCGGCTCGGAAGAGGATGCGGCAACGGACGGCGGACGGACGGCGGCTTCGTCCGCATCCGCAGACATGCCTGCCGACTGGGTCGAAGGAATGTACCTGGAGTTTTCGGAGAATTCATAATCGGCGCCGGCGCGGCCGGTGTCGCCTGCCAATGATCCGCCCGATCGGATCGATTGCCGGGATCAACCTGCAGGAGCATCCGCATGACGACGATCGGTAGCCTTAACCTGCAGTCCTACGCCCTGCCCTACCGGCCGGATGCCGCCGCCCCCTCCTCCGAACAGGCCGTTGCCCCGTCTTCCGCCTCCGGCGCAGCCTTGATCAGCGGCGACGCCGCCGCCAGCAAGCTTTCCGCCGCGCTCTGGGACCTTGCCGTCCTGAAGGACACAAGCGCGCAGGACGAGGAGGTCTGGGTGGGCTCCGATTCGTCCGGCTCCGCCGCGGAACAGGAATTCAGCAAGCTCGCAGACATGGACTTCGGCGAGATGGTGCGGGCCAAATACCTCGAGGATCACGACCTGACGGAAGCCGACCTTCGGAAGATGGCGGTGGAGGAACGCGAGATGATCGAGGCCGAGATTCGGGCCGCCATCCTGAAGGCCATGGGCATCACCGCACCCGAAAAAGCCGAGGCCTCCTGAGCCCGCAGGCTTTCGGTCACCTCGGCCCTCAACCAACCATCTCTCACGCGCTGGCTGTTGCGGCTCCTGCCTCAACTGTGCTCGTGCGCTTCGTGCGCATGACCCAAGCATGCGCCCTTGTTCCCCTTGCGGCCGGTATCGCCGTGGCTGTGGCCGGCATGCGGGTCGAGCGAGACGGTGCCTTCCGACTTCCACTCCTGCCATGACTGGCGCAGGATCTGCACCGAGGACGACAGGAAGAGGCCGGCCATGATGGCGGCGACGGCAAGATCCGGCCAGGCGGTGGCGGTTCCCCAGACGCCGACGGCGGCGATCATGACGATGACGTTGCCGATCGCGTCGTTGCGCGAGCATAGCCAGACGGAGCGGACATTGGCGTCGCCATCCTTGTAGTTCATCAGCAGCACGACGCTGAGGAGGTTGGCGGCGAGCGCCAGGAGGCCGATCAGGCCCATGATCGGGGCTTCCGGAACACCCATGTAGAAGACGCGCCAGATCGTCGAGCCGAAGACCCAGAGGCCCATCAGGAAGAGGCTCACGCCCTTGGCGGCGGCGGCCGTGGTGCGCACCCGGATGGAGGCGCCGATGACGGCGAGCGAGATGCCGTAGGTGACGGCATCGGCGAAGAAATCCAGCGCATCGGCCTGCAGCGCCTGCGAGCGCGCCATCTGCCCCGCCGTCATCTCGACGAGAAACATCAGGCCGTTGATGGCGATGACCGCCCAGAGCCGTCTCTTGTAGTCGGCCGACAATCCTTCGAATGTCGCGTGTTCGTGCCCGCAGCCTGCACTCATGTTCGTCACCTGATCCTTGCTTTTTGTTCGATGACGCCATAGCTAATCCCTCTAGCCACTATAGGTTCAAGAGGAATTTTTCGACATGTATGCGATCGGCGATCTTTCGAGGAGGACCGGCGTCAAGGTGCCGACCATCCGCTACTACGAGCAGATGGGGCTGATCAGCCCGACGCAGCGTTCGGAAGGCAACCAGCGGCGCTACGAAAAGACCGACCTGGAGCGCCTCGCCTTCATCCGCCATGCCCGCGATCTCGGCTTCGACATTCCGGCGATCCGGGAACTGATTGCGCTCAGCCGCCATCCGGAGGCGCCCTGCGCCGGTGCCGACCGCATCGCTGACGACCATCTTTCGGCGGTCCGGGCCAAGATCGCCAGCCTGCAGAAGCTGGAGCATGAACTGGAACGGATCGTCTCCCACTGCGGCGGTCATTCGGTCGAGGACTGCTATGTGATCCGGGCGCTTTCCGACCACGGCCTGTGCGACCACGAGCACTGATGCCTCTCGCCCTTTACAGGGTACCCGCATCGAGACGCTCGAGGCAGTCTTCCGCCCGGGCGAGAATGGCCTGCTTCTTCATCTCGTCCATGCGCAGCCAGCCGGCGACGATATTGGCCATGCGGTGGTTGCCGCGGAATTTCTCCCGGTTGACGGCGATGAAGCGCCAGTAGAGCGAATTGAAGGGACAGGCGTTTTCGCCCGTGCTGTCCTTGACGCTGTAGGTGCAGCCGCCACAGAAATTGCTCATCCGGTCGATATATTTGCCGCTTGCCGCATAGGGCTTGCTCGCCATCAGCCCGCCGTCCGCATAGAGCGCCATGCCCAACGTATTGGGCAGTTCCACCCATTCGTAGGCGTCGGCATAGACGGCGAGATACCATTCGCAGACCTCGTCGACCGAAAGCCCGGCGAGCAGCGCGAAATTGCCGGTCACCATCAGCCGCTGGATGTGATGGGAATAGGCGTGCTCCAGCGTGTCCTGCACGGCGGAAGCCAGGCAGCGCATCTTCGTCTCGCCGCCCCAGTAGAGCGCCGGCAGGGGGCGGTGCGCCTCGAGCGCATTCCGACCGGCGTAGTCCGGCATGAACCGCCAGTAGATGCCGCGCACATATTCGCGCCAGCCGAGGATCTGGCGGATGAAGCCCTCCACGGCATTCAAGGGCGCTGCCCCGTCGTGATAGGCGCGCTCGGCCCGGCGGATGACATCGATGGGCAGAAGCAGGCCGGCGTTCAGATAGGCGGCGATCATCGAGTGGAAGAGATAAGGCTCGCCGGCAACCATGGCGTCCTGGTAATCGCCGAAGGAGGGCAGGATCTCGGTGACGAACTGCTCGAACTCGGCCTCCGCCTGCTCCGCATTCACGGCGAAGTGGAAGGGCCGCAGCTTGCCGACATGGTGGGAGAAGCGCGCCTCTACCAGCTCCAGCACCTCGGAAGTGATGGCGTCATGGCGCCAGGACAGCCGCCGCGGCCCCGCCATTCCCTTCAGTGGCGGCTTGCGGTTCTCCTTATCGAAGTTCCATTGCCCGCCTTCGGGATCGGCACCGCGCATCAGCACGCCGAAGTGACGGCGCATGTCGCGGTAGAAATACTCCATGCGCAACTCGCGGCGGCGATCCGCCCAGCGGTCGAAGCCCGCCCGGGTGATGAGGAAACGATCGTCGTCGCGGATCTCGACCGGCACGCCGAGATGCGCCTGCCAGCCGCGCATCTCCTCCAGCAGCCGATATTCGCCCGCTTCGGTGACCACGACGCCCGTCGCGCCGGTTTCGGCCAGCGCCCGTTCCACCTCGCCGCGCAGCGACTGGCTGTTGCCCGGCGCATCGAGCGTCACGTAGCGCACCGCAAAGCCGCGGCCGCGCAGTTCCTCGGCGAAATGGCGCATGGCGGAGAACAGGAAGGCGATCTTCTTCTGGTGGTGGCCGACATAGGTCGCCTCCGCCATGACCTCGGCCATCAGCACGACGTCCTCCTGCGGCTGCGCGTCCCGAAGCGCGGAGATCGAATGGGAAAGCTGGTCGCCGAGGACGAGGTGAAGCAGGGTCATGACGCAGAAACGTCGGGCGCGCCCCTCCAGATCACTTCGTCTTGACAAGCTTTCAAAACCGGCGCATCACATTCTCCATGATCGACGCACGCGCACCCATCTCCTGCACGTATTTTTGGGCCTACCGGTAACGGGCGGCTCGACAGATCATAATGTCAACGAGCCGCCGTCAGGCGGCTTTGTTGTTTCAAGACGGCTCCTCCTGACGGCGACAGAACTCAAGAGGAAGCCAGACATGACCGACGATACCGACATCACCCTCCCCCGCCCGGCCGTGGTCACCATCCGCGCCGCCAAGGCCCATGACCTTCCCGAACTGAACGCGATGATCGCAGCACTTGCCGCCCATCACGGCGACGCATCCGCCATGACGCCGGAGAAGCTGGAGCGCGACCTCTTCGGGCCTATGCCCTGGATCCAGGCGCTGGTGGCCGACAGCGGCGACGAGCTGATGGGCTACGCGATCCTGGTGCCGCTCTACAGGGCGCAGGAAGGCCGCCGCGGCATGGACCTGCACCATCTCTTCGTGCGCGACGGGCAGCGCGGCAACGGCATCGGCCAGCACCTGATCGCCCGCGCCCGGGAGATTGCCCGCACCGCCGGCTGCGACTATCTTTCGGTCAGCGCCGCGACCGGCAATTTCGCCGCCCACCGGTTCTACGAACAGATGGACTTCCTTCCCCGCCCCGTGACCGGCATGCGCTATACCCAGGCGCTCGCCTGAAGAGGATACCCATGGCCCGCATCGCGATTGCCCTGACACCCGATTTCGCCGACTGGGAATGTGCGCTGCTGATGGCCGTGGCGCGCAGCTATCTTGGCGTGGAGGTTGTCACCGCCTCGCCGGACGGAGGGATTGTCACCTCCATGGGCGGACTAAAGGTGACGCCGGACATCTCTTATGCCGCGCTCGACCCGGCCGATTTCGACGCTCTCGTCATCCCCGGCGGGCTTTCCTGGGAGAAGGGCGAAGCGCCAGACTTCACCACCCATGTCCACGCCTTCCATGGTGGCGGCAAGCTGGTCGCCGGGATCTGCGCCGCGGCGAGCGCGCTGGCGGCGACGGGCGTGCTGAACGCCGTTGCCCATACCGGAAACTCGCTTGGATCGCACAGCAAACAGCCGGGCTACAGCGGACAGGCCTTCTACCGCGACCGCCCTCAGGCAGTCTCGCACGACCGGGTGATCACCGCGCCCGGCAGTTCGCCCGTGACATTCACCATGGAAATCCTCAAGGCGCTCGGCCTCTGGGGGCCGCAGGCCGAGGCGGAAATCGCCGCCTTCTCCCGCGAGCACCGCTGAGACTGCCGTCCCGCTTCAGTGAAGATGCCCCGTCTTGCGATGCCGTTCTCCGGACGGCCCCCGGATCGGGTGGCCGACGATGCTGGCATCCTCTCCCTGGCAGCAGGCTTCACCGCTGGCAAATTCCAGGGTGGAGTGACCGATGCCGAACTCCTGGCTTGCCAGCGCTTTCAGCCGCGCCTTGACGAGTTCCGTCTGCGCGCCGTGGCTTGCCGCCAGCACGACGTGGGCCTCCATGGCCGTCAGTTGCTCGTCGATCGCAAAGACATGCACGTGGTGGATATCGACGACGCCGTCGACGCCCGACAGTCTGTCGATCAGCTGCGGCACGTCGATGCCGGAGGGCGTGCCCAGCATCAGCATGCGGATCGAGCCGCCGATCTCGGCAAATGCCTGCCAGAGGATGTAGAGCGCGATCGCCAGCGTCACGATCGGGTCGACGATCTGCCAGTCGTAGAGAAGGATCAGCGTTCCGGCGACGATGACGCCGACCGAGCCCAACGCATCGGCGACGTTGTGGACGAAGGCGGCGCGGATGTTCATGCTCTCCTTCGACATGGCATAGGTGAGGAAGGCGGTCGCCAGATCGATCACAAGCGCGACGACGGCGACGCCGACCACGATCCAGCCCTCGACCGGCTCCGGCGTGATGAAGCGCATGACCGCCTCGTAGACGAGGTAAAGGCCGATGACGATCAGCGTGGTGTAGTTGATCAGTGCCGCCACCACCTCCGCGCGCACATAGCCGAAGGTCATCGCGGCATTGGACGGCCTGCGGGCGATGCGCCGGGCATAGGCGGCAATGGCGAGCGAGGCGGCGTCACTGAAATTGTGAAGCGCATCGGCGATCAGCGACAGGCTGCCGGAAAAGATGCCGCCGACGATCTGGGCGAAGGTCAGGCCGACGTTGACGATGATGGCGAGGACCATGCGCCGATCGCCGCCTTCGGCTTCCTGGTGGTGATGATGGTGGTGATGGCTCATGCTCATGCCCTTCCCGCGCCTTCAACCCCGGCCGACAGGCCAGGTTCCGATGCGACACCTGCGCGGGCAGAAGATGGCGGCAACGGCCACGAGAGCTTGGACGACAGCTGCCGCCGGCGCAAGCCATCTCGCCAGGGCCAAGCCGAACGACCTGGACACCGCCCACAGTCCCGGTGCGGCATTCTCTGCAGGCGGACGCATAGGCTGGCTGCCGCGTCTTCGCCGCCGCTAGTGAAACGGCCGCACCTCGACCGGCGCCCGGCAGGCGACGGCGGCCTTGCGACCCCAGGCCAAAGCCTCGTCGAGATCGGCGGCCTCCAGCACCCAGAAGCCGCCCATGTGCTCCCTCGTCTTCAGGTATGGCCCTTGCGTGACGCGCACCTCTCCATCGGGCTCGGCCTTGAGCGACATCGCCCGATCTGCCGGCTGCAGGCCGCCGACGAAGATCCTCACCCCCGCGGCGACCATCTCGTCGTTGAGCCGGTCGATGTCGCGGGTCATCGCCGCGTCTTCCGTCGCGGCGGGGTCGTACTCGTCGGGGTGGTGAATGGCGACCAGATACTGCGGCATGGCATCCCCTTTCCTCGCGCTTGAGGCAGGCTTCACTGCCCTGCCCTCAGGCTGAAGACGATCGAGAGCATCGCGATCCGACACGTGTCGCGGTTCCTGCAGCCAACCGCTGTGACTACTGGATGGCCGGCACGGCCTTCAGATAGGCGGCGATCGCCTCCAGATCCTCCTGCGGCAGATGCGAGAGGTTGCGCTGCACCTCGACCATCGAGCCGCCGACGGTGTCGAAGTCGGGCGTAAAGCCGGTCTGGAAATAATTGACGAGATCGGCCTCGCTCCAGGAGCCGACGGCATCGCCGCCCGGCGTGATGTTGGGCACGCGCCCCTCGCCTTCCGGATTGGGACCGCCGGCGAGCCACTGGTCGGCCTGCAGGCCGCCGAGCGCATTGCGGGGCGTATGGCATTCGCCGCAATGGCCGGGGCCTTCGACGAGGAACTGGCCGCGCTGCAGCTTTTCGTCGGCGGAGGCGAGTTCGACGCGCGGCGCGTCGGAGAAGAACAACAACTTCCAGCCACCGAGCGTGATCCGCATGTTGTAGGGGAAGCCGAGGTCGTGCGGCGGCGCCACATTCCCGCTTGCCGGCAGCGTCTTCAGGTAGGCGAAGAGGTCGTTGACGTCTTCCGGCCGCATACGGGCGTAGGAGGTATAGGGAAACGAGGGGTAGAGGTGCTCGCCCGCGCGACCGACGCCGCGGGTCATGGCATTGCCGAATTCGGCGAGCGTCCAGGCGCCGATGCCGGCCTGCGGATCAGGCGAGATGTTGGGGACATGGAAGGTGCCGAAGGGACTGGTGAGCGCCAGACCGCCGGAAAGCGTCTTGACCGCCTCGCCTGTTGCCCCATCCGCCGCATGACAGCCGGCGCAGCCGCCGGCCCAGAACAGCGTCTCGCCGCGCGCCAGATCCGGCGCGCCGAGCCCTTCCCAGGTGTCGGCCGAGGCGGGCTGCGGGACCGTCAGAAACCAGGCCGCCGCCACGCCGATCGCGACCAAGGCCGCGCCGGCGCCCAGTACCCTCCCCCACCGCAAAGCCATGTCCGTCTCCAGTCGATCATTGAAAGACCGGCGGCAGGCGAACCGCCGCCGGCGAAACTTCCGTCATTGCCTCAGTCACGGCCTCGGCGGCTTCGAGGCTAGCGCTTCAGGCGATAGGTCTGGTGGCAATCGCCGCAGGTGCCGCCGAGCGTCTTCAGGGCCGCGCCGACGCCGGCCTGGTCGGCGGGCACGGCGGCCAGAAGCGTGTCGGCTTCGGTCGCGAGCTTTTCGGCCTTGGCCTCGAAATCCGCCATGTTTTCCCAGATGGCGGGCGCCGCATCGCTCTCCATGCCGGTCTCGGAGCCTTCCGGGAACTGGTCCGGGAAAGCCTTGGCATTGGTGCTGATCGTCTCCAGAGACGTCTGGACGACGGCTGCATCATAGGGCTTCTCACCCTTGGCGATGGCGCCGAGCGCGCCCATCGACTGGCCGATGCCCTTCATCAGGTTCTGCCGCACGACCTGCGGCTCTTCCTGGGCGACGGCTGCGGAAAGACAGAGGCAGCCGAGCACGGCTCCGAGAGCGAGAGACTTCAGGCGCATGCAGTGGTTCTCCTTCGTGACAGCGGCCGACCGGCCACCAAAAAGCGCCGCAGCATCGCCTGCCGGGCATCCGGAACAAAGTAACAAAGCGGTGATAACATGTGGAAAATCAAGACGCTATGTCTTGATTCCGTCACATGCGCCAGCTGCCGGTACCTTCCCAAAGCGTGACCAGCGAGACGGCCACCAAGAGCGCCCCGGCGCTGCGGCCGATCCAGACGGTGGCGCGGGCGTTGTCGACGATCGCCTGCCGCGCCCTGCCCGCTGCGAGCGCCAGACCGCCGTAGACGGCAAGCTGGGTCACGGCCGTCACTAGCGCCATGACGGCCGCCTGGGGAGCGAGTGGACCGAAGTCGGGGCGCAGGAACTGCGGGTAGATCGCCAGCATGAAAAGGTAAGCCTTGGGGTTCATCAGGCAGGTGATGGCGCCGCGGCGGAAGGCCTGCCAGTGACTTGCCGCATCGGCGGGACCGACACCTTCGATGATGATCGAACTGCGCATCAGGGTCACGCCGATCCAGGCCATGTAGAGCGCGCCGGCGATCAGCAGCGGCGTGAACAGCATGGGCACCAGATGGGCCAACAGGCCGACCCCGACTGCGCCGTAGAGGGAATGAACGGCACCGCCGGCCATGATGCCAGCGGTCGCCGCGAGACCGGAGGAGCGCCCGCGGCTCAGCGAATTGGCCAGCACGAAGATCATGTCCATGCCGGGGACGACGATGATGCCGAACAGAAGGGTAAAGAACAGCCAGAGGTTTTCGCCGTAGGTCATGTCAGTTTCCTGTTCTCGCCGCCTCGCCGCAGAATTCCGGGAGGCTTGTTTTCCTTATGGATCTGCGGCGGTATAGCGAAGTGCTCCTGACAGCGTCATGTCAGGAGCGGTGCGGGAGGAGGCCGAAAACATGCGCAAGGCGTCACGGCTGTTCGAGATCATCCAGATCCTGCGGCTCGCGCGCGCACCGGTCACGGCTGCCGCCATGGCGGCACAGCTGGAGGTAACGGTACGGTCCATCTACCGCGACATCGTCGCGCTGCAGGCGATGCGGGTGCCGATCGAGGGCGGGCGCGGCATCGGCTACATCCTGCGGCCCGGATTCACGCTGCCGCCGCTGATGCTGACGGTGGAGGAGACGGAGGCAATCGTGCTGGCGCTGGCCCTTCTGGAACGCACCGGCGACAGGGAGCTGCGGCAGGCGGCCAAGCAGGTGAACCGCAAGATCGCCGCCGCTGTGCCGCCGCCGCTCTCCGCGACATTCTCCGCAAACGCCCTGCATGCCTGGGGCAGTGCTGCACCCGTTCCGGAGGCCGTCGATTTCGCCATGGTGCGGCGGGCGATCCGCGACGAGCAGACGCTGTCGCTCGACTATCGCGATGAGCTGGGCCGATCGACGGAGAGAGTAATCCGGCCGATCGCGCTGATTTACTATTCGCAAACGGCCAATATCGTCGGCTGGTGCGAGTTGCGGCAGGCGTTCCGCAATTTCCGCGCCGACCGGGTGGAGGACTGCGCGCCGGCCGACGGCTTCTTCACCGGCCAGGGCGACGCCCTGCGCAGGCTGTGGGTCGAGGGCTGGCAGACCGATGCTGGCAGAGGCACAGGTCAAAGCCCCGGTGACGCCACCTAGATGTCGAAGGGCAGCGCGCGGCTTTCCTCGCGGCCGAAGCCGGTGATTTCCAGGCGGTCGGGGAAGATCTCGGCAATCGCGAAGGTGTTTTCCGTCTCCGTATCCACCATGCCCGTGAAGTTCACGTACCAGGTCGATCCGTGGTGGCCGAGGTTGCCGATGTGATTGTGGCCGCAGAGATAGGCCAGGACATTGCCGGAGCGGTCGAAGAGATCGACGAGCGCCTGCCAGTCCCAGAGGTTGTGGGCATTGTCCGGATAGAGCGGGTAGTGGCCCAAGACCACCACCTTCTCGCCGGCTGCGGCCGCATCCACCAGCACGCCGGAGAGCCAGGCGAACTGCGCCTCGCCGATGCCGCCGTTCCAGGTCTGGGCGTTGAGGGAGCCGGCCGCTTCGAGCGCCGCCAGCCGGGCCTCGGCGCGGGCGCGACGCGGGTCCCCCTCGAGGGCTGCAAAGAGGCTCTCCTCGCTGCCGTCGATGACGACGAAGCGCAGGCCGTTGCGGGAAAAATGATGATAGGGCGCGGGCATCGACAGCCGCCGGTGGACCTCCGGCAGCTGCTCGGGCGCGACGAGAAAATCGTGGTTGCCGGGCAGAAGGATGCTTTCGTGCGTCAGACGCTCATAGCGCGTCAGCACCGCGTCGAAATTCTCGTAGCCGCGGTCGACGAGATCGCCGAGCGTCACGACGAAGGCGAGATCGTGGGCGTTGAAGACGCCGATCGCCTCGTCGAGCTTGCCGAGGCTCTTCTCGAAGTGACGGTTGAGAGCCGGATTGGGCGGCAGCGGCGCGTATTGAGGGTCGGCAATGACGCCGAAACGAATGAGGGGGGAATCACTGGGCATGCGGAAGGCTCGGTCCGGGGAATTGTCCGGGCTCATAGACCAGCGGAATTTAACAGCCGTGTGACGCCTGGCTGTGCATGGGGTGCGTGGGGTCTGCACCGCCACCCGGGCATCTGGAAGATCGATCGAATTCATGCTTAGAGGGATCGGGGTTTCAACCGGGGGTTCAACTATATGCGTTACTTGCCATTCATCGGCATGGCGGCCGTCATGGCCGCACTTGCCTCATGCGGCACCATGTCCAAGGAGGAATGCCGCGTGGCCGACTGGGCCGTGGTCGGCGATACGGACGGCGCGGCGGGCTATGATCCGCAGAGCCGCTTTGCCGACCATGTGCGGTCCTGCTCCAAGAGTGGCGCCACGCCCAACCAGACGCAATGGTATCAGGGATACCAGACCGGCATCCGACGCTTCTGCACGCCGCTCGGCGGTGCCGCGCACGGCGAAGCCGGAGGCGCCTATCACAACGTCTGCCCGGCCGAGATGGAGGCGGACTTCGTGCGCGGCTACAGCCTCGGCAAGCGGGTCCATGAGCTGCGCTCGCGAATGGACTCGCTGCACTCCGGCATCAGCGCGCGGGAATCGGAGGCCGACCGGCTCTACGACGACATGAAGAAGGCGGCCGACAAGGACCGGCGCGGCATCCGCGACCGCATCGACGACCTGGAACGCGAGCGGCGCCGGATGCGGCGCGAAGCGGACGACCTCAGCTACGAGCTTGGGGAGGCCGAGCGCGATCTCGAGTTCTTCCGCCAGAACCCGGGCGCCCGGCTTTCGCCGGCCGGTTACTGAGGAAAACGAAAAAGGGCTCCGGCAAAACCGGAGCCCTTCGAACGTAAGGTCTCGACAGGATTACTTGGTGGCGGCTTCGTAGCGCTCCAGCACGTAGTCCCAGTTGATCAGGTTGTCGATGAAGGCTTCCAGGTACTTCGGACGCGCGTTGCGGTAGTCGATGTAGTAGGAATGCTCCCAGACGTCGACGCCGAGGATCGGGTCGGCACCGTGAACCAGCGGGTTTTCGCCGTTCGGGGTCTTGGAGATCTCGAGCTTGCCATCCTTGACGGAAAGCCAGGCCCAGCCGGAGCCGAACTGCGTCGTGCCGGCGGCGATGAAATCGGACTTGAACTTGTCGTAGCCGCCGAGATCGCTGTCGATCGCGCTCTGCAGCTTGCCCGGCAGCTTGGTGCCGCCACCGTCCTTCTTCATCCAGTTCCAGAAGTGGATGTGGTTGAAGTGCTGGCCGGCATTGTTGAAGAGGGTCTGGTGGGTGCCATAGGACTTCTTGATCACTTCCTCGACGGAGAGATCACCCATGCCCGCTTCCGAGGCCAGCTTGTTGCCGGTGTCGACATAGGCCTTGTGGTGCTTGTCGTGGTGGAATTCGAGCGTCTCGGCCGACATATAGGGGCTGAGGGCATCGTAGGCATAGGGCAGCTGGGGAAGTTCAAAGGCCATGATCTTACTCCTTTTCGGCAAAACACCGTGAAACGGTCGAGGCGGAACATAGGAGCGCATCGGCCAAGAGGCAACGCCTGACGGCCGAGAATCGGGACCAATCGCTCCCACGCGGCGCGAAAATCTGGTAGAGCCGCAAACGAAAGCCACGACGCACCGCAGGAGCTTCTAGATGTCGAAAACCATGAGAACCGCCACTCTTCTCGCCGCCGCGCTGGCGCTCTGCGCCGGCACCGCAGAAGCCTCCTCGGACGATGCCTGGGCAGCCTTCGCGCAGACCGTGGAGACCAAATGCCTGGCCGCGGCAAAGGACATGCTCGACGCCCCCCGCGCCGTGGTCGACCCCTTCGGCAGCGAAAGCTACGGCCTGGCCATCGTCACCGGCACGGCGAAGGGCACGACGACCGAGGTCAGCCACATCTGCGTCATGGACAAGCAGACCGAGGCCGCCGAACTCGGCAGCGAGCTTGGCGCCGACCGGGTGGCGGTACCGGCGGAGTGAGGCTTCAGGCGGCGCGGCGCCCCCTGGGGCCAGCCAACAGGATCGCCTGACGTGATCCGGGCGACGCCGATGCGGCGCCCGGATCAAAGCAGCCTATCAGGCGGCCGTGGAGCGGGCCCAGTCCATGTAGAGTTCCAGCGCCTTGCGGGCGACCGGGCCTTCCTGGAACTCGCGGTCGTCGAGCTTCGTCACCGGCACGATCTTCGAGTAGTTGCCGGAGGTGAAGATCTCGTCGGCGTTGCGGAAATCCTCGACCGTGAGGCTGACTTCCCGCACATCGAAGCCGGCCTGGCGCAGGAGCGTGATGACGCGCGAGCGGGTGATGCCGGCGAGGAAGGTGCCGTTGGGGACCGGGGTCATGACCACGCCGTCCCTGACCATGAAGATGTTGGAGGAGGCGGTTTCGGCGACATTGCCGTTCATGTCGCGGGCGAGCGCATTGTCGAAGCCGCGCTGACGCGCCTCGATGATCATGCGGCCGCTGTTGGGATAGAGGCTGCCGGTCTTGGCGCCGGTCATGGCCACTTCCGGGTTGGGGCGGCGGTAGGGGGAGACCGTCAGCGACGAGGGCTTTGCCGTGTGCATCGGCGCCTCGAAGAGGCAGAGCGCGAAGCGGGTCGATTCCGGATCGGGGGCGACGACGCTGTAGGACGTGCCGTGCTCGGACCAGTACATCGGCTTGATGTAGATGGCGGTCTTGCCGTCGAATTTCCTGACGCCTTCCAGCGCCAGCCGCTCGATCTCCTCGGCGGCCATCACCGGCTTCATGCCCATGTTGGTGGCGGAGCGGTTGACACGCTGGCAGTGCAGGTCGAGATCCGGCGACATGCCGTCGAACCAGCGGGCGCCGTCGAACACCGTGGAGCCCAGCCACATGGCGTGCGAGGTGGGGCCGATCAGCGGCGGGTTGCCTTCCAGCCATTCGCCTTCGACATAGGTGAAGGTCTGGGTACGCGGTGCGGTATTGACGGGCATGCGGGTCTCCTTGCGCTTTCGGCGGGAGTGAAGGCCGCCGGCCTTGCCGAGGTCAAGGGGTTTCTTCCAGCCGGAGGCAAGCCGCCGCGCAGGCCCTCTTGCGCAGACACCTTGATTTGCAACGGTTTTGCGAAGGTCCAGCAGCGAAAGCTATCGGTGCATCACAAAATATCATGCGACGGAAGGGGCGTCAGGAGCGCGCCGGGGCGGGAAGCAGGGGATTGCGGGGATTGACGGCCTCGTTGGGCCCGAACTCCAGACGGGAGGTACCGACCCGGTCGATCAGCACGAGGCTGAGGACGGAACCGAGCAGGAAGAGGAGGAACAGCAGAAAAGGCCAGCGCATCAGGATCTCCGGGTTGGAACGCACAACACATCCACGGATAGCGGGCAGTCCGGGCCTCGTGCCCAAGCTGCCGCCGGGATCCATTCAGCGCAACAATGCGTCCTGCTGATGGCGGATCATCTTCCGGAGGATCAACGGAGGGTGGTGATGATCACGGAACTCGCATGGCGGTCAAACGTTCCCGCCCTGTCTTTTGCGCGACACGAGACATCATCATCATCGAGCGGGCATCACTGGGGGGCTGACACGACATGACTTCGATTTTGTCCGAGGGCGAGAGCTGCTGGCGGGTGGCACGGGCCGACCGCTTCTCCGTCATCATCGACGCGGCCGACTTCTTCCGGCTGGCCAAGCAATCGATGCTGAAGGCGAAGCGGTCGATCTACATGATCGGCTGGGACTTCGACACGCGCATCCGCCTCGAGCCGGACAACGAGAACGCCCAGAAGCCCGACAAGCTCGGGCGCTTCCTCAACTCGCTGGCGAAGGACAACGCGGATCTCGACATCCGCATCCTGAAGTGGGACATCGGGCTGATCGCCTCGATCACCCGCGGCGAGACGCCCTTCTACCTGCTGCGCTGGATCTTCAACAAGCGCATCCACCTGAAGCTCGACGGCGCCCACCCCTCGCTGGCCGCGCACCACATGAAGCTGCTCGTCATCGACGACCAGGTGGCCTTCTGCGGCGGCATCGACATGACGATCTGCCGCTGGGATACCCGCGAGCACCTGGAATACCATCCTGCCCGCCGTTCGCCGCGCGGCAAGGAGGAGGCTCCCTGGCACGACGCCACCTCCTGCTGCTCGGGACCGGCAGCGGCGGCGCTTGCCGAGCTTGCCCGCAACCGCTGGCAGATGGCCACGGAGGAAAAGCTGGAGCCGCAGACGGTCGACAGCGACGCCTGGCCGGACGACCTTGCGGTTGAATACCGGGAGATCGACGTCGGCATTGCCCGCACGGCGCCGGAATACCAGGACCGCAAGCAGATCGCCGAGATCGAGACCGCGACGCTGGCGATCATCGCAGCGGCCAAGGAATCGCTCTACATCGAGAGCCAGTATTTCGCCTCGCGGCGGATCGCGCGCGCGATCGCCAAGCGCCTCGAGGAGCCGGACGGGCCGGAGATCGTCATCATCAACCCGGAGACGGCGGACGGCTGGCTGGAAGCCAAGACCATGGATTCGGCCCGCATCCGGATGATGAAGCTGGTGAGGGAGGCCGACCGGCACGACCGCTTCCGGATCTTCTATCCGGTCAACGAGGCGGAAACCTCCATCTATGTGCACGCCAAGCTGATGATTGCCGACGACCGTATCCTGAAGATCGGCTCGGCCAATCTGAACAACCGCTCGATGGGCTACGATACCGAATGCGACGTCATCATCGAGGCGGGCGAGGACCAGGCGGAGCTGCGCCAGAGCATCCTTCGCGAGCGCCAGGGGTTGCTGGCGGAGCATCTGGCCCGCACGCCGGAGGAGATCGAGGAAGCGCTGCGCGCCACGAATGGCTCGCTGATCGGCCTCATCGACCGGCTGAACCGCGACCACGGGCGGGGGCTGCGGCCGATCGAGATGCGGGAGCTGACCGCCGACGAGGAAATGGTGGCCGAATCCGACGTCACCGATCCGGAGCGGCCGGCGGGCGTCGACTACAGCCCGTCCCACTTCCTGCGCAGGAAATTCCGCCGCAAGGCTGTCGTCTAGGCTGCCGATGCTGCCGCTCTAGGCGATCAGCGTCATCTTCGGTGCGCTATCGGCTGCGAGCTTGACCTGGTTGCGGCCCGACTTCTTGGCCTCATAGAGGGCTTCGTCGGCGGCAGCGACCAGCTCGTCGAAGGTTTCCCCATGCGCGATGAGCACGGCCACACCGCAGGAAACGGTCACATGCGGCAGCGGCACGCCGTCGATCATCACGCCCAGCTCCGAGATCGAGGCCCGCATGGCATCGAGACGCGTGGACGCGTCCGCCGCATCGGCTTCGCTCAACAGGATCAGGAACTCCTCGCCGCCGTAGCGGAACAGCCAGTCGGTGGCGCGCAGGCTGGACTGGATGTGCTGGCTGACGGCGATCAGCGCCGCATCGCCGGCCTGGTGTCCATGCGTGTCGTTGTAGCGCTTGAAGTGGTCGATATCGAGCATGGCGATGCTGAGCGGCCGCTTGAACCGTTCCGCCCGTGCGAATTCCTTTTCGACGACGGCCTCGAGATGACGGCGGTTGTAGGCCTTCGTCATCGGGTCGCGGATCGACTGGTCGCGCAGGCTTTCGCGCAGGCGGATGTTGGAGAGCGTCAGGCCGACCTGGCGGGCCACCATTTCCGCGCGCCGGCGAATGTCCTCGTCCTTGTCCTGCCGGGCCGCGTCATCATGGACCAGGGTCAGCAGGCCAAGCGTTTCGCCATGCGCGCTGAGGGGGATGCACAGGGTGGCTTCGAACTTGCTATCGACGCAGAAATGCTCGCAGCACGGCGACACGTCGTCGGCCGAATGCATGTGGACCTGTCCGCGGCGCAAGCCCCAGCACTGCTGGGGCGCGAAATGCTGCGGCGCATCGCCGTCAGCTTCTCCCCAGGCGCTCAGGAGATCGAGACGGTTCCTGGACGGTGCCGTGGTGTAGATGGTGCCGGCGTGGCCGGGGAACATCTTCTGCAGGAAGGGGCCCATGACGGCCGAAATCTCCGCCATGTCCTCGCAGCTCTGCAGGAAGTTGCTGGCCTCGTTCAGCTGCGCGACCTCGTTGCGCTCGCGCACGAGGTTGTCCTGCCGTTCCTGGAGCTGGGCGGCGAGGACTTCGAGCTCCTCGGACGCCTGGATCTTGCGGTTCATCTCGCGCTTGGTGAGGTAATACAGGATGGCCAGAAGTGCGGCGATGGTGGCCACGAAGCCGGCAAGCGTGAAGAAGGCCGCCTGGCGGGCGACGTCGGCCTCCTGCTGCCGTTCGGCCAGCGTGCTTTCCTCGTTGGTTTCCATGGCGCCGATCGTTTCGTGGAACTGGCGGGCAATCCCCTCTCCACGGTTTCGGCGCACAAGCTCTGCCGCCTCGGTCGAGCTGCCCATGCTCTGGGCGTCAATCGTTTCCGCCATTTCGGCGAACTTCTGCGCGATCAGCTGGTCGATCTGCTCGACCTTGGCGAACTGCTGTTCGTCGTCGACCAGAAGCTCCCGGAGACGGTCCAACCGGCCCTGAACCCTGTTGGTGGCTCTGTAGTAGGGGTCGAGATAGCGGATGTTGGCAGTCAGGATATAGCCGCGCTGACCCGATTCCGCGCTCGCCATCTCGAAGGCGACCTGGGCAAGCTCGTCCTTGACGTCCAGCGAATGCTTGACCCGGTTCGCCGTCTCAACAAGGCTGGTCAAGCTGGCGTAGAGGACCGCGCTGTTGACAGCGAGAATCCCGCAGGCAACTGCGATGAGTAGACCACGTTTCCATTTGGCCAGCCGGTTCATGAATTTTCCTGAAATTCGAAAGCTCCAGCGTTACGCCACAATGCTTTCCAAGCCGTAAACAGGGTTTTCGCACCGGTGAGCCCTGGGTCATGGCGGTGTGGAGGTGCTGGCCGCTGGATGCCGGCGATCAGCCTCCGGCCCTGTTTCCCGACCACAGGTCCCGGACGGAATCGGCCTGCTCCTCGCTTTCCGTCGGGTCGCGGAATTCCTTAAAGACCGCCCACATCACCTTGACCTCGCTTTGCAGGATGGCGGTGGGCCGGATGCCGCCGCTGGCGAAGTTGCGGTACTTCTCGCCATAGGCCTTCAGGAACACGGTCGCGGCATCCAGCATGGCCAGGGCCTTGGCGGCGCGGCGCTGCAGGTGATCATGATCGCGCTCCAGCGCCTCGCAGCGATCGAGCAGCAGACGGATATCGGATACGGCGACCACCGCGGTATCGGCACCGGCCGTCTGGACCTCGTCACGCAGGCGGGCGGCGGCATCTTGATGCGTGTTGCTCATGTGGATGTCTCCGGCAGACTGTTGCGAGCCCCCCGCCAGAGTCGCAGTGGCCCTGCCAGTTCCGGTTTGGACAGGGGACGGCGGCTCCGATGCTCTTCGGCAAGGCAAGGGACTCGATCAGTGACGTTTCTATGACACCTTGCCGCGTTCCGCCAGAAAATCCAGGAGCGCCCGCACGCGCGACGGCAGCGGGCCGCCCTGCCCGACGTAGATGGCGTAGAAGTCCTCCTCGTCGCCGGCGCTGAAGTCCTCAAGGATCGGCACCAACCGACCGGCGCGGATGTCCTCGCGGATGACGAAGGCACCCATGCGGACGATGCCGACGCCGGCAAGCGCCAGCTGGCGCATGCCCTCCCCGTCGTTGACCTGCACGGTGCCGGCGGGGGTGACCGCATGGGGTTCGCCGTCGACGCGGAAGGCCCAGTCGCGAACACTGCGGGTATAGGCGAAGCGCAGGAGATTGTGGTGCGCCAGTTCGGAGGGATGCTGCGGCGTCCCGAAGCGCTCGAGATAGGCCGGCGATGCCGCCACGATCAGACGCGTCTGGCCGAGCTTGCGGGCCATCAGGCTGGAGCTCTTCAAGGGCCCGGTGCGGACGGCGACATCGGCGTGGTCGGCGAGCAGGTCGATGACGACGTCGGTCTGGGCGATATCGAGCGTGACGCCCGGATAGAGCGCCAGAAACTCCGGCAGCAGCGGGTTGAGGACATGGGCGCAGTAGACGGAGCTGCTGTTGAAGCGGATGCGGCCGACCGCCTCCACCGCCGAGCCCGCGGCGCGCTCGGCATCCTCGATGCCGGCCAGCACCGCCGTGGAGCGTTCGAAGAACTCCCGCCCCTCCGGGGTCAGCTGCAGGTGGCGCGTCGAGCGGCTGATCAGCCGGGCCCCGAGGCGCTTTTCCAGCCGGCTGATGAGCTTGCTGACCGCCGAAGGCGTGAGCGACAGGCTGCGGGCGGCCGCCGAGAAGCCGCCGCTTTCGACGACGCGGACGAAGACTTCCATCTCGCCGGAGCGGTTGATGTCGATGCGCGCCATTCGTGAACCCGGTTCATAGATGCTGTTCCTCCCGACAATCTACATCACAGATGCACATGGGTCTATCTGTTCGGCAACACTCCAACCGAACGAGGAAACTATGCCTCTCGCACTCTATGCCCTCACCGCCGGCGCCTTCGGCATCGGCGTCACCGAATTCGTCATCATGGGCCTGCTCCGGGAAGTCGGGGCCGACATGGGCGTCTCGATCGCCACCGCGGGCCTGCTGATCTCCGGCTATGCGCTCGGCGTCGTCTTCGGCGCGCCGACGCTGACGATCCTGACCGGCCGCTGGCCGCGCAAGACGGTGCTCGCCGGTCTGATGCTGATCTTCATCGTCGGCAACATCATCTGCGCGCTGGCGCCCAGTTACGAGATCCTGATGGCGGCGCGCATCGTCACGGCACTGGCGCACGGCACCTTCTTCGGCGTCGGCTCGGTCGTCGCGACAAAGCTCGTCGCGCCGGAGAAGCGCGCCTCGGCAATCGCCATCATGTTCACCGGCCTGACGGTCGCCACCGTGCTCGGCGTGCCCTTCGGCACCTGGCTCGGACAGCAGTTCGGCTGGCGCTCGACCTTCTGGGCGGTCTCGCTCGTCGGACTGGCGGCCTTTGTCGTGATCACCGCGCTGCTGCCGAAGGACGAGGGCAAGCCCGAGGCCTCCGACTGGCGCCAGGACCTGAAGGCGATCTCCCGCCTGCCGGTGCTGCTCGGCCTCATGACCACCGTGCTCGGCTATGCCGGCGTCTTCGGGGTGTTCACCTATATCGCGCCGCTCCTGACGCAGGTCGCCGGACTTTCGGATGCCGCCGTCTCGCCGATCCTGCTCGTCTTCGGACTGGGACTGATCGCCGGCAACCTGCTCGGCGGCAAGCTGGCCGACCGCAACCTGCGCCGGACCGTGCTGGTGACACTCGCGCTGCTCGGCGTGACGCTCGCCCTGATGCCCGTGGCCTTCCTCAGCCCCGTGCTCACCGTGATCTTCGTCGGCCTGCTCGGCCTCACCGCCTTTGCGACCGTCGCGCCGCTGCAGATGTGGGTGCTCGGCAAGGCGGAGGGTGCCGGCGAACAGCTCGCCTCGAGCTTCAACATCGCCGCCTTCAATCTCGGCAATGCACTCGGCGCCTGGGTCGGCGGACTGGCCATCGAGCATGGACCGGGGCTCGCCTTCATCCCCTATGTCTCCGCCCTCTTCCCCGTCGCGGCCATCATCATCGCGCTCGTCTCGATGCGGGGCGAACGGCGCAAGGCGCAGGCCACGGCCGCCATCGCCTGAGCGCCCTCACTCGGATCGCCTCGATAATTCCGGTTGAAGCGAGGCGGTTCGGCCCCATGTAGAGGGGGCCTTTCCTCCGGCTTCTAGCCGTGCATTTCCAAGGAGTTTTTCATGCATACTGTCAGCGCAAACGGCGCCCATATTCCAGCCCTCGGCTTCGGCACATTCCGCATGCCGGACGAGGACGTTCAGCGGGTTCTGCCGCAAGCCCTGAAGCTCGGCTTCCGGCATGTCGATACCGCCCAGATCTACAAGAACGAGGCGGCCGTCGGCGATGTGCTCAAGTCGTCCGGCGTCCCCCGCGACGAGATCTTCCTGACCACCAAGGTCTGGGTCGACCGCGTCGGTCATGACGCCTTCATCGCTTCCGTGGACGAGAGCCTTGCCAAGCTGAAGACGGACTACGTCGATCTTCTCCTGCTGCACTGGCCGCAGAGCGAAATGCCGCTTGCCGACCGCATGGGCGCGCTGAACGAGCTGCGCGAGGCCGGCAAGGTTCGCGACATCGGCGTCTCGAACTTCTCCACCGCCCTGATGGCGGAGGCCGTCAGCCTGTCGGATGCGCCCGTCGTCACCAACCAGGTCGAATACCACCCCTATCTCGACCAGACCAAGGTGATCGAGGAGGCCCGCAAGACCGGCATGTCGGTGACCGCCTACTACCTGATGGCCGACGGCAAGGTGCCGCAGGACGAAGTGCTGAAGGACATCGGCGCCAAGCACGGCAAGTCGGCGGCGCAGGTGGCGCTGCGCTGGGCCGTGCAGCAGGACGACGTGATCGCGCTGTCGAAGACCGCGACCGAGAGTCGGCTCCAAGAAAACCTGCACATCTTCGACTTCGCGCTCAGCGAGGACGAAATGGCGGCGATCCATGCGCTCGCCCGTCCCGACGGCCGCATCGTCAACCCCGGGCATCTCGCCCCGAAGTGGGATTGAGTTCTTCTGCCACACCCTCTGCCTGATAGGAGAAGAGGGTGTGGCGCCCTTACTCGACGCCATCGCTTGCGGAGACCATGATCTGCAGCAAAGATAGCTGGTCATCGGCTATTTTCTGTAGTAACAATAATGGCGATTGTCTTTGATCCGACCAAGAGACTCCAGGCCCTTCGCGAGAGAGGTCTGGACTTTGCTGCGGCCGGAGAGATTTTCGACGGGCCGCATCTGACGGTCGAAGACGACAGGTTCGACTACGGCGAGACACGCTTCTTCACGGTGGGATACATGAGTGCGCGGATGGTGGTTGTCGTCTGGACTCCCCGTGGTTCAGACCAGCGGATCATCAGCATGAGGAAGGCCAATGACCGAGAACAGACCGCCTACGGCCCCCGGCTTGCCAGTTCCTGAAGACGATGCGCCGGATCTGACGGAAAGCCCTTGGTCGGAAAGACTGGCTGAGGCCCCTGTCCTGCGCGGGCGTCCCAAAAGCCAGCAGACGAAGGTATCAACGACGATCCGTCTGGATGCGGATGTGCTGGAAGAGTTCCGAGCCCAGGGACCGGGCTGGCAATCGCGCATCAATCAGGCGCTTCGGGACTGGCTTGCCAGGAACTGAAAAAGCCGCCGGAGCGATCCGGCGGCTTTTGTGGGTGCTTCTGCGAATTGATCAGACGAACTGGCTGAGGCCCGGGACCGAGGCGACGACCGTGTCGACGGTCTCGTCGCCGGCATGCTCGCGCGCAACCTTGATGGTTTCCTTGGCAAGACCGGTGATCTCGCCCATGCCGAGGCCGAGGCTCATCAGCTGCTGGCCGAGCGCCATGACGCCGCCACCGAAGCTGGCCATCAGGCCACCGAGCAGGCCGCCGCCGCCCGCGCCCTCGCCGTTGAACTTGGCGACCAGCTCCGGCGCACCGGGGATCGATTCGATCATTCTGGCGACTGCGGCATCGTCGGCTTCGCGCTGCAGGAAGCCGAGCATCATGCCGACGGCCTTTTCAGCCGTGTCGGGGGCAATACCGACGTTGTCGGCGACGCGGGTCACGAGTTCGTTCATGAGATTCTCCTCAATGTTTTGACGTTGACGTCAAGGTAATACGGAACTTCCGGCGCCGTCCAGCGCCAAATGCGCAGATCCACGGGGAAGGATCAAGAGGAGGCCTTGCCGAGATGATCGGCCATATAGGCGCCGCGCTTGCCCATCGGCTCGTCCGGACCGGTGGTGGAATCCTGTGCCGTCTGATGCTCCAGCTCGGCGTTCAATTCGGCGCCGACGAGGACGATGACGACGGACACCCAGGTCCAGACCATGAAGCCGATCAGGGCGCCCAGCGTGCCGTAGGTGGCGTTGTAGTTGGCGAAATTGGAGAGGTAGTAGGAGACGGCGATGGAGGCAATCAGCCAGAAGACCGTGGCAAAGCCGGTGCCCCAGGTCAGCCAGCGCGCCTTGGCTGGCTCGCGGCTCGGGCCATAGCGGTAGAGGAGAGCTATTCCGCCCATTACGAAGAACAGCATCAGCGGCCAGCGGAGGAGCCTGATGGCCGTTTCCGCAATGCCGCCGATCGACAGGAAGGAAAGGACCGCCGGAACGATCCCGACCGCCACCGTCAGGACGATGATGAGGATCAGGGTGCCGAGCGTGAACAGCAGCGAGACGCCGGTAAGCTTCAGGAAGCTGCGCTTCTCTTCCTCCTCATAGGCAACGTTCATGGCCTGGAAGAGCGCCTTGATGCCGTTGTTGGAGCTCCACAGTGCAATGCCGAGACCGGCGATCAGGCCGATGCTCAGCGTCGAGCCGTCCTGGGTGGCCAGCGATCGCAGCTGCTCGATAAAGATGTCGAGCGCCTCGCTGGGCATGACGGAGCTCAGGAACTGGATGCGCTCGGCGATCTGGTTTGGATTGGCGAAGAAGCCGTAGAGCGAGACCAGCGCCGAAATGGCGGGAAACAGGGCCAGCAGAAGATAGTAGGTGACGCCGGCGGCAACCAGCATGACGCGATCCTCGTTGATCGCCGCGTAAAGGCGCCAGAAGACGTCCTTCAGGCCGGTCTTCGGTATCTGGTTGGGCGTGGACGCGTCGCGCCCGCGCCCCGGTTCCTGCTGCTCTGCCCTGACTGCATCGTCCTTCACGTTCCTGCTCCCTTACCCGTCAAACGTCAGCGAGCACTGCCGCGACCGTTGCCCGGCCCTGCAGCGCCCTCTATAACCCTTGCGATCCTAACGCCGCGAGGGAGCGCCAGTTGCATGATGGACGAAGGAAAACTCTTTCTGGGCGGCAGCCGGAAGCCCGACGATTCCTTCAGCAAGCCTGAATATCTGCATCTCGCCTTCGCCAACCGCCACGGGTTGATCACCGGCGCAACCGGGACCGGCAAGACCGTGACGCTGCAGATCCTCGCCGAGAGCTTTTCCAGTGCCGGCGTTCCGGTCTTCTGCTCCGACATCAAGGGCGATCTTTCGGGGATCGCCGCACGCGGCGAGGAGAAGGATTTTCTTCTCAAGCGCGCCGAGCAGATCCAGTTTTCCGAGTACGACTTCGACGCCTTCCCGACGATCTTCCTCGACCTCTACGGCGAGAAGGGCCACCGTGTGCGCACCACCGTCGCGGAGATGGGGCCGCTGCTGCTCGCCCGGCTGATGGATGCGACCGACGCGCAGGAGGGCGTGCTCAACATCGCCTTCAAGATTGCCGACGAGGGCGGCATGGCGCTGCTCGACCTCAAGGACCTGCAGGCGCTGCTGAACTACGTGGGCGAGCATGCCAGCGAGATCTCCAGCCGCTACGGCTTCGTCTCCAAGGCTTCGGTCGGCTCGCTGCAGCGCGGCCTGCTGGTGCTCGAACAGCAGGGCGCGGCGCATTTCTTCGGCGAACCGGCGCTAGAGATTTCCGACCTGATGCGCACCACGCAGGACGGACGCGGCATGATCACCGTGCTTGCCGCCGACAGGCTGATGAACAATCCCCGGCTCTACGCCACCTTCCTGCTCTGGCTGCTTTCGGAGCTCTTCGAGGAGCTGCCGGAGGTGGGCGATCCGGAGAAGCCGAAGCTGGTGTTCTTCTTCGACGAGGCGCATCTGCTCTTCAACGAGGCGCCGAAGGTGCTGGTCGAGCGCGTCGAGCAGGTGGTGCGGCTGATCCGCTCGAAGGGCGTGGGCGTCTATTTCGTCACGCAGAACCCGCTCGACGTGCCCGAGACTGTGCTCGCCCAGCTCGGCAACCGGGTGCAGCACGCGCTGCGCGCCTATACGCCGCGCGAGCAGAAGGCGGTGAAGACGGCGGCGGAAACCTTCCGGGCCAATCCGGACTTCGACACCGGCGAGGCGATCACCGCACTCGGCACCGGCGAGGCGCTGGTCTCGACGCTGGAGGGCAAGGGTGCGCCGTCAGTGGTGGAGCGGACGCTGATCCGCCCGCCGTCCTCGCGCATCGGGCCGATCACGGATGCGGAACGGCAGCAGATCATCGAAGTGAGCCCGATCGCCGGCCGCTACGACCGCGACGTCGACCGGGAGTCGGCCTACGAGATCCTGATGGCGCGGGCGGCCAAGGCGACGGCTGCCAAGCAGGAGAACGAGGAAGAGCCCGCCGACAGCGCCGCCGGCCGCTGGAGCCTGCCGGGCTTCGGCGACGAGCCGGAGGAGAAGCCGACGCGCAGCCGCAGCGCCGGACGCTCCGGCTACCAGCGGGAGACGGTGGTGGAGGCGGCGATGAAGAGTGCGGCGCGCTCGGTCGCCAATTCGCTGGGGCGCGCCATCGTTCGGGGCATTCTCGGCAGCCTGAAACGGTGATGCCGGGGACGGATGGCCCCTTCCCCGCTTCGGGTTAGCGTCCGCTCAGCGCTTGCGGACGAATTCCGTGCGCAGAACCAGACCCTTGATGGCGTCGTGGCGGCAGTCGATCTCTTCCGGGTTGTCGGTCAGCCGGATCGAGCGGATGACGGTGCCCTGCTTCAGCGTCTGGCCGGCGCCCTTGACCTTCAGGTCCTTGATCAGGGTGACGCTGTCGCCGTCCTGGAGAAGCGTGCCGGAGGCGTCGCGGACCTCAAGGTTGGTCGCACCGGCGGCCGCTGCCATTTCGGAGGCCGGACGCCATTCGCCGGTGACCTCGTCGTAGATGTAATCGTCGTTGTCGGCTGCCATGTCGAATGCTCCTGAGGTGCGGATACGCGGTGTCATTGTCGCGCTATAGCAGCCGTGCGATCCTGCGCAAGTTGTGAGGCTTCGCATCCGCAGGATGGGCCAGCCATCGCAAAGGAATTCATTCGACAGCTGCAGGGAACGGGAGGGGCGGCGCGCCGTTGCCCCTCCCGGACCCCGCCGTTCCGCCCTCACCTCATCGCACACGAAAAGCAGACGCATGGACGCCTACATCATTATTCTGACGCTGCTCGGCGTGGTCATCCTGCTGACGGCCTGGCTGCCGATGGTGCTGCGCGAGCTGCCGATGTCGCTGCCGATCTTCTGCATCGTCATCGGAGCGCTGTTTTCCTGGTCGCCGGTTGCCCCTTTCGCGGTCAACCCGCTGGAAAACCGCTATCTGACGGAGCATCTGACGGAATTCGTGGTGATAGTTTCGCTGATGGGCGCCGGCCTCAAGCTGGACCGCCCGTTCGGCCGGGTGAACTGGCGCACGGTATGGCGGCTGCTGGGCATCGCCATGCCGCTGACGATCGCGGCCATCGCCTTCCTCGGCGCCTGGATGCTCGCCCTGCCGCTCGCCTCGGCGGTGCTGCTCGGCGCCGTGCTGGCGCCGACCGACCCCGTGCTCGCCTCCGACATCCAGGTGGGACCGCCGAAGACGGGCGAAGAGGACGAGGTGCGCTTTTCGCTGACGGCGGAAGCCGGACTGAACGACGGATTGAGCTTTCCCTTCGTCTATCTCGCCATCGGGCTCGCGGCGGTGGCCGACCGCGGCTATGGCGATATTCTCTGGACGTGGTTTACCGTCGATGTGGCCTGGCGGCTGGTGGCCGGTCTCCTCGTCGGCTGGCTGACGGGCCGTGTTCTCGCCTACCTCACCTTCCGGCTGCCGCAGCGCGCCAGCCTGTCGCGGACCGGCGAAGGGCTGGTGGCGCTCGGCATCACCTGCCTCTGCTACGGCCTGACCGAGCTCGTGCACGGCTATGGCTTCCTCGCCGTCTTCGTCGCCGCGATCACGCTCCGGTCGGTGGAACGCCAGCATTCCTATCACAAGAGCCTGCACGACTTTGCCGAACAGATCGAGCGGCTGCTGATGATGGTGCTGATCGTCTGCTTCGGCATGATCCTCGGCGACGGGCGCATCTTCGCGGCCATCAGCTGGGAAATCGTGCTGGTCGCGGTGATCTCGATCTTCCTGATCCGGCCGCTGTTCGGCTGGATCAGCCTGATCGGCCTGCCCAACCGAGCCAGCGAAAAGGCGGTGATCAGCTTCTTCGGGATCCGCGGTCTCGGCTCGTTCTATTACCTGGCCTTCGCCACAGGCCAGGTCAGCTTCGGCACCGAACCGACGCTCTGGATCACGGTCTTCCTGATCGTGCTGATGTCGATCGTGGTGCATGGCGTGGCGGCGACACCGGTCATGCGACGCATGGACCGCAACCGGTGGAACACCGAACTGGCGGAGAAACGCTAGAGGCGGGCAACCCTCTAGTCGCCCTCGTCCGGAATATTGAGGATCTCGCCGCAGGCCTTGCAGTGGACGGCATCGGAATCATGCCGCTGCAGGCCGCAGCGCGGACAGGGATAATGCACCTTGTTGGGGCGCACCACCGCCTGCGCCAGGCGCACGAAGAGCGAGATGCCGACGATCATGGTGACGACGGAGGTGAGCTTGCCGGCGGTGCCCGGCAGCGTGATGTCGCCGAAGCCGGTGGTGGTGATCGTCGCGACGGTGAAATAGAGCGCGTCGACGAAGCCCTCCTCGCCCGGCCGGTTGTAGAAGAAACTCGTGTAGACGAAGCCGGTGGCGATGAAGAGGAAGACGAGGAGGTTGATGAGCGCGCGTACCACATCGAGCAGATGCGGGTAGCCGGCGCGGCGCAACCCCACCCGCAGCAGCGTGCTGTTGCCGACGGCCCAGAGCCGCATCGCCCGAAGGAAGGCAAAGTTGTAGAGCACGTCCGGGAAAAGCAGCGTCGCCAGGATGACGATGTCGATCCAGGTCATCGGCCGACGCAGCAGAACGCCCCAGGTCGGCGCCGCGACGATGCGGAGCAGAAGCTCGGCGCCGATCCAGACGGCGATCAGGTAATCGATGATCAGGTAGGAGGGGCCGGCCCGCAGGTAGGGACCGAACAGGAAGAAGGCGAGGATGGCGAGATCGACAACGGCAAAAAACGCCTGCCAGCGCAGCGCCATCGCATCCTTGCCCCGCTCGATGCGCTGCAGGGTGTTCCGGAAGAGATGGAATCGCGGGGCGGGGCCGGCGTCGGATCTTTGGAATATCATGCCCGCACCATAGCGGACGCAGGAGCGGCATCAAGCGTATCGGAACGCCGAATGTCGCACCGGCTCAATGGATTCCCATCGTCCCGTCGACGCCATCTTCTCCGAGGCTCTTCAGGATGGCGCTACGGGCCCGGTTCACCCGGCTCTTGATCGTGCCGATCGGGCAGTCGCAGCGCGATGCCGCTTCCTCGTAGCTCTCGCCGCGCATCAGCACGGTCTCGAAGGCATCGCGGTAGTGTGCAGGCAAGGACACCAGTGCGCGATGAAACTCCTGGGCCCGGATGGACCACTCCTGGGGCGCATCGATGGCACGGTTGAGCGACGCGCAATCCTCTATGCCGACAAACTCGCGCTTGCCCTGGCCATAGCGGGTGCAGAAGGTGTTGCGCATGATGGTGAACATCCAGGACTTCAGACTGGTGCCAGGCCGGAACTTGTCCAGGTTGGCGAAGGCCCGCAACAGGGTCTCCTGCACCAGGTCGTCGATGTCGCTGGCATTGGGGTAAAACCGGCGTGCGAAACTGCGCAGCGCGGGAACCAGTGTAAGAACCTCCACCTGAAGGTGTTCGTGGACGACGTGTTCTGTCATGGTAAACTCCCGTATCTATGACTTGAATACGTGAGCATCGGGATCGTTCCGCGCAGGGCGAAATTTCTCCGATTTGGCCTTTCAGGCCGGATAGCGGAAGCCCGCCTCACGATCCGCCATCAGGCCTGCGAGTTCCGTCAGCTTGTTTGGATCCGTGAGACCGAAGCAGTAAAGGCGCAGAACGATCTTCGCCACCTGTTCCGGGTTGTGCTCACGGTGCAGGCCTTCATTGCCGATGCTCAGGGCGCGCACCGTCGCCTGCAGGACTTTAAGATCCTCGGCCAGGAGGATCTCCGGATAGAAGAAGTGTTGATCTGCGGACATGATCGTGCATCTCCTCCGACATTGCGGGACGGACGGCCCAGGATCGGGCGTCTCCCTTGGTCCACAAGGGTAGATGCATGGCATGAAAGTTCAACAACAAATGTTACTGCAGGGTCGTTTCCGTCGCGCCGAGAAGATGGTGAACGATGGCGTTGATCGCCTCCGGGTTCTCCGAGCAGGTGAAGCCGCCCCGGATGCTTCCGGTCCGGGACGTGGCAAAAAGTGCCGGCACATCAATGGCATCGAAAAGCTCAACGACATGGAACAGTGCCTTGGCGTCGTAGTCGACATCAATGATCGCGCCGTCCAGCTTCGCGTCGGCAAGGGCTGCCGCCAGATCGATGGCAGCAACCGGCCCCTGCAGATCAACGCCGGCGTCGGCGAATGCCTGAAGGACAGCGGGCTTGAGGAAGGACGGCGGTCCCACCACCATCAGTCTGATCCTGCGCATCGTTACCTTTTCACTCGGTTCGTGCCCATGCGCGAAATACATGGACTTGATGGGGCATATCATAACGACAGCCGCATGAACCTAGTTTTAACGGAGATGGCAGGTTCAGCTGACGCAGATTTTACCTCCGCATCGAGACCAGACTGAAAGATGCGCCCTGCGGATCCGTGCAGTGCGCGATCCAGCTGCCACCGGGAACCTCCATCGGACCGTGGACGATCTTGCCGCCGGCAGCCGTCACCCGGGCGATCGCCGCGTCGAGCCCGTCGACGTTGAAGTAGTAGACCCAGCAGGGCACCGGGACACTCTCGGGACGGGCCATCATGCCGCCAATCGCCTTGCCGTGCTCGGCGAAGATCCGGTAGACGCCCATGGGGCCCATGTCGTGGTCGTGGTCCCTGGTCCAGCCGAAGGTTCCGGCATAGAAGTCGAAGGCTTCCTGCAGGTCATTGGCATAGAGTTCGTACCACCCGACGGTGCCGGGAGCGCCCTCGGGCGCCGTCGGCATGTCGTCCACAGGGAGCGGCGTCATGATGTTGATGACAGCGCCGTGCGGATCGGCAACGACGGCAAAGCGGCCGACGCCGGGAATATCCTCCGGCTGACGATGGATCATACCGCCGCCCGCCTCGAATGCCCGGGCCGTCCGGTCGACGTCGTCGACCGCCACATAGCCGCTCCAGTTCGGAGGCACGTGGCCGGCAAGCTCCGCCGGCAGGGTCATCATGCCGCCGATGCCGGGGCATTTGTCACCTTCGCCGATCTCGAACAGATGGTAGGTCATCCCCTCCATCGGCATCGGCTTGACCGACCAGCCGAGCACGGCGCTGTAAAAGCGCCCCGCCGCCTCCGTGTCGGAGGTCATCAGTTCGCACCAGATGAATTTGCCGTGCGTCTCGCTTGTGCTTTCCTTTGCAGTCTGCAGCATTCCGACCTCCTGTGTTGGGCCATGGACAAGGTTTAAGCGATCAGGGTCGCAAGGAATTTGATCTAGGACATGCGGGTGTAACGGGCTTCCATGAACTGGTTCCAGCTGCCATCGGCCTGCCGGGCACTGGAGGTGAAGATGCGGTGGTCGTCGTCGGCGAAGACGATCTGCTCGCGGTACTCCCCCGTCTTGCCCGGATCGGCAAAATCCGGTCCCGAGGTATAGAGGCTGAGGGTGGTGCCATCGGCAGACACCTCGCCCTCGTAGACCCACATGTGGCTCATCATCGAGCCGATCCAGCTGCCGACGTATCTGCCTTTCGCGGGATCGAAGCCGAGCGTCAGGACGGTGGTCGCCGCGCCGCCGCCGGGCATGTTTCCAGTGCCCTCGGCGACGAACCAGATGCCGTGCAGCGACCGCACCACCTCGGTCCAGGGATCGTCGCCGGTCATGTCCTTGGCGGTCACCTCCCAGGTGCCGACCAGTTTCTGCAGGAAGCCGTGCTCCGCCTGCGGCTTTGGCATTTCCATCATCGTCTACTCCTCCCTCAGTGGCAGCAGGCGGCTGCAAGTTTCGGGGCGTCCTCGTATTCGTCGTGGCGCTTGACGAAATGCATGGTGCTGTCCTCGTTGCGGCCGAGCGGCGCGCGGTCGAGGATCATCAGCGTGCCGATCAGTTCCTCCGAACCGCGGGCATAGGTGGAATAGGTATGGAAGACCTCCCCCTCCGCGTTGCGGTAAAAGGCGCTCAGGCCCGGCAGCTCGTCATGGGCATCGGCGCGGTCGATGGCGGTGAAATTGTAGACGACCTTCTCCTTCGCCAGGTCCTCCTTCGTGAAGGAGACGTGGTAGTCGAAGTTGAAATCGCTGCCGTGGGACGAGGCCCAGGGGAACGTCCAGCCCATGCGGCGCCTGTAGGCCTCGATCTTTGCCAGCGGCGCCTGCGACACCGCCGTCAGTGTCACGCCGTGGTGGTTGAGGTGCGCCAGCGTGCCGTCCAGATGGTCGGCGAGGAAGGAGCAGCCGACGCAGCCGGCATCCCAGTCCGGACCGAACATGAAATGGTAGACCACCAGCTGGCTGCGCCCGGCAAAGAGATCGGACAGCGATTTCTGGCCCTCCGGAGTGTCGAAGCTGTAGTCCCTGTCCACCCTCACCCAGGGGAGCGCCTCCCGTTCGGCGCGATTCCTGTCGCGCAGGCGGGTTTCTTCCTTCTCCTTCAGGAGCAGTGCGCGGCGGGCTTCCAGCCACTCTTCGCGCGATACGACGGCATGCTGCATGACCTTTCCTCCAAAGCTCATTCGCTTGACAATTACGTTGATATCAACATATATGGCGCATGTCAAACACCGTGCTGATTCCCTTTTCCACAACCCTCCATGTGCGCGATACGTGCCTCTGCCTTCACGTACAGCGGGCGGCACGGGCGCTGGCCCGCCGCTTCGACAATGCCCTCAAGCCGCTCGGGCTGAACAACGGGCAGTTTTCCCTGATGATGGCGCTGAACCGGCCGGAGCCGGCACCGATGGGACCGGTCGCCCATGTGCTGGCGATGGACCGGACGACGCTGACGGCGGCCGTCAAGGTGCTGGAGCGGCGCGGGCTCGTCGAAACCCTGCCCGACCCGAAGGATGGGCGCAGCCGCCTGATGCGCCTGACGGAGGCCGGCACCGCCCTCCTCGCCGCCGCGCTGCCGATCTGGACGCGGGTCCACGGCGAGCTCGACGAGGAGATTGGTTCGGAGATGGCACCGCTGCGCAAGACGCTGGCGGAGATCCGGTAGCTTTCGTCACCGATCACATGCCGACCGGACCGTGGCTCCCGGCGCAGCTGATGGAGAAGATCGTTCGTGAGAGCGCTCGGCATCGCTTTCGTCACGACCCTGGCGCTCGCCCTGCTGATCGGATGGGGCTTCCAGAACTGGTCGCCGTAACGGTCGCCGCTTCGCCTACTATCAGGCTTTAACACGCAAAAAGCCCCGCCATCGCTGGCGGGGCTTCGTTCGCGCTAAGATCGATTAGCGCGAGTAAGGCGAGCTGCAATAGGCCCGGACGCCGACGCGCGGAACATAGGTGTTGTCCGAAGCGCGATAGGTGCGATAGCGATCTGCACACCACTGGACGTGGCGGCTCGATACGGCCTGGGGCCGGCCCTGCTGGTTGTTGATCGCGCCGCCGATGATGGCGCCTGCCCCGAAGGCTGCGAGCGGATACCACCAGCCGTCGTTGTGGCGACGATAGCCGCGACGCTGCTCTCTCGAACCCCTGTGGCCGCGATATTCGCCGCGACGATGGTCACGGCCCCGCTCGAACCGGCGACGGTCGTCGCGATCGTGGCCACGGTACTGTACCTGCTCGAAAGCAGCCGACACGGACGGTGCCTGGACGGACGGCATGACTACCGCGCCTGCGGGAAAGACGGAGGTCGCCAGCATCAGAACGCTCATGGCCCCGGCGGTCAGTGTCGTTCCAAATATCTTCATCGTGAAATTTCCTTTTCGCACATTGATACAAAAGCACAATTCAGTTTCGTCTAATGGACATGAACCTCGCCTTAACGGCGAACGTCTTTCGGGAATGGCTATCTGGCGTTGAAATTCGACGACCGGGGCGTCGTCAGCCGCGGCGCCATCGCGGGCGGCGTCACTGCGGACGGTTGCGGAGCAGCGCGATAAAAAAGGGAGCGGCGAGCCGCTCCCTTTTTGTCTTTGTCGTCGGATGATCAGGCGACGGAGACCGGAACTTCCGTCGAGGTGCGCATGGCGTGGCTGTAGGGGCAGACGATATGCGCCTTGGCGACCAGATCTTCCGCCTGGGCCTTGTCCATGCCCGGGATGCTGACGGAGAGGGAGACCTCGATGCCGAAGCCGGTGCCATCGTCGCGCGGACCGATGCCGACGGTGGCCGTGACCTTGGCGTCGTCGGGGATCTTCACCTTCTCCTTGCCGGCGACGTTCTTCAGCGCGCCGAGGAAGCAGGCGGAATAGCCCGCCGCGAAGAGCTGTTCGGGATTGGTGCCGGTGGCGCCGTCGCCGCCCATTTCCTTAGGCACCGTCAGCGTCACGTCGAGGACACCGTTTTCGGAAACGGCGTGGCCGGAACGGCCGCCGGTGGCGGATGCCTTGGTCGTGTAGATAATAGCCATGTGGAAACTCCTCGGGTTGAATGATGCCTATTTCAATAGCGCGCAATTTAATTTTACGCAACAGCATTGCGCATTGTTCTTGAGGTCGGCATCGGAGATAATAGGGGAGATAGGCCACAAGCGGATAATGTCAGGGACCGAGATGCAGAAAAGGCAGACCGAGAGCGGAAACAGGAAGGCGCCTCCCCGGCTGGAGACGCAGCTCTGCTTTGCCATCTACGGCGCGGCGCATGCCTTCAATCGCGCCTACAAGCCGCTGCTCGAGCCGCTAGGGCTCACCTATCCGCAGTATCTGGTGATGCTGGCGCTGTGGGAGGAGGACGGCCAGGCCGTCAAGGCGATCGGGGAGCGGCTCGGGCTTGATTCCGGCACGCTCTCCCCTCTCCTCAAGCGCCTCGAGCAGGCCGGACTGGTAAAGCGCCTGCGCGACAGCCGCGACGAGCGACAGGTGCGGATCCTGCTGACGGAGAGAGGCGATGCTCTGCGGCACGATGCGGCCGGTATCATGCCGGCGATCGGTTCGGCCACCGGGTGCAGCCGCGAGGAGGCGGAGGCGCTGCGTGACGGACTGGTGGCGCTGCGGACGCGGCTCAACATCAGAGGAGGCTGAGGGCAGCGATGACCTGCGGGCCTTATTGCGGCCGGGCGCAGCGGTCAGCCGTGCTCCAGATGATCGGCAACGATCTTCTCTATCCACACCCGATGACGATCGGCGATCGCTGGATGGGCGTCGTGCTCCGCAGCGATGACGATCAGCGCCTTCCACAAGCACCAGCCGCGCGCCCGTCGCCAGGTGTCGGCGTCAAGCCCGACACGGTTGCGAAATGCCTCACGGGCCGGCTGGTCGAGCAGCGTCCAGGCGATGGCGAGATCGCAGGCCGGATCGCCGGTGCCGCAGGTACCGAAATCGATGACGGCGGAGAGCTTGCCCTTCTGCACCAGCAGATTGCCTTGCGTGACGTCGCCATGCACCCAGACAGGCGCATCCGTCCAACGTGATCCCAGAGCCGCATCCCAGATGGAGGTGATCCGCATAACGTCGATTTCGTCGGACAGGATTTCGATCGCGTCGCGTGTCTCTGCGTCATAGACCTGCAGATCGCCGCCACGATGGAAGTTGTGGAGCCCGGCGACCGGACCGTCTGCGGCGTCGATGGCGCGAAGGGCGTTGAGAAAATCCGCCAGATCCAGGGCAAAACCGGTGAGGTCGGCAATTCTAGACGGTTTTGCCGTCTCACCCTCGATCCAGCCGTAGACCGACCAGGGCCATGGATAGCCTTCACCCGGTCGTCCGAGCCCTAAAGGTGCCGGAACAGGGAGAGGAAGCTGCGGCGCCAGCACCGGCAGCCAGCGCACTTCCTTTTCCACCTGCGCCACATAGCGTTCTGCGCTGGGCAGCCGAACGGACATGGCCGTCCCAAGATGGAAGGTCAGATTGTTCCAACCGCCTTCCGCAACCGCCTGTACCGGCAGCCCGGCCCATTGCGGAAATTGCGCGGCGACCAGGCGCTGCACAACAGCAACGTCGAGTTTTATTCTGGTATCCACCTAAACGAAATCCCTGCAAACGGAGCGCGTTCGCAGGGATTACCAATCGCAGATGACAGAATTACTGCCAGACGACGATGCGGGCCTTTTCCGGCACGCGTTCGTAGAGGTCGATGACGTCCTGGTTCATCAGGCGCACGCAGCCGGAGGAGACGGCCTTGCCGATGGAGCTCCATTCCGGCGAGCCGTGCAGGCGGTAG
This sequence comes from Pseudorhizobium pelagicum, assembly GCA_000722615.1. Classification (GTDB taxonomy): domain Bacteria; phylum Pseudomonadota; class Alphaproteobacteria; order Rhizobiales; family Rhizobiaceae; genus Neorhizobium; species Neorhizobium pelagicum. Next base: position 3,279 of record JOKI01000014.1, on the reverse strand, counting down.
AGCGTGTCCTCGCCGCCCTGGAAGATGTAGAGCGCGCGGGCGCCGAGCGGGTTGTCGAGGCCCGGCGGCTGGCCGCCGTTGTCGGCGGAATATTTGGCCAGCTGCGGCTGGCGGGCGATCATTTCCGCCGGCGGCGTCCATGTCGGCCATTTGCGGCGCCACTGGATGACGCCCTCGCCTTCCCAGGAAAAGCCTTCGCGGCCGATGCCGACGCCGTAGCGCATGGCGGTTCCACCTGGCTCGACGAGGTAGAGGAAGCGCGAGGCGGTATCGACGACCACGGTGCCCGGGCGTTCACCCGTCGGGTCGACGACCTGCTGGCGATAGTAGCGCGGGTTGATCTGCCAGTAGGGAACGGCCGGGATGACGAAGCCGCCATCGACGACCGAGCCGTACATCGCGTCGAGTTCCGGCGAGCGGCCGGCGCGAAGCTGCTGCTGCGGAGGCGGCGCGAAAGCGACCGGCGTGGCCGAGAATGGACGCGGGCTGCTGGAGGCGCAACCGGCCAGTGTCGAGGCTGCACCCGCCGCAAGAAGCGAGAGAACGCCCCGGCGGGAATAGGAAGTATTGCTGTTCATGTTCGGAAGACCGCCGATTTCTTGGTTCTTGACTAAGCCCATCAACGACACTCCCGGCGTGAAGGTTCCACCCGGGCGTGCGCGCGTCGCAGCTATCGTTTACGCTTCCCTGCGGCCACGGCAACGATTTTTAAAGGCACGTTCGCGTGAGCGGACACCCGCGTTTCAAAAAATCAGAGGACGACGATCGGCGTCGACGCTGGAACGCGGTCGAAAAGGTCGATGACATCCTGGTTCAGCATCCGCACGCAGCCCGACGAGGTGGCCTTTCCGACCGACTGCCAGTCCGGCGTCCCGTGAACGCGGTAGAGCGTGTCCTTGCCGTCCTGGAAGATATAGAGCGCGCGGGCGCCAAGCGGGTTGTTCAGCCCCGGATTGGCGCCGCCCTCGGAGGCTGCGAACTGGCGTAGCTCCGGCTGGCGCTCGACCATTTCGCCGGGCGGCGTCCAGCGCGGCCATTTCGCCTTCCACTGGATGGTGCCGCGGCCGGACCAGGAAAAGCCGTCCTTGCCTAGCCCGACGCCGTAGCGGATCGCCTTGCCGCCGGGCTGCACGAGATAGAGAAAATGCTGGCGCGGATCGACGACGATCGTGCCCGGCGCCTCCGTGGTCTGGTAGGAGACCTCCTGGCGCAGGAAGCGCGGATCGATGCGCGAATAGGGGATGGCCGGCAGCGTGTGGCCCCCGTCGCGCAGGACGCCGTACATCGCACGGTGGACGGGGTTGGAGATCGGCAGGCCGTAGGTCTGGCGGTATGTCTGGTGGAAATCCGTCGGATAGAGCTGGCGACGCTGCGGAATGGCGCCCGGCATCGGCGGCGGATTGTTGGTCGGCGGATCGGCATAGGGCGGAACATTGAAGACCGGCGCCGTCTCCTGCACGAAGACATCCGGGTTCATGCGGCTCGTGTCGGTGACCAGGATGCAGCCGCCGAGCGAAAGCATGGCGGCTGTGGCGCTGACCAGCGACAGGGATTTGCGCAGAGACTGAGGCAAGAACGACATGGCGACCCGATTCCGGCAGATGATACCGCGAGCACCATGCGGGTTGCGGCTGGCGTGAAGCTGGCGTCGCGGAAGGATCAGCGTGCAGGAGGACGGTTTTCTGCCGTCCTCCTGCTGGCACGCGCCCGCGGCGGGATTGGGGTGATCGCGGCGGCAGGTGCCGCAGCCGGTTCGCCGATCAATGGCACGGCTCCGCATCCGGCGATGATTGGTCACAACTAGATATTACGGGTGATTTATTGGGTACGCATTGGTTTCTGTTCGGTAAAGATTCCTAGGCTAGATCTGGATGACGGAGGCAGGTCCTGCGGCGGAAACGCGCGTGGCCTGTCGTCGAGCCCTCACTCGCGCAACTGGATCCCCATTCATGTCACGTCCAAAGGTAAAAACAGCTCTCGCCGGCATCCTGATAGTGCTCGGCGCCGCATTCGCCCTCTTCGGCGCCTTCGCCGTCAATCGGCTCGGCGCGATCGAGCACCACCTGATCGAGATCGCGACGGAAGCGATGCCGAGCGTGGTGACCATGAAGGACATGGAAGTACAGGTCGAAAAGATCCGCAATTCCTTCCGCAGCCACATCCTGCGCGCCGACGCCGAAGGCAAGGCAAGCGCGGAGAAGGCCGTCGACGCCGCCTATGCCGTTTTCGGAGAAGACCTTCGCAAGGCGAGAACCTTCTCCCCACCACCCGAAGAAGCCGCAGCGCTGAACGCCGTAGAGGAGGCGATGAAGACTTATGTCGGGTTTGCTCCCCGTGTCTTCGAACTCTCCAATGCCGCAGACGTGCAGGGTGCCAACGAAATCCTCAGGACCGATATGGTCAAGTCGGCCGATGCCGCCACGGTCGCGCTCGCAAAACTGGTCGAAATCAGCATGTCGCATGCAGAAGAAGCGTACCAGAGTGCCCAGGCCGCCTATTCCACGACCTTGACCGTGACCTTTACCGTCATCGGGATCGTGGCAATCGCCATTGCCGGCGCCATCTGGTTCGCCATCACCGGCATCGCCAAGCCGATCCAGACGATCACCCACTCGATGAACAAGCTGGCGGCCGGCGACGCCGCGACTGCCATCCCCTATGCCGGCCGCGCCGACGAGATCGGCGAAATGGCCGCCGCCGTGGAAGTCTTCCGCAACAACGCGCTGGAAAGCCGCCGGCTCGAGGACGAGGCTGGCCGCTTGCGCAACCAGACCGAAGAGCAGCGCCGGCAGACCGCCGAGCAGGATCGCAAACGCGCCGAAGCCATGGCGCAGGCGACCAGCGGCCTGGCCGACGGCCTCAAGCAGCTGGCCGGCGGTAACCTGACGTTCCAGCTGTCGCAGGCCTTCGCCGAGGAGTTCGAAAGCCTGCGCGCCGACTTCAACCAGGCAGTGGTCCGTCTCCAGGAAACGATGACCTCCGTCAGCGGGTCGACCAGCGCCATCGCCGCAGGCTCGCGCGAAGTCAGCCAGAGCGCCGAGGATCTTTCCAAGCGCACCGAACAGCAGGCGGCATCGCTCGAAGAAACGGCRGCGGCACTCGACGAGATCACCACCAATGTCGCCAACTCCTCCAARCGYGCCGAAGAGGCCCGCACGGTTGCGATCCAGGCAAACCAGAACGCCGCCCAGTCCGGCCAGGTCGTCGCCAATGCGGTCGATGCCATGGGTAAGATCGAGCAGTCGTCGAACCAGATCTCCAACATCATCGGCGTCATCG
>JOKI01000013.1 GCA_000722615.1 Pseudorhizobium pelagicum | reverse complement strand
CCCGCGCCTCTCCCCGTGTCGCCGGAGGGAGACCATTTTCCGCGRACCCGGTGCATGAGGTTCTGCGTCTGCCCCTCAYRCCCCGCGCCGGCCCCACCTCGCCGGCACGCCTGCCGGTGTATCCGAGAGCGGAACGGGGGGACTATGGGCGCAGGTTTGCGGGAGGTGAATCTGGATGGGGGTAAGTGGTTGATATTTGGTGGGTGGGGTGCGGTCTTTGGGAAGACGGCTGCCGCAGGAGGCGCTCATCCTGAGGTGGACGGGCAAAGCCCGGCCCTCGAAGGACCCGGCTTTCTCCACCTCCCGCCCTCGCCCTTGGAGGGCGCGGCGCTCCCGCTGCAGTCCCCGGGCTTAACCCGAGGAGAGGGCTAACGTTGTGCCTGAAGCAAGCCCGACCTACTCGTCGCTCATCTTCAGCGCCGCAATGAACGCTTCCTGCGGGATTTCGACCTTGCCGAACTGGCGCATGCGCTTCTTGCCGGCCTTCTGCTTGTCGAGCAGCTTGCGCTTGCGGGTGGCGTCGCCGCCGTAGCACTTGGCGGTCACGTCCTTGCGCATGGCCGAGATCGTTTCGCGGGCGATCACATTGCCGCCGATGGCGGCCTGGATCGGGATCTTGAACATGTGGCGCGGGATCAGGTCCTTCAGCTTCTCGCACATGTCGCGGCCGCGCTTTTCGGCCGCCGAACGGTGCACCAGCATGGAGAGCGCATCGACCGGTTCGCCGTTGACCATGATCGACATCTTCACGAGGTTGCCCTCGCGATAGGCGTCGAGATGGTAGTCGAAGGAGGCATAGCCCTTGGAGATCGACTTCAGGCGGTCGTAGAAATCGAACACCACCTCGTTGAGCGGCAGTTCGTAGGTGACCATGGCGCGCTTGCCGACATAGGTGAGCTCGGTCTGGATGCCGCGGCGGTCCTGGCAAAGCTTCAGGATGCCGCCGAGGTAATCGTCCGGCGTCATGATCGTCGCCTTGATCCACGGCTCGTGGATTTCGGAGATGCGCACCACATCCGGCATGTCGGCCGGATTGTGCAGCTCGCGCTCCGTGCCGTCGGTCATGAACAGCTTGTAGACGACCGAAGGGGCGGTCGCGATGAGGTCGAGGTTGAACTCGCGCTCGAGGCGCTCCTGGATGATTTCCAGGTGCAGCAGCCCGAGGAAGCCGCAGCGGAAGCCGAAGCCGAGCGCAGCGGACGATTCCATCTCGAAGGAGAAGGAGGCGTCGTTGAGGCGAAGCTTGCCCATGGCCGAGCGCAGGTCTTCGAAATCGGCGGCATCGACCGGGAAGAGGCCGCAGAAGACCACCGGCTGCGCCGGCTTGAAGCCCGGCAGCATCTTTTCGGTCGGGCGCTTGTCCTCGGTGATCGTATCGCCGACGCGGGTATCGGCGACTTCCTTGATCGAGCCGGTGAAGAAGCCGATCTCGCCGGGGCCGAGGCTGTCGACAGCCAGCATCTTCGGCGTCAGCACGCCGACGCGCTCGACGTGGTACTTCGCGTCCGTGCCCATCATGCGGATCATCTGGCCCTTGGAGAGCACGCCGTCGAGGACGCGCACGAGAACCATGACGCCGAGATAGGTGTCGTACCAGCTGTCGACGAGGAGCGCCTTCAGCGGTGCCTTCTCGCCGCCTTCGCTCTTCGGCGGCGGCAGCTTGTGGACGATGGCTTCCAGAACGTCGGGGATGCCGAGGCCGGTCTTGGCCGAGATCAGCACGGCCTCAGAGGCGTCGATGCCGATCACTTCCTCGATCTGTTCCTTGATCCGGTCCGGCTCGGCGGCCGGCAGGTCGACCTTGTTGAGGACGGTGACGATCTCGTGGTCGTTGTCGATCGCCTGGTAGACGTTGGCGAGCGTCTGCGCTTCGACGCCTTGCGAGGCATCCACCACCAGCAGCGAGCCTTCGCAGGCCGACAGCGAGCGCGAGACCTCATAGGCGAAGTCGACGTGGCCGGGCGTGTCGATCAGGTTCAGCACATAGGTTTCGCCATTGTTGGCCTTGTAGTGCAGGCGCACCGTCTGGGCCTTGATGGTAATGCCGCGTTCGCGCTCGATATCCATGGAATCGAGAACCTGCTCGGACATGTCGCGCTCGGCCAATCCGCCGGTCGTCTGGATCAGCCGGTCGGCGAGGGTCGATTTGCCATGGTCGATATGCGCGACGATGGAGAAGTTGCGGATATGGTCGAGGGGCGTGCGTTCAGTGCTCATGGCTCGCGCATATAGCAGCGGTCAGGGCGCCCGCCTAGCCGGTAGTGCAGGGGATTTGCGATAAATGCGAGGGTTTGGCGGCCGGATGGGGCAAGACGCGTTGCGGAAGCGGAAAATCGGCTCCCGCAACGGGAGCGGCGCGCCGTCCGGCGGCGAGGTTCAGCGTCAGAGGGGCGGGAGCAGAGCAAGACCGACGCCGGCCGCCGCCGTCAGCGCCACGACGATCCAGGGCGGCGTCTTCCAGACCACCAGCAGCAGGAAGGCGGCAAGCGCCAGCGCGAAGTCGTGCGGCGCCAGGATGGCGCTGGTCCAGACCGGATCGTAGAGGGCGGCGGCGAGAATGCCGACGACGGCGGCATTGGCGCCACGCATGGCGGCCTGGGCCAGAGGGTAGCGGCGAAGCCGGTCCCAGAACGGCAGCACGCCGACGAGGAGCAGGAACCCGGGCACGAAGATCGCGACGAGGCCGAGTGCCGCGCCGAGGATGCCGTTCGGCTGCGGCCCCATGACGGCGCCGAGATAGGCAGCGAAGGTGAAAAGCGGGCCGGGCACGGCCTGCGCCGCGCCGTAGCCGGCCAGGAAGGCCTCCTCGCTCACCCAGCCGGGCGCCACCACCTCCGCCTGCAGGAGGGGCAGCACCACATGGCCGCCGCCGAACACCAGCGCGCCGGCGCGGAAGAAGGCATCGACGAGCGACAGGTCTTGCGACTGGGCAAGCGCTGCCAGCACCGGAAGGCCGGCAAGCAGCAGGAGGAAGAGCAGGAGGCAGCCGAGGCCGATGCGCCGGGAGACGGGGAAGGGGAGGTGGGAGGCCGGCGCGGACGCATGGTTGCGGCACAGCAGGAGCCCGGCCACGGCGCCGACGGCAATCGCTGCAACTTGCCCGACCGAGCCGGCCGCCGCCACGGTGATCACCACGGCCGCCAGCGCGATTGCCGCCCGCGACCGGTCCGGCGTCAGGCTTCTGGCCATGCCCCAGACCGCCTGCGCCACCACCGCGACCGCCACGATCTTCAGCCCGTGCAGGAGGCCGAGGCCGACAGGTCCGTCGAAAGCAGTTGCCGCAAGGGCGAAGGCGAGGAGCAGCAGGGCGGAGGGCAGGGTGAAGGCGACCCAGGCCGCCAGCGCCCCGAGCGGCCCGCCGCGCAACAGGCCGAGCGCAAAGCCCACCTGGCTCGACGCTGGTCCCGGCAGGAACTGGCAGAGCGCCACCAGATCCGCATAGCCCGCCTCGTCGATCCACTTGCGGCGCACCACGAGCTCGTCGCGGAAATAGCCAAGATGCGCGATCGGTCCGCCGAAGGAGGTGAGCCCGAGCTTCAGGAAGGCGAGGAAGACCTCCGATGGCGTGCCGCGGGTGAGAATGGTGGTCGAGGCGGACGGTCCGGACGATGGCGGCACGGACGACTCCTTTGCGAGGTCTGTTCTTCGGTCACGGTCATGCGGTACCTTTAGACGATCGGCATGACAACCTGTCAGACAGACGCGCATCCGGGCGAGGATGAGGATCGATGAGCCGTGTGAGACCGGGGCGAAGGCTGCGAGGCATCGGGACACCCCGTTTGACCTCGGTCAAGGTGCCTCCGGATCTGCAGTGAAAGTCTGCTGTACCCAGCCGGAAGGATCGCGATGCCAGCCAAGACGAAGGACCAGTTGCTTGATGTCGCCGAAAAGGAGTTCTCCAGGCTCGAGGGACTGATCGGGGGCATCCCTGAGAAGCCAGCCCTCGTCAAAGACGAGGAGGATGCGTCCATCAAGGATGTGATCGCGCACCGGGCGCATTGGATCGGCCTGTTTTTGAGTTGGTATGCAGACGGGCGTGCGGGAAAGCGGGTTCACTTCCCGGCCGAAGGCTACAAATGGAACGAGCTCAAGCGCTACAATGCCGATTTGAGGGCGCGGCAGGCAGGCATCGGTTGGGAGGAGGCGCGCAAGCTCCTGGCCGACCGGCACCTTGCGCTGATCACCTTCATCCAGGAGCACAGCGACACCGATCTCTACGGTGCACCGATGCAGGGAGCAAACAACGACTGGGCGCCCGGCCGATGGGCCGAAGCCGCTGGACCAAGCCACTACAGGTCTGCCACGAAATATATCCGGTCGCGGCTGAAGGCCCTGTCAGACGGGCAGCCGGCGGAATGATTGACATCATTCCAGAGCACGAGGTCTTTTCGTCCTAGCCTCCCGGCGAAGCGGCGATTAGGTTCGGTCTGATCAACCGGAACTCGCCATGTCCTTGCCCTTCGCCACCGGCATCCACCACGTCACCCTCATCACCCGGCGGGTGCAGGACAATGTCGACTTCTACGTCGGCTTCCTCGGGCTCCATCTCGTCAAGCGCACCGGCGGTTTCGAGGATGCCGAGCAGCTGCATCTCTTCTACGGGAATGCAGAGGCGGAGCCGGGGACGCTCGTCACATTCCTCGTCTGGGAGGACGGAGCGCCCGGCCGCGTCGGCAACGGCCAGGTCTCGGAGATCGCCTTTTCGGTGCCGCAGAACGCCATCGGCGAATGGATGACGCGGGCGATCACGCAGCGTGTGCCGGTGGAAGGGCCGCTCCACGAGTTCGGCGAGACGGTGCTGCGGCTGAAGGATCCCGACGGGATCATCGTCAAGCTCGTCGGCAATGGTCCGGCCGCGCCGGCCGGGGAGGACGGGAGCGCCGATCTCGCCGTGCAGCGGCTGCGGGCCGTGACCATCCTGACCGAGACGCCGGAGGAGACCTCGGCCTTCATCCAGCGCTTCGGCTACCGGCCGGGTCCGGTGTCGGGGGCGATGCAGCGCATGCTGTCCGATACGGACGCGGTCGATATCCGCGATGCCACCGGCTATGTGCCGGGCGTTCCGGGAACGGGCACGGCCGATCACGTGGCCTTCCGCGCCGCCGATGTCGCAGATGTGCGGGCGGCGGAGGCGGAGCTCTCGAAGCGCAATTCCTCGCCGACGAATTTCCACGACCGCAAGTATTTCAGCTCGCTCTATGTCCGTGAACCGGGCGGCACGCTGATCGAACTGGCGACCGACGGTCCCGGCTTTGCCCTCGACGAGGCGCCGGGGCATCTGGGCGAGACGCTCTTCGTGCCGCCGGGCGATGAGGCGCGGGCGGACGACCTGAAGGTGCTGCTGCCGCAGTTCTCCGCGCCGGGCGCGCCGCGCATGCCGCGCCGGGACTTGCCCTTCGTCCACCGCTTCTTCGTGCCCGACGAACCGTCGAATGAGACGATCGTGCTGCTGCACGGCAGCGGCGGCAACGAGGCGGACCTGATGCCGCTCGCCCACCGCATTGCACCGCAGGCTATGCTTCTCGGCGTGCGGGGCCGGGCAGCGGAGGAGGGGGTGCCCCGCTGGTTCCGGCGGTTCTCCTCCACAAGCTTCGACCAGGAGGACATCCGCGCCGAAGCGGAGGCCTTCGCTGCCTTCGTCGAGGGTGCCGTGTCCGGCTATCGCCTCGACGCGGAGCGCCTGGTCTTTCTCGGCCTCTCCAACGGCGCCAACTTCCTCGCAGCGCTGATGGCGCTCCATCCGGGCCTCGTCCGCCGGGCGATCCTGCTGCGGCCGATGCTGGTGCTGGACGATGCGCCGCGTACCGATCTTGCGGACTCTTCGGTGCTGATGGTGAGCGGACGCCAGGATCTGGCGGCTCCCTCCGCGCGCCGGCTGGCGGCCTGGCTTCAGGAAAATCACGCCTCTCTGGAAAGCCATTTCATAGATACGGGACATGGTCTCTCGGATGAGGACGGTCCGCTGGCGCAGGCCTGGCTGCAGGGTGCCGGCAGGCGTTGACAGTATCGATGGCTGTTGACTCCATTATTTGAGAAATGCATTCTCGGATAATGGACGAACCGGAAGCTGTTTTTGAGAAATCCGTGGGTGAACGGCTGCAGGCGCTGCGCCATGCGCAGGGCCTGACGCTGGACGAACTGGCCGCGCGCTCCGGCGTCAGCCGGGCGATGATCTCGCGGGTGGAGCGGGCCGAGGCGAGCCCGACGGCGGCACTCCTGGCGCGGCTCTGCGAGGCGCTCGGCCTGTCGCTCTCGGCCTTCTTCGCCGACGAGGAGCAGCCGGCCTCGCCGCTCAGCCGCCACGGGGAGCAGCGGCTGTGGCGCGATCCGCACAGCGGCTACCTGCGCCGCTCCGTGTCGCCGCCCGGCATGCCGAGCCGGGTCGACCTCGTCGAGGTGGAATTTCCGCCCGGCGCCCGCGTCGCCTTTCCGCCGCGTGCCGAAAGCCGGGTGATGACCCAGCATGTCTGGCTGTTCGAGGGCGAACTGCAGATGACGATCGGCGAGACGGTGCATCGGCTTGCGCCCGGCGATTGCCTGTTCATGGACCTCGGCGACGCCTTCGAATTCCACAATCCGGGCGAAAGGCCCGCCCGCTACGCCGTGATCCTCGACCGCGGCCGCTGACGTCGACAAGGAGACAGACACCCGTGACCACCACCATACGCATTGCCGACGCGCAAGCCGCCCGGGCCGCCATTCCGGACCTCTGCGAGATCCTCTCCGATTGCATCAATGGCGGTGCGTCGCTGGGTTTCATGCTGCCCTTCGAGCCGAAGGACGCTGCCGGCTACTGGCAGGACATCGCTGCACAGGTTGCAGCAGGCGGCATCATCCTCTGCTTCGCCGAGCGGGAGGGAAAGGTGGTCGGCACGGTGCAGGTGGGGCTGGCCTCCAAGCCGAACCAGCCGCACCGGGGCGACCTGATGAAGCTTCTCGTGCATCGTTCAGCCCGCGGTCTCGGCCTGTCGCGCAGGCTCATGGAAGAGGTAGAGGCGGAAGCGGTGCGGCGGGGCCGCTCGCTACTGGTGCTGGATACGGCAACCGGCAGCGAGGCGGAGGCGATCTACCCGCGCTTCGGCTGGGAGCGGGTGGGCGTCATCCCCGACTATGCGCTGTGGCCGCAGGGCGGCTTCTGCGCCACCACGCTCTTCTACAAGCGGATCGGCTGAGTCCAACTCCAGACCTCGGTTCGAACAGCTCAGTGCCCGGGTTTAAGCGTGCGCTTGAAGGCATCGATGATGAGCCGGCTAAGCTCTGCATGAATGTCTGCCCGTGGCCGCGTCTTTTCTCCACAGATGGGATCGTGTTCTCCGATCGATTGGAGGAATTCGGCGGCACCTTTCCTGCAAACCGGCAGGAAGCTGAAATGGTTAGCTCCATCCACCTGCGCATAACGTGCGCCGGTGATCTGCCGCGCCAGGTTTTCCGCAGCCACGGCAACCGGGATTTCTCCGGAACTGCCAAGGTTGATGAGGACGACCGGGAGGTCAATCGCCCGTAAGCTCTCCGGCTGGAAGGTCGTGGCAAGGCCAGGATCGACTGCCACGGCGGCGGTGATGCGCGGATCACGCCCCGACTGCTCGAAGCGACCCCGGTCAACACTGGAAAGGTCGAAGGGCTCCACGTCGACTCGTTCGCCACCAGCATAGCCCTGGCCGCCGCGGAACCACTGGCAGTCCATCATCGCCGGGTTCTCCTGGCAGTAGCGGATATAGGCGGAAAGATCGCCGCGGGCGCCGGCGAGTTCCATCGCAGTCGTGCCGCCAAGCGAGAAGCCGAGAATGCCGATGTGATCCGGATCGATCGCGGAGCGCCATTTCGGGTCCTGCACAAGGGCGGTGATGACAGTGGAGATATCCGCCGTACGCTCCCATATCTTCGGTGTCGACGCCGGGGTGGAGTCACCACTCGTCGTTCCGGGATGGTTGGGGGCGGCGACGACGAAGCCGGCTTGGGCCAGTTCCGCCGCAATCCAGCCCATGCCCTCGGCCCGCGATCCAGAACCGTGGGAGAGAAGAATGAGCGGAAAACGACCTTGGCTGATTTCGGCGTTGCTGCGGGTGGGAGGGCTTACGAAGATCCGATCGTCCGCGACCACGTCGTCCGCTCCGCCGGAGGCAGAAGGATACCAGACCGTCACGGCAAGCGAACGCGGATAGTCTTGCGTCACGACGCTGATCTTGCGGAGGCCGGCAGGACTGTTGGCGAGAGCCTGATCGGCGGCGGTGCACAAGGCGAGTGTGAAGAGAAGACTGGTTAGTCGCATTGGACAGCCTCGTTGGGTTGGAGAACGAGGCAAGGCTTGCCTTAGGCGACCGGATGCAATCGACCTCAAACGCGATCGAGGTCGATCTTTTGGCTTGCTGTTTGCGTTGCCCGACCGTGCAGCGTCCTTCAGCCCCGGGTGACGCCCCGTCTTTCGGTCATTGAGTAGGCCAGAGCGATGACCGGCAGGGCCAGGCCGATCATCGAGGCAAGCATCCAGCCACCTTCCGCATAGGCCCAGGCGCCCACCGCCGAGCCGACGGCGCCGCCGCAGAAGAAGGTGGCCATGAAGAGGCCGTTGAGGCGGCTGCGCAGGTCGGCGCCCAGGCCGTAGATCGCCCGCTGGCCGATCACCAGCGTCATCGTCACGCCGAAATCGAGCAGGATGGCCGCAAGTGTGAGGAGCGCCAGCGCCACCGTCGACCCTTCCGGGGCGATATGGGTGATCAGCAAAGCAATGGCGACCGAGGCGATGCCGAACATCGTGGCCGGCCGGCCGAGGTCGCGGTCGGCGAGCCGTCCGGCAATCGGCGAGGCAATGGCACCGGCAACGCCCGCAAGCGCAAAGAGCGCGATACCGGCCTGGGTCAGACGGAAGGCAGGACCGGCCAGGAGCAGCGGCGTCACCGTCCAGAACAGGCTGAAGGCCGCGAACTGGCAGGCCTGATAGAAGGCGCGGCGGCGCAGCACCGGCTGCGTGGCATAGAGCTGTCCCATGGAGGCGATCAGGCCGAAGTAGGAGAGCTGGGTCTGCGGCATTCGCTTCGGCAGGCGTGCAGCCAGCACGAAGCCGAGCAGGACCATCACGCCCGCCGACAGGAAAAAGACGAGGTTCCACGACGAGAAGCGGGCGATGAAGCTGGCGACCGGTCGCGCCATCATGATGCCGACCATCAGCCCGCTCATGACATTGCCGACCACCTGGCCACGCTGTGCATCCGGAGCGAGGCTCGCTGCAAACGGCACGATCATCTGCACGGCCGTGGAGGCAAGGCCGATCGCCAGCGAGGCGGCGAGAAACGGCAGGGCTGCGGTGGAGAGGCCGGCGGCGAGGAGGGCGACAATAGTGGCGCCGATCATCATTAGGATCAGCCGACGGTTTTCCACCAGGTCTCCGAGCGGCACGATCAGCAGCAAGCCGATGCCGTAGCCGATCTGCGTCAGCGTCACGATCAGCCCGGTCAGATGAGCGGGCAGGCCAATGGCGGCGGCAATCGGCCCCGCGAGCGGCTGTGCGTAATAGAGGTTGGCGACGATGAGGCCGCAGGCGGCCGCCATCACGAAGGTCATGGTGCCCGAGAGGCCCGAGGGGGCAAGCGGAGCGGCTGGAGTGGTTTGCACGGTCATCGGGTGGTTTCCCTGGGAGGATGGAAGCGATGCGGCGTGGCTTCAGTCGAGGATCCGCAGGATCGCCTCGGCCGAGGCGAGCGCGGCGCCATCATGGCGTCCCGTCTTGCCGGCGATGCGGATACCCTGCAGGTAGGAGAAGACGGCAAGCGCGGCGCCCGGCGCATCCACATGCCCGGCGATCGATCCGTCCGCCTGGCCCTCGCGGATGAAACCCTCGATCCGCTCCACGAGCCGGGCATTGTGGCCCCCGACGCGCTCGGCGACCTCCTCGTCGAAGAGGGTGAGCTCGACTGCGGCTCCGATGGCGAGGCAGCCGCGCCGCCCCGTCTCGCCGTAGGCAGCTTCGGCGTAGAAGCGCACAACGGTGGCAACGCGCGCGCGGCCGCTGGACGCCTGCGAGAGCCTGGCGTCGAGAAGTGCGGCGCGCACCGCCTTGTAGCGGTCGAAGGCCGCGAGGAAGACCGCGCGCTTATCCTTGAAGGCCTTGTAGATGCTGCCTGCCGTAAGCCCCATGGCATCCTTCAGTTCGGAAATCGACGTTCCGTGATAGCCGCGTTCCGAAAACACCAGGATGGCGTCATCGAGTGCCTCATCGAGATCGAACTCGCGCGGACGTCCGGGGGCGCGGGAAGGCGGCGTGGAAAGGGTGTCGGCGATCATTGGTCACGGGACTATTTGGAAACGATCGTTCCCAAATAGTCCAGGAATTGGCCACCGTCAACTCCTGCGATTTCCGGGAGGCATGGTGCGGCCACCCGGATTATTCGCGGAAGCGGCGGAACGCACCGCCGCGAACGCGGTTAGCCTATTGTACCAACCAGAAAGACGGAGGCAGACCATGACGAAGAGCGATGTGAAGGAAGCCGTGAAGCGCGCGGAGAAGCAGGTGGAGAACACCAGCGCCGGCGGCCATCTCGGCGGCACGCATTTCGGCCAGGCGCCGGATGGAAAGACGTCTTCCACGAATACGAACGTTGGCAGCAACCGCCCCAACACCGGCGCCTGACCCATCAGGCATGAGAATCAGGAAAGGCCCCGCTGCGTGCGGGGTCTTTTTGTCGCTCCGGCGTTTGCGCTGGATCAATCCGGGCGCAGCCGGCGGGGACTAGCGAGTCGGGCATCGTCGCCCCAGGGGATGGAGTGGTTCGGTGTTCAGATTGATGGTCCAGGCCATACTGTCGACTGCGGGCCTAGGAACGGCGTCCATGGCAGCGAGCCAGGACGCGGCGCTTCCTGCTCCCGTGCTGGCCGGAGCGCTGGTCGCCATGGCTGCGGCAGCCGTGTTCATCTGGTTCGGGCCGCATCTGTGGCGGCGGCTGAGACGGACCTATCCGAGAAAAGCGCCAGCCGTCAGCGCAGGGCAGCGTTAGGCGCGGCCACCGCAGGTGTCGACAGATCTTCCGCCAGGTAGATGCGTGCAGAGGACGACCCGTCGTCCATCGTTGCGGCGAGGAAGCCACCACCGGCAAGTGCAGCAAGCATGAACAACACTGTTGTGCCCAGGCCGCCTTTGGCCTGGCGCGAGGTATGGTGGTACGCCATGGAAGTTTCTCCGATCTGATATCGCGTCAACGGATGATGGCGCTTTGCAGTTCCCTCGGTTCTTCCTGAAAAGGAGATGGCACTAATAAAAGAAGCCCCGTCATGCGGGGCTTCCGGAGTGCTTGGCTGCTGGTCGGTCTAGAGCGCGCCGGCCCGCTGCTGGATCATCATGAAGGTGTCGTAGCTGTATTCGGCCACCTGAGCCCAGAGATAGGCATCTTTCTTGAACGCCAGCTGGCTGTCGTAAAGCGTCTTGAAGGAGGGGCTCTTCTCCGACAGTTCGGCATAGGTTTCCATGGCAGCCTTGTAGCAGGCTTCCATGATTTCCTGGCTGAACGGCTTCAGGATGGCGCCATCGGCCACCAACTGCTTCAGGGCCACCGCGTTGCGCGCGTCATAGTTGGCCAGCATGTTGTTGTTGGCGGACGCGCAGGCATTGGCGAGGATCTGCTGATAGCTCTTCGGCAGTGCGTTGAACTTCTCCAGGTTGAAGAAGGCGTGCATGGCCGGGCCGCCTTCCCACCATGCGGGGTAGTAATAGTACTTGGCGACCTTCTGGAAGCCGAGCTTCTGGTCGTCATAGGGACCGACGAACTCGGTGGCGTCGATCGTACCCTTTTCCAGCGCCGGATAGACGTCGCCGGCGGCGATCTGCTGCGGCGTCACGCCGACCTTCTGCAGGATCTGGCCGGCCAGACCGGCAATTCGCATCTTGAGGCCCTGGAGATCCTCGAGCGTGTTGATTTCCTTGCGGAACCAGCCGCCCATCTGGGTGCCGCTGTTGCCGGCGGGCAGGGCATAGAGGCCACGCGGCGCGAGGAACTCGTTGATCAGGTCATTGCCGCCACCGGCCGTGAACCAGGCATTGGTCATGCGGGCGTTCAGGCCAAAGGGAATGGCGGTGCCCAGCGCAAAGGCCGGATCCTGGCCGATGTAGTAGTAGGAACAGGTATGCGCCATCTCGACGGTGCCGTTGGCGACCGCATCGGCGGCCTGCAGGCCGGGCACGATCTCGCCGGCGGCAAAGATCTGGATGGTGAACTGGCCGTCCGTGGCGTTCTTGACGCTGTCGGCGATCTCGTTGGCGGCGCCGAAGATGATGTCGAGGTTCTTGGGGAAGGAGGAGGTGAGGCGCCAGGTGATCGCCGGGCGATCCTGCGCCAGCGCAGGGGCTGCAAGCGGCAGCACGGCGGCTGCTCCGGCGCCGGCCGTGGCGGCCTGCCGTAGGAAGTTTCGACGGTTCATGGGGTCCTCCTCGGATGGGTTTGTGCGGTTCTCGCTGACGGTATTACGGACTTGGCACGCGATGCGGCAAGCGGAATCATCTGCCGCGCCTTCGACCAAGGGAGGCGAACTTGGGAGAAGGAGCCGACGAGCGCCGGCTCCTTCCGGAATGGACTTAGAGGTTGCCGTTACGCTGCTGGATCATCATGAAGGTGTCGTAGCTGTATTCGGCGATCTGCGACCAGAGATAGGCATCCTTCTTGAAGGCCTGCTGGCTGTCGTAGATCTTCTTGAAGGCCGGGTTCGTGGCCGAGATTTCGGCGTAGGTCTCAAGCGCGGCCTTGTAGCAGATGTCGAGGATCTCCTGGCTGAAGGGGCGCAGGATGGCGCCTTCGGCAACGAGCTCGCGCAGGGCGACCGGGTTCTGGGCGTCGTAGCGCTCCAGCATGCTGGCGCTTCCGGCAGCGCAGGCGTCCTGCAGCATGCGCTTGTAGTTCTCCGGCAGGCCGTTGAACTTTTCGAGGTTGACGAAGGCGTGAACCGCCGGGCCGCCTTCCCACCATGCCGGGTAGTAGTAGTACTTGGCGACCTTGTGGAAGCCGAGCTTCTGGTCGTCATAGGGGCCGACGAATTCGGTGGCGTCGATGGTGCCCTTCTCGAGCGCCGCATAGACGTCGCCGCCGGCAATCTGCTGCGGCGTCACGCCGACCTTGCTCATCACCTGGCCCGTGAGGCCGGCGATGCGCATCTTCAGGCCCTTCAGGTCGTCGATCGTGTTGATTTCCTTGCGGAACCAGCCGCCCATCTGGGCGCCGGTGTTGCCGAGCAGGATCGAGTGGATGTTGTAGCCGGCGAGGAATTCGTTGAGCAGCTCGTTGCCGCCGGCCTGGTTGAACCAGGCATTCGTCTGGCGCGCATTGAGGCCGAAGGGAACCGAGGTGCCGAGCGCGAAGGTCGGGTCCTTGCCGACATAGTAGTAGGAGCAGGTATGGGCCATCTCGACCGTGCCCGAGGAGACGGCATCGGCCGCCTGCAGCGCCGGAACGATTTCGCCGCCGGCAAAATGCTGGATCGTGAAGTTGCCGCCGGACGCTTCCCGGACATGGTCGGCGACGATCTGGCCGGCACCGAACAGGATGTCGAGGCCCTTGGTGAAGGAGGAGGTCATGCGCCAGGTGATCTTCGGGTTTTCCTGCGCGATGGCGGGCGCTGCAAGGGTCGCCGCGGCCGCGACGCCGACGCCGGCAGTGCCGGCCTGACGGATAAATGTTCTGCGGTTCATGGAAGGCATGCCTTTCTGAATGGATGCACGGCTCTCGCCGTCACTGCGGCCTTCTAATTCGATCATTTCAGGAACAGCAAGGGAAAAATGACTTTGATTGCGTCGCGGATCGCTTCCGCTTTCGCTTTGTTTCACGCGCCGACACGGGTCTCGCCTCTGCAACTTGCCCCCGTCGCGGCCCTTGAAGTTCCGGCGCAAATAGATAGATTAGAATAATTCTAAGCTCTGGAGCATCCGATGATTGCCGCTCTTTTTCCCTCCCGCCGCCGCCGCCCGTTCGATACCCTCAGCGAGGAGGAGATCCTTGCGCTCGCCATCGGTGCCGAGGAGGAGGACGCCCGCATCTATCAGGCCTATGCCGAAAATCTCCGCGAACAATATCCGGGCTCTGCAAAGGTCTTCGAGGACATGGCCGAGGTCGAGCAGACCCACAAGAACATGCTGATCGAGATGTTCCGAACCCGCTTCGGCGAGCGCATCCCGCTGATCCGGCGCGAGCATGTGGACGGCTTCTACGTCCGGCAACCCGACTGGCTGGTGAAGAACCTGCCGCTCGACAAGATCCGGGCGCAGACCGAGGCGATGGAGGACCAGGCCCATCGCTTCTATACGCTCGCCGCCAGTCGCGTCGGCGATGCCTCGACCCGGCGATTGCTCGGGGACCTGGCGCTCGCCGAACAGGGTCACGGAGAGATCGCCCGTGCGCTGGGGGAAAAGCATGTCGGCGAGGAGGGCAGGGCGGAAGAGGACGAGACCGCACACCGCCAGTTCGTTCTGACCTATGTACAGCCGGGGCTGGCCGGGCTCATGGACGGCTCCGTCTCGACGCTGGCCCCGATCTTCGCCGCGGCCTTTGCCACGCAGGATACCTGGTCCACCTTCCTGATCGGCCTGTCGGCCTCCGTCGGTGCGGGCATTTCCATGGGGTTCACGGAGGCTGCCCACGACGACGGCAAGCTCTCCGGCCGCGGCTCGCCGCTGAAGCGCGGGCTTGCCTCCGGCATCATGACGACCGTCGGCGGCCTGGGGCACGCGCTGCCCTATCTCATTCCGCACTTCTGGACGGCAACGCTTCTCGCCGGCCTGGTCGTCTTCGTCGAACTCTGGGCGATCGCCTTCATCCAGAACCGCTACATGGAGACGCCCTTCCTGCGTGCGGTGATGCAGGTGGTGTTCGGCGGCTCGCTGGTGCTGGCGGCCGGCATCATCATCGGCCACGGATGAGGCCGGGTGCCGTGTAAAAAGGCGGGCAATGCCCGCCTTTCGGATTCTTGACCTCTGCGGCTCAGCTCAGCGCAGCGCGCCGACGACCACGTCGCGGCCGTTCTCGATGCTGACCCAGCGGCCGGTGTTGAAGGAGGCCTGGCGCTTCAGGAAGGTGTAGGAGGTCTGGTACCAGGGCTTCACCTCGTTATCGAGGTTGTCGAGGACGAAGTCGCCCTGTTCGGTGCGGACCGTCAGGACGGCATGCCCCTCGCCGTCCGGCTTGCGCACCACGGTGATCAGCAGATCGGCCAGCGAGAAGCCCTTGGCGGCAAGCTCGCGGCGCTTCAGGAGAGCGAAGTCCTCGCAGTCGCCGACATCCTTGGGATAGGCCCAGACCTCTTCCCGCCCATAGATGTCCTTGTCGGTCATCGCATGGATCCTGCCGTTCACGGAGGAATTGATCTTCTTCAGGAGAGCCCAGCCATGCGGCGTCAGCTTCGGTGCCGGCCTGGAGGCAAGGCGTTGGTTGCACTCCGCCGGAAAGGCGCGGCAGAACTCGTAGTGCCCGATCGGCTGAGACGTCACCGACCCGGTGACCATACTGGTCAACGCTTGAGGCGCCGGGATTGCCGCGGTGGTAGGCGCAAGTATAGCTAGCAGGAACACGGCTAAGTGCCGAGCCTTCAAGGTGTATTGCATGGACCCGTCCCTTCAAGTCTTAACAAAACGTTAAGGTGCTTGGGGCGGGACTGTCAATCGATCAACTTTAGCGACCTGCTTCAACTTTGAATATGGTTAAAGGTGGTGCATTTTAGCCTCAGCTTATTTTTTAGTCATGATTGACGAGGGATCCAACCGCGGCGAGCATCCTGTCGATATCCTGGGGTCTCGAAAGCCGGTGGTCGCCATCGCGGATCAGCGTCACCACGACATCCTCGGCCGGCAGGAATTCGACCAGCTTCAGCGCATGCCGGTAGGGGACATCGGCGTCCTGCATGCCCTGGAGGATATGGACCGGGCATCCGGTTTCGATGATGCCTGTAAGAACCTGGTTTCTCCGCCCGTCTTCGAGAAGGTCCCGGGTAAAGATATTCGGCTCGGGGCTGTATTCGGACAGCTCTTCGAAATGTCCCTGTTCGGCAAGCGCCCGGCGTTGCGCGTCGGTCAGATGCGGCTCGATGAGCTCGGACGTGAAGTCCGGCGCCGGCGCGATCAGCACGAGCCCCGCGAGATGCGGGCCTGTGGCTCGCTGCCGAAGCTCCTGGGCAAGGCGGAGCGCGATCCAGCCGCCCATCGAAGATCCCACGAGAACGATGCGCTCCGGCTTCAGGTGGTCGAGAACCGCGATGGTCTCCTCCAGCCACCGCGAGATCGTGCCCTGGCGGAAGTCGCCGCCGGAGGCGCCGTGTCCGGAATAGTCGAAGCGGATGGCGCCGAGCCCCTGGCGCGCGGCGAAGGCATCCATCTCGGCGGCCTTCGTGCCGGTCATGTCGGACCGGTAGCCGCCGAGCCACACGAGCACGGGTGCGGAGGTACCGGCCGACGGTGGCCGGTAGAGGATGGCGATCGTCCGCTCATCCCCGGCGCCGCCGACGGTGACACTCTTCTCTTGTGGTGGCGTGGCCGCGGACGGATCCGTCATGGTATGCTCCTTTGCTGATGCCGGGCTTATAAAACAGATTCTTATCCCGCGGCAGCAGGTGATTTTTCTGCGGGACTGTGCTATTGACAACGCCGTCGTGATTACGACATTGCCGATGCCCGCTGAAACGCCGGGCGTTTGGCCGAAAATTACGGAAACAGCCTAGGAGAATACGACCATTCGCAGACCGTTCAAAGCCGATGCCCCCGTCAAGGATGGGCCGCGCTCAAACCGGGATATCCGGATTCCGAAGGTTCAGCTGATCGACGCCGAGGGCAATAACCTCGGACCGGTCGCGACAGAAGAAGCTTTGAGGATGGCCGAGGAGGCCGGGCTGGATCTCGTTGAGATCTCCCCCAACTCGGAGCCGCCGGTATGCAAGATCCTTGATCTGGGCAAACTGAAGTACGCCAACCAGAAGAAGGCGGCCGAAGCGCGCAAGAAGCAGAAGATCGTCGAGATCAAAGAGATCAAGATGCGCCCGAACATCGACACCCACGACTACGAGGTGAAGATGAAAGCGATGAATCGTTTCTTTGACGAAGGCGACAAGGTCCGTGTCACGCTGCGCTTCCGCGGTCGCGAAATGGCCCACCAGGAGCTCGGCATGAAGCTCCTGCAGCAGGTCAAGGAAGACACCAACGAGATCGCCAAGGTGGAAGCCGAGCCCAAGCTCGAAGGCCGTCAGATGATGATGGTGCTGGCGCCGCGGTAAAAACCGCCGCCTGAGGTCTTCTCGAAGCCGTCCGCAGGGGCGGCTTTGACGTTTCTGGCCGACACCTTTTTGCCAGGCTGACAGGATGCTGACAGGAACGCTCAGCGGTCTGTCAGCGGCACTTTGGCATTCTGCCCTCTGCACAACAGAGCAGAAGGCGAAGATCATGAAAACCAACCTTTCACGCAGACTCCTGGCGTCCGTGGGTGCGCTCGCGGTCACACTCTCTCTCCCGGCTATCCAGTCGCTCGACCCGGACCACTTCTCGGCTTCCGCATTTGCCCGGGATGGCAGTGACGATGGCGGCGGCTCGGACAGTCGCGGGGACGACGGCAGCGGCTCCGGTCGTGGCGACGACAATGACGATGATGGCGGCCGAGGCGACGACAACAGTGGTCGAGGCGGTCACGACGACAGCGACGATGACGACGACGACGATGACGACCATGGCGGTCGAGGCGGCCACGACGACGATGACGATGACGACGATGGCCGGGATGATCGCGGCCGTGGCCGGGATGATGACGATGACGACGACACCGGCGATCGCCATGGCGGTCGTGGCGATGACAATCGCCCCGAAGTCACCCTCTCGGTGTCCGAAGAGAGCCTGACCGGACTGCTCGACGGCTCGCTGGCCGCCGTGGACCAGCTGGGCCGGCGCCTCGAGGTGGAAATCGAGCTCGAGCATGGAAGTCGCACGGTGGTGGCGCATCCGCACCGCGGCGATTTTGCCCGCAACCCCGGTGGGATTACGGCAGTCAACATCGTCTCTGCCGCCGCGCGGTAGCGGACGGGGTGCACTTCACCCAGCTCATGGGGGCAAGACCTATGTTGAGGTCTTGCCCTTTGACTCTTCGCGGGGAAGGTTTTGATGTAAGTTCCCGATTGCGGACGAATGGATGGATCTGGAAGTGCAATGAACACTGGCCGTCGTTCCCTGATGACGATCCTGATGCTTGCGGTGGCATTTGCTGCAGCCGGCCCGATCGTTCACCGTGCCGATGCCAAGGATGGTGGCAGTGACGACAGCGGAGGAGGCGATTCCTCCGGCAGCGGCTCGTCCGGCTCCAGCTCCGGCAGCGGGAGCGACAATTCCGGTTCGGGTTCCGGCGGCGATCATGACGATGACGGTGACAGCGACAACAGCGGCCGTGGGAATGATCACGACGACGATGATGATGATGACAATAATGACGACGGCCGCGATGACGATGATGGCCACGGGCGAAACGGCCGGGATGCAGACTATGACCGGGCACGCGATGCGGTCCGTGACGGCGAAATCCTTCCGCTGAGGACAGTCCTCGAGCGTATCGATGCACAGCGCTACGGGCGGGTAATCGACGTGACGCTGAAACGGTCCCTGTCCAGCGACGTATATCAGGTGAAAGTTCGCGACACGGCGGGAGCGATCAGGACGCTGCGGGTGAATGCCCGCAATGGCGCTTTGCTGGGAGGCTGAGGACGATGCGCATCCTGCTGGCGGAGGACGACCCCAATATCTCCGGCCATGTGGTCGAAAAACTCACGCGCGAAGGCTACCAGGTCGACGTCTTTCCGAGCGGGCCGGACGTGTGGGAGGAGGGGGAGACCGGCGATTATTCCGCCATCATCCTGGATCTCGGGTTGCCGGGCATGGACGGGCTCTCCATCCTGAAGCGATGGCGTGGGGCAGGCATCAACACGCCCGTTCTCGTGCTCACCGCGCGGGGCTCCTGGATGGAGCGTGTCGACGGCTTCGATGCCGGCGCCGATGACTATCTCCCGAAGCCCTTTCGGACCGAGGAATTGCTGGCCCGGCTGCGGGCGCTTCTGCGCCGCGCCGGCGCGGCGACGGCCCGCGTCACCTCCACCGAGCGGTTCACGCTCGACGAAGGCGCCCGGCGGGTGACATTCGACGGGCGCGAACTCGACCTCAGCCCGCTGGAGTACCGGATGATTGCGCTTCTCATGGGCCGGCCGGGTGAGGTCTTCAGTCCCGCGGAGCTCGCCAGCCAGGTTCAGGGTCGCGATGATGATGCGGCCAAGAATGCCGTGGAGGCCATGGTCGCGCGCTTGCGAAAGAAGACGGATGCCGACGCCATCGAGACCCGTCGGGGTTTCGGCTATGTCCTTCCGGAGCGACGGACGTGATCCATTCGCTGCACTTTCGCCTGGCGGCCGGAGCGCTTGTCGCGATCGCACTCTCGCTGACGCTTGTCTGGGCGGTGCTCAGCCATCTGTTCACGGATTATCTGGCCGCCCAGTATTCCGGCGAGATGACCTCGGTCATGGATTCCCTGGCGGCGCAGCTCACCGTGGAGAATGGCGTCCTCCGCCTGCGGAACGAGCCCGCCGACGCGCGGTTCCAGATCCCCGCCGGCAGCCGCTACTGGCAGATTTCGCGGGATGGCGATGTGGCTCCCCTGCGGTCCCGGTCCCTGTGGGACACGGAATTCGCTGCGGCCGATTTGTCCAGCGACCAGTATTACGGGTTCCGGGAAACCCTTGGGCCGGACGGTTCGCCGGTCCTCGTCTCGATGAAGACGATGACCCTGGGCGACGACCCCGCCGCGACGGACTTCGTCGTCTACGCCGGCTTTTCCAGGAGCGAGATGGAGGCGGCTCTCGAGAGCTATCACAATCCGCTGCGTCTGATGCTTCTCTCCACGGGTGGCGTACTCGTCCTTGCGGCATTCCTGCAGGGCTGGATCGGGTTGAGGCCGCTGGTGCGGTTGAGGGATCGCGTGGCCGACGTGCGTGCCGGACGGGCGGCACATATCGGCACGGAAGGACCAAGCGAGGTCAAGCCGCTGGTCCGGGAGATCAACCTTCTCCTGAACGAGCGGGAGACGGCGATCTCGCGGGCGCGCGCGCGTGCGAGCGACCTCGCCCACGGCCTGAAGACGCCGCTGACCGTGCTGTCGCATCTGGTCGAAGCGCTGCCCGAGGAAGGCCGCAGCACGGCGCTGCAGCAGATCGAGCTTGTCCGGCAGCGTGCCGACCGCCAGTTGCAGGCGGCTCGCATGGGCGTGGAGCAGATGGCCACCACCTCGCTGCTCGGCATCTGCGGAAAGCTCGTCAGCGTGCTGACCCCGTTCACGCAGGAGAAGGGGGTGGACTGGCATCTGGCGATCGATCCGTCGCTGACGGTCCAGGCGGATCCGGCCGACATTGCGGAAGCCCTGGGAAATGTGCTGGACAACGCGGTCCGCTTTGCCAGAAAGCGCATAGAGGTTTCGGCGGATCGCACGCTGGACAACGTCGTGCTGATCGTCAGCGACGACGGATCGGGCGCGGCGCCTGAGTGCTACGATATGATGTTGAAGCGTGGGGTCAGGATCAGCGAGGCAACGGCGGGCTCCGGCCTGGGGCTTGCCATCTCCGGAGACATCCTGAAGGCCTATGGCGGCGGGCTTGATCTCTCCGCTTCGCGATGGGGTGGGCTCCAGGTGAAGCTGTGGCTTCCGGCGACGGCTGCGCGCGCATCGGCGATCATGTAGCAGATATGCGCACCACCCGTTGCGCTTTTCTCCGACTGCGGTTATAAGCGCGCGTCCGAACGGTCCGGCAGGGCATGCCGAGGCCGTTCTAAATGCTGGAAACAGGCGTCGTCTGCCAGTTTCTCTGAAGAAGAATGGAGTAGCAAAATGCCCAAGATGAAGACGAAGTCCTCCGCCAAGAAGCGGTTCAAGATCACGGCGACCGGCAAGGTCGTCGCAGCAGCCGCCGGCAAGCGCCACGGCATGATCAAGCGGTCCAACAAGTTCATCCGCGATGCACGCGGCACGATGGTCCTCGCCGAACCAGACGGCAAGAAGGTCATCAAGAACTACCTGCCGAACGGTCTCTGAGACTCTTCGCTTTTTGGATCATTTAAGGAGATCATGACATGGCACGCGTAAAACGTGGCGTAACTTCCCGCGCCAAGCACACCAAGACCCTCAAGGCAGCCAAGGGCTTCTACGGCCGCCGCAAGAACACCATCCGCGCCGCAAAGGCCGCGGTGGATCGTTCGCGCCAGTTCGCCACCCGCGACCGCAAGGTCAAGAAGCGCAACTTCCGCGCCCTGTGGATCCAGCGTATCAACGCTGCCGTCCGCGAATCCGGCCTCACCTACGGCCGCTTCATCGACGGCCTCAACAAGGCTGGCATCCAGGTCGACCGCAAGGTCCTGTCCGACATGGCCATCCATGAGCCGGCAGCCTTCGGCGCGCTGGTGGAAGCCTCCAAGAAGGCTCTCGAGTACCTCAAGGACGCCGGCACGACCAACGAGTTTGAAAGCGCGGTTAAGTAACCAGCGCTTCCCAGGCATCTTTGCTTTATTGACTTTGGGAAACCCGCGCTGGTCTCGGCTGGCGCGGGTTTTTCTTTTGCCCGTCACGGCGTGCCGCTAGGAAAAGACGTCGATCATCATACGGAAGAGACCATGTCCGATCTGGAACACCTGAAAACATCGCTTCTGGCGGAGATTTCCGCGGCCGGTGACGAGACGGCGATCGAGGCCGTGCGCGTATCCGCTCTCGGCAAGAAGGGGTCCGTATCGGAGCTCCTGAAGACGCTGGGCAGCATGAGTGCCGAGGAGCGCCAGAGCCGCGGCGCCGCCATCAACGCGCTGAAGACCGAGGTCACCGAGGCGATCAACGCGCGCAAGACGGTGCTGAAGGATGCGGCGATCGACGCGCGGCTCAAGGCCGAAACGGTTGATGTCTCGCTGCCGGTGCGTTCCTCGCCCGCCGAGCGCGGCCGCATCCATCCGATCAGCCAGATCGTCGACGAGATCACCGCTGTCTTTGCCGACATGGGCTTCTCGATTGCCGAAGGTCCGGATATCGAGACCGACTACTACAACTTCACGGCGCTGAACTTCCCCGAAGGCCATCCGGCCCGCGAGATGCACGACACCTTCTTCTTCCAGCCCGACGAGAACGGCGAGCGCAAGGTTCTGCGCACCCACACCTCGCCTGTGCAGGTGCGCACCATGGAAGCCCAGAAGCCGCCGATCCGCATCGTCATCCCCGGCAAGACCTACCGGCAGGACTCCGACGCCACCCACTCGCCGATGTTTCATCAGGTCGAAGGGCTGGTCGTCGACAAAAAGAGCCATGTCGGCCACATGCGCTGGATCCTCGAGGAGTTCTGCAAGACCTTCTTCGAGGTCGACAGCGTGACGATGCGCTTCCGCCCGTCCTTCTTCCCCTTCACCGAACCCTCGTTCGAGGTCGACATCCAGTGCGACCGCTCGGGGCCGATCGTGAAGTTCGGCGAAGGCTCCGACTGGATGGAAATCCTCGGCTGCGGCATGGTCCACCCGAACGTGCTGCGCGCCGGCGGGCTCGATCCCGATGAATACCAGGGCTTTGCCTGGGGCATGGGCCTCGACCGCATCGCCATGCTGAAATACGGCATGCCGGACCTGCGCGACTTCTTCAACGCCGACGTCCGCTGGATGAATCATTATGGCTTCCGCCCGCTCGACATGCCGACGCTGTTCGGCGGCCTGAGCGCTTAAAGGGGAGATGACGAGATGAAATTCACACTCTCCTGGCTGAAGGATCACCTCGACACGGACGCCACGCTCGACGAGATCTGCACGCGCCTGACTTCGATCGGGCTCGAGGTCGAGGACGTCGACGACAAGGCGGCCTACAAGCCCTTCGTCATCGCCAGGGTGGTTTCGGCGGAACCGCATCCGCAGGCGGACCGCCTGAAGGTGCTGATGGTCGATACGGGTGACGGCAAGCCGGTGCAGGTGGTCTGCGGTGCGCCGAATGCCCGCGCCGGCCTCGTCGGTGCGCTGGCCCGGCCTGGTACCTATGTGCCGGGCATCGACGTGACGCTTGCCGTCGGCAACATCCGCGGCGTCGAAAGCCACGGCATGATGTGCTCCGAGAAGGAGCTCGACATGTCCGACAATCATGACGGCATCATCGACCTGCCCGAGGATGCGCCGGTCGGCACGGCGTTTGCGACCTATGCCGGCCTCGACGATCCGGTCATCGAGATCAACCTCACGCCGAACCGGCCGGACTGCACCTCGATCTACGGCATCGCCCGCGATCTCGCGGCCTCCGGCCTCGGCACGCTGAAGCAGCATGCCGAGCCGTCGTTCCCCGTCGAGGGCGAGACACCGATCGGCATCAAGATCATTCTCGACGACGAGCGGCTCTGCCCGGGCTTCGGTCTGCGCCTCGTGCGCGGCGTCCGGAACGGGCCGAGCCCGGCCTGGATGCAGGCGCGGCTGAAGGCGATCGGCCTTCGCCCGATCAATGCGCTGGTCGACATCACCAACTACATGACCTTCGACCAGGGCCGGCCGATGCACGTCTTCGACGCCGCCAAGGTCAAGGGCGACCTGACCGTGCGCCGGGCGCTCGCTGGCGAGACGGTTCTGGCGCTCGATCAGCGGGAATACAAGCTGACCCCGAACAACGTCGTCATCGCCGACGACAACGGCGTGGAATCCATCGGCGGCGTCATGGGCGGCGAGCATTCCGGCTGCGACGAGAACACCACCGACGTGCTGATCGAATCGGCGCTCTGGGACCCCATCAACATCGCCAAGACCGGCCGCTCTCTCGGCATCATCACCGACGCCCGCTACCGCTTCGAACGCGGCGTCGATCCGCAGTACATGGTGCCGGGCCTGGAGCGCACCACGGAACTGGTGCTTGAGCTGTGCGGCGGTACGGCTGCCGAGGCGAAGATCGCGGGCTACAAGGGCGTCGAGCCGAAGGTGGTCGATTTTCCGACCGCCGAGGTCAAGCGTCTCACCGGCCTCGACGTCTCGGCCGAGGAAAGCCGCGAGATCCTCGTCCGCCTCGGCTTCAGGGTCGCCGGCGAAGGTCAACGCTTCTCCGTGACCGTGCCCTCCTGGCGCCCGGACGTCGACGGCAAGGCCGATCTCGTCGAAGAGGTGATGCGTATCCACGGCGTCGACCAGATCCTGCCGGAGCCGATCGAAAACCTCGGCGCCGTCAACACCCGCATCCTGACCACGCTGCAGATCCGTACCCGCACCGCCAAGCGCGCACTGGCGGCCCGCGGCATGCTGGAGGCGGTCACCTGGTCCTTCATCCCGGAAGATCAGGCGAAGCTCTTCGGCGGCGGCGCACCATCGCTGAAGCTCGCCAATCCGATTGCGGCGGACATGTCCGACATGCGGCCTTCGCTGCTGCCGGGCCTGCTGACAGCCGCCCAGCGCAACGCCGACAAGGGGTTCGGCGACGTGGCGATCTTCGAGGTCTCCGGCACCTATGAGAACGACAGGCCCGAAGGCCAACGGCGTGTCGCCGGCGGCGTGCGCCGCGGCACAGCCTCCATCAATGGCGCCGGACGCCTCTGGTCCAACGGCACCCGGGGCGGCGGCAAGCCGGTCGATGT
This sequence comes from Pseudorhizobium pelagicum, assembly GCA_000722615.1. Lineage (GTDB taxonomy): Bacteria > Pseudomonadota > Alphaproteobacteria > Rhizobiales > Rhizobiaceae > Neorhizobium > Neorhizobium pelagicum. The sequence continues at coordinate 129,762 of JOKI01000013.1, read as the reverse complement.
CTTCGACGCCAAGGCCGATGCGCTGGCCGTGCTCGAGGCCTGCGGACTGCCCATGGGCAATGTCCAGGTCGAGGCGGGTGCGCCCGGCTGGTATCATCCGGGCCGCTCCGGCACGATCAAGAGGGGGCCTAAGGTGGTGCTCGGCTATTTCGGCGAGTTCCATCCGAAGACTCTGGGTGCGCTCGATGTCTCCGGTGCCCTCTGCGGCTTCGAGGTCTATCTCGACGCCATGCCGGAGCCGAAGAAGAAGGCGACGCGCACCAAGCCCGGGCTCGAACTCTCGCCCTTCCAGGTGGTCAAGCGCGACTTCGCCTTCGTCGTCGACAGTCATGTGGAAGCCGGCGCGATCATCAAGGCGGCCACCAGCGCCGACCGCAAGCTGATCGCCGGCGTCAACGTCTTCGACGTCTTCGAGGGCGCCTCGCTCGGGGAGGGCCGCAAGTCGGTCGCCATCGAGGTGATGATCCAGCCGGTTGACAAGACCCTGACCGACGAGGACTTCGAGGCGCTGACGACCAAGATCGTCGGCAATGTCGAGAAGACCACCGGAGGCGTGCTGCGCGCCTGACGCTGAAACGATAACGGGTGGTGCGCCACCCGGTCCCAAGATAGCCTGTCCCTTTCGGGGCAGGCTTTTTTGTGGGGCGAAGACATGCGCACACCGCGGTCGATGAAGGCGCTGGAGGAGCTCGGGCGGGTCCGGCTGTCGCAGAACTTCTTCTTTCGCGATTTCCTGTTTTCCGAGATTGCCGCCGTCTACAACATCCCCAATGTCCCGGACGATCCCGATCTGGCGATCGAGGCGGGGCGGCGGCTTTGCGGGGAATTGCTGGAGCCTTTGCAGGCAACCTTCGGCCGTCTGCATCTGCGCTCCGGGTACCGGGCGGCAGCGGTCAACGCGTTCGGAAATCGCAAGGGATTGAACTGCGCCACGAATGCCGCCTCGGCTGCCGATCATATCTGGGACATGCGTGACGCCGACGGCTGCATGGGCGCCACGGCCTGCATCGTCGTGCCGTGGCTGATCGACCGGCACAAGGAGGAGGGCGGCTGGCAGGCGATGGCCTGGTGGATCCACGACCACCTGCCCTATGCCTCGCTCTGCTTCTTCCCGAAGCTCTGGGCCTTCAACATCCAGTGGCACGAACGGCCAGAGCGCCGCATCATGAGCTATGCGCAGCCGCGCGGCCTCCTGACCAAGCCGGGGATGGCCAACCACGAAGGCGATCATTCTCGGCTTTACGAGGGCTTTCCCCTGGAAGTCGGCGGCTAGGGGTGCAGGTAGTAGAGCTTGTTGACGATCATCCAGCGGCCGTCCGTCTTGAGCAGCGACAGGTGATCGGAAAAGCGCATGCCGGCAAATTCGTCGACCACCTTCACGGTAGCGACATCCCCCGTCACGTCGAGCGCCTCGATCTGGATCAGGGGCTGCGTGTCCGCCGGCGCAGGGCCTTCGCCGGCGACCGCGGTGATGAATTCGTCGAGCGAAAGCCACTCGACGGCGCCGTCGTAATTGCCGACGATGCAGGCTTTCGGGTGAAACGCCTTCCGCAGCGCACCCTCATGCGCAAAGGTCATGCCGTCCACATAGAGGTGGACGACGGATTGGACTGCCTGCTGGTCTGACATGCCCGCTCCCTCCTGACCGCAGTATAGCGGGCCGCGGCAAACAGTCCAGCAGGCGCTTGAACTAGAGCTTCAGTTTGCTCTTCAGCGCGTCGATGCGTTTCGAGGCTTCCGCCTTGGAAAGATCCTCGGCAAATGCGTCCGGCTCATGCGCCTGCTCCGACAGCGTCTTCAGATAGGACCCTTGAGCGCCGGTCATCGGCTCGTCGCCGCTCACCAGTCTTCCGGATCCTTTTCCGTGTTGGACTGCGGTTCGGCATCTGTCTTCGGATTGTGTTGATCAGTCATGGGGACCTCGCTTTCTGTTCACCAAACGTTCCGTCCTCCATTCCGTTCCTTGGAGGAGAAACGGAACAGTCGGAACGGCTTGTCAGGCGGAGCCGCGCTGCGGCATCTCGATCTCTTCCTTCACCTCGCGCTTCAGCTGTTCGCGGGGTGAGTCGGATGCTTCCGTCCCGGAAGGATCCGCCGGCGCATCGTCGAGAGCGGCAGTTCCGCCGCTGTCGTCGGGAATGCCGCCGCCTGTCTGGGCGATGGTGTCGTTGCGTGGCCGGTCGTTCGTGCCGGTGGTGATCTTCTTGTCGTCGTCCATGGTCTGCCTCCTGTTACGGAGACAGAACCAGTGGCGCCGCCGTTTGTGCCAGCGGCGCCGTGAAAAGCATGCCGTGCTAGCGGTTGGTCATCGCGGCGACGGCGTCGGAATAGCGCTTGCCGGAGAACTTCTCCGGCGCCAGAAGCTCGCCCAAGGTCGTGATTTCCTCCGGCGTCAGCGAGATGTCCGTGGCGGCGATATTCTGCTCCAGATGCGGGATCTTGCGCGCACCGGGAATGGGCACGATGAAATCGCCGCGATGCAGCACCCAGGCGAGCGCCAGCTGCGCCGCCGTCACGCCCTTCTGCTCCGCCATCTCCTGCAGCAGTTTCACCAGCGAGGCATTGGCCGCCATGTTCTCGGCAGAGAAGCGCGGCAGCGTTGTGCGGAAGTCGTCGGCACCGAAATCCTCAGGCTTCTGCACCTTGCCGGTGAGAAAGCCGCGGCCGAGCGGCGAAAACGGCACGAAGCCGATGCCGAGCTCGCGGCAGGTGTCGAGGATCTCGCCCTCCGGATCGCGGGTCCACAGCGAATATTCGCTCTGGAGCGCCGACACCGGATGCACCGCATGCGCCCGCCGCAGCGTCGCGGCACTGGCTTCCGAAAGGCCGATCGCCCGCACCTTGCCTTCCTTGACGAGATCCGCCAGGGCGCCGACCGTTTCCTCGATCGGCACGCCCGGATCGACCCGGTGCTGGTAGAAGAGATCGATGGTATCGACGCCGAGCCGCTTCAGCGAGGCGTCCGCCACGGCACGCACGTGCTCCGGACGGCTGTCGGTGCCGGAGGGCCGGGCAGCCTTCGCCTCATCGCCGATGGTGAAGCCGAACTTGGTGGCGATCATGACCTTGTCGCGGAAGGGCTTCAGTCCCTTGCCGACGAGGACCTCATTGGCGAACGGCCCATAGACCTCGGCCGTGTCGAAGAAGTTGACGCCGAGTTCGACCGCCCGGTGCAGGGTGCGGATCGCGTCCGCCTCCTCCTGGCCGCCATAGCCGTGACTCATGCCCATGCAGCCAAGGCCGATGGCGGAAACATTTAGATGCGGGCCAAGCTGTCTCGTCTTCATGACATTCTCCTTGCTCAGAATTCGATACGGTAGCGGATATGGCCGTCGGTCTCGACATAGCTGTCGTAGAGCTTGCGGGCCGTCCGGTTGTCCTCGGCCGTGTGCCAGTAGAGGCGCGACCAGTTGTTCTGGCGGCAAAGCGCGACGAGGTCGTCGAGAAGCGCCCGTCCGACGCCCCGCCCGCGTGCGGAAGCATCGACGAACAGATCCTCGAGATAGCAGTCGAGGTTCTCGATCCAGGTGCCTTCATGGGTCAGCGACAGGCTGAAGCCCGCCACCCGTCCGTCCACTTCGGCGACACGCATGAAGATCGCGGAGCGGTCGCTCATGGCCTTTGTCCAGGTCCCGTTCGTAATCGCCGGGTCGAGCGTGAGCTCATAGAACGAAAGGTAGTCCGCCCAGAGTTCGCGCCAGCGGGCTTCATCCTCCGGCCGCGCGGCACGAACGGTTACGGCTGTCGTCTCCGTCATGCCTTACGCTCCCGCCTCGTCGAGACGCTTCATCTGTCCCTGCGACAGCGTCAGATTGCCGGCGGCGATCATCGTCTCCAGCTGCGACAGGCTGGTGGCGCTGGCGATCGGCGCGGTAAGGGCAAGCTTGGCGATCAGCCAGGCCAGCGCGATGCTGGCCGGTGCCGCACCGGTCTCGGCGGCGATCTCATCGAGCGCCGCCAGCACGCGGAAGCCCTTGTCGTTCAGATAATCGCCGACCCGGTAGCCGCGCGACGAACCCTCGGTGTCTTCCTTTTTCCGGTACTTGCCGGTGAGGAAGCCGGCGGCGAGCGCATAGTAGCTGATGACGCCGATCTCCTCGCGGACGCAGAGGTCCGCCAGCGGTCCCTCGAACTTGTTGCGCGTGTAGAGATTGTATTCGGGCTGCACCACGTCATAGCGCGGCAGGCCATCGCGGGCGGCAACGTCGAGCGCGTCCTGCAACTGCCCTGCGTCAAAATTCGAGCAGCCGATCGCCCGCACCTTGCCCTCGTCCTTCAGGCGGGCAAGCGCGCCGAGCGTCTCCTCGTGTGCCACCGCGTCATCCGGCTTGTGGGAGAGATAGAGGTCGATGTAATCGGTGCCGAGCCGCTTCAACGATGCCTCCACCGCCTCCGCAATCCATTTCGCCGAAAGACCGGTCTTGCGGCCGTCGTTGTCGAAGCCGACCTTGGTGACGATGACGGCCTTGTCGCGGGAGACGGTGCCGCGCTTCAGCCACTTGCCGATGATCGTCTCGCTCTCGCCGCCTTCATGCCCGTCGACCCAGGCGGAATAGACGTCTGCCGTATCGATGGTGTTGAAGCCGGCGTCGAAGAAGCGGTCGAGAAGGTCGAAGGACGTCTGCTCGTCGGCCGTCCAGCCGAACACATTGCCGCCGAACACGATCGGCGCGACGGAAAGGCCGGTACGGCCGAGGGGACGCTGTTCCATGATATCTCCAGAAATGATGCGGCGAATGCCGATCCCGCGAATGTATGGCCTCGGCGGCATCTGTCAAAGCATCAATGCAGGACGGAATGTCCTTCGTGCACCTCCTGCGTTGCATCGGCAGAGGCACGACCATATGGTGCGGCGGCAATTCAGGTCAGGGAGAGAAGCATGTTGCGTTTTGGAATTCTGTCGACGGCGAAGATCGGCAAGGATGCGGTCGTTCCGGCAATCCAGGATGCCGAGAACTGCGTGGTGACGGCGGTCGCCAGCCGCGATCTCGCCAAGGCACGCGCCATGGCGGATCGTTTCTCGGTGCCGCACGCCTTCGGCTCCTACGAGGAGATGCTCGCCTCCGACGTCATCGATGCCGTCTACATCCCGCTGCCGACGAGCCAGCATGTGGAGTGGTCGATCAAGGCGGCGGACGCCGGCAAGCATGTGCTGTCGGAAAAGCCGATTGCGCTGAAGGCCGAGGAAATCGAGACGCTGATCGCTGCCCGCGACCGCAACACGGTGCTGATCTCGGAGGCCTTCATGGTCACCTATGCGCCGGTCTGGCTGAAGGTTCGTGAGCTGCTGGCCGACGGCGCCATCGGCCGGCTGCGCCACGTCCAGGGAGCCTTCACCTATTTCAACCGCGATGCCGCCAACATGCGCAACATTCCGGAACTGGGCGGTGGCGCGCTGCCGGACATCGGCGTCTATCCGACGATCACCACCCGCTTCGTCACCGGGAAGGAGCCGCTGCGCATCCAGGCCGTCACCGAGCGCGATCCTGATTTTGGCACCGACATCTATTCGAGCGTCAAGGCGGATTTCGGCGGTTTCGAGATGAGCTTCTACATCGCCACCCAGATGGCCAACCGCCAGTCCATGGTCTTCCACGGCACCGAGGGCTTCATCGAGGTGAAGTCGCCCTTCAACGCCGACCGTTGGGGCGCCGAAGAGATCGAGCTCACCAACCAGAAGCACACGCAGTCGCAGATCTTCCGCTTCCAGGACAGCCGCCAGTACCGCCGCCAGGCGGAAGCCTTTGCGCGCGCTGTTGCCGGCGAAAAGGTGGAGGTCGTCACGCTCGAAAACTCGCTGAAGAACCAGAAATTCATCGACGCCATCTACCGCGCCAGCGAACACGACGGCTGGGAAACGGTCTAGCGCCGGAAGACGAAGCGCGAATAGCCGAAGAAACTGTAGGCCATGGCGGCGAGCGAGGCGAGAACGATCGCCGCCACCGGCTGCAATTCAGGCAACCGGTAGATCAGCGCGGAATAGATGCCATAGTTGACGAGGGCGGCAGTAATGCCGACCGCCCAATAGCGGAAGCCCTCGGCGAGAACCGAGGAGGATGACCGGCCGAAGGTGAAGGTGCGGTTGAGGAACCATGTCGCCGCCATGGCCATCGTGATGGCCGGAACGCGGGCGACGAACGGCCCCGCGGGCGTCAGTGTGATCAGCATCTGCGTGAGACCGGCGTCGACGGCAAACCCGGTCCCGCCTGCCAGGAGGAACCAGATCAGTCTCCTCATGCCGCGTCTGCGCCGCGTGCAGTTTCGGTAGGGCCGGGCGGCTCGGCGCGCTCGGTGCCGGCGACCCGCGCAAGGCTCATATAGTACAGGCGCAGCTGTTCGTTGCGGGCACGCGAGACGGAGTCGAGGATCAGCCCGGCCGTGAACACCAGAAGCGCCACCATCATCAGCGCCATCGACGATATCCATGTCGGCACGAGGGTCACGAAGCCGGTCTGGAAGTATTCTGCCAGCACCGGCAGCATGAAGGCGACGCTCGTTGCCATGATCGCCGCGCTGATCATCCCGAAGAAGGCGAAGGGGCGGGTCTCCTTCATCAGCATGGCGAACATCCAGAGGATCTTTCCGCCGTCCCGGAAGGTGGAGAGCTTCGAGTGCGACCCCTCAGGCCGGCGGCCGTAATGCAGCTCGATCTCGCTGACGGGAAGTTTCAGCCGCGATGCGTGCACCGACATTTCGGTTTCGATCTCGAACCCGCCCGAAACGGCCGGGAAGCTCTTCACGAAGCGGCGCGAGAATGCACGGTAGCCGGAAAAGATGTCGGTGAAGTCCCGGCCGAAGATCGTCCGGTAGAGAAGGTTGAAGACGCGGTTGCCTGCGGCATGCCCCTGGCGGCCGGCATCGGCCAGCACGCCGCGGCGGGTCCCGACCACCATGTCGGCGCGCTCTGTCAGCAGCGTGCGGATCAGTTCCTCGGCGTCGGCGGGCACATAGGTCCCGTCGCCATCGGCCATCACGTAGATGTCGGCGTCGATGTCGGCAAACATCCGCCGCACGACATGGCCTTTGCCCTGGCGGCGCTCGCGCACCACATGCGCGCCGGCCAGCATTGCCTTCAGCGCAGTGCCGTCGGTGGAATTGTTGTCGTAGACGTAGACGCGCGCCGTCGGCAGTGCCGCACGGAAGCCCGCCACCACGTCGGCAATGGTGGCCGCCTCGTTGTAGCAGGGCAGCAGGACGGCGATGTCGAGAGAGCCGGCGATCATGATTTTCACTCGCTACCTGGAAAATCGGCGCAGGATTTCGACCGGCGCAACGGCTTTACTATTTCTTGGGAAGGTTAAGGCTAGGTTTCCGGGACCCGGAAAACAAAAGCAATATCATGATGACACATGCCACGGGCGCGAGCCTCCAGGAGAGCCGGCCGGAGCGTCGGCCGCTTTCGAGCCGGCCCTGGCTGCTGGCTGTCTTCTACGCCCTGGTGACGGCAGCAGTCCTGCTGGCGATGTTCATCCCGTCCGCCACCGATTACGTCGGCAGCGACAACGACGACATCATGCGTCTCGTCGAGGTGCGCGACCTGCTCGCCGGCCAGGGGTGGTTCGACCTGATGCAGTACCGCCTCGGGCTCGAGGGCGGAACGCTGATGCACTGGTCGCGGCTCGTCGACCTGCCGATCGCGCTTCTCGTCCGCTTCGCCGCGCTGTTCCTGCCGCACGTTCAGGCGGAGGCCGTGGCGCTGACGCTCTGGCCGCTGCTGCTGATCCCGTTTCTCCTCTATCCACTGGGCCTGGCGGCGGGACGCCTGGGCGGTCCCGGGGCCATGCACATCGGGATGGGCCTCGGCTGCCTGTTTGTCTTCACCAGCATCCGCTTCCACCCCGGCGCCATCGATCATCACAATCTGCAGCTGGTGCTGGCGATCTGGGTGGCGGCAATGCTCGTCGATCCTCAACGTCGCCGGTCGAGCTATGCGGCGGCCGGTGCTGCCTGTGCGCTGGCGGTTGCCATCGGTGCCGAAACCGTGCCCTTCGTCGCGGCCGCCTGTGCGGTCGTCGCGCTGCAGTGGATCTGGCATGGGCTGGATGCGGCCCGTGCGGTCCGCGCCTTCGGCCTGTCGCTGACGCTGGTGATTTCAGCCGCCTTCTTCCTGACGGTGCCGCCGCAATCCTACGGCGTTGTCACCTGTGACAGCCTGTCCCTTGGTTTCTATGCTCTCTCCGCCACCGGCGGCCTGCTGCTCTCCCTGGCGACATGGCTGCCCTACACGGCCACGCTGCAGATGCGGATGGTGGTGGGCGCAGTGATTGCCGCAATGCTGCTCGTTGCGGCAAGCGTGATTGCCCCGCAATGCCTGGCCAGCCCGCTGGCGGGCCTTGACCCGATGCTGGTCCAGCTGTGGCTGGGCGCGGTCACCGAGGCGCAATCTCTCTGGCAGATCCTGCTCCGGGATCCGGCCAGTATCGGCGGCTTCTATGCGGTCGGGCTCCTGGCACTCGCCGTCTGCTTCTTCCGCGCCCTTGGCGACGAGGAGCGGGAGGCACACCTCGTCCTGCTTCTGCTGATTGCCGTGAACTGGGGGATCTCGCTCGTCCAGGTGCGCGGCTTTGCCTTCGCCAACCTCCTCGCCATCCTGCCGCTGGCGCTGCTGATCAGCGACCTTCGTCACAGGTCGCAGAAAGAGCCCGAGAATGCCAATCTGGCCTTTGCCTATGTGGCGACGGTTCTGGCGGCCGTTCCGGCCGTCTGGGCTCTCGGTGGAGCGGTGATCGCCAAGGGGCTGGAGGAGCCGATCGGCCTGCAGACCATGACGCAGGATACCGGCTCGCAGGAAAAGGGCGAATGCTCGAGCGAGGCGGATCTGGCGCTGCTGGCTCAGATGCCGGCGGGCCTGGTCGCGGCACCCTCCAATAGCGGCGCCGAAATCCTCCGGTTCACGCCGCATAGGGTGCTGTCGGCCCCCTATCACCGCAACCAGGGCGGCATGCTGACGGAACTGCACATCGGCCTCGCGCCGCCTTTGGAGGCCCGCGCCTTCCTCGCCGGTGCGGGAGTGACGCTCCTGGCCTTCTGCGAGACGGATCCGCAGACGAAGATGTTGATCGACATGAAGAGCGACGGGCTCTACGCCGCCCTGTCGCGCAACGAGGTGCCATCCTTCCTGAAGCCGCTGGGCGGCTCCGAAGGTGGCTTTCGGCTCTTCCAGGTCGTGTTGTCGGACGGTTGACGGTGGAGACGCTAGATCAGGCGCAGCCGCTGGGCGACGAAGAGGCCGGCGATCAGATTGATCAGCCCGACATTGTAGCCGATGAGGGCGATGCCGAGCTTGCCGAACGGCCAGAGGCCGCCCGAGAGGGCACCGGCCGCGACGAAGGCGATGACGATGAGCACCGCAACCAGTGCAATGGAGAACGCCGAGCGGAGCAGCCCCGCAGACGTCCCCAGCAGTACTGCAGTCAGAAACAACACCTTTACGCCCTCGCCTGAATAGATGTGGCGATTGTATGGGCGGCTTCCTAAAATTCCCTTTCACCCGGATTACGGTGTCGAAGGTCCGGTAAGCCTGCATGAGTAACGGCCTTTGCCTGTAGTGCGTCCCCCGATATCCTGAAGGGCCAGACGAGAAGTGCCTCGTAACGGCCGTCGGCAAAGCTGCCAGTGCCATCCCGTCCGAGATAGGCTGCGCTGCGGTCGGCATCCATGGCCGCGGCGAGCGTCATGACGTTGCCGCCGTTATAGGCGCCGGCCTTGGTCGACGGATCAAAGGCAATGGCGCATCCGCTGGCGACCAGCGGCTGCGTCAGGCCGGTTGTGACGGTCAACGGCGTCTCGCTGCCGACCAGCAGGCCGGTTCCCTCTGCGTCGAAGCCGAGCAGGCGGGTGGAGGGACCTCCGATCAGCCGGCCATTTGTGCCGCTCAGTCCGCGCGCCTGGACGAGCAGGCTGGCCTGCGCACGCTGGAGAAGGGATTCGCCAGCCGCCGACAGCCGGCAGCGATCCGCCGCCCGGGTCGCGGCAGAAGCTGCCGTGGGGATGTAGGCGGTGGCAAAGGGAGAGGCTTCGATCTGCATGCCGCCGAAATAGTTGCCGCTCTGGTCGTCATTGCGGTTTGCATGCGCATTGACCGAGACGGTATCGCCGGTTGCCGACGTGGCCACGAAGGTGAAGGACAGGCGGCAGATCCCGTCACTCAGCTGCTGGACTCGGATATCCGCCGGCAGGTTGCGTTGGCCATTCCCCGGTACCGAGACATGAGCGGCGGAGAGCGGAATTTCCGGCGCCGGCCAGTTGATCTGGACGGCGCTCTGCCACACGGCGTCCGTGCTGTTGTAGAGCCCGAACCAGGACAGGCCGCCGTTTCCCTGCTTCAGGAACATGGAAACGGCGTAGCGCGTGCCGTCCACAAGGCTGACCGGCTGCTGCAGGCCACCGAAGACATCGCCCGTCCGGCGCACGGCTTCCAGCACGAGGCTGCCGCACGTGACGGTCTGGCCGGGGAGGCTGGAGGAGGCCTTGGTCCAGGCCGAAGCCGCAAGCGTTTGCGACTGGAGCAGCAGGTTGGTCGCCGGCCGCTCCAGCAGGAGAGCCCCCGTTCCGTCGCTCCAGTCGAACCGCGGCTCGTCCGTCGACGCCAGGACGACCTTGCCGGAAGCATCCACAAAGGTTGCTCCGCTGGCGCGGGTGAAGGCGAAGAGGTCGGCAAAGCCCAGTGGCTGCAACTGCGCAAGGATCTCGGGTGTTGCTGTGGCGATGGCAGCCGTGGCCGCGGATGTCTGTGCAAAGCGCCGCCGGCGGAAGTCGGCAATGAAGGCGGCGCCGATCGGCGGGCCGCCGTCCTGCGGGAGCGCCGCATAGGCCGGCTGGCGGTACCAGGCGGAGCGCCCGAAGGCGGCGGAGGGGAGACCGAGAGAGAGGCCGAGCATCAGACGAGACCCACGAGATTGGCGGCGCTGGTACCGGTGGCGAAGACCCGGCTTGCCCGCAGCGGCAACAGGCTCCCAGGCGAGACGGCGGCAAAGGTCAGCGTCTCCCCAGTCAGCATCCGCACGGTGAGATCGCCGCCGCTGCCGACATAGAGCGCTCGCGTCGGCTCCGGCAGGTCGGTGGTGTCATTGGGGGTGACGGCGAAGCCGGACGCGGCGGGGCCGGACAGCGAGGCTTGGACATTGGCAAAACGATCGGGCATGGCGGCATCTCCACAAGGTTATGAGGAGAGATTGTCGCGGCCTGCTGCAGGCTGAGGACGAAACCGGCGAGTTTTTTTGACAGTGGCCATAGGTCAATCCGTCTCGCCATGGCCGGCTGAAGGTAAGAACGGCAGGAGGAACAGAGGCTTGACCATTCTCGCTTCGCGGGAGGCGAACGATTGCACCGTGAATTCGAGACGGCGGCCAGCATTTTTTGGTTGGAGTTCTTCCCCCTTTTGGACGGTCCAAGGGAGGTGAAATCACCTTCGCCTTCCTGTAGAAGGAGGCATGAACAGTTTTGCCGCCCGGGATTCGCAGACCAATCTCCTCGAAGTGACCGTCTCGGAGCTGTCCGGCTCGATCAAGCGGACGGTGGAGACGGCCTTCGACCATGTGCGGGTGCGCGGCGAGATTTCCGGCTATCGCGGCCAGCACTCCTCCGGTCATGCCTATTTCAGCCTGAAGGACGACCGCGCCCGCATCGATGCGGTAATCTGGAAAGGGAGCTTCCCGCGCATCAAGTTCCGCCCGGAAGAGGGCATGGAAGTGATCGCCACGGGCAAGATCACCACCTTCCCGGGGTCCTCGAAATACCAGATCGTCATCGAGACGCTGGAGCCGGCCGGCGCCGGCGCCCTGATGGCGCTCCTGGAGGAAAGGCGCCGTCGGCTGGCGGGAGAGGGCCTGTTCGATCAGGCACGCAAGCGGCCGCTGCCCTTCATGCCGCGCGTCATCGGTGTCGTGACCTCGCCGACCGGCGCGGTCATCCGCGACATCCTGCACCGCATCACCGACCGCTTCCCCGTCCATGTCGTCGTCTGGCCGGTCAAGGTTCAGGGCGAGGGATCGGGCGAAGAGGTGGCGGCGGCGATCCGCGGCTTCAACGCGCTCTCCGGCGAGGGGCCGATGGCTCGGCCCGACCTGCTGATCGTGGCGCGCGGTGGCGGCAGTCTGGAGGATCTCTGGAGCTTCAACGACGAGATCGTCGTGCGGGCGGCGGCGGAAAGCGCCATTCCGCTGATTTCGGCGGTCGGCCACGAGACGGACTGGACGCTGATCGACCACGCCGCCGACATGCGTGCACCGACGCCGACGGGTGCAGCCGAAATGGCGGTGCCGGTGAAGGCCGATCTTGAGGCGCAACTGGCAAGCCTCGGCGCACGGCTTAAGGGCTGCGCCAGCCGCCAGATGGAATACCACCGCCAGTCGGTGCGGGCCCTGGTGCGCGCGCTGCCCTCGCTCGACCAATTGCTCGCCCTGCCGCGTCGCCGCTTCGACGAGGCGGCAACCGGTCTGGGCCGCGGCCTGGAACGGACCACCGTCGTCAAGCGCCGCAGCCTGGAACAGGCAACCGCCGGCCTGCGCCTCGATCTCCTGACCAACCGCGTCGCCGAGCGTCGCCGCTTCGTCGGCGAGCAGGTGCTGCGCCAGGAGCGGTGCCTCGAGCGGCACATGCTGAAGGAGCACAATCGCGTCGCCCGTGCGGCAACCGCGCTCTCGGCGCTCCCCGCGCGGCTCAACGGCCAGCTGCAGCGCGAGCGCCAGAGGGTGTCGTCGCTGATGCGGCATGCGGATACGGCCGTCACCCATGCCATGGGGCGCAGCCGTGCGGCGATCCTGGCGCAGGACCGCGTGCTGCAATCGCTGTCCTACATGAACGTGCTGAAGCGCGGCTACGCCGTTGTCCGCGACGCGGACGACAGGCCGCTGACGCGCGCCGCCGGCATTGCCACGGCGCAGGCGCTATCGATCCAGTTTGCCGACGGCCGTATTGCCGCCATGTCTGGCGACGAGCCCCCGGCAGCGCATGGCTCGGATGAGCCGCCGCCACGCAAACGGGCGGCGCCGAAACCGATACCGCCCGCTGCCCCGCCCAAGCAGGGCAGTCTGTTCTAGTCTTCGGTGTTCATCCGCGTCAGGATTGAACTTTCGCGGTCAGCCCGACACCCAAGGACTTCATTACAGCCATGGTTGTCTTCAGGGTCGGATTGCCGTTCTCGCTGAAGGAACGATACAGCTGCTCCCGCGATAGGCCGGTGTCCTTGGCGATTTGCGTCATGCCCTTGGCACGTGCAACAACCCCCAGCGCATGGGCGATGTAGGCCGGATCGTCCGTTTCGAACGCTTCGGCCATGAAAATGGCAATCGCTTCATCGGAACTGAGGTCCTCAGCCGGATCGTAGGGTGCTATTTTTTCTGCCATCATTCGCTCCATTCCTGCGAAAGCTTTTTCGCAAGCTTGATGTCTTTATTCTGGCTGCCTTTATCTCCGCCGCACAGCAAGACGATGAGAATGTCACCGCGTTGTTGGAAGTAGATCCGGTAGCCCGGTCCATAGTGGAGGCGCAGCTCACTGATGCCATTGCCTACCGGTGCGACGTCGCCGGGGTGCCCAAAGGCAAGACGGTCCAGGCGTGATGCAACAAGTGCTCTTGCACGCTCGTCTTTGAGACGCATGCGCCACTTGCGGAATGTTTCAGTCTGCTTGAGGACGAGCACACCTGAGCGTAGTTTAAAAACTACGATCAGTCAACCTTAAGCCCACTCACCCTTGCGCATCACCGGCACCTTCGAACCGTCGGGCTTGATGCCGTCGATATCGACCTTGTCGGAACCGATCATCCAGTCGATGTGGATCAGGCTGGAATTGCCGCCCTGGGCGGTGATCTGCTCCTGGCTGAGCGAGGCGCCGTCGAGGAAGCACTTGGAATAGCATTGGCCAAGCGCGATGTGGCACGAGGCGTTTTCGTCGAACAGCGTGTTGTAGAAGAGCACACCGCTCTTTGAGATCGGCGAGGAATGCGGCACCAGCGCCACTTCGCCAAGACGCCGCGCGCCGTCGTCGGTGTCGAGCACCTTGTTGAGCACGGCTTCGCCCTTCGAAGCCTTGGCCTCGACGATGCGGCCGGCTTCGAAGCGGACCTGGATCTCGTCGATCAGCGTGCCCTGGTGCGACAGCGGCTTGGTGGAGGAGACATGGCCTTCCACCTTCAGCGCATGCGGCGTCGTGAACACTTCCTCGGTCGGAATGTTCGGGTTGCAGGTGATGCCGTTCTTGGCGGTCGAGGCGCCGCCGTGCCATTCGTGCCCGTCCGCCAGCCCGACCCTCAGGTCCGTGCCGGGGCCGGTGAAATGCAGCGCCTCGAAGCGCTCGCCGTTCAGCCAGTCCGAGCGGCTGCGCAGCGTCGTGTTGTGAGCCGCCCAGGCCGCCACCGGATCGGCGAGATCGACGCGCGAGGCGGCAAAGATCGCCTCCGCCAGTTTGAACACGGCTTCCTCTTCCGGCAGCTCCGGGAAGACCACCTTTGCCCAGGAGGGGTTAGGATAGGAGACGATGTTCCAGTTGATGTCGAAGTTGGAGATCTTTTCCAGTGCCGGTTTGTAGGCCATGGAATTGGCCTTGTTGGCGCGCGCCACCTTGGCCGGGTCCTGGTCGGCCAGCAGCATCGGATTGTCGCCGGCGATAGCCAGCCGCGCTGCGCCGCCGGCAAAGGCCCGCGCCATGCCTTCGTAGAGCCAGCCCGACGCCTTGTCGAAGCTGTCGTCCGGCGCATGGGCATAACGGGCAAGCGTCGTGACCTCGTCCGCATAGAAGGTCGTCACCAGCCCGGCACCGGCCATATAGGCGTGCTTGGTGATCAGCCGGACCAGCGGGAGGGCCGCGATCGGCGCCGTGATGATGAGATCCTGGCCGTGCTGCAGCTGCAGGCCGACTTTCACGGCAACCTCGGCCAGCTTCTCCAGTTTGATGGGGTCGACGGCGCTTTTGCTCTGGGTCTGGATGTTCATCGGTTCGCTGTCCTGTCTGCTGAAGGTGGGTGAGACATAATACGCTTCAGCTCATGTTTGAAGTTGGGCAAGCCAGCGGTGATCGCCGCGGGCATGGTCAGGAAAAGTGAGCGGCGTAGATCTCCGGCTTGAACCCGACGATGACCCGGCCATCGGCCTCCAGCACCGGGCGCTTGATCATCGAGGGCTGTTCCAGCATCAGCGCGACGGCCCGGTTGCGGTCGATGTCGGCCTTGGCGGCCTCGTCGAGCTTGCGGAAGGTGGTGCCGGCGCGATTGAGGACGGTCTCCCAGCCGGCGGCGTCCACCCATTGCTCCAGGCGGACGCGGTCGATGCCATCGGTCTTGTAATCGTGGAAATGGTAGGCAATGCCCTGGCCGTCGAGCCAGGCCCGCGCCTTCTTCATCGTGTCGCAGGCCTTGATGCCGTAGATCGTCGCTTGCATCGTCAGTATCCCCCCCCGTTCGGAGGAACGGATATCAAGCACCCTGCCGGCTCTGCAAGTGTTGATCTGGATCATATCAGGGCATGCTTATGGGGCATGGCTCCCGTGCTAGGATAGACGTTGCGCCATCAGACATGCGGCCCCACATTATGCACAACAAAGGAGCACATCATGTCCGCCCACCGCACCCGCATCTCCGGCAGCTTTATCGGCCGCGCATTCGCCGCATTCGGTGCCGCCGTCCACGCATCGAACGCCGTGGAAAACCATCGCCAGCCGGCCAAGCGTGACCTTGACGTCCTCGGCATCGATCCGAAGGCATTCGACAAGATCGCCATGTGATCCTCTGACGTCGCTCAAGATTTGAGCATCTACATCGATTGTTAACGCTGTTGCGACATCATCTCCCGATACTGGGAGGTATTCCGTGGTCGTTGCTGCTCAAATTCTGCAAGATGACATGCAGCCGGAGGTCCCGGCGGCAGATCCGCAGGCGCTGCAGGCTGCTGTCGGAAAGCTCGCTCTCGAGGCGTCCGACCTGGGCCTGCATCTCGTCGATATCGCCGGCACCATCCAGGATACGGCAAGCCAGTCTTCCGAGCACGCGGCGCTGCTTTCGCGCCTCACCCAGTCCGCGGAAGCGATCGCCGAGGCCAACGGCCAGATCGCGCGATCCCTCGGCGAGACGGACAAGCTCGCCGCGAGCGCTCGTCAGGTCCTGGGCGAGCAGGCGCAGCAGCTGAACGGCTCCGTTGCCGCCATCGATCACATGGTCACCGCCTCGCAGGAAATCGGCGATGAGATCAAGTCGTTTTCCTCGGCGCTCGCGGACGTCAGCCGGCTCGCGGAGGCGATCGGAACCATAGCACGCCAGACCAACCTTCTCGCGCTCAACGCCGCGATCGAAGCGGCCCGCGCCGGCGAGGCCGGCAAAGGCTTCGCCGTCGTTGCCGCCGAAGTTCGCGCCCTGTCGCTGCAGACCTCCCAGACCACGAGCTCCATCCAGGCGACGCTCGAGCAGCTCGGCGCACGCATCGACAGCCTGGTCGCGGCAGGCGAGGGTGCCCGCATTTCCGCAGAGGGCGTGAAGACCACCGCCCGCAATGTGCAGGGCTCGTTCAAGGGCGTCGAGGACGTCATGGCGCAGATCCTCGACGGCGCATCCTCGCTCGCCTCCACCACCGAAGTGGTCGACCGCCAGTGCAGCGAGTTCGCCGGCTCGATCGCCATAGCCGCCAGCGCGATCCTCAAGTCCAACGACAAGCTCCAGGACACCTCTGCCCGTGTGGGTGAGGTTGTCGCGATCTCCGAGCGCATCATCCAGGCAACTGCAAGCGCCGGCACGGAAACGCCCGACACGCCCTATATCCGCTCCGCAATGGCAATTGCTGCCGAAGTGTCATCCGTCTTTGGGGCAGCGGTTCAGTCCGGCCGCGTGGATATGGGCACGCTTTTCGACCGCCAGTACCGGCCGATCAAAGGCACCGATCCGGTGCAGTACCTGACACGGTTCACGGAGTTCACCGACGCCGTCCTGCCGCAGATCCAGGAACAGGTGGCTGCCGGCGACGAGCGCATCGCCTTCTGCGCCGCCGTCGACGACAACGGCTACCTGCCGACCCATAACCGCAAGTTTTCGCAGCCGCAGCGGCCGGGCGATGTCGATTGGAACACCGCCAACTGCCGCAACCGCCGCATCTTCAACGATCGGGTAGGGCTTGCCGCCGGCCGCAACACGCAGCCCTTCCTGTTGCAGACCTACCGCCGCGACATGGGCGGCGGTCAGTTCGTGCTGATGAAGGACATCTCGGCCCCGATCACCGTCAACGGCCGCCACTGGGGCGGGCTGCGACTGGCGATCCGGGTCTAGCGGTTTTGAGGACACGGTTCGCGGGTCAGCTTCTCTCTCCCATTGAAGTGGCTTGCCAGAGCGTGCCGTTACGTCTCCGAGGGCGCACGCCAGGTTCCGTTGTTCTATAAGGTTGACTAGGAAACCTGGAAATGGTAGTTTCCTAGTCAACCTCACGGAGCGCTGATGTCCGATATTCCTGATCTGACCGCACATACGGGGTATCTCCTGCGGATGGTCTCCAATGCCGTATCGCAGAAGTTCGCGCGTGATGTCGAAGGAGAGGGCGTGACTGTGGCCGAATGGGCGATGTTGCGTTCGCTATACGGCAGCGATGCCACCACCCCTTCGGATCTGGTCCGAAAGATGGGAATGACCAAGGGCGCGATCAGTAAGCTCGCCGACCGGTTGCTCGACAAGGGGCTGATCGCGCGCACCGGAAGCAACAGGGGCCAAAGCCTGTCGCTTTCGCCAGCGGGCGCTCAGAGGGTACCGATCCTTGCCGCTCTTGCCGACCAGAACGACGCGGCTTTCTTCACCGTGCTGAGCGGTGAGGAGCACAAGCAGCTTCGGGATCTGCTGCACGGACTGATCAAGACGCACGGGCTGACGACCATGCCCGTCGACTGAACGCTCAACCCGCCGATCAAATCATCGTTGAAGAAAGGGACTGCGCATGGACGCGGAACGCACTGCCATTGCCAAAGCTTGCCTTGATGCCGCGCATGACGGGAGCCTGAGCTTCCCGCAAATCATCGGCAGGCTGCAGGCCGGAGGCTTCGAAGGCTATTCGGTCGACTATCGCCGCAACAGCCAGACCTATTATCTGCCGGACGGCGACAATATCGCACTGGCCTTGCCTCAGTCTCCCGCACCAGTGGCAGCTGCGTTCGACGGTGCCGCAGTGGAAGCGCTGGTGCATTGGGCGCAGGCCAACGGTCCCGACTACAGCTATGTCGCCTTCTGCGAAAGGGTCAAGGCAGCCGGCTGCGCCGGTTACCTCGTCTCATTCATCGGGCGCCGCGTGGTCTACTACGGGCGAACCGCCGAAACCCATGTGGAACTGTTTCCGCGGTGATCGTCACGAAGATGCGGCAGGTTCACGCCCCCGTCACTCCCACTCGATCGTGCCGGGCGGCTTCGACGTCACGTCGTAGACGACCCGGTTGATGCCGCGCACTTCGTTGATGATGCGGGTGGCGGCGCGGCCGAGGAAGTTCATGTCGTAGGGATAGAAGTCGGCCGTCATGCCGTCGACCGAGGTGACGGCGCGGAGCGCGCAGACGAAATCGTAGGTGCGGTAGTCTCCCATGACACCGACGGTCTGCACCGGCAGGAGCACGGCAAAGGCCTGCCAGATGGTGTCGTAGAGGCCGGCCTTGCGGATCTCGTCGAGATAGATCGCATCCGCCTTGCGCAGGATGTCGAGCTTCTCGCGGGTGACAACGCCCGGGCAGCGGATGGCAAGGCCGGGTCCCGGGAAGGGGTGGCGGCCGATGAAGCTTTCCGGCAGGCCGAGCTCGCGGCCAAGAGCGCGGACCTCGTCCTTGAAGAGTTCGCGCAGGGGCTCCACGAGCTGCATGTTCATGCGCTCGGGCAGACCGCCGACGTTGTGGTGGCTCTTAATGGTCACCGACGGGCCACCGGAGAAGGAGACGCTTTCGATGACGTCCGGATAGAGCGTGCCTTGAGCCAGGAAGGCCGGCGAGCCCTTGCCGTCGGATGCGATCTTGGCGGCTTCCGCCTCGAAGACCTCGATGAACAGCCGGCCGATCGTCTTGCGCTTGACCTCCGGATCACTGACGCCGGCGAGTTGCGTGAGGAACAGGTCGGAAGCATCCACGTGGACAAGCGGAATGTTGTAGGCGTCGCGGAACATGCCGACGACCTGTTCGGTCTCGCCCTGGCGCATCAGGCCGTGGTCGACATAGATGCAGGTCAGCTGGTCGCCGATCGCTTCATGGATGAGGACGGCCGCGACCGAGGAATCGACGCCGCCGGAAAGGCCGCAGATCACCCGCTCGGAGCCCACCTGTTCCTTGATCTTGCGGATCATCTCGGCGCGATAGGCGGCCATCGTCCAGTCGGACTTCAGGCCGACGATCTTGTGCACGAAGTTGGAGAGCAGCTTGGCGCCGTCGGGCGTGTGCATCACTTCCGGGTGGAACATCGTCGTGTAATAGCGACGGCCTTCGTTGACGGCGATGGCGAAGGGGGCATTTTCCGAGGTGGCGACGACCTCGAAACCTTCCGGAAGCTGGGTGACGCGATCGCCGTGGCTCATCCACACCGGATAGCGTTCACCGACTGCCCAGAAACCGTCAAACAGCGGGCTCGCCTTCTTGATCTCGACGTCGGCGCGACCGAACTCGGCCGCATGCCCGCCCTCGACGACACCGCCGAGCTGCGTGGCCAGCGTCTGCTGTCCGTAGCAGATGCCGAGCACCGGAACGCCGGAATCGAAGACTGCCTGCGGCGCCCTCGGGCTTCCTTCCGTCGTCACAGAAGCCGGTCCGCCGGAAAAGATTACGCCTTTCGGCTGCATCTTCTCGAAGGCTTCCGCCGCGTTCTGGAACGGATGGATCTCGCAGTAGACGCCGGCCTCGCGCACGCGGCGCGCAATCAGCTGCGTTACCTGGCTGCCGAAATCGATGATGAGGATGCTGTCGGGATGGGCTATCTGGGTCATGTCGAGCCTTTAGTGAAAACTTGGCCTTTGTGCAACTGCGTCAGACGGCCAATCCGCCGCTTTCCAGCGCCGCCAGCAGACGGTCGACCGCATCGGCAAGCTTTGCGTCGATGACGTGCAGATATTCCGTCCAGTTGTCGACATGCTTCAGCTCGTCCTTGCCATCGGAGATCCCGCGCAGGCCAATCAGGGGAAGGTCGAAGAGGTGGCAGCTGCGCAGCACGGCATAGGTCTCCATGTCGACCATCTCGGCATCGACGAGATCGTAGGCGGCGCCCGAGACGATGTTGCCGCCGGTGGACAGCGAGGCGGCCGGAATGTCCGGAACGCGATGCGGCAGCGTGATCACCGCAGGGTGGTCCAGGAACGGCGTGCGGCCCTTTTCAAACCCGAGCGGCGAGGCATCCATGTCGCGATAGGCGATGGAGGAGACCTGATAGATCTCCGTCTGCTCGAGCATGCGGGAGCCGGCGGAGCCGAGCGAGACCACGAGATCCGGAAGTTTGCCGGAAGTCTGGAGCCCTGTCAGCGCATGGGTCAGGACCACCGCCGCCTCCACGGGCCCGACGCCCGTCATCAGCGGCGTGATCCGGCTCTTGAGATGTTCGCCATATTCGGCATCGACTGCCATGACGAAGAGCACCGTTTTTTCACCGGCCTGTTTCAGTTCGACATTCATCCGACGATATCCTCCCGCCCGCGAATGACCATCATGGTGGCCGTCATCGAGGCGATCAGCTTGGCCGGGCCGTCGCTGATGGCATAGGCGCGGCCGTCGGCGACGATGATGGTCGAGCCCGGCTTGGTGATCTCGCCGCGAAACAGGAAGCGTTCGCCGCGGCCGGGCGACATCAGGTTGACCTTGAACTCGATCGTCAGCAGCGAGACGTCGGCGGCGACCGTCGTATAGGCGGCGTAGGTGCCGGCGGTCTCAAGGGCCGTCGAAATCACGCCGGCATGCAGCAGACCGTGCTGCTGGGTCAGCTTCGGGTCGAAGGGCAGCTCGATCTCCACCATGGCCGGCTCGATGCGCGTCAGTTCCGCGCCGATGGTCGCCATTGCGCCCTGGCGGTCAAAGCTCTGCCGGATCCGTGCCCGGAAATCGCTGTCGTCTGTCGTGGTCATGCTCGGTCCCTTCGCGGCCGCGAAACTGGCATGACGGGGCCGGTTCGGCAAGCGCTGCAGCAGCCGATATCAGTTGAGGACGACGATCGAGAGGTTGAGCAGCGTCGCAAAGCCGACCCAGGCGATGTAGGGCACAAAGAGCCAGCCGCTGACGCGGTCGCGGTTCCAGCTCAGCCGGACGAAGACGATGATCGAGACCAGCAGCGGGATGATCACCAGGAGGCCGAGGATCGGGCTCTCGGAACCGAAGAAGGCGGGCGACCAGAGGAAGTTCAGGACCATCTGCGCGAACCAGACCTGCATCCGCCCGGAGGCCGGCGCTTCAAGCCAGGTGCGTGCGCCCGCAATAGCAATCAGCACGTAGAGCGTCGTCCAGACCGGGCCGAAGACCCAGGATGGTGGCTGGAAGAATGGTTGTTCGAGCGACTGATACCATTCTCCAGGCATGTTACTGACACCACTGAGGGCGCCGAAGCCGACGACGAGGACGATGAACAGGACGTAGGTCAGGATCTTTTTCATAAGCATGAACGTAGCGTAATCCGCGGATCTGCCAATGCCTCATTGGAGACGAATGATGTGCTGATCCCAGGCGACGCCGCTGCGGGTCTGGTTGAAGCGGCCGTCGTAGGAGGAGACTGCGATGCCGTGGCCTGCCGGTGCGACGCCGGCCGCATCAGGGATGCGCTCCTCGCGCAGCACGGCGCCGGTGCGGGCGTCGAGGCTGACCGCCAGCCCGCCCTTCGGCGACGTCAGCCCGACGATGCCGTCGCGCCGGTTCACGGCGATGGCGCCGACATAATTGGCGAGCCCGTCGGTGATCCGCTCCGGTAGCGACACGAAACCGATGTCATCGCCAGGGCTTACCCGTCCGACGAGCGGCGGCAGAGCATTGCGCGCGCCCTCCCACTGACCCGCAAACCAGATCTTCCCCTTGTCGCCGATCGCCAGATGGCGCGTCGAGAGCTGCCGCAGCGTGGCGGGCAGCGTGTGTTTCTGGATCAGCTGCCCGTCGCGGGCGTCGAGCAGCACCAGCGAAGGCTCCATCCGGTCGAGGTTGAGCTTGGTGCGCCCGAAATCCGGATGCGTCTCGATCCCCCCGTTGGCGACGACCAGCGTCCTGCCGTCGTCCGAGACCGTCATGTCGTGGGTGCCGATGCCCAGGGCGTCGAATTCGCCGATGCGGGCGAAATCATCATTCGCGTCATAGACGCCGATCATGCCGCGATTGCCGTCGAAGTCGTTCTCGCTGGTGTAGAGAAAATGACCGTCGGGCGAAAAGGCGCCGTGGCCGTAGAAATGCCTGCCGTCCGGCGCGGTGATCATCACCGGGTCGCCGGAGCGGTTGGGCTGAAAGGCCATGGCGAAGGTGCCGGGCCTGCGGGCAAAGGCGACCGCACGCCTGGAGACGGGGCTGTAGGCCATGCCGTGGGCACGCGCGGGGAGGGGCATACGGTCGACGATCTCGCCGCGTTCCGACACGGTGGCAATGCCGAAGGACCCGTCGGCGGCACGAAAGCCGGAGGCGTAGACGGCATCGGCGCGCTCCAGTGCCATCAGCGACCGCGGCGAGAGCGTTGCGGCAAAGGCGACGCCGGCCGCCCGCAGGAAGCCGCGCCGGTCGATGAGGCCGCTTCGCCAGGTCATGGTCAGTCTCCGTCGGAGAAGGAGAAACCGGATGTCAGTCCGATTGCGCCGCCATACTGATCGTTCAGCCGGCCGATCAGGTCGCGCCCGTTGACCAGCAGGAAGTCGAGCTTCTGGCGTTGGCTGTCATCCGAAACGGCAGCCTCGATGTCGCTATTCATCTCGCCGGTCACCCGCAGCATCGACTTCAGGACGAAGTCCACCGAGCCGATGATCGATGTCTGGTCCTCGGACAGAAGTGCCGCCATGTCCGAGACATGCATGAGCCGTCCCAGACCCTCCAGATTGCCCTCGACCATCGTCCAGGTGTTGCCCGAGCGCCAGAAGAGCGCCTGCCTGGGAAAGGTCTGGCTGTCTTCGCCCTTGTAGAAGGTCTCGATCCGCTGGTCGCGGACCATCTCCGCGCCGTGGACGAGGACGCCGAGAAGCGCCGTCATCGCTTCCTGCGTGTTGCGAAACAGCGGATTGCCGGGGCCCGGCTCCTTCCAGGCCTGCTGCACGCCGTCCGGCGCCTCCCACAGTACCACGAGTTCGCCGGCGATATGTTCGATGTTTTGTGCGATTGCACGCCCGTAGCGGCAGCGGAAGCCATCGGCTTCCGTCGCAAGTGCCTCTGAGCCGGTCCCGGCCAGCACGAATTCGAGCGCACCGAATCCCTGCATGGCAACGCTCTTGCCGGAGAGGCCGCCCGGCGCGGTGGTGCTGTCGTCGGGCTTGGCCAGCAGCGCCTGGACCTGCTTCAGGCCGGTGCTCTTGCGGTCGGGGTAGAAGAGGATGCGCTCGAAGCGGTTGTCCTCGATCGCAGGCCCCGTACGGACGATCTCGACGCGTGCCCAGCTCAAGGCGGCCTCTGCAAAGGCCGCCTTCGCCTGCGCAAGCGCGTCGGGTGAGGGGGCGGCGCAGAGCGCATCCATCTCGCCGGCGAGTGCCCCGGCTGCCGCGTGGAAGTCGCGATAGCCAGGACGGATGAAGTCATCGACGGCCTTCGCGATCACTGTGCGGATCTCGGCATCCGCCGGAATCTCCGGTCGCAGGGTCTCTTCCTGCGCAAACGCCGGAGCCGTGGCGAAAAGGACCGCGAGGCCCGCCGCGCGAAGAATGTTCAGCATCAGAGCGACTCCAGGAAGGCGATGAGGGCGGCGCGATCGTCCCTGCCAAGCGACGCAAAGGCATCCCGCGCCGCCTGCGCCTCGCCGCCGTGCCAGAGGATCGCCTCGGTCAGATTGCGGGCGCGGCCGTCATGCAGGAAGAAGGTGTGTTCGTTGACCGTCTCGGTGAGCCCGATCCCCCAGAGCGGCTGGGTGCGCCATTCCCGGCCCGAGGCGACGCCCACCTGCTGCCCGTCTGCCAGCCCCTCGCCCATGTCGTGGAGCAGGAAGTCGGAATGGGGCCATATCAGCTGGAAGGCATGCGCCTTGTTGTCCGCGTCACGCCGCGTCACGAACTTCGGTGTGTGGCAGGAGGTGCAGCCCGACTGATAGAAGAGTTGCTTGCCCTTCAGCACCGTCGCGTCAGCCGGATCCCGGCGGGCGGGCACGGCGAGATTTTCCGAGTAGAAGGTCACCAGTTCGAGCACCGGATCGGGCGCTTCGGTCTCGCCGAGGCGCTCCTGCACGCCGGTGGGGCGGGCCAGGCAATCCGCCTGCGCGCTGGTGCAGTCGCCATGGTCGAAGGGCGCGTCCGGATTGGAAATGCCGATGTCGCCGACGAAGGCGGAGGCCGACTGGTCGCGAACAGAGGCGTTCTCGGCCTTGTAGCCGAAACGGCCGAGCTTGATCTGCCGGGTCCGATGATCGCGCACAAGCGCGGCCTTGCCGGAAATGCCGTCGCCGTCCCGGTCGTCCGGATCGGCCTTGGCGAGGATGTCCGCCTCGTGGATCGCCTCAATCATGCCCATGCCGATCATCGGCGGGGCGACACGCGGCGAGAGCGTGACGTCCGGCTCCAGAGGACCGTAGCCCAGGTCTCTCACCGAATAGGTGGGCTTGCGCAGGGATATGACGTCGCCGTCGCCGAGCGTCACCGGGATCTCCTCGTAGGAGATCGTCATCCGGCCTTCGGAGGCAAGGCCGGGCACGGCCAGCTCCTGCAGCTGCTTGCCGTAGGTGAGATCCGGAAAATTCAGCGCCTCGTGGCGCGCCAGCATCTCCTGTTCCTGCTCGGTGCGGGCCGGGCGACCGAGCCGCAGGAACATCGACGTATTGTCGGCGGTACCCTCCGGCGGATGGCCGCGGCCGTCCTTCAGGTGGCAGCTCTGGCAGGCGCGGGCATTGAAGAGGGGACCCAGTCCGTCGGACGCCTGGGTCGAGGACGGCGACGACACCCAGAGCTTGCGAAACAGCGCATTGCCGAGCTTGAAGGTCTCTTCCTCGGCGAATGTGAGGTTGGTCGAGAAATGCGAGAAGGCGTCGCCGTTGACGAGCGCCTTGGTGGTGGCGGCACCGCCCTGCATGGTCTCGAAGTTTTCGGCCTTGGAGAAGTCCTGCGTCGGGCGGGTAACGCCGGCAACCCGCTTCCTGTCCTTTGGCGAAAGGTCGCTCCGCTCCGTGGGAAACTCCGGGCTGTCTCCGAAGGCGATCGGCGG
Organism: Pseudorhizobium pelagicum; assembly: GCA_000722615.1. Classification (GTDB taxonomy): domain Bacteria; phylum Pseudomonadota; class Alphaproteobacteria; order Rhizobiales; family Rhizobiaceae; genus Neorhizobium; species Neorhizobium pelagicum. Next base: position 104,490 of record JOKI01000013.1, on the reverse strand, counting down.
CGACAGGAGGAGAACGCCCGACAGGATCGGCAGCAGCAGTGTCTTTGCGGTAAGCGCTCTCATGGGATGATCGGGCCGCGGTCTCCCGCGGCCCCCTTCAGGTCTTATTGGAATACCGCGTCAGGATTATCGAGGCTGTCGGAACCTTCAAGCGCGATTGCGCCGAGATCCAGCGACGCAATGACGCGCTCGATGGACCGGGTCTGATCGATCAGCCCGTCGATGGCGGCCTGCACGGCAGCATTGCCCTCGGCATTGCCCTCGCCGATCATCTGGTCATAGGCCTCGCCGCCCTTGGCGCGGTCCGCCATGGCGTTCATGGCCGCGACCGTGGTGTTGAGCTTGCCCTTGATCTCGCTGTCGAGTGCGGCATCCTTTTCGGCCACCAGATCCGAGAGCGACGGGCCGGTCATGGTCGTGCCGTCGACGCGGGTGTATTCGCCCGTATAGGCCGACTCGATGCCGATCGCGTCGTTGAGATGAGAGGCATGCGTGTTGTCGGAGAAGCAGTCATGCTCCTCTTCCGGGTCGTGCAGCAAAAGGCCGAGCTTCATGCGCTCGCCGGCCAGTTCGCCGTAGGAGAGCGAGCCCATGCCGGTCAGGATGCTGCGGATGCCGGCCTGCGGATCGGCCGTCACAGCCTTCGTAGCTTCGCCATCCGCAGCCCAGGCGGCCACCATCTCTTCAAGATCGGAGACCAGCAGCGCGGAGGCGGCCTTCAGGTATTCGGCGCGGCGCTCGCAATGGCCGTTCGTGCAATTGGCCGTGTCGTAGTCCGCGTAGGGCCGGTTGCCGGCGCCGGCGTCCGTGCCGTTGAGGTCCTGGCCCCAGAGCAGGAACTCGATGGCGTGATAGCCGGTGGCGACATTGGCCTCGATCTCACCGGCCTCGTGCAGGCTGCGCAGGAGGTCGGGCGTGATGCTCGTGGCATCGATCTCCTGCCCGTTGACGCTGAGCTTCGGGTTGGCGATGACATTGGCGACGTAGAGCGCATTGCTGTCGCTTTCGGTGCCATAGGCCGGGTCAACATAGTCGATCAGGCCTTCGTCAAGCGGCCAGGCATTCACCCGACCTTCCCACTCGTCGACGATCGGATTTCCGAAGCGGTAGACCTCGGTCTGCTGGTAGGGCACGCGGGCCGCGATCCAGGCCTCGCGGGCAGCCTTCAGCGTGTCCTCGCTCGGCTGTGCGATCAGCGCATCGATGGCGGCGTCGAGTGCCTTGGCGGTCGTCAGCGAGTCGTCGTATTTGGCATGTGCCAGATCGGCGTAATGCGCGACGACCGCGGCCGGTTCGGCGGCAGCTGCCGGCGTGATGGAATAAGCCGTGGAAGCGGCCAGAAGCGCGAAGGTCGCGCCCATGAGTGTCTTGCGGATCATCGTCCCTCCTTCGGCAGCCACATCCCTCGGCTGCGCAGACCTTCTGAATGACCCATCACAAAACTTGTGTCAAACATTCTAGTTTAGAACGATTTGTAAAGACCCGCTGAACCTGACCGGCGTCAAGCGGATCACGCCTGCCGTCGCAGTCGGCTGAAGAAGAAGCCGTCCGTTTCGGTGGTGGCCGGCGTCAGCGTCACGGTGCTGCCGTCCCGGCTGGGGGGGCGCGGCGCGGCTTCGCCAAACAGTCCGCTCCAGGTCTCCAGCACCGGCTCCACGGAAAACTGCGGATTGTCGCCGCAGAAGCCCTCGATCTGGCGATCGTTTTCGTCCGGCAGCACGGAGCAGGTGATGTAGACCAGGCTGCCGCCGGGCTTCACAAACGTGGCGGCCTCGGCGAGCGCCTCCTGCTGCTGGGCGACCCGTTCTTCGAGGTTCTTCGGCGTCAGGCGCCATTTCGTGTCGGGCCGTCGCCGCCATGTGCCGGTTCCGGTGCAGGGCGCGTCCACCAGCACCACGTCCAGCTTCTCCTTCAGCGCCTGAAGCTGCCGGACATCGTCATGCACCTGCACATTGCGCGTACCGGCCCGGCGCAGGCGCTCGATGATCGGTGCAAGCCGCTTGCGGTCGGCGTCATAGGCATGCACCTGGCCCTTGTTGTTCATGGCGGCCGCCATGGCGAGCGTCTTGCCGCCGCCGCCGGCGCAGAAGTCCAGGACCTGGTCATGGTCGCCGGGATGGACGAGATCCGAGACGATCTGCGAACCCTCGTCCTGAACCTCGAACCAGCCTTTCTGGAACGAAATTTCGGCCGTGACGTTTGGAAGCCGGGACGCTCCTTCTCCGGCGGCAATCCTGATGCCGTTTCGCGCGATCGGCGCAGGCTGGGCACCGGATCGGTCGAGCGCCTTGATGACCTTCTCTCGCGACGCCTTCAGCGTATTGGCGCGCAGATCGAGGGTCGGGCGCTGCGACAGCGCCTTGGCTTCCGTCAGCCAGTCCTCGCCGAATGCGGCTTCGAAGGACGGCTGGATCCAGTCGGGAATGTCGCCCTGCACATGCGCAGGCGCATCGGCAAGATTGCGGGAGGCAAAGGCGGCAAGATTGGCGTCGGAAAGTGGTGGCGGCGCAAAGCGGTCGTCGGCAAATTCCGCGGCAAGCGCGTCGGGCGAATAGCCCCACTGCCGGATGAGGACCGCGTAGGCCAGTGCCGCCGGCCCCTCGTCGTCCATCAGCCACGCATGCGAGAGGCGCATGCGAAGCGCGTCGTAGACGATGTTGCCGATGGCGGCACGATCGCCGGAACCGGCAAAGCGGTGGCCGAGGCCCCAGTCCTTCAGGGCATCCGCGACCGGACGCTTTCGTTCGTCGATGTCCTTGAGAACATCAATGGCTCCACCAAGCCGTCCGCCCAATCGCATGTCGCTCTCCGTTCCGGTTGAACCCGTCTCGTCCGGGTCCTAGCCGTCAACGCAAAGAAGGGCAAGCATCATCGGTATCAGCTGATGATCTGGTAGCAGACCTGAGCCGTGCCGGAGCGCACCATGCCGATGTTCTGGGCTGCAGCCTTGGAGACGTCGATGATGCGTCCCTTGATGAACGGCCCGCGGTCGTTGATGCGGACGACGACGCTCTTGCCATTGCGCTTGTTGGTAACCTTGACCTTGGTGCCGAAGGGCAGCGAGCGATGCGCTGCAGTCAGCTTGGCGGGGTTCATCCGTTCGCCCGATGCGGTCTTGGACGTCAGTGCATACCAGGAAGCATGACCGCAGCCGGGAGCGGCACTGGCCGGTGCGGTGCTGATCATGGTGAAGGCTGCGATGGTGGCGGCGGCAAATGCCGAGCGTCGAAACATGTTCATTTCAGTCGTCCCCGTTCAATAGTCGTCCGTACGTGCGGTGCGGGACGGGTTAAGCGGGTCGAAAATTGGCGAAAAAGTGCGCAGACTGATCACGGAATATTTCATAATGAAACATTCCGGATTAGATGCCCTGCTATATATCGCGGCCGATTTGGTGAAAGACTGGGCAAATATCACTGAAAATCAGTAGTTAACGCAAATCCAGTTTCTCATTTTGCCAAGAGCGCTAAAGATCACATTTTCTGCGAAAATAATTTTGCTGCACAGCGGAAAAATGCCCGCTGTCGCGCCAAATTTCGGCCCTGTAAGTCAAGTCGAGAGAAGGTTTCGTCTTCCGCTAGGCCATTGGATGGATTTTCCATCCTTCAGGCAATCTCATTCGGGATCATCCCAGAGACCTGTTTCCCAGAGCTGCCGAAGCGACATCCGATATTCCGGATAGCGAAACTGGAATCCCATCTTGCGGATCTTGCTGTTGGAGATCCTCTTGTTTGCACCATAGAAGGATCGCGCCATGGGTGTCATGTCCGCGGTCTCGAAGGGCAGCTCCGGCGGCGGCTCCACGCCCATCAGGCGTGCGGCCTCGGCAATGACGTCCTGCGGTGGCGCCGGCTCGTCGTCGGTGATGTTGAAGATGCCGCCATGCCTTCCCTCCGCCAGAAACAGTGTCGCCTCCGCGATGTCCTCGACCCGGATGCGGTTGAAGACCTGGTCCTTCTTGACGATGCGCCGTGCCGTGCCCTTCTGGAGGTTGACGAAGCCATTGCGGCCAGGCCCATAGATGCCGGCGAGGCGCAGGATGGCGACGGGCACGCCCGCCGCCTCTCCCTCTGCAAGCCATGCGGCCTCGGCCGCCACCCGTTCCTGGGATCGGCCGGGGGAGGGGCGGCACTCGTTGCTCTCGTCCACCCAGTCGCCGCCATAGTCGCCGTAGACGCCGACGGTGGAGAGATAGCCGATCCATTCCAGTTTCGGGCAGAGCTTTCGGATGCCATGGCCGGCAAGCCTGAGCAGCGGATCGCCGTCCGGACCGGGTGGGATGGATTGCACCAGATGCGTCGCTTGAGAGAGCGCCAGCGCCAGCTCCGGAGATGCCTGGGCGCCGTCGAAGACGAGGGCGCGGACGCCATCGGCTGCAAGCGAAGCGGCGTTATGCTCACCGCGTGTGGTGCCGGAGACTGTGGCGCCGCGCGTGAGGCCGAGCCTGGCGATCGCCTTGCCGGAATAGCCGCATCCGAAGATCATCATCTGCATCAAAGAGCTCCTGCCAGTCGCCATTCGTCCAACACTTCAGGATCGTGCTCGCCCTGGGCGCTCGTCGCGAACCGCTCGAATTCTTCGGCCTGCATCAGCTGCTTCAGGGCCCAGATCGCCATGCCGCGCACCATCGGAGAGGCGTCGCCTGCGAGCGCCAGGCATGGGGCGATCAGCTTGGGGTCTGCGGAGTTGCCCGCCGCCATCAGGACATTGCGGATGAACCGATCGCGACCGATGCGCTTGACCGGCGAGCCGCTGAAGAAGCTCCGGAACGCCGCATCGTCGAGGCCGAGCAGGAAGGCGAGTGACGGCTCCTTCAGGTCGTCGCGTGCCTTCAGCTTCATCTCCGACGCGCTGACGGCGAACTTGTTCCAGGGGCAGGCGGCGAGACAGTCGTCGCAGCCGTAGATACGGTTGCCGATCAGCGGCCTGAGGTCGGGATCGATCGGCCCCTTATGCTCGATCGTCAGATAGGAAATGCAGCGCCGCGCATCGAGCCGGTAGGGGGCTGGGAAGGCATTGGTCGGGCAGGCGTCGAGGCAGGCCCGGCAGGAGCCGCAGTGATCGACCTCCGGCGCGTCCAGAATGAGATCGGCGGTGGTGAACAGGCTGCCGAGGAAGAGCCAGGAACCATGGCTACGGCTGAGCAGGTTCGTGTGCTTGCCCTGCCAGCCCAGACCTGCTGCCTCGGCGAGCGGCTTTTCCATCACCGGTGCCGTATCGACGAAGACCTTGACGTCCTCTCCGGCCCGGGCGGCGAAGCGGGTGGCGATCTCCTTGAGGCGGCCCTTGATGACGTCGTGATAGTCGCGGTTGCGCGCATAGACGGAGATCGCGCCTTGGCTCGGCTTGGCCTGCAGGGCGCGGGGGTCTTCATCCGGGCCATAGTTGAGGCCGAACATCACGACGGAGCGGGCCTCGGGCCAGAGTGCTGTCGGACTTCCGCGACGGTCACGCGTCTCCTCCATCCAGCCCATGGTGCCGTGATGGCCGTCGGCAAGAAAGGTATCGAGACGCGCCGTTGCCTCGGGAATGCTGCCGGCATGGGTGATGCGGCACAGATCGAAACCCTGCGCCGCCGCTTCCGCCTTGATGAAGGCGGTCAGCTTCTCCTGCCGCCGCCGGTCCGGCTGCGGGGGGCTGATGGTCTCGTTAGAAATCAAGGTCCGCATAATGAGACACCGGGGTTATCCCCCGGACCCGCTCGGTCAGGAGCGGCCGGAACGAGGGGCGCGACTTCAGCCGCTGATACCAGTCCTTGGCCATTGGTGTTTCAGCCCAATCGATTTCGCCGAGATAGTCAAGAACGGAGACGGAGGCGGCCGCGGCGAGATCCGCATAGGTCAGGCGGTCGCCGGCAAGCCAGGGGCGCGAACCCGCCAGCCATGCCAGATACTTCATGTGCTGGCGGACATTGGCGCGCGCCGTGCGCAGGGCCTTGGAATCGGGCGCGCCGCCGCCCTGGGCGGCCGTCATCTGCAGCTTGTAGACGCGCTCGCGCACCAGAGGCCGCGTGACGTCGCTCTCCATCTTCGACAGGAACCACTCCGTCAGCCGGCGAATCTCGGCGCGCTGGAACGGATCTTCCGCCAGCAGCCGACGGTCACGCTTCAGGACGCCATGCGTCTCGTCGAGAAATTCCATCAGCACATTCGGGCCGCAGAGGGCCCGCATGCTGTCGTCGACATAGACCGGCAGCGTACCTGCCGGATTGAGCGTCAGGAACTCGCGCCGCTTCTCCCACGGCTGTTCCTCCACGAGGTCCGTCTGAAAGCCGTATTCCGATAGGATAAGGCGGACGAATCGCGAACTGGACGACATGGGGTGATGGTAGAGCGTGGGCATTGATACGAGAGCTTTACAAATACAAGATAGGAAGAATGAGAGCTGCGTCGAAGCGCGAACGCAATACCGCAGCTATATGGCTTTGGTAAGAGGCAAGGCAAGGTGAGTGGTTCGTCGATTCCGGTTGCGGCACTCCGTTCTGCAAACCGTTCAGAAAAGGGTGAATAATGCCGGAAGATTCCATCGTCAGTGCTCTCGTTCTCGGACTTATCGAGGGGCTGACGGAGTTCATACCCGTGTCCTCGACGGCACATGTCCTCCTTGCCGGACACTTCCTCGGCTTCCAATCCCCCGGCAATACCTTTGCGGTCCTGATCCAGCTTGGCGCYATCATGGCGATCCTSMTGGTCTATTTCCGCCGGCTGCTGGACATCGCGGTCAAYCTYCCMAACAGCGCCAGGGCAAGGCATTTCGTGCTGACGGTACTGATCGCCTTCCTGCCGGCGGCCCTCATCGGTGCGCTGGCACATGGTTTCATCAAGACGATCCTGTTCGAGACCCCGGTGCTGATCTGCATCGTGCTGATCCTCGGCGGCATCGTTCTCCTCATCGTCGACCGCATGGCTTTCCAGCCGCGATATACGGATGTCATGGACTATCCGCTCTCGCTCGCCTTCAAGATCGGYCTCTTCCAGTGYCTTGCCATGGTGCCYGGCACRTCCCGCTCGGGAGCRACGATCGTCGGCTCTCTGCTGATGGGCACCGACAARCGGTCGGCYGCGGAGTTYTCCTTCTTCCTGGCAATGCCCACCATGCTCGGYGCCTTCACGCTYGATCTYTACAAGAACCGCGMRTTGATCAGCTTCGACGATGGTGCGGTGATCGTCGTCGGCTTCATCGCCGCCTTCCTGACGGCGCTGATCGTCGTGCGCTCGCTTCTGGACTTCATCTCCAGCCGCGGCTACGCGCTCTTTGCCTGGTGGCGGATCTTCATCGGCACGGCGGGCCTCCTCGGATTGCTGCTGTTTTGATGCTTGCTGGCGAACTGGCTGACTTGGTAGAAAGGACTGTCTTCACATGAGCATGAACGTGAAAGACCCCGACGCGCATCAACTTGCTCAGGTGATCGCCCGTGCGACCGGGCAGAGTATGAACCGCGTCGTAACCAACGCTCCGCGCGAGCGGTATGCCCAAATTGAAAAACAGAGAGGCAGAGCGTCCGTCGGAAAATATTGGCGATCGCCGGCAGGGCTGCAACCCATCTGAAGCGACCTTATGCCGATCACGCCCAGCTTCTCTATGACGAGAACGGCCTGCCAAAATGATCAAGCTGCCTGCCGGGGAAACCGAGTTCCAAATTCTGCTGGCGACCGATCGCCACGGGCTCGCGTGCTGCCCTGCGGTGCCGACCTCTTCGACAACCGTTCAATTGCTTCGCGGCTTCTGAGTAAGCTTTCGTCACTCGTTCTCATTGATGATCCTCAGCTCCCTCTAGCCCGATTTCCTGATTGCCCTGCCGGATGATCTGGCTGAGGGCGCTCACACCGGCTTTCGACAACATGCTCCGTCTGGCCTGCTGCAGTGCCGCCTGCCATGCCGGCCCTCGTTTCCATGCCTCGTCATAGGAGATCGCAAAGTCGGATGACCTGCGGGTTTCATACAGGGCCTCGAAAAGGATTTCGGCCTGTCGGATATCTTTCTCGCGCTTGATTGCACTCATGCCGTCAGTTCGGCGCCTGGTGGCGACGATGAGCTTGTGGACTGCATACCGGGCGGGATCCGGGACAGTTACAGGGACACCACTCTTGTGGAGCAGGACCGTCCGCATCGGGTCGCGGATGAGAAAGTCCAAGAACCGGAGAGGATCGGCGCTCGCGCCGCCGAGGGCAGGCATCTTCGCGGGCTGGTCGATATACTCTCCCGAGCCGCGGTTGGAGGTCAGGAATTCAACACGATAACCGGTGGCGTTCTGAAAGGCGCTCGACGCCGCGGAACCCGATCGATGCGGGACAGGCCGAAAGCTCGGATCAACGTGCTGCAGTAGATCGACGATCGGGGGCAGGGTGTCTTCGACTTCATGAGAGATGGCATAATCCTGTGCGATGTCCGCGTCCCCGGTCAAAACCGCAGCCGCTGGCAAGCGAACGCCGAGTAGTCCGGCGTAGCACTGAAACGCTACCGTCCCGATGAGGATGCCGCGAAGCCTGAACAGCCCTCCGGCCGCCAGTGCCTCGACGAGGTTGCCGGACATCGTGTCAGGCGCAATCATGCCGCCCTCGCGTGTCAGGGACGAGACCATGCGCCTGCGGGTAAGAAGATCGTCCTTCTGCTGCTGATGGGTTTTTACCCGCTGTGCGATCTCTGGATCGTCGGCAGAGCCGACATAGCGCCGGGCCTTGCCGCCCGATCCGTCAGGCACATCGAAATACCAATAGGCTTTGCCCTTGACGACGACACGCTGGAAGCGGCCATCTGGTGGGAAGTCAGCTGTCCATGCCGCGTCCATGCAACGTTGACCAAGCTCGGCGAGCATGGTCTGATAGACGAGATCGATCTTCTTCATGGCCGCTTCAAGTCCGTTATACCTTTTCTGTTGAAAGGTATAACGGAGATACCGGAGCATGGGAAGTGCCGTGACCGCAGTGACTGATACAGGGACTGTCGGAGGGGCAAGTGCCCTCGCGCCCGATCAAGCCAGTTTCGGCAATCACATGGTCGCAGCTTCGCCGGAATGCGGACCGCATGCCTGCGGCTATCGCCATATTGCTCTGCATTGCCGGATGCCACCGAGCTCACGGGGCCCCTTCGTGCCACCATCCGAAATCCTACCGCAGCTCATGGGAAACCTCGCGGGCCTGGATGGCACGACGCCTGCGGCGATTGCCATTGCCGCACGAGCAATGCGTGTGTGTTACGCAGCGCTCGAAAACGCCCGTGGTGTTTTACCGCGTCACCCGTTACCGGCAGCGTGATCGATGGCCTCCAGCCGTCGCTCGGTGCGCGCGTCGAAGAGGTGCAATTGCGCCGGTGCAAAGTCGAGACCGATCTCCAAAAATCTTTGTTGGCCGGCTCCAGGGATGTCAGAGACCAGATTAAGCATCGATAGCCATACCGTTCCTCTGCGCTGGATCCCGAAACCCAGTCTTGCTACAAGTTTGGCAGACCTGTAGCAAGATCTCAACTGGTGTAGTCTTGCTACAAGTTCGGCAGACTTGTAGCAAGGTGGAGCCATGAGATCGCTTTCAAGTCTCGATCAAACCGCGTTTCCGAGCTCGTTGAGCGGGCTCATGATGTCCAGTTTAGCGACCAGTTTCCCACGACAGGTTCCTTCATCAAACTACGCAGGCACAACCGCGAATACTGGTATCACCGTACGCTCGAGAGAGGTGACGGCTCGGCACCTCCAAAGCTTCGGTCGAAATATGTAGGGCCTGTCGACGATGTCGAGGTTACCAGGCGCGTCGAGAACGCAAGCGCACTTAAAGCCGACTACACCGCACGTCGCAAGCTGGCGAGCCAGCTCAGGCGGTCTGGACTTCCGTCTCCGTCTGCTACTGAAGGCGAGGCGATCGAGAAACTGGCTGCCAACGGCCTGTTCCGCCTTCGCGCGATCCTCGTGGGATCGCATGCCTTCCAGGCCTACGGCGGGCTGCTGGGGATCAAGCTCGATCGGGCCACCTACCGGACCGACGACATCGATATCGCCCAGTTCTATAGCATCTCAGTCCTCGTGGACGACTCAATGACCGACATCGGCAACATTCTCGAAGAGGTCGACAGCACGTTCAAGCCGATATTCAATGCCTTCTCCCCCGATCTGGTGGCGGGATATCGGAACAAGGCTGGTCTAAAGATCGAGATTCTGACCCTGAACAGGGGCGATGCGGACTATGGAAGGGGCCTGTCGAAGTTGCCTGCGCTCGGCAATATCGGCGCACAAGCCCTGCCATTTCTTGACTTCCTGATCTACGAACCGGTCAGATCAGTCGTCCTTCATGGTGCCGGGGTAGGGGTGGTGGTGCCTGCGCCTCAGCGTTTCGCCGTGCACAAGCTCATCCTCTCGACACGACGACAAGGCGGGATGGAGGCGGCGAGCAAGGTGTCAAAGGACCTCGCGCAGTCTGCGTCTCTGATCCGTGGGCTGGCGGAGGCTAAACAAGACTTCGAACTGGGCGCGGCATGGATGGAAGCCTGGAGGCGAGGCCCCAAATGGAGGAAGCATCTCGCGATTGGCTCTCTCCGCCTTCAGGATAGCGACTTCGGCCTTCTCGAAGATGCCGTATGCTACGCCGAGAAGATGACGGGTACCGATCGAAGGAGCCACGGCATGGGGGATGGGAAAGAAGGCCTGGTCAACTTCAGGCGGAGGATGGGAGGCGTCAGACCCCAGATCTGATCGAGTGGGTGGCTGGGGCGGAGAAATCCTCACGCGCCCGCATTTTCTTTCTCGGGTGACGTTGACCGTGAAACCGCCGTTGCAGAAGGCTCCGCACGAACGCCTCTGCGGCATCGCGCTGATTGTTACCTAGTTCCTGCTCAATCTGGTCGGCCAAATCTAACGCTTCCACTTTGCGTGGCTGCATGAGATTTCGTCGCCGACGCTAGTTCAACATCGGACGGCGCAATCTTACGTCTGGTGGCAGTTGCTACCTGATTGCACAAATGTCGCGGTTGGGGTCTGCCTCCTCACCGCGGTCCCCATCGAGCGCGACCATGTGCGCCTATCAGCGTCAACGGCTCGGCACCACAAGCCTTCAGCACCGCGTTCGAACGGGCCAGCGGCCGCTTGCCTCGCCAGTATGCAAAGGAGAATCCGCGAGCGACAGGTTGAGCGATGGTCTGGTCCGACATTCGACCGCAGACGGAGGCGGTGGATCTGGCATCTCGCCTGTAGCGTCTGCCGGAATTCGCGCTGCCCCCTTTACCGGCGTCGCACACTGGACATCATTCACCAGCCCCTCACGCCGCCGCTGCTGGGTCTGATGTGCCGCCAATCCTTGATCCATCGGGCCCGAACAGATGCAGATGCTCCTGCGCGAGGGTGACCGCGACCATCGGACCGGCCTGCAGCACGGCGCGATCCAGCGTAAAGACCTTCAACGGCAAGCCGTTCAGCGTCAGATGCAGGATGATCCCGAAGCCGGTCGGCTCAACCAGATCCAGATGCGCCGGCATCCCCTGGCCGTGCGCATCAAGCACCACGTGCTCCGGCCGGATCCCGAGCGTCACCTGTTGGCCGAGCAGATGTTCGGGCACGTCGCCCATGGCCATGAAGCTTTCGTCCCTGAGCCGGATTCCGTCCTTCTCGGCCCGCCCCTCCAGGAAGTTCATCCCCGGCGATCCAATGAAGCCGGCGACAAACAGGTTGGCGGGACGGTCATAGAGATCGAGCGGGCTGCCGACCTGCTGGACCACACCGCCATGCATGGCAACGATGCGATCGGCAAGGGTCATCGCCTCGATCTGGTCATGGGTGACATAGATCGACGTCGCCTTGAGATCGGCATGCATCTTCTTGATTTCGGCGCGCATCTGCTCGCGCAACCTGGCATCGAGGTTCGACAACGGCTCATCGAAGAGAAAGGCCTTCGGCTGGCGGACGATGGCGCGTCCCATGGCCACGCGCTGGCGCTGCCCCCCCGACAGGGCCTTGGGGCGCCGGGCAAGAAACGGCTCCAGGCCAAGCTTCTGGGAGGCTGCCGTGACCGCTCTTGCGGCGACATCCTTGGCCACCTTGCGCAGCCTCAGGCTGTAGCTCATGTTCTCCGCCACCGTCATATGCGGGTAAAGCGCATAGGACTGGAACACCATCGCGATGTCGCGGTCCTTGGGATGGCGGTCATTGACGCGCGCCCCGTCAATCTGGATTTCCCCCTCGGTGACGCCCTCCAGACCGGCAATCATCCGCAGCAGCGTGGACTTGCCGCACCCCGACGGCCCGACCAGCACAACGAATTCGCCGTCGGCAATGTCGAGGTCGACACCATGCAGGACGGAGAAGGTGCCATAGGCCTTCTTCAGGTTCTTGATCGAGATAGAGGCCATGAGATCAACCTTTGACTGCACCGGCCGTCAGGCCCTGCACCAGATAGCGTTGAATGAGAAGGAAGAAGAAACCGGCGGGAATGAGTGCGAGGATGCCGGCCGCCATCATCTGCCCGAAATCCACCGAGAACTTCGAGACGAAGGTCAAGAGTCCGACCGGGAAGGTTGCCGCGTCATTGCCGTTGATCAGCATCAGCGCAAACAGGAGCTCGCTCCAGGCAGCGGTGAATACAAAGCCCAGCGTTGCGGCAATGCCCGGCAGTGTCAGCGGCAGGATGATCTGGCGAAAGGCCGTGAAGCGCGTCGCGCCATCGATCATGGCCGCCTCCTCGAGATCCTTGGGGATGCCGTCGAAGAAGGACTGCATCAGGAAGGTCGCAAACGGCACGTTGAAGGCGCTGTAGACGATCACCAGCCCCGTCAGGCTGTTGGTCAGCCCCAGCGGTGACAGGATCTTGAAGATCGGCGCCACCAGCATGACCAGCGGGAACATCTGGGTGAGCAGCATCAAGGCGACGATCCAGTATTTGCTGCGGAAGCTGAAGCGCGACAGCGCATAACCGGACAGCGAGGCAAGCAGGGTGACGATGACGGCCGTCGAGCCGGACACGATCACACTGTTCTTGAAAAAGGTCGGAAAGGCGCTGTGGCGCAGCACATGCGCATAGTGCTCGAAGGTCGTGGCCGACGGCCACATCCTGACCCCTTCCGAGTACAGAAGGTCGTTGGGCGTGACCGACACCTTCAGGAGCCAGAACAAGGGGAACAGCGCAAAGACGACATAGGCAAGAACCGCAAGCCGGTGGGCGATTGTCGGGAGGAGGCCTGATTGCATGGTCTAGTCCTTGCTCAGCAGCGACTGGCGCAACAGGATGATCAGCATCGAATAGGCCATCAGCAGGGCGAGCAACACGAGCGCGATCGCCGAGGCATAGCCGAAGTCCAGCCGCCTGAACGCCTGGGTGAAGATATAGCTCGCGACGATCTGGGTGCGGTCTGCCGGACCGCCGCCCGTCATCACCACGATGAGATCTGCAAAGTTGGAAATCCATACCGTGCGCAACAGAACGGTGATGGCAATGGTCGGGGCAAGGAATGGCAGCGTGATCGACGTGAAGCGCTGCAAGCCGGTGGCGCCATCGATCGATGCCGCCTCGTAGAGGTCACGCGGAATGGCCTGCAGGGCCGCCAGCAGCGTGATGGCAAAGAACGGGATCCCCCACCAGACATTGGCAAGGATCGGCCCCCACATCGCATAATGCGGATCGGAAAGGAGATTGGTCGGCTGATCGATGAGGCCAAGGGCGAAGAACCAGTGTGGCAGCGGGCCAATCACCGGATTGAACAACCACGCCCAGTTCAGACCGGCAAGGAAAGAGGGAACCGCCCAGGGCAGGAAGACCAGCGCCTGGACCACCCCTCGGCCCCAGAACGGCTTGTCGAGGAGAAGGGCGAGGATCAGCCCGAACGTGAACTGCAAGAACACCGAGGCGCCCGTCCACCACAGCGTGTTTTTCAGGGCCCGGTAGAAGGCGGTGTCCTCGCCCAGAGCCCGGAAGTGATCCAGACCGATGAAGCCACCGGAGAAGGGGTTGAGAAGCTGGATGTCCCGGAATGCATAGGAAATGCCCAGCGCCAGGGGGACCAGCATCACGGTCACGATCAGGATCAGGGACGGCGCGCTGTACAGATAGGGTTCGGAGGTGTCGGCCAACCGCTTCAGCCACGGCTTGCGCGTGTGCCCTCCCATTGTGCCCGCCAGACTCATGTGGTCGTCCCCGTTTACGCTGTCGTGTTGTTGCTGGACGTCACCGGCGGCACTGGCCGCCGGTGACGTCTGTCGCCCGGGGGCTTCTACTGCTTGGCAAGATGCTTCTTTTGCGCCTTGGTCAGGTAGTCCGCCCACTGATTGGCGAGCTCCTCGACCGTCAGGTCGCCAAGCAGTGCCTCCTGCGAGGTGCTGATCGCCAGCGAGTCCTTGAAGAAGGCAAACTCCTCCAGATAGGTTGGCATCACGGTGGGGACCGTGTCGGGATCGGCAAGCTCCTCAAACCATCCCTTGAACTGGTCGCCGGCAAAGAAAGGATCCTCTTGCGCCGAGGTGTAGGCCGGCAGGGCACCGATGCGTTTGTTCCATTCCAGATTGCCGTCCCGGCTTTGCAGTGTGGAAATCAGCTTCCAGGACAGATCCTTGTTGTCGCTGTCGGCAAACATCGACCAGCCGGCATAGCCAATCGTCGGGAAGGACTTGCCGTCGGGGCCCTTGGGAAGCGGCGCGACGGCAAAATCCTCCGCCTTCATGCGCTCGGCAATGGCGATCAGGGCATCGGGATCCTGGTCGAGAAAGGCGCATGTTCCGGAGTAGAAGCCGGCGACAACCTCGTTGAAGCCCCAGTTGACACTGTCCTTGGGCGCGTAACCCTTCTGGTAGAGGTCGACCATCCATTGCAGTCCCTGCATCCACCCTTGCGTGTTGAGGGTCGAGGTGCCGTCTTCGGTAAAATAGCTGTTGTTGCCGGCCATCGAGGCGCCGAAGATCATCCAGCCGTTCAGGCCGCCGGCGCCGCCGCGCATGCAATAGCCGTATTTTCCCGGCAGTTTCGAAACAGCCTCGGACGCGGCGATGAACTCGTCCATGGTCTTGGGCGGCTCTGAAATGCCCGCCTCTTCGAGCAGCGTCCTGTTGTAGAACATCGCCCGCAGGTAAAAGCCGTAGGGCAGCATATAGGCGGTATTATCGACGGTGCGTCCCAGTTCCAGCGCGCGCGGCGTCAGCTCCTTGGTGTTTTCCCAGGTCTCCAGGTAGGGCTCAAGGCTCTCGAGCATGCCGTTGTTGGCGTAAAGCGACAGCCAGGTATCTGGCATTTCCATCACGTCCGGCGTGTCTCCCGCCGAGACCATGGTCGCGAACTTCTGAAATGCCTCGTTCCATGGCAGCGAGATGATCTCCACGGTGGTGCCAGGGTTTTCCGCCTCGAATGTCGACACGATCGACCTCAAGGTTTCGGTCCGCTCCGGGCTGGTGATGACTTCAACGAGTTTCAGTGTCTCGGCAAACGCGGCGCCACCGAGCAGCGATGTAAACAGGGCCGCACTCATCAGCGTCTTGATCATGATCTTTCTCCCAGTTGATGTTGACTGTCTTCAGGAGGCGGCTTCGATGGCCTCCTGAAGATCGCTCCACAGCGCCTCGGTTCCCTCGAGGCCGACATGGAGACGAACGGATCTCGCGCTGATGCCGAAGGCATGCGCAAAGTTGGGCTGCGCCTTTTGCTGCAGGACGACCTCGCCCGGGACGATCAGGCTCTCGTGCCCACCCCAGCTGACGCCCAGCTTGAAGAGCTTCAGCCGATTGGCAAAGGCGCGGATATCGATGCCGTCGGCAAATTCGAACGAGAAAAGGCCCGAGGTCCCGTGCAGCCCCGGCGGCAGCTCATTCAACAGGCCCGGATGGCAGACCTGCGCGACTGCCGGGTGCGCCTGCAGCCGTCGTGCGATGTCGAGCGCCGAGGCTTCATGCGCTTTCATCCGGATCGGCAAGGTGCGCAGTCCACGGATGAGCAGCCAGGCGTCGAAGGGCGACAGCTTGCCGCCCAGGTAGGGGTAGGTCTCCGAGCGGATGCGATCGATCAACGCCTTCGGTCCGGCAACGACGCCGGCAACAACGTCACTGTGGCCGCCAAGATATTTGGAGGCGGAATGGACGACGAGATCGACGCCGAGCGTGAGCGGTTGCTGGAAGACAGGACTAGCCCAGCTGTTGTCGATCACCGAGACGACGCCGTGGCGCCTGGCAAGCTGGGCCAGGGCACCGACGTCGTGCGCCTCCATGACCCAGCTCGTCGGGCTTTCCATGTAAAACAGCCTGGCGCCCGCCAGCGCCTCATCGACCGCCATCTCGTCGCGGCCATCGACATAGGTCACGTCGATCTGCATCCGCTTGAGGATTGTCCCGAACAGACGAAAGGCGTCGGGATAGACATGGCGCACGGCGACGATGCGGTCACCGGGGGAGACGACACTCAAGACCGTGGCGGAAATGGCGGCCATGCCGCTGGCAAAGCCCAGGGCGTCCTCGGCGCATTCCAGCTTTGCCAGCATCTCCTCGAAGGCGCGCACCGTCGGATTGAGGCCGCGCGTATAGATCGGCCTGATGATGTCTCCGCGATAGGCCGAGACCATCTGGTCGTAGTCGCTGAAGGTGAACAGCGATGTCTGGGCGATCGGGGGAACGACGGCATCATAGGCATTGCCCTGGTCATGAGCAACGATCAGGGAGGCAAGATCAGCGGGGAGGCCTGCGGCATTCATTTCGACATTTCCTTGATGTCTTCCTCGACGATCTCGAGAATCTTCAGGGTCTCAGCTCTTGCTGCTTCGGCGTCCTGCGCGGCAATGGCCTGAAACAGGGTTCGGTGAAACGGGAAGGATCGGCGCGCAAAATCAAAGCGTTCGAACGGATGGCTCCAGAAGCGCTCGAAGGTTTCGCGCATCTGTTCGAGCAGCTGACGGAACAGCGGGTTATGGGTGGCGTCGTAGATGGCCAGGTGGAAGGCGAGGTCCTCGGGCCCCGAGGCGCCCTTTTCGAGATGCACGCGCTCCATCTCGGTCAGCTTCGCCTCGATGTCGGCCAGATCGTCTGCGGTGCGGACGCGTGCGGCAACCATGCCCGCTTCACATTCGAGCCCGCGCCGGACCTGAAGCGTCTGCAGCAGACCGTCGCGAAGGTTCGTGCTCTCAAGCGATAACGGCATGTGGATGGTGGCGCGCGACACCGACTTGAGCAGATAGTTGCCGCTGCCCTTGCGGGTCTCGATGACGCCGAGCGCCTGGAAGTGGCGCAGGACCTCGCGGATCGTCGAGCGCCCCACCGCAAGGGCTTCCATCAACTCGCGCTCAGCCGGAAGACGATCCCCCGACTTCAGACGCGCACTTGTGATGTGGTCGACGAGCGCGTCCGTGACCTGTCTGACTCGACTGGTGGAGGGCAGCGGAGAGATCTTCAAGATGACATCCAAAATTGGTCTGACATCCTACCAATAGAAAGCCTCGACGTCGCGATGTCAAGAACCTGAGATGCATGCCGCTGCAGACGGCACGCCTGAAGCCGCCTGCTCGACATGTCATCTGCAGGCCGGTTTGGCGCAGTGCAAAGGCTTGCCGCAAACCACTATCCGCACCAGATCTGAGTTCTAGAAAAGGTCCCCACTCATGCAGTGGAACTGGCTGCACGCCGATCGGCGCAACACCGGAGATGACGACGCCGGCTCCTTGCCATCGGACAAGGCAACGTCTGCAGTCGTCCGGCAAGATTGTCTCTTCGGACGATCGGTTGCGGTGTGTTCGGTTTGGCTTGGAACATCGCCAAGGGCGCTTCTCCCGGTGCCGCCTTCATCGGCGGGTTGCATCGTGCCCACGCAGTGTCTGACCCGGCCATTCACGTGGTCAAGAACGCGTGGAGTTCGGCCGTACGGGATCTGGACAAGCCAACCTTTTCAGCGAACTCGGGCCAGCGACCGATTGCTGTCCGGACCTGCTCTATCACGTCCTTTGCATCGTTATCAGGGATCGAAGCTCCTCTGGAGACGCTTAGGAGGTGAGGCATGCCGGGCGCCTTGCCTTCACCACCTATAGCCGTGCTGTGCTCCCCGCCGGGTCCAGACGAAAAGGTAAGATCGTAGGCGGGTGCCAGGAACCAACGGCCGTCCCCGTCCATAAGGAAAGCATGGTTCTTTGCATGATCGTCCCGGTTCTTTGCGTAGACATTGAACACCATGTTTCGGAACATCTTGAGGACTTCCGGCTCACGGTGGTTGGCATTTAACAGGCCGCTTGCGGTGTGCATGTGAAGCCTGCCGGCAGGCGTCCTGTCAAACCGTTTCGTTGCAAAAAGCCGCCGTCCCTTCCGAGTGTGGTATAGCTGTGTGTCAGCCATCTGCAACCCTGCAGCCACCGCCATGAGTGCATAGGCCTTCTCCTCGGCACCGATCTCAGGCGGATCTTCAGGACTGGGACCTTTGACCATCCATCTTCCTTCTCGTGTTCGTTTACCGGTTCCGCGCAGAAAAGTGACCCGGCACGATCGGATCATTGCGGAGCACTAGGACCTTGGGAACCTGCCGGTGCCGGAAATTGAAAAGCACCTGAGCTGAACGAAAGGATGGTAGACCGGTTCGCTGTTGTCCACCGAGCCCTTCTCGGTTGATGGCTTGTGACAGGCTCCTGGCATGAGCCGCTTTGTCCCGCTTGCACTGAGCGGGAGCGCACCTCGGTAAAGCGGCAGATCGAGGCCCGGGTGGAGGACAGCGGAGAGGCCCGGCTATCCTCTCGAGCCTGCAGATTCACAAACACTATCCTCCAACGCCCAATGCCTTCAGGATTGCGCCCCTCGCTATCGACAGGGCTCCTGGCGGATGGTCGGGGGAAAGGGGCCGCGGGGCCGGCGAGGAGCCGGGGAAATCGTCGCCCTCCTCCACGATCGTGAAGGAGTCGTCGCCGTTCATGTCGGCAATCAGCCGCTTTGTTGGTTCGACCAGGTCGGCAGCAACCTGCAGATAGCTGTACAGGGGTGCCTTGTCTCGCTCCTGACATACCGTCAGGACGTAGGCGGCCACCGTTTCCCAGGAAGATCTCGTTGCATCCACCGCATCGATTTGCTGCATATTCCATCTCCACGCTCGGGCACTGGCGCCGCCGGCATCCTGGAAAGCCTGACTGGTATTGTTGCCAGCTCTCCGGTTGCCATCGTAACATCTCCAATATCGCAACAGCATCACTGCGTCGATACCAAGTTGCGTCCGCGACACCGGCGATGATAGACGGCTCGCAATACCTTGTGTCCGCTGCGGCGCGATGGCACTTGGGTGTCGCCGTCGGCGTCGTAGGTTTGAACGGGCCGAGCTTTTTGTCCGCAACCGCACAAGCGGTGGTTGCGTGCGCATCGTTGGCAGGGGATGATGCCTAGTGCTGATGCGTCTTTGATCTCGAATTGCTAGTCGCCACCGTGATCGGACGATAGCCGCGTCCGTGTGCGTTGGATGTCGAAATATCGCCTGCGCAGCTCACCGATGTCGATGGCACCATTGATCCATTCCTCAACGGCAGAAAGAAACCGCGGGTCATCGTCGAATGGTGTGCCGCTTGCCTTGAGTCGAGCAGAGACCTTCTCATACACTTTGCGACGTACTTCACTTGTCATCGGGGCCGGCTCCACTGCAACTGGCGTTCCGCTCATACGCTGATTCGGGAACGGGACCCAGCACAAGCCCGCACTCTCCCGGCTATCGGCTGTCCAGGGGGCCGCTTGGCGAGTGGTCGAAGTGGGTTTTCTCGTTGCCGGTTACCGGCGCTGGACCGGCTCCATCTGACCGGCGCGTGCTCTGCGCGAAAGGGGCATGTCTGTCACTGGCATCGCGAGGTACGACAGATCATCGGCGACCTCAACCGTGCCAGTTTCTCGCAACGGCGACGCGGAACGCCCCGAGCGGGGGAAGTCGGTCCCGCCTCTCCCTTCGGGTCGCTATGCTGAGGCTCCTGCGGCATCCCTTTAACCGCGCGGACCGTGACGAGAATTCCCGACATCCTGCCCGAAATCGGGCGACGCTATGCTGATGTCTCCGATACTCTTCATTTCTTCCAGAAGGGCTTTCATCCATAATGCATCGCCTGCCGCTGGCATTCCGGCAGACGCGGTGGCGGCACGATCAGGCTGCTGGGCCGGGGGTGGTAGAGGTCAGCCGAAGGCGTGATCCGCGACCAGGATCCTGACCAATTTGACCAGGGCGCTGAGCGGCGTTCCCGCGTCAAGACCCACGACGGCGACAAGCGAGGCGACCGCATAGGCCTTCCACAGGCCGCCCCAGTGGGTCAGGGCATAAATGGTGCAAAGGGAGTGGGCACTCCAGGCATAGAAACCGAGCATAAGACCGGCGTCGCCACCCTCGTCGCTGTAGGCGCCGACAAGGCTTGAGACCAAGAGGACGGCAATGAGCGGTGCGTGGCCGGATACCAGCCGCGTTGCCATCGAAGTTCCACTTCTACCACCCATGCTGTTGCCGCGTTCCAGAATCGTGTCGAAGGGTATGCTGACTAGCAAGCTATGGCAGCCATGCGCAGCTTCAAGAATATTTTTGGTCGGAAGCGCACCCCATTGTGTCACCCGCCCGCGACCAACCCTCGTATTTCAGGTGATGCCATCCGGTCGGCAGTTCGTTAGCCGGGGTCCTGGGTGAGCCGCGGGGAGGCCGGAAGGTCGATGGCGATCTGATCGCGGCCCCTCATTTTTGCGGCGTAAAGGGCCAAATCGGCGCGCCGATACACCTCGTCCGGGTCGTCGCCCTGTCGAGCCCCGGCAAGTCCTGCCGAGAAGGTATAGCGGAAGCTCACCTCCTGCGGCAGCGGGCGCGAACGACGAACCGCCGCCAGCATCTGGTCAATCACCGCTTCGGCTTCCGCCAGGCTGGTGTGTGGCAAGATGAGAATGAACTCTTCACCGCCAACGCGGCCGAGGATATCCGTCTTGCGCACCAGGCGCTGAAGGGTCACGGCAAAGTTTTTGAGCACGGCGTCGCCAGTGGCGTGGCCGAAACGATCGTTGATGTACTTGAAGTTGTCGATATCGAGGACGGCGACGTGGCCCACGTCGGACCAGGCCTCGCCGGAAGTGGCCGTCAAAGCGCGAAGCCTCGCCATCACAAAGCGGCGGCTGGAAATGCCGGTGAGCTCGTCTGTCTGGTCCACCTTGATGGCATTGTCCCGGTCCTGACGAAGGGCACGCTCGTCGACCCGCACGGTGGTGATGTCGCTGGCGACGCAAAGCATCCAGCCGTTCTCTTGCGTCGTTTCCGTCATCCACAGCCACCGACCGTCGTGCAGATCCGTCTCGAAGGCGCGAAAGCCGGTCTTGCCCCGCCGGCCCAATGTGGAGCGCAGCCAGGTTTCGAAATCGCCACTGCTGATGATCGTCCCGCGGGCGGCCGCATAGTTCCGGCGCATCATATCCGACCAGAGCGGCATCTCCTGGGGAGCGACAGACCAAGCCGCACGAAACGCCCGATTGGCAAAGCGAAGCCGATCCGTTTCGTCGAAGACACCAACGAGGACGTCGGTCTTTTCCATCAGAGGGCCATCATGTCCTCGCGATTTTCGCTGAAGACTTGCATGGCACGCACTAACAAAAGGTTGCGCGAATTGTTAAAATGCGCCGATCCGGTACGCCGTCCTGGCGACGCCATCTGCAAGCGTCAAGTTCCAGGTGCTGCTGCCCCGACGCAACGTGGGCAGGCGGCCGGGACCAGAACAAAAGACCCATTAAGACGTTGTCTCGTACTCGCTTTACGGCGTCGACGCGCTATGTCATTCCTGCAGTTTGAGGATCAGATGACGACACACCTAGATGATAAAGCTCTGACCGGCGTGGTTGGATTGGACGATATCCTGGCTGGAGGACTGTCTCGCGGGCACGTCTTTCTGCTCGAAGGCTCTCCGGGGGCTGGAAAAACAACGATTGCCTTGCAGTTTCTGACGCAAGGGGCAGAGCAGGGCGAGCGCTGTCTCTACATCAGCCTATCGGAGAGCGAACAAGAGCTGCGAGACAGTGCGCGCTCCCATGGAATCGAGATCAACGAGGCCATCGAGATCTTTGAGCTGGTGCCACCCGAGAGCCTGCTGGATGCCGACCAGCAGCAGAGCCTTCTCTATTCATCCGACCTGGAACTGGGCGAGACGACCAAGCTGATCTTCGAGAGCTTCGAGCGCGTCAAGCCGCATCGGGTGGTTATCGATAGCCTGTCGGAAATTCGCCTGCTGGCCCAGAGCTCATTGCGCTACCGACGGCAGATCCTGGCATTGAAGCATTATTTCTCGCGCTCAGAAGCGACCGTTCTGCTTCTCGATGACATGACGTCAGACACTTTGGACAAGACGGTCCATAGCGTTGTCCATGGCGTCATCCACCTGGAGCATCTCGCCCCCGACTACGGTGCGGAGCGACGAAGACTGCGGGTCGTGAAGTATCGCGGACAGGCATTTCGCGGTGGTTACCATGACTTCGTGATCCGCACAGGTGGCGTGACGGTGTTTCCGCGACTGCGGGCGATCGAGCACAAGACCGCGTTCGAGCGGACGACGATCGGCAGTGGTATCGTGGAGCTGGATGCTCTGCTTGGCGGCGGCGTCGAGCGCGGGTCGGGAACGCTGCTGATCGGTCCGGCCGGCACCGGCAAGAGCCTCTTTGCGCTTCAATTCGTGGCGGCGTCCATCGCGCGCGGCGGCAAGGCAGCCATCTTCGTGTTTGACGAGGAGCTCGGGCTGCTTTTTGCAAGGACCAAGGCGATCGGCCTCGACCTGGAGGCGATGCGGGACCGGGGAATGCTGCATATCGAGCAGCTGGATGCGGCCGAGCTGTCGCCAGGCGAATTTGCCCAGCGGGTGAGACAACGGGTTGCCGATTTCGATGCCAGCGTTGTGGTGATCGACAGCATCAACGGCTATCAGGCCTCCATGCCGGAAGAAAACGCCTTGATCCTGCACGTGCACGAGTTGCTGCAGTTTCTCAACCGGCAGGGCACCAACACGTTCCTGACGGTTGCACAGCATGGGCTCGTCGGCGACATGAGGTCGCCCGTCGATATCACCTATATCGCCGATACGGTGATCCTGCTGCGCTACTTCGAGGCCTACGGCAAGGTGCGACGGGCCATCTCCGTCATCAAAAAGCGCACCGGAGCCCATGAAGAGACGATCCGCGAGTATCGCATCGACCAGAGCGGACTGATCCTGGGAGAGCCGATCTCGGGCTTCCAGGGAGTGCTGCGCGGGGTGCCAACGCTGGTGAGTGACACGCAATCGCTGATGAGCGTGCCAGAGGGAGAAGACGCCCATTCCTGACCGTAGCGCCATCGGGCTGATCTATGCACCGCTCGGACGCGACGCCCAGATCGCTTCATCCCTGCTGCGGGAAGCCGGCATGCGCTCGCTCACGGCGGACAGCCTCTCCGACTTCGTCGCCAGCCTCGATGACAGCATCGGTTTTGCGGTGGTGACAGAGGACGCCCTGCGGTTTGCCGATCTGAAGCCCCTGTCGGCGTGGATCGAAGCGCAGCCCAGCTGGTCGGATCTGCCCTTCCTCGTCCTGACAAACCGAGGCGGAGGACCAGAGCGCAATCCGGCCGCAGCCAGGCTTTTGGAGGTGCTGGGCAATGTCAGCTTTCTGGAGCGTCCCTTCCATGCCACCACATTCGTCAGTATCGCCCGTTCCGCTCTGCGTGGGCGGCGGCGCCAGTATGAAGCCCGCCTGCGCATCCAGGAACTCAATGACGGGGAGCGGCGACTGCAGACGGCCATGGAGGCGGGGCGGCTTGGGGCCTGGGAACGGGATCTCGCCACTGGCACTTTGACCCTGTCACCGACCTGCAAGACGATTTTTGGCCGGTTACCAGAAGATGCTTTCTCCTATGCCGAGCTTATCGGCTGCATCCATCCAGACGACCTTGAGCGCGTTGAGGCGGCGACTGCTGCCACGCTTGAGACAGGGGTGGATTATGCCATTGAATACCGCACGATCTGGAAGGACGGTTCGGTGCATTGGGTCGAAGCGCGTGCGCAGGTGTCACGCGACCGGACGGGCAAGCCGCTGAAGATGGTCGGGGTGTCTGCCGATATCACCGCCAGGCTCGAGGCCGAAGAACACCAGCGACTGCTCAACGAAATCCTTGAGGCACGCGTCGCCGAACGCACCCGCGAACTGGAAGAAGCCCATCGGACCGTGATGGCGGAGGTGGCCCAGCGGGAACGGGCCGAAGAACAGCTGCGCCAGTCGCAGAAGATGGAAGCGATCGGCCAGCTGACCGGCGGTGTCGCTCACGATTTTAACAATCTGCTGATGGCCGTTCTCGCCAATCTCGAACTGTTGCGCAAGCACGTCAGCGATGACGTCAAGGCGCGCCGCTTGATCGATGGCGCGCTGCAGGGCGCCAGGCGGGGCGCCTCCTTGACCCAAAGGCTTCTGGCATTTGCCCGCCGTCAGGAGCTGCAGGTGGGGCCGGTTGATCTGGGTCGGCTGGTGGTCGGCATGGAGGACCTTCTCCAGCGGTCAGTAGGGTCTTCGGTGGTGATCGACACGGCGGTGCCCGACCACCTGCCGCTGGTGTCGGCGGATGCCAATCAGGTCGAGCTGGCGCTTCTTAATCTTGCTGTCAACGCGCGCGACGCCATGCCCGATGGCGGCCGGATCCGCATTCGACTGCATGAGGTGGAGCTTCGGGATGCTGCCGGCCACCTCGCTTGCGGCCGCTACCTGGTTCTTTCTGTTGCCGACGAGGGTCACGGGATGGACGAGGCGACGCTGCAAAAAGCGGTCGAGCCCTTTTTCTCGACAAAGGAACTTGGAAAGGGGACCGGCCTTGGCCTGTCGATGATCCATGGCTTGGCGCTGCAGCTGAAAGGGGATTTGAGGTTGAAGAGCGCGCCGGGCAAAGGGACCACCGCCGAGCTGCTGATTCCGGTTTCCACGGCGATCTCGACCGAGGCGGACATCGAGACCGCCGTGGCTGCGCAGGGTGGTTTGGGCTCTGGCCCCAGACGTATCCTGCTGGTCGATGATGACGTCCTGATCGCCATGAGCTCGGTCGATATGCTGCTTGATCTGGGGCACGATGTGGTTGAGGCGCATTCAGGGCAGCAGGCCCTGAGCTGCCTGGCCGATGCCCCCCCCTTCGACCTCCTGATTACGGATTACTCGATGCCCGGAATGACCGGCGGAGAACTCGCCGCCATTGCCCGCGCGCGCCATCCCAAACTCCCGATCCTGATCGCATCCGGCTACGCCGAACTGCCGGCTGGCACGACGCTGGACGTGGCGCGCCTGCCCAAGCCCTATACCCAGGATCAGCTGGCGCTGGAGATCGACAGGCTCACCGCTTCAGGGGCTGGTGGCTGAGGTCACCGAACGCGAAAACACGCCGTGGCGGCGGTCGCCGGGTCGAGCGGGCGTGTGGTTCGAGTGCCGGGTCTCAAGCGGTCACGAGCCTGTCCCAGCCAAGATTGCCGGACTGTCTTCAGCAGCATTTGCGACCGTCGGCGTGTGACAGGAAAAGTCGCCGAGTATAAATGGGAACACCACATGAGGCCTCCCTGGCGCGGTGGCGGTCAAGCATGGCGGGGCGCTGGCGGTGGAAAGAACCTGGTCGGCAAGCGCCGCCGGGGACATGCCCAGCGCCTGGCAGTGGCTGCGCTCGGGAGCAAGCATCAACTGGCGAAAGAGACCGGCGGCCCGTCCCGCGTGGCGCACGGCCGGCGCCCGCTTGCCTTCGCGAATCTTGACCCCGGCTGCGGCACACAAGATCAGGCCTTTCAGCAGGTTGCGCAAAGGGCTGCGCTTGTCGGCAGTTTGCCAAAGTCCCTCCCAGGCCTCATGCGCCTCCCAGTAGTAGCCGTGATTGAAGAGATCGTGACCCCATAGCAGCTCCTCCGCTTCAAGGGAGGCGACAGCCGCGCCGGCAGATATTCCATAACTGTGCCCGGCCGGATCGCGCACCGGATGAGGCTGGCGGCCCGGCAGGTAGGCATAGGCGGGAAAATTCCGGTTCCGGGTAAGGCGTGGACGCTCGGTGTGCAAGGATTTTTCGCTGCCTTTGCTTCTACGGGTTTGCCGGACTGCGCCTGCTCGGGCCACGGCCCTCAAGATGGGAGCCTGGAACGACGCTGGTGAACTATAGCGGCCATGGCTGTGGATCGCCAGCCTGGCGCCCGACTGGAGACGTGAGCTGAAACGACCACAGCCCCGATGGCCGCAATCGCCCGTTGTCACGTCGTTGCATTGCCGCAGGTGTCAGACATTCATGATGCGGCGGTGATACCCGGCAGCGTCGGAGCCGACGCTATTTCCTGTTGCTGCCCGGTTCGACCGTGCGTCACCGATCTCGAGGCTATATCTGACCGCAAAACGCCGCATTGGGCGCTCGATCTTCCTGGCGCAATGGCAGGGCGGCTTTCTTCCCCCGCCCGCATCGCGGCCGTTCCTCGCGCGCAACAAAGCCTGTCCCAAGCCGTCCTCCACTCCGTTGCAGCCCTTCGGGTGCGCGTTGATCGTTTGCGGTCCTGAGACAGCCATCGAGCCGCGATGGGCGCAGCTCGACGAGGCAGAAAGGAACAGGAAAATGGCAACGATCGGCTCCTTCACAGCAACCGACAATGGCTTCACCGGCACCATCAAGACACTCAATCTCTACATCAAGGCAAAGATCGTCCGCTCGCAGCGGACGTCCAAAGGTGCTCCCGACTTCCGGGTGCTTACCGGCGACGTCGAAATCGGCGTCGGCTGGCAAAGACAGGCCCTTGATCGCGAGCACGCCTATATTTCGGTCAAGCTCGACGATCCAAGTTTTCGCGCACCCATCTATGCGACGCTTGCGCCGGCGCAGGGCGATGATGAGCTGCAGCTCATCTGGTCTCGCACCTTGCGCCGCCAAGGCCGGTGAACAGGCTGCCCCGCTCCCAGGAGCGGGGCAGTCGATCTGCCTTGTCCAGCTTCTCCCTGCAAAGCCTTGGCCGCCGCGAAGGTGAGCGCTCCGGACGCGGCGACCTTGGTGGTCGCTCCCGTTGACGGATTGCGCGCGTCATGCTTCCGCATAACCTTGATCCAGACCTTGCCGAAACCGGGATTGGAGGTTTCCGCGCCGGAGACGGCGGCCCTGCGGACAGGGGCGCTGCGGGCTTCGGCAAGGACGTGGCCCCGTTTGCTTCGGCAGGCTGTTCTCGGCTGCCATGAACGCACTCTGTCGCCGCCTTGCTCAGCTTGCGACCGGCCGGTCACGGAAGCGGCTGGTGCAGCTTTACCGGCGCCAGCAGGCCTGTCGTCCCTCGCATTGGTCGGGAAGCCGACATGTCTGAACCGGTTGCACCGACCGCGCCTGTCTTTCGGGGTGCGCCCAAGCCGCAAGTGACGGCAGGCTCGCAGATACGGGATCGGCGCCATCTTCCTTGGAACCGTCGTGAAACAGGTGTGGGAGGGCTTGTCGCTGCAGCACCGGTTGAATATGACAGCGAGATGACAGACCGACTGATCAAATGCGCCGCCTGGAGCGTCTTCGCCGCCATCGTTGCCGTGACGATGTCTCCGATCGGCCTTCGCCCCGACGACATCTTCTCGGTCGACCTTGACCGCGCTTTGGCATTCATGGTCGTGGTGATGCTGTTCGTCCTCAGCTATCCGCGCCATTTTCTCGTCTGCGCGCTTTTGCTGGTTGCAGGCGCCTGTTTCATCGAGCTTCTGCAGTTCCTGTCGCCGACCCGTCATCCCCGCATGGAAGACGCCTTGGTGAAGGCGGCTGGTGCGGCAACGGGTGCTCTCGCCGGCTGGATCATCAATCGTCTTCGCCATCGACCGACGCTCGCCTGACGCCATCGTATGGCAGCGGCGGCATGTCGCCGTCTGCGGGGCGCCAGATCCAGGCGCGCCTATCGGGGTGGGACAGGATGCTTTGCGCAATCGCCGAGTCAAAGTCCGTGTTGGCATCGGCGGGCACTAGATAAAGCGCCCAGGGCAGGGGCCTGGCATCGGGCAAGGTCACCGTCGCCATCGGTTGCGTCCCTGAACCGTCGAAGCTGAGCACCTTGACCATCTTGCCACGATAGCGCGCAAGCTTGGTGACGAGCTGAAGCTCATGGAGGTCTGCCACTGGCAGCCAATGCTCCGTGACGGTCATCACGGCGATTTCGACGACCCTGAGCGCGCCTGCAGCGGCTGCTTCGACCGTGGCGATCGCGATGAGATGCAGGCCTCTTTCGCTGTGCCAAAGGCCCAACGCTGGGCTGAAGCGGCGCTGCAGGCGACGCAGCTGATCGTTGCCGAGCGGTAGGCGAACGTCCGGCATGTGCCTGACGACGATCTCGTGGCCCTCGGCAACACCGCGGAACGCCTTTACCTCGCCAATCAGCAGCATCCTTTGCTTCGACCCATCGCGCAGGAGCCGCGCGATCGTTCCGGATCGACGTGCTTTTATGGCTGTCTTGTCCTCGACCTTGAACGGTTCGGGGATCAGCACTCGCTCCGACAGCATCTCGCCCTCGATGGAGACGCGCCGCGTCGCCTCGACCAGATAGCGATGAACATGCCACCAACGGCGTTTGCCGATCCAATGGCCTGTCCATTCCACCAATCCGCTGGCCTGCCAAAGGAGGTGCAACAGCGCCAGCAAGGAAAGCCGCATTCCTGAATTCGTCCTGCAGTCGTGCCTGTGCGCAATGGCACCAGCCGACGTCGCGATAGGCCCCCTGGAAAACCGCACTTTCACATCGATGGCGGTGGGTCGGCCGGACGTCTTTGAACCGACCGGCAACCGCAGTGCTGTGCCGGGCCTGAAGAGAGTGTCCGCTGACTCAAACGAGGGACAGTGGGGATGATGATCCTTGCCTGTTCGGGGCATACGTTTGACGATAAACCCTCTGCCGATGCGGGCCACATACATTGGGACACCCATGGGTCGGCAAAGACACAAGGGCCGCCGCCGCAGGGCATACGCATCAGCCAGGCGACCGACGAAACGGCCGTCATCCTCCGCGACAATGTCTGCCTCAATCTGCAAGTGCCGCACCACGGGACTCTCCATTCGTGCCCGCCGGTCGACGGGCAGGGGGCAGGCACCGGAACCCGGCGCTTGAAAGCCGCGCCTGCCGCCGCCGTGCCGCTCAATAACCGTTCTCGGCGAGATAGTAATCCAGGGCAGCCTTCACCACCGTGGTCATCTTCACGTCGTTGTCGGCGGCAGCCCGCCGAAGGCGCTCCTTCAGGTCGTAGTCGAGGGCAATATTGACGAAGAACTTGATGCTACGCTGATTGGCGCGCTTCAGCCTCTTGAGACTGTTGCCAACCTCTTGCTGCGCGGCAGCACGCCCTTCGGCGCGCTGCCGCTGCTCCTGCTCCGTCCGCCGCGCCAGCGTCGGATTTGCCTGGCCGCTCGCCTCCCCAGGCGCCGCCTTGGCAGGGCCGGGCGGGGCCTCCTGTGTGGCCTTGCGAGTGGCAATGGCAAAATCCTGCAGGTCAAGCTGGCGCTGGTCCATCGCTACCACTCCTGCACACGTCGATCCGCGGCGCGCTCGATCTCCAGGGTCAGGGCTTGAACCTCAAGGCGTGCCTTTCGCACGGGCTCCGTGAGATCCTGCATCTGCAAGGTGCCCAGGCCATTTTGGATTTCACGGTAGATGTTGCGCTCGAAAAGCTCGGTATCGAGCAGACGGGTATGATAGTCGGCCGCCACAAGGCCGGCAACAAACGGTCTGATGTAACGGTAGGCTTCCAAATTGCGGCCGGGAACCGTGATCCGTGTACGAACACTGAGATGCCTGATCTCAAGATCGTAGCGATCATTGATCTCGCTGACCAGAGCCGCCGCTTGCCCTGCCGCCTCAAGTTCCTTGATTGCCGGTTGCACGGGGGACAGTACCAGTTGCGCTGAGCGGATGATGGTCGTCTGCAGCACGCTGTCGACCCCGGGCGCATCGATGATGATGCGGTCAAAGCCATGTCCGGAGATGGTAATCGCTTCCTCGATGGCGCTCTGCGTTGCGGCGAACGTGAGCTCGATCCGCTCGGGCCTGTTGTCTTTATCACCGCACAACCGCCACCAGCCGGAGAGGTTTCGTCGCGCGTCAGCATCGATCAGCAGAACCCGCTCGCCCTGCAAGGCATATTCGCCGGCCAGCAAGGTTACCAGGGTGGTCTTTCCCGCGCCGCCCTTGTTGCTCACGGCTGCATAGGTACGTGTCATAGCCGCTCTCCAACGCGATGATCACGCCGCTATCCTGCCTTGGAGAGGGGAGACAACGCAAGCTAAAAATGAACATTATATGTTCACCGCGCTTAGATGTAGGTCTGCAAACAACAATGTCATCACAGCGCTCGGACGATCATTCACAACACACCTTTGGTGCAATCTTTTGAACACACCATCACTGGGATGGATAACGACAGACATGGTTAAACTGATGGATGGGCAGGGAGGTGACGGGGTGTCGCGCCCGGAGTCGGGAGCCCCGCCCGCTCATCCCTCGCGATTGCCCAGATGCGCTGACCACCGTGATGGGTGGTTGAAATGATGTTACCGTAATGGTAACATTTATGATGTGGCAGGATACGCAAAATTGTGATGCAGCTTTGCTGCATCTAACCGACCAGCCATTGATCCGCCTGCGGCATTGAAAGGCGAGCGCAATGTCAGATCCCGTGCAGAAGCTGATGATGAGCCATCGGCCTCGAATTCCGAAGAGCAAGGTCGTCCATGTGCGGCTGGATCCTGCCGAGCGGACCCGTGTCGAGACAGCTGCCCGCGATGCGGGCATGACCCTGTCCGCGTTCATGCGTTCGCTGACGTTAGAGGGGGCGGGCGTCTGTCCCTTTTTTGCTGAAGTGGACCATCTTCTCTTGCGCGAACTTCTGGCCGATCTCAAGTCTGTTCGTGCCGGCCTTCAGTTGCTTCTGCGGTCGGAACCAAGGGGCGATGCTGGGCGCCCTGCCTATGAGCAGGCCGTGATGGAGGACACGCAGCGCGTTGTTGCCGCGCTTTGCGTCGAGATCAGCTTCTTCGAGAAGCGTGCTGTTCAACGCCGTCGCGAGGTGCTCTGATGGAGGTGTTCTACGGGGTGTTCACGGCCGACTGGGAGCAACGAAGAGCTGCGCTCTTGCATGAGCTGTCGCTCCGGCAACACCGGACAGCGGATGAGGAGGAACGCCGCCGCCGATCTGCCGCCACAGCTGCACACGCGATTGCGCGAAGGCGCCAGTCGTTGCGCCGCCACGCGGGGGAGGGGCGCGTCGGACGCGTGTTGCCGCCCAGGGCTTCGGTGTCGGAGCGAGCGATGGCGGTGCGCTTCTCTAGCCCTGCCTCGGGCAGACAGGCGGCGGTGGTGAAGGTGGCGTCGTTTGGCGGTGGCGGGCGCTTGAGAGCAATGCTCGACTATGTTTCTCGTTATGGCGCCATCGTTGTCGAGAACGAGCGGGGCCAGGCCTTGCGCGGCCGCTCTCAGCTTGCTGCAATCGCCGGTGAGTGGGGTCCCGTCTTGAGACACAGGTCGGCCACCCGCGACATCGGCACCTTTGAATTCAACATCCAGAATCCGCCGCGCCGGGATAAGGAGGAGTGGGTGCGAAGCCTCGTGAAGCAGGCGCTGGGCCAACGGTCATATGCCTTTGGGCTCACAGAAGGAGCGACTGGCGAGGTAACAGTACAAGGCGTGATGGTGCTTCGGAGCCGATCCGGTGAACGGCTCGCTGGTGACCAGAAAGCCACCGACAGCATTCAACGGCGGATGGTTCAGGACTGGCCAGCTGAAGAGATCACATTCCGCTTTACAGGCTACGGCAATGGAACCGGTTTTGGCAGCCGCCACCTTCGCAACTTGGTGCGACTGTGCGATGGCAAGGTTTGGAATGAGGACGGGCGCCTGATCGCGGGCGTCACGTCAGCCGGGCAGCTGGTGCAGCGGGAGTGGCGCGGACAACTGCACAGCCGCAAGTCGCGCGATGTCATGCATCTTGTCCTGTCGGCGCGCGCCGGCACGGATTCAAGTGCCTTCCTGAAAGCCGGCCGTGCATTTCTCGCGGCGCAGTTTGCGGGACACCGATATGCCTTTTCGCTTCACGATCCAAGCAGCGACCCGAAGGAGGAGGCCTATGGCGGCCGGCGGCCGCATGTTCATCTGCACGCGATCGTTTCGTTGCGATCAGACAGCGGAGACAGGCTTGCAACGACGACGTCGATTTTCAGGCAATGGCGTATAGCGATGGTAAACGAGGCGCGCAGCTACGGCATCGATATGGAAATGACGGAGAGGGATCGCGCCAATGCACCGGTCTATTCCAGAACAAGTCTTCGCCCCATGAACCCTATCGGTGGGACGCATCCCCCTGGAACCAGTACAGTCGCGGAGCCAGGATACCAGGACAAACCTGTCAACGTGGTCGATTCGGTGTCTGCACACGCGAGCAAGGCCACTCGTTTCGTGACACTGCAAACCGGGCGGCACCTTGAGCCGCTGTCCGGAACAGACAGCAGAAGATGGGCTGCGGACCAGATTGCGCATCAAGTGACGCGAGGGTCGATCAATCGACGTTCCGGGCCACAACAGTCTCGCATGGACATCTTGCGCACCCGTGAGGACACGATCGGCGCCCCCATCAACACGGACGCGGCACCGCTCCTTCTTGCGGAACTGGCCATTCGGCCGCAACACCGAACCTACCTTCAATCGGCTGCAGAAGCGGCACGCGACCATCTTGAACTGCGACGTCAACTCATCAGCCTTCTGGCGCATCGACGACGAATGGCCAATGGACGCGATGCCCGAGGACAAGGCGAGGAGACTGTTGGTTCAGGCCCGTTTCGGCCTCGGCAGGAATCGAATGTTCAATCACCACCCGATGTGAAGCAGGCGGAACAAGCGCATGTGAATCAGGACGCAGGAGCGTGGCCCCATCAAGACCGCAGCTTATCTTCGGAGCAATTTGGTCATCGTGACAGCAAATCGGCGAAGGTGCTTGAGGAGCGCGAACTGGCCCGCTCTTTGCAGACTTCAAGGCGCGAGACATCTCATGATGATCGAGAGAGGTAGCGGGCGAGGGCGCTCCTGTTCCGGGTTGCGCATCGCTACATCCTGGAACGCACAGCCAACCCGCAGGTGTTGTACAGTTTAGCAAGTGTCGACAATTGGAACTGCGGCGCGGACCCAGGTCTGTTGTTGGGAACGACAAAGACGAAGACGTAAGCACAGCACTTTCCGCCGATCTGGAACTTGTGCTAGACAGGCACCTTCCAAGTACGGGCGAGCCTGCATGTTGACTCGCATCCAGCCCTCGGTCGAAAAGGATTTACCCACACATGGAGAAGATTTGATGGCTGAAGAAAACAATGCTGGCGTCGCAGGTGATATTGCGCAAACCGATGTTGCTACTGAAGTGCCCGCCAAGAAGCAAAGGGCACCACGGCGACAGAAAGCCGCTGTAGAAGCATCCAAGGCGGCGCCGGTGAAACGGAGAAAACGTCTTAATCAGGATGACAAGTCGTCCGCCCAGCCGGCAGAAACCGCTGCAGCGGCCCCGGTTTCCGCAAAGGCAGCGCCCACTCGCGGCAGAAGCAGAACGCCGAAGCAGGTTGAACCGACCGCGACAACGCCGGATCGGGCCTTGGATGACATGGCTGACCTCATCCAGCTGGAAGAAGAAAACAAGCGACTGCGCAAGACACTTGCCGACAAACTGCGTCAGGAGAACGCAGATTTGCGCAAACGCCTTAATCTCGATTAGGTGCTAGAAAAGCGGCGCGAGCCGGTTTAGAAGCGGCGTTCATTGCTGCTTTCTTACACGTTAACGCTCGCCTGGCTGAATGCAGTCGGCGAGCGCAGTCTGCGGTAAGTTTCGGCCAGGCCGTCAAGGACGATGTACATGAAAAACTCCCCATGGAAATTCCTCGTCGGGTTGGCAACTCGGCGAAGAGAGACCGATTCGGAAGACGCGGCGTCTGCCACCAAACCCGGCACGGACAGATCCTCAACCCCGAAGACAGACTTGTCTGCGGCCCACCGCGGTCCGACGGCACCCTCGGCAGTTCACCAGAATGATCCCGCGGCGCCCACCGTTCCGGCAGCGAACGCACCGGATCCTGTCGAAGAGGATGCTGCTGGTGCGGCACTTGCGCCATCGGCAGATGAACTGAAGCACGCCTCCACGCTCGATGATCGGAACGAGGTTTTGCAATCGGCCGGCGTTGGCGCAATAGATGCGGCTATCGATGCAGGCGCGGCGACTCCTCAGGTGCGAAGAACAAGAGGCCCAGGTCGTCCCAAGAGCGTCGGCGGCGGCAAAGGCGCAGCTGCTCTCGATTCCAGTCCAGCTAGGGCAGAGCCGACGGCCCTGGCCGACAGCCCATTCCTCGAGCAAATGGCGAGCCTTGACGAGGAAGTTCAACAGCTACGGCTGCATCTTGCAGACAAGCTGCGCATGCAAAACGAACAGCTTAAAAAAATGCTCGAACGGTTCAACCGTTAGAGCTGACAGAACAAGAGACATGAGCGGAGACCTATGAAGACGCCACAACGAAACTTTGTCGTCGAGTTCAGATCCGGACGCCGACGGTCAAGTCCGCCGTCGACCTCCATCTGGGGCAACACAGATCTGAAAGCCTTGGTTCGCAAAGCGGAAAGAGATGCACCTCACCTGTTCGATACTTCCCTGGGTCGGAGCGCTGACAATGATCCAGCGGAAAGGCAGCACCCCACTGATGTGACCTCACGGATTCTAGAAAGTACCGCCCCCGCCGATGCACAGCCGGCGGAAACAAGCCCGGCTGAAACATCGTCGCCCGTACCGACAGATATCGCGATCGTGCCGCCTGGCGATCCTGTGCTTCGTCCGAAGACCACCGCCCAGCGTCGCGTTCGTCCTCAGCGCGACGATCTTGCGCCGAAAATCTCCGATGCTGATGCGGGAAAAACTGCGCCAGCAGAGGTTCTCGACCCAGGTTTGGCCAAGGGATCTATCGATGATCTGGCCGTTCTTGAGGACGAGAACCGGCGCCTGAGGTCACTGCTGTCCCAGCGGTTGCACCAGCAGAACCGCCAGTTGCGGCAAATGCTCGTGCGATTTGACGTGACCTAGCGGCTCGCGAAGGAATTCTTTCGCGCCGCATTCTGCACCGGCTCACCGTCCGCTGGCCGAACAGGGGTGCCCAGGCCCTTGTGGGTCAACGCCGCCTTGCGCGACAACGCAATCCGATTGTTTCGCTGGTGAAACAGGTTCACGGGGGTCGCACCATTCCGCCACCGGCCGGTTCTTGTCATACTCCAAGCCGCTTGATCATTGCTTTAAGAGAGTTGATCAGATCCCTTTCCTGATACGAGATTGATTTGCCGATGCCGTATTTCCTGGTGAGCCACACGTCGCTGATCGAGGCCGACAACGAAAGGGCCGCAGCCGAAGCAACCTTGCTTGTCCTCCAGCATGCAAGGAGGATCAACTTTTCCGTGACAGTTGACCAGGACAGAGTCACGCGAGTGGTTCTGGAGCCTCCCGCAAGGCAGATCCCAGAAGCGCTTGAGGAGGCAGATGCAAAGGTCTGTCAAGAGAGGGATGAGGCACCTGACCGGCCTGCCGCGGCGCCTTCGGTTCAAGACCGGCCGGCGAAAACAGCGGTCTTCGCGACGCGGACTTTCGGATACGGTGGTCTAGTATTCGCCGCAGGGCTGATTTCAGGGTTGGTACTCGCATCGTTGTGATCGTCCAGAAGGATCCCGGTACGGGGTCCAATGGTTTCCCATGGGCCGTTGCTCCAGTTTCTGTGCAGAGCATTGATTCCAGAACCGAGCTGCGCACAACAAACTGACAAAATCCTACCGCCACCGATTGCCGCCGCATCGAAGCTTTGCTAGAGCAACCGCACTTGCTCAGCGACGCGCTTTGGCCGCGGCTGGTGACAGGTCATGGTGGGGCGTCGCCAAGCGGTAAGGCACCGGTTTTTGGTACCGGCATTCCCAGGTTCGAATCCTGGCTTCTCAGCCAAGGCCTTAAGGCCAGAGTGCTTCGGATTGGTGGATTCGCCCTTGCAACCTTCCTGACCACCCAAAATGTGATAAACGCCCGCCATGGCTGACCTTCCCGACGCAGACCCGATCTACCATCCGCCGCTGGATCCCTATCTGACGTGCCACCACCAGGACGCGGATCTGCTGGTGTTTAATAAGCCGAGCGGTCTGCTGTCGGTGCCGGGGCGCCATCCGGCGCTGTCCGACAGTCTCCTGACGCGGGTGCAGAAGGAGTTCCCGCAGGCCCTGATCGTCCACAGGTTGGACAAGGATACCTCCGGGGTGGTGCTGATGTCGCGCAACCGCAGGGCGCATGCCTTTGTCGCGGCGCAGTTCGAGGCGCGCACCACGAAGAAATCCTATGTCGCCGAGGTCTGGGGCCGGGTGGCGGAAGCGGAAGGGATGATCGACCTGCCGCTGGCGATCGATCCGGACCACAAGCCCCGCCACCGGGTCGATCTTGAGCACGGCAAGCCGGCGCAGACGCGGTGGCAGGTCATCGGTTATGGCGAAAACAGGACACGCCTTCGCCTGTTTCCGCAGACGGGGCGCACCCATCAGCTGCGCGTGCACCTGCAGGCGCTCGGTCACGTCATTCTCGGCGATGAATTCTATGCCGAGGGGGAGGCGCTCGCCGCCGCAGACCGCTTGCTTCTCCACGCCGAGGAATTAGGCTTCCGCCATCCTAACGGGTCCGAGGTCACCTTCACGGCCCCAACGCCCTTCTGAGATCGGACACCGGTGCAGAAACTCGAGAAAACGCCCCTGATCGTCGATTTCGTCGGCGGCGCCGTCGGACACCGGTTTCGCGCCGGCGAGGGGCGCCGGCAGGACCTGCCGAAGGCGGCTGGCTTTGCCAGCGGCGTGACGCCACAGATCGTCGATGCCACGGCGGGCCTTGGCCGCGACGCCTTCTTCCTGGCCTCGCTCGGCGCCCGCGTCACCCTCGTCGAACGGTCCGAGGTCATGCATGATCTGCTAGCTGAAGGCCTCGAGCGCGCGCGGGCGGAAGGCGGGCGCTACGCCGAAACGGTCGCCCGCATGACGCTGATCCATGGCGAGTCCCGCATTCTGCTGCCGCAGCTGAACCCGCAGGTCGTGCTGATCGACCCCATGCACCCGCCGCGCGACAAGACGGCGCTGGTGAAGAAGGAGATGCGGCTGATCCGCGAGATCGTCGGTACCGATGCCGATTCCGTTGAACTCATGGAGGTCGCGCTGGAGGCGGCGCAGAACCGCGTCGTTCTGAAGTGGCCCCTGCGCGGCGAGCCGATGCCGGGCGTGCGCAAGCCCTCCTATCAGATCCTCGGAAAGAGCACCCGCTACGATGTCTTCGTCAAGGCGAAGATCCCGGAGACGGCGGCCTAGGTTGATCGGTCAGAGCCCGAGGTCGGACAGACCCGGGTGGTCGTCCGGGCGGCGTCCGAGCGGCCAGTGGAACTTGCGGTCCGCACTGGCGATCGGCATGTCGTTGATCGAGGCGAAGCGCCGCTGCATCAGGCCCTCGGCGTCGAATTCCCAGTTCTCGTTGCCGTAGGAGCGAAACCAGGTGCCGCTGTCGTCGTGCCACTCGTAGGCAAAGCGCACCGCGATGCGGTTGTCGGCAAAGGTCCACAGTTCCTTGATAAGCCGGTAGTCCAGCTCTCTCGCCCATTTGCGGGTGAGGAAGGCGACGATCTCGGCGCGCCCCGCCGGAAAATCCGTGCGGTTTCGCCAGCGGGTGTCGGGCGTATAGACGAGCGACACCCGCTGCGGATCGCGGCTGTTCCAGCCGTCTTCGGCCATGCGCACCTTGGCGATAGCCGTGTCCAGCGTGAAAGGCGGTACGAGCTTCACCATGATCCTGTTTCTCCTCCCAGAAATATGGCTTCGGTCCGGCGCCTCGGCCGGACCGAAGGTGATGGCGGCTATTCTTCCTTGAAACCATACTCCGGCACATTGCCGGTCGCGCCGTAATATTTGTAGGGCAGGAACTTGCCCGACATCACCATCTTCACGCGGTCGCCGCGCGGGTTGGGTAGGCGTTCCATGGTCATGTCGAAGTCGATGGCCGACATGATGCCGTCGCCATATTCCTCTTCGATCAGAGCCTTCCAGGCCGGACCGTTCACCATCACCAGCTCGTAGAAGCGATAGATCAGCGGATCGGTCGGGGGCATCGGCATGCCGCGCATCGGCGTTTCGTTGAGCATGCGGATCTCCGGCCGCGACAGGCCGAAGAGCTCGCCGGCATTTTCCGCCTGCGGCTTGGCAAGCTTCATCTGGCCGAGGATGGCGCCGACGATCAGCACCTCCGAGGAGCCGCCGATCGTCTCGCAGATGTATTTCCAGGTCCAGCCCTTCTCGCGCTTGATGTCGAGCAGTTTTTCCGTGAGGTCTTCGCGCTTCATGGGTGTCTCCTATCGTTTGGTGAAGCTTGAGGGTCAGCTGAGGACGGCTGCCGCAGCGGGATTGGGAAAGGGGGCGTTGACCGAAGCCCTCGGACTGACGACCGGAACCTTGCGCGGGTCATGGTCCGGAACCGTGTCGCGGAACGTCCGGCTGCGCGTCACCAGGAAGTCGACGATGTGGTTGCGCATCGGGTAGTAGTCCGGGTGCCGGTGCAGATCGACGCGGGTGCGGTCCTTCGGCAGCGGATTGGCGACCACTTCGGCAAGCACGGCGCCCGGGCCATTGGTCATCAGGAAGATCTTGTCGGCCAGATAGATCGCTTCGTCGACATCATGGGTGATCAGCAACGAGGTCTGCCCGGTTTCCAGGCAGATGCGCCGGACCTCGTCCTGCAGGGTGCCGCGGGTCAGGGCGTCGAGCGCGGAGAAGGGCTCGTCCATCAGCAGGATCTTCGGCGTGATCGACAGCGCCCGGGCAATGCCGACGCGCTGCTTCATGCCGCCGGAGAGTTCCGACGGGCGCTTGTGCTCGGAGCCCGAGAGGCCGACGAGATCGATGAAGCTCCCGGCATGCGCCGCAACCTGGCTTCGGGTCCACTTCGGCCATTTGGAGGAGACGGCAAAGGCCACATTGCCGAGAACCGTGCGCCAGGGCAGAAGCGCATGGCTCTGGAAGATGACGGCACGATCGAGGCTGGTACCCGAGATCGCCTGGCCGTCGACGATGACCTCGCCTTCGCTCGGAGCATCGAGACCGGCGAGAATGTTGAGGATCGTCGTCTTGCCGCAGCCCGAGTGACCGATGACGCAGCCGAATTCGCCACGGTCGAGGCTAAGCCAGAGGTCGTCGAAGATCGTCGTCGGCGGCGAGCCGGGCTTGCCGGGATAGCGGCGCGCGATGGCCTCGATGGAGATGAACTTGCTCATGGCTACTCCGGAAATGTCACGAGGCGCGTCAGGCGGGCGAGGATCTGGTCGAACAGCATCCCCACCACGCCGATCACCAGGATCGCGATGATCACATTGGTGATCGAAAGGTTGTTCCACTCGTTCCAGACGAAGTAGCCGACCCCTGTGCCGCCCACGAGCATTTCGGCGGCGACGATTACGAGCCAGGCGATGCCGATCGAAATCCGCATGCCGGTCAGGATCGTCGGCGCGGCCGCCGGCAGGATCACCGCATAGGCGCGGCGGATCGGACCGACCTCCAGCGTGCGGGCGACATTGATCCACTCCTTGCGCACGGCGGAGACGCCGAAGGCGGTGTTGATCAGCATCGGCCAGAGCGCGCAGATGAAGATGACGAAGATCGCCGAGATGTTGGAATCCTTGATCGTGTAGAGCGCAAGCGGCATCCAGGCGAGCGGCGAGATGGGCTTCAGGATCTGCACGAAGGGATCGACCGCGCGGCTGACGAGCGGCGACATGCCGATCAGGAAGCCGAGCGGAATGGCGACGAGGACCGCCAGCGAATAGCCGAGCAGCACGCGGGCGATGGAAAAGCCCAGCTGGATGCCGAGACCCTTGTCGTTCGGTCCATTGTCGTAGAAGGGATCGCTGAGGTGCTCCCAGAGCTTTTCGCCGACATCCAGCGGCCCCGGCATGGCCGAGACGCCGGTGGTCGCCGTGGCGCCCATCAGCCGCGCATATTCCGGGTCCATGTCCGCGACCGGCCCCGTCGACTGCGTGGCAAGGTGCCACGCAGCGAGGAAGAGGGCGAGGATGAGCGCCGACAGCAGCGCTGCCCGCAAGGGAAGGGATGCGGTCACCTCAGTTGACTTTCTTGATGGCGAAGCTGTCGAGATAGGCTTCGGGCTCGGCCGGATCGAAGGTCTTGCCCATCACCACGAAGGTCTTGTTCGTCTCCTTCGGCGGCGTCATGCCGAGCTCCTCCATCATCTTCGAGGTGTCGGTGGCGAGGAACACCTGAGCGGCGATCTCGTCGTAGTTGATGTCGCCCTCAACCTGTCCCCAGCGCTTCATCTGGGTCATGATCCAGACGGCGAACGACTGGTACGGGAAGGGGTCGAAATCGACGCGGTTCGGCTGCTGCACGATGTTGCCGAGGCCGTCGGCGAAGGTGCCGGTCAGGATCTGCTCCAGCACCACTTCCGGCTGGTTCAGATAGTTGGCCGGCGCGATGGCCGCGGCGATCTCCTTGCGGTTGCCGGCCTCATGGGCATAGGCGGTCGCATCGATGATCGACTTCAGGAGCGCGCTGTAGGTGTTGGGCATCGTGTCGATGAACTCCTTCGATGCCGCAAAGGCGCAGCACGGATGGCCATCCCAGATGTCCTTGGTCAGGATGTGGATGAAGCCGACGCCGTCGTAGACGGCGCGCTGGTTCATCGGGTCGGGGCCGAGGAAGCCGTCGAGGTTTTCGGCTCTGAGGTTGGCGACCATCTCCGGCGGCGGCACGGCGCGGATCTGGACGTCGGCATCCGGATCGATGCCGTGTTCGGCCAGATAATAGCGCAGCAGGTAGTTGTGCATCGAATAGTCGAAGGGAACGCCGAACTTGAAACCCTTCCAGTCCTTCGGGTCGCGTCGGTCCTTGTGCTTCATCGCCAGCGTGATGGCCTGGCCGTTGATGTTTTCGACGGCCGGCATCGCATAGGGCTGCGGATTGGAGCCGATGCCCATGCTGATGGCGAGCGGCATCGGCGACAGCATGTGCGCCGCGTCGTATTCCTTGTTCAGCGTCTTGTCGCGGATGACGGCCCAGCCGGCCGTCTTGATGACCTCGACGTTCAGCCCGTGCTTCTCGTAGAAGCCCATCGGCGAGGCCATGATGATCGGCGTCGCGCAGGTGATCGGAATGAAGCCGACCTTCAGGTCCGGCTTCTCGATCGGGCCGGTGTCGGCGAAGGCTTCCGTGGCAGTCGCCAGCGGAAAGAACTGCGCGACGGCGGCTGCCGCCGTGCCGGCACCGACCGCCTTCAGGAAGGCGCGCCGCGAGGCATCCTGCGGAAACATGGCGCGCAGAACGGCGGTCGCCACGACGTTCTCATACTGCTTGTCGGTGCTGGAGGAGACCTCCTGCGCCCGCATCTGCTGGTCATGCTCGCTCTGGCTTGTGTGGCGGCCGCAGTTGCAGCCGGATCGAAAGACGGTACGCGCATCAAATGGATTATCGAACATTGCACTGTTCCCCTTTGTGCCATTGACTGAAACCATCCTTGCAATGGGCGTGCCAGTTTCGCTCATCTCCGTGAGATCGTTGATCCGCAGGCGGTTCTGCGCGCAGCCCGTTCGGGTGGCGGGTCACGACATTTCATGATATACGAAATATCGTAATTCAAATTCACGAGATGTCGTCATGACTCAGGCACTCACCGGCTCGATCTTTGATCTGTCTCCGCAGCCGGAGATGATCTTCGATCCCATGGCGGACCGCGTGCTGGCCGCCAATTCCGCCGCCTGCCGCCTCCTGGGCTACGATCATGCGGCACTTCTGCAGATGACGGTGACGGAGCTGCACGACGGGCAGGTGCCGACCCTCATCGTCTTCACCCAGGCGATCCTCGACAAGGGCTCCTACTGGACGACGACGCTGCGTCCGCGGCATGCGACAGGCCGCGAGGTGGAGGTCGAATACGTCGGCTCGCGTCTGCCGATCGACGGCAGCCGGCAGCTGATCATCGTCTGCCTTCACGACCTGCACGAGCGCCGCCGCCGCTCCATCGACTCCGCAGCAGAAGATTTCATGGGCGGCGGCCTGACGGAATGGCAGCGCGCCGAGCGCGTCTTTCGCGACATCGAACGGGAAAACCGCCTGATCCTGCGCGCTGCGGGCGAGGGGATCTACGGCGTCAATGCCGAGGGCAAGACGACCTTCGTCAACCCCGCAGCCGAGCGCATGCTGGGCTGGACGGCCGACGAGCTGGTGGCCCGCGACATCCATTCCATCATGCATCACACGCGCCCCGATGGAACGCATTACCCGCACGAGGACTGCCCGATCTACGCCGCCTTCCGGGATGGTGCCGTGCATACCGTCGTGGACGAGGTCTTCTGGCGCAAGGACGGCTCGCCGGTCTGGGTGGAATATACCTCCACCCCCATCCGCGACCGCAATGTCATCGTCGGCGCCGTCATCGTCTTTCGCGATGTCACCGAGCGCCGCGAGGCCGACAGCCGCCTGCGGGCAGCGCTCGCCGAGGTCGACCAGCTGCGCGAGCGCCTGGAGCACGAGAATGCCTACCTGCAGGAAGAGATCCGCATCGAGATGAACGCCTCCGGCATCGTCGGCGCCTCGGCGCCCGTCCAGGCGGTCCTGCGGCAGATCCATTTGGTGGCGCCGACCGGCGCGACGGTGCTGATCACCGGCGAGTCCGGCACCGGCAAGGAGCTGATCGCCCGCGCCATCCACGAGGCAAGCGACCGGCGCGATCGGCCGCTGATCCGGGTCAACTGCGCGGCGATCCCGCGCGAACTCTTCGAAAGCGAGTTCTTCGGCCATGTCAGAGGGGCCTTCACCGGCGCCATCCGCGACCGGATCGGCCGCTTCGAGCTTGCCGACGGCGGCACGCTCTTTTTGGACGAGGTCGGTGAAATCCCGCTGGAGCTGCAGAGCAAGCTTCTGCGCGTCCTGCAGGAGGGCGTGTTCGAGCGGGTCGGCGAGGAGAAGACCCGCAGCGTCGATGTGCGCCTGATCGCCGCCACCAACCGCGATCTCAAACAGGCCGTCCAGCGCCGGCAATTTCGCGAGGATCTCTATTTCCGGCTGAACGTCTTCCCGATCGTCTCCGTGCCCTTGCGCGAAAGGCGCGACGACATTCCGCTTCTGGCGCAGCATTTCCTTGACCGCGAAAGCCAGTCGAAGCGCATGGACCTGCGGTTTTCGGAAGCCGATATCCGCGAGCTCTGCCGCTACGATTGGCCCGGCAATGTGCGCGAGCTTCAGAACGTCATCGAACGGGCCGCCATCCTCTCGCAGAACGGGCGGTTGACGATCGACCTACCGGATGCGCATCGCCGCGAGGCGACGACGGCCAACCGGGCAAACCAGAAGCCGCCGGCGGACGAAATCCTGACGGATGCGCAGCTGCGTGACCTGGAGCGCGACAACCTCGTCGCGGCGCTGACGGCCTGCGGCTGCAAGGTGTCCGGCCCAAGCGGCGCCGCGCGCCTCCTCGGCATGAAGCCGACCACCCTGGCCTCGCGCATCAAGGCCTTCGGACTGGATCTGGACGGTCTGTCGCGGTGACGTGTCCCTGACCCGCGTCCTCTTTATTGCCCCATGGCCAACCGGGTAGGCGTCTGCTTCTAAAGGCGTAAAGATATGTTTTACCTAAATGATGGAATGCTAATTTATCGCGTAACGGGATTGGAGCTTTCGCTATGCTAGAGGACCAACCGCCTCCAAGGGAGCGACGTGATGATCCTCAAACTGCAGAATGCCATTCTAGAGATGATTGCCAAGGGCGAGCCGCTGGCAACCACGGTCGAACACCTGTGCATTCGCGTCGAGGCTCTGGTTCCCGACGTCACCGTGTCCGTGCTGATGTTCGATGGCAGGCGGCTTCATCCGCTGGCCGGGCCTTCGCTTCCACCCGACTATTCAGAAGCGATAGAAGGGCTGGAAAGCGGACCTCTGGCTGGTTCCTGCGGGACGGCCGCATTTTTCGGCGAGCCGGTGATCGTGACGGATATCGAGACAGACCCCCGCTGGCAGTACGGACGTGAGCATGTCATGGCGCTCGGTTACCGCGCATGCTGGTCGAGCCCGATCAAAAGCGGCGAACGGGTGGTCGGCACCTTCGCCTTCTATTATCGCGAGCGCCGTGGCCCGAGCCCCCTGGAGCAGCAGCTCGTCGATGCCTGTGTCCATCTCTGCTCCATCGCCATCGAGCGCAACGACCGGGTGCTGGAGCGCCAGCGCCTGACCTATACCGATGCCTTGACCGGCCTTCCCAACCGCGCCCGCTTCAACCAGGTCATGTCGGAGATCTTCTCCTCATCGTCCCGCCCCTGGGGCATCCTGCTGGCTGACATCGACAATCTCAAGCTGATCAACGATACCTTCGGCCATGCTGCGGGTGATGCCTTGATCAAGGTCGTGGCCGATCGGGTCTTGGCTGCGGCGGGAACGGCCACCGCCTTCCGACTGGGCGGAGACGAGTTCGCCGTCATCGTGGGGGACAATGACGGTCGCGACCTGCAGAGCCGGGCAGACGCCATCCTGTCGGGCCTTTCAGCCTCGTCGACCTGTGACGGCCATGTCGTTTATCCCGCGGCAACGATCGGCGGCGCACGCGCAGACGTCGGAAGCGATCCGGATGAGATCCGCCAGCACGCCGACGTGGCGCTCTACCACGCGAAAGAGCGCAGCCGCGGCCAGTACGTCGAGTACTACCATGGCCTGGGCACCGCGCAGACCCGCCGCTTCCGCGCCATCCGCGAGGTCGGTGTCGCC
Organism: Pseudorhizobium pelagicum; assembly: GCA_000722615.1. Lineage (GTDB taxonomy): Bacteria > Pseudomonadota > Alphaproteobacteria > Rhizobiales > Rhizobiaceae > Neorhizobium > Neorhizobium pelagicum. The sequence goes on along the minus strand of JOKI01000013.1, from coordinate 59,787 downwards.
CTGACGGAAGACCGGCTGGACGCGCACTACCAGCCGATCGTTCGCCTCGACACCCGCGAGATTGTGGGTTTCGAGGCGCTGTGCCGCATGACGACGCCCTCGGGCGAAATCGTTGCTGCCGCCAATTTTCATGAGGCGCTTAAGGACGCGCATATCGCAGCCGAGCTGACACAGCGGATGCTGCTGCGGGTTGCGGGCGATATCCGCATGTGGCTCGACCAGGGACTTCCGCTGCAGCACGTCGGCATCAACCTGTCGGCTGCGGATTTCCATACGGGCGATGTGCGTGCGAGGCTCTGCAAGGTTTTCGCAGAGGCGGGCGTGCCCCTGGATCACATCATCCTCGAGGTTACGGAATCCGTCTATCTCGGACAGCGTGACCATGTCGTGGCCGACGCCATCAAGGCGCTGCGGGCCGAAGGACTGCGGGTGGCGCTCGACGATTTCGGCACCGGCTATGCCTCGCTGACCCATCTCCTGACGGTGCCCGTCGACATCATCAAGATCGACAAGTCCTTCATCGACCGGCTGGTGCCGGGCGATGCCGGGATTTTCATCGTTGAAGGCCTGATGGGGATCGCCCACAACCTTGGGATCCGGGTCGTCGCCGAGGGCATCGAGATCCAGTCCCAGGCGGATCACCTGCTGGCTCTGGGCTGCAAGCTCGGCCAGGGCTACCTCTTCTCCAGGGCAGTCGATCGCGTTGCCGCGACCGATCTGCTCGCACGGTTCGGCCAGCAGGTGGGAGGAGATGCGAGCAAGGGCCGGAAGGTCTCCTAGCCTGGTGACCCGGCCTTCTTCAGCTCGCTCGCATGCATCGCAATGTCGAGAAACAGGGCCGTCATGATGCGCATGCCCTCTTCCGCAATGGGGAGAAGGGCATGCTCGTTCGGCCCATGCTGTCCGCACTCGGCATGCGAATGCGGGATCCAGATGGTGGGGAGGCCGAGAATATCCGTGAACGCATCGTTGGGAAGCGAGCCGGCGAGGTTGGGCAGCACATGCGGCTTGCGGCCCGCCGAGGCGGTGATCGACCGCTCGACGAAGGCAACCCAGGGATGATCGGGCGGAAAGCGGGTCGCCTTGAACGGCTCGCCTTTGGACGCCCGCACTTCGACCATGGCAAACCCATGGGCATCGAGATGGCGGCGAAGCGCCGGCAGGATCTCGTCCATCTCGGTGCCGACGACGAACCGCAGCTGGCAGGTGGCGCGCGCCGAGCCGGAGATGGCATTCTGCGGCGCATCGATATTGCCGGCGGAAATGGCCAGCACTGCCAGCGAATTCCAGCCGAACACCCGTTCCGAAGGTGTCAGCGTGCTCTCGCCCCAGTCTGCGTCGTGCCGGCGCGGTGGCAGATCCTTCAGCGTCGCGCGGATTTCCGGCGTCAGGCTCGTCGGCCGCCATTCGGCGATCTTGATCTGGCCGCGCTCGTCGACGATCGAGGCGATGGCATGCGACAGGATGATCACCGGATCGGCCAGCAGGCCGCCGAAGTTGCCGGAATGATGGTCGCTGTCCCTGAGGTGGACGACGAGATCGAAGGAGAGGCCGCCGCGCGAGCCCATGAACATGGTCGGCGTATCGATGGCGAGCCGCGGCCCGTCGGAGGCGATCAGCACATCGGCCGAGAGCGCCTCCTTCTGCAGCGCGAAGAATTCGCGCAGGCCGTAGGAGCCGGTCTCCTCGGCCATCTCGATGATGATCTTGGCGTTGAAGCCGAGCTCGCCTTTGGCCCGGATGATGGTCTCGAGCGCCTTGATGTTGATGAGATGCTGGATCTTGTTGTCCGCCGTGCCGCGGCCATAGAGCTTGTCGCCCTCGAGCGTCAGCACGAAGGGATCCAGTCCCTCGCGCCATCGGTGCGCTTCCCCGTTGCAGACGTCGCCATGGCCGTACTCCAGCACGGTCGGCAGCGCTTCGTCTTCGATGCGGCTCGCGATCATGAGCGGCGCACCGCCCTCGCGCGGATTGTCGAAGATCTCGCAGGAGAAGCCGATTGCCTGCAGCATCGGCTGCATGTCGGTCTCGAGATAGGCCAGGAGCGCCTCCGGCAGCCCTTCCGACTGGCTCACGGACCGGCGTGCGACAAGCTTCGCCAGATCAGCGGCAAGCGCGCCGGTGGAAACATAGGTCGAAGCCTGATCAAGAATATCGTGTCTATCCATCCGACTTTCGTATCCGAGGCTGCACCTTTGGACAACTGTCGTCAGGAGGGCGTTCTGGCCACCCGGGACGGAACAGGAAAGGGGAGGGATGTGCGGACTGCTGCGTTGGCCTAGCCGCCGGCCGGCTGCTCGTGGGCAGTGGGCTCCATCGTTGCATCCCCATTCTCGTCCTCATCCAGCAGCATGCTGCCGACGAAGAGATAGACAGTGATCGCAAGCACGACGCTGCCGAGGATGGCGACCGGCAGCAGGGGTGCGGCCCGTTGTTCTGGAGTGTCTTCGCGCTTCTCGATCATCATCGGACCCTCACAAGCAGTTGTCCTCCCCCACGCCAGCCTCCCCGGGGCCTGGCCAGCGGCCTGCCCCGGAAGGTGGGCGGTGAAGCGCGCGGTTACTCGGTCACCTTCTTCGCGGCGTCCTTGGCATCGCCTTTGGCCTGCTGCAGATCGCCCTTGGCTTCCTGCTTTGCGCCGCCTGCCTTCATGTCGTCGTTGCCGGTGGCGTCGCCGGCGGACTGCTGTGCCTTGCCGGCCAGCTCGTTGCCCTTGCCCTTCATCTTGTCCATCGTGCTGTTCATTTGGCTTCTCCTTTTTTTGTCTGTCTGAGACCAACGACGGCGGTGGCGCATGGTTCCTGACCGTCGGTCCGGCGACCCCACGGAAAGCCGGGTGCGGCTGTCGACGCCCTGTCCGCTGCAAGTCCGAAAGCGGCGGCGTTGAATATTAGAAAGATCGCGATAACTGCTTGAGACCATGGAGCAAAACGGGGAGGGATCCGTCCGCGCCGCGTCATGAAATCTTCGTGAAACCGTTGTCTCTCTGTCACCTGAAGGCCCCATACGCGCCGCTGAAACAGGAGTGCAGTATGACGCCGCAATCGGTAGAACTTCGGGGCATCGGCAAGAGCTTCGGGACGGAAAACGTCCTGAAGGGGATCGATCTCTCCGTCCGCCCGGGCGAATTTCTCTCCCTCGTCGGCATGTCGGGCTGCGGCAAGTCCACCCTTCTGCGGATGATCGCAGGCCTCGAGGCGCCGGATCGCGGCACCGTCTCGATCGGCGGCAGCGACGTCACCGACATGGACCCGAGCGAGCGCAACCTCGCCATGGTCTTCCAGTCCTACGCGCTCTATCCGCATATGAACGTCCGCCAGAACATCGCTACGCCGCTGCGCATGCGCCGCCTGCCGCTGTCGGCACGCCTGCCGTTGATCGGCGGGCTGTTTGCACCGTCGCAGACGCTGCGCGAGATCGATGCAGCCGTCGAACAGGCGGCAGAGACGCTCCACATTCCCCATCTGCTGGACCGCAAGCCGGCGCAGCTGTCCGGTGGCCAGCGCCAGCGCGTGGCGCTGGCACGCGCCTTGGTGCGCTCGCCTGCCGCCTTCCTGATGGACGAGCCGCTGTCCAATCTCGACGCCAAGCTGCGGGCCCACATGCGCGAGGAACTGGCCTCGCTGCATCGCCGCCTCGGCGCCACCTTCATCTATGTCACGCACGATCAGATCGAGGCGATGACCATGTCCGACCGCATCGCGCTGATGTCGGAGGGCCGCATCGAGCAGCTCGGCACGCCCGACGAACTCTACCGCAGCCCCGCGACGCTGACGGTCGCGCGCTTCATCGGCACGCCGTCGATCAACCTCCTGCCGGTCGAGATCGACGCCCAGGGCAAAGTGGCAGCCTTCGGGCAGGACCTCGGCCTGCAGGCCGCGGCGGCTCACGCCGGTCCCGCAACCCTCGGCATCCGCTCGGAAGACCTGCGCCCGGCCGCAGAAGGCCTGGCCGTGCGCGTGCTGCGTGCCGAAACCCACGGTGCCGACCGCTTCGTCAGTTGCCAACTCCTGGCCGATGAGACGGTGCGCATCACCCTGCGGCAGGCAGCCGGCGAGACGCTCGAGACCGGCGCCGACGGCCTGACGCATCTCGCCTTCGCCCCCGAGCGGGCCCATCTGTTTGGCGCCGACGGCGCGCGCCGAGAACTCTCGGTGCGCGAGCGGGTGGCGGCATGACGGCGACGGACTTCCCCGCTGAGACGACCATGGCGACCGCCTCCAGCCGCTCGCGGACGGACCGGCGCATGGCCCTGCGCGGACTTGCCTTCGTCGCCCCGGCCGCTCTTCTGCTCATCGCCATCTACATCCTGCCGATGATCGTCCTCGCCGCCTTCTCGGTGACGGACTACCAGCTCGGCGCGCTTTCCATCCGCTTCGTCGGCCTGCAGAACTTCACCGCCGCCATGGACGACGACGTGTTCATGCGCGCGTTCGCCAACACCGTCCTCTATGCGGTGATCGTCATTCCCTTCGGCGTCTTCCTCGCGCTCGGCGTCGCGCTCCTCGTTTACAACCGCAAGCGCAGTCGTGCCTTCTGGGAGGTGGCCTACTTCCTGCCGGTGACCGCGACCCTCGTCGCCATGGCGACCGTCTGGCAGTTCCTGCTGCATCCCTCCATCGGACCGGTCAATGCCGCCATCAAATGGTTCGGCTTCGAGCCCGTGGCTTTCCTGTCGAACCCGGTACTGCTGATCCCCACCATGGCCATGATCGGCATCTGGCAGGTGCTCGGCTTCAACATGGTACTGTTCCTCGCCGGCCTCACGGCGATCCCGAAGGACCTCTACGAGGCCGCCCGCCTCGACGGCGCCAGGAACCCGATCGACCGCTTCTTCACGGTCACCTGGCCGATCCTCGGACCGACCACGATGTTCGTCGTCGTCACCACCTCGATCTCGGCCTTCAAGGTCTTCGAGACGGTCGCGGTGCTGACCAAGGGCCGCTTCGGCTCCGAGACCCTGCTCTTCAACCTCTACCTCGAGGGGTTCGAGTATTCCAACACCGGCTACGCCGCGGCGCTGACGCTGATCTTCCTGGCAATCGTGCTGATCCTGTCGATCTGGCAGACGGTGCACATGGACCGGAAGGTGCACTACTGATGGCCTACGTTCGCAGATACCTGCCGCATCTCGTCCTCGCCATCGGCGCCTTCGTGATGCTGCTGCCCTTCTACTGGATGTTCCTGACGTCGATCCGCTCGCCGGGGGAAATCTTCGACGTCTCGCTCTGGCCGATCCCGAAAGATTTCTCGGCCGGCGAGAACTTCTCCCGTGCCGCAAGCCAGGTGCCCATGGCCCGCTTCATGCTGAACGGCGTGATCGTCTGCCTCGGCATCCTGATCGTGCAGGTGCTGACGGCGGTGCCCGCCGCCTATGCGCTGGCCAAGCTCCGCTTCCCCGGCCGCCGGCTGCTGATGACCCTGGTGATCGCCGCGCTCTGCGTGCCGATCCAGGCGCTGGCGCTGCCGCTCTTCGTCGGTCTCGCGATGACCGAACTGCTCAACACCTACTTTGCCATGATGGCGCCCTTCTTCCTGTCGGTGTTTGCGATCTTCCTGTTTCACCAGTCCTTCCGCAGCTATCCCAACGAGATCATCGAGGCGGCGCGGATGGACGGCTTCTCCGAGATGGAGATCTGCTGGCGCCTCGTGCTGCGCGGCTCGCTTCCCTCGCTCGCCGCCTTCTCGGTGTTTTCGCTCGTGGCCCACTGGAACGACCTCTACTGGCCGATGATCGTCGTCTCCGACACCAATCTCGCGCCGCCGCCGCTCGGCATGCTGTATTTCGCCGACGTGGAGTCCGGGGCGAACTACGGAGCCCTGATGGCCGGCGCGACCATCATTACCGCGCCGATGCTGGTCTGCTTCCTGCTCGTGCGCCGCCATTTCATCGCGGGGATCACCATGACCGGAGTCAAGTGAACCGCGCCGCATGAAGACTGCCTCCCAACCCGATAAACCCACATACTGGAGATCTGATATGAAGATGTCTCGACGCACCGCGCTCAGCGGCCTGGCCATCGGCCTGGCTGTTGCAGGCCTCGGCAAGCCTGCTTTCGCGCAGGAAATGACGCTGGAAGTTCTCTACAACCTGCCGGGCTTTACGAAATTCCATCAGCCGCTGGCCGATGAGTTCATGAAGAACAATCCCGACATCAAGATCAACTTCCTGGCGCCTGCCGCCGGCTACAACGAAGGCCAGCAGCAGGTGCTCCGCTCGGCCGTCACCGGCAACCTGCCCGACGTCTATTTCTCGGGCTACAATCTGACCGCGGAACTCGTCCACACGCTGGCTCCGCGCAACCAGATCACCGATCTCGGCCCCTTCATCGAAGCCGAAGGCGCGTCCTTCCTCGACGACAACTACAGCCCGAAGATGGCCGCTCTCGGCCAGATCGACGGCAAGCAGTACGGCCTGCCGGTCAACGCCTCCTCGCCGATCATCTACATCAACGCCGATCTGGTGCGCAAAGCCGGCGGTGACCCGGACAACATGCCGAAGACCTTCGCCGGTCTGATCGAGCTCGCCGGCAAGATCCACGAGATGGACAGCACGGTTGCCGGCATGGGCTACGACATCAACGGCTGGCCGGACGACTGGCTGTGGCAGGCGCTGATCTTCCAGCAGGGCGGTCAGCTCGTCGACCCGGCCACCAAGACGGTTGCCTTCGACAACGAAATCGGTCTCAACGCCCTGAAGCTTGCTCGCCAGTTCGTCACCGAGGGTCACCAGACCCTGCTCGACTGGGACCAGTCGCGCCAGCAGTTCGGTGCAGGCCAGACCGGCTTCATCTTCTCCACCCCGGCCCACGTACAGACCATCCAGGGTCTGGTCGGTGACCGCTTCGAACTGAAGACCGCAACCTTCCCGCTCGACAACGCCGAAAACGGCGGCGTACCGACGGGCGGCAATTCGGCCGTGATCCTGACCCAGGACAAGGCCAAGCAGGACGCCGCCTGGAAGTACCTCAAGTGGATCACCGGTCCTGAGGCGCAGAACACCATCGTGCGCATCACCGGCTACCTGCCGACCAACAAGCTGGCGACCGGCGAGAACTTCCTCGCGCCTTACTACGTCGAGAACCCGAACGTGAAGACGGCGTCCCTGCAGGCCGACCGTTCGCTGCCTTGGGCCGGTTATCCGGGCGGCGATTCCGTCCGCATCTGGCGCACCCAGCGCGACATCATCGGCGCCGTCATGCGCGGCGAAGTCACGCCTGAGGACGGCCTGAAGCAGATCGTCGACCAGACCAACGGCCTCATGAACTAAGCCTGCTGCAGCAGGATCGCGACAGGGCTGCGGAGATCACCATCTCCGCAGCCTCCTTTTTTTCGAAAGAGAACGACCATGAAGATCATTCAAGTGACCGATACCCACCTGATGCCCTCGGGCGTGGTGGTCAACGGCGTCGACCCGGAAAAGCAGCTGCGCGCCGCGGTGGCCGACATCATCGAAAAGCATTCGGACGCCGACCTGCTGGTGATGACCGGCGACCTCTGCAACTACGGCGACCCGGAGGCCTACGAACTGCTGCGCGACATCCTCGCGCCGGTGCCCTTCGAGATCCGCCTGATGCTTGGCAACCACGACATGCGGCCCGCATTCGTCGCAGCCTTCCCGGAGCAGCCGCGCGACGACAACGGCCACATCCAGTCCGTCATGGACACGGAATTCGGCCGCCTGCTGTTTCTCGACAGCCATGAGGAAGGGGTGATCGGCGGGATCTACGACGAGCCGCGTCTGGCCTGGCTCGACCGGGCGCTCTCCGAAGCCGGTGATCTGCCGGTCACGGTCTTCATCCACCATCCGCCGATGGATGCCGGGATCGCGCATTTCAACAGGATCGGCATGCACGACGAGGGCGCGGTCATGCGGCGCCTCTCCGCCCATCCGGCCGGGGTGCGCCATATCCTGTTTGGCCATATCCACGTGCCGCTCGCAGGCACCAGCGCCGAGGGCATCGCCTACAGCTCCGGCCAGGCCTGCTCGCACCGGTTCATCACCGACCTCGAAGCGCTGGATCCGTGGTGGACGAGCGGCAATCCCTGCTATCGCATCGTGCTTCTCGACGACCAGGGTCTGCGCACCTATGGCGCAGAGGTCGGCCAGGTCCAGATCGAACGTGCGCCGATCTGCGAAGGTCCGTAATGTGCAACAGGCCCCGCGGTGATCCGTGGGGCCTGTTGAATGAAACGCTGAAGGCGTTTCCCGCGCGTTGCTAGAAAATTAGCATCAGCAGCAGGACGACGACGATCAGGCCGATGAGGAAAATGGCACCGATCGTGCCGCCGATGAACTTGAGCATGAGGATCTCCTTGGGCCGCTTCGCGGCGGGTTTGGTTTCAGCGTCCGCGGTAGACTGAGACGCCCTTCGCCAAGGGAACACATATCGGGCCTAGCCGGTTCCATCACTGCGGGCACGGCCCCGCAGCCAAATCATGGTCGGTGCCTCTGTCGGATCGTCCGCCGCGGCCTATATCGGCCTCTCTCGCCATGAACGAAGAAGGGCATGCAGCGCGATGATCGGATCTGAAGCGGAAGCGACGAAGAGAGACAAATGGCGAGTGAGGCTTGCGCCGCGTCCGGTCTCGGTCTGTCTGGTGTTTGGCCTGCTGCTGCTGATGCTGGTGATGATGCCGGGCACGCTGCTGCTGATTTTTGCAGGCGGTCTGCTGGCCATCCTCTTCAGGACGAGCGGCGTCTATATCGCCAGAACGCTCTCCATCGCCCCGGGCTGGGGCGTTGCCATTTTCCTGGTTGGGCTGCTTGCCGTCATCGTTGGGGGCGGGTTCTATCTGTCTCCGGCCATTTCCAACCAGGCGGAGCAGCTCTGGGAACAGGTTCCGAACGCAGTCCGCAACCTCCGCAGCGGCCTTGAGGAATATGCCTGGGGCCGGCAGTTGATCGAACGCCTCAACGAGGGTGGCCTCTGGCCGTCCGGCACCGGCGGTGCGGCAACCCAGGCGGTCAGTTCCGCCTTCGGCTATCTCGGCAATACCGTCATCGTCCTCTTCATCGCGCTCTATGGCGCCTTCGATCCCGCCACCTATCGCAACGGCCTTCTCAAGCTCATTGCGCCATCGGCGCGGGGCAAGGCGGAGCGGGTGCTCGACAATTCCGTCAAGACGCTGCAGAGCTGGCTGACGGCGCAGCTGATCTCGATGACCGTGGTCGGCGTTCTGACCGGTCTCGGCCTCTGGTTCATCGGCATTCCGCTGGCGCTTCTGCTGGGGCTGATCGCCGGCCTGCTCGCCTTCATCCCGAACGTCGGCCCGGTGCTCGCCGCCACGCCCGGCGTGCTGCTGGCCGTCCCGGAGGGGTTTCATTCCGTGCTGCTGGTTCTCGGCGTCTATCTCGCGGTTCAGGCGCTGGAGAGCTATGTGGTGACGCCCATCGTGCAGCAGGAGAAGGTCTCCCTGCCGCCCGTCCTGGTGATTTCCACGCAGCTCATCTTCGGCTCGCTGTTCGGCCTCATCGGGCTGGCGCTTGCAACGCCGATGACGGCGCTCTTCATGCAGCTGATCTCCGACCTCTATGTCGACGACTACCTTGAGAAGGAAGAGCGCCAGATCGTCGAGGTGTGAAGGTCCGACCGTCTCCGGTCACTGGTTGCGCAGCACCGTGCAGCTGCCGCCCGCATCCTTGATCCGCGCACAGAGCGCCTGTGCCTCCGCCCGGCTGTCGCGGCCGATCCGGGCGGCGTAGCGGGGGCGGTAGCCGAAGTTGCCGCCCGTCTGGCGCACGATGATCGGCAGCTCTTCGCTCAGCGGCGCAGGCAGCCTGCCGATCGCCCGCGCAAACAGCCGGCGCGCCACCTCCGGGTTGAGGTGCGCGGCAAGCTGCACGCCCCAGGGCGCCCATGCTCCTTCGCCAATCAGCGTTCCGGGCGACAGCCGCCGGCTGTCGGCCAGCGCCACGCAGCTCTCTACAAAGGGCGTGTCGCCGTCGAGCGGCGCCGCTGCCTGCTCCGGTGGTTCGGCTGACCATTGCTCGACCGAAGCACCGGTGATCGCCAGCACATAGGCGCGCGTCTCATAGGGAAGGGTGCCGCCGGCAAGATAGGCCCGCAGCCGGGCTTCCCCGGCATTATAGGCTGCGGCAGCCAGCCCGTAGCCGCCGAAACGGTCGTTGAGCTCCGCAAGATAGGTGGCGGAAGCCTGCAGCGCCGGGAGAATGTCGAAACTGTTCTCAAGCCCGCGCAGCCTGGCCGTTCCGGGCATGAACTGCGCGATGCCTTCCGCGCCCTTGGGGCTGACGGCATCGGGCCGGAACAGGCTTTCGCGCCAGATCAGCCGCGCCAGGAAATCTGCCGGCACCTGACGCGCCTCGGCGAAATAGGCGATGCCTTCGCAAAGGTCGCGGTTGAAGCTTTCCTTGCGGATGCAGAGCGCCTGCCCGGCACCGGCTTCGGTCCAGGAGGAGAGGCAGCCATCGCCCTCTGCATCCGGACCGGCGTCGGAGCCCGTGCTGGAATCTGCGTCGGAACCAGCCGCAGGCTCCGATGACGCCTCCATGGCCGAGACGCCGGGAACGGCTGCGGCGAGGAGGATGGCGAGGCAGATCGCTGAGCGTTTCATCGCAGGGGCATCCTCGCTTCGTCCTCGGCCTGTTCAAGATGCAAAAGCTAGCGCCCTGGCGGCAAAAAAGAAGCCCGCCGGTGAGGGCGGGCCTGAAGCGTGGAATTCGGGTGCCGGCCTACTCCGCCGTCAACAGTTCCTCGCAATAGCTCGGGCCAGTGGCGCCCTGGCGGTCGGCAGTGATGCGGATGTCGCGGATCGTATAGTCGGCATCGACCGTCAGCTGGGCGGCGCAGCTGACGTTTGCTGTCCGCCCGTTTGCCAGCTTGATGCGGTTGTAGCCGCCGCGCCAGTTGTAGAGGGTCGTGGCGCCGACAGGGGTGTCGCTGATCGGCGGGCCGTAGGCGGCGAAATACTTCCCGGCGGACTGACCGACCCAGCGGGCCTCGATCGGAGTGGCGGGCGCGCTCGTGGTGGTGCAGGCAGACAATGCAATGGCGAAAACGGCAGTCGATGCGATGATGCGGAGGCTCATGACCCTCAAACCCTTGGTTGGTGGCGCCGGCGGCGTCTGCGGCTGCCCTAGCAGATTTCCGGAAGCCGTCACGACCGCTCGTCCACCCTCCGCGCAAAATTTCGCAACCGCCACATTTTTGTCACGTCGGGCGCGACGCCAGACCATAAAACACTGCCGGGAATTTCATTTCGACCGCTTGCCGAAGCCGAACGGCTGGTCTATAGAGGCGCCGCTGGTCACGGAGTGTAGCGCAGCCTGGTAGCGCACGTCGTTCGGGACGACGGGGTCGCAGGTTCAAATCCTGCCACTCCGACCAGCGAAAAGCCTTTTCCCGACGGCTTCCAAGCTTCATGTAGGCTCAATTCCGGTGCTTCTGGACCCGCTGTCCGCGAGCGTAACGGTCAAGGGGCGGTCCGCCGCCGTCCGAGTGACATCATCCCATGGAAGCCTTGTTCCCCGGTGCCTGCCGGCGAGGCAAGTCGGATTCTATTCCGAAACGGAATGGCCCATTTCGATTTCTCATTAGAGGTGAATTCTGGGGTTTTCCAACAGACTGTCAGGTTTTCAGGTCTTTGCGGCATCGCAAAGGCGACATGCCGTCTGACGCGGCTGCGCGAACTAGCAGCAGCCGATGAAGGCCGCGTTCCATTCCGCGAGTGCGGCCTCGATCCGGGGCCAATCCCGGGTCAGGGCGGCGTGATCCTGCATCGACTGGCGGTAGCTGCTGCGCAGCTGGTTTTCTGCGGCCTGGAGGTCGACGCCGGGCAGGTTGCCGTGCGTGACGATGGTCTTCCCCGCGACGATCACCTGCAGCACATGCTGTGCGGTTGCGCGCGCAAAGAACAGGTCGACGGGCTCCACCGCGATGATCCTGTCTAGATCGAGGCGGTCGTAGTCGAGCTGGAGGAAGTCCGCCGGTTCTCCGACGGCAATCTTTCCGGTGCCTGGCATGCCGATCGCCTGTCGACCATGGGCGGTGCTCTGCAGGAGAAACTCCGGCCGCGACCAGGCCTGCGCGAACCCCTTGCCGCCGTGCAAAGCGTTGGCGAGGCGGATCTCGCGGATCATGTCGTCGTCCTCGTCGAAGGCCTGGCCATCGACGCCGACGGCGAGGCTGCAGCCGCGCTGCCAGGCGTCGGCGATGGGTCCCAGCCCGGAACGAAGGTGGAGATTGGATCCGGAGTTCGTGACGATGCGGCAGCCTGCCGCCGCGATCATGTCCAGCTCGTGCGGGCGGGCATGGACGCAGTGCGCCAGCGTCAGCCGCGGCGACAGCAGGCCGATCTCCTTCAGGTAGGTGACGATCCCTTGTGGGAACGTCAGATCCGCCCACCGCCTCTGATAGGGCGTCTCGAGGAGATGCATGTGGACCCTGCGGCCGGTTTCGGCAGAGCGGCGGGCAATCGCCCGCAGCAGTTCGTCGGAACACCATTGCACCCCGGCCGGTCCGAACTGCACGTCGACCATCGGTCCTTGGATGGCTTCGGCGATCTGTTCCGTCGTCTCGATCAGGCGCGCGGGAGAGAGCGGTGGCCGACAATAGGTGTCCCGCAGCAGGGCCGCGATATCCGCCGGCAGCTTGCCGAGCAAGGCGGTTTCGTCGCCGTAGACGAGCGGGTTGCGGTCCCGGATGGCTGGTGCAAAGGCAATCCGCAGCCCGACGTCCCGTGCCGCCCGCGCCACCTCTCGGGCTTCGTCGATGGGATCGAGCTTGCCGCTGGGCCGCGTGTAATGAACCATGACCGCGCCGCAGCCGGACAGGGCGGCACGCGCGAGCGGCGCCACGGCGGCTTTGTAAGCATCCGGCGGTGTGGCAAGGATCGTGCGCGGCAGCCATGCCTCCAGGGGCAGGAAGGCGGTGCCGAAGGATGACATCGGCAGTGGCCGGGCATGATCATGCGCATTGGCCAGCGCCGGCATCACCAGGGTCCGCCGGGTCCCTGCCGGTGCCGTGCCGGCGTCTTCCACGGCCGTGATGACGCCGTGCTGCCAGCGGATGCGGCGGTTATCCTGCGGGCCCTGCGGCTCGCCGATCGTGTGGCTGGCGTAGAGCTCTCCGGAAAAGCTCATGGGCGCTGCCCGGGTGTTCCGGTGACAAAGGCTGCGCAGCCTTCGCCGCGGGGATCATGGGCGCCTTCCACAGTGCCATCGGTCGAAAGGCGGATGACGCCGGCCTGGCCGAAGATCGGGGAGAGGGCGGGCAGCACGGCGACCTCGTGACCGAGCGCCGACAGCGCATCGGCCGTCTCGGCACCGAGCGAGCCTTCGAGCTTCAGGCTGTCGCGGCTGTCGGAGAAGGTGCGTCCCAGCAGGAAACGCGGCTGGACCAGCGCCTGCTCGGGCGTCATGCCATCGTCGAGCAGGCTGGTCAGCAGCACGGACAGCGTCTGCGGCTGCCCGTCGGCGCCCTGCGTGCCGTAGAGGAGACAGGGTGCGCCGTCGCGGATCGCGATGCCCGGGTTGAGGGTGTAGAAGGGACGCTTGCCGGGCGCGAGGCAGTTGGGGTGACCGGGTTCAGTCGAAAAAGCCGCGCCGCGGTTTTGCCAGAGGATGCCCGTTCCGGGAACGGTGACGCCACTGCCCCAGTCGAAATAGGTGCTCTGCAGGACGCTGACGCAACGCCCCGCAGGGTCGGCGACGGCAAAGAAGACGGTGTCTGCGGTGTTGCCCGGATGAGGCCAGAGCATGGCGGATGCGGGATCGATGTCGCGCGCGGCGGCGTCGAGGCTGTCGGCGTCGAGCATGGCTGCGGCCGGGTCATTTTTTCCGGTATCGAAATCCGGATCGCCAATCGATGGCCGGTTCAAAAATGCCTGTTTCGTCGCCTCCACCAGCAGGTGCATGCGGGCGGAACTCGTCGGGTCGGTCTCTCCAAGATCGAAGCGGGCGAGAATGCCCATGATGGCGAGCGTCGCGCAGCCCTGCGTCGGAGGCGGTGGCGCCAGCAGCAGCGTGCCGCGGTAGTCGAGCGCCAGCGGATCGACCTCGCGCGTGCGGGTGGCGGCGAGATCCGCGGCATTGAGCGGCGAGCCTGCTTTCGCGAGACCGTCGGCGATCACTTCAGACAGCGGGCCGTCGTAGAAGCTGCGGTATCCGTCTTTCGCCAAGCACCGGAGGCTTGCGGCCAGCTCCGGCTGGCGCAGCAGGCCCGCGTCGCTGCGATGGTTGAAGATCTCGGCAAATCCTGGCCATGCGGGATGCTCTTGCGCCCGAAAGTCCAGCCAGAAATCCTGGGATCCGCTTGGGACATAGCCGGCATTCGCCAGTTCGATGGCAGGCGACAGCAGGTCCGCGAAGCTTTCGCGGCCGGCCCAGTTCGCTGCGCTGAAGGCGAGCGCATGACCCCAGCTGTCGACGGCGCAGGCGGAGGTCAGCATGGAGGACGGGCCGCGGGTGGGGATGGCTCCGCTCGGGGCAGTGACCCCAGCGGCAGCCTGGCCGATGCCCAGAAAGCAACGCTGCCGTCCCTCCCGGTCGCAGACAAGCCAGACGGCATCGCCGCCCAGGCCGCAGAAATGGGGCATGACCACCGCCAGTGTCGCGGCGACGGCGACAGCCGCTTCGATGGCATTGCCGCCGCGCGTCAGCACGGCTCTGCCGGCTTCGGTTGCCAGCGGGTGGGGGCTGACGACCATGCCTGATCCCGATGGGTGAGGGCCGACTGACTGCATGTGGCGTGCTCGTTCGAGTTGGGGCCGGCGGCAGGATGCCGCCGGCGAGGTCAGGAGATCAGTTCGCCGTGTAGGTGAGCTTGCGCTCTTCGATCGGCGGCAGGAACTGGCGGTCGAAGATCTGCTCCGCCGTCGGCTTGGATGGCAGCTGATAGCCTTCGGCCACGATATCGATGGAGCGGGCAAGGCGGCTGTCGTCGAGATCGCCGAGGCCGAGCTTTTCGACTTCCGGGGAGACGATCAGGTTTTCGTAGGAGAATTTCAGGCGATCGTGCTCGAGGTCCCGCTTCACGAGATTATCGAAGGCGACGACGGAATCCATTCCCTTTTCGGTGTCCAGACCGATTTCGATCGCCGCCTTGTTGACGGCGCGCACCAGGCCGGCGACGGCCTGCGGGTTCTCGGCGATCAGCTTCTGCGACACCATCAGGCCGTTCGAATAGAGGTCGAGGCCGTGATCACCGAACAGCAGCCAGTTGTAATCCTTTGCCGGATCCTGGCGGTTGTTGATCAGGTTGAACCAGCTGGTGATGTTGAACACCAGCGCGCCGTCGATGTCGCCCTTGATCAGCATCGGTTCCTGCAGGTTGGGACCCATGTTGTCGATCTTGACCTGGGCCATGTCGACGTCGTTGAGGGTGGCAAGGACGGTCACCAGGCGGGTCGTGGGCGTTCCCTGCGCACCGCCGAGCGTCTTGCCGACGAGGTCGGCAGGCTTGGTGATGTTGGTCTCCTTCTTGCTGACGATCGCGAAGGGTGGCTTGTTCCAGAGCTGGTAGACCATGACCGGGGCTTCATCCGGGCGGGTCGCAGCATTCTGGATGATGGCGTTGATGTCGCCGAAGCCTGCATCATAGGTGCCCGACATGATGCGGGTGACGGTGGCCGCCGAACCTTCGCCCTGGTCGATGGTGACGTCGAGACCTTCGGCCTCGAAGTAGCCGGCCTCCTTGGCCAGCAGGAAGGCGGCGTCCGATCCTTGCGTCTTCCAGCCCAGCGTGAACTTGATGGCGGTGTCTGCAAGCGCCGCGCTGTTCAGGCAAAGGCCGAGAGCGACGGTGGAGAGGAATGTCTTCAGCATGTTGAGCTCCGATTGTTCGAGGGTCAGGCAGTGGTGGTGATATCGTTGCGGCGGTTCGCCCAGCCGGCGACCCGCATTTCGACGAGAGAAAAGGCGGCGTAGAGAAGGACGCCGAGCACCGCGAGGATGAACAACCCCGCAAAGACCAGCGGCACGTCGAAATTGGAGGAGGCCGTCATCATCACGTTGCCGATGCCACGATTGGAGGCGACGGTCTCCGACAGGACGCTGCCGACGAAGGCAAAGGTGGCGGCAATTTTCAGCGAGGCGAAGAAGAAGGGCATGGTGCGCGGCAGGCCGACATTCCACAGGATGTCCAGCTTGCTGGCCCCCATCGACTTCAGGACGTCCTCGAGTTCCGGCTCGGTGGTGGCAAGGCCCGTCGCGATGTTGACGACGATCGGGAAGAAGCACATCGCCAGCGCCGTCAGGATGGCAGGCACGGAACCGGATCCGAACCAGAGGACGAAGATCGGCACGACGGCGACCTTGGGGATCGAGGAAAAGCCGATCAGCAGCGGATAGGCGGTGTCATAGGCAATCCGCGAGGTGCCGATGCAGGCGCCGATCAGGAGACCGACCGTGACGCCCAGCAGGAAGCCCACCATCGTCGTCCACAGTGTCTGCAGGATATGCGGCCACAGGACATCGAAGCGGCCCACCAGCGTCGCCAGGATCTGCGAGGGGCGGGGCAGGACGAGATCGGAGACCTGCAGCGCGATGCAGAGAATTTCCCAGAGGCCGAAGAAGGCGAGGATGAGGAAGGCGGCCCAGAAGCGGCGGCGAATGGCGTAGGACATCTCAGGCCTCCTCGGTGGCGACGTCGGTGCGGGCATCGATGATCAGCTCCCGCAGGCGCTGGTTGAGCGCCGTGAAGTCCGGCTCGAAGGTCATCGGAACCGTGCGGGGACGCGCAAAGTCGACTGTGCTGTCGTCGATGATCCTGCCGGGGCGGGCACTCATCACGCAGATGCGCGACGCCAGGAAGCCGGCTTCCTTCAGGTCATGCGTCACCAGCAGGACCGTCGGCTTGCGCTTCATCCAGAGCGACTGCATCGTCGCCCAGAGCTCCTCGCGGGTGAACTGGTCGAGCGCGCCGAAGGGTTCGTCGAGCAGGAGAAGGCTCGGGTCATGGACCAGCGCACGGCAGAGGTTGGCGCGCTGCAGCATGCCGCCGGACAGCTGCCAGGGGTAATGGTTGGCGAAGCGCTCCAGCCCGACATCGGCCAGAAGGGCGTGGACGCGATCGCGATACTCGGTATTCTTCTTGGAACGGTACTGCGAGCGGAACGGGCGGACGATCTTCAGCGGCAGCATGACGTTGCGTTCGATGGTCAGCCACGGCAGAAGGGTCGGGTTCTGGAAGGCCATGCCGATGCGCAGGGCCTTGGCACCGACCTCCTTGCCGCCGACGATCACCGCCCCGCGGCTTGGCTGCAGCAGGCCGCTGGCCAGCTTCAGGATCGTCGACTTGCCGCAGCCGGACGGACCGACCAGCGCGAGGAACTCGCCTTCTGCAATCTTGAGGCTTGTTTCCTGCAGCGCGGCCACGGCTTTTTCCCCGCGGCCGAAGGACACGGCCGCCTGAGACAGTTCCACTGCGACAGGATGCCTGTCCCCCGTTTCTGAAAAATCGATCATGCACCTCACCTTGAGCTTTCGTTAGAACTGCATGCAACAGGCGTGCCAAATTTGTGCTGGTGCTGAATTCCAGCAATAGAAGCCATGTCGGCGCTGAGAAATGTCCATACGGAAAGTGCATGCAATTATAATGGGCAAAATGCATCCGAATGGAGCAGCGAGGCGAGTTGAAAAAGCCGCAGGGGTGGATTATCCAGAGCGGCATGAAGGGAACCAGCCATGGCATCTGAGAAGCGTCAGCCGCGGAGCGAAATCGATCGCGTCCAGGGCATCTGCCATGCCCTTCGCAAGGCCATCATCGAGCGCGCGCTGCTGCCGGGCGACCGGCTGCCCGAGGATGCGCTGGGCGAACGCTTCGGCGTCAGCCGCACGATCGCCCGGCATGCGCTGGGCCAGCTGGCGGCGGAAGGTCTGGTGGATCTGAGGCGCAACCGGATTGCCGTCGTGGTGACGCCGTCTTTCGAGGATGCGAGAGACATCTTCGACATCCGCGTCGACCTGGAGCGGCAGGTGGTGCGCCATCTGGCGGGGAAACTCACGGACGCGCAGGTCAAGCAGTTGAAGGCGATCGTCGAGGCCGAACACGAAGCGCGCCACGGCGCAGAAGGGACATCCATCCGGCTGGCCACGGAATTCCATGTCCGGCTGGCGGAAATGACCGGCAAGCCCATTCTCGTCCGTTATGTCACGGAGATCTGCTACCGCGCCGGGCTGTCGCTGTCAGCCTTTGCGCGTCCGCATTCCTCGGACTGTGCGGTCAGCGAACATCTGGAACTGATCGAGGCCATCCAGCAGGGACCCGCCGAGCGGGCCTGCGCGCTGATGGACCAGCATCTGGAGGCCGTCGCGTCGCGCGCGCTGCTGCAGAGTGCGGGCGCAAGAAGCCGGGATCTGATGAATATCCTGGCCCCTTACGCCGATTGAGCTCGCTCAGGCGCCGGCGTTACTGCCGGGCGCAGGAGGGGTCGAGGATCCATTCGGCGCTATCGTTCCAGACGTCCGTCTCGACGATGAGGCCGTCGCGCACGACGAAGCGGTCCACATAGCGATTGTTGTCGAAGGCCTGGCCATCCGGCCATTCGCCGTAGAGGTATCCGAGGCTGTAGACGATCGTCTCGTTCTCGCCCGGCATCACGTCATAGCGCTCGATGCGCTTCTTCACCCATTTGTAGCGGGCGGCGTTGAAGCCCGTGGGGCCGCTCGGCGTATCGAACACCCGGTTGCCGGTGAACCTGCAGACGAAGGCCGCATTCACATATTGCGCTGCCCGCACGGGGTCGGGCATCATGGAAGCGTCCAGGTAATCCTTGACGGCCTGAAGGTCTCGCTGGGCACGGTCGTTCATTTCATATCCCCGTCTGTTGCCAGGATCGGCAATTAATTGCATACAGTTACTCTATTCAATTTCCATTCCGGCTTCAAGCATGAGTTCAGTTCCTCTCTTTGACATCCTCATCCGGAACGCCACCCTGCAGGGTGATCCGTCCCTGGTGGACATCGGCATCCGCGACGGACGCGTCGCCGAGATCGTTCCGGTCGCGCAGCGGCAGGAAACGAAGGCCCGTGTTGAAGAGGATGCCGGCGGCCGCCTGGTGCTGCCGGGCTTCGTGGATACCCATGTCCACCTGGACAAATCATGCCTTCTCGCCTGCTGCCGAGGCGGCGGGGGAGGGCTGAAGGGCGCCGTTGCGGCGGTCTCGCGTCTGAAACAGGATTTCACAGAAGAAGACGTCTATCGCCGCGGGGCACGGACCATCGAGATGGCCATCCTGCAGGGCACGATGCAGATGCGCACGCATGTCGAGGTCGATGCGCGCGTCGGCTTGCGCAGCTTTGCTGCCATCCAGCGGCTGAAGCGCGATTATGCCTTCGCCATCGACCTTTCGATCTGCGTCTTTCCGCAGGAGGGCCTCCTCAACGATCCCGGCACCGAGGCGCTGCTGGAACAGGCGCTGAACGGTGGCGCCGATCTTCTCGGCGGCTGCCCCTATACCGACAGCGACCCGTCGGCCCACATGGAGCGGATCTTCGCGATGGCGCAAAGCCACGACGTCGATCTCGACTTCCACCTGGATTTCGATCTCGATCCCAGTTGGAGCCATATGGACGAGATCTGCCGCCTGACGGAGGCGCAAGGCTGGCAGGGGCGCGTGGCGATCGGACACGTCACCAAGCTCGCCGCCATGGACGAGGGGGCCTTCGAGCGGCATGTGACGCGGCTCGCCGCTGCCGGGGTCGCGGTCACGGCCCTGCCATCGACCGATCTCTATCTCAACGGGCGCGACGAGGGGTTCCGTGCCGTGCGCGGTGTGGCGCCCGTCCACCTCCTGGCGGAGCGGGGCGTCACGGCCTCCATCGCGACGAACAACGTGCTGAACCCGTTCACGCCCTACGGCGATTGCTCTCTGCTGCGCATGGCCAATCTCTACGCAAACCTGATGCACCTGGGCCCGGACGGTTTTTCCCAGTGCCTTCGCCTGATCACGCAGGACGCCGCCCGGCTGATGCGGATCGAAGACTACGGCCTTGCGCCCGGCCATGCCGCCGATCTCATCGTTCTCGATGCGACCGACGAAGACGAGGCCTTCGGCAGCATCGCGCCCGCCCAGATGGGCTTCAAGAACGGCCGCAAGACGTTCGAGAGACAGGCGCGGATCCTGCGCTGACCCTGCGCGACAGGGTCAGGATTTCGCTGCGTTCAGAAGCCAGCGGGCCGTGTCGGAATCGGTGATCAGCGTGGTGGCCAGCTTGCCCCGCAGCGCTGCCCCCACGACGCGGCGTTTGTGGATTCCGCCCGAGGCGATGATGCGGGTCTTGATCCGGCGATAGCTCTCCAGATCAGGCGATATGACCTGCCTGTTGAGGGGGTGCTCGGTGGGGCTCCCGTTGTCATCCAGATAGTAGCCGAGCAGATCGCCGACGGCGCCGGAACGGGCCAGATCGTCGATATTCACCGTCGCCGGAAGACCGTAGCGGATCTGCAGGGATTTTCCCGTCAGGTCGCCGACGCTCAGGTAGGAAAGGTCGACGGACGCTGCCGCCTGCAGCAGTTCGTCGAAAACGGACTGTGCAGCGATCTGGTCTCGGGAGGCGGCGCTGTCGGCATAGACGGGGGCCGCAAAATAGTGGCAGCGGGCGTTCAGCACTTCGGCAAAACTGCGCACGATATCGAACGTGTTGATTTCCACGCCCCGGGTCAGGCCTCCCATCATCGAGTAGACCTCCAGATCGGGCATGTGCTTGCGGGTCATCTGATGAACCGTCTCGCGCAGCGTGGTGCCCCAGCCGACGCCGATCGATTTCGGTCGCTGGACCTCCAGGAAACGATCCAGGAAGGCCGCTGCGGCCCGCCCCAGAACGGCGTGCAGCAGTTCCTGGTCGACCGGGGTGGAGACCACCACGGCCTCTTCGAGGTCGAAGGCCTCGCAGAGATCGCTTTCCAGCTGCACGTTCTCCGTCAGGGGCGACGTGAATGTCACCCGGACATGGCCGCAGGCCAGAGCCTCCGCCAGGAGCTCGTTGATCCTGCGTCGCGTCAGGTTCATCCGCACGGCAATCTGCGCCTGTGTGAGCCCTTCCACATGGTAGAGCCAGGCAGCCTTCACCATCAGATCTGTCGCAGCCATCGCCGCACCCTCCCAGATGTCACACTGACGTGACACTTGTAACCTATCCGTTTGTCAACGCTCCTTCTCACAGGAAAGAGCCGACAGGCAATGACCTTCGCCGGGCGGCGAGCCGACCCAAGGCGGCAGTGCAGGTAGATGGAAGTGCAGGTACGTCCATGTTTACAGGACCGACGATCCCCGAAGGCAAAGGCGCGCTGACAGCCAGTCCACCTCTGGCTGAGAGAATCGCGCAGGGGGCACCGCAGGTCGCGACTTGAATTCACCCCTCGCGGTCTTCGCGACGGGTGTCACCCAAAATTCACGCAGTCATTACGAAACCGACGTTTCGGAAGATCAGGGTACTCGCGCCCAGCTTCTGGCCGTCTATCTGAAAAGAGAGGATCACCATGTTGTCCATTACACGACGTAGCGCTCTCGGCTTGCTCGGAGCAAGCGCCGGCAGTCTTATCCTGCCGCGCATGGCGTTCAGCCAGAGCAAGCGCCCCTCCGTCACCATCGCCGTGCAGAAGATCACCAACAACAACACGCTCGACATCTGGAACGAGCAGTCGAACGTCGGTGAGCGCATCTTCTTCCCGAACTTCTGGGAAGGCCTGATCCAGCGCGACTGGATGGGCAATCAGGGTCCGGTTCCGGGTCTTGCGACCGAATGGAAGCGCATCGACGACAAGACGCTGGAGCTGAAGCTGCGCCAGGGCGTCAAGTTCCACAATGGCGACGAGCTGACCGCCGAAGATGTCGCATTCAGCTTCTCCAAGGAGCGCGTCTTTGGAAACACGGAGCCATCCGGCGGCAAGACCATTTTTGAAGACGATCACAAGCCGACGACTGCCAAGGAACTGCCGGCCGCCGTGCCCGGCATCGGCCGCCGCCTGTGGCCTGCGCTGGCCGGTATCGAAGTCGTCGACAAATATACCGTGCGCCTGCACAACGCGACGCCCGATGTGACGCTGGAAGGCCGCCTCTATTCCGGCGGCAGCCAGATTGCCAACCGCAGGGCATGGGACGAAGCCGCCACCTACAATGACTGGGCGCGCAAGCCGATCACCACCGGCCCCTACATGGTCGGCGACTACAAGCCGGACGTCTCGCTGACGCTGGTTGCCTTCGACGAGTATTGGGGCGG
Organism: Pseudorhizobium pelagicum; assembly: GCA_000722615.1. GTDB lineage: Bacteria > Pseudomonadota > Alphaproteobacteria > Rhizobiales > Rhizobiaceae > Neorhizobium > Neorhizobium pelagicum. The sequence goes on along the minus strand of JOKI01000013.1, from coordinate 37,604 downwards.
TCGTCCGCCGCTCGAGGAGATCCGCTTCGTGGAAGTTCCCGAAGTGGCTTCGCGCGTCAACGGCCTCCTCTCCGGCGAATACGACTTCGCCTGCGACCTGCCGCCGGACCAGATTGCCGCCATCCAGTCGACGCAGGGCTTCGAAGTCCAGAGCTCGACGATCTGGAACCATCGCGTCTCGGTCTTCAACACGCAGAACGAGATCCTCGCCAATCCGCTGGTCCGCCGCGCCATGACCCATTCGATCGACCGCAAGGCGATCGTCGACGCGCTCTGGGCCGGTCAGACCGTGATCCCGGCCGGCCTGCAGTTCGAATCCTTCAAGGAGTCGGACATGTTCATCGAGGGTTGGGCGCCGCCGGAATTCAACCCGGAGCTGGCTCGCGACCTGCTGAAGCAGGCAAACTACAAGGGCGACGCCATCCCTTACCGCCTGCTCAACAACTACTATACGAACCAGACGCCGAACGCGCAGATCATGGTCGAGATGTGGAAGCAGGTCGGTCTCAACGTCGAGATCGAGATGAAGGAGAACTGGGGTCAGATCCACGAGCCGGCGGGCGTCAAGGGCGTGCGCGACTGGTCTGCATCCAACACCATCAACGACCCGATCACGCCGCTCGTCGTGCAGTTCGGTCCCAACGGCGAAGTCCAGCAGAAGAAGGACTGGACCAATGCCGAGGTCAACGAACTTTCCGTCGTCATGGAGACCTCGACCGACCGTGCGCTGCGCAAGAAGGCGATCGCCCGGATGCTGGAAATCTGCGAGCGCGAAGACCCCGTCTATCAGGTCCTGCACCAGAACGCCGTCTTCACCGGCATGAAGTCCTCTCTCAAGTGGAAGGCTGCTCCTGCCTTCGCCATGGACTTCCGCGCCACCAACTGGTCGAGCTGACCATAGCTCGGATGGGGCGGCACCCTTCACGGGTGCCGCCTTTCCTCGAACTGGGCGCTGGATGATCCGGCGCTGCAATGACGAAGGCGTCTGGAGCAATGACATCCAATTTCGTGGAACTGCGCGACCTCAGGGTGGCGTTTGACGGAGTGCAGGTGTTGCACGGCATCCATCTCGATGTTGCACCTGGCGAGGCAGTCGGCCTGGTCGGTGAATCCGGCTGCGGCAAGTCCGTGACCTGGCTCGCCGCGCTCGGACTGTTGCCGGGCAAGGCCGAGGTCTCGGGATCCGTGCGCGTCTCTGGGCAGGAGATCTGCAATGCCGGTCGCGGTGCGCTCGAGGCGGTGCGGGGCGGCAAGATCGCCATGATCTTCCAGGATCCCTCCAGCTCCCTCAATCCCGTGCTGCGCATCGGTCGGCAGATTGCCGAGGCACTCTTCATCCATCGCGGCCTTAAGGGTGCGGCGGCCAGGACAGAGGCTCTTCGCCTGATGGACCTGGTCGGCATCCCCGATGCCCACCGCCGCTTCGATCATTTCCCGCATGAATTCTCCGGTGGCCAGTGCCAGCGTCTGATGATCGCCATGGCGCTGGCGGGCGAGCCGGACCTGCTGATTGCCGATGAGCCGACGACGGCGCTCGATGCGACGATCCAGGCGCAGATCCTCGATCTGCTCAATCGGCTGCGGGCGGAGACGGGGCTGGCGCTGGTCTTCATCAGCCATGACCTCGGGGCCGTATCGCAGGTCTGCGAGCGGGTCTGCGTGATGTATGCGGGACGCATCGTCGAGCAAGGCACCGTCTCGGAGCTCTTCTCCGAGCCGCGGCATCCCTATACGCGTGGCCTCTTTGACGCCATCCCGATGCTGGACGGGCCACGCAGCCGCATGGTCCCCATTCCGGGGACGGTTCCCAATCCACGCCACCTTCCGGCCGGCTGTTCCTTTTCTCCCCGGTGCGCGAATGCCGTGGAACTCTGCCGGCATGACATGCCGGCGCTTCACCATGATGGCGCCGACCGCGGCCTGGCCTGTCACCGGCCCGTCGGCACGGCTCCCGGCCGCTTGTCTCAGACCCGAATTCTGGAATCGATACAGTGACTGCTCCCATTCTTGAAGCAACCAATCTCGTCCGTGTCTATCCGGGCAGGCGCCGCCTGATCGGCAAGGCGGCACCGGTCCGCGCCGTGGCCGGCGTGACGCTGCGGGTGATGCCGGGCGAGGTGCTGGGCATCGTCGGTGAATCCGGTTCGGGGAAATCGACGCTCGGCCGGATGCTGCTGGGCATCGACCCGGCCGATGGCGGTGAGGTGCGTTTCGACGGAAACCCGATGCCAAGGCTCGGCACCTCCGAATGGCGGGCGCTGCGGGCCAGGATGCAGCTCGTCTATCAGGATCCGCTGGCAGCCCTCGACCGCCGCCTGACGATCGCGCGCCAGATCGGCGAGCCGCTCGAGATCCACAACATCGTCCCCCGCGAACACCAGCAGGCACGGATCGATGAACTCATGGATGCCGTCGGTCTGCGCAAGGACCAGGGGGATCGCTATCCGCACGAGCTGTCCGGCGGGCAGCGCCAGCGGGTGGTGATCGCCCGGGCTCTGGCCTCCCGGCCGAAGCTCCTCGTCTGCGACGAGCCGGTATCGGCGCTCGACGTGTCGATCCAGGCGCAGGTGGTCAACATGCTGCGCGACCTTCAGGAGCGCAACAGGATCGCCATGGTGTTCATCAGCCATGACCTGAAGGTGGTGCGCAACATCGCCGACCGGGTGGCGGTGATGTACCTCGGGCGCATCGTCGAGGAGGCGTCTTCCGACGTCGTCTTCAAGGCCCCGCAGCACCCCTATACCAAGGCGCTCGTCTCCAGCGTCCCGGTTCCGGGCAAGACGCTCGAGGGGCGGATGATCCTGCAGGGCGAACCGCCGAACCCGGCAAATCCGCCCTCCGGCTGCGTCTTTCATCCGCGCTGCCCGTTTGCGTTCGATCTCTGCCGAACAACGGTGCCGACGCTTCGTCACACCGGACCTGACAGAACTGCTGCCTGCCACCTGGTGCCGGGCGATGCAGAACCTGTCGCAGCCTGAGCGAGACCGTCATGTTCGTGTTTTTCCTCACCCGATTGTTGCGTGCCGCGGTGACCATTCTCGCCGTCGTGACCTTCGCCTTCGTCGTTCTGCGGATGTCGGGCGATCCGGCACAGGTCCTCCTCGGGCCTGATGTGCCGCAGGAGGCAGTCGACGCCTTCCGCAAGCGCTGGGGTCTCGATCAGCCGCTCTGGATCCAGTATTTCGCCTATATCCAGTCGATGCTCTCCGGTGATTTCGGGGTCTCGATGCGTGACAGGTCGCCGGCCATCGAACTGGTGATGCAACGCGTGCCGGCCACCCTGCAGCTTACCATTCCGGCCCTGATCCTGAAGCTCGTGATCGGCATACCGGCCGGCGTCTACGCCGCGCTGCACCGGCACAGCTTCGCCGACCGTGGCGTGATCCTGCTTGCCATCCTCGGCTTCACCATTCCCTCCTTCGTGATGGGGCTGCTGCTGGTGCTGATCTTCTCCGTGACGCTCGGCCTCCTGCCGTCCGGCGGGCAGGACACCTGGATGCATGGCATCCTGCCGACGATCACGATGAGCATCGGCGGGATCGGCATCCTGGCGCGCTTCTCGCGCAGCGCCATGATCGAGGTGCTGGGCCAGCCCTATGTCCGCACCGCCTCCGCCAAGGGGGTGACGTGGCCGGACGTCGTCTGGCGGCATGCGCTTCCCAATGCCTCCGTGCCGATCGTCACCATCGTCGGCTTCATGGTCGGCTCGCTGATCGCCGGTGCCGTCGTCGTGGAATCCATCTTCTCCTGGCCGGGGATCGGCCGCCTGCTGGTGGTCTCCGTGGGCAACCGCGATCTGGCGGTGGTGCAGTGCATCCTGCTGGTGATCGCCGTGACCATGGTGGTCTCCAACCTGATCGTCGACCTGCTCTACGGCTGGCTCGACCCGCGCCTTCGCGCGCAAACCGCGCATTGAGGAGAGCAACATGAGCTCGACACCGAGTGTTTCAACGCTGCCGCCGCGCCGCGGTTACTTCGCAGCCATCGCCACGCTTCGCCGGCATGTACCGCTGTCGGTCGGGCTTGGTCTCCTCTGGCTGCTGCTGATGGTGCTGATCGCGATCTTTGCACCGCTGATCATGCCCTACAACATCACCGCCATGGACCTCAGCAGCCGGCTGGCGGCTCCGGGACATCCGTCCCATTGGCTCGGCACGGATGAACTCGGCCGCGATGTCCTGTCGCGACTGCTCCAGTCGATCCGGGTGTCGCTGGTGATCGCCTTCGGTGCGACCATCATCTCCGCCGTCTTCGGCACGACACTCGGCTTTGCGGCCGCGAAATTTCGCGGTGCCGTCGAGCATCTGGTTCTGGTGCTCGCCGATTTCCAGGCGGCACTTCCCTTTCTCATCATGTCGCTCGCGGTGCTCGCCTTCTTCGGCTCCTCCATGCTGCTGCTCGTCTGCCTCATGGGTTTCTACGGCTGGGAGCGCTATGCCCGCATCGCCCGGGGACTTGCCATCTCGGCGAGCTCGCAGGGCTATGCGGCGGCGGTCGTCCAGCTCGGGGCGACACCGATGCGCGTCTACGTCCGGCACATCCTGCCGAATGTCGCCTCGACGCTGATCGTTTCCATGACGCTCACCTTCCCGGAAATCATCCTGATGGAAAGCGGCCTGTCCTTCCTCGGCCTTGGCGTTCAGCCGCCGGAATCGAGCCTTGGCAACATGGTCGGCTTCGGGCGCGAGTATCTGACCACGGCGCCCTGGATCATGCTCGCCCCGGCCTTCGTCATCATGGTCACCACCCTGTCCATCTCGCTTGCCGGGGACTGGCTCCGCGACAAGCTCGATCCGACCGTCCGCTGAACCTCTGCAATCAGGATTTGAGACATGACTTTGATCACCGGGCACCGCGGCGCCCGCAACCTCTGGCCCGAAAATTCACCCACCGGGTTCCGTAACGTCCTGGCGCTCGATGTCGACGCCGTCGAATTCGACGTCCATCTGACGGATGCGGGCGAACTCCTGGTCATCCATGACGCCACCCTCGACAGGACCGTTGAGGCCAGTGGCCCGGTGCGGGCGCTGACGCCGGAAGCCCGCGCATCGCACCGTCTGAAGGACAGCCAGGATGTTATCCCGACCCTGGCCGAGGTGCTGGCGATCCTGGCTCCCGCGAAGACCAAGGCGCTGCATGTCGAGATCAAGTCCGGGCCGGACGGCAATCCCTATCCCGGCATCGTGGAAAAGGTGGCGGCCGAACTGGCCCGCGTCGGCCTCGAGGATCGCAGCACTCTGACGTCCTTCGACGTATCGGTGCTGGAAGACTGCCGCCGGCATGCGCCGCAGATCGCCAGGCTCGTGTCCGTCAACGCCGCCTGGGCTGAGAAGCAGGGTGGGCTGAGGACCTTCCTCACGCAGGTAGACAGTCTCGTGGAAACCGTCGCCGTCCATCACGAGCTGATGGATGCGGAATGGGAGCTGATCACCGACATGCTGCCTCTGGACCGCCTCTGCGTCTGGACCCTCAACGACGAGACACTGATCGGAACATGGCTGGATCGGGGCATCGGACACCTGACCACCGACAGCCCGGATATTGCGCTCAGACTGCGGGCGCAACGATCCAAGCACGACCTTCATTCCCAACACCTTGGAGACGCACAATGAGCAAAATCATCGGAACAGGTTTCAACTGCAATTCCGTCGACGGAGAGCTGGAAAGCCTCGGAACCGACCTTCGCCGCCTCGCCGATCTCGGCCTCGATACGGTGGAGCTCGGCCTGACCAGCGTCGACCTGATCGCCGGCGGCCGCATCATCAAGGAGCGCGCCGAGCGGCTGGTTGCGCTGACCTCGCAGTTCGAACTGCGCTATACGGTACACGGCCTGGTCTCGTCCAACTTCATGGACCCGGCCACCTGCCGCTACCACATCGATGCGGCCAAGGCGCTCGTCGAACTCTGCGACCGGATCGGGTCCCGCATCCTCGTCCAGCACGGCGGCTGCCTGCGCGCCGACCAGATCTTCGACCGCGCTGCCGCAGACACCCGCGAGCGGGAAGCCCTGCTGGAACTCGCCGAATTCGCGCGGCCCTATGGCGTCCGGATCGCGCTGGAAAACATCTTCACCACCGAGCCCGGCCAGTATCGCCAGACCCCGGCGGAAGTCGCCGAGACGGTCAAGGCGCTCAACCACCCGAACGTCGTGGCGCTGATCGACTTCAGCCACGCCTACATCGAATCCACCTATCGCGGCCTCGATTTCCGCGACCAGCTGCGGGCCATGGCACCGGTCACCGGCCATCTGCACGCCCATGATTCCTTCGGCCGGCCGCAGGGCTTCTACAAGGGCTTCCACCCGCAGGAAAACACGGCGATGGGCATCGGCGACCTGCACATGCCGCTCGGCTGGGGCGACATCGACTGGGAAGACATCTTCGCCGAGCTGGAGTTCCTGCCGGAAACCGTGCTGATGATGGAAGTGGGCGCGCGCTACCGCAACGAGCAGCCGGAAAGCCTGGAGCGGGCCCGCAAGCTGATTGCGCTGAACAGCCACCGCACGGCCGTCGCGGCAGAATAGCGATTCGAAGACGACCTCAGGCGGTCGCTGCCGGTCCCGGATCGTAGCGACCGCCTGGGAAAAGCTCTAGTGACTGATCATCCAGGGGCGCGAGGACGGAAAGGTCTTGGCGCCGTCGGCACGGTACATCGCTTTGGACGGTTTGCCGTTGCAGCACGAGCAGCCGGCGCCATGGCCGAGCGACTTCGAGGTCACCGGCTCGTGTGCCGACTTCTCGTTGGTGGCGCGGGCGATCCGCGTCGACGCCTCCATCGATGCGACGAAGGGCATCGACAGGAAGGCGCGGGGCGATGACTGGCCGCACTCCGGGCATTCGCAGGGCTCGCCGGACATGGCCATCGACCGCGAGTGGGTGAAGGGTCCGCAATCAGCGCATTTGTAATCGTAGTTGGGCATTTCGATCTCCGGCGTTTCGTTCAGCCCGGGGCGGAGGCATCCTCCGCCCCGCGGCGTGTCAAAGATCGGGTGCCAGCGGCACGTCGATCTTGCCGTCGAGGAAGATCTTCGGCCCGTCCGCGCCGGGCTTCATGTCGAATTCGAAGATATCGAGCGGCAGCCAGAGGGTGGCGCAGGCGTTGGGAATGTCGACGACGCCGGAAATATGGCCCTGGACGGGGGCCGTGCCGAGGATGGCATAGGCCTGGGCGCGGGTGTAGCCGAACTTCGTCATGTATTCGATGGCGTTCAGGCAGGCCTGGCGGTAGGCGATGTGCACGTCGAGATAATGCTGCTTGCCGCCTTCGTCGACGGAGATGCCCTCGAAGATCAGGTAGTCGTCGTATTTCGGCGTGATCGGCGACGGCCGGAAGATCGGGTTCTTGATCCCGTATTTGGCCATGCCGTCCTTGATCAGCGTCACCTTGATGTGCAGCCAGCCCGCCATTTCGATGGCGCCGCAGAAGGTGATCTCGCCGTCGCCCTGGCTGAAGTGCAGGTCGCCCATTGAGAGCCCGGCGCCATCGACGTAGACGGGGAAATAGATCTTCGAACCGCGCGACAGGTCCTTGATGTCGCAGTTGCCGCCGTGCTCGCGCGGCGGGACGGTGCGTGCCCCCTCCGCCGCTGCCTTGTCGCGCGCCTCGCCCTTGAGGCTGCCCATGTGGGCGCTCGGGCCGCCGTCCGGCAGCGTCGCCAGGGCTGGCACGCGGCCCGGATCCGTGTCGAACAGCGCCTTCTCGCGCGTATTCCACATCTCCAGCATCTTGTGATCCGGCAGGCAGCCGATCAGGCCGGGGTGGATCAGGCCCGCGTATTTGACGCCCGGCACATGCCGGGACGAGGTGAACATGCCGTGGAAGTCCCAGATCGACTTCTGCGCTTCGGGGAAATGCTCCGTCAGGAAGCCGCCGCCGTTCTTCTTGGAGAAGAAGCCGTTGAAGCCCCAGAGGCTGTTGTCGAAGGCGCCGATGTCGAGGATGTCGACCACCAGCAGGTCGCCCGGTTGCGCGCCCTTCACGCCGATCGGCCCGGAGAGGAAATGCACCTGGCTCAGGTCGACGTCGCGCACGTCCGCTGCATCGTCGTCGTTCTTGATCTGCCCGCCGGTCCAGTCATAGGTCTCGATGCGGAAATCGTCGCCCGGCTCGACCCAGCAGGCCATGGGGATATCGGGATGCCAGCGGTTGTGGACCTTCTCGTTGCTATGGGCGGACTCGCTGAGGTCGACCTTGATGAGCGTCTCGGGCATGCTGTTCTCCTTCCTTGGGATGGTGCGTTGATTGGGGGGGCGGTTGCCGGTCAGACGGAGAGGAAGGCCGAGACCTTCTGCTCGTCGATGCCATCGCGGGGGGATTGGTGGACGATCTGGCCCTTCTCGATCACCAGCACCCGGTCGGCCATGTCGAGCGCGAAGCTCAGCACCTGTTCGGAGACCAGGATCGAAAGCCCCATCTCGTCGCGGATGCGGCAAAGGGTGCGGGCCATTTCCTTGATGATCGACGGCTGGATGCCTTCGGTCGGTTCGTCGAGGATCAGCACCTTCGGCCGGGAGGCGAGCGCGCGGGCGATCGCCAGCTGCTGCTGCTGCCCGCCCGAGAGATTGCCGCCGCGGCGGCTCTTCATGTCGAGGAGCACCGGAAACAGCTCGTAGATGTGGTCGGGCACGGCAGTCTCGCCGGTGACGGTGAGCCCGGTCTCGATGTTCTCCTTCACCGTCATGGCCGAGAAGATCATGCGTCCCTGCGGCACATAGGCGAGGCCCGCGGCGACGCGCTGGTAGCTGTCCATCGCCTCGATCGGCGTGCTGCCGATGTGGATCGTGCCCATGGTGGAGGGGACGATGCCGATCAGCGACTTCATCAGCGTCGTCTTGCCCATGCCGTTGCGGCCCATGATGGCGACGATCTCGCCAGGAGCGAGCGAGAGGTCGAGGCCATGGATGACCTCGCTCTGGCCATAGGCGACGTGGAGGTTTTCGACTGCGAGCATGGCGGTCTCCTAGTGCCCGAGATAGACTTCGACGACCTTGGGGTCGTGCTTGACGCGGTCCATCGTGCCCTCCGACAGCACCTTGCCCTGGTGCAGCACGGTGACGCGGTGCGCGATGTCCTCGACGAACTTCATGTCGTGCTCGATGACGATCACCGACTGGTTGCGGATGATGGTGTTGAGCAGTTCGGCGGTCTTCACCCGCTCGGCGATGCTCATGCCGGCGACCGGCTCGTCGAGCATCAGGAGCTTCGGGCTCTGGATCAGCAGCATGCCGATCTCCAGCCACTGCTTCTGCCCGTGGCTGAGGATCGCGGCCTCGGTGTCGAGGTGGTCCTTCAGGAAGATCATCTCGGCCACCTCCTCGACCCGGTCGCGGACCTCGGCGTCGCGGCGGAAGAACAGCGCGCCGAAGACATTGCGGCCGCGAGGGAAGGACAGCTCCAGGTTCTCGAAAACCGTCAGGTCCTCGTAGATCGACGGGTTCTGGAACTTGCGGCCCACCCCGGCATGGACGATCTCGTGCTCGCGCATGCCGGTCAGTTCCTGGCCCTTGAAGCGGATCGAGCCCTCCGTCGGCCTGGTGCGGCCGCAGATCAGGTCGAGGACGGTGGTCTTGCCCGCGCCATTCGGGCCGATGATGACGCGGATCTCGTTCTCGTCGACGTAGAAGGAGAGGTCGTTGACGGCCTTGAAGCCGTCGAAGGAGACCGTCAGGCCCTCGACGCTGAGGAGGAAATCGGCGGGTGCGCTCGGATCCATGGTTTGGGGCCTTTCACTTGGCGGAGGAGGAAAGGGGCACGCCACCGGCACGCCAGAGGGGGAGGCGCTGTGCAAGCTTCAGAAGTGCCGGTTCGACATGATCGCGGAAGACGCCGGCAAGCCCGTTGGGGAAGGCCATGACGACCGCGATGAACAGCCCGCCCATGGCAAACAGCCAGAGTTCGGGAAAGCTCTCGGAAAACGTGGTCTTGGCGAAGTTGACGAGAAGGGCGCCATAGACGGCGCCGAACAGCGACATGCGTCCGCCGACCGCGCAGAAGATCACCATCTCGATCGACGGAACGATGCCGACGAAGGAGGGCGACATGAACCCCACCTGCAGGGTGAACATCGCGCCGCCGATGGCGGAGAAGGCCGCCGCCAGGCAGAAGATGAAGATCTTGAAGTTGGCGACGTCATAGCCGGAGAAGCGGACGCGGTCCTCGCGGTCGCGCATGGCGACAAGCAGGCGGCCGAACTTGGAGACCCGCACGAACTGGGCCGCGACGAGGCAGGCGATCAGAAGCACGGCATTGACGAAATAGAGCACCGTCTTGGCGTCGTCGGTGCGGATGTCCCAGCCCAGCAGCGTCCGCAGGTCGGTGATGCCGTTGACGCCGCCGGTATATCCCTGCTGGCCGATGATGAGGATGGTGAGGATCGCCGCGACTGCCTGGGTGATGATGGCGAAATAGACGCCGCCGACGCGCCGCTTGAACATCGCCGCGCCGATGATGTAGGCGAAGATCGCAGGCACGGCGACGATGGCGACCAGCGTGAAGCTCAGCGAGTGGAACGGCTGCCACCAGAAGGGCAGTTCGGTGATCTGGTTCCAGTCCATGAAGTCCGGAATGCCGGGCGTCGACTGGATCTTGGTGGCCTCGGGCGTCGACGCCTCGAGCTTCAGGAACATGGCCATGCAATAGCCCCCGAGCCCGAAGAAGATGCCCTGGCCGAGGCTCAGGATGCCGCCGAGACCCCAGCACAAGACGAGGCCGATTGCGACGAAGGCATAGGTCAGGTATTTGCCGACCAGGTTCAGGCGGAAGGTGTCGACGCCGATCGGGATGACGATCAGGATGATGGCGGCGAGGATGGCCAGTGCGACCCATTCGCGGGGTTTGAAAAGCTGGGTGTCGGAGGTCATGGAATGGTCCTCAGCGGCGGATGTTGAGAGTGAACAGGCCTTGCGGGCGCAGCATCAGGATGCCGACGACGGTGAGCAGGGTCAGGACCTTGGCCATGGACCCGCTCATGAAGAACTCCATCGTCGACTGGGCCTGCGAGATGGTGAAGGCGGAGGCGATGGTGCCGATCAGGCTGCCGGCGCCGCCGAAGACGACCACCAGGAAGGTGTCGACGATGTAGAGCTGGCCGGCGGTCGGGCCGGTGGAGCCGATCATCGTAAACGCCGCACCGGCGATGCCGGCGATGCCGCAGCCGAGCCCGAAGGTCAGCCGGTCGACGCGCTTGGTGTTGATGCCGACCGCACCCGCCATCACCCGGTTCTGCAGCACGGCGCGCACCTGCTTGCCGAAGGTGGAGCGCGCCATCATCAGATAGACGCCGAAGGCGATCAGGATCGTCAGCCCCATGACGAAGAGGCCGTTGATCGGGATCTCGATCATGTCGGTCAGCGCCACCGAACCCATCATCCAGTCCGGCAGCGTGACGCCCACCTCGCGGGCGCCGAAGACGGAGCGGTAGACCTGCTGCAGGATCAGCGAGAGGCCCCAGGTGGCGAGAAGCGTGTCGAGCGGGCGTCTGTAGAGATGCCGGATCAGCGCCCATTCGACCAGAACCCCCAGTGAAAAGGAGGCGCAGAAGGCGAGCACCATGGCGGCGAAGAAGTAGACCGGAAACAGCACCGGCACATAGGTCGTCACCAGGTGCGAGCAGAGGTAGGTGACATAGGCGCCGAGGATCATGAACTCGCCGTGGGCCATGTTGATGACGCCCATCTGGCCGAAGATGATCGCCAGGCCGAGCGCCATCAGCACGAAGACCGAGAACAGGCTGAGGCCTGCAAACCCCTGCATGGCCAGGATCGAAGTGAATTCGCCGAAGGTATAGTCGCCAATCATCGCGGCCTCGCCGGTTCGCTGTCGGGGAAGGAGAAAGGACGCTGCCCGCCCGTGGTGGAGGGGCAGCGCCAGGCGAGGCTTATTGATAGCCTTCGGGGAAGGGATCGGGCTCCATCAGCTCGCTCGTCTCGTAGACCACCTTGTACTGGCCATCGAGCTGGGCATGGCCGACGCGGGCCTTGGACCAGAGGTGATGGTTCTCGTGGATCTTGACGTAGCCTTCGGGTGCCGTGGTGAGTTCGATGCCCGGCGAGGCTGCCTTGATCTTGTCGATGTCGAAGGAGCCGGCCTTCTCGACGGCGGCCTTCCACAGCCAGGGGCCGAGATAGGCCGCCTGGGTGACGTCGCCGATGACGATGTCGTCGCCCCACATCTTCTTGAAGGCTTCGACGAAGGCCTTGTTGTTGTCGTTGTCCAGGCTCTGGAAGTATTTCATCATGGCGTAGGCGCCGGCCATGTTCTCGCCGCCGATGCCGAGGATCTCGTCCTCGGTCACCGAGATAGTCAGGAGCAGCGGCTTTTCCTTGGCAAGATCGATGCCGGCGGCCTTCAGCTGCTTGTAGAAGGCGACGTTGGAGCCGCCGACGACGATGGCGTAGATCACGTCCGGCTTCTTAAGCTTGATTTTGTTGATCACCGAGTTGAACTGGGTGTGACCCAGCGGATAATACTCCTCGCCGACCACTTCGAGCCCGAGCTTTTCGATGTGCTTGCGGGCGATCTTGTTGGAGGTGCGCGGCCAGATATAGTCCGAGCCCAGGAGGTAGAAGGACTTCGCACCCTTCTCCTTCACGACCCAGTCGATGCCGGCAAGAATCTGCTGGGTGGCTTCCTGGCCGGTGTAGATGACGTTCGGGCTCTCCTCGAGGCCTTCGTAGAAGGTCGGATAGTAGAGCATGCCGTTGTACTGCTCGAAGACCGGCAGCACGGCCTTGCGCGATGCGGAGGTCCAGCAGCCGAAGACGGCCGCAGCCTTGTCCTGGACCAGCAGCTTCTTGGCCTTTTCGGCGAAGGTCGGCCAGTCGGAGGCGCCATCTTCCTGGATGAACTCGATCTTGCGGCCCAGCACACCGCCCATGGCGTTGATCTGCTCGATCGCCAGCTTCTCGGCCTGCACCGAACCGGTCTCGCTGATCGCCATGGTGCCGGTGACGGAGTGCAGGATGCCGACCTTCACGGTGTCGTCGGTGACGGCGAGCCCCGTCGTGTTGACGGTCGCCGTCGGATAGTCGGCGGCCAGAAGCGGCATGCCGGTGATTGACAGAAGCGGTATGGCGGCGATGCCAGCCAGCAGGGATCTGCGGGTCACGGACATCAGGTTCTTCGACGGATCTTCCTTCATGGCGGAGCCTCTTCTCGCTGGTTTCGAAAGGTGCTGGCTATGTCCAGCCAACTGTCGCGAGTGTCACGGCGTTGCTGCGGCGCAACAATGGAGCGTTTGACGTATTTGCCCCTGAGCATTTTCCCCCTAGCATCAGGACAGATGACGCAAGGAGGGGAGCGAGCAGCTGATTTTGCTCGAAAAAGCCGGCGCAGCTTCCATGGGCTGAAGGGGCGGGCGACCGTGTCCGGGAGCATGCGGAGCCCGCTGGAACATTTCTTGCTTCTGCATTGCAGCAAGGACGCCGTGTCTCGCGTGACGGGTGTCGCAGTCGATCTTGAGGAGTAGTATTTCGTGACCGCAGCCGAGCGGGTGCCCCGAAATCGCCGGATCTACAACAAGTGGGTCGCCAACCAGACCCTGGAAGACTACGCGCTGCGTTTCACCGCCTACCGGGTCAGGCGTTTTTCCACCGGGCGCATCGCCAATACGGCCATCGGCGCCATCTCCTTCCTGGCGCTGGAAGCGATCGGCGGGTCGATCACGCTGAACTACGGCTTTGCCAATGCGGCGATGGCAATCGGCGTCACCTGCACGATCATCTTCCTCATGGGCGTGCCGATTGCCTATAATGCCGCCAAATACGGGGTCGATATCGATCTTCTCACGCGCGGAGCGGGCTTCGGCTATATCGGATCGACCGTCACCTCGCTGATCTACGCGACCTTCACCTTCATCTTCTTCGCTATCGAGGCCGCCATCGTGGCGACGGCCCTGGAGCTGTGCACCGGGCTGCCGCTCTCCATCGGCTACATCGTCAGCGCGCTGGCGATCATTCCGCTGGTGACCCACGGGGTGACCTTCATCAGCCGTTTCCAGGCCTGGACGCAGCCGTTCTGGATCGTGCTGCAGCTTGCCCCCTTCGTCTTCATCGCCGCGCAGAGCCACGTCTCCGTGCGACAGTGGACCGGCTACACGGGGCTATGGGGACAATCCGACGGCTCGATCGACATCGTCTATTTCGGCGCCGCGTCGGCGGTGCTGTTCTCGCTGGTGGCGCAGATCGGCGAACAGGTCGACTTCCTTCGGTTTCTGCCGCGCCAGGACCGACAGAACCGGTGGCGGTGGTGGGCAGCCCTCCTGTCGGCAGGTCCCGGCTGGGCCGTCATCGGCGGCCTGAAGATCATGGCGGGCTCGTTTCTCGCCTTCTATGCCTTCCAGCACGGCGTCGATTTCGCCGATGCCGCCGACCCGACGCAGATGTATCTCAGCGTGTTCAGGGAAATGCTGGCGTCGCCGGAGCTGGCGCTGGGGCTCACCGGCGTCTTCGTGATCATCTGCCAGGCCAAGATCAACGTCACCAACAGCTATGCGGGTTCGATTGCCTGGTCGAACTTCTTCTCGCGCCTGACGCACAGCCACCCGGGCCGCGTGGTCTGGCTGGTGTTCAACGTCCTGCTCGGACTGCTGCTGATGGAGTTCGGGGTCTACAAGGCGCTGGAGCAGACGCTCGGGCTCTATTCCATTCTGGCGGTCTCGTGGATGGGCGCCATCGTCGCGGATCTCGTCATCAACAAGCCGCTGGGGTTGTCGCCACGGTCCATCGAATTCAAGCGGGCGCATCTCTACGACATCAACCCGGTCGGCTTCGGCTCCATGTCGATCTCGGCCCTTGCCGGACTGATCGCCTATTTCGGCGTCTTCGGCCCGACGCTTGCGGCAGTCTACATCTACGTCGCGCTCGCCTCCGCCTTCGTGCTTTCGCCGGTCATCGCCTTCGCAACCGGCGGGCGCTACTACATTGCCCGCCAGTCGCCCGCCGACTGGAAGACCGCGCAACGGATCGAGTGCTGCATCTGCGAGCACCATTTCGACAGCGAGGACATGGCACGCTGCCCGATCTATTCGGGGCCGATCTGCTCGCTCTGCTGTTCGCTCGATGCGCGCTGCCTCGACGCCTGCAAGACGGACGCGCGCTTCATGGAGCAGCTGCGCGGCTTCACGGCGACCTTCCTGCCGCATCGTGTCGCGACCTTCCTGGAGAGCCGGCTTGCCCAGTATCTGGCGGTGCTGACGGTGGTCACCGCGCTGATCGGCTTGGTCTTCTGGCTGATCTATTTCCAGAGCAGCCTCGACCGAACCCTGCCGGCCGCGCAGATTGCCACCGTCTTGTGGAAGCTGTTCATCATCGTCTTCATCATTGCCGGCATCATCGTGTGGCTCTTCGTGCTCGCCCAGGAGAGCCGCAAGTTCGCGGAAGACGAGGCGCGCAAGCACACGCGGCTGCTGATGGACGAGATCCAGGCGCACGAGGAGACGGACCGTCTGCTGCAGAAGGCCAAGGAGGTGGCCGAGCAGGCGAATGTCGCCAAGAGCAAATATGTGGTGGGCCTCAGCCACGAGCTGCGCACGCCGCTCAGCGCCATTCTCGGCTACGCCCAACTGCTGGAACGGCAGAAGGGGCTGCCGGTCTACATCCACAATGCGGCACGCACGATCAAGCGCAGCGGGGAGCATCTGGCCGACATGATCGAAGGGCTCCTCGACATCTCCAAGATCGAGGCGGGTCGGCTGGAGATCTTCCGGCACAAGATTGCGCTCCGGCCCTTCCTCGACCAGATCGTCGACATGCTGACGCTGCAGGCGCAGGCCAAGGGGATCGACTTCGAGTTCCATGCCAGCTCGTCGATGCCGGACTATGTTGTCACCGACGAGAAGCGGCTGCGGCAGGTGCTGATCAACCTCCTGTCGAATGCGATCAAGTTCACCGACCACGGCAAGGTCAGCCTGACGGTCACCTACCGCGGGCAGGTGGCGACCTTCGAGATCGAGGACACCGGCGTCGGCATCGGCGCGGCAGACATCGAGCGGGTGTTCCTGCCGTTCGAGCGGGCCGAGCAGGCGATGGACGCAAACCGCCCGCCGGGCACCGGATTGGGCCTGACCATTACCAAGCTCCTGGTCGAGATCATGGGCGGCGAACTCACGGTGCACAGCACTGCCGGCGTCGGCAGCTATTTCGGCGTCCGGCTGCACCTTTCCGCCGCCGTCGGTCCGGAAGACGCGCCCGCCGCCGTCTCGCGCATCAGCGGCTACGAGGGGCCGCGCCGGACCGTGCTGGTGGCCGACGACGACGGCAACCAGCGTGCGCTTCTCGAGGATGTGCTGCGGCCGCTGGGCTTCACCGTCATCACGGCGGCCGATGGCCGGGCCTGTCTTTCGGCTCTGTCGCTCTATCGGCCGGACATTCTCGTCCTCGACATCGCCATGCCCGGCATCTCCGGCTGGGACGTGGCGCGACAGGTGCGCCGGCGGATCGGCCGGCAGCTGCCGATCATCATGCTGTCGGCGGATGCGGGCAACGAGCGGACCCGGCCGGAGCATGCGGATCTTTTCGACGCCTATCTCATCAAGCCCTTCAGCTTCGACGAACTGTTCGACTGGTTTGCGACGCTGATGTCGGTGACATGGGTGCATGAAGGGGAAGGGGCGGTCGAGGTGGAGATGCAGCGAGGCTTTTCCGCCGGCGAACTGCCGGACCGCAGCAAGCTGAAGCAGCTACGGACACTGGGTGAAACAGGCTTCGTCCGCTCGATCGAAGCCATGCTGAACGACATCGAGAGCTCGTCGCCGTCAACGGCCCGGTTCTGCGGCCATATGCGGCTTCTCGTCACGAACTACCGTCTTCGTGACTTCCTGGCCGTCATCGAGGAGGTGAAAAATGCCTGACCTTCCGGAGAGCAGTCGCGTCCTTGTGGTCGACGATTCGCCCGACGCCCTGTTCATGCTGTCCGACGCCCTGACGCTGGAAGGGATGGACGTGCTGACCTGCAACAGCGGCCGGCAGGCGATCTCGATGGCCAACAGCAATTCGCCCGACATCGTCCTGATGGACGCGGTGATGCCGGGGCTCGACGGCTTCGAGACCTGCCAGATCCTGAAGTCGGAACGCGGCTTCGAGGATATTCCGATCATCTTCATGACCGGCTTCAATGAGAGCGAGCATGTCATGCGTGCGCTTGCGGCCGGCGGCGTGGATTTCGTCAGCAAGCCGATCGAACTGAACGAGCTGTTCGCGCGGATGCGCGTCCACCTCGGCAATGCGCGCCGGGCGCGCTCGGCGCGGCGCGCGCTGGATTCCACGGGGCGCTGGATCGTCTCCTGCGACCGACGCGGCCGGATCCTGTGGTCGACGCAGCAGGCCGCCGACCTCCTGCAGCGCGCCGGCATCCGCTCGGACCAGGGCGCCTATCTGCCCTGGGACCTGGTGGAATGGCTTGGACAGGTGGTGGACACCGCACCCTCTGCCCCTCTCGGCGGGGCGTTCCGCTGCTCCCGCAACGGCCAGGACCTGGAGCTTCGCCTGCTGTCGGACGACGGCGGCGAGGAGGTCCTGCTGCGCCTCGTCGATCGGCATCGGGGCACCGACGAGGAGCAGCTCGCCAAGGCCTTCGGGCTGACGCTGCGGGAGGCGGAAGTGCTGTTGTGGATTGCCCACGGCAAGGCCAACAAGGAGATCGCCGACATCCTCAAGATGTCGCCGCGAACGGTCAACAAGCACCTGGAGCAGATCTTCAACAAGCTGATGGTGGAAAAACGGACTTCGGCCGCGACCATGGCCGTCAAGGTGCTCTGGCGCGACGGATGATTGTGGATGCGCCGCGCGAACATGGCGCGCGCACGCATTCATGTCCGGATGAACAGCGCTCCCACCAGCGCGATAACCGCAATCGATTGCAGAATGAACATGGGCCACTCGGATGCCATGGCGTCCTCCTTTGCCCGTTCCAAGTCACGGTAGAGCAGGCCGTTCCTTCACGCCTTCGTGTGTCGCGGCACGGAAACGAGCCCGGCTCTTCAGCCGGCTCTCCATAGGCGTCAGCGGACGACGAGACGGAGGCTTAATGGGTGTTCTCGAGCATCTCGCGCTTGCGAAGATCCTCGATGGCCATGACCGCCTCTTCGGCGGACCAGC
This sequence comes from Pseudorhizobium pelagicum, assembly GCA_000722615.1. Taxonomy (GTDB): domain Bacteria; phylum Pseudomonadota; class Alphaproteobacteria; order Rhizobiales; family Rhizobiaceae; genus Neorhizobium; species Neorhizobium pelagicum. Next base: position 19,512 of record JOKI01000013.1, on the reverse strand, counting down.
CGGCGCGGACTGCGGCCTCGATGATCCGGGCCTCGCATTCGAGGGCCAGCCGGTTGTAGACCGGCTCGATCGCCTCCTGGATGGTCAGGATGTGATCCTCTGGCTTGACGTGGATATGCGCCGACATTGCCATGTTGCTCTCCATTGACGAGGGATTAAGTCCGAATCCGCTGCGACGGTTTTTGTTCCGGCTGACATGACATATTTGTTACGGGAGCGGCGGGTGGAGATCCTCACCCGCCGCCCCTGTGTGTCAGTTCCGGCCTGCCTGGATCTGGTCGAAGATCCCGCCATTGGAGAAGTGCTCGGCCTGCGTCTTCTCCCAGCCGCCGAAGATCGGGTCGTCGATCGTCACCAGCGTGATGTCGGGCAGATGCTGCAGGAGGTCCGGCGGCACGGCCGCGGGATTGGCCGGGCGGAAGAAGTGCCTGGCGATCAGCCTCTGCGCCTCGTCGGAATAGAGGTGCTGCAGATAGGCCTCGGCGGCCTGGCGCGTGCCCCGCTTGTCGACATTGGCGTCGACGACGGCGACCGGCGGTTCGGCGCGGATCGAGAACGGCGGCACGACGATGTCGAAGTTCTCCGGGCCCATCTCCTTCAGCGCCAGATAAGCCTCGTTCTCCCATGCCAGCAGCACGTCGCCCATCGCGCGCTCGGTAAACGTCGTGGTGGCGCCGCGGGCGCCGGTGTCCATCACCACCACATGGGTGAAGAGGTCGGCCATATAGGCCTTGATCTTCTCCTGATCGCCTCCGAAGGCGTGGTTGGCGAAGGCCCAGGCGGCCAGGTAGTTCCAGCGGGCGCCGCCCGACGTCTTCGGATTCGGCGTGACGATCTCGACGCCGTCCTTCACCAGGTCGTTCCAGTCGTGGACGTCCTTCGGATTGCCCTTGCGCACCAGGAAGACGATGGTCGAGGTATAGGGCGCGGAGTTGTGCGGGAACCTGCCGCGCCAGTCCGGCGAGATCCTGCCGCTGTGCTTGGCGATCGCATCGATGTCGCTGCCGAGCGCCAGCGTCACCACATCGGCATCGAGGCCCTCGATGACGCCGCGGGCCTGCCGGCCGGAACCGCCGTGCGACTGCTCGATCATGATGGTTTCGCCGGTCTCCTGCTGCCAGTGCTCGGCAAAGAGAGCATTGTACTCCTCGTAGAATTCGCGCGTCGGATCGTAGGAGACATTGAGCAGGGTGGTCTCTGCCTGAGCGGGGCCGAACAGGCCGGCGGTAAGCGAAAGGCCAAGGGCGAGGGCGCCCAATCCAAGGCTGAAGTTGAACATGCTGACTTCCCTCCGTGGTTACCCGACTAACACTACCGATTAAGTAGTCTTTGACAACGGGGAACTGGAAGAAAGCAAAAACCTTGGGTCGTGGTGTCAGGGGGTGGTTTACTGTCGCCGAGGCGGCGTCCGGCAAGCACGCACGGAGCAAGCGGCTGGATCAGGAGAGGAAGCATCCGACGGCAGGCGCCGAAAAGAGGCATCACGCCGTCAGAAGTTCCCGCGACTTCGCGGTGTCGTCCAGGGCATCGGCAATCGTGGTGCTGAACAGCACGTCGCGAGTGGCGTCGGCGACGCGGGCGAAGACGTGGCGGATCTCGCAGAGCTGCTCGCCGTCGCAGTCCTCGCATTTGCGGTAGGCGGTCACCGACAGGCAGGGGAGCGGCGCGATCGGGCCGTCGATCAGCCGCAGCACGTCACCGTAGGTGATGGTGTCGGCCGGCTTCAGGAGCAGGTATCCGCCCTGCTTGCCGCGCCGGCTGGCGACGATGCCGGCCCGCTTCAGGTCGAGCAGGATCTGCTCCAGGAACTTCTTCGGGATGCACTGCTGCGCGGCAATCTCCGAGATCATCATCGACGCGCCGTCGCCCGACTGGGCCAGAGCCGTCAGCGCCCTCAATGCGTATCTCGCCTTCTGGGAAATCATTGCGCAACCACATATGCCGGCCGCACGGCCGGTTTCGGCGGCGCGGTTTGATACTGCCCTTCGGCTTAGCGGAAACCATGTGGGATTTCAAACGCTGGCGCGGCCTGTCCCGGGTCGCGGCCTCCGGTACGGCAGCTTTTCTCCGCCGGCGAAGCTTTGGAGAGAGATTTGCTCATCATCCGCGCCTGGTGAAACCGCTGTTTCTGTGCAGGGCCGTCGCAAGCTTCCATAATCGGGCAAAGATGATGGAAAGACCCACATGACGATCCACGATCTCTCCGGCCTGCGCCCGGCCGAACTCGCCGCCACCCTCGACGCCCGTTTCGAGACCCTGGATCTCGCCAGCCGGTTGAGGCTTGCAGCGGGCATCGGCCGTGCGGTCTTCACCTCCAGCCTCGGGATTGAGGACCAGGTCATCACCGCGGCCATCGGCATGGAGCGGCTCGACATAGAGGTGGCGACGCTGGAGACGGGCCGGCTGTTTCCCGAGACCCTGGCGCTGATCGACGAGACGGAGGATCGCTTCGGCATCGAGATTCGTCGGCACCGTCCGCAGGAGTCCGATGTCGCCGGCTACGTCGCGCAATACGGCCTCAACGGTTTCTACGAGAGCGTCGAGGCCCGCCACGCCTGCTGTCATGTCCGCAAGGTCGCGCCGCTCGCCAGGGCCCTGGATGGGGCGACGGTCTGGGTCACCGGCCTTCGCCGAAGCCAGTCCGGCAACCGCGCCGCAACGCCCTTCGTCGAGTACGACGCCGAGCGCGGCCTCTTCAAGGTCAACCCGCTTGCCGACTGGTCGCTCGACGAGATCGCAGCCTATGTCGAGAAGCACGCCGTCCCCACCAATCCGCTGCACCGGCGCGGCTATCCGTCGATCGGCTGCGAGCCCTGCACCCGTGCCATCAAGCCCGGAGAGCCGGAACGGGCCGGGCGCTGGTGGTGGGAAAACGACGAAAAGCGCGAATGCGGCCTGCATGTCCCCGAGGCGGCAGCCTCGTCCCTCACTTCCAGTTCCCTTTAGCCGGTAGACCCTTGTCCGCCCCGGAGAATCCCTGATGACCGATGTTATCCACGCAGCAGAGCCAAGGCCTGCTTCGTCGACCAAACCGCCGCTCGATCCGCACCTGAAGGCGCTCGAAAACGAGGCGATCCATATCTTCCGCGAGGTTGCGGCCGAATTCGAGCGTCCGGTGATGCTCTATTCGATCGGCAAGGATTCTTCCGTCCTGCTGCATCTGGCGCGCAAGGCCTTCCATCCGGGCCGCGTGCCGTTTCCCTTGCTCCACGTCGATACCGGCTGGAAGTTCAAGGAGATGATCCGCTTCCGCGACGAGATTGCCCGGAAGTATGAGCTCGACCTCGTCGTCCACACCAATGCCCGCGGCAAGGCGGAAAACGTCACGCCCTTCACCCATGGCTCGGCGCTCTACACCGATATCATGAAGACCGAGGCGCTGCGCCAGGCGCTCGACGCCGGCAAATATGATGCAGCCTTCGGCGGTGCCCGTCGCGACGAGGAGGCAAGCCGCGCCAAGGAGCGCATCTATTCCTTCCGCACGCCGGACCACCGCTGGGATCCGCGCAACCAGCGCCCGGAACTCTGGAACGTCTACAATGGCATGGTCCGCAAGGGCGAGAGCGTGCGCGCCTTCCCGCTCTCCAACTGGACCGAGGTGGACATCTGGCGCTACATCCAGGCGGAGGACATTCCCCTGGTGCCGCTCTATTTCGCCGCCGAACGCCCCTTCGTCGAGCGCGACGGCATGATGATCCATGCCGAGGATCCGCGCCTCGAGCGCCTGCCCGGCGAGACCGTGCAGCACGATTTCATCCGCTTCCGCACGCTCGGCTGCTTCCCGCTCACCGGGGCGATCCGTTCGCGGGCCACGACGCTCGACGAGGTGATCGCCGAACTCGAGATTGCCACTGTCTCCGAACGTCAGGGACGCGCCATCGACCGCGACCAGTCCGGCTCGATGGAGAAGAAGAAACGCGAAGGGTATTTCTGAGATGACCGCATCCGCCACCGCCGCCGCCGTCCATCCCGCCGCAGATGCCGTTGCGGTCACGCGCGACCTGCGCCCGTTGCGTCTCATCACCTGCGGCTCGGTCGACGACGGCAAGTCGACGCTGATCGGCCGCCTGCTGTGGGACACCAAGGCCGTCAAGGAAGACCAGGCCGCGACGCTGCGGCGCGACAGCGGCCAGCAGAACGATCTCGGCCTGCCCGATTTCGCGCTGCTGCTCGACGGTCTGCAGGCCGAGCGAGAGCAGGGCATCACCATCGATGTCGCCTACCGCTATTTCGCCACCGACCGGCGCTCCTTCATCGTTGCCGATACGCCCGGCCACGAGCAGTACACCCGCAACATGGCGACTGGTGCTTCGACCGCCGATCTCGCCGTGCTGCTCGTCGACGCCCGCACCGGCCTTCTCGAGCAGACCCGCCGCCATGCCACGATCGCCTCGCTGATGGGCATCAAGCAGTTCGTGCTGGCGGTCAACAAGTTCGATCTCGTCGGCTACGACCAGGCGATCTTCGATGCCATCTCGCATGACTTCCGGGAGCTGGCCCTGTCGCTCGGCGTGCGCCAGATCACCGCCATCCCGATGTCGGCCCTGAAGGGTGAGAACGTCGTCTATCCGGCAGGCGCCGTCATGCTCTGGTACGATGGCCCGACGCTCGTCGAGACGCTGGAGCTCGCCACCGTCCGTTCCGCCCAGGCCGGCGGCTTCCGTCTGCCGGTGCAGCGCGTCTCGCGGCCGGGCGAAAGCTTCCGCGGCTATCAGGGCACGGTCGCCGGCGGCTCGGTGAAGCCCGGCGATTCCGTCGTCATCCTGCCGTCCGGCATGATCGCCAACGTCAAGCAGATCGTCACCTTCGACCTCGTCCGCAACGCGGCCGTCGCCGGCGACGCAATCACCCTGGTCCTCGACCGTCAGGTGGACGTCTCGCGCGGCGACATGATCGTCTCGCTCGACGCCCAGCCGATGACCGGGCTGGAGTTCGAGGCGCAGATCGTGGCGTTGCAGCCGGACGGGATCGAGCCCGGCAAGCGCTACTGGCTGAAGAGCGGCAGTCGCCGCCAGCGTGTCTCGGTCAAGCCGCTCTCCCAGCTGGAGCTGTCCAGCGGCTCGTGGCGCTCTCACGCGGACCGGCTGGCAATGAATGCCATCGGCAAGGTGCGGCTCTCCTTCGACGAACCGGCGATCTTCGACACCTACGACCAGAACCGCTCCACCGGCGCCTTCATTCTGATCGATCCCGACACGCACAACACAATCGCCGGCGGCATGATTGCCGCCAAGCGCAGCGGCGGGATCGGCATCCGCTACGAGGGGGAACGCGTCGTGCTGTCGCTGCCGGCCGATCTTGCCGATCAGATCATGGCAAGCGAGCTCTTCGCCAACCGCCGCGACGAGGCGGACGTCCGCCGGATGACCTCGGCACAGGCAACCGAGCTGTTCCAGAACGCCGCAAGCGATATCTGATCCGGGCCACGCGGCGGCTCTAGGCGAGCTGCCGCGTCGTCTGCCGTTCGATGAGCGTGAACCCGAGGTCGATGGGCGCCTCGGGCGTGGCTTCGCCGTTTACCGCGCGGATCAGTATGTCGACGGCGCGATATCCCATGTCGAAGCGCGGCACGCGGACGGTGGTAAGCGCCGGCTGGGTGTAGGCGGCAAACCCCAGGTCGTTGTAGCCGCAGATGCCGAAGTCCGGCACCGAGAGGCCGAGCCTTTGCGCCTCGAACAGGGCCCCCAGCGCCAGGTCGTCGTTCTGGCAGAAGACGCAGTCGGCATCCGGCGCCTGCGCCTTCAACTGCTGCAGGAGCTGGCAGCCCAGCGCAATGCCCGTCGGATCGTCCGCCGACACCACGAGAGCGGGGTCCAGAAGGCCCGCCTCGCGCATTGCCAGGCTGTAGCCTTCGTGCTTGCGTTCCGCCCGCACGTCCCGGCTGCCGCCGATCATGCCGATGCGCCGGTAGCCGCAGGCGATCAGGTGGCGGATCGCCGTGGCAGTGGCTTCGCAGTGGTTGATGCCGACGGCCAGCCCGCTCGGGGTGAGGTGAAGGTCGACGATCTGCACCACGGGGCAGGGCGCCGACTTCAGGAGCTCCAGCACGCCGTCGCGCGCCTGCAGTCCCGACAAGAGGATGCCCGCCGGATTTTGCGACAGGAACAGCCGGATCTGCCGACACTCCTCCTGTGGATCGTTGCGGCAGTTGGCATATTGGATGCGCAATCCGGAATCGCGCACGCGCTCCTCGATGCCGCGCATGATGCTGAGGTGGGCGTGGTTGGTCAGCGCCGGCGCCAGCACGCCGATCACGCCGCTTTGCCGGCTGGCGAGCGCGCGCGCCGCAAGGTCCGGCACATAGCCCATCTGCTCGACCTGTTGCAGGATGCGCTCGCGCAGCGGCTCGGAGACCTTGTCCGGCTCCCGCAGGGCGCGCGACACGGTGATCGAGCTGATCCCGAGGCTCTCTGCCACGTCCGTTAATGTCACTCGGTCTGATCGCGTTCGATGCGGCATGCAACTCCTCAACAAGCCTGTGTCGGTAAACACGGTCCTCTATCCCCCGCGTTGCCGGAAGAGAGAAATTAAGGCCTCCCCCTCTGTAGGCAAGAGGTCGGCCACCGCTTTCAAGCCGGCCGTGAGAGCGGTGGCCGGATAGACCTCGCGGTCCTGTCACGAACGGGCCATCACTAAACGGTGAGGCCCTCTGGCGCGAATCGCCACGCTCTACATGTCTGTGGGACAGCCAACCCGAGGAGAACGACATGACGCACCTGCTCCTGCCGCGACTGTTTGCCGGCATCGCCATTTCCATCGCCGCAGCCGGCACCGCGGTCGCCCATCATGGATTTTCATGGGCAGAGGCCGAACAGATCGAGCTGAACGGCACCATCACCGCCATCTCGTTTGCCCCGCCGCATCCCTCCATGGAAGTCCAGGCCGAGGACGGCGTCTGGACGGTCGAACTCAGCAATCCCGGCAAGACCCAGCGCTCCGGCTTCGTCGAGGGCGTGGCGAACGTCGGCGATGCCGTCACCCTGATCGGCAATCGCTCGCAGGATCCGGAGGAGCTGCGCATGAAGGCGGTCCGGGTCATGGTCGGTACCAAGACCTACGACATCTATCCCGAGCGCATCGAGACCAACTGAGGCAGCACTCGTGGAATGGCTCGCGCCACTTGCAGAAACCGGGGTGGCGCGGGCGCTGATTGCCGCGCCGACGCTCTACCTGCTGGTGAACGCCGCGCACATCATGGGGATCGGCGTGCTCTACGGATCCATCCTGGCGCTCGACCTGCGCATCCTCGGGCTGAACCGCTCCGTGCCCCTCCACGTCATCGCCGGCTTCCTCTCCCGCATGGCAGCCGCGGGCGCGGGGCTGGCGATCCTCACGGGTCTTTGCCTCTTCTCGGTGCGGCCCGTGGAATACGCCGGGAATGCAGCCTTTCTGGCCAAGCTTGCGCTGGTGGCGGTCGGGTTGGCGCATGCGCTCGTCCTGCATCGCGGCATCGGCTGGCGCCGGGCCACGACCGATGGCCATGCCTCGGCTGCCCTGCGACTTTCGGCGCTCGCCTCGATCATCATCTGGACAAGCGCGATCGTTGCCGGCCGCTGGATCGGCTTTCTCTAGCCTACTTGCGGGCGGTCGTCTGCGCCGCGCCGCGCGCGGATCGCCTGCGCGATGAAGGGCCGCGACAGCCCGTGATAGAGCGGCACCGGCGCGATCATCCGCGAGGTGATGTAGCCCAGCATGGAGGCGGCCATGATCGGGATCACCGCCTCGTGGTTGCCGGTCATCTCGATGATGATGACGAAGGCCGTCATCGGCGCCTGCACGACACCGGCGAAATAGCCGGCCATGCCGAGCATGGCCGACAGCGCGACGCTGGCGCCGAGCAGGGTGCCGAGCGTGCCGCCAAAGCCGACTCCGACCGCCAGTGATGGCGCGAAGATGCCGCCGGGAATGCCGGAGATCATCGACAGGAAGGTGCTGGCGAGCTTCTCCAGGAAGAACAGCGGCGACAGCATCTCGCCCTCCAGCATCGACCGCGCCTGGTCGTAGCCGGTGCCGAAGGTCTGGCCGCCCGAGACGATGCCGATGACGGCAACCGCCAAGCCGCAGCCTCCGGCCAGCATGATCATCCTCTTCAGCGGCGCCGGCTGCGCCCAGCGGCGGATACGGCGCGAGAGCGTCAGCGCTCCGTGGCTGAAGCTGGCGCCGAGCGCCCCGCCGCCGACGCCGCAGAGCACCACCATCAGCCAGTCGAGCCTTGTTGCGACTGCCAGCGAATTCTCGCCGAAATAGGTATAGCTGCCGACGAGCCCCAGCGCCGCCAGACCCGACAGCACCACGGCCGTCAGCACCAGTCCGTTGGCGCGCGATTCATAGGTGCGGCTCATCTCCTCGATGGCAAAGACGATGCCGGCAAGCGGCGTGTTGAAGGCGGCGGCAATGCCCGCGGCGGAACCGGCGAGGATCAGCCCCTTGCCCTGCGCCATGCCGCCGAACCGGCCGGCCGCCAGCATGATCGAGGCGCCGACCTGAACCGTCGGACCCTCGCGGCCGATGGAGGCGCCGGAGAAGAGGCCGATCACCGTCAGCGCGATCTTGCCTGCCGCAAGCTTCAGCGACAGCAGCGCCGACCGGCTCTGCTCGTCGCGCAGGTGCCGTGCCGCGATCGCTTGCGGGATGCCGCTTCCCTGCGCATTGGGGAAGAAGGTCATTGCCAGCCAGGTGCAGAGGATGAAGCCCGCGGGCGTCAGGAGAAGTGGCAGCAGGAAGCTGTAGGCGCCGGAGGAGGTCGCCGTCTTGAACAGCATCTGCGCCTCGTCCGCCGCCCAGGCGAAGGCAACGCTGACGAGGCCGATGGCGATGGCTCCGATCCAGAACACCACCCGCGGCTTCCACACTCGCCAGGAGCCGCGCATCACGCGGGACCGACGGAGCATCTTCGACTTGCGGTAGGAAAAGGGCATGGTGACTGACTGCTGCGGAAAGGGGAGGGCCCGTTATTCGCCCCTGGGAGGGCCATTGCAAGGCCGCCTTCCCGCAAAAGCGGCCCTTTCCTCTGCAAATGCCCCCGGCAACGGGACGTCCGGCTGTCGCTACCGGTCGCTCACCGCCGCGCGGGGATTGACCCAGGGTTCCTGGTTGGAACGGGGCAGGGGCTGGCGGCCGAGGATGTGGTCGGCGGCCTTCTCCCCCGTCATGATCGTTGGTCCGTTCAGGTTGCCATAGGTGATGTGCGGGAAGATGGAGCTGTCGGCGACCCTCAGACCGTCGATGCCGATCACCCGGCATTCCGGATCCACGACCGCCATCGGATCGTCGCGATCGCCCATCCGGCAGGTGCCGCAGGGGTGATAGGCGCTTTCCAGATGCTCGCGCAGGAAGGCGTCGATCGCCTCGTCCGACTGCACGGACTCGCCCGGCTGGATCTCCGGCCCGCGATAGGGGGCAAAGGCGTCCTGGCCGAAGATCTCGCGGGTCAGCCGCACGCAGTGGCGGAACTTCTCCCAGTCCTCCGCATGGCTCATGTAGTTGAAGCGGATCACCGGATCGTCCTTCGGATCGGGCGAGCGCAGCGTCACGCTGCCGCGCGATTGCGACAGGTTGAAGCCCACATGCGCCTGGAAGCCGTGGCTCTTGGCCGCCGCCTTGCCGTCGTAGGAGATCGCCACCGGCAGGAAGTGGTACTGGATGTCCGGCTGTTTCAGCCCAGGCGCCGAGCGCAGGAAGGCGCAGGCCTCGAACTGGTTGGAGGCACCGAGCCCAGACTTCGACAGGAGCCACTGCGCGCCCGCCACGCCCTGCCAGAACCACGGCAGCCAGGAGTAGAGCGACACCGGCTTCTTCGAGACCTGCTGGAAGTAGAACTCCATATGGTCCTGCAGGTTGGCGCCGACGCCCGGCCGGTCGAGCTTCACCTCGATCCCCATCTCCTGCAGGTGCTGCGCCGGGCCGATGCCCGACTGCATAAGGAGCTTCGGCGAGTTGAAGGAGGAGGCGGCAATGATCACCTCGCGATTGGCCTTGACGATTTCCGTCCGCGCACCCTGCACGATCTCGACGCCGGTGGCCCGGCCATCCTCGATGACGATCCGTTCGGCCAGCCCGTAGACCAGTTGCACGTTCTGGCGCTTCAGCGCCGGGCGCAGATAGGCGTTGGCGGCCGACCAGCGGCGCCCGAGATGGATCGTCTGCTCCATCAGGCCGAAGCCTTCCTGCTTGGAGCCGTTGTAGTCGTCGGTCAGCTCGAAGCCCGCCTCCTTGCCCGCCTCGATGAAGGCGTGGAAGAGCGGATTGACGAAGGGGCCGCGCCGGACATGCAGCGGTCCATCCTTGCCGCGCCAGCCGTCCTCGCCGCCATGGCTATGCTCCATCCGCTTGAAATAGGGCAGCACGTCCGCATAGGACCAGCCGCGGGCGCCGAGCTCCTCCCAGCGGTTGAAGTCCTCCGCATGGCCGCGCACGTAGACGAGGCCGTTGATCGACGAGGATCCGCCCAGCACCTTGCCGCGCGGCGCGGTGATGCGCCGGTTGTTGAGGTGGGGCTCGGGCTCGGACAGATAGCCCCAGTTGTAGCGCTTCATGCTCATCGGCCAGGCGAGCGCCGCCGGCATCTGGATGAACGGCCCGAAGTCCGATCCGCCCGCCTCGATGACGATCACCGAATGCTTGCCGTCCTCCGACAGCCGATAGGCCATGGCCGAACCCGCCGACCCCGAACCGATGATGACGAAATCTGCCTGATGCATGTTCTGTACCCCGTTCAAAAAGCCCCTCCCAAACCCTCCCCACAAGGGGAAGGGGTTAACCAGCCGCGCCGTTCTGCCCGTTCCTGCGACCCTGCCTGATGGCACCCGGCGGGAGGCGCGCTCGGGCCGAATCCCTCCCCCTTGTGGGGAGGGGTTGGGGAGGGGGCTTTATCCAAAACGCCTCAATACGGCGCCTCTACCTTGCCCATGCCGACATAGACCGTCTTCAGCTCCGTATAATGCTCCAGGGCCGCCGCCGAATTCTCGCGCCCGAAGCCCGATTGCTTCGAGCCGCCGAAGGGGATTTCCACGGGGCAGAGGTTATAGGTGTTGATCCAGAGCGTGCCGGCCTGCAGCCGGTCGACCACCCGGTGGGCGCGGCTGAGATCGGCGGTGAAGACGCCGGCCGAGAGGCCGAATTCGGTGGCATTGGCGCGGGTAATCACCTCCGCCTCGTCGTCGAAGTCGAGGACGCACATCACCGGCCCGAAGATCTCCTCACGCGCAATGGTCATACCGTCGGTGACGTCCGCAAACACCGTCGGCTGCACATAGCAGCCCTCGCCGGAGACGTCGTTGGGAATGCCGCCGCCGGTGACGAGGGTTGCGCCCTCCGCCTTGCCCTTCTCGATGTAGGAGAGCACCTTCTCGCGCTGGGCCCGCGAGATGAGCGGCCCCATCTGGGTCGCCTCGTCCATGGGATCGCCGATGACGATCGTCTCGGTGCGCGCCTTCAGGCGGCTGAGGAATTGGTCCTTGATGCGCTTCTGCACGAAGACCCGCGTTCCATTGGAGCAGACCTGGCCGGTCGAATAGAAATTGCCGAGCATGGCGCCGCCGACCGCGCTGTCGATGTCGGCATCGTCGAAGACGATCAGCGGCGACTTGCCGCCGAGCTCCATCGTCACATGCTTGAGGTGGCCGGCGGCGGCCGCCGCCACCTTGCGTCCCGTCGGCACCGAGCCGGTCAGCGACACCTTGGCGACATCCGGATGCTCGACCAGCAGCGGGCCGGTCTCGCGGTCGCCCTGGATGACGTTGAAGACGCCCTTCGGCGCCCCGGCCTCGATCAGGATCTCGGCGATCTTCAGCGCCCCGAGCGGCGTCATTTCCGAGGGCTTGAAGACCATGGCATTGCCGGCCGCCAGCGCTGGTGCTGCCTTCCAGCAGCAGATCTGCTGCGGGTAATTCCAGGCGCCGATGCCGACGCAGACGCCGAGCGGCACGCGCTTGGTATAGGCCCAGTCACCGCCGAGCGGGATGTGCGAACCGTTCAGCGCGGTCGCCGCGATGCCGCCGAAGAATTCCAGGCTGTCGGCGCCGGAGGTCGGATCGGCGACGATTGTTTCCTGGATCGGCTTGCCGGTGTCGAGCGTCTCGAGTTCCGAAAGCTCCCGGTTGCGCGCGCGCATGATGTCGGCTGCGCGTTTCAGGATGCGGCCGCGCGCCGTCGGGCTCATCGCCGCCCATTCCGTCTGGGCGCGCTTGGCCGAAGCGACGGCCTTGTCGACGATGGCGGGCGTTGCGGCATGCAGCCTGGCGATCACCTCGCCGGTTGCCGGATAGACGCTGTCGATCACGGTGCCGGCGGTGTCTTCTACATACTCGCCATCGATGAAGTGGCTGGCTTTCGGCTGGGCGCGCATGGTCATTCTCCTTGGCGGTGGCAATGGGTGGTGTCGGCCGTGCTCATGGGCCGGCATCCCGCAGGAACGGGCGAAGCTGCAGGTCAAGGTAGTCTTCGGTCAGCGTGATCGAGGCCGTGCTGCTGCTCGGCCCGGCCCGCAGGCTCTGGCGGATATAGAGCCCGTCGATCATCGCCGCGACACCCTCGGCGATGCGCACCGCATTGTCCGGCGGGCAGAGGCGTCCGAGGCTGTCGAGCAGATTGGAGCGCAGCCGCCGTGCATAGATGACCAGCAGCCGGCGCACCTCTTCCGAGCGTTGCGCCTCGACATAGAAGGCAAGCCAGGCCGCAACCGTCTCCGGCGCAAACTGGTCGGGGTGGAAGCAGACGCGAATGATCGCCGACAGCCGCTCGCGCGGTGTCTCGAGGTTTTCCATCGCCGCCACGGCATCCGCCCGCAGCCGGTTCAGAAGACTGCGGATGCTCGCCACCAGGAGCTGCTGCTTGCTGCCGAAGTAATGATGCGCAAGCGCCGGCGAGACGCCGGCCTCGCGAGCGATATCCGACATCGTCACGTCGAGCGAACCGCGCTGGCCGATCGTCCGCAGGGTTGCATCCACCAACGCCTTGCGGCGCAAAGGCTCCATCCCGATCCGGGGCATGTCGGTGATCTCCGTTTCGGCAAGGATAGATTTGATTGAGCCGTCAATCAATAAAAAACTGACGGCACCCTCCAACGCGCGTTGATGTGGCGCAAGGTCCACCCGGATTTTCGTGATAGGGTATCGGGATCGATATCGATGTCTAGGAGATGCTGGTCATGGCACTTGGAATGGGAACCCCGCATGCGGAACAGGTGAGGGGCAAATGGGGCTGGTTCCTCGCGCTCGGCATCCTGATGCTGATCTTCGGATTTTTCGCCTTTCTCAATCTCTTCCTGGCGACGGTGGCATCCGTCTTCTATATCGGCGCGATGATGGTCGTCGGCGGCGCCTTCCAGTTTGTCCATGCCTTTCAGGTCAAGGGCTGGAGCGAAGCGGTCTTTTGGGGCTTGAGCGGCCTGCTCTATACCCTCGCCGGCATCCTGGCCTTCTGGAACCCGGCGCTGACCGCTGCCATCCTCACCCTGTTCATGGCGATCGCCTTGCTGGTTGCCGGCGCGGTGCGCACCTGGATCGGCATCCGGATGCGGCCGATGCGGGGATCCGGCTGGGTGATCTTCGGCGGCGTCATCACCATGCTCGCCGGCCTCGTCATCGCCATCGGCTGGCCGGTGAACAGCCTCTGGATCCTCGGCCTGTTCCTTGCCATCGACCTGACGATGCAGGGTTGGGCGATGATCGCGGTGGCGCTTGCGGCCCGGCGCTGAAGCCGGACACGGTAGCGTCCTGTAAATTTCATGCAAATGTCATATTCGGGCAACGGAATGTTGACGATATGAGGTGAGGCTCCGCGCATGTTTTAGGCTGTTGCGTATCGGAGTACTTCATGAGTTCGGCCTCCCTCATCGAGCCCGCCGTTTTCAGGCGTTATGCGGGAGACCAGTTGCTCACGCTCTCCAAGCTGGTGCTGGAGACCGCGTTCCAGCCCATCGTCGAAGTCGCGACGGGCACGGTGTTCGGCTACGAGACCCTGATGCGCGGCTATGACCGCATTGGCTTTTCCGATCCGCTCGAACTTCTGGATCAGGCGGCCGAAGCGGGCCAGCTGCTGGCGCTGGAACAGATGATGGCCGGCCGGTCGCTTGCCAAATTCGCAACCGTCCCGGATTTTTCCTCGGTGACGCTTTTCCTCAATCTCGACGTCCGGCTGATCAAGGATGGCGATTTGATCATCGAGCGACTGGTCCAGCACCTGGGCAAGTTGAGCATCCCGCCGTCGTCCGTCTGCTTCGAACTCTCCGAGCGCTTCGACAACACCAGCGTCCCCGAATTCGCCGCGCTGATAACGAAGCTGCGCAAGGCCGGGTTCAAGCTGGCGATCGACGACTTCGGCGTCGGCCACGGCGAGATGAAGCTGCTCTGCGACTACCAGGTCGACTACCTGAAGATCGACCGCCACTTCATCGACGACATGGACAAGAGCCCGCGCAAGCGCCACCTCGTCAAGAACATCGTCCACATCGCCCATGTGCTCGGCACCCGCGTCATCGCCGAGGGCATCGAGACGGAGGCCGAGCTGATGGCCTGCCGCGAATATGGTGTCGATCTCGTGCAGGGCTATTTCATCGCCCGGCCGACGACCATCCTCAACGAGCTGCAGCCGGCCTTTCCGCATCTGGCGGAGATCGGCCGCGTCCGCCGGTCCAGCCAGTCGCTCGACGAGATCCTCATCCGCAAGCAGATCGAGAACCTGCCGGCGGTCTACGAGCACGAGAGCATCGACACCGTCTTCGAACTCTTCCGGCGCAACCCCCGCCAGGCCTTCTTCCCCGTCCTCAACGCCAACGGCGAACCGCGCGGCGTCATCAACGAGTACCACCTGAAGGAATACATCTATCAGCCCTTCGGCCGCGACCTGCTGAAGAACAAGGTCTACGAGCGGACGATCTCGCATTTCGTCGACATGGCGCCGATCATCGGTCTCGATGCCGATGCGGAGGAGCTGATGAGCCTGTTTGCGAGCATGGACAACAGTGACTGCATCATTCTCACGGAGAACATGCGTTACGCCGGCGTCGTCTCCGCCGCCTCGCTGATCAAGGTCATCAGCGAGAAGCAGCTGAAGATCGCCCAGGACCAGAACCCGCTGACCAGCCTGCCGGGCAACCGCGCCATCAGCGACTTCATCCAGGAATCCGGACGCGACGACGACGATCCGCGGTTCTTTTGCTACTGCGACTTCGACCACTTCAAGCCGTTCAACGATCACTACGGCTTTCACGTCGGCGACCATGCGATCTCGCTGTTTGCCGCGCTTCTGCGCCGCTATTTCTTCTCCGACGACCATTTTCTGGGCCACGTCGGCGGTGACGATTTCTTCATCGGCGTGCGCGACTGGACCCGCGAGGAACTAACGGAAATTCTCGAGCGGCTGCTGAGCGATTTCCACGACGATGTCGTGACGCTCTATTCGCAGGAGGAGCGGGAAGCCGGCCGGATCAAGGGTCACGACCGCACCGGCGTCGAGCGCTTCTTTCCGCTGCTGCGCTGCTCGATCGGTGTCCTGGAGCTTCCCAGGGGCCTCCTGCTCGATGACGGCGCCCGCATTGCCAGCAGCATCGCGGCCGTCAAGGCGCAGGCCAAGGACGCATCCACCGGCCTCGTCTTTTCGGTTTTCGGCGAGACAAATTGACACCGGGACGGGCGCCTGCCTTTCCAGCGCCGTCAGCTCGTCCTAAGTCTCCTTCTTGAAACAGCAGGAGACCCCCATGCCACTTCCCCAAGAGATGCGCTACGTCGACGTGCCAGGCTTCGGAGGGCCGGAGGTAATGCGGATGGCGACCGGCCCGGCGCCGCTGCCCCGTCCCGGCGAGGTGATCGTCAAGGTCGAGGCGGCCGGCATCAACCGCCCGGACGTCGCGCAGCGCAGCGGCAAATATCCGCCACCGAAGGACGCAAGCCCGATCCTTGGCCTGGAAGTCGCCGGAACGGTCGTGGCACTGGGCGAAGGTGTCACCGATTTTGCGATCGGCGCGCAGATCTGCGGTCTCGCCAATGGCGGTGGCTATGCCGAATATTGCGCCCTGCCGGCAGGCCAGGCGCTGCCCTTCCCGAAAGGCTATGACGCGGTCCGCGCCGCTGCCCTGCCGGAAACCTTCTTCACCGTCTGGGCCAACCTCTTCCAGATGGCCGGCCTGACGGAAGGCGAGAGCGTCCTGATCCACGGCGGCTCGAGCGGCATCGGCACCACCGCCATCCAGCTGGCGAAGGCCTTTGGTGCCGAGGTCTATGCCACCGCCGGGTCGGCTGAAAAATGCGAGGCCTGCGAAAGGCTCGGCGCCCGCCGCGGCATCAACTATCGCGACGAGGATTTCGTCGAGGTCATCAAGACGGAGACCGGCGGCAAGGGGGTCGACGTGATCCTCGACATGATCGGCGCCTCCTATTTCGACAGGAACCTCGCCGCGCTGGGGCGCGACGGTTGCCTCTCCATCATCGCCTTCCTCGGCGGCGCGGTCGCCGAGAGTGCCAACCTGTCGCCGATCATGGTCAAGCGCCTGACCGTCACCGGCTCGACCATGCGGCCGCGCACGGCCGAGGAGAAGCGGGCGATCCGCGACGAGCTGCGCGATCAGGTCTGGCCGCTCCTGGAAAAGGGGGACGTTGCACCGGTGATCCATACGGTGCTGCCCTTCGATCAGGTGGTCGAGGCGCACCGGTTGATGGAGACGAGCAGCCATATCGGCAAGATCGTGCTGGACCTGCGCTGAGGTGAATCACGCTCCGGCACGCGAATGCTAAGCGATGCCGGCCGGACTGCAACTCACATAAATTCGACACTCGTTACATTACGTGGCTTGCATACTCTGAACGGCGCACCTAAATTCTGATCATCGTCAACGTAATGAAAGGAAGGTGATCCAATGTCGAGTGAGATTTCGGTCTGCGTTTCGAACTTTGGTAAGGTATCGGTTTTGGCGAGGCAGCCCTCGGCTTAAACGCATCTTCCTTCGGACGCTACAAGCGTCCGGGTTCGTTGAACGGACCAGATTCACGGAAAGGGTCGCCTCGCGCGACCCTTTTTCGTTTTCGGCTCCCTGTTTCGGGGGACCTCATCACGGCCTATGCATCTGATGCATGGCGGGCCTGTTTTCTGGGCACTTTTAGTGCTTCGGCCATCCCCCTATATACCGGACATCGAAGCAAGGAAGAGCGCCACTGTCTGGCCGCTGGGCTTCGAAAACCCACGAAAGGGGGAACTGCCATGAACATCGCACGTAAATTCAACAACTGGCGCAAGTATCGTCAGACCGTCACCGAACTGGGCCGTATGACCCAGCGTGAACTGAACGACCTCGGTATCGCAAAGAGTGATATCCACCGCGTTGCACGCGAAAACGCCGGCTTCTGATCAAGTCTCCGGTACTTTGGGAAACGCCCGCCTCGTCGCGGGCGTTTTGCATTTGTGGCGCTTGCGCCCCTAGAGCCCGATCCGCCCGAGCGCCGGCACCTTGATGCCGGGGTTGGCAAGATCGAGGCCGGCCACCAGTCCGAGAAAATGCACCTCGATGCCGCTGCGCGCGCCCGCCGAGAAGCCGAACAGCCCGCGCAGCGTCACATGCAGGTCGCGCCCGTCGGCATCCAGGTGGACGAATTCGCCGTCGGGAAGATAGTCGCGGCCCACCGCATGCGGCGGCAGGACAGCGCCGATTTCGGGCACGGTCCGCAGCACATAGGCCACGAAGGTATTGGAGTTCGGACCGGGGAAGATCGTGTAGCCGCCGGGCTCCGCATAGGGGTAGGCGGCAATGGCGCCCTCCACCTTGGGGATCAGCAGCTCCGCCTCGACGCCGGTGATTGCCGCGACCAACTGCGGTGTGTTGGAATACCAGAAGGCGTCTGCCGGCCGGTGGTTGCGCCGGATCGGCGATCCCCATCCCACCTTGTCGTAGCGCGTATAGCTGTCGGCGCCCTTGTCCTTGGTGACGATCCAGGCGTGGCTCGCCACCGCGCCCTTCATGCCGCCCGTGGCCGCCGAGAAGACGTAGATGGCGGCCTCCTCGCTTTCGCCCGGTTGCGGCAGGATCTGCGCCGACGACCAGCGCGCCTCGCTCCAGCGGGCCGGCCTGTCCTGGATCGCCCACCAGCCCGCCGTGGCGAAGGTCGGCAGCAGGTAGATGACGAAGATCACCACCAGCAGGCGTTTCAGATATTTCATGCGGGACCTCGTGCAAAACCGGTTGCTGTCGGCTATGAGCGATTGAAACCGGCAAATCTTGGACCCACCAATGCAAAATCCCGTTACCGTCGAAGTCACCCGTGGCAGCCTTGTCGAAAGCCGGCACCGCGGTCTGGGGATCGTCGTCGACGGCAACGGCAAGAGCCTCTTCTCCTTCGGCGATGTCGATGGGGGCATTTTTCCCCGCTCGGCCTGCAAGGCCATGCAGGCGCTGCCGCTGGTGGAAAGCGGGGCAGCCGACGCCTACGGCTTCGGCGACAAGGAACTGGCGATCTCCTGCGCGTCCCATTCCGGCGAGGACGAGCACGTGGTGCTCGCCGCCTCCATGCTCGAGCGCGCCGGCCGTGATGCCTCCGCGCTGGAATGCGGCTCGCACTGGTCGTCCGACCAGAAGACGCTGATCCACCAGGCGCGCACCCTCGACAGGCCGAGCGCGCTGCACAACAACTGCTCCGGCAAGCATTCCGGCTTCGTCTGCACCTGCAGCCATGTCGGCTATGAGGTCGAGGGCTATGTGAACTACGACCATCCGCTGCAGGCCGATCTGCGCGCCACCATGGAAAGCCTGACCGGCGCGACGCTGGCGCAGGACAATTGCGGCATCGACGGCTGCTCGATCCCCACCTATGCCGTGCCGCTGCGCGGCCTCGCCCACGGGTTTGCGAAGATGGTAACGGGGCAGGGGCTTGAACCGGTGCGCGCCAAGGCCTCGCGGCGCCTGATGGACGCCTGCATGGCCGAACCCTTCTACGTCGCCGGCACCAAGCGCGCCTGCACGAAGCTGATGCAGGTGGCACCGGGCAAGATCTTCGCCAAGACCGGCGCCGAGGGCGTCTTCATCGCCGCTCTCCCCGAGCAGGGCATCGCCATGGCGGTCAAATGCGAGGACGGCACGACGCGGGCCGCCGAATCCATGATCTTCGCGCTGATCGCCCGCTATTTCGACAAGGACGGCGAGACCCACGCCACGCTGATGCAGATGGCCAACCACCAGATGACGAACTGGAACGGCATGCATGTCGGCGACGTGCGCGTCACCGATGCGCTGTTTGCCTGAGCTCCTGTCGGGACGCCGGCCCCGGGCTTAGAATTGTCAATTCCGCTTGGAGCGACGGCAGCGCTCCGAACAGAATTTGACATCGTTCCAGCTCTTGGCCCACTTGCGTCGCCATGCAAACGGCAAGCCGCAGGATGCACATGGCTTCGTGGGCAAGTTCGCTTTCTTGATCATCTTCGACACGGATGGATGTTCCGTTGAGTGGCAGAAGGGAATTCGGTTCCGGCTGGGGAGTAGCCCCTAGCAGGCTGTTGAAGAAGTCAGTCGCGTTCGCAGACGAAGCCTGA
>JOKI01000012.1 GCA_000722615.1 Pseudorhizobium pelagicum | reverse complement strand
AGCCTCAGCTGCAGCCGGAGGAGCATTGCCGGTGTCAACGCCGTAGAAARYGCCACCTTCRTCGTGCACGGCTTCCTGRCCAGTRSYRSTCACGTCAGYCGCCAGYACCCAGTTGGTGTCATCGACCTTGACGTAGAAGGTACCAGCGACCTCAGCGAGCTGCGTCGACTTGGTGGAGCCAGCGGGGGTATTGGTGGTGAAGACGGCGTCCTGAGCGATCAGGTCATCAACAGAGAASGCYTCTACGGTMACCTGCTCAGMCACACCGTCGGTGTTGACGGAAAGCGTYACGCTCTTTGCGGAAACGTCGTAGACYTTGTCCAGGATGCCGMSGTTGGCRCCSGWSGTGTCGAACAGSACGTTGNCKGYCRTCNAGCGCGTAGTTSACCTTCTTGACCGAAACGCTRCCRTCGTCGCCRCGRACGAASGARGCGACAACAGTYTTSGTSKYRSCRGYRCCRASRTYSGMCTGCAACCAGTTTTCRCCCGAGAAGGATGCCGCCTGRGCGATCGAGGTCAGCTGKTCCTTAAGCTGSKYGATTTCTTCCTGGACCTTGGCCTTGTCGATGCCGTCCTCAGTCGCGGCAACAAGCTTGGCCTTGATTTCCTTGACGACTTCGATGGCCGAATCCATACCGGCATATGCGGTATCAACCTTGGCCGCGCCGAGGCCGAGAGCGTCGGAGACCGCCGAAAGCGCCATGTTGTCCGAACGCATGGTCGTTGCGATCGACCAGTAGGCGGCGTTGTCGGAAGCGGAGCCGACGCGCAGACCGGAGGAGATCCGGGCTTGGGTGTCTTCCATGCCGGAAGAAATCGAACGCAGGGTGGAGAGAGCCGCCATGGCGTTGGTGTTTGTGAGAATGCTCGACATAATGTTTGTCCCTTTGACAAAATACTGATGGGGGACATACCGGCTTGGTTTCCCCTTCCGGTCACGTACAGCTCGGCTTCATGCCACTCGGTGCCGCATCTTGGCTACCAAACCCGTCGTGTGAGGACAAAACTGGCAGCCATTCCTTGCCAACTTCTTAAATCGGCAGGGTCGCCGAGGGGCTTGGTAAAGACATCGCTAACGCGATTGGTTAATTACGAGAAGGATCGCACGAGGCTGCCGACCAGCAGGTTCCAGCCGTCTATCAGGACGAAGAACAGGATCTTGAACGGCAGCGAGATCGAGGTCGGCGGCAGCATCATCATGCCCATGGCCATGGTGATGGCGGCCACGATCATGTCGATCACCAGGAACGGCAGGATGATCAGGAAACCAATCTCGAAGCCACGGCGGATCTCGGACAGCATGAAAGCCGGGATCAGGACGCGGTAATCGATCGCTTCGGGCGTACCGACGCTCTGCCCTCGTTCTTCGGCCAGATCGACGAACAGGGACAGGTCCTTGTCGCGGGTGTTGACGCTCATGAAGCCGCGGAAAGGCTCGGCGATGCGCTGGACCGCCTCGGCCTCGTCGATCTGGTTCTCGAGCAGCGGCTGCACGCCTTCGTTCCAGGCGCGGTCGAACGTCGGTGCCATGACGTAGAAGGTCATGAACAGGGCCATCGAGATCAGCACGAGGTTGGAGGGCGCCGTGCCAAGGCCCATGCCGGACCGCAGGATCGAGAACGCAATGATGAAGCGCGGAAAGCTCGTCACCATGATCAGGATGCCGGGGGCAACCGAGAGGACGGTGAGAAGGCCGAAGGTGCGGATGATCCATGCGGCTGCGGAGCCGTCGACGGGTATGTTCAGGAGATCCGCCGGCGACTGCTGCGCAAGAGCAAGGCCGGGAGCTGCCATCAGGGCGAAAACAAGGAAGATCAGCCGAATCATGCGATCACAAGGGTTCTGAACATCACCCTTCGATCTCACCCTTGCACCCACGGGTCAACAAGCGCCGCCAATCATCCCCTGTTATCGGGAGACGGCGCCGCCTCCGGCCTTATTCGATGACCATGGTCCTGAACATGACCTTGGAAACCTTGCCCTGGGAACGCAGGTCGACCCGTTCCTTAATATCGTCGCGAAGATACTGAAACCCGCGCGGCCCTTCGATCTGCTGCAGGGAAACGGTGCGCATGTATGCAAGGATATCCTGGTGGATTTCCTCGGCCAGCGGCAGTTCGGCAGGCCCCTTGAAGGCCAGTGCCACCTCCAGCCGGATCCAGCTGTCCGACGGGTAGGCAAGGTTCGTCGTGATCGGATCGAGAAGCACCACGCCGTTCGCCTCGGTGGCGATCTTCGGGATGCCCTCCTCCTCCTTGCCCTCGCCGTGGTCGCCCGCCTGGCCCTCGGCGGCCGCATGCTCCTCGACCGGAGCCGCCGGCGCGATCATGCCGCCGAGAACCCAGCCGCCGCCGCCGCCGATCAGCGTCAGGACCGCAACGCCGGCGATCAGCATCATCGGAGACTTCTTCTTGGCTGAACCTTCAGTGCCTTGCGTATCGTCCATTGTCTTGTCCCGTTTCCGCTCCTCCGCCTCAGAAAGGCGAGAAGAGGTCGACCACCTGCTGGCCCACCGGCGGCTGCTGAATTTCCGTCAGACGACCGCGGCCGCCGTAGGAAATGCGCGCTTCGGCGATGCGTTCGTAGGAGATGGTGTTGTCGGCATCCACGTCCTGGGGACGCACGATACCGGCGACGTTGAGGATGCGGATCTCGTGGTTCACCCGGACCTCCTGCGAGCCGCTGATCAGCAGGTTGCCGTTCTCGAGGATGCCGGTGACGACCGCAGCTACGAGCAGCTGCAGCTTCTCGGACCGTTCGGTCGTTCCCTTGCCGGACGAGTCGGTGCTGGAATCCGTCCCCAGGTCACCACTTGTGCCGGTATCGGTGCTGAAGCCCAGGAAGTTCGTGACATTCGCGCCCCAGGTCAGGCTCGTACCATTGGTGCGTTTGCGCTCTGTCTCATTATCGAACGACGCGCGGTCGTTGATCTGAATGTTAACGGTCAGGATGTCCCCGACGTTCAAGGCGCGTGCATCCTTGAAGAGCGCGGCCTGGGAGTCGGACCAGAGCGAATAGCCATTGGACATCTGGCGTGGCTGCTTCGGATAGGAAGACATCTGGGGGGCCGAGGCATATTGCAGGCCGCTGCCGATCGGGCTCATGGACGGCGCGTTGCCGATCTCCCTGATCGTCTGGCTTTGGCATCCAGTCAGCAGGAGAACGGCCATAAGGGCTGGTAGGCGCTTCGTCATGAGGGTTCTTTCGAAGTATTGGGATCGGAAGCGCTGGAGATGATCGTCGCGATCATGCCGGCCTTCTGCGGCTCCATTTCACTGAGTACGAGACCGGATTGCCGCGCGGGTAGCTTCATGATGATAGCCGCCGCCACTTCCAGGTTCATTTCTTCGAGTTGCGGCGCAGCAGCGTCCGCCTTCATGGTCTTGAAGATATCCACAAGACCGGCTTCCGCCCGCACCAGAAAATCGTTGCGACGCGCCAGCCAGTCCTCGTATTCGGCCTTGCGGCTTTCCAGCACGGAGATGCGCTGGTCCACGTCCAGCTGCAGCTTTTCAAGCTCCTGCTTCTGCAGCAGGTAGCGCTGGTCACGCGCGGCATCGGCGATATTGGTGCAAAACTGCTGGATCTCGCTCTCCGGGGACGTCGCGGATACCGCCGCCGGCTCCTGCGCGCTGACCTGCGGCACGAGCATGACGATGGCGCTCAATGCCAGCAGCCTGCGGATCAGCCCCTTGGAAACGGTCACGGTGATGGACGAGGATGCTCTGGTCATTGCAGCACGAGCTCCGCTTGCAGGGCGCCGGCAGACTTGATGCCCTGGAGGATTGCGATGATGCCGTCGGGTTTGACGCCGATGTTGTTGAGACCGGCGACGAGAGTGCGAAGGTCCGGTCCTTCCACGATAGCCACCGGACCGCCTTCCTTCATCGCCATGATGTCGGTTTCGGGCTGGACGGCGGTGACTCCGCGTGAGAACGGCTCCGGCTGAACGATCTGGGGCGTTTCGGTCACTTGCACCGTCAGCGTCCCGTAGCTGACGGCGACGCGGGAAACCTTGACATCGGCACCGATGACGATCGTCCCGGTGCGTTCATTGATGACGACCTTGGCGGGTGTATCGGTCTCGACGACGAGGTTCTCGATCTCCGCCATCAGGCGGGTGAGATCGGCGACCTTCGGCTTCTGGACAATCACTTCCTGGCTGTCACGGGCTTCCGCGATCGGGCCGCCATAACGCTGGCCGGCAAACGTGTTGACGGCATCCGCCATGCGGACTGCCGTGGAAAAATCGGCGTTGCGCAGCTGCAGGACGAGATTGACCGAATCCTTGAAGTGGGATGGCAACTCGCGCTCGATGATGGCGCCATTGGGAACACGGCCGGACGTGGTGATGCCCTCCGTCAAGGTGGCCGCCTGTCCCTGGGCCGTGAAGCCCGACACGATCACCGCACCCTGGGCGACGGCATAGATCTGTCCGTCGGCACCCGACAGCGAAGTCATCACAAGCGTGCCGCCCCGAAGCGAGGTGGCGTCGCCGAGCGAGCTGACATTGACGTCGATCCGGCTGCCGGGGCTTGCAAAGGGCGGCAGAGTGGCCGTCACCATGACGGCCGCAAGGTTCTTGGCGTTGGACTGGCTGCCTTGCGTCGAGATGCCGAGGTTCTGAAGCATCGCGCGCATCGACTGCTCGGTGAACGGAGAGCTCCGCAGGCTGTCGCCCGAACCCTGCAGGCCGACGACGAGACCGTAGCCGATCAGCTGGTTGTCACGACCGGCCTGGAGCGAGGCGATGTCCTTGATACGTGCGGCATCCGCATAGGCCGGCAGAAAGCCGCCGGCGAAGACGGTGGCGGCGACAAGCACCAGGGCACCGATGGAACGGAGGAACTTCATCGTGACATCACCTGTATTGTTCCGTCCGCCATGACGGTGCCGCTGACGATGATGCCGGAATCATTGTTGCGGACCCGGACGATGTCGCCGATGGAGGCGTCCTGAAGCGGTGTACCGGCCGCCGAAATCGTCATGCTGCCGATGTTGAAACCCAGCCGCACGGAAGAGCCGCGGCGAACGGCATAGGGCGCACGCAGGCCGGAGAGCAGGATCGTCCGGCCTGGCAGCAGGGTGCGCGTGCTGACCATGCCCGTGACTTCGTTGATGCTGCGGGCATATTCGCCCGCAAGCTTCGGGTTGGTGACCTCGACTTCTTCGACGACGCCAGCCGAGATTTCCTCGCCGGGATAGATGATCTGCTTGGGAATGACAGCCGTGCCCATTTCGGCTGCGGCAGGCGCTGCAATGCCCAAAGTCAACGCCATGGCCAGTGTGGCCACGGCCGCCCGAGCAATCCATTTCATCCGGCGAAACGTCATGTCTGCCTGCTCCCGTTTTTACTTCAGGTTCTTGCTGACGATGGACGCCATTTCGTCTGCCGTGGTGATGACCTTGGAGTTCATCTCATAGGCGCGCTGCGCCGAGATGAGGTCCGTGATCTCCTTCACGGCATCGACGTTCGACGCCTCGAGGTAGCCCTGCTTTATGTATCCGAAGCCCGGATCTTCCGGCACGGCGACGATCGGCTCGCCGGATGCGGGCGTTTGGGCAAAGAGGTTGTCGCCGAGCGGCTGCAGACCCGCCTCGTTGACGAAATTTGCAATGGTCAGCTGGCCGACTTCCTGGAACTCGGCCGCATTGCCGACGCGAACGTTCACCTGGCCGGTGCGGCTGATGATCGTTTCGCTGACGTCCGGCGGAATGACGATGTTCGGGACGACCGCATAGCCGTCGATCGTGACCAGCTGGCCTTCGGCGTTCGTGTTGAATGCACCGGCACGGGAATACATCGTGGTGCCGTCCGGAGCTTCGATCTGGAACCAGCCGCGGCCGACGAGTGCAAGGTCGAGACTGTTTTCCGTATGCGTCAGCTCGCCCTGGGTATGGATGTTGCGGACGGCAGCCGTCTGCACGCCGAGGCCGATGTTGGCGCCTTCGGGCACGATGGCCTGGTTGGCGCGGTTCGGCACGCCCTGCGCCCGCTCGGTCTGGTAGAGAAGGTCGGAGAATTCGGCACGGGCGCGCTTGTAACCCGTGGTGTTGATATTGGCGATGTTGTTGGCAATGACCTCGAGATTGGTCTGCTGTGCATCCATGCCCGTTGCGGCGACTGAAAGCGCTCTCATGTCCTGGTCTCCCGGTCGATCAAATCGACATCTTGGTGATTTCGAGGTAGGCGTTCACGATCTTGTCGCGAAAGGCGATGGCGGTGTTCAACGACTGCTGGGCTTGCAGCACCGCATCCACCACTTCCCGGGTATCGGCCTTGCCCTGGATGCCTTCGAAGGACTTGGCTTCCGCATGCTTCAGGCTGTTGACGGAATCGGTCGCCATGCTGCCGAGGACGCTCGCGAAGTTCATGCCGGGGTTTTCGACCGATGTGGCCGTGCCCTGCGTGGACGATCCGCTTTCAACCAGCGATTCCAGGCCGCGTGTGGACGACAGGGAGCTTACTTTGGTGATATTGTCGATCATTGTCCGCTCTTCAGAAGGTCGATCGTCGAGGCAATCAGCTCGCGAGTCTGTTTGATGGTCTGCAGGTTTGCTTCGTAGGTCCGGTTGGCCTCACGCATGTCGGCCATTTCGATCAGCATGTTGACGTTCGGCAGCTTGACCATGCCGCGATCGTCGGCAGCGGGATGGTTCGGATCGTATTCCTCGACGAAGTCGGAATCGTCGGTGCCGAGTTTCTGTATCCGCACGAGCTCGACTTCCGCGGCCCGGTCCATCTCCGCACCGAAGGTGATCGTCTTGCGGCGATAGGGGTCGGCGCCGGGCGTGTCGCCGGTCGAGCGAGCGTTGGCGATGTTTTCGGAAACGATGCGAAGACGGGTGGACTGGGCTTCGAGGCCCGACCCCGCGATCTTCAAAGAGGCTGAAAGCGGATCCATTGGCTTTACCTTCTTACGGTCATGAGCATCATGCTATGAAAGGTCTTCACGAGGCTCGTGCTGAGCTCGTACTGGCGCTTGATCTCACCGGTCTTGGAGAGTTCTTCCGCAAGCGCCACCGTGTTGCCCGACTCCTGGATGCCGATCTGGTTGTCCAGATCGTTCTCGTGGACACCGATGGTCTGGCTGTACTGGCTTTCGGCCAGGTGATTGGGATGGGTACGGACCATGCTCACCTGCGTCTCGTCGAGAACCGCACTGAACGGCGAGACGTCCTTGGCATGGAACTTCGGCGTGTTGGCGTTGGCGATGTTGGTGGCCACCACCTCCTGGCGGACCGAAAGCCATTCAGCCTGCCGAGACGCGAGCGAGAACAGTTGAATCGGTTGCATAGTCTTTCTCCATCGTTTGTCTGGAGACTATGCCGGTAATCTTGCGTGGGACTTACGGACGAGCCGCGGCGGCGTCCTCGTAAACCTGACCCGACGAGGTGATGATCACCCATCGGCCGTCCCGCTGCTCGATCGTGGCGAGCTTGCTGTTGTCGGGGAGGATGGAGCCGATGCGCACCATGTACATGCCGGACCTGTCCTCGATCAACGCGCGCCCATTTGATACATGCAGCAGGCGGAAGCCGGATTTCCCCGGGAACGGCTGGTCAGGCCGAGCCGATCCGTTCTGCTCCTCCTCGCCGAGCGACGAGACGGTGGCCGTGGTGACGGCATCCGTCGGCTCGGGCGGCAGGACCGGCTCGTCCTCGGTGCTGTCGATCATCGCGAGCGGAGAGACGCTCATGACGTTGCGCGGCGCGGTCGGCGGCAAGTCGCGCATATGCTCGAAGCTCGTGGTGCGGATCCCGAATTTTTCCTGGTTGAGGAAGACATACCAGGGAAACAGCGCAGAGACCGCAGCCAGCAGGATGCCGGAGGCGGTCAGCATGCGGTCGCCTCGGCGCAGGACATTGCGCTTCTTCCTCAGAAGCTCGGCCGGCTGTGTTGGGTCCGCCTGGCGCATCTTCATCCTCTTTGTTTATTCATCGGTGCGGCGGGTGCCTGTCCGGCTGCATTGCGAAGCGCCGTGGCAAGGTCGCCATAGGCGTCCGTCGAGGGCGGCTCGCCCGGCGATTGCTTCAGCACGTCGTAGATCACCGGCACCTGCTTGATGGCCATGTCGAGTTCGGGATCGGTGCCGGTGCGGTAACCGCCGATCAGCCGCAGGTCGCGCGTTTCCTCGTAGCGATGGATGAGCGACTTCAACCTCGATACAAGCTTCTCCTGGTCCGGCGACCAGGCCTTGCGGGCCAGACGGGAGATCGACGCCAGCGGATTGATGGGCGGGTAACGCCCCTCCTCCGCCAGGCTGCGCTCCAGCACAAGGTGGCCGTCCAGGATGCCGCGGGTGGAATCGGCGATCGGGTCGTTGTGGTTGTCGCCATCGACGAGGATGGAGATGATGGCCGTGATCGTCCCCGCCCCTTCCGCGCCGGGACCGGCGCGCTCCAGAAGTCTCGGCAGTTCCGTGAACACCGATGCCGGGTAGCCGCGGGCAATCGGCGGCTCTCCGGACGCCACGGCGACTTCGCGAATGGCATGCGCAAAGCGCGTGATGCTGTCGGCGATGAAGAGGACGTTCTCACCCTGGTCGCGAAAATGCTCCGCGATGGTGATGGCGACCAGCGGTGCCATCTTGCGCAACATCGGGCTTTCGTCGCTGGTGGCGACGACAGCGATCGACTTCGACATGTTGTCGCCGAGGGTGTCCTCGATGAATTCGCGCACTTCACGGCCACGTTCGCCAACCAGCGCGATCACCACCTTGTCGAAGGCATCGGCACGCGCCAGCATGGAGAGAAGCGTCGACTTGCCGACGCCGGAGCCCGCGAAGACGCCGAGACGCTGGCCAAGGCAGAGCGGCGAGAAGATATCGACCGCCCTCACCCCGGTCGTGAATCCCGTCTCCACCCGGCTGCGGGTCATCGAAGGTGGTGCGGTATTGGCTATCGAGCGCCGGACGCGGCCGGTGGCAAGCGGGCCGCGTCCATCGATCGGATCGCCCAGTGAATTGATGGTGCGCCCGCACCAGCTGTCGTCCGGCGCGACGCGGAAGGCACCCTTGCGAATGACTGTATCGCCGATGCCGATGGGCTCGCCGGGCTCGATCGGGCAGACATAGATGACGTCGGGCTCGACGCGAACCACCTCACCGAGGTGAATGCCCGTCGGGCTCCGATGCGCGACGAATTCGCCGAGGCGAACATGCTTCGACAGGCCGGCGACGGTATAGTGCCCGGCAGCTATGGTCCGGACACGCCCGCCGTGCGCCACGGAAAAGGCGGGGTCGGAATACCGCTCCGTGAGATCGGCAAGCTGGGCCAGCTTGCCGCCGGTCACCGCCTGTAAAATGGCCGCCTGTTCGAACATGGATGCTCAGTCCTTACCGGCCGCTGCCGAGGGTCTTGATGGCCTCGCCAAAGGCGCCTTCGGTATCGCGCATCAGCGACGAGATGCCTTCGAATGCGCGGTTGACCTGGATGAGCTGCGTCATCTCGCTGATGCCGTTGACATTGGAGCCCTCGACATAGCCCTGCACGACGGCGACGTTGAAGTTGTCGACGATCGGCTGCGGCTCGTCGGCCGGGATGACGCCGCTGTTGTCGGCGCGGATAAAGCCCTCGGAGATGTCGGCCGTGAACAGGCCGATCGAGCCGACCTGCTGGCCGTCCTGAACGATCTGGCCGTCGGCGCCGACTGTCGGCGGACCACCGGCACGGTTCAGCTGGATCGGCGCACCACCGGCGTCCAGCACCGCGTGGCCCATCAGCGAAACCAGCTGGCCGGTCTCAAGCATGGTGAAGCGGCCGTCGCGCGTCAGCACCTGGCCGGCCGGCGTGTCGATGGCAAACCAGGCATCGCCCTTGATCGCGAAGTCGAGGGCATTGCCGGTGTTCTGCATCTGACCGTTGCGGGTCGACAGATAGTCGTTGCCCTGGGTGACGAAGGCCACCTTGGCGTTGTTCTCGTTTCGGGTGCTGCTCATCACCTCGTCGAACTTGACCTCCGTGGCGCGGAAGCCTGCGGTGTTCATGTTCGCCATGTTGTCGGCGATCGTGTTCAGGCGCCGTTCGAGCGCAATCTGCGAGGATATTCCAACGTAGATTCCGGATTGCATATCATGTGCCCCCGAGTTTCAGTGCATTGATGGAGATGAGAAGATCCGTGGAGATGCCGCTCGTGGACGGCGTGAAAAGCGTGGCCACGTTCGCGCTGTTGGGCGCGTTTTCCAGTTCCCAGAGGGTCGAGAAGCGCTCCAGGAATTTCGACAGCTTCGTTCTGTCCTGAAAGTCCGTGATGTCGATCGACTCTTCTATGAAGGCCGCCTGACGATCCACGTCGAGCGCTGCAATTTCATCGGGCAGCTGGAGAACCGTGCGGACCACTTCAGACAGCGCGTCGTCGGCCAGGATCTCCATGCCGGACTGGATGGAGGGCGCCATGCGGTCGAAGTAGAGCGCAAGGCGCACGCCCGGATTGTCGGCGCCGGCCTCCTCTTCCAGCTTCTGGCGCTGGTATTTCTCGACGACACCCTTCTGCGCCTTGTCGAAGGTGGTGGCGGTCTCGCCGAAGGCCTGGAAGTTCAGCGTCTCTGCAAACTGGGCATAACGGCTGTCGGAGAGCTTGTTGACGAAGGCCTCGGGATCCGCGACACCTTCCGTCAACACCTTGCGGATGAACGCCTTGGCGTAGGCCATGTCCTCCAGACCATGCGCCTTGAGCGCATAGTTGTAGATGCGGCTGTCGGCCATGAAGTCGTCGACGGATTTGATGTTGCCGATGTTCTCCAGGTAGTAGGCGCTCTCACGGGCCACGTCCGGCTGCTCGGCAACCCGCGCCAGGGAAGCCGGCAGATCCCTGCTGATGATCGCGTAGCTGGTGTAAGTCGTAATCACGGCGAGACCCCGATCGATCCTGTAGTTCGGATTGAGACGCGGGCGTTTACCCGATGGGAGGAGGTCTAGGCGTAAAGACTTGTGCGAAGCTGTACCCTCAGCCGCATACTACACTCTCCGGAGAGAAGCCTGGCCAGCCAGCCTCACGCAAGCCAGACGGGCTATTTCCAAGTCTCAAGTTCAAGCTCGACGCAGGTACCAGATGAACATTGTTATCGGATTCGTGATCACCTTCGGCTGCATCATCGGCGGGTACATGGCCATGGGCGGTCACCTCGACGTGCTGTTTCAGCCGTTCGAGCTGGTGATCATCGGCGGCGCCGGCATCGGTGGCTTCATCATGGCCAACCCGATGAAGGTCGTGAAGGATTCCGGCAAGGCTCTCGGCGAGGCGTTCAAGGGATCCGTTCCCAAGGAGCGCAACTACCTCGACGTGCTGGGCGTGCTTTACGCCCTGATGCGCGACCTGCGGACGAAGTCGCGCAACGAGATCGAAGCACACATCGACAATCCCGAAGAATCCTCGATCTTCCAGACGGCGCCCAACCTGCTGAAGAACAAGGAACTGACGACCTTCATCTGCGACTACGTCCGGCTCATCATCATCGGCAATGCCCGGTCACACGAGATCGAGGCGCTGATGGACGAGGAGCTCGAGACGCTCTCGCACGACCGGATGAAGCCGTACCATGCCATCACCGCCATGGGCGACAGCTTCCCGGCCATCGGTATCGTCGCGGCCGTTCTCGGGGTCATCAAGGCCATGGGCAAGATCAACGAGTCGCCCGAGGTCCTCGGCGGCCTGATCGGCGCCGCGCTCGTCGGCACCATGCTCGGGATCATCCTGTCCTACTCGATCTGCAATCCGCTTGCGTCACAGGTCAAGATCGTGCGCAGCAAGCAGCATCGCCTCTTCATCATCGTGAAGCAGACGCTGCTTGCCTACATGAACGGCTCTGTCCCCCAGGTTGCCCTGGAATACGGTCGCAAGACGATCTCCAACTACGAACGCCCCTCGATCGATGCGGTCGAGCAGGAAATGATGAATCCGGGCGGCGATAACAAGGCGGCATGATGACCACAGTTGCGGTTCAGACTTCTCCTACCCCCATCGACCATGCGCTCCTGGCAAAGCTGACGGGCGGGCTGGGAGACCGGAAGACAATCGAAAAGATCAGCGGCGAATTCGGCCAGCTCTATGCCGATTTCCTGCCGGACGTGTTCCATGGCGAAACCGGGATTCCGATCAACGTCAGCTTCACGGGCTGCACCTCCGGCCTGATGACGGACCTGATCCGCGATCTCGGCGAGACCTTCACCCTCGCTGACGGATCGCTGCGGAACTGGTCCCCCAACTTCGTCCTCGCCTGCGGCAACAGCCTGGTCATCGCGCTGATGGAGCAGATGCTGGGTGCCCTGCCCGAAACGATCGAGCAACCGTTCGACCGTCCGCTGTCGGCCATCGAACTCGACCTAGCGCAGATGGTGCTCAGCCGGATGGGCCTGGTTCTGCAGTCCGGCGTGAATGCTCCGGGCAGTCACGAGATGGCCCTCGAAGCCGCCCACAACTTCGAAGACCGGCAGGCTCCAGATGCTGCTGTCCCCCAGTTCGGGGTCACCATCCGGATGGCCGTCGAACTGGGCAAAGTCAGCTCCGAGATCGCCCTGGTCCTCCCGCAGAAGGCGTTCCTCAAGACCAAGGTCGTTGTTCCGAAGGCGGCTGGCCAGCTGTCGAAGAACAAGCAGGAATGGCACGAGCGGATCAGCGAGCAGGTCCGCCGTTCGCAGGTCACGCTGGAAGCCCGCGTCCGGCTTGAAAGCCTCACGCTCGGGACGATTTCGCGCCTTGCTGCCGGCGATGTCATTGCCTTCCATGACAGGAAGGATGTTGCAGTCCAGGTCAGTGCAAACGGCAAGGACATGTACTCCTGCGAACTGGGGCGCTCCGGGGAGCGCTATACGGTTCGCGTCAAAGACAACATGAGCACGGAAGACGAGATCCTCGACCACCTCATGGGCTGATCTATCGCATCGAGACAAGAAGCGTTCACGCGCCTTCCCCAAGGCAGGTTGACGCAAGTTTCAACGGGAATAATAGAAGCATGGCTACGAAGAAGACACCTGTAAAGGAAGATGATGCCCTGATGCCTGCTGCCGGCAACGGCGAGCTGGACCAGGCCATCGATGATCTGCGCGGCGTGCTGCAAGCAGATGCCGACGGCGGTGTGCCTGGCTTCGACGCCGACTTCGGCGCACCGGCCGACGATCTTGCCATGCCGGAGACTTCCGGTTTCGGCGGCGACTTCGGTTCGGACGCCGGCGAGCTCGGTACCTCCGACTTCGGGGGCTCGGATTTCGGCGCCGACACCATGGGTGGCTCCAGCTTCGGTGCGTCCGACATGGGCAGCGACACGTCCTTCGGCTCCGTCCAGGAGCCGGGCAGCGCGCTGACTGCCAACATGGATCTGATCATGGACATCCCGATCGATGTCGAGATCGTCCTGGGCTCCAGCCGCATGCAGGTCTCGGGTCTCATGAACCTCGAGGAAGGCGCGACCATCGCGCTGGACAAGAAGATTGGCGAGCCGGTGGAAATCATGGTGAACGGACGCCGCATCGGCAAAGGCGAGATCACCGTACTCGAAAACGACGACACGCGATTCGGTGTGAAAGTGACGGAAGTACTGAGTACAAGACGAACCTGATCCCTGTTCGGGACAGAGAGGGAAGACCATGATGGACTTTGACGACTTCGGGGGCGCTGTAGCCGAAAGCCCGTTGTCCCAGGCTGAGAAGGCGGCAGCTGTTCTCCTGGCCATGGGCAAGGGTGTTGCCGGCAAGCTTCTGAAGTACTTCACGCAGAGCGAACTGCAGATGATCATCGCGTCGGCCCAGCGGCTGCGGACCATCCCGCCGGACGAGCTGCTTGTTCTCGTCAACGAATTCGAAGACCTGTTCACCGAAGGAACAGGTCTCATGGACAACGCCGCCGCCATCGAAGCAATCCTCGAGGAAGGCCTCACTCCCGAAGAGGTGGATGGTCTCCTCGGCCGGCGCACGGCATTCCAGGCCTATGAATCCTCCATCTGGGACCGACTGCAGGATGCGGATCCGGCTTTCGTCGGCAAGTTCCTCGCCCGCGAACACCCGCAGACCGTCGCCTATATCCTTTCGATGCTGCCCTCGGCCTTCGGCGCCAAGGTCTTGCTGCAACTGCCCGACAGCCGCCGCGCCGACATCATGAACCGTACGGTCAACATGAAGGAAGTCAGCCCGAAGGCTGCCCAGATCATCGAAAACCGTGTGCTCGAACTGATCACAGCCATCGAAGCGGAACGCAATTCGGCAGGTTCGGCGAAGGTCGCCGATCTGATGAACGAGCTCGACAAGCCCCAGGTCGATACCCTGCTTACCTCGCTGGAGACGATCAGCAAGGAATCGGTCAACAAGGTTCGTCCGAAGATCTTCCTCTTCGAAGACCTTCTGGTCATGCCACAACGCAGCCGCGTGCTGCTGCTCAACGACATTGCAGCAGACATTCTGACCATGGCCCTGCGTGGCGCCAGCGCCGAGATGAAGGAAGGCGTTCTCTCGGCCATCAGTCCGCGCCAGCGCCGCATGATCGAGTCCGATCTGTCGGTGCCGACCGCCTCCCTCAACCCGCGCGAGGTCGCCATCGCCCGCCGGGCCGTAGCCCAGGAAGCGATCCGTCTGGCAAGTGCCGGACAGATCCTTCTCAAAGAACCCGAGGAAGCCAAGGACGAACAGGCAGCAGCCTAGCGGTCCTGAGACAGTGATCGGATGAGGCGGGGCTCTGGCCCCGCCTTTTTCTTTTGGTTCGGCGCATCGGCCGCTACCCACAGTCTTTTTGTTGACTCGATTCCTGCCTAGGAGCGCACTGTTGTAGCGTGATGCTGCGGTCGTGGCCGATTCGCGCGGGGGAAGAAGCCTTGTCGAACGACGACAAAGACAGCAAAACAGAAAATCCAACCGCCAAAAAACTGAGCGACGCGGCGGAGAAGGGCAATGTTCCCGTTTCCCGCGAAGTGCCGATCTTTGCGTCGACGCTTGCCTTCTACATCTTCATCGTCTTTTTCCTTCCCTCCGGAGCCGGGAATCTTGCGGAAACGCTGAAGGACCTGTTTTCCAAGCCTGACCAGTGGGACCTGGAGAACACACCGGACGTCGTCTCCCTGTCGGTGCATCTGGGCTGGTCGATTGCCGCGTTTCTCGCCCCGATCATGGTGCTCTTCATCGTCTTCGGGCTTGGCTCTTCGTTTGCACAGAACATGCCATCGATGGTCCTGGAGCGTATCCGCCCGCAGGTGTCCCGCATCTCGCCGATGAAGGGGATCGAACGCATCTACAGCATGCCGGGCATGGTCGAATTCGGCAAATCCTTCTTCAAGATCCTGATCGTATCCGTGATCATGTATTTTGCCTTGCGCGGTGAGTTCTTCGCTGCCATCGACGCAATGTTCTCCGACCCGCAGGTCGTCCTGGTGAAGCTCGACACCATCGTCCGAAAGATGGTCGTGGTGCTCCTGATCGCGACTGCCCTGCTGGCGGCCGTCGACGTGGCGTGGTCGCGCCACCACTGGTACACGCAGCTGATGATGACCAAGCAGGACGTGAAGGACGAGTACAAGCAATCGCAGGGCGATCCGGTCGTGAAGGCGCGGCAGAGGTCGCTTGCGCGGGATCGTGCTCGCCGCCGGATGATCGACAGTGTTCCGCGGGCGACGCTGGTCATTGCAAACCCCACCCACTACGCAGTGGCGCTTCGTTATGTGCGGGAAGAAAACGAGGCCCCGATCGTCGTGGCCAAGGGTCAGGACCTGATCGCGCTCAAGATCCGCGAGATTGCCGAGGCGCACGGCATTCCGGTTTTCGAAGATCCGCCGCTCGCACGCTCCATGTTTGCGCAAGTCTCGGTTGATAGCATCATTCCGCCAGCCTTTTACAAGGCAGTGGCGGAACTGGTGCACCGAGTCTACGCAACTCGGTCGCTCAAGAAACGGACACACTGAGCGTCATGAAAAAATGCAGCCACTCTACGGAACGCGAAAAGATTCTGGCCGAGGCCATCAGTCCAGTGGCAACCGAACTGCGGTTACTGGACGCCGGCGACCTGATCTCGCTGGTGCGTCTGGAATGTTACGGTAGTCTCGCGGATCTTGTGTCGTCCGCGGCCGAACTCTACTTCCACCCAGGGACGGTCAATTTCGGCGCTGGCGGGGAGTACACTCTGGAGTGGAGCGGCCAGCCGCAGGTCGTTCTTGACCTGGAGATCAAGCCGAAGGGCGTCTCCGTCTATGCGCGGCTGATGCTTGCAGACCAGCAGGCCGGGATCGAGATCGATCACATCGCCTTCCAGGAGCCCTGTGACGATCCGGACGAGAATACTGCCTTCCTGCAGCGCAGCCTGCAGGAAGCCCGGTTCGTCACCAATCCCACACCCATGGCCATGGCGACCTGAGCTAGACCCTCTACTGCACCTGCGTCAGTGGATGTAGCCGAGGCGGATCGCCTTGGCGATGGCCTGGATGCGGTTCACCGCATCCAGCTTCATCGTCGCCGACCCCAGGTAGGCGTTGACCGTATGGACCGACAGGCCAAGGTTCTCGGCGATTTCCTCGCTGATACGCCCGTCTCCGGCCAGTTGAAGGCAGGCCACCTCCCGCTCGCTCAACGTCTCCGCAGGCACCGTGCGGCGCTCGTCGAGAGCCAGCAGGTCGATCATGACGTGACAGCTGCGCACATGCTGCTCGATCATCAGATCGCTCGACAGGCTCAGGGATGCAGCGGTGAAGATGACGTAGCCGTTTCCCATCGCCCCCATGCGGACAGGAAATGCGAGGCCGGAGAAGGGCGTGACGTCAGACGGCAGCCGCCGGGTCAGTGGCGTGAAGTCAAATGCCTCGACGAAGCTCATATGCTCCGTGCCGCTCCAGACGACCGGAAGCGTGGAAATCTCGATGTGGTCGAGCAGTGCCTCGGCGTAGCCGGTTACGATCAGGTCGCTGTAGCGCTCGCTGTCGTCCCCCCAGTTCTCCATCTCGCAGAGAAGCTTTCGCTTGCCGGGGAGGCCTGCACCCAAGATCCGGAAGACCGCGAAGTTGCGCGCCCGCAGTTGCTTCTGCATGGCGATGAGCTTGGGGAAGACGTCAGCTCGGCTTGCTGCCCGTTGCAGGCGAACGTGACTACCGGCTGCACTTTCTGGGGAATTTCGACGCGGGGAACTCATGCTGCTTGCAGATCTCCTAGACCAGATTATTCCGGACAGCGTAGGCGATCGCTTCCGAACGGGTCTTGGTCCCGGTCTTGCGCATGACGCTGGTAATGTAGTTGTTGATCGTGTTCCGGGAGATGCCGAGGATCATCGCGATCTCATCGCTCGTCTTGCCTTCCGCGATCCAGAACAGACACTCCAACTCCCGCTCGGTGAGTTCGAAATCGCGCTCGGCCCTGCCTTCCGGACGGGCTGTGGACCCGACTGCATAGGTTGCCAGCAGACCGACCTCACGCAACCGATCCTGCGAGAGGATGATCCCTTCGTTGAACAACAGCAGCAGAGAATAGCGGGTACGACCGATGCAGACCGCAAGAGAACAATATTGCCGGCTGACATCGCCCGGGAGAAGAACGTCCTCGGGGAGTACCGCAAAGGTCGGCGTCAGCAGCGAAAGGCACTTCTCGAGCTCGGTCGACCTGGCATAATTGCTCGCAAGCTCGACCCCTATGCGCCTGACGACGTCGAATGGAAAGTCCGAGGAGACAATGAAGTCCAGCCCCTGCTCCTGGATCAGGTCGCATCGCGCGAAAAGGAAGTGGGAAGCGCCGACATACTCCGTCAGCAGCCGCAACGCGCCGGGCGTTTTATCGGCGCTCGCCGAACCGGCAAGCCAGCGAACCACTTGCTCGCGGGTAATTGCTGTCGGCGCTGTATCCGCTTCTGGATGATATGTCTCCGATGCCACTTCCACGCCTGTGTATTCCATATGGCTCCTACCCTTTGCCCATGACGAGCAAGAGCCCTGGTAACGGCAGTGTCTCGGACGTCCGGTCGCTCATCGCCCGCTCCTCCGCATGTGTATAGCTACGAATCATCGCCATTCTAGGAAACCCACGATGAATTGCTATTAGCTATGAGCATTTGCTGATGCAAACGAACAAAATCTCGCCAAAGGTGTGGCGCAATTACGGCCTAAGCTGCCGTTCCCTCAGCAAAAAGAGGCCGGCAATTCTGCCGACCTCTTTTTGTAACATTTTCGTGAGAACTCAGGCTGCCTGATCGATCGCCCATTTGCGCAATATCTTGGCCGCCCGCTCCTCGCTGATTTCGACCATGCGCGCCAGCCGCTTCTCCGGCCCTTCCTTGACGCGACGGTTGAAGCCGCCCTCGTCGTCGCCCATGCCGAGCATGTCGTCGGTGGCGTCGAAGCCGAAGTCCGAGCCGAAGCCTTCCATGAGCGAACCGCTGCCGCCACCGATGCCCGGCGAGAAATCAGGCAGTTCCAGGCCGGCGCTGTCGGTCGCGAGTTCTGAAGGTGCCGTTGCACCGCCGACCGTCCGGACCAGAGGACGAATGCCCAGCCAGATCACCAGGAAGGCGACGACGACGAAGGCGAGCGAGTTGATAATGCCACCAAGGTTGCGGCTCAGCACCTCCGTGACACCGGGACCCGTCGCCGCTTCTTCGAGGAGCTGCGTCTCGAGGAAGTCCATCGCGGTCAGCGTGACAACGTCGCCCCGCTCGGTGTTGAGGCCAGCCGCCGAGGCAACGATGGTCTGCATCTCGGCGAGGTAAGCATCGATCTTGGCCTGGTCTGCCGGTTCGCCGACCATCTGCGCGATGCGGCCCTTGTTCACGACAACGGCGATGGAGAGTTTCTCGATGTTGTAGCTGTTGCGCGTGGTGGCAACCGTCTTGCTGTTGATCTCGTAGTTGGTCTGCTCTTCCTTCTTGTCCGATTCGTCGGAAGACTTCGGACCGCCGGCGGCACCGGCCTCAGGTGCAGCCTGGGGCACGTTCTGCTCCACGGTCGCGGCATTGTCGTCCTGCGTCTGCTGCGAACGCTGCTCTTCCTTGGTGATGCGGACCGACCGCTCAACCCGTGATTCGGGGTCGTAGATCGTTTCCTGAATCTGCTGGCTGTCGGTATTGAGGTTGGCCGTCACCGTCGAGCGGAAGTTGTCCATCCCCAGGAATGGCGCCAGCGCCTTGTCGATGTTGGTTTCCAACTCCTGCTGGACAGACTGAACGATATTCAGCGAGCGGTTCATCTCGCTGTTGCCATATTCGTCGCCGGAAGCGAGCAGCTGGCCGGTGGAATCGAGAATCGTCACGTCGTCGACCTCAAGACCGGGAACGGCCGAGGCGACCAGATGACGAATGGATGAGGCGGCCTTGCGGCCGGTGGTGGTGCTGGCGCGGATCATCACCGATGCCGTCGGTTTCTGGTCGCCGCGCCGGAAATTTCCGACGTCGGGCATCACGATGTGTACCCGGGCTGCGGCCACGCCGCCGATCTGCTGGATGGACCGTCCGATTTCGCCTTCCAGCGCCCGTACCCGTGTCACTTCCTGCATGAACGAGGTGAGGCCAAGGGAGCCGACATTGTCGAAGAGTTCATAACCGGCATTGGTGCTGTTGGGGAGACCACGCTCGGCGAGGAGGAGACGGGCCTTGCCCGACATGCCGACCGGCACCTCGATGCTGTTGCCTTCTGGGCCGACGGCAAAGTCGATGTTGGCTTCGGCAAGGGCAATGCTGACCTGGTTGAGGTCCGTGGTTTCCAGGCCCACGTAGAGGGTCTCGTAAGCGGGTTTGTTGACGTACAGCGCGGCGGCAAGGACGATCGCTATGGACACAAGTCCAGCGCCGGCAAGCGCAATGAGCCTCGTCTGACCTAAACTGGCCAGATTGTTGTACACTTGAGAAAGTTGAGCCAACAGATTCATTCTGTTTCCACATCGCAAACCGAGATCAGGCCTTAGCCCGAGCCCACACTAGGCAACGAAGCTTGTGCGAGCGTTTCCGGAATCCGTCGCAGCCGAGAGAAACCCGGCTGCCGATGTGGTCGAAAAGAAGGCTGTTCCCTGCCTTTAGAAGAAGTCGAAGTCGCCAGCGGCCTTGTTCAGAGGCTGCGAATGCCCGTGGCGAATGCCCGTGGAAAGCGCCCGGTGCATATCGGCAAGCTTCACCAGGCTGAGGGCCGTCGACATGTCAACTGTCCAGTCCTCGGGAATGGTGCCGGTAATCGTATCGATGAATTCTGCGAGGCCACGGGTCTTCTGTACGGCAAGGTCGATGCCTTGCAGGATCTTGATGCTGTCCGGCTGTTCCATGACCTGGGGGCCGCCGAGTTCCAGCAGTTGCGGCTCGACCCGCTCGATGAGGTAGGCAACGTCATGCAGCTCGGAGACGAGCCGCATGAGGATTTCGGGCAGTGGCTGCTCGGGGAAAGCGTCTGTCTGCTTGGCGATGTCGGTCATGGCTTTCCTCGCGCCGGCGGCGCTATTCGCTAGAAGAACTCGATGGATGTTTCGACTGGCTTCGGGACGATCACCGGACGTTGCTCCAGCGCAACCGTCTTCTGCGTCTCTGCACCTGTCAGCGGATACTGGCGTGCACGTCCGCTGATCGGCCAGAACTCGAGCTTGCGTCCATGGTCCCCGCCGGTCGAAGATCCGACGATCGGGATCCCCTCGTCCTTCAGGAACTGCACCGCAAAGGCAGCGTTCTGTTCACCCACGTTGGAAAAGCTCGCAATCGTCTTGGCACCACCGAAGATCTTGGCTTCCAGCCGGTCGCGCCGTGCGCCCTTCTTCAAGAGGCCGTTGATCAGCAGCTCCATGAGATGCACACCGTAACGGGTGGCATCGCCTCCGGACGTCATTGCGGCCGCCGATCCGGGCAGCAGGAAGTGGTTCATTCCCCCCACGCCCGCCACAGGGTCGCGAAGACAGGCAGCTACGCAGGAACCCAAAATCGTCGACAGAAACACGTCGGGGTCGGTGACCACCTTGTATTCGCCTTGGATGATGTGAACCCGCTTCGCTGCGGAGACCTCTGTCATTTTAGGGCTCCAAACACGGCCTCGATTGCGGCCTTCATCTTTTCGATGGTGAAGGGCTTGGCAAGAACGTTGTTGGCGCCAAGCTGGGCGGCCTTCTGCACCAGCGCGCGGTCGCCCTGCGCCGTCAGAATGATGAAGGCCGCCTTCTTGGTCGCGGGATTGGTGCGAACCGCCTGCAGGAGGCCAAGGCCGTCCATCTTGGGCATGTTGAAGTCGGAGATGACCAGATGATGAGGCTGTTCATTCATGATCTTCATACCCTGCTCGCCGTCACCGGCGGAGGTGATTTGCTTGAAGCCCAGCTGTGTCAGAGCATCGCTGAGCAGCAGCCGGCTGGTGACCTGATCATCGACGATCAGAACTTTGATTTTTTCAGCGAGAGACATTTATTCAGTACCTTCTTTCCGGGCAGCAGTTAATTTCAGAATTTCCTCACCAATGGAGTTCAACGGCAGTTGCGTCTCCACAGCCCCGATTTCGTATGCGACGCGCGGCATGCCGTAGACCACGCAGGTCTTTTCGTTCTGCCCCAGCGTCCGCCCCCCGGCGTTGCGCATTCTCAGTAGACCGGATGCCCCGTCCCGGCCCATTCCGGTCAGGATGACCCCAACGGCATTGCGGCCGGCCAGTTCCGCAACCGAGTCAAACAGCACATCGACAGAAGGCCGGTGACCATTGACGGGATCGCGTTCCACCAATCGGCAGCACGGCGCCGATGGATTGACGACCTGCAGATGCCGTTCACCGCCGGGCGCCAGGTAGATCTTGCCGATCTCAAGCCGGGCGCCGTCGACTGCCTCTTCCACGACCGGAGCACACAGGCGGTTGAGCCGCTCGGCGAAACTTCTGGTGAACGTCGGCGGCATGTGCTGCGTGATCACCGTCGGCGGGCAGTTCTTGGGGAAGTTCTGCAACACCGTGATCAATGCCTCGACGCCGCCCGTGGACGAGCCGATTGCGACGACCTTGCGTCCGACCCGATAGCCCGCAGCCGGCGAGATGGCGGGTGCGGGCGCCGAGGCGGTGCGACGCATGCCGGAACGGGCCGCCGCCTTCACCTTCTCGGCCAGATCGATGAACGGGCGGATATCGCCGGGCGCCGGCTTGCCGACGCAATCGAAGGCGCCGATTTCCAGCGCCGCAAGCGTCGCATTTGCCCCATGATGCGTCATGGTCGACACCATGATCACCGGCATCGGCCGCAGCCGCATGATCTTCTCGAGGAATTCGAGGCCGTTCATGTTCGGCATCTCGATGTCGAGCGTCACCACATCGGGATTGAGCTCCTTGATGGCAGCACGTGCCTCAAGTGCGTCACCGGCCTGGCCGACAACGTTCACTTCCGGATCGGAATTGAGCACTGCGGTGATGA
This sequence comes from Pseudorhizobium pelagicum, assembly GCA_000722615.1. Classification (GTDB taxonomy): domain Bacteria; phylum Pseudomonadota; class Alphaproteobacteria; order Rhizobiales; family Rhizobiaceae; genus Neorhizobium; species Neorhizobium pelagicum. The sequence goes on along the minus strand of JOKI01000012.1, from coordinate 133,552 downwards.
GGCCCCGCATGGTCGCAGAATCGTCGACGACGAGGACGCGTGCCGGACCGCTCATGCTTTCCTCCCGGCGTTCTTGCCCGTCAGGCGATAGGTCGTGATGCCGATGTTGTCGAACAGGTTCTTGGGGTCGCCGGACACGCGTTCGGAGTGGCCGATATAGAGGTGACCGCCTTCCGGCAGCAGAGACGCGAAGCGCGACCAGATCTTCACCTGCGTCGGCTCGTCGAAATAGATCACCACGTTGCGGCAGAAGATCACATCGAAGTGGCCCTTGAACGGCCACTGCGCCATCAGGTTCAGTTCGTTGAAGGTGATGAGCTTCTTGACCCGGTCATCGACCTGATACTTGCGACGACCGCCCACATCCACTTCGCGGAAGAACTGCTTGCGCATGGCCGGCGTCACCGTTTCCAGTGCGGTTTCATCGTAGATACCGGCCCGTGCCAGCGCCAGGATCTTCGGATCGATGTCGGTGGCCAGGATCCTGAAGTCGTAGTCGGTGATATTCGGCACCATCGAGAGGACCGTCAGAGCGATCGAATAGGGCTCCTGGCCATCGGAACAGGCTGCCGACCAGATGCGGACCCTGCCACCGCTCTTGGCGCGCGCAATCAGCCCCGGCAGCACTTCATCGCGCAGATGCTCGAAGTGATGGTTCTCGCGGAAGAAACGCGTGAAGTTGGTCGTCAGGTGCGAGAGCATGTCGCGCCGGGCAGCGGCTCCCTCCGCCGAGGCCACCAGGGCGCAGTATTCGCGAAAGCCCTTCAGGCCCAGGTTGCGGATATGCTTGGAAAGACGGGAATAGACGAGCGAAGCCTTGGAATCGTTGAGGAAGATTCCGGCGTCCGAATAAATCATTGCGGCGATTTCGGACAGGTCACGGCGCGTCAGCGGATATTCTCCGCTGGCCATGACCTCGTCCGGCGACTGCCGGCTCTCTATTGCCCCCAAGGCCTTCATGCAGCTTCACTTTCCTGTTGCGGGAAGAGAGCATCCAGATCGATCATGCAGATCATCCGCTTGTCGATTGCGAGGATCCCCCGAGCGTATTGTTTTTCAAGTTCGGAAGAGACTTCCGGTACCGGCTGTATACTGTCGCCTATAATCGTAAGGATATCGGAAACGGCCTCCACCAGAAGTCCGACCACCCGGCTCTTTACCTGGGCAACGATGATCACGTGACGCACGCTTGGTTCGGCGGCCTTCATTCCCAGCATTGCAGAGAGATCGACGATCGGCAGGACTGCTCCGCGCAGGTTGATCACGCCCAACACATAGGGAGGCGCGTGGGGCAGCGGCGTGGCCGTCGTCCATCCGCGGATCTCGCGGACAGACATGATATTGACGCAGAACTCCTGATCGCCGATACGAAAGGCGATCAGCTCCCGGTCATCCTCCGACATGTTTTTCACGGCGTACGACATACCTTAACCCGTGGCAGCTAGCGACATTTCCGGCTTCAGGGACTGGCCGCGCGATGCCGAGACCACGGCATCGACGTCCAGGATGAGAGCAACGCGGCCATCACCGAGAATGGTGGCTGCAGCGATGCCCGGGACATGCGTGTAGTTCGCTTCCAGCGACTTGATGACGACCTGACGCTGGCCCTGGATGGCATCCACCATCAAGGCCCGCTGGCCGCCGCCTTCCGATTCCACCAGCAGGGCCACGCCTTCGACCGGGTTCGCCTGCACCGACCTGAAGTTCAGGATGCGGCCGACATCCACCAGCGGGCAGAAGGAGTCGCGGATGGAGATCAGCCGCTGGTTGGCGCCGAAGGAATGGATCGCAGTGGCTTCTGGCTGAAGCGTTTCAACGATTGCCGTCAGCGGCACGACGAGCGTCTGGCCAGCGACGGTGACGACCATGCCGTCGAGGACGGCCAGCGTCAGCGGCAGGCTCATGGTGAAGGTCGAGCCATGGCCCGGGCGGGAGGAGATCGAGATCCGACCGCCGAGCGCCTGGATCGAGCGCTTGACGACATCCATGCCGACGCCGCGGCCGGAAATGTCGGAGATCGTGTCGGCCGTCGAGAAGCCCGGCGCGAAGATCAGGTTGTCGATCTCCTCGTCCGACAGGTTGGCGTCAGGCGCGATGAGCTCGTTGTCGATGGCCTTCTGCTTGACGCGTTCGCGGTTGATGCCGGCGCCGTCGTCGACGAGTTCGATCAGGATGCGGCCAGAACGATGCTTGGCGGTCAGCTTGATCGTGCCTTCCGGATCCTTGCCGGCGGCCTCGCGCTTTTCGGGCGTCTCGATGCCATGGTCGACGGCATTGCGGATCATGTGGGTCAGCGGCTCGGCGATCTTGTCGATGACCGTCTTGTCGACTTCGGTATTTTCACCTTCCGTGACAAGGCGGATCGACTTGCCGACCATGTCGGCCACTTCGCGCACGATACGCGACATGCGCTGGAAGACCGGCTTCACAGGCTGGGCGCGGATGGCCATGACCGAGTCCTGGATCTCGCGCGTCAGCTGCTGCAGTTCCTCGAGCCCCATGTTGATGGAGGAGGTTCCGTTGTTGTCGTTTTCGATGACGCTCTGGGACAGCATCGCCTGATTGATGACGAGTTCGCCGACGAGGTTGATGAGGCGATCGACGCGATCCAGATCGACGCGAATGGTCTGACCGGCGGCAGCTGCCGCGGTTGTAGCTGTCTGGGCAGCGGCTGCAGCGGCGGCAGCCGTCTCCTTCTTCTCGACGCGGGCTGCCGCAGCAGCCATCTTGGAGGCGTCGCTTTCGGTCTGCGCTGCCGAGACATCTGCCGACGCGGCAGGGCCCGAGACTTCGTCCAGAGCGGAGAGATCGAATGGGACCGGCACCATTGGCAGATCGGCAGCAGGCGCCGCCGCCTCGGCCGCCTTCACCGTGAGCTCGCAGTCCCACTCGGCGAATTCGAAGACCGAACGGACATCTTCCTCCGCCTTCTTCGTCTTCAGGGAGATGCTCCAGCCGAAGTAGGAGTCTTCCGGGTCCATGGCGTCGAGAGCGGGCAGACCGTCGATGTCGCAGTTGATGCTCATCTCGCCGATGCGGGAGAGATCGCGCAGCAGCAGGGCCGCCTCGTTGCCCTTGCTGAAGAGCTCCCGGCGCGGGCGGAACGTGATATCGAACACCTGTTCGCCTTCGCCTTCCGCTTCCTCGTCGCCAAACGAGTCGAAGGAGAACGGCACCGGCTGGAAGCCGCTGTCATCCGTCGGCGGAGCCGCCTGCACGGGCTCGGGAGCCTTGGCGACAACCTTCGGAGCGTCCACCGAAGGCGCCGGGGTCTCACCGTTCGCGAGCGCCTCGAGCTCCTTTACCAGAGCGCGGCTGCGGCTCTCGTCGACGAAGCCGCCGTCACGGGCAGCATTGGTCAGATCCGCCAGAACGTCGGCGGACTTCAGCATCACCTTGAGAACGTCCTGGCTCGGCTCAAGACGGTTGGAGCGGACGCAATCCAGCGTCGTTTCGAAGACGTGTGCAAAGGCGACAAGGTCTTCAAGACCGAAGGCACCTGCTCCACCCTTGATGGAATGAACGGCGCGGAAGACGGCGTTCACCGTCTCAGGATCGCGATCTCCGTCATTGAGCTTGAGAAGCCCCGATTCCAGTTCGGCAAGCTGCTCTTCGCATTCCTGGAAGAAGATCTCTTTGATTTCGTTCATATCCATCGGAAGGATTCCTGATCAGGCTGTTAATTCAGGCGGTCACGCGTTCAATGGCGTCGATCAGCTTGACCGGATCGAACGGCTTCACGATCCAGCCGGTAGCACCAGCCTGGCGAGCACGGTTCTTCTTCTCGGCATCGCTTTCCGTCGTCAGCACGAGGATCGGGATGGCGCGGTACTTTTCGTTGCGGCGCACGCCCTCGATGAAGCCGAAGCCGTCGAGGCGAGGCATGTTGATATCGGTGACGATGACGTCGGGATTGGCACCCTCCAGGATCTCAAGACCCTCGATGCCGTCTTCGGCCTGAATGGTCTCGAAGCCGGCATTGTTGAGGGTCACCAGAAGCATGTTCCGGATGGTCCGTGAATCATCCACGGTCAGTACTTTCTTCTTCATTTGGAAATCTCCTTAGCAACCAGAAGGTCGGTATCGATGCCGATGAGTTGCATTGTCTTTGCGAAAGCGTCGGAGGACTTGTCCACGACGTATGACTTTTTGTCGGCCTGCCAGGCGCGGGCACCGGCGATCAGCACCTGCACGCACTGGACTCCGACACGCTCCACTTCGGAAGCGTCGATCGTCACGTTGCGGCCGCGCATCGACATCAGGGTCCCATGCAGCGCGCTCGCCTCGGTGAGATCGAGGACCGGGGATAATTTCAAGCTGCCGCTCGCAGCCTTCTTCGTGGCCATCAGATCATTCCTTGCCTTTTGTGAAACAGAAGATCGCCGTCGTCCCTTGGATCGAAGACAGCACCGGTTGCGATGAGTTCGATCTTCGGCTTCTGGACCGGCCGCGACAGATCGGAGTGGTAGCGCGTCTGCCGTTCGACCCTGAACTCGCGGACCGTTCGTCCGAGCTCGAGAATCACGGTTTGCAGATCGTCGGCGCGGGTGCCGGCCTGCGCGGCGCGCCCGGCATTGGAAGCCACGTCAGCGCCGAGTGCAGAAACCTCCGCCGTGACATGTCCGAGCGCACCGGCCTGTTCCTCGGCGCTTCTGGCGATGCCGGCAATCGAGTGATCGATCGCGGTCACCTGCCGGACAATACCGCTGATGGCGTCCTGGGTGCGATGAACCATCTGGACGCCGGCACCGACCTGCGTCTTGGTGCCGTTGACCAGCGATTTGATCTCATGAGCCGCGTCCGCGGAGCGCTGCGCCAGGGCGCGCACTTCCTGGGCGACGACGGCAAAGCCGCGGCCGGAATCGCCGGCACGTGCAGCTTCGATGCCGGCATTCAGCGCCAGCAGATTGGTCTGGAAGGCAATCTCGTCGATCACACCAATGATTTCGCCGATCTTTTCCGCCGAAGCTTCGATGTCCGACATGGCACTGATGGCGCGGCCGACGATCTCGCCGCTTTCCTCGACCGTCTTGCGGGTGGTGGCGGCGGCCTCCTGTGCAGCGCCCGTATCTGCGGCGCAGGTGCGCATCTGGCTGGTGATGGCGGCGAGCTGCGCGGAGGCCTCATGCAGCCGCTGCGAGTGAGCGACGGATGCCTCAGCAAAGGCCTTGGCGTCGGCAGACAGGGCACCGGCGACGGCCTCGGCCTCTTGTCCGTGCTTTTGCGCGGTGGCAAGCGAGAGACGGCTCGTTTCGAGGGCCTGATTCAGCAGATCCGCGAGTTCCCGGTAGGGCTCCGGAACTTCGTCGGGAAGACAGATGGTGAAGTCCCGCTCGGCCAGCGAACGCACGACGTCGGAGAACAGCTGGACGACTTCCGCATGGTCTTCCGCGCGCTGATCCTCCAGCGCCCGGTGGTGCTTCTGGCGAACCTCGTTGAAGCGCAGCGAAACCGCGATCTCCACATCGACCATGACGAGACGGACAAGCGCGCCGACGAGATCGGTCAGTTCCTGTGCACGGCGACGGCCTGCCGGAAGCAGCGAACGGCCGGTTTCCTGTGCCAGCACGCCGGCGAGCAGGTGCTCCAGCACGACGGCATGGCCGGCAACGTGCCAGCGCGGGTCGAGACCCATGCGGCTCTCGCTGTCGGACAGCACCTTGACCCGCTCGGCATAGAGGGCATCGAAACGGGCGTCGGTCAGCACGCTCCAGTGCGAGGTCTGCAGGTCGTGCAGGCGCTCGATCTTGTGCTCGCTGTCGAAATGTCGGGCGGACTCGGGAAAGGACTGGAAGCGGTGGAAGAGGTCGCGCAGACCGTCCTTGCAATGCAGTTCCAGCTGCGGGCGGTGGCGTCGCAGCAGCTCGCAGGTGTCCGCGTCCAGGCCGGCAAATGCCAGTCTCTCCCCCAGACTGCCTGCCTGAGCTCTCCGCGCCTGTTCTGATGGCGAACTATGCCCCACAATGCGTCCCCAAAAACCGAATTAGACCCCCGCAAGGATCGCAGTACACTGCTCTTCTCACTCGTCCGCCGGGGGTCGGGAGGATGCCGGTCAACCTGAATAAGGTCGCCGGGCATGGACAACACGGTCACCGCGGTCGTTTTGAAATGTGATCAGGAGCGGATACCGGGTCGAGACCGGTACGGCAGATCGGCTTCATGCCTCTGGGGAACAATGGTTCCACAATTTGCCGTGGTTGCTCATATGTATGGTTAATTCCTTGCCCGAAGGTTAAGAATACTGGCCCTCGCGTGATTTACTTTTTAGAGGGAGCTCATCAGCAACGACCGGCCAGAGGTCACGCCCTCGAGGCGCAACCTTGGGTCGTGATGCTCAGGTCCCGAGCGCCGGACCGGGGAACCTGCGGCTGACAAAGGGCGAGCCCTTCAAGCCAAAACGCCATGACAAATCTGCCGCCTTCGTGATGCCGATCCGCGTGCCCACGACAACCTCTGCTGGTCCTGTCGGAAACGACAGATCAAATGGCGGCTCGACAAGCGGCAATCCGTCCTGCGCCCGCGAGATCGCCAGCGCTTGGCAGACACGTCCCGGTCCGGCACAGAGAAGCCGGAGACCACGGCTGCCCCGCCTTTCCTGCATGTCCTCAAGGCCCCAGCGCGGCTCCAGGGCCCGAATGAGAACGGCGCTGCCGGGACGGCAGACAATATTGAGGCACCAGTGAATGCCATAGGAGCGGTAGACATAGACATGCCCGGCCGGGCCGAACATCGACCGGTTGCGGTCCGTGGGGCCGCGAAAGCTGTGGGACGCCGGATCCTCCCGCTCATAGGCCTCCGTCTCGACGATGATCCCGCCGACGCCGTTAAACGTCAGGGAGGCCCCGATCAGATGCCGCGCCACCTCCACGGCACTCCTGTCGAAGGGACTGTCATCCTGTGCGATCAAGGTCGGCTCCGGGTGCAATGGGGGATGGACGGTGGGGTCGACAACTGGCGCAGTCGTCTACGTCAGACGCAAGATGCCCGCGGCAAAGCCTCGGTCAAGGAGACAGGCGATGAAATAGGTGAGGTCTGTCTGAGGCTGAATGGTGCCCGGAGGCGGATTTGAACCACCGACACGCGGATTTTCAATCCGCTGCTCTACCAACTGAGCTATCCGGGCATCGAGGCTTTTTGAAGCCTTCCGGTCCAGGACCGGCGGGGGGTGTCTCCCCCGGAAGCGAGCGGGGTTATAACATCTTGCGAGGCCATGTCCAGCGCCGTCGACGACTTTTTTGGCCTCCCCGATCGTTTTCCGGAGGGGGTCGAAAATGTCGGCCGAAGCCATCACTCCTCGTCGTCATCCGGCCTGGACTCGTCGTCGGAAACGGGGATGGCGTAGGATCCCGTCAGCCATCGGGAGAGATCGAGCGTGCGGCAGCGATCGGAGCAGAAGGGATAATGGTCGCGGGCGGACGGCTTGCGGCATTCCGGGCACGGCAGCGTCTTGCGAAGCGGCTCCACCTTGCCGCCGGGTTTGATCGGGGACGCCATGCTCAGCCCTCCGGCCATGCCGCCTGCACGTCGTAGCCTTCGCCCGACAGCAGTGACAGGGTCTCGTAGAGGGGCAGGCCGACCACATTGGTGTAGGAGCCGACGAGCTTCTGGACAAAGCTGCCGGCAATGCCCTGAATGGCGTAGGCGCCCGCCTTGCCGCGCCACTGGCCCGAGGCGATGTAGTTTTCGATTTCGGTCGCCGACAGGCGCTTGAAGCGGACCTTGGTCAGGACGACCTTCTGGCGGAACTGGCCGCCCGGGGTCACCAGGCAGATGCCGGTATAGACCGAATGACCGCGGCCTGACAGCAGATGGAGCGCGGCCGAGGCCTCCTCCGTGTATTCCGTCTTTTCCAGGATCCGGCGGCCGACGGCCACAACCGTGTCGGCGGAGAGGATGTAGCTGTGGCGCCAGGCGAGATCGCCCTTTATGGCCGCGAAGGCCGCCTCGGCCTTTTCGGTCGACAGGCGGCGCGCGAGCGAGCGCGGGTGTTCCGACTTCTTCGGCGCCTCGTCGATATCCATCGGCATCATGCGCGCAGGTTCGATGCCCGCCTGGTTGAGCAGGTCCAGACGCCGCGGCGAGCCGGAGGCGAGGATGAGTTTTTGATCAGACGCCATGATGCTTCAGTCGTTCTGCCGCTTCAGGCGCGTCACTTGAACCGGTAGGTGATGCGGCCCTTGGTGAGATCGTAAGGCGTCATTTCCACCGTCACCTTGTCACCGGCGAGCACCCGGATGCGGTTCTTGCGCATGCGGCCGGCCGTGTGAGCAATGATCTCGTGTTCGTTTTCCAGCTTTACGCGAAACGTTGCGTTCGGCAGGAGTTCTGTCACAATGCCCGGGAATTCAAGGACTTCTTCTTTAGCCATCTATGGGTGTTCTTCCTGTCAGTTGGGTTTTCGGCCAGGCGAAAGCGCCTGCCTGCAAATTTGCGCGGAAACTACACAATCGTGTCCTGTTTGTGAACTCGCATAATTCCAATTCGATTCGTGCCTCACAGCGCTGCTGCCGGGGGTTTCCTGAACCCCGAAAACTGCGCCTCTATGCGCCTCCAGAGATAGTCCCTGACTTCGCGATAGGCTGCGAGCCGCTGCTCGCGGGTACCGGTTTCCACAGTGGGATCCATGGTCGGCCAGTAGATCACGTTCACTGGACTTGACCGCGTCAACTCGAGCGCCGAATGGTGAGCTTCCGGCGTCAGCGTGATGATCAGGTCGAAGAAGTCGTCTTCCAGATCGTCCAGCGTCCGCGGCCTGTGCCTGCCGATCGACAGCCCGACCTCGTCGAGAACGGCGTCCACGAAGGGATCGCGTTCCCCGGAGCGGACGCCCGCCGACTGGACATAGATATCGTGTGGCAGCAGCCGTTTGGCAATAGCCTCGGCCATCGGCGAGCGGATCGCGTTCCATCCGCACATGAAAAGGACTGCGCCCGGCTTCTCCGTCATCGTCCAGGAGGCCGGCGCGTCGCCCATCGCCGTCATCCCCGCCAGTAGAGGACACAGACGAGGGTGAAGAGCCGCCGCGCCGTGTCGAAGTCCATGCGCACCTTGCCGTCCAGCCGGTCCATCAGCGTCTGCGAGCCCTCGTTGTGAATGCCTCGGCGGCCCATGTCGATGGACTCGATGCGGCTCGGCGTCGCCGAGCGGATCGCCTCGTAGTAGCTCTCGCAGATCATGAAGTAGTCCTTGATGATCCTTCGGAAGGGGGTGAGCGAGAGGATATGCGCGGCGACACCCTCGCCTGCTTCCGTCGTGATGCTGAAGACCAGCTTGGAATCGACCAGCGACAGCTTCAGATGATAGGGTCCTCCCGGATGGCCGACCGGCTCGAAGGCGTTTTCTTCCACCAGATCGAAGATGGCGACCGCCCGCTCGTGTTCGACGTCCGGCGTCGAACGGCCGATGGATTCGTCAAGGACGACGTCGGAGAGCCGGAAATCGCCCTTCGTCATCCTCAGCCCCCGCGGTTCAACCGTATGGCAACGGAACGGGCATGGGCATCGAGCCCTTCGGAATGGGCAAGCGTGATGGCCGCCGGCGCAAGCGCTGCCAGCTGCTCCGGTCCCAGCCGCAGGATCGAGGTGCGCTTGACATAATCGAGCACCGAAAGGCCGGAAGAGAAGCGCGCCGAGCGGGCGGTGGGCAGGACGTGATTGGAGCCGCCGACATAGTCGCCGATCACCTCCGGTGTGTAGCGCCCGACGAAGATGGCGCCGGCATTGCGGATGCCGGGAATGAAGGCATCCGGGTCGGCAACCGCCAGCTCCAGATGCTCGGCCGCAATGCGGTTGGCGAGCGGCAGCGCCGCCATCAGATCGGCGACGAGCACGATGCCCCCGAAATCGGCCCAGCTGCGGGCGGCTGTCTCGGCACGCGACAGCGTCTTCAGCTGGCGCCCGACGGCCTGTTCCACGGCCTCGCCGAACGCCCGGTCGTCGGTGATCAGGATCGACTGGGCGCCGACATCGTGCTCGGCCTGGGCCAGCAGGTCGGCGGCGATCCAGTCCGGATCATTGTCGCGGTCGGCAATGACGAGGACTTCGGACGGGCCGGCTATCATGTCGATGCCCACCTGGCCGAAAACTTGGCGCTTGGCGGCGGCCACATAGGCGTTGCCGGGGCCGACGATCTTGGCGACCGGCGCGATCGTCTCCGTGCCATAGGCAAGTGCGGCAACCGCCTGGGCACCCCCGACGCGGTAGATCTCCGAGACCCCGGCGATGCGGGCGGCCGCCAGAACCGTCTGGTTGATGGCGCCACCGGTTGCCGGCACGACCATGACGATCCGCGGCACGCCGGCGACCTTGGCCGGCAGGGCATTCATCAGAACCGAGCTCGGATAGCTTGCCGTGCCGCCGGGCACATAGAGGCCGACCGCATCGATCGCCGTCCAGCGCGAGCCGAGGCCGACGCCGAGGGAATCCTCGTAGACATCGTCCTTCGGCATCTGTCTGGCATGATGTTTTTCGATACGCTCGGCGGCGAAGCGCAGGGCGTCGAGAACCGCCGGTTCCGTTGCGGCCACCGCCGCATCGATCTCCGCTTCGGCGACCCTGAGGCCCACCGCGGCAAGATCGACCCGGTCGAAGCGGGCGGAATAATCGATGAGTGCGGCATCCCCACGGGCACGGACGTCGTCGATGATCGCCTTGACGACGGCATTCACATCGTCGGAGACCTCCCGCTTGGTCGACAGGAATGCGGAAAACCGCTCCTCGAAATCACCCGATGCCTGCTCCAGCCAGATCGCCACTCGACAGTCCCCTCAATGCATGCGCGCCAAGGCGCCAGAAAATCAGTCCCCTTTGGGATGCCGAGGCATCCGTTCGGTCTCCCAGGCGCCGCCCGTATCCATCATCTGCGCCTCGATGCATTCGACATCGAGGCTGATGGCAGCACCTCCGGCCAGGATCAGCTCGACGGTGCCCTCCGGCCCGTCGCCCTTCTGGTCGAAGCGCATGGCCAGCAGCGAGCACACCGCGTCGGGGTTGCTGCGGTCGACGCCGAGCGTGCGAACCGCTTCCACCCGCTTGAACGAGATGACCGAGCGGCGGCGTTCGAAACCCTTTTTCTTCCGGTCGGCCTGTTCCCAGACGAAGCGGTTGAAGACCACCATGAACTGGCGGCCTTTCGCGTCGTAGCTCAGGTCGGCGACGCGAAAGACGCTGTCCTGCATATAGGCGGAGACGATTGCCAGATCATCCTGGTCGAGAGCAAGAAGCTTGAGGTCGGCCATGGTTTCCATTTCCCGTCGAGACGCCGCTCGGCGTGTGTTCATCCTGCCACGGAGATAGGATGACCCGGCACGATGCGCAACGCCACCGGAACCTTAGTCGCTGACACGTTCCACGTCGGCGCCGCAGCGCGTCAGCTTCTCTTCGAGGCGTTCGAAGCCACGGTCGAGATGATAGACGCGGTTGACGACGGTTTCGCCCTCGGCAACGAGGCCGGCGATCACCAGCGACACGGAGGCGCGCAGATCGGTCGCCATGACCGGGGCGCCCTTCAGGCGGTCGACACCCTCGATGCGGGCCATCTGTCCCGACAGAGTGATGCGCGCACCGAGCCGCGCCAGTTCCTGCACGTGCATGAAGCGGTTCTCGAAGATCGTCTCGGTGATGTGCGAGACGCCGGAAGAGCGGGTCATCAGCGCCATGAACTGGGCCTGCAGGTCGGTCGGGAAGCCCGGGAAGGGTTCGGTGACGATATCGACCGGCTGGATGCCGTTGCCGTTGCGCACCACGCGCAGGCCGCTGTCGGTTTCCGTCACCTCGGCGCCGGCCATGCGAAGCGCGTCGAGCGCGGTGTCGAGAAGCGAGGCGTCGGTGCCCTCGAGCGTCACGTCACCGCCGGTCATGGCGACCGCCATGGCATAGGTGCCGGTCTCGATGCGATCGGGCAGCACGCGGTGGCGCGCGCCGGAGAGCGAGGTGACGCCCTCGATGGTGATTGTGCTCGTGCCGGCGCCCGAGATCTTGGCGCCCATGGCGTTCAGGCATTTGGCCAGATCGACCACTTCCGGCTCGCGGGCGGCGTTGTCGATCACCGTCGTGCCGTTGGCAAGCGAGGCTGCCATCATCATCACATGGGTGGCGCCGACCGAGACCTTGGGGAAGGTGTAATGGCCGCCGACAAGGCCGCCCTTCGGGGCCGTGGCGTTCACATAGCCGGCGTCGATCTCCATGATCGCGCCGAGCGCCTGCAGGCCTTCGAGAAACAGATCGACCGGGCGTGTGCCGATGGCGCAGCCGCCAGGCAGCGAGACGCGCGCCCTGCCCTCGCGGGCAAGAAGCGGGCCGATGACCCAGAAGCTGGCGCGCATCTTCGACACGAGGTCATAGGGCGCGGTGGTATCGACGATCGTCCGGCAGGTGAAATGGATCGTGCGGGAATAGCTCTCGCCCTGGCTTTCGCGCCGGCCGTTGACGGAGACGTCGACGCCATGATTGCCGAGGATGCGCAAGAGCTGCTCCACGTCGGCCAGATGCGGCACGTTTTCGAGCGTCAGCGTATCGCTGGTCAAGAGCGAGGCGATCATCAGCGGCAGGGCGGCGTTCTTCGCCCCGGAGATCGGGATGATGCCGTTCAGCTTGTTGCCACCGCGAATTCTGATGCGATCCATGAGGTCAAGCGGGGTTGAACCCGTCCTTTTGTTGCGAGTGCAGGCGCGAAGCGGCGTGCTTAGCGGAAAAGCCAAGTCGCTTCAAATGATTTGGAACCGAGTGTTCCCATGAACATCCTGTCAGTCCGATTCGTCTTTTTTTGCGGCAGGCAGGCCGAAGGCCTCGTCGGCGGCCCCTGAACGACGCGCCCGCGCCTGTCCCTTGCGGCGCATGAGGTTCTCGCGAAGCTTGGCGGCGGCGCGCGCCTTGCGCTCCTCGGCACGGGCCTCCGCCTGCCGCTTGCCCGCCGCCCTGCGCTCTTCCGCCGGTATTTCCGCATCGTCCTTGGTCATGGCTCCCGCTTAGCCGAAAAGCAGCCGGGAAAAAAGAGCGCCACTTGCGGCCGGGAGACGACGGAACTTGAAATTGCGCCTTGCGCTCATTGTGAACCTATGGCAATAGGCCCCTCGCCCACGGACGACCAAACCGACACGGGCCTAAGCTGCTATAGCTCAGGGGTAGAGCACTCCCTTGGTAAGGGAGAGGCCGAGAGTTCAAATCTCTCTAGCAGCACCATCACTTCCCTTATTTTGCAGGCCTTTCGCTGTTGCAGCCGCTTCGGCGCTCATGCGCGACACCGCATGAAGAAACAGAACAAAGTGCGAATTGACGTGCAGTTGCGTGCAAAATCCGTGCAACATGTTCTTGAAGCGTTCTTGATCGACGCCGGCCGTAGGCTTAACTGATCGCCAATGAACTGGCAGAAGAAATACCGCTGGACCCGCACATGGGGAGACGAGACCGGATTAGACGGGAAGCCTCACGAGGATTATGTCGGATGGGATGGGGATGTACAGATCGGCCGTATATACCTCGACCAGCAGACCTTGAAGGCCACGCAATGGCACTGGGCAATTCAATATCCGAAGGGCGGCAAGCCCTGGCAGCCGAACAGCGGCTGGGAACAGACAGCATCTGAAGCCGCCAAGATGGTGGAGGAATGCTGGGACAAACAGAATGCGCGGCTGAGAGGATAGATCGTTGAAGAAGGTGGGGATGATGATCGCGGTGGTTGCTGCACTGGCAGGACCGGCGGAGGCGATCGAGATCTGCTCCGGCGGGAACCGGGCAGCACGGGGCGTGACGTGTCTGGTTGACGCTGACACCGGCTGGGAGCGCGGCGTGAAGTGGCGCCTGCTGGACATCGACGCTCCGGAAATTTCCCGGCCGGAGTGTCGGCAGGAGATCGAGATTGGGAACGAGGCTACCCGGCGCCTGCAACGGCTTATGGCAGACGGTTACCGGATCGCGGACAGCGGTGGAAAGGATCGGACTTCCGATCGCCGTGCGCTTGTGCGGGTGATTCTGCCCGACGGGAGGGACGCCGGACAGATACTGATCGAGGAAGGGCTTGCCCAGCCATGGCCGAACAAGGGCAATAGGTGGTGCGGTCGCTAGCGGTCTCGCCTAATCTCGCGCTGGATCCGCAATTCTTCCCGAACCCGATCCATCTCCGCCGTCAGATACCGAACATGCTCCGACATTTGCTCGCAAGCCTTTGTCAGCGCGCGGGTAGCCTCGGTGTGCCCGTCGAGCGCCGTCGTCGCCTTGTTGAGTGCGGTCGGATCAACAATGACCGCAGCGACCTGGGCGGCACTGGTGGTCGCTGGAGCCGACTTCTGCCCTTGCAGGAGGCCGAGGTGTCGCACGCCGAAAATGATGCCCAGCACCGCCCCGAATGTCATGAGCGCCGGCAACGGCAGGTTAGCCAGTTGTTCCATTCCTAATTTCCCCCTGATCGTGCGCGGCGCGGTGGATGTTGACGAGCTCGCCAACCGCAAAGAGCGGATAGATGGCGAGCCACGTGCTCACGACATCAGAGGATGCGAAGCCATATGAAATTCCGGACCAGATAAGGCAGCCGATACCTGCCGAAAACTGACGGATTTGGGGGGTTACGTTCCTTCGAGCGCCATTGACCACCAATCCGATAATCCTGAGGCAGCCGATCACAAGCATCAACCAGCCCATCATGTCCTCAGAGGGAACTAGATCCCGGAAGGCCATGAAAGCGGGCTGATTGAAGGTCTGTGATGGCAACAGCAGGACATAACCGACGAGGATCATATGGCCGGCATAGAACCACTCCATCATGCGGGGGCCGAAACGATGGGTGATCCGAATCCATATCCCCGGCCCGGTGTATCCGTCGGACATAGGTTCAGCCTCCGCTGTTCATGTGCCTCATGGCAATATCCGGAGCCTTGCTCAGGATGATGTCCCGCAGCGCGTCCGTATGGACATCGAGCCGCGCCAGCGCATCCGGGTTCTTCTCCTCTACGTAGCGCACCGCTTCAGCCAGCACTGCGCCTCCGATCGCCCCGCCGGCAGGCATACCCACCTTCGTGAGCGCATACTTCAGGGCATTGGCAGCCGACTGATGCAGAGCCTCTCGCAGCTGCGCCTCGATCGCCAGCCGCTGTTTCTCATCGCTGATCTTCATCAGTGCCAGTAGTCGTGCGGCCAGCCAGGTGACCAATACCGGTCCGACTGTGGAAACAAGTAGCACGACGACCGGCTGTAGGATGGTCCAGACGTCATACCAGATGGAAGACGTGGCGATCATGGGTTCTGCATCCGCCACCTGACCGAGGGCTGGCAGTGCGATGAAGGCAAGCGCGGAGGCAATGATGGCAAAAGCCACCCAGCTGAATGTATGGCGCATGGGATCAGTCCTTTGCAACGGCCCGAGCATCCCTCGTGGCCTTGATGAAATTTGCGTAGGCGTTGGCGACGATCAGCGGCAGATCTTCTGCCTTAATCCCCTCGGGGCTGTCGCAGATGGCAGACAGCGAGGCGTAGGCCGCTTCGACCCTTGTGACGGTGCGCTCTGGCCACTCGCCGGCCGTCGAGGCGATGACGAAGGCCGCATAGGTGGTGTCGGCCACGCGGCAGGTGGCTGGGACGCTGTTATCGAGCGCCCCTTCCAGTGAGGTGCAGGCGGACAGCGCGACGGCCGCCGCGGCCAGGATGGCAGTGCGTTTCATAGGTTCGGTTCCTTGTGGTGGAGGTGGAGAGAGAGAGTCGGCGATCAGAGCAGCCGGGAAAGCTCATCCTTGCGCACGTCGAACGACGGGCATGCTTTCGCGGCATATTCGTTGTGGCCGCTGATCTTCGCGATCTGGAATTTCTTTGCCAGCTGCGCCGTCAGCCAGAGCATCGAGGCACGCTGCGGGCCGGTGCGGGTATCCTTGGCCGTCTTGCCATCCGCAGAGACGCCGCCGACGTAACTGCAGCCGATCGTGCCGGTGTTGTGGCCGGAGACGTGGGCGCCCACCTGGCCGACCGGGCGCCCGGGCATGATCCGACCGTCGCGGTAGACGATATAGTGGTATCCGATATCGCTCCAGCCGCGTTGCTTATGCCAGGCGCGGATGTCGTTGACGGTGAAGTCCCTGCCCTCTGGTGTGGCCGTGCAGTGCCAGATGATCTCATTGATCGGCCTGGCAGTGTCGAGCAGGCGCAGTGAAGAGACGTTCGGCGGTGGAGTAGCGCGTCCATAGGTCTCCTGTGAAGGGACCGGTTGCGCCATCGCACTCTTGTCCGGCTCCGGCCGCCGTGGCTTGGCCGGGGTCTCCGCCTGCTTCAGCGCCGCCATCGTCTGTGGCCCAGCAATTCCGTCAACGACGAGGCCAACGGCCTCCTGGAACGCCTTCACGGCTGCGATAGTCTTTGGACCCCGGACGCCATCGGCGGGGCCGGCCTGATAGCCAAGCGCAGTTAAGCGCCGCTGCAGATCCTGCACGGACATGGTCTTCTCCTGATTTCGGATGGTCAGTCTTCGGCTATGCTCAGCCGATGGAGTGCGAACCCGGCAGAGGCTTTTCAGCTCTTGCCGATGGTTAATGATGTTCTACGTAAGCCGCTGTTTGAGACGGAGCGGGTACAAGCTGATGGATGACCTGGATGCGCCAGATGATGAAGTGTGGCTTCTGGACGAGGCAAGAACTTCCCAACAGGTTGCCGCCCTCAGTGAGATAGCCCGCAAGCTTCGGGAGCTATCAGACTTTCTCGATATCCTAGCGACAACCCCGCTCAACCCGCGAAATCCGTTCCCGCAGTGATGCGGTGCACGAGCTGCGAAGATACCGGCTGGGTTTGCGAAACCCACCCAAGCAAGCCGTGGAACGGCCCGAAGGCCTGCGGCTGCGGTGCTGCCGGCATGCCCTGCAGTATCTGCAACGGCGATGGCCACGTTTCGCGGGTGCTGAAGTCAGTGTTGGCGGCTAAGGGGAAGAGGGTTCAGTGATAGCCGAGACTCTCACTCTGAGCCGAGGAATTTGACCGTCAGCCTGTTCATCAGCGAGCTGTCCTCGACAGGGATGGTGACCGTTCCGCCAGTTGACTGGAACAGTCCCAGATAGACCTTGTCGCCCGGCCCCATAGCCATCACGGCGCTACCGCTGACGATTGGCTTGAAATTGGCATTGGCCGACAGAACTTGCCCGAGAGATTGGAGGTATGCGCCCGTCTCATCGAGCAGCGAAAGGGAGGCGTGCTGGGCATAGGAGCAACCGCGACCCGAGAATTCCCAGACGCCAAAGCGATCCGCCACGAAAGCTCCGTCAGCATTGAACAGGGACTTCTTCCCGTTCTCCGCCTTCATCTTGACTTTGACGAAGCAGCTGGTCGGCAAGGTCAACCCCGTTCGGGCCGCTCCGGTGACATAGATGTTCTCGAATGGCTCCGGCTCCCGGTGGAACACTCCCGGAAGCTTCATGATCTCGCGGGCATACTCTAGGCCAGCACGGACGTATGAAGGACCGCAGAAATGCAGGTCAGAGGCGAGCGGGAATGTTGAGATGTCAGCTATCCCGATGCGGGGGTCTGCATCAGCGATATTCCGTAAGACGCCATTGATAGGCGTGTTTTGAACAATCGTCTCCCCAAGGACGATGGGTGTTTCGGCGTCAATATAGCCGTCTGTCGTCATCTTGCTGAGAAGATGGGCCCATGCGGAAGCGTAACCATGAGGAGCGAGGTTGTCGGCCTCCCCTTGATGCCAGAGGAAGGCGTCAACCTTGCTCACGCCAGCTGCAGCAAGGATGCTCGCCATTCGGGCGTACATTGATCCCGCCACGCCCGCGCTGTTCATCCACCAAGAGATCGACTTCCCTTCGAAGGCGACGAGGATCAGGTTGATGTCCTCATCGAACTCCTCAGAGAGGTAACGGCAGCAATGGACCATCATGTTATTGCCGCCAAAGAACGGCAGGTCAGACGCGCTGGCCGGGGAGACGAAGGCTGTCCCGAGACCGCTGGTAGCGTCTGTGTTCGTAGTGTTGTTCCATGCCTTCACGGATGAAGGGATGCCCCACACGCCGCCGGGCGTCATGCCGACAGCGTTAGATTGCCCCATTGCCAAGATGGTTTTCGCCACGGGCTTTCCTTTTTCAGAGGAGAGAAGAGATTTTGGCGCAGCGACCGTAAGACCGGCGGCGGCCGAATATTTCAGGAACTGACGTCTTTCCATCTCGCTTCCTCTGGCAGAAGCGAGGGATATTTACAGTTTTGCCCGGAGATGCAACCAGCGCACCCCCGATACAATCATCCCGGCCAGTGCTTATCCTGCGCAAAATCAGCTGGGATGGGCGACATCTCCTTCAAGGCGCGGGCAGCGAAGATGTGGGCCGTTTCATGGCGAACCGCAGCTTGGCCGAAGGCGAAACAGGTCTGAGCGTCCATCGGTGTCAGGCTGTTGTCATCTGCGATCCAGGCGAAGGGATCCGGTCCGTTCCATTCCTCGTCGCCTTCCTCCGCACCGTTCGCGATCGCGAACCCAGCCAGAGAAGCGGCACCGGCAACCCTCTGCTTGCTCTCAGCGTCGAATGCATAGGATTTGCCGTTGAATTTGAAGCCGGTGGATATTCGCCGGTCGCGTTCGGCGTTTACCATCGCAGATGTGACAACGTCATTGGCTGGACGGCTGGTATCGATGGCGGCGACGTCACCTTCCAGTTCATCAGGAACGTGCAAGACGCCGTTATCGTAGAGCATCCCGGAGCGGTCACCCTGGAACTGAGCAGAGAACGAAGCCATCTGCTTTTCTGTCATTTTGAAGGTCTTCATGGGTCCTGCCTTTACGAGTTGCCGAGACGGGCTGCCGAAGCATCGACGCGCTGCATGGTGCGGGTTGCGCCCATATTCGACTGCCCGACGACGAATGTGATGACGTCGCCAGCGGCCAGAGGATAAACGACCGACGCATTGGCCGCTTTGTTCATAGCGCTGGCCGAATCTCGCAGAGTGGTTGCAGACGCGATGTCTGAACCATTCCTGCGAACAAACGACGCCACAGAGCCGCCTGCACTGGCATCGTTGATGAACGCTGAGACACCCAGTTGCCACAAGCCAGCATCGGCAGTGCCGATAGTCATGCTCGTGGTGCTGATCGTCGTTCCGCCAGAGAACTTCTGGACCGCTGCGGCCAGGTTGATGTTCGTGAGAACGGAGTCAGAGAGCGTGATCGAGCCAGAGGAGAACGTCATGTAGCTCGGCGTCACCTGGCGGACTGCCGAAGCCGCAGCGGGGAAGACGAACTTGTCGAGAACCGGGTCAAAGAACAGGTTCAGGATCATCCCGTTCTTAATGTCTCCGGCAAGAAGAGCGGTGTTCGTCGGCGTGACGACTGCTTTTGCGCCAAGGCCATTGATGTTGAGGGTCGCCGCGCCGGTGTTGTCCGCAGTCGCTCTCACTCTGACCGGAAGACCGGCAGTATAGGCCAGAAGGACAGGTGTCAGCGCTACAGTCAGTGCATTTGCGGTGCCTCCCGCACCGCCGTAGTTCAGACGTTGGGACTGGATAGCGGCTGCAAGCTGCAGAATATCTGCCGGGTTGAGGCCCGCGCTGGCAATCACATCGACGATCTCGCGCTGAGGGACTTCAATAGCCTTGGCGGGAGGAACAGAGCCCCGGACCGCGCCGGGAGTGTCCCGGTCAACGTAAGGTGCATCTGGATCGCTTGATCCGTATGGAGCATGGTATCTCATGAGAACCTCTGAAGGTTGGGATATGGCTGGAAGTTAAATTTGAGCCTCGACCGCGCTGCGCATCGGCCGAGGACGTTAACCACTGATCGCATTGCCGCTTCAGGCAGAGATTCACCAGGTGTTACAAATGCGAACGCGCCGACTGGCTGGAACCGGTCGACGCGCTCTAACCAGCCCAACCTTGAATGGAGGTCAGAATGGCTAACGCGACACTATGCGAGCAATTTTCCTACAACAAGTTACCGCAGGCATCAGAAGCGATGTCCGGCACGATCATCCCCGGATCATCGAGAACGTTTCGGGATGCAGCCCTGAGCTACACCACCTACGGCGGTGAACAGCGCTACCTTGATAAGATCCTGCCCTTCATCGGCGACCGACCGCTTGGCAGCATCGTTCCTTTCGATATCCGCCAGCTTGCCGAACTACTATATCCGGATGCCGGCAACGCAACCCGCAACCGCCAAGTCATCACGCCTGTTCGAGCCGTCATGCACCATGCCTACGATCGCGGCTGGGCGCCGCTGGTGCGACTACGCAATCTCAAGGCTGAAGCGCCGCTGCGCAAGAAGGCTGCGACACCGGCATGGCTTCACGCCTTCACCCGTCAATGCGAGAAGGACTGCCTGCCTCACCTCGCCGCGCTGGTGTTGTTCATGAGCCAGACAGCGGCTCGCGTATCTGAAGCGATCGCCGTCACCTGGTCGGATCTGGACCTCACCATGAGGAAGGCGATCCTGCGAAAGACGAAGACCGGAACCAACTCAGTCCGTTTCCTGACAGATCAACTGGTCGACCGCCTCCATCATATGAAGGGCGAAGCATCGTCAGATGATCGAGTGTTCCGCTATACCTCCCGCTTCTCGGTAAACGAGAGGATCAAAGCCGTCTGCCTCCGCGCAGGGATCAGCTACAAGCCGAGCCACACCTGCGGTCGGCATGCCTTCGCCAACAATGCAATGGATCTCGGCCTCGACATCAAGTCCACCATGGTGGCCGGCGACTGGAAGAGCCCGACCGTCTTCCTCGGCACCTATGTGAACCCGAGGAACTCAGGCCGCGTCGTGGCCGACAGGTTCAACCTCTATCAATACAACAACGAGCTTTGAGCCTGGGCGGCCGGTTTTTATGTCCGGCGCCCCCCCACACTTGAGATTAGGGCGTGTGGGTTAGATCGCCGGCAGAGCGGTGCCCAGCCAACCAACGACATCCGCGGCGACCAGTAGGCTGCTCGCATTGTTGGGATGGACATATGGCGCGCCAGTATCGGCGTAGTTGCCCGTCACTGTTCGCGTGAACGTGGCCGCCAATGACCGATAGAGGATGTTTGGATCGGCCGCGGCTGTCACCGCTCCGGAGAGCGCAGTGCGCACCGTAGCAAGCGCGGTCTCGGCCGTGTTGTCGTAAACCGGTGTCGGGCCAAAAACGATCATCTTGGCGTCTGGGTGGTTCGCCTGCTTCCAGGCAATCCAACGATTGAGGTTGGCAACTTCTGTTGCAGCGTCTGCTGCAGCGTTCACGCCGAGGCAGTAGGCGATCAGCGCAACGTTTGAGATGCCATCATACCTTCCGTTGTCCCGCCAGCTATCATGGCCCGAAGAGTTGGAGCCGCTGATGGACTTGTTGAGCAGACGGCAGTCGATGCCCTGGTCAGCGTAAAACTTCCGGATGCTCCACGGCAGGTTCGCCAGTTTCGTCGTCTGCCCGGTTCCTGCCCAGATACTGTCCGACACGGCTAGTATGGTTTTGGTGGCCGAGAAGTTGAGATCATCAGTGATTTGTCGACCGTTGAGCGAGATGGTGAAGACGCAGTTTGTCTTCTCCGTGCTATCGACAGATCGGAGCCATGCCCGCACATCGGCCTGTGTAGAGCCTCCTCGAAGGACAAGCCCGCCGAGATCCACCGTCACCGGCACCCCTTTCAGGCAGTAAAGCGAAAGAACTTGAGTGACGGCGTTGCCGCCTCCGGACACCACAGCAGACGAGTTAACGCCAATCTGGATGTTGAATTCGCAGTCCTTGTTGGCCGTGACCGTCACGCTCTTGAGCAGGTAAGCCTTCACCGGAGAAGCAGACAGAGGCCGGTTAGCAAGCTCGTAGCCGGCGCCAGCGAAGCTGATTGCAGCGGCATCCGCCACGAGCCACCTGGTCTGGGACTGGACGAGAGGCTCACCTTCCAGCTGAAAGATGTCTTGGATGTTGGCGGATGCCTGCGCTGGCATCGACTGGCTGAAAAGAACGTCTCCGACGCGCTTCATGCCGAGCAGGATGTCGCTTTGAAGGCGTCCACCTGCGAACTGTGCTGTATCTGGCATGGCCGGTTACCTCGTGAGAAGGAGAAGGAGATAG
Organism: Pseudorhizobium pelagicum; assembly: GCA_000722615.1. Taxonomy (GTDB): domain Bacteria; phylum Pseudomonadota; class Alphaproteobacteria; order Rhizobiales; family Rhizobiaceae; genus Neorhizobium; species Neorhizobium pelagicum. Next base: position 111,552 of record JOKI01000012.1, on the reverse strand, counting down.
GCCGCAGCTGAGCCCTGTGGGATAAGCACGCCCTTGCCCAGGGCGAGGCTGGTCGGCGAAAGCGACAGGTGAAGGCCGGGGCCCAGATGCAAGCCGCTCATGGTCACACCGCCGTCACGACGACATCGAGCGGCCGATCCGTGCCCGAGCGGATGTAGACGTCCTGACCGGTGATCCCCGACAGCGAGAACGGCCGGTCCGATCTACAGACGTGATAGGCGCTGTTGGGATCGGGCGCACTGGCGCCGACAAATACATGCACGGGATAGACCCAGTCATGCGAGATCAAGACGTTCTGCAGGTCGTCCGCGACCCTCAGCCATGAGCCGACCGGAGCTGTCTGAATAGTTGTCATCGGGTTTCCCTACTTCCAAGCCTTGATGTCCGTGACGCTCGTGCCGGTGGCCAGCACGCGCTCCGCCTTCAGGGGAAGGTAATCCCCTTCATTGACGGTATAGGTTTGGGCAACGCCATTGAGGCGCACTGCGACGGTCCCGGCCGATCCAAACTTGAGGCCGCGCACGCCGGTCAGGTCCGCGTCGTCATTCGGGGTCACGGCCACGTGCTCGGAAACCGGAGCAATGTCGAGCAAGGCAGCGATCAGCGCGGCGAGCTGAGTTCCTGTGGCCGGATCTTCGTTCGTTTGAATGGCCTGCGTAATGCCGTTGGCATCGCGGACTAGGATCTCTGCCATGTCAGATCATCTCCAGAATGAGCGGTGTATATTGGCTGTTCCCGACCAAGGTGAAATCGAGTGACGCATCCGGGAACGGCGACAGCACAGGGAGACTCCACCCGGGCGCCAGCTTGCGCAGGATGCAAAGCAAACGCTCCGCCTCGCCGAAACTGAAGAGCGGGTCGTAACCCACCTCGCTCTCCCCGACCCGAAAGTAGTCGACGGCGAGGTCAGTCACATGGACGATCCAATAGATCTCCTGCCTGACATCTCCGAGAGTGTGTTCCCCGCCGCACTCGGAGAAACCGCATTCGAACATCGCGGGCTCTTCGATCGTGATCCCAAAGCCATACCCTTGAGCAACCAGGATGAAGTCTCCGGGCGTGATCGCCGCTTGGGCGAGCACTTTTGCCTCCAGCGCCCGCAGGCGCTCGGCGATGGTCGTCGCACCCGGCGAGCACCCATCGGGCAAGCCGAACTCGAATTCCCAGTCCGCCAGCAGCTCGTCCACGCCCTGCACGGTGGCCTGCCTGCACAGGCGCCATGCCCGCTGATAAAGCAGAACGAACGTGTCGAGGATCACTCGAGTGAACCGAGCCAGAGCGGAGCCGAGCGAAATAGCCTCGCCATCGGGCGAACCCCACGCCGCTCCCTGCGGCCAGAGGGTCAGCGCAGACGAGATGAGGTTATCGTTCGACGGATCGGCCAGAAGGTCGTAGGGGGCCGGTACCGGAACGCGGCCAGCCAGAACGGTCGCAGCCGTGGTCACAGTATTGAGTGCAGGGTCACGCGCCATAAGTGACTGTCCCGAGCGTCGGAAACTGGCCATTGGTCAGCACGATATCGGTGGCCGGCTCGATCAGCTCGTGCCGATCTTCTCCCGTCACCCCGGAAATGGCTTCCGAGAACCACGACCGCGAAACCGTGAACGTGTCACCGGCGATGCCTGGTCTGCACCGGTTCAGGAACATCGCCCTGATGGCTCTCTCGATACCGGCTCGGATCTCAGGCGTGTCAAAGGCCAGCCCTTCAATTTCCACATTGACTGGCCTGGCCACTGGAGCGGTTGCGACGCTGTCGTCTACCCTCACCAGTCGCTGAGCATCGATCGCTGCCTGGACCGCCGCCACGTCGCCAGGTTGCGGGATGAAGTCCACCCTTCCCTCGAACAGGAAGTGGATCACGAGAAAGCCGGGAGCCAGTGGAGCTCTAAACGCCCACGCCTTTAAGACCCCGGGAACCGAGAGCGCGATGCTCTCATAGTCACTCAGCTTCCCACCCCCGGGCGGATTGCGCTTCCGGAACAGAATGCGCGCGCGCAGGCTGTCCTCGTCCTCGCGGTCTGCCCCACCACCTAGCCCGTCAGAGCCTACCGTCCACTCGGCGCCGAGGTCCGGCCACAAGACCGGGTCGGCAAGCGCGAGGATCCCGTCTACATCCCGGTTGGTCACAGAGCCATTGGACTGAGCCGCGACAGCCAGTTCTAGATTCCCAGAGAGGTCAGCAGAAGCGGACGCAGTAGAAAGATAGACGACGTTGCCCGACAAGAAACGGATGCCGGCTGGATAGGTGACCCCTGCCGGCGCAATGCCATGAATCAATCCCGAAGCCGCCGAGGACGGCTTCCTGAATATTCCGACATCCGAGCCGTGACGGGCAAGGAATTCGCCGGTGGCGGTAGAAGCAAACAGCTGCCTGGCCAGATAGGCCATCCTCAGCTCGAATTCATGCGAGAGAGCGGCAAGCACCTTCGCTGTCACTGTCACGAAGTTGTTCTTCAGCGAGGCATCGGTACCAGGCATGTACTGCCGGAAAGCGCCGCGAACGCGCTGTGACGCCTCAGCGAGCGAGCGGATTTGCCACGGCATTGATCTGCCTCCAGAGGAGTTCGAATTTCTGTTCATAGACCTGACCGCCGCCACGCCCGTAAAGCGTCACGAGATAGTCGATCCGATTGCCCGCACGGTTGACCACCACCTCGACATCGAGAGAGACGGCCGCGCCCTGGTCGAGAAGAGGCTGAAGCGCCTCGCGCACGTAGTCTTCGACCGCAACTTCGATCCCGTCGAAGATGGCCGACCTCCGCAGGAGCCACAGGCGCGAGCCCAAAGGCCCTTCACCGGACTCGTGGTCAAAGCTGTCGCCGATCCAGCCGCGGTTTGCCGCGCCATCGTCGAGTTCGCTTGGCTCCACCCGCCGATCCGTCATCAGGCAAATCAGGACTTGCGTTGCCAGACCCTGCTCCGCCCTGAGATCGCCGGGCGCTTCGGGATGCGTGAGCGGATTGATCGCCAAATCTCCGGCGATCCCGTCCCAAACGATATCGGGCGAGCGGTAGGGTTCCCGCTCGCCATCGATTGGCGTGATCTTCAGCATGACGCCTCAATGGGTGTGATGGTTGGTGTTGCCGGCTTCGTCGATGATGGTGCCCGTGGCATGGATGCTGCCCGTCACATCCAGATCGCCCTCAATTGTGAGGTTTCCCACGAACTCGAACACCGGGGCGACCAGCCGGATTTTGTTGCCGACCAGGCTGATTATGTTCCCGTTGGCATCATAGATTGCCGTCGCACCCCCAGGCATGCCTGCAGGACGTTTCCCCGGATGTTCACCACCCAGGACGTAGGCCTCATCAGGATTGCCGTTAGGCGCGATCAGCAGGCCCTTCGCGCCCTGTATCGGGTTCGACATGAAGCCATGGGGCTCGATACGGTGGATGCGAGTATAGCCGTCGCCATAGACACCTCGACCGGAAACGAACTGCTGGCCGCCGCGCTCTACGATCGAGCCGTCGAATTCGAAGCGCTTGCCGCTCATTCGTCCTGATACTCCGCCTCGATCGAGCCTGGCGCTGCATAGCCGTCAGCTGTCTTGCCCCGAGGGTTCTCACCTCCGAGTGCCCTAGGATCCGCAAGCGACAAAGTTGCTACCGTACCGCTGCCCTCGCCTCCCTCTCCGCGCTGGGAGAAAGCCACGCTCTTGATGATCATGGTGCCCCGGATGCCGAGCCAGTCGTCGTCAACATCCACAAGCCAGTTCCGCTGCCAGAGCGTTCCGGCCTCGTCACGCCAACCGGTGACAGGCAGGCTTGCCGTGACGGAGGCCCCGGCGGCACGCTTCGCTTGCCATTCCGCCCGGGTTTTCATCCGATCGACGGTCGCCTCGCCTTCGTGGAGAAGGATCAGCGGCCGGCGGCGCAGCACGCCTTTGTCTCTGGCGATGGTCTCGGCCCGTAACTGCGGCTTGTCCGTGCCCTCGGTCGACTGACCCCGGACCCTGATGTCGCTATGCCGGCCGCGCTCGGTGAAACTCGCCGAGGCTCCCGGCAGGATGTGGACGCCGCGCTGGAGCGTTCCCCTGTGGCGACCTTCCGGCTTCGTCGAAAGCTTGAGGCGACCCTTCTCGGTGTCGCTGATCAGGATGCCGCGTCCCCTCGCTCGCCTTTCGATCGAAGCGAACGGGCTTTCCCCCTGGACCAGTTTGTGGCGAGGCTCCTTCGGAAACGAGGAGCCATCTGTCTCGATTCCTATCCCGAGTGTGTCAAGTTCCCGAGCGATGTCGTCGATGCTGAGATCCAGCCACTCGCCGGTCGCATGCTCGGCGCTGCACTCCACGTAGTCGACGGTCGCCGAGACAAGCCCAATGGAGAGAGACCGCATGTTCGCGGCGTAGCCGGTGTTGATGTCCCGCACATAGCCGGTCAACACCACCTCTCCTGAAGCCTTCAATGTCGTACGTTGGCCAATGGCCACCGGGATCCCGGATCCAGTGATGACGCATTCTAGCTGCGCCGTCCGGACAGCCTCCTCGGCCGAGACGCTGATGTCGACGCCCTTGATCAGCGGCAGTCCATCCGCCGTAATTTTCTCGAATGGCATATCAGCTGGCCAGAGCCTCGAAGGAGGCAGGCATCAGCAGCGGCGTTGCACTCCCGGCAATCTCCACAAGGCCCTGGGCCCGGCTCGCATCTCCATAGAGCTGATACGCCAGGACAGAGGACGGCAGAGACAGCTTCGTCGCTACACGAACCACGGGCACGGCATTGGCGGCGATTTCAGACACGACACGGACCGACACCGAAACGAGGTTCGACAGCCACGCGTAAAGATCCGCGCCCTCGCCTCCCATTCCGGAGACAGCGGCGAGCCCGGCCTCGCCAGCAGCGGCAATCCGAGTGCGAGCAGCCCTTGCCATCGGCCTTGATGGCCAAGCCACTTTCACGCCAGCAACGGCAAGCCCGACCGCCAATAGGACGGCAACTGCATCACCAGTTTCGACCTCATCAGCTTGCGGAGCAGACATCCGATCGAAAGCGGCTGGCGCATCAACGCTCTCCGCGATGATCCGGATCAATGATAGCACCTCGCCTGCGAATTCTTCCGCGGCCAGAACTGCTGCAGCTGCAAGCCGCTTCTCACCGTCGCGACGGTCAAGCTCGTCGTGAACGAGCTCGGCCACGAGATCCGACAGCCAGCCAACAATGAAAGAACGATCGGCAGTCATCGAAAAAACCTCGAAAGTTCGGAAACAGCCGCAAAAGCATTGTTGGTGACAGCCGAAAGGACGTCACCCACACCCGGGAGCGATCCAGCCTGTTCGGAAACAGGAATCGCCCTGAAGCCCATGGCAATGTAGCCAAGCTGGTCTTTCGCGAAGAGCCGCCGGAAATCTTCGACATGAGCCATGGTGCCGGCCATCGTCGGAAGCACCAGGAGCCCCGGACCATCTGCCAGAAAAGCAGCCTTCAGAGCTGCTGCCTGAATGTCTGCCGTATCGCCAGCCAGGTAGGCGGTAACATCGAATGCCGGAGTTTTGAGCCCCATCTCCTCGATGATGCTTCTGCTGCCGCCAGCATACTCGTGGATGGCCAGGCGTTTTCCGCCATTGTCATCGTTGTAGTCGACCCAGAACGGAACGCCGCGGTAGCGGCCGCGGCGCAGTGTCTTCGCCCAGTCTCGCATGGTCTCTCCCTACCAGCCCCCAGCGGAGCCTGCCGGCTTGCCGGCGGACGGCGGCATGGTCTTGCCGGTGTCAGCGTTGACGCCCGAAGGCTTGCTTCCTGCCGTCGCCGCGCCGACGGCCAGCTGCATGTTTCCCAACCTCGTTGCGGCGGCATGAAGCTTTTCTGCGGCCGAGACGATCGCGGCGCCGACGTCCACGCCGGCGACCTTGAGGAACGCGGCGCTGCTTTCGATCTCCTGCCCGGCTTGCCTGCCGCCTTCAGCCACCTTCTGGCCGGCCTCGTCACCCGACTGCCTCAGTCCCGTGGCGTCGATCCTCAGGGCTTCCTGAAACTCGGCCTTTGACGGAACACTGAAGAAGCCTTTCATGTCGGATGGGACCTGCCCCATGCTGGCAACAGTGGGAGCAGGTCGAAGCGCGGCCGGGACACCATCCAGCTGTCGAGGCATGTCGGGAAACGCGGAGGGACGAGCCGACGGAACAGGGATACCCTTCCCGCTGCTGCCCGGAAATTCCGAGATGACGACCTTGCGACCCTGTCGACCGACAGACGGCTTCGTCTTTTCGTCAATGTACTGCTGGCCGCGACGGTTCTTGAGAAACTCCGGGTCAGAGTACCCGCCCTCGACTGCCGCCTGGTCCTTTTCCTCCTGCGAGCTGGTTACGCCCCAGCGCGTTCTTTCCCAAAAGCCCTTAATTCCCCGCTTCTCCAGGCCAGCATTGACGGCCGAGTGGTAGTCGATCGTGTTGGATATGGCATCCATAGCTTCGACACCGCCGGAAGTAGCAATGCCGCGCCCGATGCTGTTGGTCAGTTTGTTCCAACTTCCCGACAGACGATCAATGGTCGACTGCGTGTCCGTCATGATCTTATTGACGTCACGGAAGACGGTGCCGTCCACCTCAGCAGAGTTCATCGTCTCCAGGAACTTTCGGAGGCTTTCCTCGCTGGTGATCAGCGACTGCATGCCGAGGCGGAACTCCTGATCCGAAAACAGCAGCGGTAGCTTGCTCAAGTCACCGTCAATTGCCTCTTTCGAGATCCTCACGAAGGCAGTCAGCGTGTCTTCACCGGCCTTGCGGGCTTGCGCCAGCTCGGACCTGAGATCCACGCCCATTTTCTTGAACTTGTTGCCGGTCTCCTCGGAATAGATCTTGCCGAAGATGTTCTGCGCTTGCGTCGCCGCCGACGAAGCGTCGCCGGTATCCTCACGAATGGTCTGCAGTATGGCGACCAGACGCTTCAGCCCATCCTCGCCCTCATAACCGAGGGTCGCGAAGCTGTTCGCAAGACCCGGAATGTACTGCGCCATGTCCTTCAGTTCGAACTGGCCGGCCTTACCACCGGTCACCATGATGTCGAAGGCCCGCTGCATCTCCCGCGCTTCGATCTTCAAGGCCGAAGCAGCCTTCAGGCCAGTGTTGGCGATATCTTCCGTGGCGGCTCCCGTTGCCTGCGCCGTGGCGAGCACCGAAGGCAGGAAGGCCATCGCTTCCTGCAGGCTCATGCCCGAGGCAACCATGGTGTCGAGCGCCGCGATGCCCTGCTCAACCGGGAGAGCAAGCTTCTTGGTCTCAGCCTGCAGGGTCGAGAACGCCGCCTCGACGTCCTTCGCCGAGGCATCGGCTGTGATGCCGATGCGGGTCATCTGCCGCTCGACGGCGGCGAATTCCGTGACCGCCTGCTTCGCTCCATAGGCGAGGACGGCGGGTGCCGCGAACCGGGCCATGGCCGCAAAGCTCGCCTGTGATGTCCGGGCGAGAACGCCCTGCTGGCGATTGAGCGCAGCAGCCCGGCGGTTGACCTGGTCGAGCTTCCCGGACACGCTTTTGAGCGCGGCCCCGGTGCGATCGACGGCAGAGATCTTCAGCCGGGCTTCAATTTCGCGCGTCATGGCTAAGTGTTACCCTTGTGGAATTCCACGAACCGCCCAGCCCACCAGGCGATCTGAGAAAGCGTCATTCGCTGGACATCGGTTGCGGTCCATCTGAGCTTGAAGACGAGGGCGTCTGCGACTTCGGCGAGGCTTTCTGCTCCGTAAAAAAATCGCAGATCCCCTCCTCGAGGCGCCGTGCATCGAGAGCCGAAAGACCGGCAATGTACTCATACCCCGGCTCGACGATCAGTTTCTGCGCATAGGCGTCGATCTTCTCCGGATAGGTGAGAAGAGCGGAACCGCCAGGAACCGGTTGCCATTCGCGCGGCTGTCCAAGTCCGTCCATGTAGACGTCCTGGTAGGTCGGCTCGCGAAGGGTGATCTTGCTGAAGCTCTTGCCGCCGACAGAGTAGGTCTTCGACAGTTCCACGTCAGGCATCAGCTGCCGCTCCGGTTGTAAGCGCCGCCTTCAATGGCCAGACCGGAGAGCTCGCCGTTGAGCCGGTTGACCACCGGCCGCCCGGAGAAGAAGCCACCGGTCATATAATGAGTGACACCGGTGAAGCTCTCGACGATGGTCGTGTCGAAACGCGGCCCGTTCATCAGCTTTTCGTAGTCCCAGCCGCCGTCGGCCGCGACAATCTCGATCCGGCGTGCCACCGGCGTTGAGATCCGATCGACGGTGTTGTCCTGATTGGCGACAGACGCGATTTCCGCCGATGTCGGCGAGACGCTGAAAGTACCGCGGATGGAGATGAGTTCTCCTGTGGAAAGCCGCAGGCTCATCCTGCCGCCGAAATCCTTGCCATTGGCCATGCTCGTAAGCTCCTGTTCGATCTGGTCGGCGTTAGCGGAACTGGCTGTACGCGCGGGCAATGCCGGCGAAGATGTCCAGCGGGTTCACAAAATCGAGCGGCAGCCCGATGTTGACGCGGTTGGCGTTGTCGGGATCGCGGGTCACAGTCATCTGCAACAGCGCCGTTTCCGAGTTTTCGAGGACGCCCGACATCGCCCGGTAGCTGTGGAACAGCGTCGCCTTGATGTCGGCGGCCGTCGTCAGCGCCGACAGATTGTCCGGATTGTCATCCGCGATAGCCTTGTTGGAATGCTGGAACGCCAGATCCGCCCGGAAACGCTTCAGCGCATAGGTGATCTGGTTGACCTTTTGGATATCCCGGAAGGTCGTGTCCGGCGCTCCGGCCGTCGTTTGGTGATGCGTCACGATCTTGTCGATTGTCACGTCACCGTTGCGGTTGACCTGCCACGTGGAGATGCCGTTCTTCAGGAAGGCGTCACGGGTCGGATAGTCCATCCAGTAGGCACGGTCGCGTGGCGGAGAGAGGCCTTCGACTACAAGGCCGGTCTGATTGCGGGAAACATCGCCATTGGCGCCACCGCCTGCCCAGGGCGCGGTGCGGGCGACGATACCGGCCACCCACAGGTAGTCAGGCTCGGCAAAACCACCGGAGGCAAACCTCGGGATCATCGAGAGATGCCAGTCGTCCTGCGCCAGCGCGGCGGTCGTGAGGTTCCCGCTCGTGTCCGTCTTCGGATAGTAGACGTGGCCGTAGAGCTGCTTGGCATAGCTCCAGCGCCCGGAGACAATCGAAAGGAAATCCTTGAACAGCCCGAGATTGGTCGCATCGCCGAAGGCGGAAACGATCATCTCGAATGGATCGTCGTTCATGGCCGCAAGAACTGCAGCAACCGACGGATTACCGGCACCTGGCGTCGTCGTGGCAAAGGTGAAGAGACCCGCAAAGGCATTTGCGCTTTCCAGAACCGGCACGTGGATGTCGATCCCGGTGGCATAAACGCCCTTATGACGAGCCGTGATGGTCACCACGTTGGTGGCGACGGTCGCGGTGAAGGGCAGCGAGATCTTGCTGATAGGGTTGTAGTAGGCGTTGATTGCCGCGGCGAGTGCTGTTGCGACCTGATTGGCCGTCGCACCGGAAGCGATTTCGACGACGACCGGCTCTCCGGCAATTTCAACGACGCCTAGACCGCCTGAGGCGGGGACAGCACCGACGGTAACGGTCCGGATCTCTGCTGTTCCGGTATCCTCAACACGACCGATCCAGATTTCCTGAGCCGGCGCATTGAGGCGCGAGATGTGAAACATGCCTTCCAGCATGGATCCGGCACCAGCCAGGACGCGCGCATCGAGGATGCTGTTGCAGATGGCGATCTGGCCATTGCCCAGGGCGCCGGCCGCCAGGCCATGCCCGAGCAGGATCAGCCGGTTCTCGTTTTCGAAAGCGCCGCCCGAGGTGACATCGAAGGCGAGAAGTGGCGCAGTGACATTGGCTGGGATGTTGCTGACCATTTACTTCTGGCCTCCGGACTTGCCGCCGGTCGATTCCGGCTCGGCTTGGTTTTCAATGAGGACGAGATCGCCATCCTGCTCGAGGCGGCGCTCGTAGGAACTGGCAGGGTTCAGAGGCCGACCATCCTTTGGCCATTCCCCAGCCCCGCCGGGCAGCGGAATGCGAAGGCCCTGCTTGGGCCTGTAGAGCTTTTGCATCGTGGATCTCCGAGGATGTTGGTCAAACGGACAGGTTTGCGGGGCCGCTTTGCACCGGCCCGGTGGTAATGGCGACAGCAGCGAGCGGCTGTCTCAGGTTGCCGGCAAAGGCAGCCGCTAGTTCAGCGAGCTTGGTTGCGGCATAACTTCCCGCCGGCAGAGCCTCGTAAACGGACTTGATAGGCTCTGGCAAACCACCGTTCTCCATGTCGAACTGGTCGTCGGCGATCTCCAGACGAAACCGCATAGTCACGCGATGGTGCCGCAATCCGAATTCCGGCATGGCAAAGGTCTGCTCGTCGATGTCGATGACGTGCTTGACCAGGCGCCGCCACGGCCCACCTTGAACTGACCTGGTGAGCAGCATGCGAACCTGTGAGCAGAGGGCGGCAAGTACCAGGCGGGCGCTGGGATCGGTATCGGCCATGGCATCCATGGCATCGGCGAACTCACCAGCATCGTCTCTTGCCGCCACGGCGAGCTCCGCAACAACGTCCAGGACACAGTTGGCCTGCGTGTCTGTTGCGTCTGTAGCCGATCCCATCAATGAGACGCCGGACTGGTGGGTATATAGTGCCACCACCGGCGTGTAGCTCTCCGTCCGATCGATCTCTTCAAGAGACGCCGCACGGCTGTCGTAGATTCGCGGACCCGCCAACGTGGGGAAGCCGTCTCCCGCCATGACCGCAGAAAACGGGCACAGGATCTCAATCGCTGCTAGGCGTACGGCTTCAGCGGAAAGCATGATGTCAGGCCTTGTTGAGGTACCAGGCGGGTCTGTCTGACCCGTCTTTTTCACTTGCGGCGATCTTCCAGGTCACGCCGCCAGAGATCAAATGATCGCCCCGCTTTGGTTCGTATGGCCAAAGGGTCGTCAATGCCGTGAGAACGGCATCGTAGGAGACAGTGCCGTTGCGAACACCGGGATCAGCCGACATGTGACGCGTCAGCCTGTCGGCAGGCGGCTCAAGATCTATTGTCCCGAGGAAATCGAATGCCGTCCTGTCAGGATCATCCACATCAGCGTAGTTGACCGACAGACCCTTGGTCCGCGGCTGAAGTCGGCAAGGTGTTTCGTCGAAGTAGCTCGCGACGGCAATGTCTGCCGCCGCGAGATGATCGGACCAGGACATCAGGATGCCTTGGTTTCTTTCTTGCCGGCCTTGGCCGCCTCTTCGACAGGCTCATCCTTTTCGTTGAGATTAACGAATTCATGGGTACCGGCGGTGACAGCCTCTGTCGCCGGGCCGTGACGCATTGTCTCGACTTCGGCCGTCTTCTTGTTGCGAACGTGCATTTCATCGTCCTCAGTTGCTGGTGGTGAGCTTGACCAAGAGCGCCGGGCGCTTGACCATCGGCAGCGGATTCGACTGGCTGTGGATCTTCACCCACCGCTGGAATTCGGGATCGACGGCCGTGCGGACGTAGATCTCTTCTCCCATAGTGTTGACGGTATCGATGAAATCCGCCGGGCCAAAGTAGGTCCGGAACGTATCGGTCGTGCCGAGCGGGAACGCGATTGCCTCATTGGCGGGGATGAACCGCCGCGTCCCGTAAGTGCCGTCCTCCTGGAGATACTGGGCAGAGCCCCGGTACTCCTCGAACGTCACGCCGCGATGCACGAACTTCTTTCGGACATCGTCCCGCATGACGTTGTAGAGGCCATCGTAGTACTTCCAGGCCTCCTTGACCTTTTCATGGTCGACAAGCTTGGCGAACCATTCGGGCGAGGCGAGAACGTGAACGCCTGTCATGACTTCGCCCTTGAGGTTGTCCTCAAGGTAGGAAAGCAGCTCGTCGATCTTGCCGCCAACATTCGTGCCAGCCGTTCCAAGCACGAAGTCGATCGACTTCTGCGTCACGTCGAAGGAGGTGAAAAGGTTGAGCAGCGACGAGCCGTCGCTGTCCAGGATCTCGCCGCGCAGCGCGCCCATCCGCATGTGCTCCAGCGTGATGGAGTGCTTGCGGCGCATGGTGATCTGTTTGCGATTGACAAGCGATGCAACGTTGTCGAGGGCACCATCCTCACCGAATCGAGCCAGGATGTTCTGCACGTCGTCTGCCCGGACGAAGTCGTCATGCGGGATATGGAAGCAGCTAAACGGCTTCGCGCCACGCTTTTCAGGCATACCAAGCGAAGAAGGAGCTCCACGCTCACGCGTCGGCAGGAGATTGAGGGTGCCGTTCTCGTAGTGAACGGCAACCGTTGTTGTTGCGATCGGCTCAGGCTCAAACAGCCCGAGCTCGCGGATCCGGCCGTAATCGTTTGGCACGATGTTGATTGCCTGCGTCAGGGAAGTCGAGCTGAACGCGGCGTTGCCGAAAATATCGAGGATGGTGAGCATCGATTACGCTCCTTCGCGCACGAGGATGGGAGGGTTGAGGGCGCGCAGTGCGTTGTGAACTGCAAGCCTTTCGGCTGCAGTATCCACGTCGGCGCCGTACAGCAGTCCCTGCTGAACGACGATCGCTTCGCGTGCAATCACGACAGCAGCTGCATCAGCAGATGTAGCGTCGACAGGATCCAGGAGGATGGCTGCGGCGTTCTGACTTCCGTCAACGGCCGCCACAGTGACCGGCTTGTATTTGCCGGATGCGGTAATCTTGCCGAGCACCGTACCGCTCTGCACGACACCCGCACCGGAAATGACGATCACCTCCTCGCGGGAGTACCCCGAGTTGTGGCTTTCTGCCTTCAGCCAATCGCTGGCGTAACGACCTTCGAGAATATCAGGCATCAGACGGCCTCCTTGCCGAGAAGTTTGCGCATGTTCGCGACCAGGTCAGGCGCCTTTGCGGTCGGTTTCAGAGTACCCTTTCCGCCGACGCCGGCACCGGCGGCGCGGGAGGCCTCGTAGGCCTTCGGGTCAGGCTGCTGATCATCGTCGTTTCCGGCGGCAGGCGCCTTGGGTGCCGCTGCCAGAACAGTCTTGATTGCCTCTTCGGAGAGATCGGTGTCGATCAATGCTTCAGCCTGAGCTTCACAGCCCTTGGCTTCCTCCATCGACATCACCGCCTTTCGACGAGCCTGGTATGCTGCGACGGCTGCTTTTCCAGCCGCAGCCTTTTCCTTCTCGATGTCGGCGGACTTGTCCCCGCCGTTGGTCTTGTCCGACATGGTGTGCTCCTTTGTGGGACGGTGAGCGGCGGGTGCCGCATGCTTATCAGCGCCATCGAGACGCCAATTCTTTTTGCTCGCCAGCGCCGTGAGCCGCTTCGGTGCATGGGCGTAGATCCGGTAATCGAAGGCAGCGACGGCATCGGCTGTCACTTCCGTGGTTTCATCAGCGAAACCTTCATCGACCGCCTGTTGCGGGGAGAGCCAACGCTCCGCCTTCATCACCTCCCGGCACTGCTCGGGAGTCTTGCCACTCTTGGCGGCATAGACGCGCGCATAGGCTGTCGCGAGAGCTTCAAGACCCTCGATCGTCTTGCTGTGATCTTCGGATGTTCCGAAAGTGAGGCCGCTCGGATCGTGGATCATCATCACGGAGCCGGCCGACATGGTGACCGTCTCGCCAGCCATCGCTATCAGCGATGCAGCAGATGCTGCGATCCCCTCCACCACGATGTTGGTGGTGCCGGAGCGCGCCGACAGAAGCGCATGGATGGCTGCTCCCTCCGAAGCAACACCGCCTCCGGAGTTGATGTGGACGGCGAGATCCTCGTCGTCGTCGATCTGCGCCAGCGCCAGAACGACATCAGACGAAGTGAACCCGTCCTCGAAGTAATAGTCGCCGACGTAGCCGGAAAGCCGCAGCTTTCCGTCTTCAAGTATCGCAGTCATGACATGGTCCTCAGTAAGGGCGGAACCGTCCGCCAATCGCGTATCGTGTCCGCTTCGGGCGCTCGCCCAGGGTAAGCTCACAAGCCGCCTTCGCGTCCGACAACATCCGGTCGAGATCCTCCGGCTTCGATCCGGACGAAAATCGCGTGCGACGGGTGGTGACCGGCGAACGGATTTCCACCTCTTCTACCCGCTCCCCCGCAGCGAGCTTGATCCGGTAGGCCTTCAGCGCACGGTAGAGCGCGCAAGGGTCGTTGACGTCGACCTGTTGTCCGCCGACATTGATGATCAGTGGGCCGTCATCTGCCACGCTCATGCTGCCACCTGATTTCTCTTCGCCGCCGACTCATCGTCTGGCAGGCTCTCTCCACCGCCACCACGGATCCTCTCGAAAGGGTTCGGCAGGCCCTTGTCTGTCAAAACCTTAACCTCGCGCTCACGTTGAGCTGCGACCTCCTCCCAGTCCCGCCCATACTCGGCGCACTCATCGGACAGTGAAGACACACCCGTCTCCAGGCGGAGCTTGGCAGCGTTGGCGCTTTTGTAGTCATCCGCCGACGGCTTCGCGGGACCTTGCCACTCGGTCCAGCAGGCCTTGTCGCGATTGGCAGCAAATGCGCGGTAGCCACCTTTGAAGGGAATGGCACCTGTTGCGATCTTTTCGTCGAGCCATGCCTCATAAGAGGATTGGCAGAAAGGAGCGGCTATCCGCTCGCGCCGCCGCTGCGCAATTGGATGCACAGTGGCTGTCGCAACCCGAACCGAGGAATAGGTCGCATTCGAGAAATCCATGGAGAAACTCTCCATGGTGACACCAAGCCGTCGTGCCATCTCCCGCTGGAGGTTCTGGTTGAACGGTAGGTACTGCGAGCCCGGGGTGGCGGCCGTCTTGAATTCCAGCTCTTCGCCCGGACCAAGGTGACCGATACGTGCGGTATCGGACAAGTTGATCCCGCCTGACTTCAGAGCCTCGAAGCGAGCGCCCCAGACATCGACGAAATCCTGCACGAGTTGCTCGACTCCCTCCGCCTTGATGCCGCCAGCCCCGGTGTCCGTCAGCGTCTGGATCGCCTGGAAAGCTTCCTCGCTGGGTTCGGGGCTCTTTATGACCGCCGCGAAGATCGTCTGTAATAGGGCCGTGGCCAGAGTGGCGTCGGCGAGTTGGTCGCTCTGCGCAATCACCTTCAAGATTGGAGCCATGATCGAGATGCCGCGAGGGCTATCCGGATTGTCGCCGCGGTCGAGAACGTGAATGACCTGTGTCAGACCATTCGGCAGCAGGAACGGCAGGTCGTGATCGACGTCGAAACCGGTCTCGCGACGCTTAAACCGGCAGTGGGTGGGCCGACCGTTGGCATCATGGAAAATACCGCCATCAAGGCCCTCGAACTCGCGGGTGACATGCGGCACGCGGTGCGGCGCCACCAGGCTGATCTTCGTCCCTGTCTGCACGCCGTAGGCTCGACGCTGCGCTTCTCCGAAGAAAGAGATGATCCCGAAGCCTTCGCCCGCACCGATGTAGTACCGCATGAGACCGTCGCACATCTCGGCGATGGTTGCCTTGCCAGCAAGGTCACACTCTTTGGGGTTCCACGCCCAGCGCCGCCACTCGGCCTCAACGATCTTGCACCAGGCAGACCGCTCCTCGTCGTTATACCCAAGACGCGACAGGTCCGGCCGAGCGTTGAGCTTCAGCTCTGTGCCGATCGTGTCGACGATCATCTGGTCGCAGGCGCCGGCGATCCAGCCAGAATTCTGCATGAAGTCGAAGGCAAGGGCCGAAGCACGAAGCGCCGCTTCGCGCACGTCGGCCCCACCATCGCGCCTAACCGCCCGGCGCATGGAGAGCACTCCGGTGCGATCGCGGTTGAGGTAACGCATGCTGTGCTGTGGCGCGGTCCCGCCTGACTTCGCAGCCGACGACGATCCGGCCCGCACCCGATATCGAGGCTTATCCAAAGTGATCTCGCTTACTTGCGGTAGGCGGCCCACTTGACTGTGCGCCGCGGCTTGTCTTTCGGTGGAACCACCGGCGCGTCTGCGGGCGGCAGTTCTGCCTGCGCTCGCTCCGGGGGGGACGATAGAAGATCGGGGGTGGCCGCTGGTTCATAGAACGAGCGGAGGCGAGCCCAATCTGAGGCCGTCATTCGCGAAAGCCCGAGATGCTCGGCCATCGCCATGGCGTAGATTCGGCAGTCGAGCCAGTGGTTGTCGACCCTTCGTGGCTTCCACTCCTCATAGAGCTTCCCGCGGATCAGCTTCTGCTCGAAGTATTCCGCCGTGATCTGCTGGAAGAACTCCTCGCCCAGCTCCTTGTGGAAGTGGCAATAGCCAGGTGGGTCGCAGGGTTCCCCGGCTGCCAGCCCTGGCTTGTGCAAGTTGCCGTAGAACTCAGCCTTCAAAGACCACGTTCCGACCGGCCAGGACATCGTCGAGCCGTAGCGCTTCCGCTTTCCACCCTTGGTGACAGACTTGCGTTGCGGCTGACTGATAGCCGGTCTACCTCGGCCGGGTTCGCCCTTGATCGCGTATGTGTTCGGTCGGCGGCGACACCACTCAAGCACCTGGTTCGTGCGATAACCGGCGTCGACAGCAAGAGCATCCAGTTTTCTGAGAACCCCGTAAGCATCCGGGAATTCTCTGGCGGCAAACTCATCCAGCAGCTTCCACGCCCCGGTGGTCGGATTGTCCGTCGCACCCGGAAAGTATTCGGCAGACACATCCCAGCTTTGACGGTCTTGCCCGAATGCCACCAGCTCGAGATATATTCCGTGGCTCTGGACGTCCGCTCCGCCGACAAACAGCAGGCCGCCGGCGGGAATGGTTTCCGGCTCGTAGGCCTCGCGGCGCTCCATAAGCCGAACATGATCCGGCGCGTTGCCCTTCATCTGGTAGGGCAGCGCGAGCACCAGGTTGTGGTAGTCCTTGGCGCCGCTCTCGCCCTTGCCCTCAGACGAGAGACGATCCTCTGCGATCGCTTCGTAGGACATCATCAACGACATGAAAGCGTCGACGTGAAAGCCGGGGTGGCGATCTGGACCGGCCAGGGTCGGAATGTATCGGCCCTGCCGTACCGCAACCACGCGCTCCATTTCGGAGATGTGGTGGCCACACTTCACGCAGGCCATGGTCGTCTTGTGCGGATGGGCCCGATCAATGATCAGGTTGTTATTTACCTGCACCTGTTGCGTGCCGCACTCGGCGCACTGGATATGCCAGAACCGCTGATCCGAACGACGAAATGACCGGTCGATGCGGCAATGTCCCGGGCCCTCCCCAAGAGGGTCACCGCTGTCGAGCTCCGGCGTGGAAAGCTCAAGAATCTTGTAGTTTTTCTGACGCCGGAATGCGGTAAAGCGACCGAAGAAGAGCGTCTCTGGATCGGAGCCGTCAGTGAAGAATTCCCACTTCGACACCTCATCCTTAACGCCGTAGCGGACGGTCTTGCCTGACAGGTCCTTCTTCGTGTTGGCGTTGCCCAGGTAGATGAATGTGTCCTGGCCGATCTTCTTGGTATAGGTCGTCGAGCCTGAGGCATCGACGATACGCTTGCCGGTCTTCTCCTGCCACGTATCGATCAGCGGCTGCAGCTTGCCGCTGTTCAGGTCCTGCAGAAGATCGATACCCGGGGCCACATAGAGCGCGTTGTCCGGACACATCTCGGCGATGTAAAGCATCCACGCCATGGCGAGAATTGAGACGCCGGTCTGTTGCGACTTGCGCACCGTCACAAGGTTGCAGGAGTGCTCCTGGCTAAGGCACTCGGCTATCTCGGTGAGATAGGGAGCGTCCTCAGGGGTCCAAAACTCGCCCTTGCGAGCTCCGTCGACGAGCACGATGTTCTTGCCGATCCACTGAGGGAAAGGCTGCGGCGGTACCGGACGAATGGAATCCGCCAGAACTCTGGAGACGATGCGCAGCGCGCCGGGATGGGCATTCACGAATCTTCACCCTCGACAAGCTCATCGGCTTCGGCAGCCTCATCGGCGACGATGGCCAGGCGATCTGCAATCTCATTGCCCAGTTCGAAGGCGATGCGCCGCAACTCGACGCGGGCGCCGTGAACCCCTTCCTTGGATACCGCCAGAGCAATCTCGTCCGCCTTGTTCTGCAGACGGCGGATGATGTTTTGGATGTCCCTGCCGATGGTGCGCTGCGCTTCTTCGACACGATCGCGGCGCAGCAGCTGGCCGATATCCTCCTGATGCCGGATCCTCTCGCGCCCAACCTTCAGCCATTCTGCCTGACGGCGAGCTTCTTCGAAGGTGTCGGTCGGGTCGATCGACGGGCCGGAACTGCTGCCGACGCTGCGTATCGGCGCCGTTGCCTTCGCCGGATTGACGTGCCGTTGCCGATAGTGGTCGTAGTGAGCCAGGGAAACCTTGAGAACTTGACCCTGCAGGCCGCGCTCGATGGGAGTGTCCGGTCGATCCTCGGCCAGCTTCTTAACTGCCTTGGAGACCGCTGCCTTCGAGACGCTGTCTCGCGTTGCGATCTGGCCGATGCTCCACATGACGTGCGTATCATCTGCCATTGGACTTCCCGTTAACTCGTTTCCTTCCGTCAACCGGGCGCGTTAACCCATCAACCCCGTTAACCCAAAGTTTTCGCACAAAAATCTGACGGGATTCGGGGGTCGCCCCGGCCCGCCGGGGGCAAAAACCGCCTGTACGGTCCCTTGACCGGGGGGGGGGGGGGGGGGGGGGGGGGGGGTTACCCCCACCCCCCTCGACCCCTCGCCCACCCCTATCGAGGCAGCAACCGGTCGAGTTCGTGGAGCACCCGAGGTGCCAGCTGGCTTTCGATCAGCTCGGCCAACACCTTGATGTAGACCTCAGGATTGTTGGTCACATCATGCGCCGGGTTCGGCCCGAACAGTTCGCGGATCGGCAGCCTTCCTGCACCGGTCCGCTTCATGACGCCACGGTGGCCGCTTTTCATCTGCGCTATGAAGGCTGAGCGATACGAGCCACGGCCACGGACCCGCACCCCTTTTTTCGTTTGAGTGGCGCCAAGGTCATGCAGCCTGATCCAGCCAGACTTCTCGATGATCTCGATTGTGTTACCGCCGGCGTTGAAGTGAGCCGTTGTGATCTTCCGCACCTGTGACTGGGGAAGGTCAACGCGTTCGGCCGTGCGCTTGACCACGCGGGTCCGCGCCATGTCGCGCATCCTCCGCATGGCACGTGCCATCGCCTTCGTCTTGATCGAACCAGGCAGCCCCGCGATCGCACGCCCGAGCGCTTCCAGTTCGGAGGCATCGAAACGAACTTCGGTTGTCACAGGCGTTCATCCAAGGGTGGCCGCCATTACAGCGGCGAGAGCATGACAGCCTCCATCGGCTGGAAATGCGAAACCCGCCGAGCGTTTCCGCCAGCGGGTTATCTAATCTTTTTCAGTGTGCTTAATCTATGTCAACTTGCTGCTTCGCCTCAATCCCCTTTTCTGAAAAACTTATTCAGCAGCATCAACAGCTTGCGGGAAAACTGCAGAATTCATCTGCCTCGCCCAAGGACGCCTAACAGGGTGGAACGGCAGCAAATCAGCGGCGGAGAGGCGTCCGCAAAGCTCATTCTGCAGCGACACAAGCGCGTCCTGCCATAGCTGCCAGTCAAGACGATCGATGATGGCTCCACGCAACGGTGCGCCTAGCTGATACTTGCGGTATGCGCCGGGCTTTGGCCGATGGGTCTTCCGATCCATCCCATTGTCCTCGAACCAATAGACCCTGTTCAGGCTGTCCCGCGCCTTAGCCTGCACGAACCAGAGCGGCTTACCCTTCACGCTGACCATCTGCACCATAGGCTCAGCCGCCGCCCAGTCCGGTCCACGACCGAGTACCGCAGCGGTGGTCACCAGCTGCGCCACATGCCGGCCGCTCACCTGCTCGGGTCTGGCCCGGATGTGTTCAACCACATTCCTCACCTCAGCTGCGATCAGCCCGTGCTCGTCCTGCCACTCCGGGAAGGGGTTCCAGCCCTCAGGGATGTCGTATCCGCCGCGGTCAGCCAGGCGATGCACCGCCTCCCCGACCATGACCGCGTCCGGATGAGGATCGCCGCCGTAGATGAAATCCGGGATCACGCCGAATGCGTTCGGGCTCCGATCCACCAGAGTGCCGAGCGTCGCGACCTCGCTCATCATCGACCACGCCTGGCTGTAGCCCGGACCGATTGCCTCCGCCGCGCCGATCTTCGGCAACTCCTGAGTGAAAGCCCAGGCCAGCAGCTCCTGAATTCCGATTTTTCTCACTGTCCGACCCTTTCCGTCCCAAGAAACAAGCTACCGTCCCTGTTTGGGACGATAGAATTCTGTGCAACCCTAATGATTTCAAAGACTTTGGACGGTAGGGAGAGTAGGGACGCAAAATAACGCCTTACGTGATGCGCATGATGTTCAACTACATTTTTTTTAAGTCTCTTTTTCACAGACCGATTTCCTCTCGCACATCATATTAAGGTTTGAATTTCCGTCCCTACCGTCCCTAGCGTCCAAAGCCTTTGAAACTCCTGACCTTTTGACTGGGACGGAAACTGAAACCGTCGCCACCTACCGTCCCTACCGTCCCGATTTTCTGCCCTGTTTCGGGGTTGCAAGGCCGACATCGGGCACAACCGAAAAGACAAAGGGTCCGGGTTTTGGCGCGGGATCACGGATAATCCTCCGGGAAAGGCTCGTCGGAGGCGAAGCGACCAGACGGCGGACCGTCCATCTGGCCGCCCTTGAACTCGTCCCGGATGCCGATGCCGTAGTAGAATGTCGTGCCGCTCTTGCCCTTGCGGAACTGGTGCATAAGCCCGTCAGGCCCTTTCCAGCTCTGCCGCGTTCGGTCAGGCAATCGTTTCGAGAATGTGGCCTGCTTGAACTCGGCAAGCCCCTCTCGCTTGGCGTAGCGCATGTAGGCGTTGAACAGTTCTTCCGGTGTCTCGCGGTCCACGTCGTTGCCTGTCACGTGGCAGGCATTACGGATGAAAGCCCCTATCGGGTCGCTCTCCTCCCGGTACTCTGCTGTTGCGGCCGTGACGCCGGCAGGGACCTGCAAGCCTCGCTGGAGGTAGTCGAGCGCACCGCGCACCATCCAGAGGAAGATGCCGGATCTCTCTGCCCGCAGCTTTCGAGGAAGATCCCGGTCCACCTCACTCTCAGGTATCTGTATCTCCCACGGCACGAGGTGCACGCGGCGCCAGATGCCGTCCGAATCGTCTCGGATGATGGGCTTGTGGTTACCTGACAGGATGATCTTGAATTGCGGGATCAGCTCGAAGAAGTCCTGATGCAATCGCCGCACCGCGATCGGCTCGCCGCCGGTCAGCGTCTTGATCAACGCGTCCTTCAGGTGAACGCCCATCTCCGGCTCGGACGCGGCCACCAGGCGAGCCCCGGGCAGTCGGGCAAGGTCCGGTGTTGCCTCCGCTCCCGCCCGCTTGCTGTCACCGGCAAAGCTGTCGATGGACATGGAAACAGCGTAGTCTCCGAGGATGTCGACCATCAGATCCATGAAGGTGGATTTGCCGTTCCGTCCCGCACCGTAGAAGAACAAGAGGCATTGCTCGGCGGTTGAGCCCAGCAGGCAGTACCCCATGTATCGCTGCAGGAACGCACGATAGTCGACGTTCGGCATGATGCGCTGCATAAACTGGTCGAAGAGCGGAGAGGATGCTGCAGGATCAAACTCCGACTCTGCAAGCTTTGAGATGAAGTCCGACGCCGTGTGCCGGTCTCGGCGCACCCTCCATTTTGCCAAGCCATCGACCTCGGAGCAGAAGAACCGCAAGGTAGCGGTTCGGCAGTTGACCGCGAAAAGATCCTTGTTGAGGTCCGAGACGTCCTTGCTCACATAAGGAACAGCCTCGGTCAGCATGTTGTTAATCCGGCTGGTCCCGGCCGAGCTCTTGGCGTGGTTGTGGCGAGAGGACATGCGGCCGGCCCTGGCCGACTGGACCACGTCCATGGCAGAGACATCATCCTCCAGCTTTGCGTACTCGTCATACTGCGCCTGCGTCCAGGACGAGGTGGCATCGATCATCTTGCGCCGTTCGCGCTCGGCCTGCTTGCCGACCTTGATGACCTCTTTCAGCTTCTGGTGCTCGGCGTGCTTGTCGTCGTCCCACGACTTGGCCGGCGTTCCCATCTTGACCTTGGCGATCTCGGCTTCCTTCATCGCCTCGATGTGTCGGTCGAGCTCGGCCACCCGGTCATCGTCGACATCACTCGAGACGGTCGGCGGCTTCCCCATGTCCTTCAGCTTCGCCAGCGCCGCCTTACCGGCTGCGATCTTCGCTTGCTCATCAGGCGAGCAGTCGAGGCAGATGGCCTCGTCATCGATAGCTTCAGCTGTCTGGTGCGCGAGAGACCGCACGATGGAACCCGATGCATCCTCCACCCAGCGGAGCCTGTCGTAGCCGTGCCAACCAACGTTGGTGATATGCAGGATCTTGTCACCATGCCAGTTCAGCAGGCGGCGTCCATTGCCGATATCGGTCTCTGGCTCTCGCGAGCATTCCTCAAGTATCTCATCCGGCGACAGCGTGAGGGCCGGAGGTTCTTCCCTTGGCTCTTCCGTGGGCAGAGGGTCCGGGTTTTTGCGATACAGAGCACGCTGTTTCTCGGCTTCCGCCAGCGCGCGCACCATCTCCTCCGGCATGCCTGAAGGGCTTTTCTTGTCAGTCACGTCTTGTCCCCGCCATTCACAAGTCTTGCGCCGCAAAGCGCCTCAGCAAAATCCATGTCCTCCGGCGGCCACCATGGCCTGATCACCCGCCCCGGCCGCGCCAGGCGGATCGAGGCCCGCTCCAGCGCCGCGGCGGTGAAGACGATCTCGCTGTCGCCGTCGGCGAGATGCACCACTTCGTCGACATGATCCGGCAGCTGATAGGCATCCGAGGGAGACTGATCCGGTTTCGGTACCGGCCCTGCCACGCGCACCGGTCGTGACCGTCCGCGGCTGTCCATCGTCGTGAGCGTTGGATGATTGAACGCCGACTTCGGATCGGCCGGCCCGGCCATGTTCCCCAGTTCACCGGTCGCGAAATAGAAAGTGTCGGCCCGAAAACCCTCCAACCCCGCCACGGCGATCGTCGTCTCGATTCCCTCACCACCGAGCCATCGGCTGGAGCCGGGGTCGCCGCAGACGGGGATGATGGAGCCCTTCTTCGTGCCACGCATCTTCTTCGTCGGTAGGGGCGAGCCCTTGTCGTCGACGCCCAGGAAGGGGCGGAATTTCGGCGGAGTGGAAAGGTCGATCCATGTCTGGTGGCAGCCGGTGATCTGGCCCCCGAGGTTGACGAATGGCGCAATCATCGCAAAGCCCACGTGATGGGAGATGGGATTGCCGCGCTCGTCCTGGCCATGCCAGTAGGTGCAGCGTGGGATGAAGCGGATATCCTCGAAGATAGCGTCGGGCGCCGCATAGCCCGTGCGCAGCCGCAGATACTCCCGTAGCGGGCTGTCCTCCGGGTGCGGGGCCGCCAAGGCGTGGAGATATATGCCGCGGGAGCGTGTGATTTCCCGCTCTCGAAAGCTCCGGTTCTTCTCCGCGCGCTCAGCGGCGTCCCGCTCGGCCTGCTCCAGATCCGCCTTCAGGCGGCGCTCACGGGCCTGCCTCTCTTCATCGCTCTCGCCCTTGCCCTCTTCGGGGATGGTTTCGCCGAGCAGAAGGGCGCACGCTTCAAACAGATCCGGACGGGCGTGGAGGTCGTAACCCCGAACATGTCCGACCAGGCCAAGCCCGTTGCCGCCCCCCGTACCGCAATGCCGGCAATTCCACTTGCCTTTGGCCAGACTGACGGCAAAGCGATCCTTGCCACCGCAGCGCGGGCACGGACCACCCTGGTCATCCTTGCGCGGCAGTTTCAGGTCGAGAACGCGGACAGCCTTCTCAACGGATTGTGCCTGAGCCTTCCTGATGAAGTCGGAGATGACGTCGCTCATGACCTGTCACCTCCGCAGGAGGAGCAGTAGTATCGCTTCTCCCGGATCACCCATCCGAACAGGCGAGCAAACAGGTTCCTGTTTGAGCCGCAGAAACAGATCTGTCTTGGGCAGGAATGGCAGGTTAGGATCATGCGGCCACCTGCACTTCCTCGACCGCCAGCTGGCTGCAGTTAACTGCTACCAGCGCCCTCGCCACCGGCGGGCATACGCTGTTGCCGACGCAGGACACCTGCACCTCTTTCGAGAAGGGAACCCATTTGCCAGACGCATCGTGGTGGCCGTCGATCTTGTAGTCGGACGGAAATCCCTGGGCGTTGTAGAGTTCGCGCGGCGTCAGCATGCGCATACCGATGTCGACCACGATGAAGGTCAGCCCATCTACCTCGATGGTGACGAACTCGCGTTCATCCCAGAACCCGTGAGACCGGAGAAAAGCCGCGACCTGTCGGGCCCGATCGGCCTGATCCTCAGTGAAGGGCGGCACGTCGACGATAGCTTCGATGTGGGCGTGACGCGGCTTCACGGTGGCGGTGCGCATCGCTTCATCCTCGCGCGACCCTTCGCCCGTGGCGTAATAGGACTGCAGGTAAGGCATTATCAGGCGGCTCTTGCCCTGCCCCTCCGGCATGATCGTCGCAGCGGGAACGTCAACAGGGTGACCGGTCGATGTGCCGAAGTCTCGAGCGATATAGGCCGACACGAGCTGCTGATGACTGCCGGTCTGTGTGATGGTCGAGGCGGCCTCGGTCACGGGGCGACCGGGGTTTACCCCTCCGATCCGCCGGCTGTCGTTGTTCGCCTGCGCCATGTAGGCGCACATGACCGCGTTCTGATCCTTGCCACTGGCCGTGATCGTCTGCGCCTGTCCGTCGACCGGCCGACTTGCGCCTCCCTGCTGGGCATAGGTCAGCACCGGCGCAATCAACGCGTGGCGGTTCTCGCAGGGAATGACGCGGATCGCCTCATCCACAGGCGCCGATCGGTCGACACCTCCGGTGCCCTTGCCATAGTAGGCGCTCAGGTGCGGTGCAACGACGGCATGCTTCACGCCGCCGGCCACCACGCTACCCAGGGGCTGATCGACGCCCATGCAGCGTGGCGCCTGACCTGGTCGCTCTCCATAGCCCGTCTGGACGAGGAAGGGCCGCTTGGCGCGCAGCACATAGCGATCGAAGCCGCGGGCAATTCGAGCGTGGGAGGCGTCAGCAAGAGGGCGGACGGCGCGCAGGCCATGCTTTTCCCAGATCTCCTCCGACGTGTCGAATATTGATGGGCATGGCAGGTTCCAGTCGATGCAGTCGGCGACAATCGGCCAGGGCAGCTTGCGTCCCGCGATCACGTCGGCATCATCCGGACTGCCGTGCGAGGGCCCCGGCCATGAGATTGGCTGACCGTCGAAGCGCATGATGATGAAGAGCCGCTTGCGGATCGTCGGTGCACCATAGTCGCGTCCGCGCAGCTGGCGCATCTCGATCTTCGCGCCCAAACCGCGCAGCTTCTTGCACCACTTCTGGAACGTCTCGCCCTTGCGCTCCGGGTCGGGCATCTCGCCCTTGGCCGTCAGCATCAGTGGCCCGTAGTCCTTAAACTCCTCGACGTTCTCCATAATTACGACGTCGACCTTACCGCCGCTCTTCTGGATGCGTTCGATCCAGCCCGGGATGATCCAGCAAAGGTCGCGGATGTTGCGCGAAACCGGCTTGCCGCCCTTGGCTTTCGAGAAGTGCTTGCAATCCGGGCTGAACCAGGCGAGCCCGATATGCTTGCCGCTGAGGTGATCCAGTGGGTCGATCTTGTAGACATTCTCCGAAAGGTGGATCGTGCCGGGATGATTGACCGCATGCAGCGCCAGGGCCGCGGCGTTGTGATTGATGGCATAGTCCGGAGACCGGCCTAGCGCCTGCTCGATTCCTGTGGAAGCTCCTCCGCCCCCGGCAAAGCTGTCGATAATCAGAGGCCTGCCACCGGCGAGCGGCAGAAGAGCGAGTGCTGACGTGGCCGCAAACAGGGTCGCTTGATGCATGTTCAAAGTGCCGCCCTCCCCGACAGGGACACCGACGCCCGCGGCGGTACGAAATCGTCACGGAGCTCCGCGAGATCTTGATCATTGGCGATGCGCAGCTGACCCATCACCGTGAGTGCGTGGAGCGCCTGGTCGAGCGGCTCCGGCCATCGGTCGCGATGTAGGGCAATGAAGGGCGTCCCGCGCGACCAGCCGCGCAGGTGGTAGGGGTCCGATATGAAGCGCATCCGCTCCACCTTGAGAAAGTCGAGGTTGAAGTCGGTCGCCGTGCGATGGCATTCCATCTTGTTCGGCGCCACGACGAGGAGAAGGCGTTGCTGCTCTTTCATGTTGCATCTCCCGCGGAGAAAATGCCGTCGAGCCGCTTACGGGCCTTTGCCGTTAGCGACCACTTCTGCGCCCTGCCCACGCGACGGATCAGCTCGTCCGCAATGAGGTTGTTCATCGCCCGCTCGACGCCGGTACGTGTCGCCTTGAAGCGCGCGGCGATCTCGTCCTTCGTCGCCTCGAGCACTCCGTGCTCAGTCTCGTAGACGGCGCGGATGATGGAGGCCGCCAACTTCGGGTAGCTGCCATGCGACGAAGCCTCCCCCGTCAGCCGCTCTGTGATCCCTTCGGTGACGATCGGTGGGGCAATGTCCGGGGTCGGAATGGCATAGGCATGCGAGAGGCGGGCATGCTCGCCAATATGCTCACCGAGCATTCTCCCCTTGCCTTCCTCGTCGAGGCGCTCCTGGACAAGCCGAGCGAATTCCGACTTCTCATGCGGCAAAAGCGCGTCGAAGCGCTGCGGGGTCATTGAGAACTTTTCGCCGAAGACGTTGAAGGCCATGATCAGGTCCACCTCGATTGGCGTTGCCGGGAAGGTTCGGGAGGATGTTCCGTGAAAGGGAGATCGGAGGGCGGAGAGGTCGTAGCCGGGTGCTGATCAGCCGCTCCAGTCCCCGCCCCCGCCTGCGCCTCGGCCTGGGAGGCCACCTCGGCGCAGTATGCGTCGCAGATCTCTTTCTCGGCTGCGTCACGCCTGGCAATCCAGTCGAGGATCCGGCCGTGGTGCTTGCCAAAGTCATTGTCGAGCGCGACCTCGACCCGTCGCTCGCGAAGCAGGGTTTCGGCATAGGATCGGTCAGAGAACCAGATGGAGAGTACCGGCGCCCCCGCCTGCAGTTCTGAAATCTCAGGGCCGGACATGACGCGGATCCATGACGGGAGCCGTTCAACGGCACAGCCCAGCAGCGCCAGCGAGGCGCGCTTAGGATTGTCGGTGACGATGATCAGGAGGATGTCAGCCATGCGCCACGCTCCCGAAGTCGAGCATCGGCGAGGCATGCAGGGACGCATCAGTGGCGGCCAGTCTCTCATGCGCAACTGCGACCCATTGCGGATCAATCTCATGCCCGACAAAGCAGCGCCTCGATTTCAACGCTCCTACACCAGTCGAGCCAGAGCCCGCGAACGGATCGAAGACAAGAGAACCGCGATTTGAGAAGTGCAGGCACAGATCGGCCATCAATGCCGATGGCTTTTCAGTTGGATGGCGTCCGTCGCGCCACGGGCCGTTGGTGGGGCACTTCCACCAGTTCCTACGCCCGCCGCCGTTCCATCTGGAATAGCCAGAGCCACACCAGACGGCCACAAAAGGCTCGACGGCGAAGGCCGGACCTTGTCCGTTCATCTGCGGTGCGCTGTCTGGCTTGATCCAGAAGCAGGCTCGTTTGTACTTGGCTCCTGCCAGCTCAAAGGCATCTCGCCAGGCGGCAATCCCCTCTGGGGTGCAGAAGACCAAAGCCCATCCGCGGGTGATACGAACGATCTCGCGCGCGGTTTCCAGCCTGATTGGTCCGATGGCGCCGAAGTCCAGAGGCTTCAGTTCAGGCCCACTGTCTACCCTCAGCCGCCGCGCGGCGGGGACTGATTTGGCCGCGTGCATCACCTCCTCATAGGGAGGGTCGGTCAACGTCAAATCGACCGAATCCGCATCCATCGCAGCCATGGCCTTAATGCAGTCGGTTTGTTCGATGGACCATGAGCGAGCCAATTCCATCAGACCCTCCCCGCCATGACGTCACGATGGGCTGCGCAGTAACTCTTGAGCAGATCTGTCGCGGCGCCGCAGCAGGGCATGTCGGGGCCGGACGCAGCCTCGAAGGCAACGAGCGGGAAGCGGCACTGGTCACGGCCGAGCGACAAGAACGGCCTTGGCTCGACATCCGCCAGGCGGAAGCGGGACAGGTCTGATCTCGCCCCGGTCTCGCTCCCTTCTGCCCAACGTGGAGATTCTGGCGTGACTGGTGGCACCATAGGAACACTCGGCCGCGCCTCAACAGACGCAGCCCGCGCCTTCCGCAGCGCCGGGACATTGACGGACTTCAGGCGCTGCTGTCCTGCCGGACGAGGCACGCTGCGCTGCACCTGCGCCGTGACGGTGGTGAGTGAGCGCTTCGTTCGCTCTGGGAAAAGCGCCCGGTTGCGGTGCGCGAGGCCAAGGATTGCGTTACGGGTGGCTTTAAAACGCTTGCCGATGACGGTGGCGGAATGTCCCTCGGTCCAGAGCTTTGCTGCGCTGGCGATATCGGCGTCTGACCAGTTCATGATCCAGCTCCCGAAAGGGGCTGGTCAAAATAGACAGCCCCGCCTGAAAGACCGAGGGATGCAGCAAGCGAGAGCATCGGCTTGTTGTGCAGGATGGTGCCAAAGCCGAATTGCTCATGCCCCCCGTCGACGGCTTCCTGCCGCACCAGAGCAACCAGGGTGCGGGCAATGCCGCGCCTGCGAAACTCCGGCGAGACATAGAGAATGTCGAGCCAGAGACCTTGGTAGTTCTCTGGAGGATAAAAGACGGCGATACCGGCATTGAGGAAACCGTCGTGTGTAGCTTGACGGGCAAGGAACATTTCTTCGCCGCCGGTCAGCGGCTCGCGGTCTGCGGGGATCATTCCCTCCACCTGCCCTGCTCGCATCATGGCGTCAGCAATGGATTTCCAGCGATCGTCACAGGGGAGCCGGTCGTACTGCATGGCTACGCCCCCACCTTCTTGAGCACGATCTTCAGTGCCTTGACGGCCTCATCGACCTCGCGGGTGATGTCTTTGCGGTCGGCAGCACAGATCTTGCCGTCGGCGAGAGCGGAGGTGATCGAGCGGATGACGTCGCCCGTTTCGTTGGCGATATTGAGCGCATCGGCAGCTGTGACGACCGTCGCGTCTTCGTCCACGCCATTGATCGGCACGAGCTTGAAGCCGAGCATTTCAGCCATGGCGGAAACGATGATCGGGCTGCCGGCCTCAAGGTCCGCCTCGACAGCAACGTCGATTGGCATGAAGGTCTCAGCATGTTCTTCGTTCGGCGAACCGTACTTGGAGAGATTGCCCTCCTTGATACGGGTGACGGCGGCAAAGGACCGTGCGCCGCCAGCGATCTCGATCGCCCGGCGGATCGCTGCTTTCAGGGTCATCCCCTGCCTGTCGGAAATAGTGCGCAAAAGTTCTCTCCCCCCGAAAAATCAAGGAAATATTTGAGACATTGATTTCAGTGAAAGGCGCGGGTGGCGCCGGTAGGGTCAGCCCATCAGATCACGGGGGACCACATGGAAAACGAGACCACTTCATTCAGCAGCCTCCTGTACTTCAGCGCCCTTGATACGATCGGCCGAAAAGAAGTCCTCCGGGCGCAGGTCGATGTTCTGGGCACGAGCATAATCGAGAAGAACATGAGCCTCCCGTGCGGGGATAATTCCACCGGTACCCTCGCGCGCAGAGATAGGCGCAGTCCACCGGTAAACCCGAGATGGATGCTTTCCAACAATCGCCGCAACAGCAGACGCGCCTCCAAAGAGGCGGATAATCGACGCAGCAGGTTCTTCTTGATGGTGTGCCATGCTTATTAATTGCGATAATCGCTATTTAACGTCAAGCGCAAATTACGATCATCGTGATTTTATTTCTTGCGGAAAGCGCGAATATCCCGCCATGAGCGATCCACAATTGAAGTTAAAGCAATGGCTTAGCAATAAGCTGGAGCCCCGAGGGACATCCGCACAGCTGGCGGCAGCACTGGGCGTTCAGCCCGTGGCCGTGACCAGGATGAAGAATGTGGATAGCGATAACCCGAAAGAGAGACGGCAGATCCGGCCCGACGAAATTGAGCGCATTGCCCGCTTCTTTAACGAACTGCCGCCTGGATTCGAGCAGATGACGTCTTGGCTCGCCGATGCGGACACCACCCCGCCAGCCTATCTCCCGAAATCCAATGCGAGCTTCCCACCGCGGTACCAACAGTTCAAATCTGATGGGTACGTCCCGCTGCTCGGGCAGTCGGTCGCGGGCCCTAACGGCCGCTTCATATTGAACGGAGCAGAGGTGGCTAGGTTGTTCGTACCCCCTATGCTTGAGGGCGTGGAAGGTGCGTATGCGGTAAGGGTCTACGGCACATCAATGGAGCCGAGATTTAAGGCCGGGGAGACAGTTTGGATCAACCCGAATGAGCCCGTACGCGCCGGCGATGATGTCATCGTTCAAATTCTGACAGATGAAGAAAACCAGCGCGAGAGCTACATCAAGGAATTTAAGTCACAGTCGTCCAAGGTCACGCGCCTTTGGCAACACCACCCTGATGAAGGCGAAACCAACGATCTGCAGTTTCCCACCAGCCAAGTCTTCTCGGTCCATAAGATCGTGTTTCACGCAACCGTTTGAGCTACTTCTTCCGCAAGCCATGAAGGCCTGATCGTCAGGTTTCGTTCGTTTGGAGGCCGCCTAGGGCATTCGCTACAGCGGATCTTCCTACAGAGCTGCATGAAATTATGCACCCCAAGGGTGGAAGCCTTGCTGAGCGAAGGGAGCCTCATAATTCTCGAATGCCCACAATCGTCGCAAGCGACGTATAGGCTCGACAACTCAACGACTAGTCGCATCGCATCAGGGTGATCGAAGGGAGCACCGCGTGACATTTCTCTCTCCGTTTCGTTCTCTTTTCGTTCTCTTAAAAAGCATCTTCCCCCGAGAGAGTCGAGTCTGAATATTGGCTGCGAAAAGAATCAGTGCACGCAAAGGCCTGGCGTAAAATATCGCTTTTCGCAATTATTGAGCTTGACGTGAAATAGCGATTATCGCAATTATGGACGCATTGCCACACGGAGATGCAGCCATGATCCGCTATGCCGAGAACCCGAAACATTATCAGACCTCCCCTGCCACGCGCTGCGCCCGCTCGCTAACTGAGCGAATGGCGGAAGACCTGCGCGAAGCCGGCTTTTCCGGCCAAGGCGATGTGCAGTCTCTCGTCGATCGCGGTTGGAGCCGGGCCACTGTGATCCGCCTTGGACCTACCGCGATCGCAATTGCTAGGCGGCAGTCCGTCCGGCAGATCGCGAGGGGATGACCATGTCACTTCTGGCTCATCACGCCCGCAATCACGGTCCCCTTGGGACCAAACAGTCGAAGAGCCTCGTCGCAGGTTTCGCTCACAGTCCTCATCCGAAGGCTCGAAGCGGCTTTGGTGTTTCCTTGTCGGACAGCGTCGTAATCTCGTCCGTACCCTCCTTTCACCCCGATCATATCAACTTCGTTAAGCATGGCCCACCGCTCCAGAATGGCGAAGTCTACTTCGAGGGTCGGGCAGGCGCTGCCGTATGCCAGGACTTCACCGGCAATCTTCGCCGCTCTTTCCTCTGCCACGACAGCCAAAGGGGCGAGCAGAATAGCCGCTGCAGCAGCGATAAACGCCTTCATGAGTTCCTCCCTGACATAAACCCTTTTCTCCAGTCTCGCCGAAATCGCTCTGAAGGCAAGTGCGACCCGAAACTGTTCGACATCCTCGTCGAGCGTACGGCCATCTTCAATCGCGCCCTCTCCTATCTCCTGTCGGCTTTCGTCGTGTTCGGTCTCGGCTTTCTCGCCGCGACCGTTGGTTTCTGAGCGGAGGCGGCGATGATGAACATGCGTGCTCACCAACCTCAGCCCCTCACCTTCCCGAGACTGGCCGAAAAGCCGGTCTGGTCGATCCGCAACGATGGCTTCGTGATCGATCTGGCAGCACCAGGCGTGGCGTCCGTCTGCTTTGTCGAAATGGGCGCGGCCCTAGCGGGCACACGCCGCTTCGAGGGTCGAGGCATTTCGATTGCCCAGCACTGTGTGATGGGTGCGCAGGCGATCCTGAATGAAGGCGGCACGCAACTGGAGGCCGCTCTTTTCCTGCTTCACGACGGGCACGAGTGGCTGCTAGGCGACTGGACACAGCCCCAACAGCAGTTGCTGGGCTCGCTCCTGCCATCGCTCGCCGTCAAGGCCGCAATCGGACAGATGAAAGCGGGCTGGGACGCGGCGATCTATGCTGCCGCCAATCTTCCTCTTCCCGAATTCTGGACTACGCGGCAGAAGAACCTTGTCAAGTCCATGGACGAGCGGATGTGCCGCGCCGAGGCGATCACTCACTTCGGACCACAGGCCGCCAGCCAGTTCTCAGACAACCATCCCCCGAAGACCACCGGAACGATCTGCATCTGGGGCACAGCCCGTGCGGAAGAGAAGTTCGCGGAATACTGCCACACCTTCATCGGCCCCGAGATTATCGCACGGCAGGCTGCGCTCTCTGTCAAAACGAGAAGGGGCGCCACACGATGATCGATAGCACCCTCCAACTCAGCATCGGCCTCGCCTTCGACGCCCATGACGTCAAGCTGCCACTTGAGAGAAGCAACGACTGCATCGCCACCATCGTCGATGCGTCGGGTCGCGACGTCCTCACGCTCGATGTCAACAACGAGCGGCCGGACAGCGACATCGAGATCCTTACCGAGCTCGTCCTCAACATCATCAACGCCAGCGCTGGCGGCATGTTCGCTGCCGGCAAGGTTGCGGCAGAAAGGACATCCTGATGGCCAAGCACGTCCCGTTCCGAGTCCACTTTGAGGACGGCCATAAGCTCGACGTAGACGCCGAGACGGCCCAGGAGGCATCGGTGAAGGCAAAGACGACCTACGACGGCATCGTCCGCAAAGTCAAAGTGGTGCGCGAAAGCGAGGCAGCATGACCAAGGTCCTGGTGTCTCCCATCAAGTCTTTCCCGCTGACCGGCAGGGCGCTCTGCCTGACCGACGAAGCCGGGCAGTTGACCGCCGGCTGCCACAAGGACGGCTCGCCGCTTGAACAGCGGTTTTCCGGCGGTGCTTTTACGCTGGCAGAAGCCGACGGCAGCTGCCTCGTGCCACCGGCCGACTTCGCGGCCGTGCTCGATTATTGCGAGCGCATCATCGAGGGCGATGTTCGAGCTTCGACCGCGCCTGGTGTCGTCATGATGCTCGCGGCGGCTGTTATGGCCGTGATGCTGTCATGGCCTGTCGCTAGCCCGCCAGAACCAGCGGCCGCTGCCATGGGAGACGCCTGATGTCCGGCTCCGTCAACAAGGTCATCCTGATCGGCAACTGTGGCGCGGATCCTGAAATCCGCCGCACCCAGGATGGTCGAGCAATCGCCAACATCCGCCTCGCCACATCCGAAAGCTGGCGCGACCGCACCAGCGGCGAGCGCCGCGAAAAGGTCGAATGGCATACGGTCGTCATCTTCAACGAGGCTCTGGCGAAGATCGTCGAGCAGTACGTGAAGAAGGGCGCCAAGATTTATGTCGAGGGCCAGCTCCAGACGCGCAAGTGGCAGGACACCCAGGGCAACGATCGCTACTCGACCGAGGTCGTGCTGCAGGGCTTCAACGCAAAGCTCGAGATGCTCGATAAACGGCAGGGCTCTGGCTACCAGGCCGGCGGCAGTGGACCGGGCGACTATGGCCTCGACGAAGACCGCGCCACCGGCGCTTCCAGCCAATCCTCAAATTCGCAGACCGCGGGCGGAGGCAACTTCTCGCGTGATCTCGACGACGACATCCCTTTTTGACGGAGAGATCAGATGAAGATCATACGCGATGCGCAGGCCCTCATGGGCATGTTGGAAAGCGGCGAACTCAATCGCGAGTTCACCGACGCCTTCACGAAGGTGCTGGAGAAGCTCGACGAGCTTTCGTCCGACCAGCCGAAGGTCACCTTCAAGGGTGAGATATCCCTCAAGCTGAAGCTCGAGGTGAAGAACGGCATGGTCGAGATCAATGCCGAGATCCCTCCGCCCAAGCTGCCGAAGATGCCGCGCCGTTCGACGGTCTACTTCCTCGTCGACGGCGGCAGGCTCTCGACCGAGCACCCGCAGCAGAACGACATGTTCGGCGGACCGCGGGAGATCGACCGCAGCCGCCCTCAGCTCACAGACGCCTGAAATCTAACCCTGAAGGAAACAGGACATGGATCAGCTATCCGAAACTGCCGTGAATGCCATTGCCGAACTCACCCGCGAGGGAGGCGTCACGCTTCATAACATCTCGCCGCCGGTCTCGCCCGGCCTGCCCTCATCGGTTCCCGTTCTGATCGACGCCAAGACCGGTTGCGCCCTTAGCGTCAAGCACCTCGTCGAAGAGTGGCGGGTAACGCCGGACCGCAAGCGAGGCACAGCGACGGTAGACACGTTGGAAAGCTTCATCGACCTGGTGGACAGGCACAAGACGGAAAGCAGCGTCATCTTCGCCGACATTGACTGGAAAAAGCCGTCGCTGACCGCGATCATCGACTACCACGAGAAGGGCGCCGCCGGCCCGGCCGACAACGGCAAGCACCGCATTCACTACCCCTTCCCGCTTTCCGAGGAGTGGAAGGCATGGGTGGGCAGCAACGCGCAGCCAATGAAGCAGGCGGAGTTTGCCGAGTTCATCGAAGACCGGATCGCCGAGCTCGCCACGCCGCATGAAGAAGAGGTCTCCGACTGGCAGGAGAAGCTCGGCGGCAAGGTCGCCTACCCGAATGAGATCGTGATGCTCTCACGCGGCCTGAAGGTGAACGCCGAGACCAAGGTGGCCAATCACGTGACGCTGGCGTCTGGTGAGGCGCAGATCACCTTCGAGGAAGAGCACAGGGACCAGAACGGCCAGAAGCTGAACGTGCCGAGCCTCTTCATCATCAAGCTGCCGCCATTCTTCCGCGGCGAGCCGGTGCGGGTGCCTGTGCGGCTCCGATACCGGTTGCAGTCCGGCTCCCTCATCTGGTTCTACCAGCTCTACCGGCCTGATGTTTACATCACCGAGGAAGTCGAGCTCTCGCTGGAACGCGCCGCAGCCGCAACCGAACTGCCCGCCTTCCAGGGCACCGCGGAAATGAAGGCCTGATCCCCAGGGCGGCGCGTCCTGCGCCGCCCCCTTACTCTCGCGAGAGGCTTCCCATGTTCACCGCAAGCAAGTCATCGATCCTGGACGCCCTAAGGCTGGTCAGTCAGATCGTAGAGCGCCGCAACACGATCCCGATTCTGCAGAATGTCCTGATTGACCTCTGGGGAAACAGCGGCAAGCTGACCGCGAGGGTGAGCGATCTCGACGTCGAGGCGACAGTGCCCTTCGCCGCGACCGTCGACACGGATTTTCGCGGGTTCACCATTCCGGCCCACATGCTGATGGATATCGTCAAGAAGCTGCCGGACGGCGCTGATGTGCGGGTAGAGGCTACCGATGCGGACCTGTCGTCCGTGACCATCAAGTCGGGCTGCTCCCGGTTCCGGCTGTCTGTTTTATCTCCGCATGATTTCCCGTCGCTGGAAGGTGCAGAGCTACCGTTCTCGGTGGAGATCCCTGCCGCGGCGCTCGAGCGTGCCATCACGTCCGTCCGCTTCGCGATCTCAACGGAAGAGACCCGCTACTACCTGAACGGCATCTTCTTTCATCCCGCGCCGACCGGCCTGAAGCTGGTGGCGACGGACGGTCACCGACTGTCGAAGCGGTTCATCCCGCTCGATGACGTGCCGCAGGACATGCCCGGGATCATCATTCCGAAGAAGACAGTGGAGGCGATCGCCAAGCATCTGCCGAAGGAAGGTTCGATCACTCTCCAGGTGTCGGACGCGAAGATCCGGTTGCTCATCGGCGACATGGTGCTGTTGTCGAAACTGATCGACGGCACGTTTCCGGACTACCAGCGTGTCATCCCGAACAACGAAGCGTTCATCGAGATCGAGGGCAAGCAGCTCGCCGCAGCGATTGACCGAGTGTCGACCGTCTCCACGGGCAACGGTCGGGCGGTAAAGATGACCTTCGCCGGCGGGTCCCTGAAGCTGCAGGTCAGCAATCCGGACGCCGGCAATGCCGAGGACGAGGTTGCCTATGAAGGCGACGCCGATCTGGAGACAGGCTTCAACGCCAAATACGTCAACGACGCTCTCGCCAACCTCTCCGACAGCACGATCCGCATGCACCTCGGTGAGACCGGCTCACCGGCCGTGCTGCGCGCCGACGGCGACCATGTCGAGAACGTCATCGTCCTGATGCCGATGCGCGTGTGAGGGAGACGAGGATGCGTGAGCAAACCCCTATTGGAGATCAGGTGATGTCAAACCGTCAGCCGACGCCAGGTGTACATGAGAACATGCCGCGACCTTTCGATCGCGCCGCCCGGGCTTGCTATGAGGGCCGCTTTCAGGGCGAGCTCGCGCTCGTCACGGATTGGGATAAGCTGCCCGACTATGTGAAGGATCGGTGGCGGGATGCTGTGTCGGCAGTCCTGTCGACGGGACAGCCTGCTTCAGCCCATCCACGAGCGGACGTAACGGACGAAGAGCTTGAGCAGTGGGCAAAGCTCCGGGCTGATGATGCTGGGCGACTAGCCCGGGAACTCATCTCCTACCGTCGCTCCGCCACCCCCTCACCCGAGTCACATTTGGTGGCAGATGACCTAGAAAAAACCGCCCTCATCATCTGGAGAAATCTTGGTTTCGCGAATGATCGCCTCGACCAGGTCCCAATCTTGGCAGCCGAGCTCCGGAAGCTTCTCGGTGCCATATCGTCCACCGCGCATTTGGACGGGGGAGATCACGTTGATAAGGCGCTGGCATGGGATGCCGCCCAAGCCTCGTTCCAGAAAGGGTACGAGAGAGGCAAAGCACACGCCAACGCAACACTGCAGACACGCGCAGAGGGTGACCCGCCACTACGCGCCGACGCGACACATCAGTTCGAATACCTTAATTCGGCTGAAATGGTCGCCGCCAACGCGCCTAGCCCAGATGAGCGAAATTGGGAAACAGAGTTCAACGCCTTATCGCCCGAACAGCAAGGCAAGATCAGGCATTGCGCCGACAGGTTCGGCGTTCCGTTGATCGCTGCCTACTATCGGGCGAAGGCCTTGGAAGTGATCGAAGACGACCCCGCACCCCAGTCGAATGTGCGGGTGAAGCCGCTTGAGTGGAAGCCGCTGGGGAAGTCTTTCGAGGCGACCACCCCCTTCGGTGAGTTCTACGCCCAGCACTACAGCGAGATCGACGGCGAAGGCTGGACGGCAGTCTACAGTGAGGCCACCGAGATCGGAGACTTCCCGACCGCCGACGACGCCAAAGTCGCAGCCCAAGCTGACTACGAGCGCCGCATCCTGTCGGTCCTCTCCACCACGGAGGGCTCGGCAGAATGACGCCAACCCGTCCCGTTCTCCGCTACCTCGGCGGCAAGTGGCGCCTCGCCCCTTGGATCATCAGCCACTTCCCCGCGCATCGTCTCTATGTCGAGCCGTTCGGTGGAGCCGCATCCGTTCTGCTTCGCAAACCGCGCTCTATGGGTGAATGCTACAACGACCTCGACGGCGAGGTGGTCAACCTTTTCAGGGTGCTTCGAGACACCTCAAGCGCCAGCGAGTTGCGCCGCTTGATAGACCTGACCCCATTTTCGCGCGAAGAGTATGATGCCGCGTTCGATCCGACCGAAGAACCGATCGAGCGCGCTCGCCGCCTCGTCGTGCGCTCCTACATGGGACACGGCTCAAGCTCGGCGATAAGCCAGAAGAGCACAGGCTTTCGGGCCAGCATGGTCAACCGGGGTGGTGCGTTGCCGGCCGGCGAATGGCCGACACTACCAGGCGCGCTGCAGGCGGTCACAGATCGCATGCAAGGGGTTCTGATCGAGAACCGGCCAGCCTTTCAAATCATCGATCGGTATGACGAAGCCGAGGCTCTGATCTACCTCGACCCGCCGTACGTCCCTGACACCCGATCGCAGAAGCGGCGCAGCGGCGCGCAATATCATGCGTACAAGCACGAGCTGACCGACGAGCAGCACATCCAGTTGCTCGACCGCATCGTGAGCTGCCGTGCAGCCGTGGTTCTGTCGGGCTACCCCTCCGAGACTTACGATCAACATCTTACCGGCTGGGAGCGGGTCGAAGTGGCTGCGCATGCCGACGGCGCCTTAGATCGAACTGAGGTTCTGTGGATCAACCCGCACTGCGCTTCGCGCCTCCATGCCGAGCGATCCCCGCTTTTCTCCAATCTCACGGGAGACGCCGCGTGACCGACAAGCTTCTGCCATGCCCGTTCTGTGGCGGCGATCGCCTCAA
Organism: Pseudorhizobium pelagicum; assembly: GCA_000722615.1. GTDB lineage: Bacteria > Pseudomonadota > Alphaproteobacteria > Rhizobiales > Rhizobiaceae > Neorhizobium > Neorhizobium pelagicum. Next base: position 73,368 of record JOKI01000012.1, on the reverse strand, counting down.
ACATTTCGGCAAGGAGATCCAGTGCCAGCAGTGCCAGGCGCTAGGCCCTCTTCCGGCCGACGGTGAGATCACCCCTCAGATCGCCACCGATTGGTGGAACCGCCGCGCACCCGCGCCCCAGCCGAATGTGCGGGGGAAGCCGACCATAGCTGTCGGCACCTATACGATCACTGAGCTTTATGCTGGTCGCACCGTCGAGAGCGATCATGTCTTCATGGAGCCAGCCGACGATCTCGCTGCCATTGTCGGCGATGTCGCGCTGGATAACTACGAGCCGACTGAGGATATGCTCCTTGCAGGGGAAGAGGCTTACCATTCCGCACCTCGGGACGAGGACGGGTGCACCGCCATGGCATCTGCTTTCAAGGCGATGCTACGGGCCGCCAACCCATCGCCCCAACCGAATGTGATCGGTGACGACGGCCCGCGCTACAGCATGAAACGGATGCGTGACGAGATCGCCAAGGCGAAGGACTATGCGCGCCGTGAGGCGCTGGCAGAAGCCGCGACCGCAGCGGAGGCATTCCGCGACAAGAACTGGATAGCTCACGACATCAAGACCGGCATCTTCCCTAAGAGATCCGAAGCCGGCGTTGCCATCGCTGACGCCATTCGCACCCTTGCTGTGACGCCCGCTCCCGTTCCGCATGCGGTAGTCACCCTGCCAGCCGAGACAGTAATCGCGATACGTGACGCTCTGATCGCGAACGATGTTTCTGAGGCGTACCACCTTCTTTATCAAGCGGTCGATCCAACGTTCTGCCGTCTTGAGCCATGGGCAGATACGGAGGCCACTCTCCCATCACCGCAGCCGAGGGAGGTGGGGTCCGATGACTGACATCATGCTCCCCAGCCTTGCCCTGTCGATTCGCCAGCCATGGGCCCACGCGATCGTCCACGGCTGGAAAGACATTGAGAACCGCAAGTGGACCACGAAGCTGCGCGGCCCGATCTGCATCCATGCCAGCGCCTATAACAAGCGCAACTATGAGGAAGACCGCGAGGACTATCTCAACGTCCTGCATGGCTATGTTCACCCGGTGAGCGTGCCGCCTCTGGAGATGTCGTTGACGCAGACGCCAGACTTCGGCGCGATCATCGGCACAGCTACGATCGTCGATGTGGTGGAGAACCATGACAGCCCGTGGTTCTTCGGGCGTTACGGCATTGTCCTTGCCGAGCAGACGCCGCTGGAAAAGCCGATCCCTTTGAAAGGTGCCCTTGGGTTCTTTGAGTGGCGAAAGCGCATGCCGGCGACGATGGAGGAGGTCCACCAGGATCAAATCGAACGACCGCGCCTGAAGCCCGCCGAAGCGCAGCGGAGCTTGTTCGATGGCTGATCGATCTCTTCCCTACATTTTCCGCTGGAACCGACAGGGGCGAAAAGGCCAGCCATGCGAGGTCATGATCCGAACCAAGGTCATGAACAGCCGTCTCGTCCGCTTCGCAGACGGCTATACCATGGTCACCAGCGGCAACGCCTTGAAGAAAAATCCGGAGGCTTCACGATGAGCGGACCGATAGGAAACGTCCATACCTTGGACGAAGCCGCGGCGCATTTACGGATCAATAAGCGCCGCGTTGCAAAGATTGCGAAAGCGCACGGCCTGTGCACTGTGTCTGGCCGCGACTACCTCTTCAGCGATGAAGACCTCCGCACCATTTGGGAACTGCTTCGATGCCCCTCAAACTCATCCAGCGAAAAGGCTCCGACAACTGGTACGTCCGGGGCACCGTCCGCGGACAAAGCGTTTTCGAATCTACTGGCACATGCGACCGCAAAGTCGCGGACGAAATCCGCGTCAAGATCGAAAGCCGCCTCCTCGCCGAAAGCGTCCACGGAAAGAAAGCCCTCGTCACCTTCGAAGAAGCGGCTGACGCCTATATCGCATCCGGAGGATCGGCCCGCTTCCTGATCAAGGTTTCGCCGGCGGGGAAGGTCTCTGGCATCGCTGCGCATTTCAGGGGAAAGTTGCTGAAGGATCTTAGCCAGGCCGATCTTGATATGGCCGCCCGCGTCCTGTTCCCCAAAGCATCGGCCGAGACGCGGAACCGGCAGTGCTACACGCCCTTCATCGCCGTCTGGAACAACGCTGTCGTCAACCAATGGGCAGAGACGCGTCAGTGGAGACGGCCGAGGAAACCGAAGGGCACCAACGTCACCATCCTGAAGCGCGAGCGCGCAGGCACCAAACCCGTAAGCTACGACCGTGCCGCGCAGTTCGTCTCCTCCATGACACCGGCCACGGCGCAGATCATGACCGCCCTCTTCTATAGCGGCATGCGCCCGATTGAGCTCTTCACGCTCGAGGCGAAAGACATCAACCTCGACGCCCGGTGGATCACGATCGACAAGACGAAGACTGGTGAGCCCCGCGGCGTACCGATCCATGAATTTCTCGTGCCGCTCTATACCTCACTGATAACCCGCGGCGGCATCCTGTTCCGCTCCCACAAGGGAGAGCCCTACCCGCCGACAGAGGAATTTGGTGGGCAGATAGCAAATGCTGTGACCGGCGCCAGAAAGCGCCTGGCGAAGAAGGGCATCGTCATCAATGAAATATCGCCCTATACCGCGAGGCACACTGTCTCTACGCAGCTGGTGATCAACGGTGTGCACCCGCACATCAAAGACCAGATCCTTGGCCATGCTGCTGACGATATGAGCCGCTACTATACACATGTGCCGCAGCAACCTCTCATTGAGGCGATCAACACGCTTCCGGTACCGCCAGCGTGGCGGATGATGGGATGGTGGCAGGATCCGGTCTACTGGTCCCGCTGCCTGTTGAGGAAAGCAGGACGTCAGGCCCGCGAACGCCAGGAAGCATAAGCTAATCCCACCTGTAGGAAGAGAACCATGGCCGATACATCGATAGAGTGGACGGACGCGACGTGGAACCCTGTTGCCGGGTGCACGATCATGAGTGCCGGCTGCACCAACTGCTATGCCATGCGGATGGCCGCGAGGCTGGAAGCGATGGGCGTCGACAAGTACCGGGGGTTGACGCGGAAGAGCGGCGGTCGGGCGAAATGGACCGGGGTCCTGAGGCTGGACGAGGCGGCTCTTTCGGTACCGGAGAAGTGGTCGAGGCCTCGCAACGTGTTCGTTAACTCGATGTCTGACCTCTTCCACCCTGACGTGCCTAGCGACTTCATCGGGCGCGTCTGGGAGGTGATGAAGAGAACACCACGCCACACCTATCAAATCCTGACGAAACGGCCGGACCGGATGGCTGAGGTGCTTTCCTCAGGCTTTGACGTGTTGCCTAATGTCTGGCTCGGTGCAAGCGTTGAAGACGATCGTGTCATCCACCGCCTCGATGAGCTCCGCCAGGTGCCAGCCGCGATTCGTTTCGTTTCCTTTGAACCTCTGATCGGCTCGGTTGCCGACGGCAGGCTTGACGGTATTCACTGGGCTATTGTCGGGGGGGAGAGCGGCCCGAATGCTAGGCCGATGGATCCGGAGTGGATCGACGAGATCTTTGATCTGTGCACCGACGCTGGCGCAGCATTCTTTTTCAAGCAGTGGGGCGGGAAGAACAAGAAAGCTACAGGCCGCAGCTATCGTGGCAGGGTATGGGACGAAATGCCGGTTGCTGCGGCTTAGAATTCGAAGCTACCCTGCTTTTCCTTGTTTGCCGCAATTTTCCAGAATTTGTGAGCCTGCTCGTGCGCAGCAACCAGCAGCAGCCAGTACAGGTGCTGTTCCTGGCCACCTTTGATCAGCTTCATCTCGGCCGAGGGATCGAACCCGGCCTGCTCGACCAGTGAACGCCAGTGATCAACAAGTTCGCCCCTTATCGCTCTCTGACCCTGCGCCACATCTACTACAGCCCTCCAGCCGGGAGCGAAAGCGTCCAACGCCGAAGCGTCCGCCTTGATGTTTCGACCCAAGTTCCGCTGCAGGTCCATCTTGTTAAGGTGGACGAGGATATCCATCCTCTTCCGCTTTGCGAGAGTCTTGAAAATATCGAATTCCAGAACGCCTAAGCTGAACGGGTCCAGGAAGGCAAAATGAAGACCATAGATGTCTAGCTTAGAGACAATCTCGCTGGCTGTGACCTGAGCCGGGCCCAAGAAAGCCTCCACCGGTGCACCGGCAGCCTTAAGGCGGTCGGTAGCGGCATTCAGCCTTACCTCATCGAGATCTGCTATATAGACCTTCGAGAAAGGCGCACCACCGGCAACGCTTTTCCGCCAGGCCGCAACGCAACCACCGTCGATGAAGCCCCCATCTTTTATCTTCGCTCTGCCAGGGCCGCAAAAGAGATCGACATAAGTTGCTCCCGCCTTGCCAGGGGCGACGAACATGCGCCTAACGCCGCGAGAGATGTCGATGTATCGACAGAGATAGTCGTGTTTCTCTGTCGCCCAGCTGCCTACCTCCTCGGCCGGCAAGCCATCGTCACCAGGAACTAGTTCGCCCATAAGCGATCTCTCCACACAACCGCAAGGTTGCTCCAGGGGACGGAGCAACCTTGCGAGTGTTTCAGAAGATCACGCTGATTGAAACTGGACCAGTGATATTAAGCTGTGCACAATCCGTGCAGTGAATACTGCACTGCTACAATGTCTGCAATGATTATGGCTGTTTACGCAACGTGGGCCGCTTCCTTGGTAAGGGAGAGGCCGAGAGTTCAAATCTCTCTAGCAGCACCATTTTTCCTATTTGATTTTGCTTCTCATTGTCCGGTTACAGCCGCTCCGGCGCTAGGTAAGCAGCGGTATAAACGAGCAAAAGAAGCGCGAAAACCTGCATTTGCGTGCAAAATCGCGGAGCTTGTTTACTCGGATGTTCTTGATCGCCAGAAACGTTCAGTGCTGACTGCACCGCTGGGAAGATATAAGAGCAACCAAGCAAATGGTCGGCTGAAGGATTTGATGGACGGCGGCTATGCCCCAATCCAAACCATGACCCCTTGCACTATAGCTTGGGGCATCCCCTAAAGTCACGATTCCGGTTCGTCCCCCACTCGTGCAGAGGCCTTGGCAAGTTTCTGAGCATCGCGCTTAGATGACAACATTGTCGCCAACGACTCGCTGCGTTGGCGGCGCTTAGCTCTCGCGATGTACCACTCAGTGAATAGAGTCTCGATTAATTGAATAAGTATCTTGGCTTCATCAGGCGACACATCAATGATTTCATTGACGTTTTTATCCATATGAGCCCCAATATCCCCCACGCTTCTGAGGGCCACAATATCTGACCAAAGGTCCGGGGATATTTGTTCTTTGACCAAGCTAAGTTCGGCACCCAGGTTGCCCCGCTTCTCTTGGGGTACCTGGAAAAAATCTCGAACGATGCCCTGGAGGCAGCGACGCGCCATTGCGGCAGAGGCCCTGCCGCTTAGGTCTGCGATAAGAACAGCCTCCGAATAGGTAATCTTAATCTCATCGGGAACCTCATCAGGAAGTGATATTACCTTGGCTTCGGGAAGCAGGCGGCGTCGGAGTACTCTGGGCATCGGCAAAAGCCTGAGCAATGGAGCGGAATGGGTACGTGGGATGACCTCCACTTGTCCGAACGCCAAATCGACAGTGAGCTCGATGCACTCCGGGTTTGCGCAGGCGGTTGAGGTTACTTCAAGGCCAGCCGGTCCCTGTTTTGATTTCTCATTGAGACGAATAGTCTGCATCGTACGGTTTTTATGAGAAACGATGGTGAAATGGTTGCAATATGGGCACTGCCAGCTGGTCAAGGTCCGACATCCTCAATGGGGGCTCACGCTGAACTTAGCGCTGATAATGTGGTTATGGCAAAGAGAGAGCCGTAAAAAATTGACGGGCAACATGGCAATATTGAACACGGCGTTCATCTCAGCCGCCTCTGATAACATTCACGCCATTGATGACCACTACGATGATTGCGTAACCCATCGCTACCGAATCCAGCAGAAAAAATAAAACCAGACCTCGGCGGACCAGTGTATTGCCTATTATTACTACGTCTTTGGTGAAGTAGAGCAGGACAATCCCGAAAATTCTCCATGTGAAGACGCCGGCAAGCCCGACAGCCGTAACGGCAGCAACGGCCAAAAGAAGCCCTTCGAGCCCGCCCGCCTCCCGGGATTTCAGGATGAGGAGAGTGCCGGCCGCCTGAACAAATATCATCCTGACGATCATTCCAAGGAAGTCGGACAGCTTCTTTGCCTCGTTGAAGACGTCATCCGATAGCTTGTCGTGTTCGTCCCTACCCGCCGACCCCCATAGATGCGACAAGATTGTTACAATCATAGTTCCTCCGCGCTCGGCCACCGCCGCTCTTGGCTGCTAACTAACAGGAACGACCCACGGTAAATAGGCTGAGCGGGGCAACACAGAGTGCGTCCCTACTGAGACCTGATGCCCCTCACCGCACATAATCACTTTCCTGCCGCGACAACACCTGCCCGTGCCCCTTCGCCCCGACGATCTCGCCATCCTCCATCACCACCGTGCCGCGGGCAATCGTCATCACCGGCCAGCCGGTCACCTGAAAACCTTCCCAGGGCGTGTAGTCGGAGCCGTGGTGGAGGATCTCCTGGCGGATGGTTTCCTGGCGGTTCGGATCCCAGAGCGCGATGTCGGCGTCGAAGCCGATGCCGATCGAGCCCTTGCGGGGGTACAATCCGTACATCTTGGCGTGGTTGGTGGACGACAGTTCGACGAACTTCTGCGGCGTGATGCGGCCCTTGGAGACGCCTTCGGAAAAGAGGATCGGCAGGCGCGTCTCGACGCCCGGAATGCCGTTCGGCACCCAGCGGAAGGAGGTCCTGCCCTTCTCGTTGAGCTTGCCGTCGGTCGCATCATAGCGGAAGGGGCAATGGTCTGAGGAAAAGGTCTGGAACACGCCCTGGGTGATGCCTTCCCAGATGGCCGCCTGGCTTGCCGTATCGCGCGGCGGCGGCGAGCAGACGTATTTGGCACCCTCCATGTTGAGACCCTTCAGGTCCTCGGCGGTCAGCGTGATGTACTGCGGGCAGGTCTCGCCGAAGACCTTCAGGCCGCGCTGCTGCGCCCAGCGGATCTGCTCCATGGCCTCGCGGCCGGACACATGCACGACCATCATCGGCACGTCGATCAGTTCGGCATGGCTGATGGCGCGATGGGTCGCTTCCCGCTCGATGACCTCGGGACGGGACACGGCGTGGTAATAGGGTTCCGTCTTGCCGGCCCGCTCCAGCCGTTCGGTCATGAACTTGATGGTGTCGTAGCCCTCGCAATGGACCATCACCAGCGCCCGCTCGTTGCGCGCCACCTCGAAGACCTCCAGCAATTGCCGGTCGTTCAGCACCAGGTCGTCATAGGTCATGAAGACCTTGAAGGAGGTATAGCCGTCCTTCACCAGCGCCGGCAGCTCCTGACCGAGGACGGCGGACGTCGGGTCGGAAATGATCAGGTGGAAGGAGGTGTCGATATGGCACTCGCCTTCCGCCGTGCGCCGGTAGTCCTCGACGGACTGGCGCAGCGAGGTGCCCCGCTGCTGCAGCGCAAAGGGCATGATGCAGGTATTGCCGCCGGCGGCGGCCGATGCGGTCGCGGAGGCAAAATCGTCGGCCAGCGTGATGCCCGGTCCCTGCGGCTGGGCGACATGGACGTGGCTGTCGATGCCGCCCGGCATGACATAGAGGCCGGTCGCATCGATCTCGCGGGTGGCGGCGCCGACCCGGTCGGCGATCACGGCGATCTTATCGCCGGAAATGCCGATGTCCGCCTTGTAGATGTCGGTGGCGGTCACGATCGTGCCGCCGCGAATGGCGAGATCCAGGGTCATGGGCGGGGGTCCTTTGTGCTGGCGATTGAAGATGGGGCCTTGAGCCGGATCAGGGCGTCAGCCCTGCGCAGCGCGCCGTATTGCGGATGTGATTTTCCATCTCGTGGCGGGCGGCGGGGCCGTCGTTGGCCCTGAGCGCAGTGATGATGCGGCGGTGTTCGGCAATCGACTGGCCCATGCGCTCCGGGTCGGTGATCGGGATCGGCTGGCGCTGCGTCTCCGTCACCTGGTCCCGCACCGTCTGATAGAGCGCCTTCAGCATAGCGTTCGAGCAGGCCGAGACGATGGTGCCGTGGAACAGCAGGTCGGCTTCGACATTGCTGACGAGGTCCTGTTTCGCCCAGGCCTCCTCCATCGTTCTTGTCGCCGTCTCCATGGCATCCAGCTGCAGCTGGGTCAGCCGGCCGGCCGAGAGCCGCGCGATTTCCCCTTCCAGCAGGATCCGGGTCTGGAACACGTCGAAGGCGGGGTAGCTGTCGGAGTAGCGCCAGGGCGCCATGTGGCCGCTCTCGCTCCGGCTTCCCGCCGCCGCGACGTAGGTGCCCCGTCCGGCTTCCGTCTTCAGAAGCCCGAGCGTCTCGAGCGTCAGCAGCGCTTCGCGCAGCGAGGCCCGGCTGATCCCGAACTTCTGGGAGAACTCCCGCTGCGACGGGATCTTCTCGCCGGCCTTCAAGGCGCCGGTCTGGATCATCGTCTGGATCTCCCGCGCCACCGATTGTGGAAGGAGCGTCTTGTTCAACATAGCATTCCGCCTCAGATGCCCCCGTCGGGCGACGTACCCTATTTTTTCAAATGCCATCTTGCAAAGCAGAAACCGGCATGATTGTCTGGCCTTACTGGTCTGACCAGTCTGACCAAATGTAGAGTGAGTTACGTTCAAAAAACAAGGGGAACCTCATGACACGTGCATCCACCCTCAAGACAGCCTTCATCGCAGGCCTCGTCGGCCTGCTGGGAACCACCACCCTCCAGGCCGCCGACCTGACCGTCGGCGCCAACATCGGCAACGTGCCCTGGGAATTCCAGGACGCCAGCGGCAAGATCACCGGCTTCGAGGTTGAACTCGTCAACGAGATCGCCGAGCGTCTCGGCAAGACCGTCGAATTCGTCAACACGCCGTTCAACGGCCTGTTCTCGGCCGTCCAGTCGGGCCGCATCAACATGGCGATCTCCTCGATCACCATCACCGAGAAGCGCCTGGAATCGGTGTCCTTCGCACAGCCCTATTACGACAGCGACCAGTCGCTGACGGTCACCGCAAGCTCGGGAATCACCGGCCTCTCGGGCATGAACGGCAAGGTCGTCGGCGTCGACACCGGCTCCACCGGCGACATGTGGGCGGAAGCGCATACCGCCGAGCACAGCTTCGGCGAGATCCGCCGCTACGAAGGCCTGCAGCCTGCCATGCTCGATCTCGTTGCCGGTCGTGTCGACGGGTACATCTCCGATATCCCGGCGCTCCTCTACTACGTCAAGGACAAGCCGGAGCTGAAGGTGGTCGAGCGCATCCCGACCGGCGAAAAATACTCGATCATGTTCAACAAGGGCGACCCGCTGGCCGAAGAGGTCAATGCGGTGATCACGACGCTGAAGGAAGAAGGCTTCATCGCAGAGCTGCATGAGACCTGGTTCGGCGCCAAGGCCGAGGATACGACCTCGACCGTCACCGTTCTCGACATGCCGAAGGGCAAGTAAGGCTTGAACTGCATCCGGCGGGGCAAGCATGCTCCGCCGGGCTGCCAAGGGAGCCTCAAACGGCATGAACCTGATCAATACATTCTTCAACGTGCCGGTGCTCGTCGACAGCCTGCCGCAGCTTCTCTGGGGGCTGGTGGTGACGCTGCAGATCGGCGTGACCAGCATTCTCGTCGGCCTTGCCGGCGGGCTGTTTCTCGCCGTCAGCCGGCTCTATGCACCCGCCTTCGCAAGGCTGCTGATCCGCGGCTATGTCGACATCTTCCGCTCGATCCCGCTGCTGGTGCTGCTGATCGTCGTCTATTATGCGCTGCCCTTCGTCGGCATCCGCCTGTCGCCCTTCATGTCGGCGGTGACCGCGCTGTCGCTCGTATCGGCCGCCTATACGGCGGAGATCTTTCGCGCCGGGATCGAGGCCATTCCGCACGGGCAGTTCGAGGCGTCTGCGGCGCTCGGCCTCTCCAACCGGCACACGATGATCGACGTGATCCTGCCGCAGGCGATCCGCATCGTCATTCCGCCGCTCACCAACAACTGCATCAACGTGATGAAGGATACCGCACTTGCCTCCGTGGTCGCCATGCCGGACCTCTTGAAGCAGGCGACGCAGGCGCAGGCGCTTTCCGCCAATCCGACGCCGCTGATCGGGGCGGCGCTGATCTACATCGCGCTGCTCTGGCCGATGGTCGCCGTCGTCGCCCGCCTCGAAAAGCACTTCAGCCGAGGGAGCCGCTGATGGAAACGCAAGCCAGTTCCCTCATTTCTGTCCGCGGGCTGACCAAGGCCTATGGCAATTTCACCGTCCTGCACGGGATCGACCTCGACATTGCCGAAGGCGAGGTCGTCTGCGTCATCGGGCCGTCCGGCTCGGGCAAATCGACGCTGATCCGTTGCATCAACCATCTCGAAGCCTTTGCCGAGGAGAGCCGGATCACCGTCGACGGCATCCGCGTGCAACCGGGACCGGCGCTAGCAAAGGTTCGCGCCGAAGTCGGCATGGTCTTCCAGTCCTTCAATCTCTTCCCGCACATGAGCGTGCTGAAGAACGTCATGCTGGCGCCCATGCGGGTGCGCAAGAGCACGGTTCCAGAGGCCGAGCGCAAGGCGCGCGAGCTGCTCGCCCGCGTCGGCATTTCCGAACAGGCGGAGAAATTTCCCGGACAGCTCTCCGGGGGCCAGCAGCAGCGCGTGGCGATTGCCCGCGCACTGGCGATGGAGCCGCGGGTGCTGCTCTTCGACGAGCCGACATCGGCGCTCGATCCGGAGATGGTCGGTGAGGTTCTCGACGTCATGCGCAAGCTTGCCGGGACCGGCGTCACCATGGTGATCGTCACCCATGAAATGGGCTTTGCGCGCCAGGTCGCCGACCGGGTGATCTTCATGGACGGCGGCCGCCTTGTGGAAATCGGGACGCCGGCGGAGATCTTCGACACCCCCAGGGAAGAACGGACGCGCGGCTTCCTGCGCGCCGTCCTCAATCATTGAACAAGAAAAACACACCGGAGGACACAAGGATGGCCACCAATTCGCCGCTCAACCTCGACTTCGTCCGCAGCCAGTTTCCCGGCCTTAACCGCGGCTGGACCCTCTTCGACAATGCTGGCGGATCGCAGATCCTCCAGGGTGCGCTCGACCGCATCAACACCTTCCTGATCGAAAAGAACGTCCAGATCGGCGGCTCCTATGAGGTCTCCCAGGCGGCTGCCAGCGCGCTATACGAAGCCCGCACCGCCGCGATGCACCTGGTCAACGCCCGCCGCCCGGAAGAGATCGTCTTCGGCAATTCGACGACGGCGCTGCTGCAGAACCTAGCGCGCGCCATGCACAGCCAGTTCTCACCCGGCGACGAGATCATCGTCACCGTGGCTGACCATGAATCCAATATCGGCCCCTGGGACCGGTTGCAGGAGCGCGGCGTGGTTCTCAAGGTCTGGCCGCTCAACAAGGAGAGCATGGCACTCGAGCTTTCCGACCTGGCGCCGCTGATGAGCGAGCGCACGAAGCTGGTCTGCGTCACCCATTGCTCCAACCTGCTCGGCTCGATCAATCCGATCCGCGAGATCGCCGACTTCGTCCATGAGCGTGGCGCCAGGATCTGCGTCGATGCGGTCGCCTATGCCCCGCACCGGGCCGTCGACGTCCAGGCCTTCGACGTCGATTACTACGTCTTCAGCCTCTACAAGACCTATGGGCCTCATTACGCGCTGATGTACGGCAAGCACGACCTGCTGCTCGAGCTCGATCCCCTCTACCACTACTTCTACGGCAAGGACAAAGTGCCGGGCAAGCTGGAGCCGGGCAACCCCAACTACGAGCTTGCCTATTCGACCTGCGGCATCGTCGACTATCTGGTGGCGCTGGGCGAACAGGCCGGCGAAACGGGGACGGTCCGCCAGCGGATCGAGGCCGCTTACGGCGCGATCACGGCACAGGAGAATGCCCTGGCCGACCGCCTCCTCGGCTATCTGCGGTCGCGCAACGACTGCCAGATCGTCGGCCAGGCGCAGAACCGCGAGAGCAGCCGCGTTCCGACCATCGCCTTCCGCTTCGACGGCCGGGAGGCCGGCGAGATTTGCCGGGCGATGGATGAGGAGAAGATCGCCATCCGCTTCGGCGATTTCCACTCCCGCCGGCTGGCGGAATATCTCGGCCTCACCGACAACGGCGGCATGCTGCGGGTCTCGATGGTGCACTACAATACGATCGAAGAGGTTGACCGCATGACTGCAGCACTCGACAGGATCCTGGCGACGGAGGCGGGTCTGGCGAAGGCAAGCTGACGGCAGACAGGGGGGCAGCGTGCTACCGGCGGAATACGGGCTCATGGTGTGTCTCCCCCTTTGGGGGTCATGCCGTCCCGGAGTTTGATCGTCATCAATGAGCAGCCTCTGCACCTGTGCTGTCATGCCGGGCGGCGGCGGAGCGGCGAAACTGCCGTAGCCGCCGACGTTGCCGGCGATGGGCCGGCAAGGTCAACGCAACTGGTGATGAGGAGTGTAGCCATGGCTGATGCCAAGTTACCGATCAAGAACGAGCAGACCGGCACGCCCGCGACGTCGGGCGGGTTGTGGTCTCCCTTCGAAACCCTTCGAGCCGAGATCGACCGGCTGTTTGACGATTTCACGCCGGGGGCGTGGCGTCCCTTCTCCGGACGCTCCCTGGTGACTCCGGGATGGACGTTGATGCCGGCGGTCGACCTCGTCGAAAAGGACGAGAAGTTCGAGATCACCGCAGAAATCCCCGGAATCGACGAGAAGAACCTGGAGGTCAAAGTCTCCAATGGCATGCTGACGATCCGCGGCGAAAAGCAGGACGAAAAGGAAGAAAAGCAGAAGGAGTACCATGTGTCGGAGCGACGCTACGGCTCGTTCCAGCGCAGTTTCCCGCTGCCGGCCGGCATCGACCGCGACAGGATCGAAGCGGGCTTTTCGAAGGGCATCCTGACGGTCACCCTGCCCAAGACGGCCGACGCACAGCAGAGCGAGCGGAAGGTCGACATCAAGGCGGCATGACCCGAACGACAGAGACTGAAAATGGCGCCCCGTGGCGCCATTTTTCGTTCAAGGCCAGGCCCGATCCGTTGGTACATCCCTAATCGAGCAGCTCGCGCAGCCGAAGGGCGAGTTCGCGGGCGGTATAGGGTTTTTTCAGCCAACTGCCGGACACCGCCAGTTCGCGACCGGCGATTTCCGGTTCGGCATAGCCGGAGGTGAACAGGACCTTGACGTGCGGATGCTCGGCGCGGACGATCTGCGCCAGTTCGTCGCCGGTCATGCCGCCCGGCATCACCACGTCGGTGAACAGTAGCGCGATGTCCTTGTTCTCGCGCAGCTTCGCCAGTGCCTGCACCCCATTCTCGGCTTCGACGACGGCGTAGCCAAGATCCGTCAGTCGGGAGACGGCGATGCGGCGCACGCGCGCATCGTCCTCCACGGCCAGTATCTTCTCCGATCCACCCGGGAGAGTTTGCGGGGCAGTCGCTTTTCCGTCCGGAGCGGCGGCGGCATCGACCGCCGGCTGGGTGGCCGGCAGGAAGATCCGCACGCTCGTTCCCTGCCCCTCCTCGCTGTAGAGCTGGATCTGGCCGCCGGATTGCTTGGCAAAGCCATAGACCATGCTGAGGCCGAGACCGGTGCCCGATCCCACGCCCTTGGTGGTGTAGAAAGGCTCGAACGCCCTCTGCTTGACCTCCGGCGGCATGCCCTCGCCGTTGTCGGTGACGCTGACGAGCACGTAATCGCCGGTGCGGACATTCGGATACATCTGGGCGTAATCGACATCCAGCTTCACCCGCGCAATCTCGATCGACAGCCGGCCTCCGCGCGGCATGGCATCGCGGGCATTCAGCGTCAGGTTCAGGATGGCGTTCTGCAGCTGCGATGCGTCGACGAGCGCCTCATTGGCCGACCCGGTGATCACGGTGCGCAGTTCGATCGTTTCGCCCACCGTCCGCCGCAGCAGGTCGGAGAAACCGGAGACCAGCTGGCCGACATCGACGATCTTCGGATTCAGAGGCTGCTTGCGCCCGAAAGCGAGCAGTTGCCCCGTCAGCTTGGCACCGTCGTCGGCAGCGTCCTGGGCTTCGCGCAGCATGGTCAGCAGGCGTTCGTCGGAGATCTTGCTCTCGACCATTTCCAGATTGCCGCTGATCACCGTCAGCAGGTTGTTGAAGTCGTGGGCAAGGCCGCCGGTCAACTGGCCGATGGCTTCCATCTTCTGCGACTGGCGCAGCTCCTCCTCGATCTTGTGGCGGCTCGTCAGGTCGCGGACGAAACCGGTGAAGATCCGCTTGCCGTTCACCCTGGTTTCGCCGACGGCGAGTTCCATCGGAAAGAGGGTGCCATCCTTGCGCTGCCCGGTCACAACCCGGCCGTAGCCGATGATGCGCCGCTCGCCGGTGGCGACATAGCGCTCCAGATAGCCGTCATGCCTGTCGCGGTCCGGCGACGGCATCAGGACCTTGACGTTGCGCCCCCGGACCTCGTCTGCAGCATAGCCGAACAGGCGTTCGGCGGCCGCGCTGAAGGAGCTGATCTGACCGGCCTCGTCGATGACGATCATCGAATCGGGCACGGTGTCGAGAATGGAGCGCAGATGCGCCTCCCGTTCCGCCAGATTGTTCTCCGCCACCTTCATGTTCGTCACGTCGTTGTTCATCTGGATGATCATCGGTCGCTCGTCGTCGCCGGTCTGCACGGCGACCCAGCGGGTGGCCACAAAGATCGAGTGGCCTTGCTTGTGACGATGGACGACCTCGCCTTCCCAGATCCCGGTGGCGAGCACCTGAGCGCGCACCTCTTCACGGGATTGCGGAAAGTTTGTCTGCAGAAGCTCGTGCAGGATCTTGCCCACGGCCTCTTCCCGGCGCCAGCCGTAGAGAGCCTCGCAACCCTCCGTCCAGTGCGTCACGACACCATTCCAGGCGTGGACGATCAGGTTTGCGTGGTTCAGGAGCCGAAGTGCTGCGTCCAGGTCGTTCGCCTCTGCCTTCTGGAGCGCGGCATCTTCATTCATCGTCATGTCCATGTGTCTACCAGGCTAGTGCCGTCTGAATTCCTCGCGAGAGGTGTTTGTCATCCGCCATTCAATTTCGCATTCATCGCCGTCGCCGGCCAATTGTGCAAGCATGCCGCGACGCAGAATTTCGACGGCATGCCGCCCGGAAGGCGTCAGGACCCCCTTGTTCGCGAGCTTGGTCATCGTCCGAGAGACCGTCTCGATCGTCAGGCCGAGATAGTCGGCGATGTCGAGCCGCGTCATCGGCAGCTTCACGATGGGCGCCAATCCGCCGGCCCGCATTTCCCGCTGCAACTCCTTCAGGAGGAAGCTGCAGAGGCGCTCTTCGGCGTTCTTCGTCGACAGGAGCACCATCTGGTCCTGGGCCGCCGCCATCTCGTCCGACATCTGGTGGAAGACCGCGGGGCGGATTTCGTCGGAATTGGCGAGCTCCGTTTCGAACGCCCTGCGCGACAATCGACGGATTGTCACGTTGTTGATGGCCTCGGCGGTGTAGATGTAATGGCTCTTGAAGGAGATACCGAGGAGATCGCCGGCATGCAGGAACCCGGTGATGACGCGCCGTCCGTCCGGCAGTATCCGTACGATGCGCAGCGTACCCTCGACAACCTCGAAGATGGATTTCGCCTCGTCACCCTCAAAGAACAGAATCTGGCCCGAAACGAAATTCTCGACCGGCTGCCTGGCAAACAGGGAGTGCAGGCTTGCCGGCGGCGTCACCTGCGAAGGCGCCATCGCCGGGCGGGATCTCGTCGTGCTTTCCATCAACATGTCAGCCTCCATTTCTTGATGGTGGCAATTGACCCTGCGGTCGTAACACGCGAATGGTTTGACTGTGATAATGGGTGCAATCGTGTAACACTCCGTAACACCCCAGATCCCACAGGCTCATGACCCCGGATACCAGCAACAGTCTCCATCTTCTCGTTGTCGACGACGATCTGCGCATACGCAACATGTTGGCGCGATACTTCGAGAACGAAGGGTATCGCGTCAGTTGCGCCGGCGACGGACGCGACATGCGGCTGAGCATGAAGCAGACGGATTTCGACGCGATCCTTCTCGACCTCTCGCTTCCCGGCGGGCAGGACGGCCTGGACCTGGCGCGGGAAATCCGGATGCAGTCCGATGTGCCGATCATGATGCTGACGGGCCGCGACGATGTCGTCGACAGGATCGTCGGCCTCGAGATCGGCGCCGATGACTACATCGCCAAGCCGTTTCACCTGCGGGAGGTGCATGCCCGGCTGAAATCGATCCTAAGGCGGCGAAGTGTTGTGTCGTCCGCACCGGTCGAGCCACAGCAGGAACAGACGGTGTGTTTCGACGGCTGGACACTCAATATCACCAGGCGGGTGCTGCAGGACCCCGACGGGCAGACCGTGGAACTTACCACCGGCGAATTCGACATGCTTGCCGTCTTCGTCACGCACGCGGGCCGAGTCCTGACCCGCGAACAACTGATGGACCTGACGCGCGGGCGCCAGCTGGAGGCGTTCGACCGGGCCGTCGATGCGCAAATCGTGCGGCTGCGGCGCAAGATCGAGGCGGATGCCAAACGGCCGCAGCTGGTCAAATCCGTCCGGGGCGTCGGCTATGTGTTCACCGGGACCGTCTCGCGGACCTGAGACATTTCCTATTCGACGCTGTAGATCATGCCGAAGCCCACATCCGGCACGCTCTGCGGCTGTTCGAGGACGTGGATGCTTGCAGGGGCGGAACTCCATATATGGATCATCCGGCAGCCCTCTCTCTCTGCCCAGCGACGTGCGAAGGCGATGATCTCCCGACTGACGCCGCTCTCGTCGACCAGGCTGATAGACGCAAAGACCGGCACATCGAGCAGGTCTCCCAGAAGCGGGTGCTTGACGGGCGTCATCCTGAAGATGCCGCGTATGTAGCCCCGCGTATCCTTGGCGGTCGCCCACTGTCTTCGCTGCGCCTCCGTTGCTGTCAGCCTCCTCCACGTCTTGAGATCAAGCGCCGGAACGACGACCTGCATGACTGCAAAGGCCCGGACCACGTCCCGATGGCTCAGACTCTCGATCTCGTAATGGAAAACCATGGACAGTTCCGTATGGTGTAGGCTTCCCCTGCTTGGGAGGTAGAGCCCGTGAATTCAAGGAGGCTAAATCTCGCAAGAACGTTGCGCATTGATGCCGGTCAAAGATGCCGTTGCGCAACACGTGCGGTGCGGCCACACGGCAGGACAGGCGGCGATGTCAGCGATCAGAACGGAATATCATGGCCGCACCCAAGGTGCCGGTACAGACCTGGCCGAAGCGGAGAGGAGACCACCGCGCACAGTCTGGACGGTGCCGTTTCAGGGAGCGTAGTCGGGCATCACGAGGTCAGCGTACGACCGGTTCCCCGTCGCGGAAGGCTGCATCCCCATGCTCGTAGAGCGTGAAGACGTCCTCGCGCCGGCACAGTTCGGTACCGGGGCTCATCACGGTTGCGGCCCCGGCCGCCACCCCCAGCCGGAAGGCGTCTTCCAGTGGATAGCCATTGGTCAGCGCCCAGACCATGCCGCCGACGAAGCTGTCGCCGGCACCGACCGTCGAGCCGACCGGCACGGCAAAGGAGGGCACCTTGATGGCGCCTTCGTCGGTGACCAGCAAGGCTCCCTCCCGCGCCATGGAAATGCAGACGTATTTGACCGAGCCTTGGCCGATCAGTTCCTGGGCGGCGGCCACCGCGCCATTCTCGTCCAGGCTGCGCCCGACGATGCCCTCCAGTTCGTCGAGGCTCGGCTTGATCATGAAGAGACCGCCGACCTTCAGCGCCTCCGCCAGCGCCTCGCCGGAGGCGTCCAGGATGAAGCGGGTGTCCTTGGCGGCGCAGATGCGCGCCATCTCCCCATAGGCGTCCTTCGGCAGACCACGGGGCAGGCTGCCACTGACGATGATGTAGTCCGCAGTCGTCTGCGCCAGGAAACGCAGGGCCTCGCCGTACTCCTCCTGGCTGACCACCGGCCCCTCCGGTACGAAGCGATACTCCTGCCCGGTCTCCGTTTCCTTGACCATGAAGGCCACGCGGATGGCGCCGTCGATGGGGATCGTGTGCAGGTTGACCGGCAGCTGGCGGACAGCATCCAGGAAGACCTCCCCTGTCGCGCCGCCAGACATGACCAGGAGATCCGGGCGCTTACCCAGCTCCGCCACGACGCGGGCAACGTTGACGCCGCCACCGCCGATGTTCTGACGCTGGTTGCGGATGCGCACCTTCTTCGTCGGTACGACGCGATCTGTTTCGTTGGCGAGATCTATCGAGGGATTGAGAGCGACGCAGAGGATGGAAGCCATTTCGTCTCGAACCTTTGGTTTCTAGGAATGTGGTCGGCGCAGATAGAGACCGTGCGACGGGGACAATCAGCATGATATGGGTCGGGAAACCAGAACGGCAGCCCCATCGGCAGTCAGGCGCCTCATCCGACGATGTGCGCTGACGAACGTGACAATAGCGGTGCGGCGCAGCAGCAAGTTGACATAGCGCAAGTCGCTCCTATGCCTTAGGATGTTGTTTGCGGCCGCCGACGTGGCTGGCAGGCGGTGACACGGATCCTAAGGAGCGCTTGCTTCTTCTCAACGCCACAGCCTGGAAATATTGTTGTCGCAATGTCTGAGTACCCTGCGCGAAAATGGAGGTCAGGACATGGAACACGATCTTTCAATCTCGGAAGCAGTCTCCGACCCTCTCATCGCCCTGATGCTGCGGGCCGACGGCATGGAGCCCAATGCCTTTGCCGAAATGCTGAGCCGGGCAGCCCGCGAGCAGCTTGAGCAGAAGATTTCTCGGCTTCGCGAGGAGCGTGCCACACGTTTCTATCAGGTGCTGTCCGCTGCCGAGACGGTCGGGACCGGCTGCAGCCATCGCTGATTGGTTGCGTTGTCCCGGGCCGTCGGGATCATGCTGTTGCCTTGAGCGTCGCGAACTGCCGGCCGCCTGCCAGCGCCACGAACTCCTGCGCCGTCTGCGGCTTGCCGAAATAATACCCCTGCCCCTCCTGGCAGCCCAAATTGCGCAGCAGCCGCCATTCGGCCTCTTCCTCGACGCCCTCGCAGACCACCGCCATGCCCAGACCGTCGGCCAGTGACTTCACCGAGCGGACGATGGCCTGGCTTGACGGGCTCGAGACGATGCCCCGCACGAAGCACTGGTCGATCTTGATCTTGTCGAACGGGAAGCGCGCGATATAGCTGAGCGAGGAATAGCCGGTGCCGAAGTCATCCAGCGCCGCGGCTATCCCCAGCGACTTGAGTTCCTGTATCTCTTCGAGAAGCCGTTCCGGATCCAGAAGGAAGGTTGATTCCGTCACCTCGATATGGAGCCTGTGTGGCTCCAGTCCGGAGATGGCCAGCGCCTCGCGGACATCCGCGCAGAGATCGCCCTTGGCAAACTGGACGGCGGATACGTTGACTGAAACGGTGAGGTGAGAGGGCCACCTGGATGCTGCCGAACAGGCTTCCAGCAGAACCCACCGACCCAGGTCGCAGATGAAGCCGTTGGACTCGGCGACCTCGATGAACTGGAGGGGCGACACCAGCCCAAGCTCCGGATGCTTCCAGCGAATCAGAGCCTCGCTGCCTGTTATCTCGCCTGAGTCGAGGTCCACCTGCGGCTGGTAGAGGAGATAGAACTGGTTGTCGCGCAGCGCAGAGCGCATTTCCTGCTCCAGACGCATGCTGCGCGCCTGCGCGATGGCCGCCAGGGGTTCGTAGACATGCCAACCGGAGCCGCCCACCTTCTTTGCCTGGTCGAGGGCGAGCTCGGCGGCGTCAATCCAGTTTGCCGCATTGTCGAGGCCCTCGTTGGCAAGAGAGGCGCCTATCCGGACGTCGACGTGAATTTTCGCGCTGCGGGCGTCGAAGTTCTTCTCGAACAGCGACAGAAGTGCCTGCGGCAGGTCTGCGATATCCGTGTCTGAGGCCAGGGCCAGGGCAACACAGAAGACGTCGCCGCCCAGCCGCCCGACGAAGGCGTGGTTGGGATCATGCCCGATGTCGCGGACGCCGGCCATCAGACGCCGCGCCACGGCATGCAGAAGCTGGTCGCCGGTCGCACGGCCGAAGGTCGAGTTGATTGTCGCAAAGCGATGCAGGTCCACCGCGGCCACCGCCATGGTCATGCCTTCGTTGACGCTCTGATCGACACGGTTGATGAGTTCCCGCCTGTTGAAGACGCCCGTGAGGTCGTCCAGCTGGGCCAGTCTGCGAAGCTTGTCCTCATAGACCCTGCGGGCCGTGACATCGCGGACCGTGATGCAGGCGACGAAGGATCTGGACGACGCGTACCGGGCCGTCAGGTCTTCGACCCGGGAGAGCGTCAGAGAGGCCTCGAGATGGCGGAACTGTCCGTCACTGACAAGCGTGACCTCCTCATGGGCAGCAGGAAGGAGCTTTTCCTCCTGACTACCGGCCTCGATGATGCGGTCGAGGGCCTGTGTGATCTCCGGCGGCCCCATCAGACGAAAATCCCCGCCTCGCTTCAACTCGTGACGCGGCCCGAAGAACGTCGCCGCCGCCCGGCTCTGATCGAGGATCTTTCGGTCGCCATCAACGATGATCACCGCATCGATGCTATCGCTGATCACGCGCTTCAGGATCCGGCGGCTATTGCGTTTCTCGGCACTCGCAATCTCGGCGAGCCAGGCACTGACTCCGATCTTCTCCATGAGAAGGACCACCAGCGCCGCAATCAGCATGAGGTGGAGCGTCGCGGAAGGCAGGAGCAGCGAGTACTCCTTCTGCAGGAAGTAGCCCCCGATTTCCACGCAGACCACAAATGCAGCGGCGCTGGCTATGACGGGAACCAAGCGCTGTTCGCGCAGCTTCGGGGAGCCCGCGAGGATCACAAACGCCAGAACGAGACCGAGCGGCCAGACGGGAAGGCGCTCGGGCACCCTTCCCTGCACCAGGGTCTCTGCCGCCAGGATGTGGAGCATGGGACCGCTCAGGATGCCATAGATCGGCACAGGAAACAGATCCTTCAGTTCCGTCGCATAGGCGCCCACCACGACCGACCGACCGGCAAAGAAGCCCGGCTCCACGCGGCCCTGCAGCAGATCGGCGACAGAGACGGCTGCGACGGTTTCGGGACGTATGGAAAAGTCGACTGCCAGTTCCGGCACTCCCGGATCCGCCACTCCGGACAGGACCACCGCCGCAGAGGAGAGCGGATCGCCATCCAGCGTGACGCTGGTGTCGAGGCTCCGGAACAGGCCGTTCGGATCCAGGGCGACATTGGCAGCAACCAGCCAGGCATTCTTTGCCAGATCATCGATCGGCCGGGTCACCGATACCGCCGCAGCATCACTCACGTGCTGATGCTGTTCGAAGACAGGAAGCATGACGCCTCCGGCGCGCTCAAGCGCGTCTGCGAGTTGGCGGTCTTCTTCCGGGGAAGAGGGCGTGCTGAAATCGATGTCCAGGAAGATGTCGCCGGCGGCGCCTTCTACCAGCGCATCGATGACTGCTGCATGGACGGAACGGGGCCAGGGCCAGATCCCCACCTGATCCAGGCTTTCCTTATCGATGGCGACGAAGACAAACTTGTCCGAGGCGTTGCGGGGCGCGAGCTCTGCCCGAAGGTCGAACAGCTGCTCGTCCAGCTGCTGAACCAGCTTCGAAGCCGGCAGCGCAAACGGCATCAACAGCAGTGCGGCAGCGGCCAGCAGCCGCGCTGTTGTTTTGCGCGGCTGTTCGAGCCTGATCCACTGGCGAAGCAAAGGTCTCAGGGCACGGTCCTCCCGACAGGGTTGCCCGTGCATCGACGCTCAGTCATCACCGTCACGTGACCACGGGGACCGATGGATATCCGGGCGCTATCTGGGACTGCCAGGTCAGCGTGAACCCGGAACCACGTCCTCTTGTCGACGATGAAGTTCACCTCGGCTGTGGTTCTCTCGATATGGCAATCCGCTGCATTGGCCGCGAGAGGGGAGAGGCAGACGACGGTGGCAGCGGCAACGATCTGGCGCAACAGGCTGAGCATGAGACGTTCTCCCTTCCATGCTCACAAAACCACTCGCTAATTAAGAAACCATTCAATTAACGAGCGCCTTTGCAAACAATCCGTCTCTTCTGCCCTGCCCACTCAGAAACTCGCCGAGACGAGCCTCTGCCGAATTGCATGCAGCTCGCCACCCTTCCGTTCCAGCAGGGACTGCTCCCAGGCGAGCGCGGTCTTCAGGATGACTGTCAGATCGTCATGGCGGGGCACCCAGCCCAGACGGTCGCGCACGAGGGTGGAGTTTGCCACCACGCTTGCCGCATCGCCTGTCCGACGCGGGCGATAGTTGATCTCGAACGTATTGCCGCCGAGCTGCGTCACGGTCTCCAATACTTCCAGCACCGAATAGCCCCTGCCGTAGCCGCAGTTGGCAATCAGCGCTTCGCCACCCTGCCTCAGGTAGCTGAGCGCCTTGAGGTGCGCGTTCACGAGGTCGCTGACGTGGATATAGTCGCGCACGCCCGTGCCGTCGGACGTCGGGTAGTCCGTGCCGTAGACGTCGACACCGGCGCGCTGTCCGAGTGCAGCTTCGCAGGCGATCTTGATCAGATGCGTGGCGCCATCGGTCGACAGGCCGGTCCGTCCCATGGGATCGGCGCCGGCAACATTGAAATAGCGAAGAGCGACGAAGCGGAAATCATGCGCCGCCGCCGCATCCTTCAGCATCAGTTCCGACATCAGCTTCGACTGGCCATAGGGGTTCTTCGGCAAGGTCGGCGCCGTCTCGAGTACCGGCGTGTCGGCAACCTCGCCGTAAACTGCGGCCGTGGAGGAGAAGACGAGATGGCGGATGCCCGCTTCCACAGCGGCGGCTGCCAGAAGGCGGGTGTTGCTGGTGTTGTTCTCGTAATATTCGAGCGGATGAGCGACCGACTGCGGCACGACGATCGAGCCCGCAAAATGCAGGATGGCGTCGATGTCATTCTCCGCGAAGATCTGCGCCAGGAGCTCGCGATTGCCGACGTTGCCGAGGTAGAAACGGGCCGCCGGCGGCACCGCCCAGCGAAAGCCGGTGGAAAGCCTGTCGATGACCACGACATCCTCGCCGGCATCCAGCAGAGCCCAAGCCATGTGGCTTCCGATATATCCGGCACCGCCGGTAACAAGAACGGCCATTCTTATACTCCCTGCCTTTGTTCGTTGGCAGGAAGCGAAACACTTTTCCCCTTCATCAATGCTTACCCGGAGGGGGTGTCGGGCGGGTATATTGCGCGCCAAGGCTAAGGCCACGCCAATGAATTCGCTAAATTTTTAGCCTTTTTCAGTCCCGCTCAAAGCTTGAGAACGTAATCGGCCAGCCGGGCTGCGGCTTCGCGGACCCGTTGCGGATCCCGCAGGAAGCAGGCCCGCAGGAAAACCTCGCCACCCGGCCCGAAGGCGGAGCCCGGCGCCAGCGCCACCTGGACCTTGTCGACGATGTCGAGGGCTGCGGCGCGACTGTCGGTGATGCCATCGACCTTCAGGAAGGCGTAGAGAGCCCCCTCAGGCTTCAGGGTCTCGACGCGGTTGGTGGCGATCAGCGTGTCGCACAGGATGTCGCGCGAGATCTTCGCCCGCTCGATGTTTTCGCGGACGAATTCGTCGCCCTGGTCCAGCGCCACCACGCCGCCGCGCTGCATGAATTGCGCGACGCCGGAATTGGAATACTGGATGAGGTTCTCGATCACCTGTCCGATCTCGGGCGGCGCCACCAGCCAACCGAGCCGCCAGCCGGTCATCGACCAGTTCTTGGAGAAGGAGTTGGCGAAGATCACCCGGTCGCCCTCTTCCATGACGTCCAGGAACGAGGGGGCCCGCGTCTCCTTGCCGTAGTAGTAGAGCGCGTAGATCTCGTCGGCGATAATCCACACGCCGTGCTTGCGCGACAGGTCGAGAATGGCGGCCAGTTCCTCCCGGGAGGCAGTCCAGCCCGTCGGGTTCGACGGCGTGTTGATGAACATCGCCCGCGTCCGGGGCGTGATCAGAGACTCGAGCTTCTGCAGGTCGAGCGACCAGCCGCCGTCGACGAAATCGAGCGGCAGGACAACGGGCTTGGCACCGCCGATCTCGACCGAGGCAACGATGTTCGGCCAGGAGGGGGACAAGTAGATCAGTTCGTCGCCGGGATTGGTCAGCGCCTGCACAGCCAGCATGATCGCATGCATGCCGGAGCCGGTGACATAGAAGTGGTCGCTCGACAGCGTCTTGTCGAAATGCCGGGCGTAGTATCGCGACAGTGCCTCGCGCAGTTCCGGAATGCCGCGCTGCCAGGTGTAGAAGGTCTCGCCGCCGAGAAGCGCCTGGCTTGCCGCCTGGTTGACGAAGTCGGGAGACGGCAGGTCGCCTTCCCCCGCCCAGAGCGGAATGAGATCCTCCTGACCGCGCGCATAGGTGATCACTTCGACAATGCCGCTTTCGGGTGCGGAAAGGGCGCGAGGGCTGAGGCTGCTCAGGATGGACATTCGATTCACTCTCCGGCTGATTGCCTTTCATAGCCTACCATCCCCACGCAATCCCATGACAATCCGTGAGGATGGTATCGATTCGAGTGATGGATGTGCCTATCGGCTTTTCAGGAGATCGCGGATCTCCGTCAGCAGCTGGACATCGGCCGGTGGCGGCGCGGCGGGCACGGCGGCGTCGGGCTTCTTCTCTTCGGTAATTCGAATGCGGTTCACCGCCTTCACCATCAAAAAGATGATCCAGGCGAGGATCAGGAAGTTCAACACGACCGTGATGAAGCTGCCATAGGCGAAGACCGCCCCCTGCTCCTTTGCGGCAGCGAGCGTGGGCGCTGTCACGCCCCCGGCGAGTGGAATGAAGTAATCGGAGAAATCGATGCCGCCGATGATCGCACCGAGGACAGGCGTGATGATGTCGTTCACCAGCGAGTTGACGATCCCGGTGAAGGCCCCGCCGATGATGATGCCCACCGCAAGATCGATCACATTGCCCTTGGCGATAAACGACCTGAATTCCGACACGACGGCCATAGGCGCTCCTTTCTGAAGCAAGATTGAGACTGCCGGAACCGGCGCTGCGGCAGCATTTATCCAGATCGCTGGTACCGGCGCTTTCAACTTTATGCCAAGTCCGTCACGATTTCCAAGCAGATGCTTTTGCTCTATCGTCATCAAGCACTTGCCCCGGAGCGGAGGAGACATGGTTCCCGGCTGGCTGATCTTCCTGGCGGCATTCGGCTATATTCTGCTTCTGTTTGCGGTGGCCAGTTATGGCGACCGCCGGAGCCGTCGCTTTGGCGTGGCCGAGGGTGGCAGGCCCGTCGTCTATGCCCTCAGCCTGGCCATCTACTGCACCTCCTGGACCTATTTCGGCGGCGTCGGGCTGGCCTCGCAGCGGGGGCTGGAATTCACCGGCATCTACATCGGCCCGATCCTCGCCTTCACGCTCGGCATGCCGATCATCCGGCGGATCGTCGAGCTGGCAAAGGCGGAGAAGCTGACCTCGGTCGCCGATTTCCTCGCCGCGCGCTACGGCAAGAATTCCACGGTGGCGATGATCGTCGCGGTCATCTCGCTGATCGGCGCCATCCCCTATATCGCGCTCCAGCTGAAGGCCGTCTCGAGCTCCGTTGCGGCCATGGTCGATGCCTCGGCCTACGGGATCGGCAGCGGCAATCTCTACTTCATCGACCTTGCCCTGATCGTCACCCTGCTGATGGCCTGCTTTGCCGTCATCTTCGGGACGCGCCATACGGATGCCACCGAGCATCAGGATGGCCTGATCCTGGCGGTCGCCATGGAATCGGTCGTGAAGCTCGTCGCCTTCGCGACGGTCGGGATCGCCGTCATGTTCGTGCTCTACGAGGGGCCGTCGGACCTCCTGTCGCGCGCCTCCGACAACCTCTTCGTCACCTCGGCGATGTCCTACGAGACGCCCATCAGCCGCTGGCTGATGCTGATCGGCCTGTCGGCCTTCGCGATCATCATGCTGCCGCGGCAGTTCCACGTCACCGTCGTGGAGAACCGGACGCCGCGTGAACTGAGGATGGCCGCCTACCTGCTGCCGCTCTACCTGGTCGCCATCAATCTCTTCGTGATGCCGATCGCCATGGCGGGCCTCATCTCCTTCGGCGGCACCGGCAACGCCGACCTCTACGTGCTGCTGCTGCCGCTTGCCAACGAGATGCCGCTGGTGTCGCTGATCGCCTTCATCGGCGGATTCTCGGCCGCGACCGCCATGGTGATCGTCGCCTCGGTGGCGCTGTCGATCATGGTCTCCAACGACATCGTCATGCCGGTGCTGCTGCGGCGCAAGCTGATGCGGCGCTCCGTTCACCGGGCCGATTTCACCAAGACGCTGCTGCGGGTGCGCCGCATGTCGATCATCGTCGTGCTGATGCTCGGCTATGCCTACTACCGGGCCGCCGACAGCGAAACCGGCCTCGCCTCGATCGGACTTCTGTCGTTTGCCGCCATCGCCCAGATCGCTCCCAGCCTGATCGGAGGGCTTGTGTGGCGCCGCGCCAATGCCCGGGGCGCCATCCTCGGCATGTCGCTTGGTTTCCTCGCCTGGGCCTATCTGCTTTTCGTCCCGAGCCTGGGCGGCCCGAACAACGTGCATCTGGCGGGTGCCATTCTCCACTTCCTCTTCCCCGGCACGGCGCTTTTCAATGCCGATTCGGATCCTCTCGTCACCGCCACACTCTTCAGCCTGATCCTCAACACCCTGGCCTTCGTGCTGGGGTCGCTGTCGCGCAACCCGAAGCCCGTCGAGCGGATCCAGGCCGGCATCTTCGTGAAGCGCCATCGGAGAGCCCAGTTCGCCACCCGCGGCTGGAAGACACGGGTCAGCGTCGGCGACCTGAAGACCACGATTGCCCGCTACCTCGGCGAGGAGCGGATGGAGCGCTCCTTCGACAATTATGCGCGCGGCAGCGGCCGGCCGCTGCAGGAGGACCAGCCGGCGGACATGGCGCTGATCCATTACTCCGAGCAGCTGCTGGGCAGCGCCATCGGGTCTTCGTCGGCGCGGCTCGTGCTGTCGCTCATCCTGCAGAAGGCGGAGGATGCCAATTCCGACACCGTCTGGCTGCTGGACCAGGCCAGCGAAGCGCTGCAGTACAATCAGGACATGCTGCAGACGGCGCTTTCCCAGATGGACCAGGGCATCGCCGTCTTCGACAGCTCCTATTGCCTGACGATCTGGAACCGGCGGTTCCGCAATCTCCTCGATCTTCCCGAGCAGGTCGGTCAGGTCGGCTATCCTCTGTCAGACATCATCTCCATCCTGGTGGAGCGTGGCGACATCCGCGCGGAAGACCGTGCCGATGTGGTCCAGCACTTCCAGACGCTGGATGCGCCCTTCCCGCTGGTGCTCAGCGGCGGCAAGCGGATCATCGAAGTGCGCTCCAATGCGATGCCGGACAAGGGGATCGTCGCGACGCTGACCGACATCACCGAACGCGTCGCCGCCGACCGGGCGTTGAAGCAGGCGAACGAGACGCTCGAACAGCGGGTGGAGGAGCGCACGGCCGAACTGACCCGCGTCAACCGCGAGCTTGCCGAAGCGCGGGCTTCGGCGGAAGAAGCCAATCTCGGCAAGACCCGCTTCTTCGCGGCGGCCGGCCACGACATCCTGCAGCCGCTGAACGCCGCACGCCTCTACTCATCCGCTCTGGTGGAACGTCTTGGCGCCTCCGAAAACAGTGCACTGGTGCGCAACATCGATTCCGCACTGGAATCGGTCGAGGCGATCCTCGGCGCGGTGCTCGACATCTCCCGCCTCGATACCGGCGCGATGAAGCCGCGCATGACGTCGGTTGCGCTCGACGATCTCCTGCGGCGGATCGAGACCGACTTTGCCCCCATGGCCCGCGAGAAGAACCTCAAGTTCACGGTGGTCCCGAGCTCGCTGCGCATCCGGTCCGACGTCAACCTGCTGCGCCGGCTCGTGCAGAACCTGGTGTCGAACGCGATCAAATACACGATCAACGGCAAGATCGTCATCGGTGCCCGGCGCCGCGGCGACGAGGTGGTCATCGAGGTACTGGATTCGGGCATCGGCATTCCCGCCGCGAAATTTCGGACCGTGTTCAAGGAGTTCGCGCGTCTCGACGAGGGTGCGCGCACGGCAGCAGGCCTGGGCCTCGGGCTATCGATCGTCGACCGTATCTCGCGGGTGCTGAACCACCCCGTCGAGCTCTCCTCGGTGCCGGGCAAGGGCACCATCTTCAGGGTCCGCGTGCCGCGTGACCTCGCTTCGCCTCAAACCGCGAAGCCGGCGGAACAGCCGGAGCGGCGCCGCCGGTCGCAACCGCTCAACGGACTGAGGGTGCTCTGCATCGACAACGAGCCGAAGATCCTGGAGGGCATGAGCCTGCTCGTTTCAGGCTGGGGCTGCACCGTGGGCCAGCTGACGTCGCTTGCGGGGATCGAGGCCATCGTGGCCGCCAGGGAGCCGCCGCCGGAGGTCATCGTTGCCGATTTTCATCTCGGCGACGGCAACGGCGTGGAGGCGATCGTCCGGCTTCGGCAGCTGTATCAGGCCGAGATCCCTGCCCTGCTGCTGACCGCCGACCGCACGCCGGAAGTGCGCGCAGAAGCAGAGCGTTACGACATTGCAGTGCAACATAAACCCGTGCGCCCCGCCGCCCTGCGCGCCTATCTGACGCAGGTCGCCGGCATCAAGAGAATTGCCGCGGAATAGCGCGGACCGTTCATCCACCAGTCATCCAGCCTCGCCTAGGAAGCAGATCGCGCGACGCATCTGCGGAACACTCTCGCCGATTGCTGCGTTAAGCGCGCATGATTTCTGGCCCCTGAGAGGCCTGACGAACCGGGCGACCCAAGCGCATCGGATCGGCAGAACGGAGACCGAGACCGATGAAACGGTTTGATATCATTGATGGTATGCGGGGATATTTCCTCGTCTTCATGCTGATCAACCACCTAATCTTTGCCGGCGGCTACTGGCTGGTGAAGGTCAACCACAACCAGCTCGCCTTCGTCGAGGATGCGCAGGGATTCGTCTTCCTATCCGGCCTTCTGATCGGCATGGTCTATGCCCGCAAGATGGTGAAGAACGGCTATGCCGCGGGCCGTCAGGCGATCTACTCGCGCGCTTTCGAACTCTACCGCTATGCGATGGGGATCGTGCTCGCCGTGCTCGTCGCCCAGATGTTCCTGCCCGACGCCTATACCGTCTGGTACAACTGGCTGGGCTATACGACCTTCGACGATCCGCTGCGTCTCGCCGCCATCGCGACCTTCCTGTTCCAGCCCACCTTCATGGACATCCTGCCGCAGTACATCGTCTACATGCTGTTTGCGCCCTGGCTGGTGAAGCTCGTGCTGGAAGACAAGTGGGTCTACGTGCTGACCGGCTCGCTGGTCCTGTGGATGGCGGCTCAGCTCGGGCTGCAGCGGATCGTGACCGATCCTCTGCACCAGATCGTGATGGGGCCTGACGACCAGGGCATTCGCGCAAGCTTCAACCTGCTCGGCTGGCAGATCGTGTTCTACTCCGGTCTCGTCCTGGGCGCGATGACCTCTGCCGGCAAGATCGACTGGGGCCGGATCCTGACGCCGGAAAACACCTTCATCCCGAAGATGGCGCTGATCGTCGTCTTGTTCTTCCTGCCGCTGCGGATCATGACCGCCAACGGCCTGATGCCCGACTTCATGCTCGGCAAGTTCGCGTCCATGGAAGTGCGCGCTGACTTCGGCCCGGTCTACCTTCTGAACTTCCTGGCTGTCGCGGCCCTGGTGACCTGGCTTTTGGCCGCCGGCCCCAGGCACCCGTCGACTTTCGTGCGCAATGCCGCCGGCGTCCTCACCTGGATCTTCTCGCTGAAGTTCCTGCAGCTGATCGGCCGCCACTCGCTTTATGTCTACGTCTGGCATGTCGCCATCGTCTACGCCGTCTACTACTTCGACGGTCGCTCGCCGGAACTCAGCGAGCTGACGAAGACGGCGATCGCGCTTGTCGGCGTGGGGCTTCTGGCAGTCCCGGCCATCTGGCGCGAGCGTGAGAAGTTCTTCGGGACGCCTGAAACTCCGCCTGCCCGCATGAAGCCGCAGGCGAAGGTCGCCAACTGATAGAGATCCGCGGGCGGTGGCTCAGGTCACCGCCCCGATCTGCCACGGCACGAACTCGTTGTCGCCGTAGTCGTAGATTTCGCTCAGCGTCTTGCGCCCTGACGCCACCGCGATGATATCCTCGAAAATCCGCTGACCCGACTGCTCGATGGTTTCCTCGCCGGTGACGATGCCGCCGCAGTTGATGTCCATGTCCTCCTTCATGTGCTCGTACATTTCGGAGTTGGTGGCGATCTTGATGCAGGGCGACGGCTTGAAGCCGGAGACCGAACCGCGGCCTGTGGTGAAGCAGATGACGTTGCAGCCGCCGGCCACCTGGCCGGTCACCGCGACCGGGTCGTAGCCGGGCGTGTCCATGAAGACGAAGCCCTGCTCCGTCACGGTCTCACCGAACTCGTAGACCGCCTTCAGCGGCATCGAGCCGCCCTTGGCCACCGCACCGAGCGACTTCTCCAGGATGGTCGTCAGACCGCCGAGCTTGTTGCCATGCGACGGGTTGTTGTTGAGCTCGTCACCGTTGCGGGCGGTATAGTCCCGCCACCAGTCGATCCGCTCCAGAAGCTTATGGGCAACGTCGGGGGTGATGGCACGGCGCGTCAGCAGATGCTCGGCGCCGTAGATCTCGGGGGTTTCGGAAAGCACCGTGGTGCCACCGTTGCGCACCATCAGGTCGGAGGCATAGCCGAGGGCGGGATTGGCGGAAATACCGGAATACCCATCCGAACCGCCGCATTCCAGCGCCACCTTCAACTTGGACAGAGGCTGCGGCGTGCGCACCGCCGCATTCACGCCGGGCAGCATCTCCTTGATGATCTCGATGGCCGCATCGATGGTCTTCCGCGTACCGCCGTGCTGCTGGATCGTCATCGTCCGCAGCCGGTCGCCCTCTTCCATCTTGTAGTGCTCGAGGATCGGACCGATCTGGTTGGTCTCGCAGCCGAGTCCGATCATCAGGATGCCGCCGAAGTTCGGATGTTTGGCATAGCCCTGGATGGTGCGGATCAGCACCCGGTAGCCTTCCGACTTGTTGTTGAGGGCGCAACCCGTGCCATGGGTCAGAGCGACGACGCCGTCGATGTTGTCGAAGCCGTCGAGCCCGCCCATGCGGTTGAAGTAGTCGGCGATGTAGCGCGACACGGTGGCGGAACAGTTCACCGACGAGATGATGCCGATGTAGTTGCGGGTGCCGGCGCCGCCGATGCCGCGATCGTAGCCCATGAAGGTGCGCCGCTCGGCCTCGGGCAGCATGCCCTTTTCCTCGATGTCGACGCTGAACTGATGCACGTGCTCGGACGGCAGCATGGCGAGGTTGTGCAGATGCACGTGGTCGCCGGGCTCGATATCCTGCGTGGCAACGCCGATGACCTGGCCGTATTTCCTGACCTCCCCCCCGGATGGAATCCGCTTGATCGCAACCTTGTGGCCACGGCCGACCAGACCGCGGGCGACAAGGTCACCGTGTCCGACGAGATTGCCCGGCTGCACGGTGCGGCGCACGACGCCGACGTCGTCGGCTGCGTTCAGAATGATGATGGGTGATACGATGACATCCATTGACTGCTTCCTCCTCCCAGGAGGGGACTCCTGTGTGTTCTTCAAGTTCGGTTGTGACTAGCGCGGTTCGTTTTCCATCCAGCGGCGCTTGGACTCCTCCAGATGCGCCCGCATCGCCGCCTGCGCCTGCAGCGGATCCCTTGCCTCGAGTGCTGCAAAGATCGCCTCGTGCTCGGAGAGGGCGAAGCTCCAGGTCTCGGGTGTTTCGAAGCGGGTGCGGATCTGCGCCGACAGGGGACTGTGGCGCTCGTCGAAGAGCTCGCCGACGATGCGCGACAGCACGCTGTTGCCGCTCTGGCCGGCGATCGTCAGGTGGAACTGCCGGTCCTGGTCGAGCGGCTTGCGGCCTTCCTCGATCTCGACGCGCATGTCGTCCAGGGTCTGGCGGATGGACTGCAGCGCCTCCGGGGTCATGCGGGCGGTCGCGAGGGTGATGACGGTCCCCTCGACTGCGGCGCGGGCCTGCATCAGCTCCAGAGGACTTTCGCCCATGGAGCGCGTCTGCCAGGGACGACGATCCGGCTCGGTGGTGATGTAGATCCCGGACCCCATGCGGATCTCGACGCTGCCTTCGATTTCCAGCGCGATCAGCGCCTCCCGCAGAGACGGCCGCGAGACGCCGAGCTGCTGTGCCAGGTCCCGTTCCGCCGGCAGCCGGGCGCCGGGCGCGAAATGGCCACCCTGGACCAGGGCACGGATCTGGTCGGCGATCTGCTGGTAGAGCCTGCGCGGCTCAGCCGCCTTGATGGGTCCGTTCATGTCCACGCCATTTGTCGATCTGGCCTTACCATACCCATTCGCATCTGACTGAGCAAGGTCGATCCGCAGACGGAACCGCCTGTTTTGCGGCCTCTTCGTCCACTCCTTTCCGATCCGAACCGATTAATCGCAAAAATTGGCTTGACCAGTTTTGGTCTCGGGGTTTACCCATTAGCAGTTGGCGGTTGGAGCTTGGCCAGCGAAAAGGGAGGAGGCCGTCGTGCAGACATCGGCTGACATTCAGCATCTGGACCCGCGATCGAGCGATCGCGCCGCCTTGCTGCGCCTCGACGGCATCACCAAGGAATTCCCGGGCGTCATGGCGCTCTCGGGCGTCAGCTTCGACCTCCTGCCAGGCGAAGTCCATGCGGTCTGCGGCGAAAACGGCGCCGGCAAGTCGACCCTGATGAAGATCATCAGCGGCGTCTACCAGCCGACTGCCGGCACGATCGTCTACAAGGGCAAGGAAAGCTGCTTCGCCTCGCCACTGGAATCCGAGGCTGCCGGCATCGCCATCATCCACCAGGAACTCAACCTCGTTCCGCATCTCTCCGTTGCCGAGAACATCTATCTGGCGCGCGAGCCCCGTCGCGGCTTCCTCGTCGACCGCAAGAAGCTGCGCACCGACGCCAAGCGCTGCCTCGACCGCCTCGGCGTCGACATCAGCCCGGACGTGCAGGTGCGGACGCTGTCGGTGGCGCAACGGCAGATGGTCGAGATCGCCAAGGCCCTGTCTCTCGATGCCGAAGTCCTGATCATGGACGAGCCGACCTCATCGCTGACCGAGCAGGAGACGCGGCTGCTGTTCCAGGTCATCCGCGACCTCAAGGCGTCCGGCGTTGGCATCGCCTACATCTCCCATCGACTGGACGAAATGGCCGAGATCGTCGATCGCGTCACGGTGCTGCGCGACGGGCGCTACATCGCCACCGACCGCTTCGCGGAGACGACCGTCAACGACATCGTCGCCAAGATGGTCGGCCGTTCGCTGGAGGAGAAGTTTCCCGAGCGTACCTCCGTTCCCTCCGAGGAGGTGCTGTTCAGCGTCTCGGGTCTGCGGCGCGAGGGCGTGTTCTCCGATGTCAGCTTCTCCCTGAAGCGCGGCGAGATCCTCGGCTTTTCCGGCCTCATGGGCGCCGGGCGCACCGAAGTTGCCCGCGCCGTCTTCGGCGCCGACCCGCTCGATTCCGGCACGATCACGCTGCATGGCGAGACGCTGACCATCCGCTCGCCGCGCGATGCCATCGCCGCCGGCATCGCCTATCTGTCGGAAGACCGCAAGGCGCAGGGGCTGGCGATCAAGATGCCGGTCGACGCCAATATGACGCTTGCCAACATGGAAGCGGTGTCGAGCCGCTTTGGATTCATCGACTTCAACAGGCACGACGAGGTCGCCGACGAATACGTCGAGCTCCTCGATATCCGTACTCCGTCGATCAAGCAGCCGGTGCGGCTGCTGTCGGGCGGTAACCAGCAGAAGATCATCATCGGCAAGTGGCTGTTCCGCAAGCCGAAGGTGATGTTCTTCGACGAACCCACCCGCGGCATCGATGTCGGCGCGAAATTCGCGATCTACAAGATCATGGACGAACTGGCGGCGGCGGGCATCGGGGTCGTCCTCATCAGCTCGGAACTGCCCGAAATCATGGGAATGACCGATCGCGTCGCCGTTTTCCACGGCGGGCGCATCACCGGTGTTCTGGACACCCGGAAGACCGATCAGGAAGAAATCATGCGATACGCCTCCGGCTACGGCCCGACGGCGCACTGAGGTGACAATGGCGGATACAAGCGAACAGAAAAGCGGCCGGCTGAGCGACCGTCAGAAGGACATCATCCAGAAGTTTGCCGCGCTCGGCAGCCTCTTTGCTCTTGTGGCGGTGTTCTCGACCACCAGCAGCGCCTTCTTCACCGTCAACAACGGCATGACGATCGCGCTCCAGGTGACGTCGATCGCTCTCCTCGGGATCGGCGCCACCTGCGTCATCATCACCGGCGGCATCGACCTGTCGGTGGGATCCGTGCTGGCGCTAGCCGGTGTCGTGGCGGCGCTTGCTGTTCGCGACTGGGGCATTCCCGTTCCCTTCGCCATGCTGATCGGCATCCTGACCGGATCGGCCTGCGGCTGGATCAACGGCATTCTGGTGACGAAGATGAAGCTGCCGCCGTTCATTGCAACGCTCGGCATGATGCTGATTGCCCGCGGCCTGGCGCTGCAGATCACGGGCGCCCGGGCCGTCTCCGGCCTTGGCGAATCCTTCGGCGTGCTCGGCAACGGCTCCCTGTTTCGCGTCGTCACCATCGGCGACGACGGCTTTCCCATCGTGGTCTTCCCGGGCATCCCCTATCCGGTCATCCTGATGGTGGTGATCGCTGTCGCGGTCGCGCTGATGCTGAACCGCTCGGTACTCGGCCGCCATATCTATGCGGTCGGATCGAACGCCGACGCCGCGCGCCTGTCGGGCGTCAACGTCAGCCGTGTCGTCAGCTTCACCTATGTGCTGTCGGGCACGCTCGCCGGCCTGACGGGCTGCGTGCTGATGTCCCGCCTCGTCACGGCGCAGCCGAATGAAGGCGTCATGTACGAACTGGACGCGATTGCCAGCGCAGTCATCGGCGGCACGTCGCTGATCGGCGGCGTCGGCACGATCTCCGGGACGCTGATCGGGGCCTTCGTGATCGGCATCCTGCGCAATGGCCTCAACATGAACGGCGTCTCCGCCTTCACGCAGCAGATCATCATCGGCCTCGTCATTCTGGGCACCGTCTGGATCGACCAGTTGCGCAACCGTCGATGAAGGGGGTGCGGACCCGTTCCGCACGAACTTGAGAGTGAGGAGCTCTCGAAACCACGGCCGGTCAGGCCAATTCCACTGGAGGACAACATGAAGAAGCTTGCAACTGCCCTACTGACATCTGCCATTGCGCTCGGGACCTTTTCGTCCGCTCAGGCCGGCGAGATCGCCGTCATCGTCAAGACCGTCAATTCCACCTTCTGGCAGAACGTCCAGAAGGGCGCCGATGCGGCGATGGAAGACGTCTCGGAGCATACGATGACCTTCCAGGGTCCCGCATCGGAATCGGCGATTGCCGATCAGGTCAACATGGTGGAGAACGCCGTGAACCGCGGCGTTGCCGGCATCGTGCTTGCACCGTCCGATCCGGACGCGCTCGTCCCGGCCGTGAAGAAGGCCTGGGAGAACCGCATCCCCGTCGTGATCATCGACTCGATGCTCGCCGAGGGTGCGGAGCAGTACTACCAGTCGTTCCTCTCCACCG
Organism: Pseudorhizobium pelagicum; assembly: GCA_000722615.1. GTDB lineage: Bacteria > Pseudomonadota > Alphaproteobacteria > Rhizobiales > Rhizobiaceae > Neorhizobium > Neorhizobium pelagicum. Next base: position 37,758 of record JOKI01000012.1, on the reverse strand, counting down.
ACAACAAGAAGGCCGGCGAGCTGGCCGCCCAGGCGCTGATCGAGAAGGTCGGCACCGAAGGCAAGATTGCCATCATGTCCTATGTCGCGGGTGCGGGTTCCGAAATCGGTCGCGTCGGCGGTTTTACCGACTACATCAAGGCCAACTCCAAGCTGGAGATCGTCGGGCCCTACTACTCGCAGTCCCAGATGGCGACCGCTCTCAACCAGACGACGGACGTTCTGGCCGCGAACTCCGACCTCAAGGGCATGTTCGGCGCCAATGAGCCGACCGCCATCGGCATGGGCCGCGCGCTCAAGCAGTCCGGCAAGGCCGGGCAGGTCGTGGCCTTCGGCTTCGACGGCAACCAGGACCTTCAGGAGTTCGTCAAGGATGGCACCCTGGCCGGCATCGCCGTGCAGGGCTCCTTCCAGATGGGCGAACTCGGGATCGACACCGTGACGAAGCTGATCAACAAGGAAAAGGTCGAGAAGTTCGTCGATACCGGTGTCGTGATCGTCACCAAGGACAATATCGACAAGCCGGAAGCGAAAAACGTTCTCTACTGAACCTCCTCCCGCTGGATGCGCATCCATGATGGATGCGCATCCATTTACCAAGGACATGCCATCATGAATGTTGCCGATATCCGCAAGCTCCCGCGCGCCGACGTCGAAGTCACCCTCATGGGCCTCGGCTGCGCCCAGATGGGCAACCTCTACCGGGTGACCAGCTACGCCGAGTCCGAGGGCGCCTTCAAGGCTGCCTGGGATGCGGGGATCCGCTACTTCGACACCGCACCCTTCTATGGCTACACCCGCTCGGAACGCCGGGTCGGGACGATGCTGACGGACCTCCCCCGCGACAGCTACACGCTCAGCACCAAGGTCGGGCGGATCATGACGCCGGACGAGACGGTGGGCGAGGAGGAGGACGGCTATATCCAGCCGCTGCCCTTCCGTCCCGTCTACGACTACACCCATGACGGGATCATGCGGTCCTTCGAGGCAAGCCAGCAGCGGCTCGGCATCCTGAAGCCGGACATCCTCTATGTGCACGACATCGGTCGCATGACTCATGGCGACCGTCATGATCATTACTGGAGCCAGTTGACCGACGGCGGCGGTTTTCGCGCACTGGGCCGGCTGCGCGACGAGGGTTCCACCAGGGCCATCGGCCTTGGCGTCAATGAATGGCAGGCCGTTCGCGACGCCATGGACGTCTTCGACATCGACGTCTCGATGCTCGCGGGGCGCTATACGCTGCTGGAGCAGGACAGCCTGCCCCTGATGGACGAATGCGCCCGCCGCGGCATAGGAATCGTCGTCGCCGGGCCGTTCAACTCGGGCATCCTCGCCGGCAACAGGAAGTTCAACTATGCGGATGCGCCTGCCGACATCCTCGCCCGCGTCGATGGCTTGCGGGCGGCCTGCGAGGAACAGGGCGTCTCGCTGCAATCGGCTGCGCTGCATTTCCCGCTGACGCATCCCGCCGTCGTGACGGTAGTCTCCGGTGCGCGGACCGCGGAGCAGATCACCGCCAATGTCGCCTGGTTTTCCGAAACCATTCCGGCGTCCTTCTGGACCGAGCTGCGTCATCGCGGCCTGATCGCCGAAGGTGTGCCGCTTCCGCGTGCCGGAGCCTGAGCCGATGCGGATCGATGCCCACCAGCACTTCTGGCGGATCGCCGACCGGCAGGGCCAATGGCCTCCGGCAGAGCTTGCCGCAATCCACCGCGACTTCATGCCGGAGGATCTGCAGCCGCTGCTGGCCGAAGCGAAGGTCGACGGGACGGTGCTGGTGCAGACGATGGAGAGCGAGGCCGACACGGCGTTCATGCTCGAGCTTGCAGACCGCACACCCTCGATCCTCGGCGTCGTCGGCTGGGCCGACATGAAGGCAGACGATGCGCCCGATGCGATCGCCGAGCTGGCGCAGAACCCGAAGCTCAAGGGACTTCGGCCGATGCTCCAGGACATCGACGACGACGACTGGATCGACGATCCCGGTTTGAAGCCCGCCGTCTCGGCGATGATCGATCACGGCCTCGTGTTCGACGCGCTGGTCATGCCGCGGCACCTCGGACCGCTCCTCAATTTCGCGCGCCGCTCCACCCGGCTGCCGATCGTCATCGACCATGCCGCCAAGCCGCAGATTTCCGAGGGTCGCTATATGGCCTGGCGTCACGCCATGGTGGCTCTCGCAGAACTTCCCAATGTCCATTGCAAGCTCTCCGGTCTCCTGACCGAAGCCGGCGAACAAAAACCTCAGGCCGTGCGCCCCTATGTCGAGACAATCCTTGAGCTGTTCGGCCCGCATCGGGTGATCTGGGGCAGCGACTGGCCGGTGCTGCGGCTTGCCGACGACTATCATCACTGGCTGGCGCAATGCCTCGACATCTTGCCGGCCGACCATCACGACGCGGTCTTCGGCAGCAATGCCTTCCGCTTCTACAATCTCGGCGGCCAGCGCCGCAAAACCTTATGACGGGCCTCCTCCCATGCTGACAATCATCTGCGATTCCCCCGGAACCCTCTCCGCCATCGACCGGCCAAAGCCCACCCGCGGGGAAGGCGAAGTGCTGGTCAGGATCAGGCGGGTCGGCGTCTGCGGCACGGACCTGCACATCTTCACGGGCAACCAGCCCTACCTCTCCTATCCACGGGTCATGGGCCACGAGCTCGCAGGCGTGGTCGAGGAGACATCGGCCTCCAGCCATCTGGTGGTCGGCGATACCGTCTCCATCGTCCCCTATATCTCCTGCGGCCACTGCAGCGCCTGCCGCAAGGGCATGACCAACTGCTGCCGCAACATCGGCGTGCTTGGCGTCCACCGCGACGGCGGCATGACCGAATACCTCAGCCTGCCGGAAAAATTCGTGCTGAAGGCGGACGGCCTCAGCCTGGATCAGGCCGCCATGGTGGAATTCCTGGCGATCGGCGCCCACGCCGTTTCCCGGGCAAGGGTCGAAGACGGCCAGAAGGTGCTCGTCGTTGGCGCCGGCCCGATCGGCATGGCGGTGGCCATCTTCGCGCGCCTCAACGGCGGCGAGGTGACGCTGCTCGACGGGCGCACCGACCGGCTGGATTTCGCGACCAACTATCTCGACGTCCCGCACACCGTGAAGCTCGGGGACGACGACACGGAGACACTGTCGGAGATCACCGGCGGTGACTTCTTCGACGTGGTGTTCGATGCCACCGGCAACGCGAAAGCCATGGAGCGCGGCTTCGGCTTCGTCGGCCATGGCGGCACCTATGTCCTCGTCTCGATCGTTTCCAGCGAGATCCGCTTTTCCGATCCCGAATTCCACAAGCGCGAAACCTCCCTGCTCGGCAGCCGCAACGCAACGGTCGAGGATTTCGAGCGGGTGATGGAGGCGATGCGCGCCGGTGCGATTCCGGAAGCGCTGATCACGCATCGCATGACGCTCTCGGAGGTTGCGGAGCGGTTTTCCGGGCTGACCGACCCGGCCGCCGGGGTGGTCAAGGCCATCGTCGAAATCTGAGGGAACGGCAATGCAACGCATGGGCATGGTGATCGGCGTCGCGCCGGGCATGGTGGAAGAATACAAGCGGCTGCACGTCGCCGTCTGGCCGGAGATCCTCGACCTGATTTCCCGCTGCAACATCAGGAACTACACGATCTTCCTGCGCGAGCCGGAGAACCTGCTGTTCGGCACCTGGGAGTATCACGGCACGGACTTCGAAGCCGACATGGCGAAGATGGCCGCCGACCCGAAGAACCAGGAGTGGTGGGCGTTCACCATCCCCTGCCAAAAGCCGCTCGAAAGCCGTAAGGAAGGGGAGTGGTGGGCGATGATGGAAGAGGTCTTCCACCACGACTGAACCGCCACGCGAGCCAATTCAAGGCCAGAGCCACATTCAAGGAACGACATGACCAAGATGCTTGAAGGAAAGACCGTTCTCATCACCGCCGCCGGCCAGGGCATCGGCCGCGCCTCGGCGCTCGCCTTTGCCGCCGCCGGCGCGACGGTTCATGCCACCGACATTAACGAGAAGGCGCTCGGCGAACTGCCGAAGCTTACCAACCTCTCGACCATGAAGCTCGATGTCCTCGACGAGGCGGCCGTCAACGCTGCCGTGGACAAGATCGGCCAGGTCGACATCCTCTTCAACTGCGCCGGTGTCGTGCATGGCGGCTCGATCCTGGAGATGAAGGACAGCGACCTCGACTTCGCCTTCGACCTCAACGTCAAGGCGATGATCCGCACCATCCGCGCGGTGCTGCCCGGCATGCTGGAGCGCAGGGACGGCGCGATCATCAACATGTCGTCCGTCGCCTCGAGCATCAAGGGTGTGCCCAACCGCTTCGCCTACGGCACCACCAAGGCCGCAGTGATCGGCCTGACCAAGCATGTGGCCGCCGATTACGTGACGCAGGGCATCCGCTGCAACTGCATCTGCCCCGGCACCGTCGAAAGCCCGTCGCTGCAGGACCGCATGCGTGCCCAGGGCAATTACGACGAGGCCCGCGCCGCCTTCATCGCCCGCCAGCCGATGGGTCGCCTCGGCTCGCCGGAGGAGATCGCCGATCTCGCCGTCTATATCGCCGGCGCCACCTATACCTCGGGCCAGGCCTTCGCCATCGACGGCGGCTGGACCATCTGATCCCTCTTACCGACCACAGAGATTGCCATGACCCGCATTACCGATCTTCGCGTCTTCGACCTGCGCTTTCCGACCTCGCAAAGCCTCGACGGCTCCGACGCGATGAACCCGGATCCCGACTATTCGGCCGCCTACGTCATCCTCGACACCGATTCGGAGGGTCTCGACGGTCACGGCCTGACCTTCACGATCGGGCGCGGCAACGACATCTGCTGCATGGCGATCGAGGCGATGCGGCATCTCGTGGTCGGTCAGGAGCTTGAGACCTTTCGCCGGAACCCCGGCAAATTCTGGCGGCATCTGACCGGCGACAGCCAGCTGCGCTGGATCGGCCCCGACAAGGGCGCCATGCATCTAGCCACCGGCGCCGTCGTCAACGCCTTCTGGGATCTCCTGGCCAAGCAGCAGGGCAAGCCGGTGTGGCAGCTCGTCGCCGAACTTTCGCCCGACGAGATCGCCGATATCGTCGACTTCCGCTACCTCACCGACGTGCTGACCCGCGACGAGGCGGTTGCGATCCTCAAGAAGGCGGAAATCGGCAAGGCAGCGCGGATCGCGACGCTGCAGCGGGAAGGCTATGCCTGCTACACGACATCGGCCGGCTGGCTCGGCTATCCGGAGGAGAAGCTTCGCCGCCTCTGCCAGGAGGCGGTGGATGCCGGCTTCAACCACGTCAAGATGAAGGTCGGCCGCGATTTGGAGGACGACATTCGCCGGCTCACCATCGCCCGCGAGGTGATCGGGCCGGACCGCTACCTGATGATCGACGCCAACCAGGTCTGGGAGGTCGACCAGGCGATCGACTGGGTGAAGAAGCTCGCGTTCGCCAATCCCTTCTTCATCGAGGAACCGACGAGCCCCGACGATGTCGCCGGTCATCGCAAGATCCGCCAGGCAATCGGCCCCGTGAAGGTGGCGACCGGCGAGATGTGCCAGAACCGCATCATGTTCAAGCAATTCATCGCCGAGGGCGCGATCGACATCGTGCAGATCGATTCCTGCCGCATGGGCGGGCTGAACGAGGTGCTGGCGGTGCTGCTGATTGCCGCGAAATACGACCTGCCGGTCTGGCCGCACGCCGGCGGCGTCGGCCTGTGCGAATACGTGCAGCACCTGTCGATGATCGACTACGTCGCCGTGTCCGGCACCAAGGAAGGCCGCGTGATCGAATATGTCGACCACCTGCACGAGCACTTCATCGACCCCTGCATCATCAAGGACGCCGCCTACATGCCGCCATCGCGGCCGGGCTTCTCGATTGAAATGAAGCCGGAGTCGATCGCGGAATATACGTTCCGGGGGTGAGTGCCACCGAGGCAGCGCCCCTCATCCGGCTGCCGCCACCTTCTCCCCGCTGGGGGGAGAAGGTGCTCGTGGTTATGGTCCCTTCCCTCTCAACGCCGAGCAAGGCACGTCCCCTCCCCGCAAGCGGGGAGAGAGTTGGGGTGAGGGGCACGACTTGTAGGCCTAGATCCGCCCCGCTTCGATATCCGCCAGCTTGCCATTGACCCGGTCGCGCCAGGCGCGGTTGTCGATCAGCGCCTGCGGGAAGAGCCCCGGCACGGCGAAGAAGGCAGCCGAGGCGTCGTCGCCGGCGGGGACGGCCGCCGCCTTGCGCAATTCCTCGCGGCGGGGATCGTCGATATCGAGCGTCCGCTTTGCGTAGGCGATCCAGAGCGCCGTCGCCAGCGCCGACGTGTCGGCCTCGTCGCCCGCCTTCAGGGCCTCGACGGTGCCGGCGAAGATGCGCTGCGGCAGCTTCTGGCTGCCGTCCATGGCGATCTGCTTCGTGCGGTGCGCAATCGTCGGGTTCTCGAAACGCTCGATCAGCTGGTCGATGTAGCGATTGAGGTCGATGCCGGGGACCGGATCGAGCGTCTTCACCGCCGACTTCATGTGCCGCCGGGCAAGGTCCCGATACTCCGCCACCGCCATGACGTCGCGCACATACTCCAGGCCCTTCAGCTGGCCGAGATAGGCGATCATCGAGTGAGCCCCGTTGAGGAGCCGGAGCTTCATCTTCTCGTAGGGCTCGACCTCATCGACGAAGAGCGCGCCGGCGGCTTCCCATGCGGGCCGGTCGGACAGGAAATGGTCCTCGATCACCCACTGCATGAAGGGCTCGGTTTCCAGCGACAGGGCATCCTCGGCGCCGAGCATCTGGGCCGCCCTGGCACGCCCTTCGTCGGTCGCGGCCGGAACGATGCGGTCGACCATGCTCGACGGGAAGGCGCCGTGTTCGGCGATCCAGCCGGCCAGCGCCGGATCCCGCGCCTCCGCCATCTCCAGAACCAGCCGGCGGACGACGCGGCCGTTGCTCGGCAGGTTGTCGCAGCAGAGCACCGTGAAGGGCTCCATGCCGGCCTGCTGCCGGCGTGCCAGCCCTTCGACGATATAGCCGATGACGCCCGTGGGCGCGGTCGGATTGGCGAGATCGGCTGCCACCGCCGGATGGTTGCGGTCGAGACCGCCGGTGACGGGATCCAGGCCATAGGCCTTTTCCGTGACGGTGATGGTGACGATCTTGATGGCCGGATCGACGAGCAGCGCCAGCAGCTCGTCGCGATCTTCCACGGCCGAAATGCCCCGGATGATGGACCCGACGACCTGCGCGCTGTCGCCGGCACCGCTGCGGGTGATGACCGAATAGAGCTGGTCCTGCGCACGCAGGTCCCGAACGATGTCGAGCGAGCGCAGGCTGACGCCGACGATGCCCCAGTCACCGAAGTTCTGCGACAGCGCCGCCTCGTTGTAGACGGCCTGGTGGGCACGGTGGAAGGCGCCGAGGCCGAAATGGAGGATGCCCGGCTTCAGGGCCTTGCGGTCGTAATCCGGCGTCGCGACCGGATTGGCAAAGCGGGTTGCAGCTGAGAGTCTTTCCATCGTCATTCCATTCCGTAGTTCGAGTGTGTCAGCGCGCGTTCGATGCCGCGCAGTTCGGCCAGACCCTTGAGGCGACCGATGGCCGGATAGCCCGGCTGGGCGCCGCGGGTCAGGTCGTCGAGGATCTCCTGGCCATGGTCGGGGCGCATGGGGATCTCGTGGTCGGAACGGCCTTCCGACCGGCGACGCTTCTCCTCCTTTAGCAGTTCGGCGATGACCGCAACCATGTCGGTGTGCCCTTCCAGGTGCTCGTCCTCGTAAAAGGAACAGGGCGCGCCCTCCTCCTCGCGGTGGACGTTGCGCAGGTGCACGAAGTGGATGCGCGAGGCGAAACGCCGGGCGATGGCCGGCAGATCGTTTTCGGCGCGTGCCCCCAGCGACCCGGTGCAGAGGGTCATGCCATTGGCCCGGCTGTCAACGTAGTCGAGCATGTGAGCATAGTCCGCCTCGGTCGAGAGGATACGCGGCAGGCCGAGCAGCGCCCACGGCGGATCGTCCGGATGGGCGCAGATGTTGATGCCCACCGCTTCGGCAACCGGCGTCACCTCGGCAAGGAAGTCGATCAGATGCTGCTGCAGCTTTTCGCGGCTGATGCCATCATAGGTCGCCAGATGATCGCGCAGCTGCGGCAGCGTGTAGCCGTCGGCGGAGCCCGGAAGACCGGCCCCGACGTTCTTCGACAGCGACAGGCGGCGCTCCTCCGGCATCTCGGCGAAACGCTTCGCCGCCCTGTCGCGGATCTCTGCGTCGTAGTCGTCCACCGCCGCCGGGCGCTGCAGCAGATGGATGTCGAAGGCGACGAAATCGACGAGGTCGAACCGCATGGCGCGGGCGCCGTTACGCGTCTCCCAGCGCAGATCGGTGCGCGTCCAGTCGAGCACCGGCATGAAATTGTAGCAGACGGTGCGGATGCCGGACGCCGAGAGGCGGCGCAGCGTTTCCTGCCAGTTGGCGACATGCTGGCGCCAGTCGCCCGTCTGCGTCTTGATGCTTTCGGAGACCGGGACGCTTTCGACGACATCCCAGACAAGGCCGCCGGCCTTGATCTCCTCGTGGCGACGGACGATCTCGTCGACCGGCCAGACATCGCCGGTCGGGATGTGATGGAGAGCGCTGACGATTCCCTTCGCGCCGGCCTGCGCCGCATCCTGTACGCCGACCTTGTCCACCGGGCCGAACCATCGCCACGTATGCCGCATGAAAACTCCTCAGGAGAGAAACGTAAGTTGAACCTTACAGGCTGCAGAACGGTCGCCGGCCTGTTCGAAAGCCGCCACCGCTTCGGTGATGGGGAAACTGTGCGAGATGATCGGCCGCACGTCAATTTCCCGCCGGCCGATCAGATCGGCGGCCCTGGCGAATTCGCTGTCGAAGCGCTGCGAGCCGACCCACTGCAGCTCCTTGCCGACCAGCGCATTGAGCGGCACGGAGACATCGCCGGTGACCCCGACCTGGACGATCAGGCCGCGCGGCCTCACCGCCGCAATCGCGCTGCGGATCGCCGGCGCGGCGGCCGAGCATTCGAAGGCGACGTCGAAATAGCCCTTGTCCTTCTCGAAAGCTGCCAGCGCTGCGGCGTCCTTTGCGACATTGATGGTGCGTGTTGCCCCCATGGCCGAAGCCCGCTGCAGGGCCGCATCGGCGAGATCAGTGACGACGATCTCCTGCGCACCGGCATGACGTGCAGCGGCGACCGTCAGCACCCCGATCGGACCGGCGCCGGTGACGAGCACCCGCCTGCCTTCGAGGTCGCCGGCCCGCGAGACGGCATGGAGACAGACCGCCAGCGGCTCGGCACAGGCCGCCTCCCCTGCGGTCGCCTCAGGCCCCACCGCGTGGCACTGGATTGCAGGGACCACCAGCCTGTCGCGGAACATGCCCTGGGCGTGCGGCAGGCGCATGGCGCTGCCCATGAACTGCATGTCCAGGCAGTGGATCGGCAATCCCTCCCGGCAAAAGCGGCAGCTACCGCAGGGCCGGCTGGGATTGACCGCCACCAGATCGCCGGTGGCAAGGCCGGACACGCCGTCTCCCAGCGCCTCCACATGACCCGACGCCTCGTGCCCCGGGATGATCGGCTCGCGCACCCGCACGGGGCCGAAACCGCCATCCTGGTAGTAGTGCAGGTCGGAGCCGCAGATGCCGCCCGCGGCCATCTTCAGCAGCACCTCGCCCGCCTGGGGAGAGGGCACGGGCGCGTCTTCGACCTTCAGGTCGCGTTGGCCGTAGAGACGAGCGAACCGCGTCTGCATCGTCTGCCCTCCCTTATCGCAACAGCCCGAGTTGCGTCGGCAGCCACAGCGTGATGGCGGGGATGAAGGTGATCAGCAGCAGAGCGGCGAAGAGCGGGATCATCCAGGGCAGGATCGCCAGCGTCGTTCGTTCGACCGAGAGCTTCGATATCCGCGACAGCACGAAGAGGACCATGCCGACCGGCGGCGTCAGGAGACCGATCATCAGGTTCAGCGTGAAAATCACCCCCATGTGGACCGGATCGATGCCGTAACGGGCCGCGATCGGCATCAGGATCGGCACCAGGATGCTGATCGCCGCTATGGTGTCGAGGAAGGCGCCGACGATCAGCAGCAGGATGTTGACGATGATCAGGAAGGTCCACCAGTTGTCCGTCAGCGAGAACATGAAGTCGGAGAACAGCTGGGCCGCCTGGCTGACCGTCAGCAGCCACGCAAAGATGGAGGCCGTGGTGACGATGAACAGTACCGAGGCCGTCGTTTCGATGGTGTCGAAGCTTGCCTTGGCGAGCGTGCGCAGGGTCATGGTGCGGTAGCGCACCAGCCCGAGGAAGAGCGACCAGATGACCGCGGCGACCGCCGCTTCGGTCGGCGTGAACCAGCCCATGGTCATGCCGCCGATCAGCAGCACCGGGGTCATCAGCGCCATGACGGCGGAGAAATCGAAATACCAGTCCAGGGCGATCAGCACGATCAGCGCGATCAGGACGGCGATGTTGATCGAGAGGCCGGCGAGGATCAGCAGATAGACCGCAGCCGGAAAGCAGAGAACGATGCCGACCTCGAGCGAGGCAGCGGCCAGCCTCTTCAGTTCGAACGGCGTGTCCGACCCCCAGCCCTTGCGGCGGGCGAAGATGTAGACGGTCAGCATCATCAGCACCGTCATGACGATGCCGGGCAGGATGCCGGCCATGAACAGGGCGCCGATCGAGACATTGGCCATCATGCCGTAGATGACGAAGGGCAGCGAGGGCGGGAAGATCGGCCCGAGCGTGGCGGAGGCGGCCGTGACGCCGACCGCGGCCTCGACTGGATAGCCGTGATCCTTCATCGCCTTGATCTCGATGGTCCCGATGCCGGCGGCATCTGCCAGCGCCGTTCCGGACATGCCGGAGAAGACGACGGAGCCGATGATGTTGACCTGGGCCAGGCCGCCCTTCATCCAGCCGACCAGCGACAGCGCGAAATGGTAGATGCGACCCGTGACGCCGGCGATGTTCATCAGGTTGCCGACGAGAATGAAGAAGGGCACGGCGATCAGCGGAAAGCTTTCGACGCCGGCAATCATCCGCTGGGCAGCGATGATGTCGGGCGCAACGCCGTAGAGAACCAGATACAGCAGGGACGAGACGCCGAGCGAGACCGCGATCGGTACGCCGACGATCATGAGAAGCAGGAAGGATCCTATGAGAAGCAGCACTGGTCAGACCCCCTGAATGCCGGTTTCGCTCGCGGTTTCGCGAACTGTCTTTTCGTTGATCAAGTCCTTGATGAAGTTCTGAACCGAGCGCGCCAGCATCAGCGCGAAGGCGGCCAGAACCGTATAGAAGACGTAGCCGCGCGGCAGGTTGACGGTCACCATGCGCTCGTTGCCGACGATGGCCACATATCGCCACATCAGCCAGGTGGTATAGGCGAAGAAGCCGATGACGATCACGTCGACGATGAGCTCCATGGCGCGGCTTGCCCTGTGCGGCAGGAGCCGGTGGAGAAGGTCGACCGCGATATGCCGCGCCATGCGCACGCACATCACCGATCCCAGAAAGACAATGATCACCAGGCAGTTGGCGGCGATTTCCTCTGTCCATGCGAGGCTGTTGTTCAAGGCATAGCGGGTGAAGAACTGCAGGAAGACGCAGATGGCCATGACCCAGAAGATCGCCAGGTTCAGCCAGTCCTCGACCGCATAGGGAGAAAGATTGACCGGGCCCGTGTTGCCCTCGAAGGCGTGCGCCATTTCTTCGACGCTGACAGGAGCGTGCTTGTGTTCGTTCATCGGAAAACTCCGCCAATCTCAGACAAGGAGCGGGCGCCCGGCAATTGCTACCGGGCGCCCAGTGGCATGGTTACTTCACGGCGCGGATGGCTTCCCAATCGGCCTTGTCGTAGCCGAACTCTTCGAACGTGACCTTTTCCATGACGGTCTTTTCGAAGTCGGACTTGTCCACCTCGGTGACGGTGATGCCGTCGGCCTTGAACTTGTCGACCAGCGCTGCCTCGCGCTCTTCGATGATCTTGGTGCTGCGCTCTGCGGCTTCCTGCATGACTTCGGTGAAGATCTGCTTGTCTTCATCCGACAGCTTCGACCACAGGGTCGGCGACACGACCGTGTTCAGGTGGTCGACGATGTGACCCGTCAGCACGATGTGCTTCTGCACCTCGTAGAACTTCTTGGCCTCGATGGTCGTCAGCGGGTTTTCCTGTGCCTCGACCGTGCCGTTCTGCAGCGCAAGGTAGACTTCGGCGAAGGCGATCGGGGTGGTGTTGGCACCGCAGGCGCGCGGCATGGCAAGGTATGCGGGAACATCCGGAACGCGGATCTTCAGGCCCTGCATGTCGGCGCATTTCTCGATGGGCCGGTTCGCCGTGGTGTGGCGCGTGCCGTAGTAGGTGACGGCGGTGATGTGGTTGCCGCCGGACGCTTCCTCGTAACCCTCGGAGAGCTTCTTGAACACGTCGCTCTTGGTGTAGGCGATCAGATGGCTTGGATCGCGGAAGATATAGGGGAAGTAGGTGACGCCGATCGGCGCATATTCGCGGGACGCAAAGCTGGAGCCCGAGATGATGATGTCGACGGTGCCGAGCTTCAGGCCCTGGTTGATGTCGGCTTCCTTGCCGAGCTGCGAGGCCGGGAAGACGTCGACCGTGTAGCGGCCGTCGGTGCGCTTGGCGATCTCTTCCGCCGCCCAGACCGATTCCGTGTGGAACGGCTCGGATGTTTCATACACATGGGCCCACTTGAGCGCGGTTTGCGCCTGGGCCGCCAGGGCCGAGGCCAGGACCGCCGCGGTGGCGCCTAGAATGGTGGTGAGCTTGAACTTCATCGTTTTTCCTCCCGGTTGAAGTCTGTAGGGTCTGCTACTGTCCGCCGGCATGTCTCCATGCGGCAGGGATGACGCCGTCGGTCGGTTCCTCCTCGAAACTTTCCGACAGGCGAAGCTGGGATTGGTCCAGATGGGCGCGCATGGCGGCGCGGGCGCCCACCGGGCTGCCGGCTGCAATGGCATCGCGAATTGCCCGATGCTCCTCCATCGCCGCACGCCATGTGGCAGGATTTTCGAAGTAGCTCGCGAGCTTTTCGAAGTAGGGCGTCATGCGCAGGTCGTGAATGCTGCCAACGAAGCGGTTCAACGTGCCGTTGTCGATGATGGCGGCGACTGCGATGTGGAAGTCCCGATCGAGCGCCAGCGCCATGGGGCGATCCTCGAGGCTCACTTCCATGCGCGAGAGAATATCGTCCAGAACGGCAATCTGGTCAGGCCGGACCACCCGGGCCGCCTCCTCCGCAATCGCACATTCGACGATGGCGCGGGCCCGCAGGAGTTCGAAGGGACCCTCGAGCTCATCCATCGCAACGGGTTCGGCAGCGGCCGGTTTCTGCGAGATGATGTAGACGCCGGACCCCATCCGGATCTGGACGCGCCCTTCGACCTCGAGAACAATCAAGGCTTCGCGGACGGTGGGGCGGGATACGGCCAGCAGCTCGGCAAGCTCGCGCTCGGCCGGAAGCCGTGAACCATCCGGGAAGACACCTCTGTCGATGAGACTGCGCATCTGATCCGCCACCTGATGATACAGGCGGCGTGATTCCACGACCGAAAACATGACCCCTCCCGAACGCGCCCTCCACGACGCGTATTGGTAAGCTGGCCTTACCAATACCGAAAGTCATACATTGATGTCTGACAACCTGTCAATGGTATGCTTAGGACATCCCGGTGGCAAGCCGGAAGCGGGATTGCGGCACGGAGGACGGCGATGGCGGGAGCACCTGCCGTTACCCGGAAGGTGCTCCCCTTTTTTCAGATGCGTGGCGGCGCGATCCCGGCTTCGCCTTCACCCTCGGTGCGGCTGGAGAACCAGTTCGCCAGCAAGGCGCCGGAGATGTTGTGCCAGACGCTGAAGATGGCACTCGGCACGGCGGCGACCGGCGAAAAATAGGCATTGGCGAGAGCGGCGCCCAGGCCGCTGTTCTGCATGCCGACCTCGATGGCGATCGCCTTGCGCCTGGCAAGCGACAGGCCGAACGCCTTGGCGGCGAAGAAGCCGATCAAGTATCCCAGTCCGTTGTGAAGGACGACGACGGCGAAGATCAGCAGGCCCGATTGGGCGATCGCCCCCTTGCTGGCACCAACGACGGCGGCAACGATGAGGACGATGCCGGTGACGCTGACCAGTGGCAGCACGGGCAGCGCACCGCGAACCAGGCCTGGAGCCAGCTTCTGCAGCGCGAAGCCGAGCGCCAGCGGCACCAGCACGACCTTGACGATGCTGATGAACATCGCCATCGCGTCGACCGGCAGATACTGGCTGGCGAACATCCAGACCAGGAAGGGCGTGACGATCGGCGCAGCCAGCGTCGTCACCGAGGTGCAGGCGACCGACAGGGCGACGTCGCCCTTGCTGAGATAGGTCATGACGTTGGAGGACGTGCCGCCGGGGCAGCAGCCGACCAGGATAACGCCGGCCGCGACTTCGGGCGACATCGGGATGATCCGGGTCAGGAGAACCGCGAGCAGCGGCATGATCAGGAACTGCGACACGACGCCGATGCCGACTTCCATCGGCCGCTTCACCACCTCGCGGAAGTCGTCGAGGGAGATGGTCAGGCCCATTCCGAACATGATGATTGCCAGCAGGGTGACGATCCAGGGCGCCAGCTGCCGGAAGGTTTCCGGAAAGAAGAAGCCGGCCAGTGCAAACAGGATGACCCACAGGGCAAAGGTCTTGCCGACAAAGGCGGAGAAGGATGCAAGAGATTTCACGTTCGGTCCTCGACTTGTAATTTGCTGTCGTCCCCCTGCATGCCGCCGCCTGACGCTGTCAAGGCCATCTCCGCGCCTCTCCGTCCTCCGCAGACCACACGCCTCCCGCCTCCGAAAATTATTCAACCATCTGGTTGACTATTTTTTCAATCTAACCGATATTCAACCCCATGGTTGAATTACACGCACCCCAGCTCGACACTGTCTTCCACGCCCTCGGCGACGCCACGCGCCGCAGCATGCTGCGAGAGCTTTCCGACGGCGAGAGAACCGTGAGCCAGCTCGCCGAGCCGTTTTCGATCTCGCTTGCCGCCGCTTCCAAGCACATCAAGGCGCTGGAGCATGCGGGGCTGATCCGCCGCGAGGTGCGCGGACGCACCCATATCTGCCGCCTCGATCCCGGGCCGCTCGCCGCCGCCCAGGAATGGCTGAACTTCTACGAGCGCTTCTGGAACAGCCGCCTCGACGTGCTCGATCGCATCCTCCGGGAGGAGGACCAAAGCAAACCCGCCCATGGCAACACAGGAGAAAGCAGATGAACGATACCGCCACCCTCGACACCAATACCGCCCGTCTCGACGCCTATGGCGTTCTCATTGAACCGGCCACGCTGAAAATCGAACGGCTGCTGCCGGGTCCTGTCGAGCGCATCTGGGCCTATCTCACGCAAAGCGAACTCCGTCGCCTCTGGCTGGCCTCGGGAGACATGCCGATGAAGGCGGGCGCGCCCTTCGAGCTCGTCTGGCGCAACGAGGAGCTGTCCGACCCGCCGGGCAAGCGGCCGGAGGGCTTTCCGGAAGAACAGCGCATGGAGAGCCATGTCATCGAAGCCGAGCCGCCGCATCGTCTCACCTTCGCCTGGCGCCAGGGCGAGGTCTCGTTCCAGCTGACGCCGAAGGGAGACCAGGTGCTGCTCACCATCATCCACCGGCGCATCTCGGACCGGGCGAACACGGTGATGATCGGCGCCGGCTGGCACATGCACCTCAACATCCTCGCCGCACGGCTTTCCAACAGGAAGCCGGAGACGTTCTGGGACGGCTGGTCACGCCTTCGCGACGACTACGACCGGCGCCTTCCGGCCTGACCTTCGCGATCGCACGTATCCGACGATGTCACGCCCGCGCTCGCCTTTCGCGGGCGTGACCTCCTTGCATCGATCCGCTAGTCTCCGCCTCCCGCAACCTCCGGAGGTCTTCATGCTACGCGGCATAGCAGCACTGCTGTTCTTCCAGCTTCTCGGCGAAAGCCTCGTCTTCCTCACCAAGCTTCCGGTGCCGGGCCCGGTCGTGGGGCTGGTTCTTCTCTTTGCCGCGCTGCAGCTTGCCAGAGGACGCGGGCGGGACTCGGCGCCCGCCATCGAAGCGGCGGCAGGCGCCCTGCTCGGCAATCTCGGACTTTTCTTCGTACCGGCCGGCGTCGGCGTGGTGGCGCTCTGGGGCGTCGTGCAGTCGGAGGGCGCGGCGATCGCGATCGTGCTGGTGATCTCCGCCGTCCTCACCCTCGCCGTCACGGTCTGGACCTTCCTCGCGGTGCGTCGGCTGCTGGGCCGGAAGGCGGGTGAGGCATGAGGAGCCCTGTCGATCTCTGGGTCTATCTCTCCACCTCGCCGCTGATCTGGCTGACGCTGACGCTCTGCACCTGGATCGGCGCCTCGGAAATCTCGCGGCGGCTTGACCGCAATCCGCTCGCCAATCCGGTGCTGACCTCGATCCTGTTCCTGTCGCTGGTGATGACGATCTTCGACATTCCCTATGAGCGGTTCTTCGAGGGTGCACAGTTCGTGCACTTCCTGCTGGGTCCCGCGACGGTTGCCATCGCCGTCCCTCTGTTCCGGCAGTGGGCGCGGGTGAAGCGACTGCTGCTGCCGATTGCGGCGGCGCTGATGGTCGGCTCGCTGATGGCCGTCCTCTCCGTCGTCGCGCTGGGCTCTCTGCTCGGGCTGTCGGACGAGGTGATGATCTCCTTCCTGCCGAAGTCGGCAACCGCGGGCGTCGCCATGGCGATCTCCGCCTCGCTCGGCGGCAATCCGTCGCTGACGGCGGTCCTGGTCATCCTCACCGGCATCATCGGCGCCCTGATCGTCACGCCGTTCATGAACCTGATGCAGATCCGCGACTATGCCGCCCGCGGCTTTGCCGTCGGCCTCACATCGCATGGTATCGGAACGGCCCGCGCCTATGAGGTGGACGAGACGGCGGGGCTGTTTGCCGGCATCGCCATGGCGCTCAATGCGGTCGCAACCGCCGCCGTGGTG
Organism: Pseudorhizobium pelagicum; assembly: GCA_000722615.1. Taxonomy (GTDB): domain Bacteria; phylum Pseudomonadota; class Alphaproteobacteria; order Rhizobiales; family Rhizobiaceae; genus Neorhizobium; species Neorhizobium pelagicum. Next base: position 20,771 of record JOKI01000012.1, on the reverse strand, counting down.
CCGATCGCCGCCGCCTGGCTGATCCGTTGAGATCGCACCCGGCCTAGTCCGCGTCGTCCACGGGCCGGCGGCGCGTCAGTTCGACCGGCGTCTTCATGATGATCTCGCGATGCGGGAACGGGATCGAGATGCCGGCTTCCTTGAAGGCATCCCAGAGCGCCAGCAGCACCTGGCCGCGGATATTGGTGAGGCCGTTGGCGGGATCGGAGATCCAGAACCGCAGCTTGAAGTCCAGGGAAGATTCGCCGAAGCCGGTCAGCCAGCAGACCGGCGCCTTGTAGGCGTTGGCGACGCGCGGCACGGCGGCGGCCGTTTCCAGCGCAATGCGGATCACCTCATGCGGATCGTCCCCGTAGGAGGTGCCGAAGTCGACGTCGATGCGGACGAAATCGCTCGAGAACGACCAGTTGACCACCTGCTGCGAGATGAAGTCCTCGTTGGGGATGAGATATTCCTTACCCTCCCGGGTGATGACCGACACGAAGCGCGAGCGCAGGTCCCTTATCGATCCGAAGGTATCGCCAAGCGTGATGGTGTCGCCGGGCTTGATGGACTTGTCGAGGAGGATGATGATGCCGGAAATGAAGTTCGATACCACCTTCTGAAGCCCGAAGCCGATGCCGACGCCGACGGCACCGGAAAACACCGTCAGCGCCGTCAGGTCTATGCCGGTCGCCGACAGGGCAATGGCGCCGGCCACCGTCATGAGCCCGATCTTGATGAGCTTGCTGATCAGCACCTTGAACGACGGGGAAAGATCTGCAGACCGCTGGATCCAGTGCGCCAGCACATTGCCGGTCAACGCGGCAAGCCAGATGAGCGCAACGGTGAAGAAGATTGCCTTCAGGATGACAAGAAGCGAGAGCCGCAGCGAACCCACCGTCAGCGCGGCCTGATCCAGTGCCGAAAACAGCGGCTCGTCGAGACCCAGGACGTGAATGGCAACATAGCCCCAACTGGCGAAGGCAACGAGACGCGACAGCGTCGGGTTGCGGATGATCTTGGTCAGCACCGAGATCACGAACCAGGCCGCGACCAGCGTCAGCGCCGTCGCCAGGATCCAGCGCTGTGACGGCCAGGTATAGCGGGCGATGATCACCGTGGAGAGCCACAGCCACGCGACCAGATAAAGCCACTTCAGCCGGCGCATGAAGGCAATGATGACGCGCAGCAGATCGGGGTTGCCCTTGATCCGGCGCGCCCGGGCCTCGACGAGCGGTTCCGTGCGGAAGCCCAGCAGCACGGACACGATGACGCCGACCCCAATGATGGCGGCCTGATAGAGTGTCCATTCGTTCAGAACGAAGGTTCTGAACCAGACTTCCAGATCGCGGACTAGCGTCGTGAATTCCACGGCAAGGTCCTTTCCCGACAATGGGCCTTCAACCCCCGGCCTGCGGTTTTGTTCATCCGAAACGGCTCGCGGAGCATGTGATCGCAGCCCACCAGCTGAAGAAGCGACTGCACGGAGAGAACGATCGGCGCCGGATCTTAGACCAGCAGGGAAGCCTCGTCCCTTTTGGCCTCGGCATGGCCGGTCTTCGCAACTCAGGGACGCATGGTCGCCACGCCTGCCGGACGGCAAGCGGATCGTCTGCCAGCGTACACAAAATCAACGGGAACAACAGGATGCTATAGATTCGCCACCCGTCCGATTTGGCTCAATCATGGCGGTTGGGAGTGAAATGCTCTCTCCCTCATCAGGGAAAAGCGTGTCTGTTTCGATGCAATCAGAAATACGCAATCGGCTTCTGGCCTCATTGCCCGAACTCGAGTTCCTGAAGCTGTCCGAGGTCCTGGAGCCGGTCGACCTTCCGCGAGGCTTCCTGATCGTGGCGGCGGATGGCGTGATCGATTACGTATACTTTCTCTGCTGCGGCATCGGCTCGGTTGTCACGGTCTCGCCCGACGGCCAGAAGGCCGAGGCGGGGATGTTCGGGCGGGAGGGGTTTTCCCCGACAACTGCAGGCGTCGGCGGAAGAAGCAGCGTCCACGAAGTCTTCATGCAGGTCGCGGGCCATGGTCACCGCGTGACCATCAGCGCGTTTGACGCCCTGCTTCCGAAAAGCCCGACGCTGGTAAACCTGCTCGCCCGTTTCATCCAGGCCTTCGCCACGCAGATATCCTATACCGCGCTATGCAACGTCGGCTATCAGGTGGACGAGCGGCTCGCACGCTGGCTGCTGATGTGCCACGACCGCGTCGATGGCAACGAGATTGCCCTGACCCATGACTTCATCTCGCTGATGCTCGGCGTCCGTCGTCCGAGCGTGACCACCGCGCTGCACGTGCTGGAGGGCAAGAAGCTGATCTGGTCCGAACGTGGCCGCATCACGATCCGGGACCGCAGCGGCCTCGAGGAGTTTGCGGGCAATGCCTATGGCAAGCCGGAGGAGGAATACCGGCGTCTGATCGGGGACTTCTAGGAGGGAGCCTTCATCAGGTTTACACGGACCTCTCGAACGAGACGGCTGGGAAGATCATCGGATGCGATTGGTCGCGCACCTCATGCCATTGAGGGGCGATCATTGATCAAGTTCTCTGCTGCAGGAGACCGCCAGCGAAGGCGCGTGCAGCGCAAAGCCTCAGAACAGATCCTTCATCAGACGCCGGTATTCCTCTTCCGGCCGGCCGTAAGCATCGCGGGCGAATTCCTCCAGGCCCGGACGGTTCCGGATCGTGATGACACCTCGCTCGGCCTTGATGTAGCCATTACCTTCCAGCACATGCAGCGACGTGGTCACGCTCGGACGACGGACGCCCAGGATCAGCGAGATGTAGTCGTGGGTCAGCTGGATCTCATGCCCCGCCACCCGGTCGTGACACATCAGCAGCCAGCGCGCCAATCTTTCGTCGACGGCATGAACGGCATTGGAAACAGCCGTATAGGCCAGTTGCACCGAGAACGCCTCGATGGCGCGGATCATCAGCCTGCGGAAATTCACATTCCGCTCCATCCATCCGCGGAAGGCCTGGTATTCCATTCGATAGGCTTCCGCGTGGAGCTGAATGCAGATCTCGTGGACGCTCAATTCGACATCCGCAATGGCCGCGGTCGGTACGTATCCCTCGAACCCGAACAGGCCGCCCTCGGCACGATGACCTTCCGGTGTCGTGATAAGGATCGATCCGATGCCGGATTCCAGGAAGAAAACGTTCTCGATCGGCTTGCCGGACGCTGCAACGAGGGTTCCCCGCGGCATGGTGACATAGGTCAGATCCCTAGCGACCAGTCGGTAGTCCTTCTCGGGCAGAAGGCTCAGCAGCTTGTTGCGCACTGACGATTGCGGGAGAGCAGACATGTGCGCTTCCCTCTCTTGGGGCAAGAGCACGACATCTCCCAGCCGTTCATGCCCTTTCAGTAGCGAACGATCCCTATAGTTAGTGTCTCAAAGCTCCGGGCGCAAATTCTTAGTCGCTCCGGCTTCCGGATGCCACCGCAGGCGGCGTCCAAGAGCGCCCGGATATGGTGCGCTAGCGTACCGGAACGACCTGAATGCGTGTCACGTTCTTCTTCCATTGATGGAGTCCGAAATGAACGTCACCTCCAGGAAACCGGCTGATACGGAGACCCGGGACAGGGAGCGTCTGATCGAAACAATGGCGCCCTCCGTCCATCACATGGCAGACCGTTTCATGCACTCCCGCGAGGCGGCAGCCGAGCTTGCCCGGGAAACCCTTGCAAAGGCCAAGAGCGACCTGGAGGCCGGAGCCGTCAAAACCGCTCTCGATGCCCATCTGTTTCGCATCATGCATGAGATCGTGCTGCAGAGGCTGGGCCTGCGCTAATGCCGGACGCCGTTGGATTGCTGGTCGACCAGGGTATTGATGATGGTCCCGATCTGGCCCGCGTGTGAGCCGAACTGAAATGATCCCTCACCGTCCACCGCATCGTCGAGCACGACGAAGACGTGTGGCACCGCCATCCGTTCGAGCGCCACCACGATTGGGAAGACCTCCTCCGGAGGCTCCATGACATCGATGGCAACACCGATCGCGCGGTGAAGAAGCTTGGAGCGAAAGCTCTCCGGAAGCAGCGGGCCGATGATCTCGATGCCGCTCTGCCGCCAGGCTTCGACGGTGGCCGACGAGAGCGACCCCGGCGTTGCGATGACGATCATTGTGGGCCGATCCAGTTGGGTCATGCTGTCGTGACTACCAGTGCTGCGGGCGCGTTGCGGGGTCTCTTTGGCCTCAACTCGCCGAAGACCGGAAAGTTCGCGTTTTTACAGCGGCCTCCCTGAATTTATGGTCGGAATCGATCTGGATGCTGCGCGCCGCCTCTTCCCGGGCGGCTGGCGGCGGTCTCAGTGACCGCCCCCACCGCCAGCCTGGCCCGAGGGCTTGGCGATCAGCGTCACCAGCACCAGCAGGCTGGCAAACAGCACCGTGAGGATGGTGAAGACGTCGATGAAGGACAGGAGCCAGGACTGCTGGGTGACGATGCCCGAAAGTTTCTGGATCGCCACCTGGCTGCCGTCGAGACCATAGCCGTCATAATTGGCACCGACGCTGTTCAGCCAGTCGAGGGCTGCCCAGTTGCCGAAATTGAGCTGCTCGGAGAGCCTTGCGTAGTGCTGGTCCGTCCGCTGGGTCAGGACCGTGTTGATGACCGCCAGGCCGACGGCGCCGCCGAGGTTGCGGGTCAGGTTGAAGAGACCGGAGGCATTGCGGATGCGGGCGGGCGGCAGGGTGCCAAGCGCAATGTTGTTGATCGGCACCATGCAGAGCATCAGCGAGCAGCCGCGCAGGACCTGCGGGATCAGCAGTTCGTAGAAGTCCCAATCGGCCGTCAGCCCCGTCATCATCCAGGTGCCGAGCGCAAAGCCGACAAAGCCGATGCCCATCATCACCCGCGGATCGAGCCGTGACGACAACATGCCGGCGACCGGTGCGGTGAGGAACATGGCCAGGCCCGAGACGAACATGGTCTCGCCGATCATCAGTGAATCATAGCCGCGGATGCGCCCCAGATAGAGCGGGTAGAGATAGGTGAGGCCATAGAGGCCGATGCCCATGACGAAGGAGAAGAGCGAGCCGAAGGCGAAGTTGCGGTTGGCGAAGGCCTTCAGGTCGACCACCGGGAAATCGACCTTGAAGGCGCGCCAGAAGAAGACCACGGCGCCGCCGACCATGACCAGCGTGCCGATGACGATGTGGCTGTCGCTGAACCAGTCCTTGTTGTTGCCCTCTTCCAGCACGTATTCCAGCGAGCCGAGGAAGAGGCCCATCGACAGCAAGCCCCACCAGTCGAACTTCTTCCAGAGGCTCATTTCCGGCTTGTCGAAATCGATCATGCTCCAGGCAACGGCGGTGACGATGATGCCGGGCACGATGTTGACGAGGAAGAGCCAGTGCCAGGAGAAGGCGTGGCTGAGATAGCCGCCGATGGTCGGGCCGATGGTGGGCGCCAGCGTCGCGACGAGGCCGATCATCGGCGAGACGATCGAGCGCTTCGACGGCGGGAAGATGGTGAAGGCGGCGGCGAAGACGGAGGGGATCATGCCGCCGCCGATAAAGCCCTGGATGGCGCGGTAGACGATCATCTGGTCGATGTTCGTGGCGGTGGCGCAGAGCATGCTGGCGAGCGTAAAGCCGCCGGCGCAGATGGTGAAGAGCACCCGCGTCGAGAGGATGCGCGCGAGCGTCCCCGACAGCGGGATCATGATGACTTCGGCGATCAGGTAGGAGGTCTGCACCCAGGCGACCTCTTCCGAGCCGGCGCCGAGGCCCGCCTGGATTTCGGCAAGCGACGCGGAGACGATCTGGATGTCGAGGATCGACATGAACATGCCGAAGACCATCGCGAAGAAGGCGATGAGCTTGCGCCTGTCCATGGGCGGATCGGCGGGAATGGGTCCCGCCAGTGTGGCCGTTGCTGCCATGACCGTTCTCCTTGCGCCGCGCGACCCGCTACTTCGCCGCAGCCACGGCGTCGCCGGAGGGCGCGGTGCGGGTGTCGACGTCGACGACGACGCTGAGGCCCGCCCGCAGGTGCTTGTCGGCGAGCACGTCCGCCGGCAGGGAGATGCGTACGGGAACGCGCTGGATCACCTTGGTGAAATTGCCGGTGGCGTTTTCGGCGGGCAGCATGGAGAAGACGGAGCCGGAGGCAGGCGCGATCGACTGGACCGTGCCCTCGATGTCATGGGCCTCGAAGGCATCCACATGGACGCGGACCCTGGAGCCGGGCTCCAGTTCGCCGATCTGGGTCTCCTTGAAGTTCGCCTCGATGTAGAGCTGCGTCAGCGGCACGAGGGCGGCCAGCCGCTTGCCGGCGGAGACGAGGTCGCCGGTCTGGACGGCGAGGTTGCCGACGATGCCGTCATAGGGCGCCTTCAGCACCGTGAAGCTCAGGTCGCGGCTGGCCTGGTCGCGGGCGAGCTCCTGGGCGTGGACGGTGTTGACCGCCTCGCGGCGCTGGGCCTGCAAAAGTCCGATATTGGCCTGCGCCGACGAAACCGCTGCCTGGCCGGCGACGAGGTTGGCGCGGGCCTGCTCCAGCGCGACCTGGGCATTGTCGAGATCCGCGGCGGTGCCGACGGACTTGTCGACCAGTTCGCTGGCCCGCTTCTGGTTGATCTCGGCCCCGCGAAGGGCGGCCTCCAGAGCGCCCTGCTGGGCCTCGGCCTGGTTCAATGCCGCCTCGCCACCGATGATTTGCGCATCGATGCGGGTGACGGCGAGACGGGAGGCCTCGATGGCGGTTTCGGCGCGGGTGACGGCCAGCTGATAGTCACCGGCGTCGAGCGTCACCAGCGGATCGCCGGCGTGGACCTGCTGGTTCTCGACGACATTGACCTTTTCGACGTAGCCGGACACCTTGGGAGAGATGATGGCGATATCGCCCTGGATGTAGGCGTCGTCGGTGGACACGAGGAAGCGGCCATCGGTCCACCAGTCGTGGCCGTACCAGCCGGCGGCGCCCAGCAGCGCCAGCGCGATCACCGGCAGGACGAGGTTCGGCCGCTTGCGCCTTGCAGGAGGCGCCTTCGCCTCGACCGGTGGCGGCGACGCGGCGGCTTCCCCGGTCGGCGCGGGAGTGCCGACGGTCGAATCGGAGCGGGAAACGTCGCGCAGGGCGCTGGCGGAATGGGAAGCGGTCATGGGAGGCACCATCTGGCAGATGAAAAACGGCATGCAAAGTCATCGAACTCATCGGTTCGGTGAGCTTGACATAGAACCTCTTCACCGACATATCAAGGCCAATCGAACCGCTCGGTTCGAAAAGGTAAAGAAGACATGACGAAACAGACACAGACGCTTGAGACCACCCCACCCGCCGCTGCCGCCGGCGGGCGCTTTGCTGCCGGCGAGGATCCGGCCAAGCGCGAGCAGATCATCGCCGGCGCCAAGCGGGTGTTCATGACCGTCGGCTTCGACGCCGCCAGCATGAACGACATCACCCGCGAGGCCGGCGTGTCGAAGGGGACGATCTACGTCTATTTCGCCAGCAAGGAAGACCTCTTCGTCGCCATGGTCGACCGCGAGCGCGACCGCATCGCCAGCGACATGCGCGACATCCTGGCCGGCAGCGGGCCGGTGGAGGAGATGCTCTCCACCTTCGGCGTGAGCTTTGCCCGCCACATCACCTCGCCGCAGGTGGTCGACGCCATGCGCACGGTGATCGGCGTCGTGCAGCGGATGCCGAACCTGTCGCGGCGCTTCTTCCACACGACGCCCGGCAATGTCCGCCACGTGCTGGAGGAGTTTCTGCGCCGCCACATCGCGCTCGGCACGCTTCAAATCGACGACACCGATCTCGCCGCCCGCCAGTTCATCGAGATGGCGACCGGCAGCTTCTTCAAGTTCCGCCTGTTCGGCGACCTCGACGACGTGCCCTGCGACGCGGAACTGGAGCGCGCCATCTCCGGCGCCGTGCGGGTGTTCATGGCCGCCTACGGGGCGAAGGACTGAGCGGCGGCGCTGCTCGGGCTGCCATCACGTCACCTCCTCACCACGATCCGACGGGCGCCCGTCGTATTTCGGGCCATCGTCCTCTTCCGGCGGCACGCCGAAGGCGGGGCGCCAGTTGTTCAAGGCTTCCTGATGACGCTCACCGCGCGGACCGATGCAGGGCGGGAAGGCATCATGATAGCCCGCCTTGTATTGCGCTTCCGTCAGGAAGCCCCGGCAGGCCCGGGCTCTGCGGCAGGCGGAGAGATCGCAGGTCTTCCAGCAGCCCATGAAACTGGTGACGCGCTGGGTGAGCTTCTGAAATTCGCGCGACTTCTGGCGCGGCGCGAGTCTGCTGAACTCTCCCCAGGTGTAGCCGGGCATATAAGGTTGCCTGTCTTCCTCTTCGATGATGCGGCGACATTCCTCTGCGCTTCTTGCCATGGCGTGACCTCCTTCAGGGCACGGGTTTTCGATCACGCAGGCCATTACGGCCCCCGTGTTGCTGTCTGATCCATCGGAGAGCCCACACGAATGCGGAACCTCACTTTGAGTTTAGTCTGTGGCTCCGCATTCGCGTGGCCTTCGGCGTTCTTTCGGGGTGTCCAGCCCCTACAGGTGACCGCCTCGTCTCGCTGCACGCGGGGTGTGACCCTCGCGCTTGCACGGCTATACCGAACCGGGCATGGCTGCCCGGGGGAGACTTGATAGAAGCGCTGCGCCTCACGGCACCCGCCCCATGGCTTTCACCTCCTGCCCCCTCCCCGCACGTTACGGTTCAAGACCAGGCGCCGGCCCCCGCCTGCCCGCGAACGTCTCGCGAAACACTCCGGCGACGGAAGCGGGATGATTATGGGGTGGTGGCGGAGGGCGTGGATAACGAGGACGGAAAAATTCCGCTCACCTGAAAACCCCAGCGTTTGACCTGAAGCCAAGACGCTGATTTTTCTTCCTCTTCCACTCGGAGAGCGGACGGGTACCATGATTTTCATGAGCGGAGCTTCCACGTCTTTGGCAGTCAACGATAGATTGCCGCTAAAGCAGCCAAGGTGAAATGTCGTCCCATTCGGGATTGACGCTCTCGATCAGGTTGAGCTTCCACGCCCGTGGCCACTTCTTGATGGTCTTTTCTCGCCGGATCGCATCGACAACCAGATCGTGAATCTCGAACCAGACGAGCGTCTTTACACCGTATCGGCTTGTGAAGCCCGGCGTGAGGTCATTCTGGTGCTCGTAAAGACGGCGCGGCAGATCTGACGTCACGCCTGTGTAGAGCGTCCCGTTGCGCTTGGAGGCGAGGATGTAAACATAGCCTTGGCGCATCTGTTGATGATGCCACGAAGCACCCATTGCGCAAGAGCTTGCGCCGACGCTGCTTTGGCGGGATGTCAGCCACCCAACCCGTCATCCCGGCCCTGGGCCGGGATCCAGCCGCCGCGCGTCTGCGCGGCGAGAGGACCCTATAGCTGGTGATGAAGAGTCTCTAGCGCCGCCGACGCGGCGCTGCTGGATTCCTGTGACAAGCACAGGAATGACGGAGGAGAGGGGGAGTGCGGGTGCCACAAGCGAGGCAGAGCAAGGCTTTCCCAATTGAGACACGCGTATTTGCGGCAGCAACAACGGGAAGGCCTCAGCAGATTACCGGGCCACGGCCCTGGCGAACCATGGCACCACCTCTCTTGGGGCACCCATCGCAGCCCCTCCACTTTCGTCATCCTCGGGCTTGACCCGAGGATCCACCCGCCAGCACGGCGTCGCGATCCAACTTTGGAGCTAAGGAAAGCCGCCCTTACGCCGCCCTCTCCACCGCCCCATACGGATCAAACCGCCCGTAAAACGTCTCCCCATTCGCCGCCATCTCGACGAGCAGCGGCGTCGGCCTGAAGTGGTCGCCGTAAGCCTCCGCCAGCCGCTCGCATAGCTCCACGAACGTCTTCACGCCCATGCCGTCGATGTAGGAGAGCGTGCCGCCGGTGTAGGGGGCGAAGCCGAAGCCGAGGATGGAGCCGACGTCGGCTTCGCGCGGATCGGTGACGATGCGTTCCTCCATGGTGCGGGCCGCTTCCAGCGCGATGGTGACGAGGAGGCGTTGCTTGAGGGTGGCGACGTCCACTTCCGAGGCCGGCTTCTGCGGGTAGAGGTCCTTGAGGCCCGGCCAGAGCGACTTCTTGGCGGGCTTGGCGGGATAATCGTAGAAGCCCTGGCCGTTCTTGCGGCCGCGGCGGTCGAGCACGTCGACCATCTTGTCGATCAGATCCATGTGCTCCGGCTTGACGGCATTGGGTCCGAGATCGGCGATCGAGGCCTTCATGATCTTCTGGGAGAGATCGACGGCGACCTCGTCGTTGAGCGACAGCGGGCCGACCGGCATGCCGGCCATCTTGGCGGCGTTCTCGATCATCGCCGGCGGCACGCCCTCGATCAGCATGTCGTAGGCCTCGTTGATGTAGCGGAAGACGCAGCGGTTGACGAAGAAGCCGCGCGTGTCGTTGACGACGATCGGAGTCTTCTTGATCTTGGCGACGAAATCAAGCGCCATGGCGAGCGCCTTGTCACCGGTCTGTTCTCCGAGGATGACCTCGGTCAGCATCATCTTTTCCACCGGCGAGAAGAAGTGGACGCCGATGAACTGCTCGGGGCGCTTCGAGTTTTCCGCCAGGCCGGTGATCGGCAGCGTCGAGGTGTTGGAGGCGAAGATGGTGGTGTCCGAGATCACCGCTTCCACCTGCTCGATGACGGCCTTCTTGACGGCGCGGTCCTCGAAGACGGCTTCGACGACGAGATCGACATCGGCAAGCGTCGAATAGTCGGGCGTCGGGGTGACGAGCGCGAGCAGCTGTTCGCCCTCCTCCTTCGTCATGCGGCCCTTGCCGACCTGATCGGCCACCAGCTTTTCCGAATGCGCCTTGCCCTTGTCGGCGGCGGCCTGGTCGCGGTCGATGAGGACCACGGGGATGCCGGCGGCAGCGGTGACATAGGCGATGGATGCGCCCATGAAGCCGGCGCCGACGACGCCCACCTTCTTGATCTCGGTCTTCGGCACGCCGGCCGGGCGGCGGGCGCCCTTGCCAAGCTCCTGCATGGAGACAAACAGCGAGCGGATCATCGAGAAGGCCTCGGTGGTCTGCAGGATCTGCGTGAAGTAGCGCTGCTCGACCTTGAGCGCCGTGTCGAAGGGCAGCTGCAGGCCCTCGTAGACGCATTTGAGGATGGCGAGCGCGCCCGGGTAATTGCCGGCGGTTTCGCGGCGCAGGATGGCCGGGGCGGCCGGGAAGAGCTGGGCTGCCGCCGGCGTCCAGACGCCGCCGCCGGGAACCTTGAAGCCTTTTTCATCCCAGGGGGCGACGGGCTTCAGGCCGTCCTTGATCATCTGCTTTGCCGTCCCGATCAGTTCGCCGGGCTCGACCACCTGGTGGACGAGGCCCATGGCCTTGGCGCGCTGCGCCGTTAGCGAGGAGCCCGTCGTCATCATCTGCAGGGCGTCCTGGGCGTTGGCCAGGCGGGGAACGCGCTGGGTGCCGCCGGCGCCGGGGAAGATGCCGACCTTGACCTCGGGCAGCGCGATCTTCACCGCCTTGGAATTGGCGGCGACGCGGCCGTGGCAAGCCAATGACAATTCAAAAGCGCCGCCCATGCAGGTGCCGTTGATGGCCGAGACCCAGGGCTTGCCGTTGGTCTCGATGCGGCGGAAGAGCTGCGACATCTGGCCGGCGGCATCAAAGAGCTTCTGGACGGCGGCCTGCGGGTCCTTCGCCTTTTCCTCGGCGAGCATGGAGAACATCGACTTGATCATGGTGAGATCGGCGCCGCCGGAGAAGGAGGATTTGCCGGAGGTGAAGACGACGCCCTTGACGGCCTCGTCGGCGACGGTCGCCGCCAGGATCGCCTCGATCTCGGCCATCACCTCGAGGGTGAAGACGTTCATGGACTTGCCCGGCATGTCCCAGGTGACGAGCGCGATGCCGTCTGCGTCGGTTTCGACGGTGAAGTTCGTGTAGGTGCTCATGTTGGGGTACCTCTTCCCTAAAATTCTCAAATGTTTACCGAAGCCAGACGAAAAGACCGAAGGCAGCAAAGACCAAAAGGAGAAACACGAACAAGCCGCGATTTTCAGCCCTCAGCTTTCGTGCATGCTCCCGCGGGTCTTCTGCGAGGCTCGAGCGATAGGCATCAGCCATGTCGCGATCGAGATTGTGCTGCGCATATTGCTGCTCGATCTCGTTCTTTTGCTGCTCGTAGACCTCAGGTTTCGGTGTCATCAGGCTTGCTCTCTCTTCCGTCATCCTCGGGCTTGACGCGACCGTCGGCCGCTCCAGGACTGGCGCGATCCGGCCGGGTGAAACCCCTCCCCACAAGGGGGAGGGTTAAGACTGCCTCAAACCCTCTCGATGATCGTTGCCGTGCCCATGCCGGCGCCGATGCAGAGGGTCACGAGCGCGGTGTTGAGATCGCGGCGTTCCAGTTCGTCGAGCACGGTGCCGAGGATCATGGCGCCGGTGGCGCCGAGCGGGTGACCCATGGCGATCGCGCCGCCGTTGACGTTGATCTTGTCGTGGCTAATGTCGAAGGCCTGCATGTAGCGCAGGACGACCGCGGCGAAGGCCTCGTTCAGCTCGAAGAGGTCGATGTCGGCGATCGACATGCCGGAGCGCTTTAGGAGCTTTTCCGTGACGTCGACCGGGCCGGTCAGCATCAGCGCCGGGTCGGAGCCGATGTTGGTGAAGTGGCGGATTCTTGCACGCGGCTTCACGCCCATCGCCTCGCCGCCGGCCTTCGAGCCGATCAGGACGGCTGCGGCACCATCGACAATGCCGGACGAATTGCCGGCGTGGTGGACATAGGTGATCTTTTCGACTTCCGGATGGGCCTGGATACCGACGGCCTCGAAGCCGCCCATCTCGCCCGGCATCTGGAAGGAGGGGTTGAGGGAGGCGAGCGACTGCATGTCGGTCGTCGGGCGCATGTGCTCGTCGCGGTCGAGGATGGTCAGGCCGTTCTGGTCCTTCACCGGGATGACGGAGTTCTTGAAGTAGCCCTTCTCCCAGGCATGGGCGGCGCGCTTCTGGCTTTCCACCGCATAGGCATCGACGTCGTCGCGGGAGAAGCCGTATTTGGTGGCGATCAGGTCGGCGGAGACGCCCTGAGGCATGAAATAGGCGGGGAAATTGACGGAGGGGTCCATGTACCAGGCGCCGCCGGACATGCCCATGCCGACGCGCGACATGCTCTCGACGCCACCGGCGATGACGATGTCGTCGGAGCCGGCGGCGATCTTGCCGGCGCCGAAGTTGACGGCATCAAGTCCCGACGCGCAGAAGCGGGAGATCTGCATGCCGGGTGCGGCGAAGGAATAGCCGGCCTCGAAGGCGGCGGCCTTGGGGATGACGGCGCCACTGTCCATCACCGGATCGACGCAGCCGAAGATGATGTCGTCGACGGTCGAGGTGTCGAGGCCGTTGCGGTCGCGGATGGCTTCCAGCGTCTTGGCCGCAAGGCGGACGGAGGGCACCTCGTGCAGCGATCCATCCTTCTTGCCGCGGCCGCGCGGCGTGCGCACGTGATCGTAAATGAAGACTTCGGTCATGGTGTCATCTCCCGTTTTACCCCTGGAGGGGTGGCGCGTGGGCGCCGGAATTTCATCTTTCCTCTTCTCCCCCGCGGGGAGAAGTGCCGAGCGAATGCGAGGCGATGAGGGGGCTGCTTGCACTGTGGCATCCCCCTCATCCGGCCTTCGGCCACCTTCTCCCCGCCGGGGAGAAGGGAAAACTCAGAACGCCTCTGCCGCCAGTTCCATCATGGTGTCGGCGCCGGCTTCGATGCGGGCCTTGCGCAGCGCCGTTTCCGGCATGATGCGCTCCATGTAGAACTTCGCGGTGACGAGCTTGGTCTTCAGATACTCCTCGCGGGCGTCGCCGGCGGCAAGACCCGCCTGGGCGGCTTTCGCCATCTTCGCCCACATGTAGCCGAGTGTCACCACGCCGAAGAGGTGCATGTAGTCGGTGGAGCCGGCGCCGGCATTGTCGGGCTTGGCCATGGCGTTCTGCATGAACCACATGGTGGAGGCCTGCAGGTCGTTCAGGCCCTTCTTCAGCCCCTTGGTGTAGAGGCTCATGGCCTCGTCGGCGCGGTTCTCCTCGCAGAAGTCGCCGATCTCCTTGAACATGGCCATGACGGCGCGGCCGCCGTTCAGCGCCAGCTTGCGGCCGACGAGGTCGAGCGCCTGGATGCCGTTGGCGCCCTCGTAGATCATCGCGATGCGGGCATCGCGGACATACTGGCTCATGCCCCATTCCTCGATGTAGCCGTGGCCGCCATAGACCTGCTGGGCCATGACCGCATGGTCGAAGCCCTTGTCGGTGAGGACGCCCTTGAGGATCGGGGTGGCGAGGCCGAGCAGGTCGTCGGCTTCCTGGCGCTCCGTCTCGTCGGGCGAGCGGTGGGCGATGTCGGACTTCAGCGCCGTCCACAGCATGAAGGCACGGCCGGCCTCGTTGAAGGCCTTGATGGTCATCAGCGTGCGGCGGATGTCCGGGTGGACGATGATCGGATCGGCCTTCTTTTCCGGCGCCTTGGGGCCGGAGAGCGAACGGCCCTGGATGCGTTCACGGGCATAGGCGACGGCGTTCTGGTAGGCGGTCTCGGCGATCGAGAGGCCCTGAAGGCCGACGCCGAGGCGGGCCTCGTTCATCATCACGAACATGGCCGAGAGGCCCTTGTTCTCGGCGCCGATCAGATAGCCCACCGCCTCGTCGTAGTTCATGACGCAGGTGGAATTGCCGTGGATGCCCATCTTGTGCTCGATGGCGCCGCAGGTGACGGCGTTGCGCTCGCCGACCGATCCATCTTCCTGGACCATGAACTTCGGCACGATAAAGAGCGAGATGCCCTTGGTGCCTTCCGGCGCGCCCTCGATGCGGGCGAGCACCAGGTGGATGATGTTGTCGGTCATGCCGTGTTCGCCGGCGGAGATGAAGATCTTCTGGCCGGACAGCTTGTAGGTGCCGTCGCCGTTCGGGACGGCCTTGGTGCGCAGCAGGCCGAGATCGGTGCCGCAATGGGGTTCGGTCAGGTTCATGGTACCGGACCAGGTGCCCTCGACCATCTTCGGCAGGTAGGTCTGCTTCTGCTCGTCGGAACCGTGGACAAGGATCGCGGCGATCGCGCCCTGGGTCAGGCCCGGATACATCATCAGCGACATGTTGGCCGACGACATGTATTCGCCGACGGCGGCGTGCAGCGTATAGGGCAGGCCCTGGCCGCCGAATTCCTCCGGTACGGCCAGACCGATCCAGCCACCCTGGCAATACTGGTCATAGGCTTCCTTGAAGCCCTTGGGCACCGTGACGGAGCCGTCGTCGTGGCGGGTGCAGCCTTCCTGGTCGCCGGAGAGATTGAGCGGGAAGAGCGCTTCCTCGGCCACTTTCGCGGCTTCGCCGAGAATGGCTTCGACCATGTCGGGAGAGGCATCGGCGAAGCCCGGCAGGTTGCCGTAGCGCTCCAGACCAAGCACGTCGTTCAGCACGAAAAGGGTATCGGTTACCGGAGCCTTGTAAACAGGCATGGTCGAGCGTCCTCCATATCCTCGCGCGGACCTCCAAGTCCGCCCATCATGGCTGCCATAAATAATTGACGTTTGCGTAAACGTCAAACATCCGCGGCAGGATTTTTTGCCACATCCGCAACGGCGATCACGGCCCGCTTTCCAGCGCAAGCGCCCCGCAAAGCTACTTGAATGGTTAAAAAAGTCTCCCCTGGTTAACGGCTTATTTACCACGTCGGAGGAAATACTCGACATTGAAGCGAGGTGTCCCGTCCGGTCGATGTTCGGCCTCCGGAGGACCCTCGTTCCACCGCATGTCCCGGTGGCTGGCCAGGGCACATACATTCCGCCACGGCCGGAAACCACGGCCTACCGCCACGCGTAACGTTGGAACGAGCAGCAATTATGAACGGTTCACGATCGACATCTCCCCGACCCGGCGACAGATCGTCCCTTGATGCGCTGAACCGGACGATCAAGGGACTGGAATCGCGCATCGAGGGCCTGATGCAGGCGTCCCGCGAACCACGGCATGCGGACGCGGCACCCTTGCCAAGGCAGCTGGCGGAGGATCGCACCACGACCGCGCCGCCGCTGTTCCCGGCCTCGCCCACACCGGGCTCGATCGACCCGCTTCAGGAAATCCGCAACCGCCAGCGCATGCTGGCCGCCGCACGGGAAGACGCTGTCCGGGCAGAGCCCGTCGCACCGCCCGCCATGCCGCGGCCGCGGCTGGAGCGTCGTCCCGAGGCGCGTGCCGCCGAGCCGCACCGCCCAGTCCCGCCGCAGGGCGCCACCAGAGCTTCCGGTGACGACATTTCCCTGCGCGAGATCGCCGAGGCGCTGGTCAGCCTGCGCCAGGAACTGAAACAGGATATTGCCGACGGCGTTGCGCAGGAGATGAACGCGCTGCGCGCCGAGGTGACCAGCATCCGCTCGGTCGCGCAGGAACAGCAGATCGGCGACGCGCTGCGCCAGGACCTGGCCCGCCTGGCCGACGGCATCGAGACACTCGGCCATCGTGGCGGCCCCGAGGCCGATGCGTTGCGCCGCGAATACGACGAGCTGCGCTCCGTCCTTGAAGGCCTGGCGCGGGAGGACAGCCTCCGGCACCTCGACGCCCGGTGGCAGGGGATCGAGGACCGGATCGTCGACTTCGACACGCAGGAACTGCGCGAGGATCTGGTGGGGCTTGCCTATCGGATCGACGACATCAAGAACCAGCTCGGCTCCATGAACAACGGCCCGGCGGTCCGCGGCATGGAACAGAAGCTGATGGCGATCGCGACCGTCATGGAGCAGCTTGGTTCGCGCATGCAGCCGAACGACGAGGCGCTGAACGAGCAGTTCGTGCTGCTTGCCGACCGCCTGGACGAAATCAGTAGGGCGATTGCGGCAGGCAGCCGCGCCGCATCCGCCTCCGCCGCCGACCACACCGCCTTCCAGAGGCTGGAAAGCAGGATCGCCGGTCTGTCCGAACAGATCGACACCATGGCGACAAGCCCGCGTGCGGAATCCGACGAGGGACTTTCGGAGCGGATCGAAGCTCTGTCGGGCCGTATCGAGCAGCTGTCGACGGAAGAAGTCGCATTGCGGCTGGAGGAAAGGCTCGAGCAGCTGTCGCAGATGCTTGCCCAGCCGAGCCGGCCGGACGAGCAGTCCGGCCTGACCGAATATCTCGCCGACATCTCGGACAAGATCGATCGCCTGGGTCACGGACAGATCAACGAGGCGCTGGCGGAACGGCTCGACTATCTCGCCCGTCGCATCGACGAGATGGACTATAACCAGAGCCTGCAGCAGCCGGCCGCCGAACAGGCCGCGATCGGCCGCATCGAGGACAGGCTGAGCGACATCGCCGCGCGCCTGGACGAGACCGTGCAGGGACCGATCGGCGACAGTGCCGCGCTGAAGAGCCTCGAAGCGCAGATCTCCCATCTCTCGAGCCTGATGAGCGACCCGTCGCGGGCGGCATCACCCGAGATCGAAAACCGGGTCACGGCGCTCGAAAGCTACGTGAGCACCAACGACGAATACATCATCGAGGCGGCACGCCAGGCCGCAGAGGCGGTGGTGGACAGTTTTGCCCGTCGCGGCAATTCTGCAGCGCCCGCCATGGACATGTCGGCGCTGACGGCCCTTGCCGAAGATCTTCGGCAACTCGAGGAGCTGACCCGCAGCACCGAGGCGCGCTCGCAGCACACGCTCAACGCGCTGCACAGCACGCTCGTGCAGATTGCCGACCGCCTGGACACGATGGAGGACCGCTACGCGCCGGCCGTGGCGCAGCAGCCGGCCATGCAGCAGAATGCGGCACCATGGGAGAGGGCATCCGCCGGTCCCGTTGCCGCGCCGACCGACCAGGCCAAACCGACAGGTCCATCGCCGGAGGTGGACGATTTTCATGCCGACCTCCTTCAGTCTCTGGCGGGAAGCACCTTGCACACAGCCGTGCGGGCGCCGGATGCGCGGGCACCGGGTAGCACGGAGAAGGACGGTGCAGCCCCCGAGGTCGAAGCGGACCAGCCGACCGTGAACCCGGACATGCCCGCCGCGACCATGGCGGAGGAAGAGCCTTCAAGGCAGGGCATTTTCACCAAGATTTCCCAGCGCCTGCGGCCGGGACAGAAAACCGTTGCCTCGACATCGGGACGCACAGTCGTCGACCCGGCACCCTCCCTCGATCCGGTAGACATGCTGCCGCCGGAGCGGGAGCATGAACCGCTCGAACCCGGCTCCGGCACACCGGACGTCCGCCAGATCCTCGAACGCGTCCGCGCCAGCCAGGCGGCAGCCGGCGGCGGCGGCAGCACGCAGGCCAGCGTCTCCGAACGCGCCGATTATATCGCAGCAGCGCGCCGGGCAGCCAAGGCGGCAGCCCTGGAAACAGACCCCGCCAGCGCTACCGGTGGATCCAAGAACCCGGGAAACAGCGTGATCGGCAGCGCGCTCTCGCGGCAGCGCCGTCCCATCATGATGGCTGTCGGCGCCGTGCTGCTGGCGTTGATGGCGATACCGCTCGCCCGGACGTTGACGAGCGGCGAACAGGCGCCGCTGCCGCCGGCCGTCACGCAGGCGCCCGTTTCGGATGAAGCACCGGAAGGCGAAGCGGAACTGGCCGAGGCAACCGATGCGCCCGCGGAGGCTCCGGACGTCGTCGCCGGCCCGGTGTCCACGACGCCTGCCGAGACCACGGCGGAGATCTCGCCGGCTGGCGGCCCTGCGGGAGAGGATGCGGCGCCGGCTGCCGTTACCCCGGTCGCCCGCGACACCCAGCAGGCCTCGATGATGGAGCCGCGCCCGGCTGCCGGTGTCGCATCCACTCTGGATGCTCCCGCCCCTGCCGAAGCCGCGCCGGAAGCGGCCGGCACTGCGGCGGCCGAGCCGACGGCACCGGCGATCGTCGTCCCCGCCTCGATCGGACCAAAGTCGCTGACGGATGCTGCCGAAGCCGGCGATCCCGTTGCACTGTTCGAGATCGGCGCCCGCTACACGGAAGGCCGCGGCGTCGCAGTCGACCTTTCCGAAGCGGCCACCTGGTACAGACTGTCGGCCGATCGCGGCTTCCCGCCTGCCCAGTACCGGCTCGGCAATCTCTTCGAGAAGGGCACCGGGATCGAGCGCGATCTCGACAAGGCTATGAGCTACTACCAGCAGGCCGCGGCGGCCGGCAATGCCAGCGCCATGCACAACCTTGCGGTCCTGAACGCTTCGGGCGCCGAGGGCGAGCTCAACTATGCCGCCGCCGCCGACTGGTTCAAGAAGGCCGCCGAGCTCGGCGTCTCCGACAGCCAGTTCAACCTCGCCATCCTCTACGCCCGCGGCAACGGCACGACGCAGAACCTCGTCGAATCCTACAAATGGTTTGCCATCGCCGCCAAGGGTGGCGACCAGGATGCGGCGCAGAAGCGCGACGAGGTGGCCAAGGCGATGCGCCAGCAGGACCTGGAAGCTGCCCGCGCCGCCGTGGAGGCCTGGAAGCCCAAGCCGCTCGACACGCGCGCCAACGGCGTTCAGCTTCCCGACGAATGGGCCGGCGAAATGGCGGTGAAGACATCGTCGGTGGACATGGAGAAGGCGATCCGCAACATCCAGGCCATCCTCAACAAGAACGGCTTCGACGCCGGAGCGCCAGACGGCAAGATGGGACAGAAGACCATCGGCGCCATCAAGGAGTTCCAGACCTCGCTCGGCCAGGAGCCGACCGGCAAGATCGACGACGCCATGGTCAAGGAATTGCTGGCGCGCAACAACTGACGGATCGATGCCGTAACGCGGCGTTGAGCACACCGTCACAAAAACGGGAAAATGCCGGTGTAATCGGGGTTTGCACGTTGACTCAACCCCGAGGTCGGGCGCATGACAAAACCATGGTTGCACCGGTCTTTTCGGGTCGCCTGCAACAGATTTCCCGACGCTGACGCGGAGTGGTCCATCCGCATGGCGACACCGCCTCGTCCGGGGCGGCCCATCGTGTTTGAGGTTCGGCCGTGACAGTTTACCTGCCGATCGCAGAGCTTTCGGTCAACATCTTCATCATTCTCGGCATGGGTGCGGCCGTCGGCTTCCTGTCCGGCATGTTCGGCGTCGGCGGCGGCTTTCTGATCACGCCGCTGCTGATCTTCTACAACATCCCGCCCGTGGTGGCCGTGGCGACGGGCGCCAACCAGGTGGTCGCATCGTCGATCTCCGGCGCCATCACCCATTTTAGGCGCGGCACGCTGGACATCAAGCTCGGCACGGTGCTGCTGGTCGGCGGTCTTGCGGGAGCCACCGTCGGCATCTCGATCTTCTCCTGGCTGCGACGGCTCGGCCAGCTCGACCTGTTCATCTCGCTGCTCTACGTGCTGCTGCTCAGCACCGTCGGCGCGCTGATGCTGAACGAGAGCGTGCGGGCGCTGCGGCGCACCGCGCGCAACGAGGCGCCGCTGGCAAAGCGGCCGGGCCAGCACATCTGGGTGCACCGCCTGCCCTTCAAGATGCGGTTCAAGAAATCGAAGATCTACCTCAGCGCAATCCCCGTGCTGGCGCTGGGCTTTGCCATCGGCGTGCTGACCTCGATCATGGGCGTCGGCGGCGGCTTCATCATGGTGCCGGCAATGATCTACCTGCTGCGCATTCCCACCAACGTCGTGGTCGGCACCTCGCTGTTCCAGATCATCTTCGTGACCGCCTATACGACCATGGTGCAGGCGGCGACGAACTATTCGGTCGACATCGTCCTGGCGACCATCCTGATGGTGGCCGGCGTCATCGGCGCGCAATACGGCGTGCGGGTGGGCCAGCGGCTGCGCGGCGAACAGCTGCGGGCGCTGCTGGGGCTGCTGGTGCTGGC